>JBIICY010000009.1:0-90463 GCA_044238605.1 Patescibacteria group bacterium
AGCTGTCCTGTCGCAGATACAACTTGCCAATGAACTGTTTCATCGGGCCATTCCCAGCGCACGGTCACAACTCCGGTTGTGGGGTTGGGGTAGAGAGCAGTTTGCTGAGTGTTTGTTGCGCCACCTTGTGGTATGCCAGTAACTAGCTCATCGAAGCGCATAGCCACTAAGTATCCGGGGTATGCTAATAGATTTCGGCTTCTAGCTGCAACAAAGCATCTTGTGAGGTCACGTGAGAATTGTAGATACCCTGCATGGTCGCTGTCCAAGGCTATATATCCAGGAGCAAAGCCGCCAGTAGTTCGGGGCATTGATCTTGCAATAGGAATCGTATCAGGCGGTCGGTAAAAGAAACCCTCATCTATGACTTTCCCATTGATCGTGTCATTGCGATATGCGTACACAAGGCGGCCATTCCCTGATATCGCAAAACTGAGTAGATCATCTCGCATGTTGCCATTGCCACCTGTCCATTCCCAGGATCCATGAAGCTGCCATACTATCTCGCCAGTTTTAATGTCGAGTATGCTCACTCGCGGATACTGGGAAAGTCCAGATCGTGTTGTTGTACGTCCAATGATGTACCTGCCATCGGCTGAAAACATCGGAAGGCTGAGTCCCTTGGCAGAAGGAAATGATCGAACCTTTGGCGTGCCAGATTGTAAATCGATGATAACATTAGAAAATGCTGCCTGGCTGCTTGATGAATCAAATGACCAGAGCGACGTCCCACCTAGATTTATGATGTGCGAGGTATCGCGCTCGGAGTCATACAGCACATAAGACTTGCCTTCAATAGGATTGTGTGGTGCTGCCATCCATCTTCCATCGGGAGAAATCGCAGTGTGGTAGTCATAGAAGTATTCTACCCAGCCTAGATATTTGATGCTCTTCAACACACGTCTTTCAGGATACGACACCATCATGCTGAAAAGTGAATCTCTTCCAAAAACTGTCGAAAGCACTTTGTATCTAACAACGAGGCGTTTGCCGTATCGATCACATTGGACCGATGAGGTTTCATAGTACACCTCCTCTGCGTTATTACCTCGAAGCAGCTCACGAAGTCCAAGACGGTCCTTTATCTCGCCTGTATTGGCATCCATGACAATGATGTCAGACACTGTCATTCGAAAGACGACACCAGCATCTTCGGCATAATCGTGCCACGGCCCCCTGGGAGAGTCAGTCGGACTGACGTCTTTCTTGTCTTTTGTATCATAAGTCCACAGTGTATCACCGATAATCGGTGGTAATGCAAACTGTGCTACGAGGTTTTGTGTGCCCCAGAGCAGCGTGCTTAACATTGCAACTAAGGCAAGTACATACTTGAACATATACACCCTTTCGTGATAACAAACCGTGAATAAGACAACATGACATTGCCGAATAGCTACAATGTATTTGGCTTGTAGGGGAAACTCTTGAATGGATTCAAAGAAACCAATGTATAAAATGATGATTTTCGGACAGCGATTTTTGCCACAAAATGTGGACTCATGAGGTCCCTCGCTTCGCTCGGGATGACGCACCGTGCAACGTGGGTTAAAACAAAGCGGGCGCGCCAAAGGCGCGCCCGCTCATGAAAAACAAATTTGGTGCGTCATCCCGAGCCGCGCTAGCGGCGAGGGACCTCGCTGTTCGCTGTTCGCTGCTCGCTGCTAATCTACGCTGCTGCTTCTACTGCTGCGTATACCGCATCATAATCTGGTTCAACGCCTGGGTTGGCTGTTACTTCGGCGAAGGAGATTGTGCCGTTGGTGTCGATCACGAAGGTTGCGCGGACTGAGCGCGTGAGGCCTTCGATGCCGGCAAAGTTGTGCAGGGCAACATCATACTTGTTGATCGCGTCGAGGTTCCAGTCTGAAAGAATTGGGAAGTGCAGATCATTAGCGGCTGCAAATGCCTTGTTTGAGAATGGCAGATCGGCTGCAACACCAATCACAGTTGCATTCATACCATTGAGGCGCTGGAGAGCCCCTTGAAATGTGCAGAGTTCTGCCTGACACACACCAGTGAATGATGCAGGGAAGAAGGCGAGAACGACCTTTTGTCCTTTGAACGACGACAGCGACACTGGCTGCATGTCTGCGTTGAGAAGTGTAAAATCTGGCGCTGTTGTACCTGTTGCGAGTGCCATGAGAATCTCCAAGTTGAATGATGATAAAGTGTTTTTGTTCGAAGTTGAGTGCAAACGTACGGAGCACCGAGAACATTTGAGCTCTGTATGAAGTTTCCCTGTATATATTGCGAAGCCAACATCGAATTGTAAACTAGGGGAGACGCGCATGGCGTTTGAATTACGGTTTCGTAAAGACATTTCGCAGCTTCAGAGTGATGCAGCTCATAATACAGAGCTAAAGCGCACACTGGGTCCGATTAACTTGATCAACCTTGGCATTGGTGCCATCATCGGAGCTGGTTTATTCTCGCTAACGGGAATTGCAGCCGCAGAGCATGCGGGGCCTGCTGTATCGCTCTCCTTTGTGATCGCAGCGATCGGATGTGCCTTTGCAGGCTTGTGCTATGCTGAGTTTGCAGCAATGATTCCCGTAGCAGGCAGTGCATATACATATGCCTATGCGACAATGGGTGAGTTGTTTGCATGGATCATTGGCTGGGACTTGGTTCTCGAGTATGCCGTAGGTGCTTCTACCGTTGCCGTTTCGTGGTCGGCTTACCTGGCAAAATTCTTAGCCTACTTTAAAATCCAATTGCCTACAGCATTTGCAATGTCATATTGGCAAACTCCGCCCGGGTCTGCTGAGCATGGAATCGTGAACCTGCCTGCGATGATCATCGTGTTTGCCGTGTCGCTGCTGCTGATTCGTGGTATACAGGAATCGGCTCGTGCCAATGCATTCATCGTTGGACTCAAGGTTGCCGTGGTGATCATCTTTATTGGTCTGGGCTTTGCCTATATCAATGCCGACAACTACGCTGAGTTTATTCCTGCCAACACAGGTGCATTCGGACATTTCGGATGGAGCGGTGTTCTCAAGGCTGCGGGTATGGTATTCTTTGCATTTATCGGATTTGATGCAGTATCCACTGCAGCGCAAGAAGCGAAGAATCCTCAGAAAGACATGCCGATTGGAATCCTTGGCTCGCTGATCATCTGCACGATTCTCTACGTGTTGTTCTCGTTCGTTATGACTGGTGTTGCCAATTACAAAGAGTTTGCTGGTGTAGCCGCCCCTGTTGCTGTTGCCATCGAAAAGATGGGTGTGTCGTGGTTGGGACCAGCGATCAATCTTGCGATCATTGCAGGATACTCAAGCGTTATTCTTGTGATGCTTCTTGGACAGTCTCGCGTGTTTTACACAATGTCGAAGGACGGACTCCTTCCGAAGCTCTTCTCGGACACTCATCCAAAGTACAAGACTCCATGGAAGTCTAACCTACTCTTTGCTCTCGTTGTAAGCTTGTTCGCAGGTTTTGCACCGATCGCACTTGTTGGTGAGATGACGTCTGTTGGAACACTGTTTGCATTCGTAGTTGTCTGCGCAGCAGTATTGATCTTGCGCTACAAAGAACCAAATCGGGAGCGTCCCTTCAAGACACCTCTTGTGCCGCTGATCCCAATTCTCGGCATTTTGTCGTGCGGCGCGTTGTTGGTCTCACTCTGCTTGAGTGACTATCTCCACTTCATGCGACTGGTTGTCTGGTTGGCTATCGGGCTCGTGTTCTACAATGTCTATGGAAAGAAGAACTCACTTGTGCGCAAGGCACAGGCATGAGTTTCCGCCGTACGCTCGGACTCTTTGACTCTACAATGATTGTCGCCGGATCCATGATTGGGTCCGGCGTTTTCATAGTAAGTGCAGACGTTGCACGTACAGTAGGTTCGCCAGGCATGATGCTTGTTGTCTGGCTAGTTACGGGGCTTATGACGCTTATTGCGGCGCTCACGTATGGAGAGCTTGCAGGACTCTATCCGCATGCTGGCGGACAGTATGTCTACCTGCGCGAGACATTCGGCAAACTACCAGGGTTCTTGTACGGTTGGACACTCTTCACGGTGATTCAGACAGGAACAATCGCTGCCGTGGGGATGGCTTTCGCCAAGTACACATCGCAACTGGTGCCAGCACTCGGAGAATCCAATGTGCTGTTTACCATTGGCCCCCTGCAGGTGAATGCGGCACAGCTGTTTGCCATCGCGAGTATCGTAGGATTAACATCTCTGAATGCACGAGGACTGTCTCTCGGCAAGCTGATCCAAAACACCTTTACCACGACCAAGATCATTAGCGTTGTGGCCATAGCGATTGCTGGCATTGTCTATGGTATCTCGAATGGTACATTCTCTGCGAACATAGCCTCACTTTGGACGGATGCCGTTACGCCAGTTGTGCCGCAGCTGAGTTCTGATGAATACAACAGTCTTGGTTTCGCAGCGCGGAACGGTATACCGCTTCTTGCAGCCATCGCCGTTGCAATGGTTGGTACAGTATTCTCAAGCGATGCATGGAACAACATAACGTTTGCCGCAGCCGAGGTTAAGGAACCTACCAAAACGATACCACGTGCGCTCTCTATTGGCGTTGTACTCGTGACAGCACTATATCTGCTCACCAACCTTGCGTTCGTTGCAGTTATGCCTGTTGTGCAGGATCCGCACGGGGCAACAGCCTTTGAGCGTGGCATCGCATTTGCAACCAACGATCGTGTTGGTGCCGCCGTGGCTGATGTGATCTTCGGTGGCACAGGGGCAGTTATCATGTCAGTACTGATCATGATCTCTACCTTTGGTTGTAACAACGGGATTATCCTAAGTGGCTCTCGCGCATACTATGCGATGGCTCAGGATAAACTCTTCTTTGCAAAGGCAGCCCAGCTGAATGAACGGGGCGTACCAGCATACTCGCTTTGGATGCAGGCCATATGGGCAAGCGTTTTATGCCTTAGCGGACGATACGGCGATCTCCTCGATTACGTTGTGTTTGCCGTGCTCCTCTTCTACATCCTAACGGTACTCGGAGTATTCAAGCTGCGCATTACGCAGCCTAATCTCGAACGCCCAATAAAAGCCGTTGGATATCCTGTGCTCCCAGCACTGTACATCGTTGCAGCACTTGTGATTTGCGTGTCGCTGCTGATCTACAAACCACACTATAGCCTGCCCGGACTTGTAATCGTGGCAATTGGCATCCCCGTCTACTTCATTTGGAACCGTCGCTCTACCTAGTCCCTAGTCCCTAGTCCCTAGTCCCTAGTCCCTAGTCCCTGAGATTCTACCTCATCACCGCCAACGCCTTCACCATCGTCTGGCTGCGTGTCTTCACAACAATCTGGTAGCCCCCTGCAGCAAGATCACTTACATCGAAGCCGATGCTGTGGGAGCCCCCTGAGAGCATATCGAAGTCTTGCTGACGGACGATTGAGCCGGTGATGTCGGCTATGTATACCGTTACGGCTGAAGCAGCAGGAAGGTACAGATCAACATTCACTGACTGAGATGCCGGGTTGGGGCCAATCGCAACATCGAATGAGGTGTTGATGTCGCCCTCGGCTACATCTGTGGTAACAACACTTGCAGTGCGCCCCTTACCCATCTCATGATAGGAACCGCTGGCAAGCTGACGCAGTGCGAGGGTCTTGACCATGTATTCGAGCGTGCCGTCGTTAACAAGAGAATCCCTGTATGTAAGCTTCGTTGTCATCGTAGGAGTAAGGAGCGTCCACTTCTTTACGCCCGCCTTTCTGCGGTACACGAGGTAGCCTGCTGCTTCTGGACCCGGCGCATTCCAGACCAGGTTTACGATGTTGGGATATTCTGTTGATGCAGTTAGCGTGGCGATCTGCGGCACCGGCATTGTAGAAGCTCGCAATGTTGGGTCGCCCATCAGAGCAATATGAACTTGCCTGTCGCCGGCAGCGGCAATACTATTGCCTTGTGCAGTGATAAACACGTTTGGAATGTAATTGCCCAGCTGACCGCCAACGATTGTCTGATTGTTTTGGGAAAGCTTGAGACCGTAGCCGATCGTCTCACCAAGTGCCATGTGGTGGATATACCAGTGCGGACGTCCCGACCAGCCGCATGTGAGCACTCGTGGGTTCGAGGCAAGAGTTGCACGCATGAAGTTGTTCTTTGTATCCCAGTCTCCAAAGTAGCTGCCGAACATCATCGTAAAGACAGCATTCACAGGCTTAGTTGTCATGTCTGTTGAGTTGCCCACGCCCCCTGCAGACACATCTGTACCGCCGCCACAGCCGTATGCAAGAAGTGAAACCTTAGGGCCGGCAAGATCTGTGAAGATATCTCCTGCGCGCACGGCCGTATCACCACCGAAGACCGAGAATGTGCGCCAAGCACTTGCTGCAAACACTTCGCCATAGGTGCCGAAGTTGTCGTCGATTACGCCCCCTACAGCCACATTCCATTGATTTGAGCGGTACTCGTTATTCTTCTTGAAGTAGGCACGCAGAAGTTCCAGCTCACTCGCTGTGAATGCAGGAAGATTGTAAAAATCGATACGACCAACGGGGATGTCAACTTCAGTACTAAACTGACTCTGATCATACTTGCCGTCACCTGGTACATTGTTGTTCGACGGACGGCTCGTATTCGCCTGGTTTGCGATACGGTCTGTGTAATTACCGTTATGATCACCATAAATCCCGTCTGCAGGCCATGCGCCGATGTGATCGGGGTGTCCGTCGGGATAGATCGTGCCAGAATATGGCACGGCTACGCGTCCAACAAGCACTATAGATCCAATGTCTCTCGGTCCGCCATCCCATTCTTCCTTGATCACCGCCCGAGCACGTTTCACGGCATTCGAATCGAATTTCTCTGCACGTGGCACATTGCGAATTGTTACGTCCCAGCCCTCGTTTTCGAGGTCTGTTTGAAATGTTGCGAGCTCGGACGAAAGTGCTGAACGAAGCGTAGAGTCAACAAGCACCAGTGCACGCTCTCGCGGCGCGGGAGCTGCCTGGATGCCTGCATGAATGTAACCCGTTGCATACCATTCGGTAAACTTTGGTTTTCCTGTGGCGGAGTCTATGCCGTTCTGCTTCTTGTTGTAGCGCAGCAGACGGTACTCGAAGGCCTCTCCGGGGCGTACATCGGTATCCGTCCACGACGTACCGGCACCAACCACAGAATCCCGCATATCAGCCGGGAACCTGGCAGTCTCTTTGGCTTTGCGCCAAATGTAGACTACCTGCTGGCTTGCATCCTTTGCCCATGTGAGCTTGATCGAAGGTGAGGGGGCAACGGTTACTGCAGCCGAGACCATAACGGCAAATTCTCTTGGGGTCTGGGCATGACTCGTAACTGCAGCGGTAAGAAACATTGTAAGAGCTGCAGCAGCAACGGAAAACAGGCGTATGGATGATGTCATAGCGGCGTCGAAAGTTGTGCAAAACAAGTACGTAAAAGTTACGACGAATTCAGGCTCTATGAGCCTTGTGATTCGTATCTTTTCCGTGGCCATATCTCGTTAGGAATTGCTTATGAGCGCTTTGATTCGCGTTCTCGTTGTGCTGGCTTTATGCTTGTCCGCTTCTCCATTGCGGGCCCAGTTTCCAGCAGGCTGTGATACCAGAAAAGAGTGTGTTGGGCAGGCGGTCTCGATGACTGTTACATCGGGACGGAGTCAGCACTTTGTTGAGCTGGCGAAGAACCCCATCAAGATGAGGCAGACAGCACTCACATTCGAACTTTGGGCAAAGATCGACAAGCAGGCTGGTCAGCGACAGTACATAGGGGGCTTGTGGGGTCCGAACAGCGACTTTAACGACGTCTTCATTCTCTACATCGACCAGAACGACCAACTAACCTTTGAGGTGAACGGCGATGAAGGCCAGCTTTTTGCAGTAGATAACACGATCGTTCGCGCAGATGCATCTGCGCTCTATGGCGCTTGGCATCATTATGCGGCCGTCTTTGATGGCACAACCCAGACAGTATCATTGTTTATCGATGGTGTACTTGCTGCTGGCCCCGTGCGGAATTCAACCTATCCGACAAACTACCTTCGTCCGCTAGACAGAGGCGATCTTCCTCTACTCATCGGCTCCTTCAACGGTGTAGCAGATAATGCGAATCTCAACCGCACGCTCAAGGGCATGGTGGATGAAGTTCGCATCTGGGAACGAGCATTAGATTCGGCAACCATATTCTGTCAGAAGGATCGTTCACTTAACGGCAATGAATCTGGTCTTCGTGTATATCTGCGCTGCAACGAATCTGTAAACAACATTACATCCTTGTGCGATGCCACCGGAAACGGGTTTACAGGCCTCCTTCGTTCTGGTGCTTCAAATCAGCGATCCGACAGGGCCGTGCCACGAACGCTTTCCGTAACTCCTGCTTCGATCAAAGACACGATTCGATGTGATTCTGTAGCGTCGTGGACGTTTACGATTAATGATGCCGCCCCCTGCGGAAGCTCTGCAGCACTTGTTATGCGAGGACCCAATGCAGGGCGGTACAGGGTAACCCCAACGTCGGTTACGCTTACGCCGGGTGTGCCAACAACAGTCACGGTTACATTTACCGGAACGAATGTTGGACAGATCGTAGATACTCTGGAAATACGCCCAACGAATCGCTGTGGTCTCCCGAACACGCAGGTAAAGCTCGATCTGGTTCGCCTCACTGAGACAGGTGTTACTCGTGGATCTCTCACGTTCGATACGCTGTGGGTAGGATGTGTAGACAAGACGTACATCGATTCGACGTTCCAGATCTGCAATACATCCGACATGATCGGTCAGCCCCGTACCCTTACCATCCAAAGCATCCTGGCAAAGGAGCCAAAGAGTTACCAGGTTGTGGGTGTTACATGGCCGATACTACTTCCACCAGGACAATGTACCACGCTGGTTGTGAGGTCCTTTGTACGCGACACAACAGCAGACTACCTGGATACACTCGAGATACGAACCGATGATCGATGCCAGCGCACGCCGATACGCATGCCAATTATTGGCAGGACGCAGGAAGTAATCTCAATCAGGAATCCTGGCGGAACACGTCGAATCGACACGATGCGGTTTGAGCCCACGTGTCCGGGCCTTTTGAGTTCTCCGCAGCAGTATGTGTGGCAGAATCTTACGCTTACACCGATGCAGATTGATACGGTTATCGTACCAAAGGACTTTACGCATTATCGAATTCGATTCCCAGCTATTCTACAGCCGAAGACTGGACAGTCTCCTATAGCTGTGCGATTTCTCCCGCGTCAGCCGGGTACGGTGTTCGATTCGATCATCATCAAAACCAGCATTCAGGGCTGTAGGATCGAAAAGAAGATCTATGTTTCTGGGCGCGGACTTGATAACAAAGTTGAGTGGTCTGTCAATGGCTTGGTAGACTTCGGAAACGTGATCGTGGGTCAGCAAAAGACGCTCCAGATCCGTGCACGCAACAACAGTAAATTCGACGCCCTTTCTGTGGCACTCTATGTTGAACGGGGCGAAGCATTCGCACTCCTCGGCGGTACTGGTAGAACGATTCAGCCGGGAGATTCGGTGCTCATTCCAGTAACGTTCCGTCCAACCGATTCGTTGGATTACATCGACAAGCTGTGTTTGTTCGAGACACGCTGCTATACGGTAGACTGCATCGACCTTCGTGGTAAGGGCGTGCTGGAGACATTCCGCTTTCAGCCCCTTGTAATGGAAACACAAAACGTGATCTCGTGTCAGTCGCGCGAAGATTCGGTCTTTATAGTGAACATGACCAACTCTACACGCACAATTGACTCACTTCGGTTCGTTGATCAAAGTGGTGGGCGCTTGGTCATTACGGATCCGCCAGGGGGCATCGACGGTAAGTCATTTACCATTCCTGCGCGGGATTCACTCAGGATCCTAACGCGGTATACGCCGAATGATCCTTCCAGGGATAGGGCAGACAGGGCATATATCCGCTTCCGTGACGCATCAAGAGCCGAATGGCAGGTGCAGCTCATCGGCACCTCCGTGGCACCGAAGATCTTCATTACGCAGCTCACGGCCTTTGGCGTTGTAGAAGTTGGAGATGTAAAACAGCAGCAGCTGATTCTTGAGAATACGTCTTCTCTACCGGTCCGCATTGACTCATTAGCAATTGGTGCAGGCTTTACGATCATCTCAACCAGCAGACCAATTCCGTTGACCTTAGCGCCGCGCGACTCAATCCGCATTGTTGTAGAATTCCGACCAACTGCAGCGAAAGATTATTCAGCTGATCTAACTGCCTATTCTTCAGATCCCTGTGTGGTAGTAGGTACCGGTAAGCTCTCGGGTAGAGGCGTGATCATCAAGCTCGAAAGCGCACTTAGCCTTGTCAATTTTGGATACACAAGACCATGCGAATGCGTTGAACGTTCAATCGAAATGCTGAACGGCTCATTACGATTCGATATGACGATCGATTCGATCTGGATTGATTCTGTTGGCGTACCGGGAGGTAAACCGCAGTTCTACACATGGAAGTCGAAATTCTCGCCGAACGGAACCACGCCGTACAAGGTGCCGCCTGGTGAGCGCGACACGGTGATGATCACGTTCTGTCCGCGTACTCCGGCAGACAGCACACTGATGGAGTGCCGAGCCGCAATGCACATCAAGGCCTTCGGTTCGCAGTGGAGCAACACGCTCGAGACGTTCCTGATCGGTAAACGATCTCTGTCGTTCCGTCCAACACCAACTTCACGTCAGTTCCCATACGGTGTCATTGATGTCTTGAGTCCAACGCCACTGTCTGTTGTACTCAAGATTCCTGATTACCGGTTGAATCCCTCACAGGATCAAGTGGTGATCGACTCGATCACGTTTGAACCGAATGACCGTGTGTTCTTTATCACGGCGCCAACAGTGTTCCCGTATACCATTGACCCCGGAGATTCTCTTGTGGTCCAGTTCAAGCAGCGACCACGAGCCCCGAAGGACTATCGTGCTCGCATGAAGTTCTGGTTCAGCAAGCCATGTACCGGCTGGGATACAACGGTGCTGATTCGAGGAGGGGGCTTTGCACAGACCAAGGGTCTGCAGTTTACGTTCGACCCGAAACGCCCCTTGCCGGATACATTTACGATGATATCATGCGATACGATTGCGGTACCCGTTTACAGCTCAATCGTGATCGATGCAACGGTTGTTGATATCAGGATGCGAGTTGACTTCGACACAACGCAGCTGCGTCTGCTCGATATCACTTCGCCGCTAACGGCAAATCAATGTACATCTACTACAGGGGGCGTGCAGTTTACCCCAGCTATCCTCATTGATACCTCGGCCTACGGCGGGTATGATGTTAAGCTGAAGAACTTCTGTGGAATTGATTCGCTAAGTCCATTTGCAACGATGCGCTTTGTAACGCGGAACAATAACCGTGCTAACAGTAAGCTCACGATCGATAGTATCAATTTTGATACGGAAGATGTGATCCTGTACCGACTGATCGCATCTGGAGACAAGGGTACGATCATCGCGCTGAAGTCCGACATCAACATTGTTCAGCCCGTTCAGTTCGATTCTGTTCGCATCCTCGAATGCGCAGATCGCACAATTACGGTAGTAAACACAGGTGATGTTCCTAATGCCGTGAGCTCGTTACTTGATGTGCCGACGTACACGACGCTTGTTCGTAGCGTTCCGCCCCTTGGAGACTCTATCCCACCTGGCGACTCGGCTGTTGTAACACTGCGATTCTGCCCACGTTCAGAGCGCGGCATCGACACGAACGTTACTGTTGTGAGCTCCTACCCATGCGACGTGCGCGATACCACCAACGTCAAAGGTTTCGGATATGCCCCAGAGTTTAATGTAGACCTTTTGCCAACACAGAAGTTCTTCCTGCCTGATACAATGCGGGGCGGTATTGGCGATACTATAGACATACCGGTGATGATCGACAAGGACGTGTCGGTAACCTATAACGGCGTAACGTACTGGTTGAATGGCCTCAACTACGATGTAAAGGTCTCGTACGCACCGCGCTCGCTGAAGTATATCGGTCCGTCTGCAATCTCTAAACCTGCCAACATTACGGTGTCATCTGCGCAGCCAGGAGACATCGACATTGCCGTGCGCGGAGCCGATACAACACGGTCAGGCCCGATTGCATCCTTGCAATTCGTTGTTACCGTTCCAGAGCTCTCAGCTACCGATGTATCGTTGCAGACCAGCGGTTACATTTCTGATTCGCTTCAGTTCCTCGATATCATACCTCAGGGCGGAGCAACACCGTTTGTCACGTCGGGCAAGTGCAACATATCGGTTGTCAAATTTGCAGGTGTCGGCAGGCCGCGCCTTGCCGTGCATCCACAGCCGGCCGTTGATAATGCCCTGGTCACCTTCCGCATGCAGGAGACCGTTCCAGTACTTCTTGAGATTCTTGATTCCCGAGGTAGCATCATTGAGACGGTACTTGATGGGGAGTTAACGCTCAATGGCGGTGAGTATGCACTGAAGATCAATACGGCCAACTATGCAGCTGGATTGTACTTTGTGCGCATCTCTGCTGGTGTGTTTAGTTCAACATCGACCATGATGATCTCGAAGTAGTCGCAGTGCATACATACGATGTTGTTGTAATCGGCGGAGGAGCTGCCGGCTTGTTCTGTGCCGCCCAAGCCGCTGCATGGGGCAAGAGTGTAGTTGTACTTGAAGGCAACGCAACTGCAGGCAAGAAGATCCGGATCTCGGGTGGCGGTAGATGCAACTTTACAAACCGCATCGTAACGCATCGGAATTTCTTGTCAGAGAATCCTGACTTTTCACGCTCGGCTCTTGCGCGGTACACACCGGATGACTTTATCGCGCTTGTCGAATCCCATGGCATAGCCTGGCACGAAAAGACTCTCGGCCAGCTGTTCTGCAATGAATCGGCACAGCAGATAATCGACATGCTCCTGTCCGAGTGCGAACGCGCTGGTGCTGAGGTGCACTATGGCGTCCGCGTTACCCATGCAACGCACAACGGCTCGTTTGTTGTCTCGACGTCTTCAGGTGACTATGTATCTACCGCACTCGTGGTTGCCACCGGAGGATTGAGTATTCAGTCACTCGGTGCAAGTGATATTGGGTATCGGATTGCACGGCACTTCGGACATCGCATCATTGAGCCACTTCCTGCTCTTGTGCCACTTGTGTTTCCTACTCAGGCATGGAATAGGTTTGGATCGATCTCCGGCGTGAGTACAGAATGTTCTGTCTCCGCAGCTGGATCCGCATTTCGTGAGAACATCCTGTTTACGCATAAGGGGCTGAGTGGACCAGCCATTCTGCAGATCTCGTCCCATGCGCGAAATGTATCAGAGTTTATAATCGACCTGCTGCCCGATGTTAGCCTCGAGCACCTCATCGAGGACTTCCCAGGTGAGAAACGTCATCTCGCTACGATCCTCAAAGGAAAGCTGCCGCAGCGCCTCATCGATGCATGGCCAGATGATAGACTGGATCGTCCGGTCAATTCAATGCCACGTGCCGCCACGGAAGAGGTTCTGCACATGATGCACAATTGGAAGCTGCATTTCGGTAACACCGAGGGGTTCGCCAAAGCAGAGGTAACATCAGGCGGGATCGACACTCGAGAGCTGTCGTCAAAGACGATGGAAAGCACCAAACAGCCTGGGTTGTATGCCATTGGAGAAGTTGTAGACGTTACCGGCTGGCTTGGAGGCTATAACTTCCAGTGGGCATGGAGCTCTGGGTATGCTGCCGGAGAGGCTATCAGAAGTCAGACCTGACGTAATCTATCACGTACGAAGGGTCTACATCGTGCTGCAGTGCCTTGGTAAACACTAGGCGCGTGCGCACAGATGTGCACGAGGGGAAGGATGCAAAACACAGCTTGGCATAGGCCTGCATCTGCGATGTGTACAGAGCCCCCTGCTCTGCAAGTTGGCGTGTATTGCGGACGGACGAAGTTTTCCAGTCCCATACCTCCACTACTCCATTGATCTCGGGAAGGCGCACATCGAGAACTCCATGCAGCAGAACGTCGTCGTCCATCATCGCCAGCTGCTGCTCGATGCGTACGTCCTTCAGGTGCGGCGAAATCATCTGAACTAACGACGATCGCAGCGTTGAAAACACTTCGATGGCAGCCTGCGAAGCCTTGGCGCGGGTAAGACCACTTGAGTGAAGCGAGCGAACGATCTGCTCCATCAAATCATCATCTGATAGTTCGGCCGAATGCTTGATCACTGCAGCAAGCGCGGTGTGTATGGCAGAGCCCATCTCGGCACTTGACGTTGAACCTGCTGGAGCAGTTGATTGATGATACTGCGTTGTTGAGCTCGGCGTTTGCGTCCACCGTGGCAGGGGCTCTATTGGTTCGATGAGATGTACCACTGATCTCTCAGATGCATGTGCCGGCTGATATCGCTGAAGTGCATCTTCTGCACCAAACGTTACAACGCGTTCGTTGCCGTAGTTCTTGAGACCATCTGCAATCATACCGGCAAGACCAGGTGGACGATGCTCATCACGGTCTGATGGCAGGCAGAGTATCAGCTGCTGCTTTGCCCGCGTCAATGCAACATAGAGTAGACGTCTGTCTTCTGCTGTCCGACGGGTTGCGGAAATCGTCTTGTTGCAATAATGCGATAAACACCGGGCTCCGGGAATCGACACCGTCAGGCCGAGCTCTGATGTTTCGATGGCGCTATCGGATCTCTGTGAACCGGTGAGACCTGCAAGCACAACGAGGTCAAACTCAAGCCCCTTAGCCCCGTGAAGGGTCATAATGTGTACTGCATCATCATCACTAAGCACAGCACTCTCTGCTTCGCTGTCGTTCTCAGGAACCGAGATTGCCTTGAGTACATCGAAATGGGATGTACCTCCCTCGAGAACAACATCTCGGCAGATGCCAATGAGTTTCTCAACGTTAGCGATCATTTGATCGTATCGCTCTTCTCCAGACACTGTTTCATACCACATGGTATGATCGAGCATATGCTCAAGTACAACGTGCGACGGAAGTTCGGCAAGCTCTTCAGAGAACTTCTGGAAAAACGCAGCTGCGGCCTGCTGTGCAGGGCTAGCCAAGCCCGCAGAGACAAGCTGCGTAAGACCGTCCTGGAAACTTGATGCACTGCCCGTTAGCGCTGCAGCAGTGATGTCTTCATCACTGCAGCGAAGCAGCGGAGAACGCATCACGCTGGCTGTTGCCAAGTTGTTGCTGCGCTCTATGCATGATGTGAGCGCATTACGAAGGTCTGCAATCTCCGGACGGCTGAAAAAGGAACGTCCGCCGTAGATCGTAAACGGTATACCACACCGGCGGAGTGCACTTGCAATTGTAGCTTTAATGGAATTCTTCGGAACCAGAACAGCTATGTCCTTGGGGCAAAGAGAGCCGTGCGCTGATGCAAGAGCATCGGCGATGGACCGAGCTACAACATCTGATTCGTCGAGCGTGCCAAACTCAGCAACAACTACGCGGCGGTTTGATGGATCTCGTTCAAGTTCCAAGCCTGCAACAAGGGGCTGGTAGGGAACATCGTAACTGGTTGTAGATGCAGTATCGGCACCATCACCCGCAAAGAACGCAGAGCACATGCTGTTTACGGCATCGCATAGATCAGGATGCATCCGAAACGACTTTGAAAGAAGCCTCATGCCATCATCTGTGCGCGTGCGGAGATTAGTCTGCGTTATTGCATGGCGTGCACGTCGAAACAGACGGACGTCTGCATTTCTAAACTGGTAGATACTTTGTTTGTCATCTCCAACGACAAAGACTAGAGGACCCGGAGTAGCTGCTGTGACAATGTCTGGAGCAAGAAGCTCAAGAATACGATACTGTGTAGGGTCTGTATCCTGAAACTCATCGATCATAACATGTGTGATGCTCGAGCGAACGGCGTGTTGGATCTCATCCTGCTCTAACAAGGCTGTTGCCTCATGGATCATGTCATCAAAGTCTATCACATTCCGCGATCGCTTAACTCTGATGTACTCCTGTGAAGCAGCAACGCCAAGTTCTGCAACAAGAGTAAGAATATTTACAAGCCCTTCTTCTGCAGCATCGTCCCAGTCCATTGAAAGTATCTGGAGTGTATCGTCATCTACCTCCGAGAGTTCTGGATACACGTCTGCATTCTTCGCTTCTTTGTCGACCTTCTTTTTAGCGAACAGCATCTTCTTGGTGAAGAACTCATCGCGCAGATCATCGAATTGCCCCTTCACAGACGACGAGAATCCTTCGTGTTCAAGCTGCTGAAGCAGCGAAACACAGGCGCTGTGACATGTGCGGTAGCAGTCGTATGTAGTAACACCACGCAACGCAGATTCGATTGTCGAGAGCAGTTCTCTCGCTGTACCCTGCTGGACAACCTTCACTGCTGCGGCACGTTCCTGCAGGATGTCTGCGGTAGTACGTGAGATAAAAAGCTCGGCAGATCTGGCCCGTGAGCGGTCTCGCGCTATCGACGTTACAAGCTGCTCGATCATATCAAGCGAAACATGCTCAATGGCTGTTAACAACCGCGCGTGAAGCTGATGTCCTCGAGCGGCTGCCCCGCGCAGTGCTGTGGCAACAGCACCTGCAACCAGATATGACGATTCACGATCATCGGCATCCCGCACGTCATGGGGTATCCCCACGACATCTGCGTACTGCCGTACGAGTCCGGCGCAGAAGCTATGGAATGTGCTGATTCTCGCTAGTGCGAGCGACCTAGAAACGCTGCGCAGGCGAGCAACAAGGTCTGCATCGCTTACCGAGGCACTGTAGGGGGCTCGCTCTTCATCCTTCGAGAGAAGCTCCTCAATGCGTTCATGAATGCGTTCGCGCATCTCAGCGGCGGCTGCCTTTGTAAACGTGATGGCTACGATGTTTTCAATGGGCACACCATCGAGGACTACCGCACGTAGGAATCGCTCGATCAGGATGCGCGTTTTGCCAGAACCGGCATTGGCCAGCACCGCGCAATGCAAATGGCGGTCAAGAGCTGCAAGTTGCTGTTCATTGAGAGGATGACCCATCTTACTCACCAGCTGGGAGCAGGCAGGTAGAACTCCACATGCTCGGTGTACAATAGGCTGCTGCAACACGCTGAACGTCCGCCATTGTTACAGACTCAAGAGCTTCAATCGTCTGACGCGGATCTTCGGGATAGCCTTCTTCCATGATACCCTTGCCGAGCAGCGTCATGCGCGAGGTGAGAGATTCGAGCGACATGAGCTTGCTTGCCCGAAGCTGCGCTACAGCGCGCTTGCGCTCGGCTGACGTGATGCCGTGTTCTGCAAGAGATGTCATGATCGAGGCGACTTCTTTCTCTACCCGACTGCGCTGTGCTTCGTCGATTCCAGCATAGATGGCCATGATACCACAGTCCATAAACAGCTGTAGTTGCGAGTATACAGAGTATGCCAGCCCCCTTGTTTCGCGAAGCTTTACATTGAGACGCGAAGACATGCCGTCTCCGAGAACCACATTCAGAATCTGCAGAGCAAACCTGTCTGCATGATGATACCCAGTTGTTGGCGTCTGCCACAGTACATGTGCCTGCTGCGTCTGCTTGTGATGCTCAGCATGCGATGGCTGGGCCGCTACAGGCGCTTTGCGTGCATCTGTCCGACGTCTCTTGCGAGGCAGGCCTGTAGTGCATCGCTCGATATGGCGGGCAAATGTCTCGATGTCGTGGTTTCCGCTAATGGCAATGATAATGTTGCCGGTGGTATAGTGCTGCTGATGGAAGCGTTGGATATCTGTCTGACGCAGGCGTTCTACATCGGCAACTGTACCAACGATCGACGAGCCGATTGCGTGTGTCGGGAACAGCTGCTGTTCTCCGAGGTCAAAGATGTGTTCTTCGGGTTCGTCCTCGTAGGAACGAATCTCCTCCACGATGATCGTGCGTTCTTTCTCAACATCTGCCTCGTAAAACAGTGGATGCACGACTACATCAGCAAGTGTTTCGGACACGTCATCAAGATGCTCTCGAAGCGTACGCACATAGTAGCACGTTTCTTCCTTTGTAGTGTAGGCATTTGCATATGCCCCGCGATTCTCAAAATCTCGAGAGATCTTCGATGTTGTGCGGGAGCTCGTGCGCCGGAATGACGTGTGCTCTACAAAATGCGCCACACCAGATTTGCCACGAGGTTCATCCCGTGTGCCGGCCTGTACCCAAATACCTAGGGCGCAGGAATCCACCGAGGTAACGTGATCAGAAATGAGTCGAATACCATTGGAGAGAACCAGCTCTGTTGGTGGGGTCCACACGGACCGTTGTGATTCTTTCATATGGGGCGAAGATAACCACTGCCGCCATTGTCTTACGGCTGATGTTGATAGCAGTATCGGGCAGGGGACGTTACGGTGCGCTTACAGCGGTTGCCGGCCTTTGTGGTGCCTTCGCATTGCCGAGATGCAGTTGGTGTTGTCTGGATCTTCTCGCGCTCGGTTGAAGGTGTTGACTGTGATACGGGCACTGCAGGCAGATTGGTTGGTCGGGTAGTGACCTCGATACCCGTTACCGGATGTATCTCCCATGGAGAGCCGCGCCAGATGCGCGATCCACCCGAGCCTGCAGACTCATCATCGTGCATGGCATCGTAAAACGCCCAGCCACGGATCTTTACCCAACGTCCGAGGTACTGGTCGCGCAGTGCGCGCTGCGACCAATCAATGCGTCTGTCCTTCATCATTTCCCGGAACCGAGGTGTAATCTCTGCTACAAGCAGTTTCTCCTTGGCACCACCATCCATTGGGTCCAGCGTGAGTTCAATGTGCGAATCGCGATGCCATTGATCGGTGCTCTTACAGTTGACAGATTCTACAGCTCCGATCTTTATCTCAGACACATAGGCAACGATCTCAACAGCATCACCTTCTTTGAACGTTGCAGGACGCTCTCGAGCCGTCAATAATGTTACAAAGTCAACCTTGCGGTTGATCTGCGCGTCGGTTGGCACGTCGTAGCGGTTCTTCTTCGTGTTTAGGAGGCGAACATCAGCCCTGACGGCCGAACCCTCCATGGCGCACGTATCAAAGACGGGCTGTGCATGCAGCGATGCACAAACAACGAGCAGAAGGGTAGCAGTGTAGGCTAGCTGACGGATGTAACGGACCATGATAGATCTTTTCCTGCCCACATCGGCACTACACTTCCGTACTGTGCTGGTATGGTCATTGGTGTATTCGTGAGTGTGACGTGCTTTTCCGGCGGCGTAACGCGGTACAGACGCTGCGCATTATCTGAGACAAATGTCTGAAGATTTTCCAGTGCGCTGTGCTTTGCAAAGAGTTCAGCGAGCATCGGAAGGAGAATTGGGGCGGTAAAGACTCCGGCGGCGCAGCCCGGACATTCCTTCTTGTCTCGAGGATGAGGAGCAGAGTCACTGCCCATCATTAGCTTTGGGTGCGCACGCAATGCTGCTTGAAGAAGTGCTTCGCGATCTTCTGGGCGCTTAGCGATAGGCTTGCAGAAGAGATGCGGGTTTAGCATGCCCCCTGCAAGATCATCTAGTGTGATGATCAGGTGGTGCGGCGTTACCGTTGCACGCAAGTTTTCGAATTCATCCAATAGCCCTACAGCCTTCTCTGTTGTGATATGCTCCATCGTGATGCGAAGCTTGGGGAAGCGCGTTGCCAGTGCCCGATACACCTCGCAGAACTCCGCTTCGCGGTCCATCACAAACCCGTGGGTTTCGCCGTGAACCAGAAGCGGAATATCGAGCTCCTGCATAGCATCGAACACATGAGCCATGGACATGATCTCGCTCACGCCGCCATCACTATTGGTTGTTGCTCCGGCTGGATACAGTTTAATGCCAATGATATGGGGCTTTGCGGCCTCTAGTTCTGCATACGTATAGTCGCGGAAGAACAACGTCATGTACGGATCAAAGGCATGTCCTGCACAGGCATTGTTAACCTCCTGGGTATACCAGAGCAAGCGATCAAGCGTGTCTACCGAGGGCAGTAGGTTGGGCATGATCACGCCGCCCGCAAAATGTTCGGCAGACAACGGCGCAACAACGCGCAGCATGTCGTCCTGACGAAAATGAATGTGCATATCGAGTGGTGATCGAAGCGTGATATTCATCATGGTGCTTTGTACGGTGGTATATCGTCGAGTTGTTCAAGAATTCCGTTTGCAGATGTGCCCGCGCAATATGCCACGTTGCCATTAGTTATCAGAACGTATGGCGCACGAAGCTGCATGTTATACCAAGCGGTCTGCCGCAGCGTTTCGTTTGTGATAGCAATTGAAGGGGCTTTACATTCTACGAGAAGATAGGGATGGAGATGTGCGTCGTGCCAGAGCAGATCGTAGCGCATACCTCCGTGTTTGAGCGAACGTTCAATGCTGCACCGTCCCAAAGGATAACCAAGCGAGAGCAGCCAGTGCAGACAGTGCTGCCTAACCCACTCTTCGGGTGTGAGCGCAACGTATGTCTTGCGGACAACATCATAGATCTTGGTTGACCCCCCATCGTGCGAGAGCTTCATCTCGAAGGAGGGAAAAATCAACGGTGCAAGATGGTGCGTTGCTGCCATAAAGATAGATCAGCGGTGTCCTGTTGTGCGCATGTCTTTGATTTTGACGGTTAACATGTACGACAGGAAGAGAATTGCGATCACGTTAGCCCAAATGATGCTCACATCCATTCGCAGAATTCCGTAGATAAGCCACAGGGCAGTACCAAAGGACATCAAACCAAGCATACCGATGCTGAGTTGGTCGACTTTGCGGGAGCGCCACACTTTGTATGCCTGGGGTGCTAGAGCAAACGTGGTGCACGTTCCAGCAAACAGTCCAAGTGCCATAATGGGATCGATCATGGTATCCAATGCTACGGGGTGGTAGAGATAACGTCATAATGCTTCACAACAACCTCGGGCACATTCGATACAACGGCGGAAACACTGTAGTTCAGCGCGTACTCAAGCTCTTCGGGCGTGTTAACAGTATAGACCCCTAATGGAATCTTGTTGTGGACGCAGTTCTCAGATCTCCATGTGTTCAGCTCTTCCAGCGAGCAGCCATAGGCATCGGCCCCGCACGTCTTGATCACTCTGCTCGGCATGCGATTATCACCCGGAACATTTAACGCAATGGTATGAACGGGAAATCCGAGGGACTTCACAAAGACGAGTGCCGAATGATCAAAGGAAGAAAAGGCGGTGTATGGAATCATCCCATAGTGATTGATGATGCCGATGATCGATGCGATGTCTCGTGCAGACTCTTCACTAGCCTGCTGAGGTTTAATCTCGATGTTGAGGTAAGTCTTTCCTTGCAGAAGTTCAATGGCCTCACGGAATCGAGGAATGCGCTCATTGGCATGTTTAGCGCTGAACCAAGAGCCTGCATCTAGTTGAGAAAGTTCTTCATACGTATGCTCTCGGATAAGCCCCTTGCCATTCGTAGTGCGCTCGAGTGTGTCATCGTGGAACACGACCAGCTCGTGATCCTTGGTGATCTGCACATCAAGCTCGATCATCTCTGCACCAGCATCCAGGGCCTTCTGAAGCGCAGTAATCGTATTCTCCGGCGCGCTATTAGATGCTCCACGGTGAGCGCACACAAGGAGTTTTTCCTCCTGCATACGTGCAAGAAGTGGCTTCATGCGAAGGCCCCTTCTCGTGGACCCCTGTAGCCGGGTAGCAGCTCGGTGATCTGCATCCTGCGCTTACCTGGCAGCTGAACTTCGTCAAGTGAAACTGTTCCGGACTCACAACCAACAAGAAATGCAGCGTCGGTGATACGCCATGAACCAACCGGTATCGCCGTTGAGCTGAGCGATGAACGATACACTTTGAGAACGTCACCGTTCCACATGGTCCAAGCACATGGAGCAGGAGAGTATCCATGAATAAAATTGCGCACGTGTGCTGCTGGTTGGTTCCAGTTGATCGACGCATGCTCACGGAAGACCTTAGGGGCTGGGGTGGCAAGCGAATCGTCTTGGGGATGGGGCTTTAGCGTGCCGGCCAACAACCCTTGAGTGGTCTCTAGTGCACACTCTGCCGCCATTGGCATCAGCATGGCGTAGAGATCACCTGCTGTTGTGCCATCGGCAATAGCACATTCATGCTGGAGCAGAATTGTACCTGTGTCCACAACATCGTCGAGAAGAAACGACGTAACACCTGTTTCTCGATCTCCCTCGATAATTGCATGGTTGATCGGCGCAGCACCGCGAAAACGGGGCAGTAGCGAAGCGTGTACGTTGAACGTACCTTTCGTTGCAAGCGAAAACACCGAGCGCGGAAGGATCTTGAACGCGATCACGCACATCACATCTGGTTTTCGTTCTGCGATCTGTTCGGCGAACGATGGATCCTTGAGCCTTTCCGGCTGTAGGATGTCCGTAATACCAAGGTCTATAGCCGCCTGTTTTACGGCCGACGGCGAGACGGCAAGCCCTCTGCCACGGGGCTTGTCTGAAATAGTCACAACAGTTGTCACACCAACAGAGGCATGCAGTTTCTGCAAGGCCGGCACTGCAAACTCGGGAGTACCCATAAAGATGATGTTGCTCATCAGCCGTGCACCGTTGGTGTGTTTGCAAGCCCCTTGACAACATCTGCTTCGTAGTCGGCAAACTCCTTGAGACGCGCGCGAACTTCCTCAACAGGGAAGTACTCGCGAGCGATGTCTGTGTATGCGCGGTAGTGTCCTGCCTCGCTAGCAAGGAGCGAGCTATACATAGAGCGCAATTCTTCCGTTGGTGCATGCTTGGCAAGAAGCGAAAACCTTTCGCATGATCTAGCTTCGATAAAGGCTCCAACGATAAGTGAATCCAACAGACGCTTCGGCTCGCCCTGACGCACAAACTTGTGCAGGGCATTTGCGTATGGATTGCCGACATCCTTTGTGAGCGTCAGTCCACGTTTGTCGAGTTCAAGCATCACCATTTCGAAGTGCTCCAGCTCTTCCTGTGCAAGTGCAATCATGTCGTGGATCAGACGTGATCGCTTTGGGTAGCGTGTAATCAGTGCAAGGGCAAATGCAGCGGCCTTCTTCTCACATAATGCATGATCGATGAGAATGCTGTCCGTATTCGCACACGCAACATCGATCCATTCCGGATTGGTTTCAGATTGTAGACAGAGCATACGGCAAAGTTAGGGGGCTAGTAGACGTATCGTACGCTCTACCAGACCTGAGAATTTGAGATCATCAACAGAACTCTGCGTGTTGGTCCAGGTAGCAGAAAGTGCAAACCACTTACCCTCGGTGTTCTGCAGGAGATAGGACATGTTGATCACTCCGGTTTCCGATCCACCTTTGTAACAGACGCGTTTCCACTTGGTTCTATCAAGCATGAGTCCGGGGTTTATCTCGAGAATTTCAAGCGCCGCAGCTCCCTCCTTGGTAGAAGAGGCCATTCTGAACCAATCGAGCGCACGAACGATCTCCGCGGCGGAGGCAAACCACTCTACAGAGTCTGGAAGAACAGGAGTACTCGAAATCGCAACATCGGACAATGCAAACGTGTCCTTCACAAGACGGAGAATCTCTCGACGTTCAGAAGCCTCTGCCCGTGCATAGGCTTGGGCGTAACGACCCTGATCGCAGAACTTGAGAAGGAACATCTCACGCGTGGACAGGAACGGATCGTTCACCTCCGGAGCACTGTGCCCCAGCATCGCCTGACCGCGCATAACGGCGTCGGCTCCCAACACATGAAGAAGATGGTCGGTTGCAGTGTTGTCACTCACAGAAATCATCTGACATGCCAGTGTGTGAAGCGTTATCGGCGCGCCATGAGGCCATGTCTGCAGCGAACCCGATGGAAGCGAATACAGTGATGAATCGATGCGTGTTACGTCTTCCCACTTGTGCATTGACGTTAGGAGCTCTCCGAGAACATAGAGCTTAAACGTTGATCCAATGGGAAGACGCTCACTTGATGCATGAGAAGCAAGCGTGATACCGGATGTGAGATCGGCCACCATGAGCGAGGTTTTCCCGGGTAGGGCCTTGAAGTCTTCGACCACGCTGTTGATGTCCAGCGTGGGTTTTACGGGTGGACGCACATACAAACCAGCTATCCTATGCGGTGGAGTTGTCTCAACGGTTAAAGTGAAGGGGAGTAACCAACCGCCTGAAGTAGATCCTTCGGCAAACACTTGGTATCCAGAACGTTGATCAGTAATGCGGATACTGCTGCACGGTCCCGACTCGGCCGTAACCTGTGTTACGATCATGCGGAGCTGCATTGGCGGTACTTTATCGAGGAACTGGGGCGTAAAGATCGTATCAAACTGAACAGATCTGCCGCCAAAGATCGAACAGACATCGTTAAGACGCATGGCCAGGTATTCCTGGGCCATTGCATCCGACCACGAGAATGCTAAAAACGCGAAGAGTAGAATGCATTTCACACGACGCCCCTTTGGAGTGGCTTTACCGGAATACATGCTCGAGCAGGCAGGATGCCTGTGCATGAGGTGTTTTGAGAAGAATCGCATAGCTCCCCGATGGAAACTTGCGCAGGTCAAGCTCGCGCTCTTGCACCCCAGATTCGGCACTGTCATCAGCAATCGTCATCATCTTGAACATGCCCTCGTTGTAAAGCTGTATCTCGACGCGGAGGAGTTCTGGGACGGTATAGCGCAACCTGTAGAAGCCGTTCTTGCCCACAACAGGTGAAACTTCCATCTGAGGAACTTTGATGTCGCGTCCTGGCGCTGCATTGATGGACGACTTCAATGGGTAGTAAAACAATGGAGCAGCATCACCGCCATTTTCGCGTTCGGATGTGGTGTAGTACCCTTGGTCACCTTGATCATAGCATATCGCTTCGCCCTGAAGCTCTGGACCATACGGAATGCGTCTTCCTTCACCCAGGAGTGCCTTCCAAATTGGTTGCTTTGGATCACGCGTCCATTCCCAGGCCTTGTGATAGTTCTTTAGGATGATGGTTCGTCCGTTCGACGCAACATCGCCCGCTGTGATCAATGTGAAGGGTAACTCTCCCCGAAACGTAAGCTGCACCGGAGATGTGGTGAGCTCGCTGCAACTATAGATGCGGGCTTTGGCATCTCGCTTGGTAACGATCACAATCTCACGTGTGAGGGGGTCAACCAGCATTGCCTCTGCATCTCGAGGTCCGTCTGGATAGACCAGCTCAAACTTCTCAACGCCTGCATCTGGTATTGTTGTTGATGAGAA
This sequence comes from Patescibacteria group bacterium, assembly GCA_044238605.1. Taxonomy (GTDB): domain Bacteria; phylum Bacteroidota; class Ignavibacteria; order Kapaibacteriales; family Kapaibacteriaceae; genus UBA10438. The sequence continues at coordinate 25,092 of JBIICY010000009.1, forward strand.
GACATCAGGCTCAGCAATGCGATAGACAGTAATACTCTTACGCTTGGCGTTGTTGTCTCCGATGTCTGCGATATAGAGTTCAGTTGGTATCGAGCCCAGTGAGTCGGCCTCGGCGTTGCTAGGAGCAATTGCAATATCCTCCCAGTCAACATTTACAGCCCCCGCCAGTTTGTGACGGAACACCTGGCCACCTCGAAGGTGCACAGCATATACAACTGGTTCATCGCCCGAATCATTGATCATCCACAAGACAAAAGGCTGACCGCTTTGAACGATTCCTGAGACCTCGGGTAGCGCATCCTTGGGAGTTGTGCCAACGATAAACGGTCCTTCATAGCTGGGCTGACCAACGCACGCAGTTGTTGCCACGAGGCACGAAACCAGGAAGGCAATACAGACGTTCATGCTATCCTACAATGAAGTTCACGAGTTTGCCCGGAACGACGATCGTCTTCTTGATCTGTTTTCCATCGAGGTGCTTCTGAACATTGGGATCGGACTTGGCAAGCTCTTCAATTGCCGCCGCATCGGCATCTGTCGGCACGACCATCTTACCACGAATCTTTGAGCTTACCTGTAGGACGATCTCGATTTCGTTCTCAACAAGCTTTGCCTCATCGAAGGCAGGGAACTGTGAGTGGTGAACTGATCCTTCATGACCAAGGATTTGCCAGAGCTCCTCCGTGATATGTGGAGCAAACGGGGCTAAGCATTGCACAAAGGCAGTCATTGCTTCGTGACTACGCTGTTCGGCCTTTGTAAACTCGTTGACGAAGATCATGAACTGTGCGATCGTCGTGTTAAAGCTCAGATTCTCCACATCCTCATGCGTCTTCTTGATGGTAGCATGCAGCACACGATCGAGCTCTGGCGTGCTCGCCCCCTTCACCACCGACGGCGAACGTGTACCGTCTTCGGTAACGATCATGCGCCATACGCGGTCGAGGAAGCGTGTGATACCGTCGATACCGCGGGTGTTCCATGGCTTTGAGGCTTCGAGCGGACCAAGGAACATTTCGTACAAGCGCAGTGCATCAGCACCGTGGCTTGCGATCACTTCATCTGGGTTTACCACGTTGCCAAGCGACTTGGACATCTTGCGTCCGTCTTCGCCCATGATCAAGCCCTGATGAAACAGCTTCTTAAAGGGCTCAGGCGTTGATACATATCCGTAGTCGAACAATACCTTGTGCCAAAAGCGTGCATAGAGCAAGTGCAGAACTGCATGCTCTCCGCCACCTACATAGAGATCTACGCCATGATCACCCATCCAGTACTTCTCGTTCTCTGGAGAGCAAAACGCATTCGCGTTTGTTGGATCTGCATAGCGCAGATAGTACCAGCACGAGCCTGCCCACTGGGGCATGGTGTTGGTTTCGAAACGCGCACGCTTGCCGGTTTTTGCGTCAATGAAATTGACCCAGGACTCAACCGTTGCAAGGGGCGACTCGCCCGTACCAGCTGGTTTGAATTCCTTTACATCGGGCAACAACAGTGGCAGTTCATCTGCTTCGAGTGCGCGCTTTGTGCCGTCTTCGAAGAACATGATTGGAATGGGCTCGCCCCAGTACCGCTGACGTGAGAACAGCCAATCGCGCAGGCGGAACTGTGTGCGCCCCTTACCTCTGCCTGTTGATTCAAGCCACGAGATTATGGTTTGCTTTGCCTGCTCTGTCTGCAAGCCATCAAGAGACACTTCTGTGTTACTCGATGCCGTACCTACACCATACGTACTGTAGGCTGCTTCGATAACGTTGATTACGCTGCCATCTGCCGGCTGCACAACCTGGACGATTGGCAACCCGAATGCTGTGGCAAATTCGTGATCACGCTCGTCGTGACCCGGCACTGCCATAATAGCACCAGTGCCATAGTGTGCCAGCACGTAGTCTGCCACCCATATCGGCACGTCTGCGCCAGTTGCTGGGTTTACGGCATATGCGCCCGTGAATACGCCAGTTTTTGTCTTGTTGAGCTCTGTTCGCTCGAGATCGCTCTTGAGCGATGTAGCCTCTTTGTATTCGAGAACACTGCCGCGCTGATGTTCACTCACGATATGCTCTACGATAGGATGCTCGGGAGCTACCACAAGGTAGGTAGCGCCAAACAACGTATCAGGGCGTGTCGTAAACACCGTTATTGCATGGTCGCTTCCCGATACGGGAAAGACAACCTCAGCCCCTTCGCTGCGTCCAATCCAGTGACGCTGCATGTCAAGTGTAGACGATGGCCAATCCAGAAGGGAGAGATCTTGGAGCAGACGGTCCGCATACTCCGTGATGCGCAGCATCCACTGCCGCATCGGACGGCGTTCAACGCTGTACCCTTTACCCTTCCACTCGTCTACCTCTTCGTTTGCAAGCACCGTTCCGAGTGCTTCACACCAGTTTACGGGGCTATAGGCGATGTAGGCGAGGCGATAATTGTCTTTAAAGAGCTCAATCTCTTGAGCGTCTGTGATGTCTGATGGTATCGGCAGCTCGTCGATGGGGCGAGCACGCTTAGCAGCTCTATCGTACCATGAATTATACATCATCAGGAACATCCACTGCGTCCAACGGTAGTACTCTGGAAGCGTGGTGTTTACCTGACGTGACCAATCATAGTCGAATCCGATGGCGTTGAGCTGACGTTTAAACGTCTCGATATTCTTTTCTGTAGCGAGCGCAGGGTGTATCCCCGTTGTCATGCTGTATCGTTCTGTTGGCAGACCGAACGCATCAAACCCCATTGGATGCAGAACATTGAAGCCACACATGCGCTTGAAGCGGCTTACAATATCAGTGGCGGTGTAACCTTCTGGATGACCAATATGCAGGCCGGCTCCAGATGGATACGGGAACATGTCTAGCACGAAGTACTTCGGCTTCGACGTATCATCATTTACCTGATAGGTGTTATGTGCAGCCCAGTGTGACTGCCATTTTTGTTCTACGGTTCGAAACGGGTATTGCATGCCGCAAATATACGGGGCAGGCAATGCACCTTACTGACGTAAACACTCCCGCATGTGGCTAGGAATATCGGCCACATTTACAATCAGGAAGCCATCAAGTGAATTGTTAAAGTTGGGGTCGCAGTTAAATGCCAAGATCTGCCCATTCTGTGCCATGTATTTTTTCACAAGAACAGGCACACCAGCCGCTGTTGGTTCGTTGTCGGCAATTACACGGTCCAAGACCTTTATGTCTCCCCGCATCCCGTCAACCAAGTCCGCAACGGCCGGCATAGCACAACGCTCATGATAGGGGGTAAGGGGCTTGATGAATTTGCGTAATGGATGCTGCACTGACTGCCTGCGAAAGAAATGCATCATGAGTCGCTTCGATGAGACATGGTAGTCGCTGCTTATGCTAACTGGGCCTATCAAGTGACGTACATCATTGTGTTTCTCAAGGTATGCCTCGATACCCTTCCAGAGGGTAAACAGCGACAAGCGGTGACGTTGGTAGTCCTGGACAACAAACGAGCGACCAAGCTCGGCACTATGCTGCAGGATATCTCGGGCTGGCCCCTCTATACGGTAAAGCGTGCTGAGATAGAAGCCTGAGACTCCATGGTCTCGCATGATGCTTGGACCATGTCCAACACGATAGGCACCTACGATACGATTACACGCGCTGTCCCATACGACGAGGTGCTTGTAGTACTCATCAAACTCATCGAGGTCTGTTGGCAGGCCTGTACCTTCTCCAACACTTCGGAATGTTACTTCACGCAGCCTACCAACCTCGCGAAGAAGGCTTTGCGCTTTGGACTTATCGAGTTCATAGACCTCAAACGAACCCTGTCTCGCGATACATGCATCACGATTGGCATGAAGATCGGCAATGATATCACACGAAGCTGTGGACGTGATGATATCGTGCATCGATGTAGATTGAGTTAGTCCATACACTGCCGGACGTGCCACAGCTTTGCGGTAGCCAACCGCATATGTGCGAGCACGCAGGTATGAGCCTGCCTGCTCTGTTTCTTCAAAACCATTGATTTCGTGAACGTGAACAACGCGTCCGATGGACAACGTAAGAGTTGATCCAGACTTCTTTAGCAACTCAGCAGGGAGTGCCAACGTGCGGAGCCGAGGGTGTATCAGGCCTAGCGCATGAAATGTTATGGAGTTCTGTCCGGCAAAGTGAACGGGCACAATCGGCACACCTGCTTTTTGAATTAGCTTGATCGCCCCATTGCTCCATGGCTTATCAACAACGGCGTTCTCATTTTTATCATAGGTGGAGACCTCTCCTGCAGGAAAGATGCCCAGACCGCCCCCTTGGCGCAGATGCAGCAGGCAGTCCTTTATCCCCGAAAGGTTGCTATGCGAGGATTTCAGCTCTTCAAACGGGTTAACACTGATAAATGCATCTTTTAGCGGCTGGACGTATTGCAGAAGGAAGTTCGCCATGATCTTGAAGTCTGGGCGCTTTTGGCGTATCGTCTTCAAGAGTGCTAGACCATCAATTGCACCGAATGGGTGATTGGCTACAACGATGAATGGGCCTGTTTCAGGGATGTTATCTAGCTCGCGGTGCGAGACGTCGATGTCCACGGCAAGCTCTCGAAAGACATGATCGAGAAACTCTCCCGGATCTGTACTCCACGAGCGCCGATAGATCTCATTAATGCGCGGAATGCGCGCAGCACTGGAGATCAGTTTCACAACAGGATTCTGTGTCGAGAGTCGAGTTGCACGAGCAAGGGCATCATGCGATATCAGTTCTTGCATGGCACGCAACATATCCGTGATAAACTTCGCGTGCGAGTTACGTAGTGTTTACGTGTGTAATGATTGTGCAATCTGGTAACACTCGCGCAACACAAGTGTTATCTTAGCACCCATGGAATACGTACACCTCGGCCGCACTGGAGTAAAGGTTTCGCGCCTTTGCCTTGGAACAATGAACTTTGGATACTGGATCGAAGAAGAAGATTCATATCCCGTGATGAGTCGTGCATTGGAGCACGGCATCAACTTCTTTGACACGGCTAACGTTTACGGCTGGGACAAGGGTAAGGGGCGCACAGAGGAGGTCATCGGCAACTGGCTTAGCCAGGATCCGTCTCGGCGCGATAAGATCGTGCTTGCAACCAAGGTGTATGGTCAGATGGAGGACGGCATCAACAACCGCGGTTGTTCTGCCTACCACATCAAGAAGGCCTGTGAAGATTCGCTCCGTCGCCTAAAGACGGATCATATCGATCTGTACCAGATGCACCATATCGATCGCGCCACACCATGGGACGAGCTCTGGCAGGCAATGGAGCAGCTGGTGCGCGAGGGCAAGGTCTTGTACGTGGGCTCAAGCAACTTTGCCGCGTGGAACATTGCTCAGGCAAATGAGCTTGCCAAGAACCGACATTTCCTCGGCCTCGTCAGTGAGCAGTCGGTGTATTCATTGCGGAATCGCCAGATCGAACTCGAAGTAATCCCAGCGGCTAAAGCGTACGGTATGGCGATGATTCCGTGGAGTCCGCTTGCAGGGGGCTTGCTCGCAGGGATCTTCTCCTCGAGTGACTCTGTGCGCCGTAAGCGTCCGCAACTGTTAGAATCTGCCGAGAAGCTGCGTCCGCAAATCGAGGCCTACGAGGCCTTGTGCGCAAAGCTTGGTCTTGATTGCGCTGATGTTGCGCTCGCATGGATATCGCAGCGTGATGGTGTTACATCTCCCATCATCGGACCGCGCACTGTTGCGCAGCTCGATGCAAACGTGGCATCGCTCAACATTACGCTTGATGCCGAAACACTGGCCGAGCTCGATCGCATCTGGCCAGGCCCAGGTAATCAGGCTCCGGAAGCGTACGCGTGGTAATCACCAGCGAATGCGGGCAACGCCAAAGACTGCCGAAAGAACAGGGTTTGAGTCTGAAACAAGAGATCGCACATCGAGCGTAGAGACACCGATTTGCCATCTGTTGTTGAAGATTGAGAACATCACGGAAGTGGGCATCGTTACGCCCATGTTTGCGCCGTGTGCAAGCCCCATACCAAGGTTGAGCCAATCGATTGGACGCCAGTCTACACCAGAGCTTACGAGCGTCTGCTGAAGCGATCCCGCAACGTTGTTCAGTGCAATGATGCAGTCTATGCCGTACGTCCATCGCTTGTTCTGACGCCACGACGTGCCCAACCGAACGCGTGCGGGGAGGTCGCTGGTAACCGACATCAAACCCTCCCAGCGAAAGTACTGTCCTTCACCGGTGATCTTTGGGGCTTCGACAAAGAGATTGTAGCTGTCGAACCCTTCACTGCCAAGACCATTGAGAATTGTATCGCCAGCCGCGAAGACGTTGCCGTTGTAGGTTATCCTGCCCAGATCGATTACAGATCCGGAGAATGTCCAGTCCTGATACTGCACAGTGATGCCTGCATCGAGTCCGTAGCCTTGTCCAATGGGCACAAGTGCATTCCCAGCAATAGCCGATGGAGTGGTTGCCTTGCCGTAGTTGATGGCAAAGTATGGGCTCAGTGCGCTCTGTGCTAAGAGGTTCCCGGACTCAACGCGGGCTTCGAGGTATGCGTACGACTGCAGAAACTTTGGCGAAGCTCCAATGTAGATTGATGTACAGCTATCATGAAAGATCCGAACGCCGTACGATAAAGCATATTCACGGATCCACGACATCGATAGGATCGTGCCGTCAAACAATTGCGAGAATTTTTTCGGGTTCCGTGAGTACCCTATCGTGTCTCCCCTCCAATTCAGCGCTGTCGAATCGAAATACTCGGAGTGGCGTCCCTGAAACATCAACTTTGCTGCTTCTTCGTTCAGGACAAATGTTCCGTTGATGCGCTCGCGTACGCTGAGGGCAACACCACCGAACGACTCGTGCTGATAGGCAAACGCAAACGGCATAACGTCTACGTTAAACCGTAGCCCCTTACCTGCAAAGGCCTTGGCAGCATTGAGCTTGTCGGCCTCGGTAAACTGCACGGCACTGCCGCGCTGCAGCGCAATATCGAGCATGCCGGACTTCGAAAGAGCATCGCTTCGGAGTGATGCCCCGCCTTCGCCGAGCGAAATGGCAAACGTACGCCGAGAATGTTCTGCACCACTGCTCAGCGGAGTGGAGTATGCGTAGACATCCCGTTGTGGCACAAAGCCAAGATTCGCAGGATTGATGCCTACTGATTGGTAATCAGTAACGGCCGTAACAAGGAAACCCGCGTGGCCAATGCGGGCAAAGTCGGATGCTTCGGATTGTGCGAAGACAACGTTCGGACAACATGCGAACAATAGCAGGACAGCTATGCGCTGTGACAGACTCATGGGCGCTGAATGATCCTGTCGATCCACTCAGCGATACGAACAGCCTCGGCCCCATCGCGAAGAGTTACGGCTATGTCGCGTCCGCCGCGGATACTCTCAACAAATGCGCGCTGCTCTTCCAGGATCGCGTTCACCTGCACGGGGGCCGGAGCATCATGAACGATGACCTTGTCTCCGTGTTCCGTTGCGATCTGTCCAAGGGGCGTGTGCCTGTCGGGATCGATCAATGATGTATCGAGCAATCGGTAGAGCTCTGCGATTCCTGTTGCCATATCAACCGAAATGTACCCATCGCGCTGAAAGAGTCGAAGCTTGCGCATTGGCTTTGCGCTGATTCGCGAAGCCGTAACGTTGGCAACACATCCTGATGCGAACGTAAGGCGGGCATTGCAGATATCGGTTGTATGCGTTAGCACCGACACACCCGTGGCCTGGATGTCTACAATCTCTGACTTCGTCATCCACAACAAAAGGTCGATATCATGGATCATCAAGTCGTGGATCACGCTTACATCGATGGCACGGGGCTTAAACTGTGCGAGACGGTGCGCTTCGATAAAGACAGGGTCGAGTGCAAAGCCCTGTAGTGAGCGCAGCGCAGGATTGAAGCGCTCGACGTGTCCAACTTGAATGATTCTGTCTGTAGCCGTGGCCTGCTCAACAAGGGCTTTAGCCTGCTCGTATGTTGCAGTAACAGGTTTCTCGATGAAGCAGTGGAAGCCTCTATCGAGACACTCCAATGCAAGCTCGTAATGCAGAGATGTTGGCGCCGCGATAACAACCGCATCAACATCAGGCATTGCTGAAACATTAGGGAACCAAGAAGCCCCATGCTGCTGAGCAACGTTGCGACCTTGCGTCTCATTGGGATCTACGATCCCAACAAGCTCAACATCATCCTGCTGCTTCCAGAGTTTTGCGTGAATAGATCCGAGATGGCCGGTGCCGACAACTGATATGCGCATGGACGAAAATACGGAGTGAGCAGCGAGCAGCGAACAGCGAGTAGGGGCGGCCCTGCGTGGTCGCCCAATTGCGCAATACGACGACGATCATCGTCATCCCCGCGAAAGTGGGTGCGGGTGTAATATCAGGTAGTTACTTGCGGAAATGCTCAAGCGTTTTTCGTACACCATGCTCATTCGACGTAACTGTGAACTCGGGGAACTTGTCGCGGAACTTCTTATCCGACATCACATACGGATCTGTGAACTGATATAGCATTTCCTCCAGCTCCTTCAGCGGACGCACGATAAGAGATAGCAGCTTTCGCAAGGGGCTCGGCATGACACTTGTTTTGTAGTTCGTGCCAAGCTCAGCATTTACCATCTTAACGATCTCATCCAATGTTGCGGGATTACCCACTGGCAAATGCCACGCTTGTCCGTAGCATGACTCATCAAGTGCTAGCTCGACGAGGGCACGTCCAACATCCGAGATGTATGAGTAGGTATGAGGTACATTCGGGGGAAAAAGCGATTGAGGGGGCTTCCCATTTATCACGCGCTCGAACACAGAAAAGTACAGAACGCTGTTGCGGGAGTAGGGCCCATAGAAGTCCGCACTGCGGCCAATGACTCCGCGCACACGTCCGGTTGAAACTGCCTGCATGAACTGGTCGGACAATTCCTTTCGCAATCTGCCCTTTTGCGAACTTGGCTGTTGCTCATTCAACTCATCGAATGGCACTGCAAGGGGCGTTGGACCGTACATGTACATGCTGTCGAGAAACACCAGTGCCGCACCCTCAGCTTCGCAGGCTGCGATCACTGCCGACATGATCTGCGGCCAGTTTTGCTTCCAAACTCTAACGTCGTATGGCATCCCGATGCAGAGATAAACATGGCTCGAGCCCCTGATAGCTGAAGAAGCTTGAGCTGGATCACGTAGATCTGCCTTTACGGTCTCGCGCCCAGGGAAATCTTTCGATCGCTCAACCACACGGATCGGTAAACTGCGTGCAGACAGTGCATCGACAACAGCTACGCCAGCTGCTCCTGTTGCACCAAGTACTGTGTGAAGTGCCATTTCATACCCCTCAGGAATTGAATGCAAAACATACGAACTATGTATCACACGCTCAGCATTTGCGTGACTTACTCAACCACAAGATTCGTCTGCATCACCACACGCCCCGATGGTTCGATGACGCTGACATGATACGTTCCCGTGCTCGACCAAGAGCTCGTGTTGATGCTTGTTGTACCCAGTTTGATAGCCGAGGAATACACGAGCTGACCAAGGATGTTAGAGATGTTAACGGTGTAGGTACGTCCACCGAGTTCATCAGCGCATTCGATCGTTAGAACACCACGAACCGGATTAGGATAGATGCGAATGCTACGCAACAGGTCTTCCTCATCTACGGATGTCGTCGTAACGTCAACTACTAGCGTATCGGTCGAACGGATCGTTGTGATCACCGTGTCGTTGACGATCTTGACAGCTGCACAAGAATCCGAGATGATGATGCTGACCACATCCGATGTATCGATGCAGGTGCCTGAGGTGGTGATCACACGAAACGGCTGACGATGATTGGCGATCTGAACATTGGCGACTGTAAGCTTAGACGTTGTTGCTCCTGAGATTATGCCTCGATTGAGAAGCGGCTGAAAGCCGAATCCATAGTCCGTCTGCCATGTGTATGTCGGGTTGGGATCCTTCGTTGAGGCGGTGAGCGTGACCGTTTCGCCCCGTTTCACCATAGATGTCAGGGGGCTGATGACAGTGGATGTTGTGCAATCCGTGCCACCGGTATCAGTCTGAATCGAGTCAGTTATCACTGAGAGGTCATAGGTTAGTCGGTTCGCCGTATAGAATCGGTTATTCACAGTGTTGTAGCACATGTCCACTGGTTGCTTTCCAACCACCAGGACCTTGATCAGCCTATCGGTCTGGGCGTCCAACACGGATACGTCATGACTCCATTCGTTGACCCAATAGACCTTCTTCGCGCTCGCACTGTAGGCAAAGGCCGTCGGTTCGTCTCCTGCAGGCAGTGTTTTGACAACCTTGTTTGTCGAGGCATCGATGACCGATACTGAACACGAGTCTGGTGTGTCGGGTCCGGGACTACCCACATTCGAGCAGTACATCTTGTTACCCTCAGGCACATGGAAGATCGCTGTCGGGCCATCACCGACTGCCACAGTTGCCTTTACCTGATTGCTGGCTCCATCGATCACGGTGACGTTATCTGAGCTGTAGTTAGAGCAGTAGATCGCATTGCTTGTAGGATTGTAGGCAATGCCACGTGGCGTATTGCCGGTGGTCACCGTTGCAAGAATCGCATTGGATGCTCCATCAATGATCGACAGATTCTTGCTGCCCGCATTGGGTACATAGATCTTGTCATTGGTCGGGTTGTAGGCAACGACGCGTGGTGTAGTGCCAACCTTCACTGATGTGATGACGGCGTCGCTTGTCCCGTTGATCACCGTTACATTACCGGACATTTCGTTGATGCAATAGACCTTGTCACTGACGGTGCTGTAGCAAAGTGCTCGTGGACCGTCCCCAACAGGGATCGTTCGCAGAAGCGTGTTGGTCGCACCGTCGATAACGGCAACGCTATCGGCAAAGTAGCAGGCTACGTATACTTTGTTCGACTTGGTGTTATGGCAAAAATCACGAGGCCCTTCTGGCATCTGTAGCGTTGTGATAATGCTGTTTGTAGCACCATCGATGATAGTAACACTTCTCATGGCAGGCATACCTGCATCTGGCGTATTGCCGGTATAGATCTTGTTGCTGATCGGATTGTATAGCAGATCTCTGGCTGAGGCCGGACTTGGAAGCTTGATCGTAGTCTCGATGCGCTGGGCAACGGCAAGATCGCATAATGCGACGGTGGCCAAGGCAAGCAGTAGCAGAGAGTATCGTATCGGTGTCATTGGTTGCTTCCTTAGATAAGTCGTAGAATCTTGGTTGCCACCACCGTGCCTGATCGGTCGGTGATGTTCACGGAGTAGGTCGTCCCTTCATTCCATGTGCCGATATCGATAATGGTATTCGACTTGTCGATGGGAGCTGTGAAGACCGTCGCACCCTGCGTATTGAAAATGGAGAAGGTGTAGCCACTCAGAGCGGAGAAGTTGCCAAAGAGTACGATCAGACGGGTCTTCGTTGGATTCGGCAGCATGCGAATGCGCGCGCCTGCGCCACTGCCACCGGCAACGGGGAACTCGATAACGAGTGTGTCGGTAACGCTGACGCTCGTCCTGATGGTGTCACGCACCGTGCGACGATCGACACAGGTGTCCTGCAGCTGCACGACGAGGACGTTTGACGTGTCAATGCATGTGCCGGACGTGGTGATCACGCGTACTGTCTGATTGCTGTTGACGAATCGCACCGGAGAGATCGTTAGCGTACTTGTAGCAGCCCCCTTGTAACTGTCGCGATCGGTGATGGTCTGAAAGCCCTGACCAAAGTCGCCCTGCCACGTATATGTTGGGTTGGGGTCGCGTGTGCTGGCCGTGAAGGAGATTGTCCCGCCGGCATTGGTCGATGGCGCACTGGCTGTGATGGCTGTCGAGTTCGTACAGTCGGCTGATAAGCCGCAGAGCAATCGGTTGAGAAGTTCAACATCTCGATACGCTGCGCCACTGGCGCCCTGTGGAGCATTACGCACAATGACCAGCTTGAGCGATGGGATCACGTACAGACATTGACCATACGCACCGCGACACATCACGAAGTCACTGGGAATGCATTTGCTGTCGATGAGCGGCTGGATCTGACGTGTATGTACGTCGCTATTGATGGAATCGATGATGGCTACCAGCGATGCTGGAACTGTACGCTTGAACCACCAATAGAATCCATAGGCGGGATTTGATGGGGAGCTTGCAAACACCTGATCGAAGAAGGACTTTGACACTATCTGTGGGCCCTTCCATGTTCCGTCGAGCATCTGCCGAGCATACTCGCCGAACTTGAGCCACTCATTCGCACGCACGTACGCACCGCCGCTAAGCTGCGGGTTGCCGTCCTGAAACTTACCTCGCCATTCCACACGGATTCCCAATGGATCGAAGAGGCGCCGCTTCATATAGGCTTCGACGGTCTCGCCACCAAGTTTGCGTTGCAGAGCAAGTCCAAACGGATTTGGATCTGGTCCGTAGATAAATGTTGTGCCTGCTGGGTAGAGCACTTTGGCGTTCAGAAAGTCAGTCCACACGGCCTGATCTTTCAACTCCTCGAGACCGCTCGACATCGTAAGAAAGTGTCGATACGTGATCTTGGCCTTTTGCGGATCGTTCTTCCATTCCGTGAGAACTTCGACAACCGGTTGATCTAGATCAATGATGCCATCGAATGCTGCGATTGCTCCCGTCATCCCTGTGAATCCCTTCGTTGCACTTGCAAGCAACTGGACTTTGTCTTGGCTGCCACCGTTGGCATATGACTCACGCAGAATCTTTCCGTCGTGCACAACGATAAAGGTCTGTCCGCCATTGGCAACACTATACTGTTCGGCATCGTCGATCTGTACCTTCGAAGGCACTCCTGGCTGACCGTAGCATACCACTGCAGCGAACAGTGAGAAGATGCCAAGGATCAGACAGCCTATTTGCTGTTGAATTCTCATGCTTGTTCCCCTTTCTGAAGTGTAATCATAGTGTTGACGTCACACTTCCAGTTGAGTCAATATTGCTGACTGTTTGCACCGATGTATCGGTAGAACGTCTTGCATTGTGATAAACGACTATTGTGGCAGAATGCCGCTAGTGCATAAATAGTTACACCTAAGCGCTGTGCTTGAGCTCTTAGCGTGGCCTCACAAACGTGACTGTTATCGTTAAACCATTGAGGATGGCGTGTTGTCTCAGGAATGTTTTGTACTTAAGTCGCCAGCTGTTATTGTTCCACTAACACCACTACCTAGTCCCATGAACATCCTTCTTGTGCTCGTTCTTCTGGCTCTTGTAGCGCCACTTGGTGCTCAGAATTATGATTTTTCATCGGTTGACAAGACTCTTGAAGACTCGTTAAGTGTTCTGGGTGGAACCGGCGATACGGACTTTGGAGGAGCATGCCTGCTTCTGTGGAAGGATGGTCGTTTGATCTACGAACGGTCCCTTGCCCTTCCCGGCAAGACGATGACGAAGTCACGCCTGATGCCCATTGCATCGGCATCAAAGTGGGTCGCTGGGTCAGTTGTGACGGCGCTGCTTGAGCAGGGCATTCTGCGGCTCGATGATTCCGTGGCACAGTACATTCCGACGGCTAAGGGCGATATGCGACGCATGACGATACGTCAGCTGTTCAGTTTCACGTCCGGACTTCGTGGCAATGCCGGACGAATCACATCGTGCGTCGAAGACGTCAACTCCAAGGTCTCTCTTGCTGAATGCGTCGACAGCATTCTCGCCGGCAAACTCACAACGCCTCCCGGTTCGACGCTAAACTATGGTAGCGAGGGTATGCACGTGGCCGGCCGGATGGCTGAAGTTGCCTCAAAGCTGACAATACCATCAGGCTCGTGCTGGGATTCGCTTTTTACTCGAACGCTGGCCCGTCCGCTTGGATGGACGCGGACCGGGTGGGACATTCGCGGACTCTACGATACCGATAACCCACGCATTGACGGAGGCGTCTGGAGCACTGCCGAAGAGTACATGCGCCTGCTAGTGATGATCCTCAATGATGGCATCTACGACGGGAAGCGTGTGCTTGGCTCTGCCTGGATTGATTCGATGCTCGCTGATCAAACGCGAGGTGCGCGCATCGGTTACTCGCCATACATGGGCATCGCTTTGAGTGAACCAGATATCAGGTACGGCATCGGCGTCTGGCGTGAGCGGATCGACGAGTCTAATGACACGCTCATAGAGGGGGCTTCACAAGGTGCCTTCGGATTCAGTCCATGGATCGACTTCGGACGTCGTTACTGCGGCGTGCTGGCTGTGAAATCCAGCAGTGTCGTTGACATATATCCTACATACATCAAACTCAAACAACATATTCGCGCTGCGCTCGACGCCGTCACCGACGTCGAGGACGAGCCACTAAGTGAAGAATGGACACAGGAAGGCACCTACGATGTTCTCGGTCGCGCAGTCGACGCATCGATTCCAGGGCTAAAGCTCCGTGTGGAACGCAACGGCACGCGGGTGCGCACTGTGACGGAGTATCGATGAGCGAAGTAGACCACTCCGCGGCAACACAGAACCTGCCTATCTATCATGGACTACAAACCCAGCGATACACGTACAAAGGGCAAGCTCTGCAATGCAACCGCTCCAGCGTTTCGGAGGTCTGAAATGCCAACCATGCGAACACCGGCATCTATGGTGGTTGTTCCTATATCGAACAATGAAGTCGACAGATCGGCCATCACCATGGGCCCAGCTGCAGTAGCACCTATCGCAAAGGATCCCATGAGTGAACGTTCGCCTACAGGCAGATCCGCAATAGCGCCAGCAATTCCGATGGCTGCATATCCGACTGCAGCTTGCTGGAATGTGATGGTCCTGTTCTGATTCATGTATGACACGCTATTTCTATTCATGCCAAGGAGACCGCCCTCAATAAAGATGTTGAGCTGGCTGGGCGATGCAATGTTGTACCGGAAGCTGCCAACGCTGCTGCCAAGTGTTGCCGATACAAGAGAGGAGGACGTCGGCGGTTGATGCTCCATAGGCTGCATGGCGCTGTTGTAGTATGACGCTCCTAAGCGCGGTGGCATCGTCGGTGCTAGAACATCGATCGTTGTGACTTCTCGTTCGGCTGGATGAGCAACGCTTGTTTCAACGGTAGTGTCTTCCACATCGAGCCTCTGGACGGACGCTGATGATCTAAGCACAGGCTCTGCGGATGGTTCTGTGGTATCGACTCGTTGAACATCCTGATTCGACTGCTGAGATACCGGATGCGCCGCATTGCGCAGCATTGCATCACCGGTTCCAACCGCTGACCCAACAACACATAACATCATTACTAGCCATTCTGCTAGGCTGGATCCGGCAAAGCTCCTTGCATATCGATGCGGATGACTCGAGATAGCATCAAGAACGGCTTGACGCATAGCTGTAGGGGGCTCTATGGAAAACGCATCGTTGATGATTGCAACATCAAGCTGCATTTCCCGCTCCAGAATCTCCTGAAGGTCCGGATCGTGCGCCAGATCTTCAATGAACGCAGCGCGTTCTTGCTCGGTCATGTCGCCTTCCAGATACCGCTGAGCTAGAATCGTTGCACTAGCGCGCATCAGCGTACCTCCTTGCGAACGGCTATGAGTTCAGCTCGGAGCATCGACTTTGCGCGCTGCACTCTCATGCGGATCGTTCCAGGCTGCTCGTTGATCATGTCTGAAATTGCGTCATACGATAGACCATCGTAGTACCTGAGAACAAACGCATCTCTGAGCATTACCGGAAGCTTGCCGATGGCATGATCTACATGTCGCATCAGGTCAGCACGCTCGATTTCAACGTATGGATCAACAACGATATGATGCTCTTCGAGATCAATGTCGAGTTTCTGATCTCGCAACACGTTGAGCACACGTTGGCGTGCTATGAGCAAACAGAATGGAAGTGGATCGGTGATCGTGTTACCACGGCATAGATGCGAATGGACACGTATGAATGTTTCCTGCGTGATATCAGATGCTTCGCTTGGACAGGACGTCATGCGCAGTGCATACATGTAGACATGCCTGCTTAGCGCGTCATAGAACTCCCCGAACGCAACCTCCCGCGTCTTTTGGTTGTTCAGACGTTCTAGCAGTTTCTCGTCAATCGATATGGTGGAATGAAATGGCATGGCCCGGAGTACTAAACCCATCATTGCACAAAACGTCACATCACAAAACGTCACATCACAAAACATCATGCTGTTTCAATGTGACATAATCGCCAGATATGGGTGTTAGATTCAACAACATACATCATGCAGAGTACTTACCATGAAGTTTGTCATAACAGCTGTTATTGCCTTGTTACTGTGCGGTGGCGTTCCGCTGCACTGTCAAGATCAGCTCGACGTTGCCTGGACAACATATTTTGGTGGCTCGGGCAATGATGAGGCCAGGGCCGTTGTGGTTGATTCTAACGACAATGTCTATGTATGTGGTGTTGTTGAAGGGTCCGACTTTCCACCGCCTGTAAATGTTCCCACGTCGTTTGATAATGGCCCAGGGGGCTTTCTTGCATCGTTTAGTCCTGACGGCACGTTGCGCTGGCTGCAATACTTTGGCTGCGTTAGGCCACACGAGCTAGTGATAACAAGAAATGGCGTACTCCTGATGGCCGGACAAACGGCAGTCTCACTCCGATAGAATTCGAGGAACGTAAATCTTCGCTAACAAACGATCGAGCTCACTGTTAATGAAACAGGGGGAAGATCAACGTAACAAACAGAGAGAATGATTCCTATGAGTCGCACTTTACTCATACTCGCACTGCTCATTGTGGCCAGCTGCGCTCTAAAGGCGCAATCGCAGTTTCCTGATGTGCTATGGGAACGAGGTGGGAACACGCGTCCAGCTTACGACATCGTGCCACTATCGAAGAGTCGCCTGCTCGTTGGTTCCTACGATGGATCAGTGCGTCTTTGGGATCTCGCAACAAAGACCAGCACGCTCACGTTGATCACGACTAGATTTCTTGGTGGGCGATCCATGGCGGCGACACCAAACGAGGAGATGGTTATCACTGGTGACGCAGACGGCTGGGTGCGATGCTGGTCGATTGAGTCTGGGCGTCTTCTATTTACGTTAGGCAGGCACAATGCTCGGATCAATGACGTTGCCTGCTCACCAAAGGGAGACTGGGTGGCCGTTGGCGATAGTACAGGTGTAGTGAGAAGATGGGATGTTAATGGCCGGACCATTCTTGACACAATGCAACTGTCATCACCGATTCGTTCCATCAGCATAAGTCCAGACGGACGTTCGATGGTGGTTACAACGTCACTGCCAGATGGTAAGAATCCTGAATCTGTGCCGAATCCAGCACGAATTGTTACCATACCGGGGTTATCGGTCCGCGCCATAGTTGACGGTGTTGCCCCGGGGTCAGGTGGTACGTCACCTATCTATGAAGCTGCGTATGTAAGCTCTTCCGAAATCCGCATGGTAACGTCAAATGCGATACTCACTGTTGATGGTGCGACCGGTGCGGCGTTGGACCGACGGTCTGTTGACTATGGCATTGCTGGTGGACCCGAGTTTCTAGTGGTAGAGGACTCTACTCGCGTGATAACTGCAGGAGTCCTTTTCGCGGGTTTGCGACGATACGAGAATGGTCGGTCAGATGTCGACACGATCATCGAGTTCGGACGTCAGGTATCAGCTCTTGCTGTCGACCGGACGAATCGGCGCCTCTTCATGGCTACCCAGGGAAGCGACGTACAGATATGGGACCTTAGAGCCGATACGTTCATGTTCGACCTTGAAGGGATGACCGGGTACCTCAGGCGTGCAGCGTGGACCAAAGATGGCTCACGGATCGCTACGGCATCGACAAGCTCGGATCGCATTCGCCTTATTGATGCTGTAGATGGATCGGTCGCGGAGAATGTCGTAAATCCTCCGTGGGGTTTCCCGACCCCTGCTGCAATTGCGTTCGACAATGACGCGACGTCTCTCTACTTCACACCTGTTGGTGACGACGGGGTGCGCCGATTGAGACGGTTTGATCTCCGCACAAGTACATTGGATGGTCGATTCACCCAACGGGCGAGCACCGTCGCTACAAGCAGAATCACCGATCGGGTGATTGTACTCAGTCGTGACAGTGTATTCGCATTGGAGTCGGGTAACCCGCAGCCCGTTGTCGAATCAGCTATCGATGTGTGCAATCCTTGGGTGGCAGCTTCAACGCGTGACGGTCGTATCGTCACAAGTTGTGCCGACAGTACGCTTCGCGTTCTTGATGGTCTTACTGGACAGATCCTTACTACGGTTCCTGTCTCGTCTTCCGTGGTCGATATCCTCGTGCCAGCATCTTCTGAGGGTAACGCCGACTTACTGGTACTCCTCCACTATGGCCGAACACAGCCTGACGCAGTCGATGCAGTGATCGTAGATGCGTCTACATTGCAGGAGGTCATTTCGCTTCCAGCTATTGGAACCCCATTTATTGATGGTTTCCTTGGCAATCGTGTTGCTTGTTCAAGGGCGGCGGAGTTCTTTGCTGTTGGTCAGGACGACGGAACAATAGCGATCATCGAGCGATCTACGCGATCGCGTGTCAAGACCCTTGAAACTGGAGGTTCTCCAGTCACGTTCATTACAGTGCACCCTGAAAGGGAATGGATGGTTGCTGGTACTGCAGATGGCCGGGTACTACGACTGAAAGACCCATGGCCCAAGCCGATATCATCGGTTGTAGACGCCGATGTTCTTACACGAGAGCAGTTGCGGAACGCAGATGTTGTGCAATGGTACCTCCTTGATGGGCGCTGTATAGGAGTCGGTGCGGATTACCATCTGCTGTACCCTCTTCAACCACACGTTGTCGTGGCTCGATTCGGCGACCGAATCAAAACCCAACTGATCCTGAATGGGGCAATGCAGTGATCATTTTTCGTGTGACCGCAACAGTCATTGCGATTTTACTAGTGGGTGCAATTACGCTCACGGCGCAACAACCTATCCAGGTCCAGTGGTCTACGTATCTAGGTGGCAGTGGCCGAGATGAGGCACGGGATGTTGACTGCGATAACGATGAAAACGCCTACGTGTGTGGAGTGTTCAATAGCTTGGATTTTCCTGCGCCTCGTGGCGTGTCGGGTCCGCAGGACAGTGCCGGGCCGGGCTACGTGGCAAAGTTTGCACCCGATGGTACACTCATGTGGCTAATGTGGCTTCGAGGATTCTCACCGCACGAGGTAGCCGTTTCCGAAAATGGTCTGGTGGTGATCTGTGGTAGTGCTGATGTAGGCGCGAATACACTGGGAGGTACACAGTCGGGGTTGGTTGGATCTACTGATGTAGGCATTGTGCTTGTTGCCCCGAACGGCGAGCGTCTTGCATCTATGACTATTGGTGGAACTCGTGACGACATCGGAACAAGCATCGATATCATTGGTGACCGGATCTATGTTGCTGGAATTACGGTGTCGACGGATCTGCCCACAACACCTAATGCACCGCAGCGGACATATGGAGGGGGCGGATCACTCGGACAAGGCATCGGAGATGGTGTTGTTGCGAAGCTCGTGATCGATAGATCCGGACCGTCAGTGCGTGTTGTACCCGAGATTGTGTCATACTACGGTGGACGGTACCTTGATGAGATCCTCTGCATCCGCAAACGCAACACGCTGGGTGAGGTCTACCTTGGTGGTCGCACACGTAGCGATAACCTCGCGGGCAGCAGATACATTTCGTCTAGCCGTTCAGGAGATGTGTTCAATGACGATGGTTTCATAGCTCGTCTCGACAGCAATCTGCGTCCAGTGTGGCATATGTACTTGGGCGGTTCAGGTAATGATGTCGTCTACGATGTGCTGCCTCGGATCGAGTATGATCAGTCAATCACGAACTCTGCCGTGAGTCTTACCGCCTGCGGCGTATACAACGGAGGCTCCTTTCTTAATCCAGTCCGCAGCTTCCCGGTACCGGCCGACCCGCCCTATGCAGGTGGTAGCCAATTCGGAGGTGATGCGTTTGCGATCCAAACGTCTGGATTTTCGAATTCCGTGCGGTGGCTCCAAGTGATCAGCACCCCAAATGATGATGTAAGCGTGGCACTGCCCCGCAACGGAAGCCTTTATGGATTGCCGCTTGTTTTCTCGAATGGAGCTGTCGGACCCTTCGTAGGTGCACGTGGATTCGATGCGTACCTATGGGCAATTGAGTACCGCGGTAATCGTGATGAAGTTGAACGGTATCAAGGTGATGCCGATGAGTGCATTCTGGACGCCGATTTCCAGAGGTTCGGTTATGGTGGAAGAGCACTACGTCTTGGTTCACGCGGAGAATATTTCTGTGGCTCAACCAACAGCACAACACTCCCAGGAACCTCAGTTCAAGACGCCACGTTCCAACGGACTAACAGGGGTGGCATCGATGGCTATATCGTGCGTACTGGATGCTCAAACCGTCGTCCACAACTCGTGGCGAACGACAGCGTGTTCTGCAGTGAAGCAGACACAGCGCTAGTGACGTTCTTGTATCCGACTGCAACTGCCCAATGGCCTGATGGTTCGCAAGGTCAGGCTTACGTGGCTCGTGGTGCAGGTGTTGTGCGTGTGCGTTACACCACCACAGGCGGCTGTAGTGAATTCGTTGACAGTGTAATCATCCGATCTGGTATCGTGCCCCAAGGTGTGCTTGGTCCGTCTGATACAATAGAGCTCTGTAAAACTGATTCTGCACTGATATGGGTCTCTGGCAAATACATCAACAGTGTGGTTTGGTCAGGGGGCGAGAAAGTAAACGACACCACAATACGCGTCACAGCTCCAGGTACGTACACAGCAACCATTGCGTCGGAAGATGGATGTACTGTAACAACAAATGCTGTTACGGTTGTATCGTCGCAGCTTGGTCCGGGCGGCAACGTTCGCGTTGAGATTCTCAACAAGGATAGCATTTACGTAGGCGATACGTTGTTGGTGCTTGTTCGTCTTGATGTACCTCCCAGCACAGACATCACAACATTACCGGTAACATGGAGTGCTTCTCTGCGCTTTGATAGATGGTTGTTCTTCCCTGCAAGGCCTCTTACGCCAGGCGTAACAGACGATTCGTCGCGTATCGTATCGGTTGCAGGTACTCGTGCAGCAACGAGTGATACGCTTGGCATACTCGCATTGCGCGTTGCTCTTGGCGATACAGACACCACAGATATCATCCTCGACAGTTTACAGTTCTTTACGTGTACGCCGCTGTCCTCGCCGATCAAGATCGGAGTTCGTATAGCGGGGATATGTCAGGCAGGCGGCACAAAGCGTTTTGTCACCACAGTAAGATCACAAGCGCGCGTGGTCGTTGCGCCAAATCCAGTTAGTGGGAACGGTGCAACTGTCACTGCAACGGGTGACGACCTGCAACAGGTTACTGCGCGCGTTGTGGATCTGCTGGGTCAGTCAATCGAACTTGTTCGAGTAGAACATATCGATGGTGCACATGAATGGCTGCTCCCATCGTGGCTGCCGTCTGGTAGGTATGTCGTCATGGTTCAGACTCCAATATCGACCAGTACAGCAAACTTCGAGGTTGTCCGATGAAGTCTATTCTCCTATGCACGGTCATGCTTATGACTCTGGTGTCGGCTCAATCTCAGATCCGCCTCGACGCAGGAACATCACTAGGTTTTACTACCGCCACAACATCCTTTCGTGATCTCCCTGGATTTCCATCGTGCTGTCCTGCCTTTGAGAGTGGAACAGGTACAGGTGGCAGCTTTGGGTTCGGTGTAGACATGCCAGTTACATCATCGCTGTTTGGCAGTATGCGCCTCTCACTTCACGATCGCTCCCATACCGTATCAGCTGATGAATCGGTCAACGTGATCGTGGGAAACAGCTTTACGCTTGCGACCATCAAGCATAGTCTTGAGTTGCCCCTTACCGAGTATGGACTCGAAGCACTTATCGGTTATAGACTTGGAAGCTTCGTAATTCGGGCCGGCACATCGTACGCGATACGATCGTTCGGTTCGCTGCGCTCGCGTGAAGAGATCACCTCCCCAGCGAGTGCAACATTCACGGATACGAAAAGTAATGTTCGTAATAGCACTCAAGGGGCGCTTCCTCAACCTATCCAGGATGCATGGAATGTTGTTGGAGTTGTGGGTCTGGATATCCCTTTGAGACGGGGCGGAGCATGGAGATTGACTCCTGAAGTGTCCTTGCATTCTGCGTTAGCAGACATTACATCAGCAGCTTCATGGAAAACCATCACACCTGCCATTGGCTTACGCTTGTCGTATGAGTTCGGCGTGCAAGCGCCGGCGCAAGCTATGTCGCAGCGCCTGCCTCGACGAGACACAGGTGCAAAACCTACAACAGCGCAAGAACCAAGGCGTCAGCAAGTGCAGCGCGATACCACACCACTAGCAGATACGATCAAGACAAGAGTCATCATTGAGGAGCTTGAAGAAGAACGATTCCTGCCAGTGCTGCCGTATGTATTCTTTGATCAAAACTCTTCGGTGATTCCTGAACGGTATGCAACAGATCGTGTGACGCTTAACCCTAACGGCATTACAACGAATGTTGTGTTTCACCATCAGCTGTTGAAGGTGATAGCAGATCGTATGCAGCGTGATCCGTCGATTGAGATTACTCTCACAGGCTGTTCTTCTGACGACGAGCAAGAGCAAAGGCTCTCACTGGATCGTGCGCGAGCAGTTGCAAAGATCTTTACGAGTACCTACGGTATTGCATCGAAGCGCATCACAACGCGTGGACGTCGTTTGCCAAGCAGTCCATCGATTGCGGTAGACCGCGAAGCCCCCTTAGCAGACGAAGAGAATCGTCGGGTAGAGATAACATCAACATCCCCAGATCTCCTGATGCCATATCGTGTTGCTGACACGGTCATGATTGTGAAACAGACTGATCAGCGTGGTGGCAAGTCTGGCCAACGCTCAACTGTAGTGACCGTTGCCGATACGATTAGACTGTTTGACAAGCGTCGAAACAACATACAGGACAGCACCGTTGAACGTTTTGACCTGATCGTGTTTCCATTTCGAAGTGCTGAGCTCACATCTGATCATCAGCGCGTGCTAAAGCTTGTTCGAGAGCGCATTGGCACAAATGCACGCGTTGCAATTGAAGGGCGAACAGATGTCATCGGTTCAGCCGAAGAGAACGCCAAGCTGAGTCTGCAGCGTGCCAACAGCGTAGCACGTGAGCTCCAGGGTAGAGTATCAGTTATGGGAAGGGGCGAGCCAGATCAAGGTCAGTCGCAGATACTTCCTGAGGAACGAATGCTCAGCAGAACAGTGACGATCACGGCTACGGTGCCAATGACAAGGCGGTAGATGGTTCGTTCGGCACATGCTATGACATACTTTTGAATGCAACAACGAGATACGTCAGCCAGATGCCGTATGAATGTACCCATCGATACATTTCTCCAATCCGTGAAGGGTCTCTGCACAGCAATCACAGAGACAGAGCTTGCATTTCTCGAATCTGGCCTAACGGTCGTTGAGTTAGCTCCGAAGCATTTCTACATTCATGCTGAAACGATCCAGCGCGACGTTGGCTTTGTGCACAGCGGTCTGGTGCGGTGTTTCTACCTGGATCAGAAGGGAAATGAGATCACCGTCAACTTCGTACCGGAAGGTCAGTACGCGACCCACTATCCAGCATTCATTTCTCAGACTCCGAGCCGCTATCATTTCCAATGCATTGAGCCTACCACACTAGTATGTCTTAGCTATGATCATATACATCGATGCTATGAGAAGTATCCAGTATTCGAGAGATATGGCCGATTGGTGACAGAAGAGGTGCTTAAGGTTCAACAGCAACGAATTGAGAGCTTCCTGTTCAGTAGCGCAGAGGATCGTTACTTGGATTTCATGCTAAGTAATCCAAGTCTGTTCAATAGGGTATCCCTATCATACCTAGCTTCATATATCGGAATCGAGCGCCAGTCTTTGGCACGGATCAGAAAAAAGGTGTCGCAACGGCGAAAATGACACATATGCGTCATGTGTGACTCTCGGCATTGTTTGACTTTGCAGTCAAGATCATTCAATGCGGAGTAAAATCATGAACATAGCCGTCTTCGGAGCAACTGGCTTCTCTGGAAGAGTTGTCGTTGAGAAAGCACTCAAGCTACACGACGTTGTTGCGCTGGTGCGCAATCCAACAGCCGTTGGCCACAGGCACGAGCGCCTCAAGATTGTTGAGGGGAATGTGCTTGATAGGCAGACCGTTGCCGACGTCCTGACAGGTTGCGATGCCGTGATACAGTGTCTCGGAATTGGCGGAAAAGGAACCGGCAAGCCAACAACGTTTCTATCGGATGCAACAAAGATCATCGTCGAAGAAATGCAAGCACAGAAGATCAAACGTCTGATAGTGATGAGCAATGTAGGCGCTGGTAACAGTATCGCATTTGTTCCGTGGTTCTTTTCAAGGATCATCGTGCCACATTTCATGAAGTGGTTGCAGATGGTCATTGATGACAAGAATAGGATGGAGCCAATTGTTATGAATAGCGGGCTTGACTGGACGATCGTTCGATGTCCAAAAATCACCGATAAGCAAGCAACAGGGAATATCAACGCAACATTGGACGGCCGCGGGTTGAAGCTGTCGATCACGGTGGAAGACACAGCTGAATTCATCGTTCAACAGCTCGTTGATGATGCCTTTAACAAGCAAGCCCCCTCCATCAGCAATTAAATGAAATCGTCCTTCATTGAAACATCGCTCGGCACGATCCATGTTGTCAGCACATAGTAGAACAGGAGTAGTGGCATGGAAACAGCATTGATTACGGGAGCCTCAAGTGGAATCGGACTTGAGATGGCCAAAGAGTTGGCCCGCAGGAAGATCAATCTGGTATTGATCGCGCGTAATGAAGTTGCACTCGCACGTATCGAACAAGACCTCGAGAGCACCTATGGAGTTTCCGTAGATATCCTGGCTGTAGATCTGTCGACCCCACAAAACGTGCAGCATGTGAGTGCATTTGTTGAGGAGAGGGGGCTGAGCATAACCTACCTCATCAACAATGCGGGCTTTGGAGACTATGGGCGGTTTGTCGAAAGAGACATCGATAAATACACTGCGATCTTGAGGCTCAACATTGAATCACTCGTCTGCCTTACACACTACTTCTGCAGGCACATGGTAGCCCGTAAGCGTGGATACATCTTGAATGTTGCGAGTATTGCTGCGTATCAACCGAACCCCAACTTTGCTGTGTATGGGGCTTCAAAGTCATTTGTGGTGAATTTCAGCGAGGCTCTGCACAATGAACTTCAGGGCACGAACGTCTCTTGCACAGTGCTGTCTCCTGGAGTGACAAAGACCAATTTCATGGCCGTTGCTGAAATGGGTTCAGCTAAGATTCTTGATAGTGGGATGATGTCGGCTAGCAACGTTGCAGTGATCGGCATCAAGGCAATGCTTAATCGAAAGTTGTACGCCATCCCGGGCTTGAAGAACAGAATTCTTGCGATCATCAGTAGTGTAACACCACCAAGCAAACTCCGCCTGCGGATAGCTGCAAAAATTATGGAACAAAAGAAGCTGTGATTGAGCAGTCAAGTTATGATGACAGTGTCAGAACACATAAGCCAGGTAGTCCCTTTAACTGCAGACGAGAAACAACGCATTGACCACGTGTTCAAATCGCAGACCCTTGCCAAGGGGGAACTCTGGATCAAAGAGGGGGCAGTATGCAGCCAGGTAGCCTTTGTTCAAAGCGGAAAACTCCGGGTGTTCTATTGCGATGATGCCGGCAACGAGGTAACATGCTATTTCATAATCCCTGGCAACGTCTTTACCTCCTTTACGAGTTTTCTGACGAATACCCCAACTGTCGAGAACATATCCGCCATAGAAGATTCCCATCTGATGATTGCCTCCAAGAGAGACATGGAATCTCTTTCAAACGAGATCCCGAACATTCATGTGTGGCGAAGAATCAATGCCGAAAATCTTTTCATCACGATGGAAAGAAGAATCCAGATGCTGCAGTCTCAATCTGCCCATCAGCGATATGAACAGATGCTCGAGGAAAACCCCGACATCGTACTTAGCGTGCCGCTCCAGTACACAGCATCGTTTTTAGGAATCACGCCCCAACACCTAAGCAGACTGCGCAAAGAATCAGGTAGATGAATTCTTAACATTTGTTCAGTGTATCGTTCGCAGAACAGAGCAACTTTGTTCCATCATTTGTAAGGGGAACAAGCATGAAACGAACATTGCTCATGGTGGTGTTTTTCGGACTCATTTGGATGCCTGTATTAGCCCAAACTGGCACAGAGAAAGACCAGTCTACTGGGGAACAATCTGTTAATGGATTTACCTATGGCGAAGTAAAGGCAGGTTATGGTATCACGCAGTTCTCTGATGGCCTTAAAGAGCGATTTGATGGAGGAAGCTTCAGTACAAGCGGTGGTGGACTCTTTTCTATTGCAGCATATCGGAAATTCGAAGCTGTTAGTCACTTCCATTTTGGTTTAAAGTACAAGGGGCTGGGAGCATTGCCATCTCAGGGCGATAACAGCCAGGAGATGTTCTTTAACTTCTGGGGAACAAGCATTTCAGCAAAGTATTTCCCATTTTCAGCAGCCGCTACTGAGGGTATGTACCTGCAATACGACTATAACTTCATTACGCAATTCACTCAGAAATACAGAAATACCAGTGCACTGGAGTTTGACCATCAATTCGCCATTGGCAGATCATTTACGTTCGGATTTGGTTACCAGTTCCCATTGAAGGATCGCACTGCACTCGTGGCATCACTAGAATATGACTGGGCCGCTCGCCAGGGCGAAGTCAAGGGCATAGGAGATAAGCAGTTCCGGAACTCTAATCTAGCCGTGCAGATCGGTTTGAACTTCTAAAGCTGCCATAGATGATTCGTGAGAGATCTTGGTAACGCATGCCTATACTTGTAGCGGAGTTCACTACAGGAACATTTGATGCTCGGATTCTACAAGCCCACACGCCTTCGAGGTGATGTTGATCGGAACAGGTACTTCGAAGGGTGGTTTCAGAAGGTTTGTTCGGTAAAGCATCGAGTATCGTTCGTGATTATCTATGGATATGCCACACAGAACTCGCACGACACCTTTGGTTTCATTCAACTGCTTGTGCCCGATCAGGCACCAAGGATAGTATACTTCAGCAAGGACGAGATCTCGTGTGATTCTGAGAGACATATCGTTCGCATGGGCGACAATGTCTTGAGTACTGAGTCTATTGCTGTAGATTCAAACGACATCACTATCCAACTGACGCTGACGGATAATCAGCCCATACAGACGTTCAAGAACTCTATGGGGTACACGTATTTCGTCCCCAATCTGCCTTGCTATCACTCTGTGCTGAACACTGCCCACCGCGTTTCTGGCGAGATACGATGTAAGGATTCTGCCTATCTCCTAGAAAACGATCTGGGATATATGGAGAAGAACTGGGGCACGTCATTCCCCGAGAACTATGTATGGCTACATGCCGTAGACCCACATGATCCGCAGGTGAGTCTTTTGTTTTCTCAGGCGGAGATCAAATGGCTCGGCAGAACGTTCGTACGACACGTTGGCCACTGTCGGTTTGATGGAAACGAAATCGATCTACGTGATTTGAAGAACGTTACGGTTGCCATTGTTCACCAGAGCAATGAACAGCAGACCATTCGGATCACCAGCTCGACTGTCGAAATCGAGATCTCGATAGTACTCGGAGTCAAGGTCAAGTTCAAGGGTCCAATGGACGGCACGTTATCAAGAGACATTCTGCATTACACGGATGCAGTGATTAACCTGCGTGTTTCCCAAAATGGAACGACGCGCACGTTTCGACTCATAGGCAATTGCGAAAATGTTGGGTCAACACTGACAATGAATGCTGTCTAATTTCTTAACATTTGTTCAGTCTATTCTTCCGTGAGCATGTAAACTTTGTTCCATCACTTTACGATGGAATAAACATGAACAGATCGTTGCTCGCATTCGCACTCGTCAGTCTAATGACCGCTACGTTATGCGCCCAAACCGAACAACAACCAACAACATTGGCTCAGACGCAGACACCATCGAAGAAATGGGGGGCAGAGATTAATCCGATGTGGCCAATCTTCCCGGGTAACATCTATCGAGGTCAGTTCACATACGAAACGTGGCGCGATAACGACCTTGCAGGCGACGTGTTTGTAGGTGTTTCTGCAAGACCATTTGAATTCAGAGAGGATGAAGGTGACTTTGCAAACTATGCCCTCACATTTGGTTACAGACAGTTCGTATGGAAGGGGCTTCATGCTGAACTTTATCAGGCCTTTGGACCAGGTTACAATCGCAACAATGTGATTGATGGTAAAGACTACACAAGCTGGGACTACGAAGTAGGTCTGCTTGCTGGATACCGATGGGAATTCTACGAAACTGACAAGGCCAATCTCTATGTAAGCACGCAGCATGGGTTCTATTACGTGGCCGCAAAGAGCAATCCGCACCCGATAAAGAACTTTACCGGTGAAGAACCCATCTATGTTGGCACATTGAACTTTGGTGTCAGATTCTAGCGCATGGATTCCCGCGTTCGCGGGAATTACGATCTATCGCCGGGGCAACGATTGTTATGTGTAACCAGTAACCCGTAATCCGTAACCAGTAACCCGTAATCCGTAACCAGTAACCCGTAACCCGTCATCGGTCATCCGTCATCGGGCGAGCCACCGGCTCGCCCCTACTTCCTCTCGGATGTGCTTTCCGGTATGCGTCTTTTAATCGTTCAACGCTAACGTGGGTGTAGACCTGTGTGGTGGAGAGCGATGAGTAGCCGGGGAGTATCTACTCACAGTTCAGTTAGGGGGCGAGGTGCGTTCGTATGGTTTGTGAGGGTGTGAAGACATCTGCTCGGTGAACCGCGATAGCCGACGCCCAGATAAACAGGATTTCCAAGAGGTAGAATTGTCGCTCTCTGTTGGATATAATGTATCGTATATTGAACAATAAAGGTAGTAATGAAACGTATAGAGAGCATTATGAACACCGATGAAATCATTCTTCCAAAGCATCGACGTGTCCTTGAGGGCCTCGGCGGGGACATTCGTCTGGCACGCCTTCGGCGCTCACTCACGGCCGAGCAGGTTGCTGAGCGCGCCGGCATCAGCCGGCTGACACTTATGCGTATTGAGGCGGGCACGCCATCGGTCTCCATCGGAGCGTATCTGCAGGTTTTGGTTGTCCTTGGCCTGGAGACGGGGCTCGGCATGGCGGCCAGTAACGATGAGCTGGGCCGAAAACTTCAGGACCTCGGGCTTGGCGCACGCAAGCGGGTTTCGACGCGAAGAGGTGCTCGATCGTTATGAGTGCGTCTCGGACGATACATGTTGTTGCAGACTGGATCGGTCTTGGTGGGCCCGTCCGTGTTGGTGAACTGAACGTTCATGCAGCTCGGGGTAAGGAGACATTTTCTTTCGCTTACGACTCGTCTTGGCTACGGAGAAAATCTGCAATTGTTATCGATCCTGATCTACAGCTTTTCTCTGGTCCACAGTACGTTTCGGCTGGTAGGTCAATGTTCGGTGTGTTCATGGACTCTGCCCCTGATCGTTGGGGAAGAACCATCATGCAGCAGCGCGCGTCATACCTGGCAAGGCAGCAAGGAGTTGAACCTGACAGGATGCTCGATAGCGATTTCCTTCTCGGTGTCCATGATGCCGGACGCTTCGGTGGACTTCGGTTCCAGCTAGGCCCCGACGGGCCGTTCCTCGATGATAACGATGCATACGCAGCACCACCGCTGACATCGCTCCGGAAGCTTCAGGAGGTAAGTCTGTCCTACGAACGATACGACGCTGATGAGCATGAGTTGGGTCGTCTACTGCAACTTCTCGCACCCGGTTCCTCACTAGGTGGTGCTCGACCCAAGGCAAGCGTCATCGATCCTAAGGGCAATCTTTGGATCGCGAAGTTCCCCAGTCGATCGGATTCATGGAATGTGGCAGCCTGGGAGTACCTAGTAACGAAATTGGCTGAGAGGTGTGGTATCAACACGCCTACTGTTCAGCTCGAACGTTTCGGAACGGGGCACAGCACACTATTGAGCAGGCGCTTTGACCGAGCTGGCAATGGCGGGCGAATTCATGCTGCATCTGCGATGACCCTTCTGGGTCGGCAGGATGGCGATGACCATACAACAGGGGTAAGCTATCTCGATCTTGCAGACTTTATCATCCGTCATTGCTCTAACGTTTCGCAACAGCTCGAAGAACTGTGGAAGCGAATTCTCTTGAGCGTTCTGATTGCCAATACGGATGACCATCTTCGAAATCACAGCTTCCTGCTCGGACCCGACGGAACATGGCAGCTCGCACCGGTGTATGACATTAATCCGGTCCCATTTGGAACAGGACTGCGTCTGAACATAAGTGAAACAGATAATCAACTCGATCGTGTTCTCGTCGAGGCTGTTGCGCCGTCCTTCAGAGTCTCATCGATTCGTGCAAAAGAGCTGATCGCGCACATGACGTCAATCGTGTCCACATGGTCTGATGAGGCGAAGAAGATCGGCATTCCGCGGCATGAGATACTTCAAATGCAGCAGGCATTCAAGCACTAGCGATCCACTTGTACGCACGAGTGTTGTGGGAATGATCGCACAGGTTATTGACAAAGTCCGGCGTCCGTTGGTTTTGTCACTCGTGGACGGCTGCTTTGCTTTTTTGCAGTACAGTCCTGATACCAAAGCATTTCTGTGCCGACTATGGGCTTCGGGTTGTGCGGGCATTTGAGCTCAACAATGGAAACCGGGAATACATCGTGCGGGGACGCGAGGGCTTCACAGCTGACGCTGCAGCCAAGCTGTTTACCGAACATTACAAGGGGGCGAAGCTCTTCGTTGCCACGCTACCACTAGGTGCACTGAAGTTTCTCGGTCGCCTCTCAAAGCGATTCAACTACGTTTCCCATATTGTCGAGGCACTGAACAGTTACCCGGAGAAGTTTGCTTCCGAGCACACCTGGCAGGAGTTGGGAGAGCCGCAGATGAGCTTGATGGACTATATCCGGCAGACGAAGTGACGGATAGTATCCATCATCCCGGCACGGAGTACCTGCATCATTTGCTGATCAGCACTCGAGATCGGCGCACTTCACTTGGTGTGCTCAGGATCACCATGTACGATCTAGAGGGCATGGTCGATTCGATCGGTAATGGGACTTGATTCGCCCCTTGTCGAATCAAGATGTTCGACTTCTCCTGAAGGACACTTCCATTGCCGTCGACGATCTGAATGGTTCCTGGAACGTCGCGGTCACTCGTTACGTACAATGTGAGTCCATCACGCGCAGGAATGGGTCCGACACCGTCGATGCGCAAGGTGCTGTCACCAATGGAACAGAAGCCAAGAGCCGAGGGACAATTCAGAAGATTGCAGGCCTCAGTGATCGATTGCGACTGTTCAATCGAAGCGTAAAGAGCTTCATACTCCGGCTGGAGGAATTGCCTCATGTTATCCGGTAGCGCATTCATCACCGATTGCGATGGGAGGAACCACGAGATACTCACCAGACGTCGCTTTTCACCATTCCATCCGGGTCTTGATACCCACGGAGTGGCCACGCGTAATCCTAACAGAAGTTTCAGCACGGGTATCAAATGGTTGCCATGCTGAACAGAGTAGTACCCCAGAGAGTCGGTGGGGATACTCTCACTGTTAATTTCGGTCGCAACTTCCGAGGCAAATTTTCGCGCAAGCGGATATCGATCCAGCCAGTCTGCCGGTGGTATGCTGTCGATTGGCAAAGTTTGAAGGACGTGTGATGTGTAACAACGTATGGACGTGTCTTTCTGTCCGGACAGCTGAATCTCAAGACTGCTGCCGGCATCAGGTACGAGTCTGCCGAGCGAACCCACAGGTAAATCAAAGCCTTTGGTACGCTGCATGGCAATGGATGATTCATACCCAAGGTTTGTGAGATACTCGTTGACGGGTCGGCGTGACGATGATCTCACAAACGAAGTGGTAACGGTATCAATCGTCGCAACTGACCATCCGTTCTGGCATATCGAAACATCATCGGTAAAAAATCCGAATTGGTGTAGTGAAGCGTCATCCAATTCAACGAACGGATGACCTGACACAACTGCAACCTTTACGAGCTTTGTCTTCGTTGCTGACGCTGTCTGTTCGACGTGCTGCTTCGGCTTCAGAATCCTGCTCGGCATGGCGGTACCAGGAACATAAGGGGCATAGCAGGTCTTCAGAGCACCACGAAAACGTTGCGGCAGCTTCTCCAGGACTGCGCCCGTGGGCATTAGGGCTACGATGTATCGATGCGCGTTTCTCTTATCTGGGATACTCAGCAGAATCGGCTTGCTACTTGGCAGTTTGCTGTAAAAACCGAAAAAGCGCTTGTCCGGGATTGAAGCAAGAAACGACATCTCAGGAGCTGGGTGCTTGCTAGGAGCTGGCTCTACCAGTGCGGCTGCAAACATTATAGAGTCGAAGAGACTGA
This sequence comes from Patescibacteria group bacterium, assembly GCA_044238605.1. Taxonomy (GTDB): domain Bacteria; phylum Bacteroidota; class Ignavibacteria; order Kapaibacteriales; family Kapaibacteriaceae; genus UBA10438. The sequence continues at coordinate 57,490 of JBIICY010000009.1, forward strand.
CAGGTATCAACGCTGGTGGGTTGTAATACTCAACGAGTGGAACGTTTGTGTCAGCAATGACTTGGACGAAGACCGGAGAGAGCTCGTCAAGCTGATAGCCGCTGAGTCTATGAGCTGAAAATGTCTGTGGGCGGCCACTGCCATCGCTGCAGCTATGTCTGTAATGGAACAACAGGGTGGTATCACGAAGCTGCTCTGATGTGAGTCCAAGTGCACGAGACCTCAGTGTATCTGCCACGACAAGTGTTTGTATCAGTACCGAGATACTATCATCATACCTGCGAATACCGAATAGCCGTAGTTCTTCATCAGTGAGACTGAGAGTGAGGATAGAACGTGGATCGAGAGCCGATTCCTCACGGACAGAATCGTCAGCAGATGCACCGGTGGGATCCTCTGTTTCGTCAGTAACGCTTACCTGCTGGGGTATTGTACCCCCTGAATTGTTGGCAGGTCGGCTGGGATGAGGTTGTTTGTTCTCAATGGGAGGGTTCGTTGGGCCAACAAAGTACGCTGTGCCGGTGGCAACGAGCAACAATGCGATGAATGGTAAACCTATCCTGTACATCCGATGGTTTGTGATCATTGCTTTGATTCGGGAATCTGAAGCAAGTGGTGGCTGCACCTCGGTCTGTTTGAGAAGCTGCAGCAGGGTATCGAGTCGTTCATCGTGCATGGCGTTTTTTCTCCTCGTGTTCAAGACTCTCCTGAAGGAGCGCCTTTAGGTGGTCACGGCCACGCTTTACGCGCATCTTGACCGCTGAAAGCCCGAGATCAAGTTCGGCGGCGATGTCAGCAAGCGGCCAGCCTTCGATTTCGGCGAGTACTAGTGGAATGCGTTCAACATCTGGCAGCTGCGCAATGGCATCACGAACGAGCTGCACATCCGTAGCGTCTTCAGGTGAAATGTGGCCAACAACAACGATCTCGTCCAGCGAGTCGCGCACAAAGCGCTCATCATGCCGAGTACTGTGACGGTGGGCTCTCAGAATGGCAGTTATGCAATAGGCCTTCAGAGCCTGTGGGGTGGCTATTCTCACCCACGAACGAAGAGCCGCATAGAGTGCACTCTGCACATGGTCGGCTGCCTTGTCCCGATCCCGCTCAAGAAACATGGCGAATCGCTCGACGTCGCGTCGAATCGTGCGATAGGCCTCGATGAATTCGTTGTTTCTGCTCACTATCAACTAATGTCGGGATTGCACCAACGGTCACATCGCCATCAGGAGGTCCTCACGGCATTTGGATCGCCGATTGCGCGGGGGTACGTGGAAGATGGATTCCCACTTTCGTGGGAATGACGAGCTATCGCCGGGGCAACGATTGTTATATGTAACCAGTAACCCGTAATCCGTAACCAGTAACCCGTAATCCGTAACCAGTAACCCGTAACCCGTCATCGGTCATCCGTCATCGGGCGAGCCACCGGCTCGCCCCTACTCGCTGTTTCCTCTCGGATGCGCTTTTCGGTATGCATCCTTTAATCGTTCGACGCTAACGTGGGTGTATACCTGTGTGGTGGAGAGCGATGAATGGCCGAGCATTTCGCGCACGGCGCAAAGGTCTGCACCGTTATCGAGAAGGTGTGTTGCGAAGGAGTGTCGCAACACGTGAGGACTTTTACGTGCAGTTTCGGTAATGGGGCCGAGGGCAGAGCGAACGATGCGCCAGGCTGAGACGCTCGCGAGGCGTCTGCCTCTGTCGCCAATAAACAGCGCATGTTCATCTGCAACTGGGTGTAGTTCTGATCTGCGAAGCACGAGTTGATCGAGGATCTCGATGCTTTCCTTCGTTACCGGTACGATGCGTTGTTTGTTGCGCTTGCCAAGCACTCGCACGGTGCGCGATGCTGTGTCGATATCGCCAACATTCAATTGCAGCGCTTCGCTGATGCGTAGTCCAGATCCGTAGAGGATCTCACACAGGGCGCGGTTGCGTAGCTGCTTGATGTCTGAAAGGTCAAAGGTTGACCACAACGACGCAGCTTCGGGTGCCTGCAGAAACGAAGGGAGTTTCTTTTCTGTCTTGGGAGATGGAAGCGTTAGCGTTGGATTCCGTTCGATGATACCCGAGCGAACAAGGTATCGAAAGAAACTCCTGAGTGCTGCCAGCTTTGCCCGAAGACTTCGCTTGGTAAGCCCCTTGTCGTCGAGCCATCCAAGAAATGGACGGATATCAGCCTCGACGATCTCGTGTACCTCTGGAACTCCGCCATACGACTCCTGCAGATACGTCTGGAACTGCTCAAGCGCTGTGGCGTACGCCTGCGTTGTGTGGCTGCTGGCGGCCTTCTCCACATCAAGTGCTGTGAGAAATGATCGTACTGCTTCGGCGAAGTCCATGCGTCAACTTACGGTATATTTGCAAGTTCAAGGAGTTTCAACATGTTGCACATCCGAAACTATATTAATGGCTCGTTTCACGACCCCGTAGGGGGCGAGTGGATCGAGAATGTTAACCCGGCTACCGGTGAGGTGGTTTCGTTGATCGCACGCAGTCGCGCCGAGGATGTTGAATTGGCCGTAGATGCTGCAAAGAGAGCTTTCCCGTCATGGTCTGCGATGCCCGCCAAAGGCAGATCGGAGATCCTGCTGAAGATCGCTGAAAAGATCAAACTGCATTTCGAAGATCTCGCACTTGCCGAGACGAATGACCAAGGTAAACCTCTGTGGCTTTCGAAAGCTGTTGATATACCGCGTGCGGTAGACAACATTTCGTTCTTTGCTACCGAGATTCTTCACACGCACACCGATGCGCATCAAACAGATGTGCATGTAATGAACTACACGTTGCGTCAGCCCCTTGGCGTTGTTGGATGCATCTCTCCATGGAATCTGCCACTGTATCTGTTTACGTGGAAGATTGCGCCTGCGCTTGCTGCCGGGAATACCGTAGTTGCCAAGCCGAGTGAGATAACGCCTATGACGGCGTTTCTTTTCGCAGAACTCTGCTCCGAAGCGGGTCTGCCGGCGGGAGTCTTGAACATTGTTCATGGATACGGTGCCGAATGCGGCGGTGCGATCGTGTCGCATCCTGCTGTCAAGGCTGTCTCGTTTACTGGCGGCACAGCAACGGGCAAGACGATTGCTTCGATTGCTGCTCCGATGTTCAAGAAGCTGTCGCTCGAGTTAGGCGGAAAGAATCCAACCATTGTCTATGATGACGTTGATGTTGCCCATACGGCTCGTCACGTAGCACGCGCAGCATTTACCAATCAAGGTGAGATCTGTCTGTGTGGCTCGCGCATCTTTGTGCAGCGCAGCATCTATGAAGCATTCCGCTCGGCAATGATCGCCGAGACGCAAAAGTTTGTTGTTGGCGATCCACTCGATGCGAACACACGTATGGGGGCGCTTGTGAATGAGTCACACATGAACAAGGTGCTCTCCTACATAGAGCTTGCTCGTGAAGAGGGCGGCACGATCCTGACAGGGGGCTCGCGGAAGCATGTTGAAGGACGTTGTGCAGGAGGGTTCTTTATTGAACCAACCCTGATTGAGGGCCTCTCAAGTTCGTGCAGGGTGAACCAGGAAGAGATCTTTGGTCCGGTTGCATGCCTTATCCCGTTCGATACCGATGAAGAAGCCATCGCGATGGCCAACAGCACAGAATACGGCCTAGCAGCATCGGTATGGACAACGAACATCAACAGAGCCCATGGAACAGCACACAAACTTGATTCGGGTATTGTCTGGATCAACACATGGCTGATGCGTGATTTGCGCACACCGTTTGGTGGCATGAAACAAAGCGGTGTTGGCCGCGAAGGTGGAACCGAAGCATTGCGGTTCTTTACCGAACCGAAGAATGTTTGTCTGCAGCTATGACAGAGGAATCAATGGAAAAGATCGTTATCAATTCAGACCGTGCACCAGAGCCCGTCGGAGCATATCCCCATGCAAGACGTGTAGGCAATTTGCTATTCCTAAGTGGAGTAGGTCCACGTGAACGCGGAACAAAGGTTATTCCTGGGGTAACACTTGGGGAGGATGGAACGATACTTGAGTACGACATCACGGAGCAGACGCTGAGCGTGTTTCGTAACATTCGGTACATCCTCGAAGATGCTGGATCGTCGTGGGATAACATTGTTGACGTGCAGGTTTTCCTGACCAACATGAAGAAAGACTTCAAGACCTTTAACGCACTTTATGCTGAGCATTTTGCCGGCATAGATGCATGCCGCACAACCATTGAGATTGGTGCACTGCCAACTCCAATTGCTGTTGAGTTAAAGGTTATCGCCACTATATGAGCATGATGCGTCGAATCATCTTCATCCTGGCTGTTGTCATTGCAGGTGTTCGCAGTCTATCTGCCCAGCCGATTATCTCCTACCTTACCCCAGATGTATGCGCACCAGGGATTGGTGTGTATGTGGAGTTTGTAGCTCCTGCAGCATCGCCAGGTGTGTATGGTACAGATCAGGTACACTTGAATACGCGCACCAGTGCGGTGCGCATTGAATGTGTGCGTCCGGCAGATACATCACGTCTGGTGATGAGTCCGCTTGTGGTTTCATGGTCGGGCAGGCTGATCTCCACAACGTTCTTTGTGCCCCCTTCGGTTGTTCCGAATTCTTCCGACTGGACGCTGCTCGAATCTCAGTACCGTATTCCGGTGCGCGTGGTCGTTAACGGCGTTGCATCGAACATCGACACCATCTACATCGTAAAGCCGTGGTCACTGGGTAACGTAAGTGCACGCGCTGAGCGAATTCTGGGCCAAGGTCAACTTGGCAAACGCTCTCGCAGAGGTGCCATGATCGTAGACTCTCTCGTGCTTGGCACGGGAACGTACACGGTTTCAACAAACGACTGCGATCCATCAGCTGCTGGTAATCAGGGGTTTCTTCCGTTTACGTTGATCGCAACCGGACGTATCACAAGCATCGCAACTGCTGATCAAACCTCCATCGACGCCTCAGGCGTTGGCCTTACTGGAGGTCCCGGTGGCGGTGGCGGCGGTGGCGGGTTCTCAAACTTTAACCTCTCCAACAACAAGGGTACCGACGGTGGCGATGGTTTCACAGGGGGCGGCCCAGGCGGGTATAACTTTGATCGTAGCCGCAAGAAGCCCGGCATTGGTTCGGGAGAAGCTTTGCCTGCAGCGGGCACAACCACACGTGGATCCAGTTCGTTGAATGGCGTGCTGGGCGGAGAAGTAACAACTTCATTCGAAAACGCAGGCGGTGGCACGGGCCACCCGTTCGGTCAGAGCGGCGTTGGATGCAGCGACCGGCTTACCTGCAACACAAGCGGCGCCAATGGCGGCGGATCGGGCACGCAGGAAAGCAAACGTGGTGGTGGCGGTGGTTACGGCACCAAGGGCGAAAGTGAAACAGGCTTTACAAACGGTGGTTTTCAGCACGGTAACGTATTCATCATGCCCCTAGCAGGTGGATCTGGTGGTGCTGGTGGAAATCCCGAGCTTGCACGGTCTATCGGAGCCGGCGGCGGCGGCGGTGGCGGTGCCATCAGTGTGCATGCGCAAGACGTAACAAACGTTACTATACGTTCACGAGGTGGAGTTCCGCAGCGTCAGGCCCTGCAGGGTGGCTGCGGATCTGGTGGCGGGGTGATCATAGGGATACGCGAAAAGTCAAGCAGTGTTCTTCTAAAAGGAGATATCGCTGGTGGTTCTGATGCAACGGCTGGGGATCCACATCTTGCGGGGGGAGATGGGCGGCTACGGTACGACGGACCGGTCGGACTTGCAGGTTCTGCATTTAGCGGCCCTACCATACATACACGCGAGAGCTTTGCTCGCACGAGCAGTATTGAGGGTACACGCGGTGCTAATGGACTCTACGTTTGGATGCGTCCCGAAAACGGTCAATGGCAGCAGATTGTGTCGCCCTCAACCACATGGGCAATCCCTCGTTATTGGGCGTTGAACATGACGTGGCCAGGCATCGACTCTGTGTTCTACGTTGTCGTTGCGCAGGAAGTCGTTAACCCAAAAACAATACCCTATGCCTTTGAGCCAACAATTGTCCTGTCACAATCAGGTTCACTTATCGTTCGGGTTGTAATAACTGCACCAATACGCGTAGACAGCGTAGACCTCGGCGCACTTACGTGCCGCGGTGTAGCTCTACTCGACACCGTGTGGGTTCGTAACCTTACCACGAGCCCCATGAAGATCAACTCGGTTACAATGAATCCGGCAACGGAATGGTCGGTGGTCTCAAGCGTAAACAAAAATCCGATCCCTGCAGGAGACTCAGCCTTTGCAGTGGTGCGTTTCAGCAATGCACTTACACTCCCTGCCGGACCGCAAAACGCAGAGCTTGTTGTAACCTTCAATGACACCAGCTCTGTCCGTGCGCCGATGAAGGCAGATGTGGGTGCGATTACGATCGATTATATCTGGCGTGGACTTAACAGAGACACTATCGACATTGGACGTGTCTGTATTGGCAAGCCCATCACCGAGCCAATCACGATTCGGAAGATTGGTAGGGGGCGGCTTACCATGACAAGTTTCGCGGCGAATGACGGTGCCGTGATAACGGTTAATGCCAACACACCTATTGCCCTGAACGACTCTGTCAGCTTTGGATACGTCCTTGTAAACTTCACGGCCAAACAGCTTGGCACCTACATCGTACCGATCATCGTAAAGTTTGCAGAATGCTCTACCCAGGATACGATCTGGGTAAAGCATATCGGTGTGGAATCATCGATGACGTTCATCGGTAACGGACAGTTCGGTGATGTTCGCATTGGTGACCGCAAGGAAGCGATCTACGAGGTGCGCAATACGGGCACAAGTGATGTCAGTATCTACAAACTGCCCACGCTGCCAGCCCCATTCCGAGTGGTCTCGTCAAACCCAGTGCCTCCGGTTGACCTCAAGCCCGGACAGGCCATAACAATGACTGTGGCATTCGAGCCAACGGCCGTTGGCTCGTACACACACATCATGCGGCTCGTTGGAGATTCAACGTTTACCAGCTGTATCGACTCGTTGAATGTTCCTCTTGCCGGACGAGGCGTACCCTCAAACGTAGTTATCTCTCCAACCTCGCTGTCGTTTCCAGTTGTTGCGGCGTGCGATAGCGTTACCGAGTGTGTAACGATCACAAACAAGGGCACAACAGCGCTCACGCTGTTGTCGCCGCCAGTGATAAATGGTATACATGCAAACTCATTTAGCTGGAAGAGCGGGCCTAACGGCGACTCCGTCCTTGCCCCCGGCGCGTCGATCACGTATTGCGTTACGCTGTTCGGTGTGTTTGGTCCGGACGGCATCAAGACGGCCATGCTCTCGATTCGTACAGACGACGTAACTCTCAAGACTCTTAATGTGGGTCTCAATGGACAGCGCACAACGGTTAACGTAGATGGCAAGCGCGTTGTTGATTTGGGCTCTGCCCGTGTTGGAACGCAGGCATCGGTTGTTGAAACGTACACGAACACCAGCGCACTGCCAGTGAAGGTTGTTGGAGTTGGCTCTTCATCTCCACTTCGCACATCGGCAGCGACGGTTCCCGTGACTATTCCGGCAGGGGGCAGCCAGCCGTTTACGTTCACCTACACATGCAGCGCCGAAGAGTCGGTTGCTGACACGATTCGATTCTTTATCGACGAACCATGTCTCGACACGGTGATCGTTATTGTTCGTGCTCGAGGTGGTATTGAGTCGGTTAACGCATCACAGAAGATCAACTACGGTATCATCCCAGAGTGCGGTTCTCGAACAGACAGCATTGTAATCGTCAATAATGGCAGCCTCCCGATAGACCTTGTTCGATTTGCTGGCATATCTGGCGCCGATGCCTCAGCGTTTACGTGCACAAATCCGACGATCGTCCAGAACCAACGTCTCAATCCAAATGAACAGCGCGTGCTGTATGTAACATTTGATCCGTCGGCCTCGACCGACGGTGTAAAGGTTGCTACGGCAACTGTTGTTGCGCGAGTAAACGACACGCTGGTAAATATTAATACCGAGCTGCGTGGAGAGCGCCGGACATCGCTGCCAATCAATCCGCAGAGCATCGTCTTTGGTGCCGTAAGTATTACCTCCACCAGTACTCAGACAGTAACGTTGTTTAATACCGGAGTCGACGATCTCACAATATCTGCCATCGCCATGAAGTCGGGTCCAGCAAGTGTGTTCGCAGTCCGTTCACAGCCAGCTGCGCCCCTAAGCCTTCCGCCTGGTGGTTCGCTGGATGTTGTTATCGACTTTAAGCCCCGTGATCAACTGTACTATACAGACTCGATCATGATCATCTTGGATAAGCCATGCCGTGAGGAACGTGTTATCGCCGTTGCTGGTACTGGACGCGTAGTTATTGATGTTGTGCTGAAAGCACCAACGGCAGTTCTTGATCCAACCTCGCGCGACATACGTCTGCCGATCATTGCCTCCATAAGCGGAGAGGCCACACGCGTAGACAGCGTGAACATCGACATGACGCTACGCATGGCTTCGTCCCTGTTCCATGTTCAGGGAATTGCTGGGGGCGTTATCACACGCAATGAAGTTGTAGGCGGATACACGGAGATTGATGTATCAGTGCGCGAGGCCGTGCTCGATGGCTCCTCGTCACTTGTCTGTGAACTCCTCGGAGATGCAACGCTCGGTCCGATCGACTCAACGGATCTCACGATAGACACAGCTTTGATCGACATCACATCCGTTACACCACGTCTTTATACACAGAATGGCTGGCTAGTAAGTGAAGTCTGCGAGGCAGGGGGCAAGCGTCTCATTGCGCTCGCAGGTAAGCTCTCTGTGCGCGCACTACCAAACCCGATACGTGATCAAGCGACGATTCTGGTAGAAGCCTATGAGCGCGGACCGCACACAGTGCGTGTCGTGGACGCTGCCGGAAGGGTACTCTGGAGTACATCATGGCAGCATGATATGAGGGATCGACTGCGCGAGCTGCCCCTTGACACAGACCAACTTTCTGCTGGCTTGTACCAGATTATTCTCGAATCGCCTACGCGTAGACGTGTAGAGCCCCTTTCCGTGGTGAGATAACATGAGTGCACTGTCACGGAACACGACGCACGTACTTGTTGCGATTCTTGCCTGTTTAGCGTTGGCACCATCTCGTGCTCACGCGCAGGAAAAGTATATGGATGAGCAGACTGGTCAATCAATGCTACTCAAATACAGGGTAGGGGGCTATGCAGGCGGCTTGCTGAACATGCACAACGCAAGCTTTGGAGCATTGCCGGGGTATACGTCGTGCTGTACCGCATTTGATAACACCTCTGCTCTCGGCTTCGCTGTTGGTGCGCTGAGCGAGGTACGCTTATCCGACGGACTCGAGCTTGATGCGCGTCTTGGCTTCAGCACAATGTCTGCTTCGTTTGCTCTTCGACAGCTAATCGGCAATGAACCGGTTTTAGTGGATGGTCCAGTAGGCAATGCCGACAGGCGAGATGTGATTGTCGAACACACGTTGAATGCCGCCGTATCGCTCATTTCCCTAGAGCCTGTGCTGAGGTATCAGCTGAGCAGCTCGCTATGGGTTATTGGCGGTGTGCGTGCAGGGTATGCACTGAGCCCAACGTTTGACCAACAGGAAACACTTGTCTCTCCAGAGGGCTATGTGTTTGCAGATGGATCTGCAATACGCAATCAGCAGTCGGGTGCAATCCCCACAGCAACAACGATTAACCTGCATGCAGCGCTCGGTGCGTATTACGAGCTGTGGAAGTCAAGGTCATACCGGTTCGGACTCGATGCACGCTACTACTATCCGATCACGAAGGTGGCAGAGGTAGACTGGAAGGTTCATTCGGTGCACGCGGGAATTGCCGTTGCATTAGGCGTGTACGAGCCGATTCAGGCGATAGAGCGTTTCGATACCGTGTACGTTCGTGATACTACAACAATTGTAACAAAGGGTATTACAAGTCCAAACATCGAGCTTGCAGAACAACGCGTGTCGGAAGAGTCACAGCGGGTTGCCGACACGTTGTTTACCACAACCACAATTCGTGAATCCTACACAAGGAAGATACCGCGTCCGTTCGATCCCGGGCTTACTGTGGAGATCCTCGGCAGGGGCGCAGACGGCACGCCGGTTGAGACGCCTGCATTGCGTGTTGAGGAGATGGACGTGATAGAAAGCTATCCGATCCTGCCACAGATCTTCTTCGCTGAAAATTCTGCGAACCTTGCACAGACCACGCAAAACATCCTGGACACATCTACTGTTCGAATGTTCTCGTCGGGAAGTCTTACACGTAATCAACTCTCGGTATACAACAACCTGCTAAACATCATTGGTCAGCGCATGAGCCTGCAGCCCGATGCAAAGATCACCGTTGCAGGCTATGGCAGCAATCAAGGGGCTGAACAGAGTAACCGAGAAATCACGAGGGCTCGCGCAGAGTCTATTCGCGGCTATCTCACATCCGCATGGGGTATTGAGCCGCAGCGTGTTGTGGTAAAGGCCGGACTCCTGCCTCCACAGCCTGCGAATTCTTCTACGCCCGATGGACGTGCTGAAAATCAGAGAATTGAAATTGCCGCAAGTGATCTCTCGATTCTTGAACCTGTTGAGTTTCGAGATCGGGATCTTACCTATACGCCACGGGGACTCTTTGTTCGTCCGCGCGTTACGGAGTCCGACGAGATCACGGCCTGGAGGTCATCTCTTGAGCAGGGTGGACGTCAGCTTGCTGTCCAGGATGGACAAGGCGCGGTAGCAGAATACGCGTGGGATCCTGCAACATCACTTGCACGGCCGCGCCGCGATCAGCCCCTTATCGCCAAGTACACCGTTACCAATGCCGCCGGCAGTGAGATCGAATCTCGCGATACACTTGCAATAGACTACGTTACACTGCAGATGATTCGCTCGCGGCGTGAAGAAGGAAAGCAGATCGAGCGCTATTCACTTATTGTCTTCGACTTTAACAGTGCGCAGTTGAGTCCAGCAAACCAACGCACGATGGAAAAGGTCAAGGCGCGCATTCAGCCTGAGTCCAAAGTGCGCATCGTTGGTTACGCAGACAGAACGGGTAACCCAGAGTACAATCGTAATCTTGCGCGCAAGCGCTGTCTCGAAGCTCAACGCGTGCTCGGAGTTGCCGACGACCGTGTTGCGATAGATCCTATCGGGTCTGATACGTTGATCTACAATAACGACACTCCGGAGGGACGCTCCTATTCCCGCACGGTGCAGATCGAGATCGAAACACCCATCAAATAGGTTAGGATGATGCACCGCTGGCTTTGTCTGCTGACTGTTCTTGCGGCCCTTGGATGCACCAAGCCCGGAGAGCCCGAAGGCACGCTGCGTCCGGCACGCGGTGGACGCAACTACGGGGGCATCTATCGTCAGAACGAAACCGGCGAGCTGCGCGGACTCGATCCAGTGGGGATCAATGATGTTACGTCCGGACATGTGGCGATCAATATCTACGAGCAGCTTATCGAGTTCGATGCAGACCTGAACATTGTACCAGAAATCGCGAAATCATGGACGATTTCACCCGACGGGCGCACGTACACCTGCACACTTCGTAACGATGTGTACTTTCACGATGATCCATGCTTTCCCAATGGAAAGGGGCGTAAGCTCACCGCACATGATGTGAAGTACTCATTTACGCGTCTTGTAGACGTGCGAGAACAAACACGGAATGATGCATATCTCAGAGATAAGGTTGTTGGTGCTACAGAGTACTACGAGGCAACGCGGCAGGCAAGCCGGATGGGGAAGCAGCCAAGTGTGCGTGGCGTAAGCGGCTTCGTTACTGTAAACGATACCACCTTTCAGATCATCTTAACAAAGCCATTTGCCCCGTTCATCTATACGCTTACTCAACCATCATTTGGCATCATACCGCATGAGGCAGTTGAGAAGTATGGACGCGATCTGTTTCAGCATCCTGTTGGAACTGGACCCTTTGCGTTTGTTGAGTGGTCGCCAGACCGTCACTGTATTCTGAAGCGCAATCACAAGTATTGGGCTGTTGATAGCTTTGGCAATCAGCTCCCGTACCTCGACGGGATACGCTTCTCGTTTATGAAAGACGATAAAATGCAGCTGCTTGAGTTTGCTGCCGGCAAGCTCGAAGAGAGTTACCGAATCCCCAACGAGTACTTCGCAGATATCGTCGATGAATACAAACGTCCGCGAGGAAAATGGTCCAAGTTTGTTCTGCTTCACAAGACCGCTCTGGCCACGCAGTATTATGGGTTTCTCAATACCGATCCGGTCTTTCGGGACGTACGGGTGCGTCAGGCATTTAACTATGCCGTAGACCGCAATCGAATCATACGCTACGTGCTCAAGGGTCAGGCCGCTGGTCCAGCCCATCACGGAATCGTGCCACCATCCATGCCGGGGTATGCATCCGATAGTGTTGAAGGGTATTCGTTCAATCCCGCAAAGGCACGAGCGCTGCTTGCAGAGGCAGGGTATCCCGGCGGTAAGGGCTTCCCTCAGATTACGCTGCAGTTGAATGCTGGGGGCGGACGGAACATGTCTATCGCAGAGTCCATCCAGGGTATGCTTAAGGAGCACCTCAACGTCAACGTTACACTGATGCAGGTAGAGTTTGCGCAGCACCTTACTGATATTGACAAAGGCAAAGCACCATTCTACCGTCTCGGTTGGGTTGCCGATTATCCCGATCCAGAATCATTTCTCAATCTGTATTACGGTAAGCTCGTACCAAAGGACGGGGGAGATTCGCCGATTAACTCTGTGCGGTATCAGCATCCGGCATTTGATAGAATCTTTGAGCAAGCGCTTACAACCACCGATCACGCAGAACGTATGCGACTCTACCGTCAGGCAGAGCAGATTGCCATACACGACGCGCCAATGCTACTTATTCTCAACGACGAAGACTATCGCTTTATACAGCCCTATGTAAAGGGGCATCCAAACAACGCGATGGACCGAACACCCTACAACCAGACGTGGTTCGATTATTCGTCGTCATCAACCTCTAGATCCGGAATGTGATTGAAGGCAATGCGCATCGGCGCGCTGCTAAGAGCATTCCATGCAGTTCCAAGGTAGAGCGTATTCTTGCCGTACTTCTTGTTGATGGCATCGAGTGAATCGTTCAGGGCATTGCGGGCAGGACCCACATTTTCGAATAAGGGCTGCGGAATGGAATCGTAGGGGGCTACCTTATTCAGTGCAAGCGATACCTTTATCGGTGTTCCATCGGGTGGAATCAACGACAGCATAGAGCTCATAACAGACGTAAGCTGAATCACATCCTGTGTGGGAGTGATGTCTCGTTCGTCTTTCCAGCGCCTTCCGTCAACATACCGAAGTCGAATTGCCAGCTGTCCAGCAGCAAGCCCGTACTGTCGGAGCCGCATCGCAGCCTTTTGCAACAATCGATGCAGAACCCCGCAAGCCCCTTCACGGGAGCGCAGAATGGGTTCCAGTACGTGCGAATGTCCTACTGTTGACTTCTGTGTCTCTGTATACGGCACGTCCTGACCTCGCAGGCGGGCATGCATGCGCTCGCCCTCGATGCCGCCCCATACGTCGCGCAGCTGTTGTTCGGTGGCAGTGCAGAGCATCTCAACGCTGTAGATGCCATGCTTCCAACAGCGCTCGTACATCTTTCTGCCAATGCCGCACAGGTCCCGGAGCTCGAGTCCGTATAGTGCATGGGGCAGTTCATGCTCGCGCAGAACAACGAGCCCGTCGGGCTTTTGCATATCAGAGGCAGTCTTTGCAAGGTAGTCGTTGGGGGCAATTCCAATGCTGCATCGTAGGGAGTCTCCAACATCAGTGCGGATTGCCTTTTTTACATCTGCCGCAATGTGTAAGGCATGTTCCTCAGCTCGTGCAGACCCTGTAAGGTCGCATACCATCTCGTCGATCGAGTTCACACGCTTTACATGAATCACCCGCTCTACACAGTCCACGATCTTATGGTGGTACTCCACGTACAGTGTGTGCTGTGCCTGCACCAAAACTAGATCCGGACACATTTTCTTGGCTTCGGCAATCATTGTTCCAGTCTTGACGCCGAACCTCTTTGCCTCGTAACTCGCTGCAATAGCACATGTGGTGTCGGCCATCACCGGCACCACTGCCACAGGACGCCCTCGCAATTCGGGATGGACTTCCTGTTCCACCGATGCGAAGTACGAGTTAAGATCTATGTACAGAGATCGAAGCATTATACGAAATGTAAAATACGATCCAGTGTTCAATTATTGATGTCACATTTCTGCTCATACGTGACACATAGCAATAGACAAGAGGAGTTTACATTAAGTGTTCTAATGGATAAAAAATATCCCAATGGATAATTTCATCTGCAATCTTTATCTTACGTCCGAGGCTGAGTCGGTTATACGTTTTTTGCCAGATTCACTTCAAAGAGTGGTGCACAGTAAAATCACACTAATGCGATTGGGCCATTTTCCTGATGTCCGTGCACTAGGTCAGGGACTTCTTGAACTACGGATTCATAAGGGTCCTGGCGTCAGGGTCTATTACTGCTGGTACGAGGGGTCGATAGTGATTTTGCTGGTGGGAACAAAGCACAGACAAGATTCTGACGTGCGGCATGCACAACGCCTTATGAAACACCTTAAGGAACAAAGACATGAACATTGAGTTGCGGAAGTTTCAAGCGCGGGAGTTTTTACAGACCGAGCAAGACGTCGCTGAGTTTCTAGATCTGGCTTACCGTGAAGGTGGATCGCCATTGTTCATGAAAGCACTGGAGCTGGTTTCACGTGAGGTTGGCATTAATCTGATATCTGAACGATCAGGCCTCGGCAAGGAGAGCCTATATAAAACTCTCCGTCCGGGTAAGAAACCCCGATTTGACACTATGGTCAAGATCCTCGATTCGATCGGGCTTACGTTTACCATTCAGGTGAAGCCCAAGGAAAGGGTTGTTGAGCAGGAACAGGAAGCCCCGTAACGCTTATTCCCGTATATTTGGACTGAATCCAAATAAGGGACTATGACACTCAATGCTATTCCAGTCGGAAGGCGATGCAGGATCCTTGGTATCCAAGGGGAGGAGTCTGCCGTGCGTCGGGCAAAAGAGCTAGGACTTGTCCCGGGTGTGCTGTGCACGGTGATTCGCAAGGCACCTTTTTCTGGCCCGATAGAATTGGCAACTAGCTTAGCTCGCATTGGGATACGTGTTTCAGCTGAACTTCAGCTTGATGTAGAGCTTCTACCAGTTCACGTATCAGAGGCGGCATGAGCACGCCCAAACGCATAGCACTTGTTGGGACGCCGAACGTTGGAAAGTCAACGCTTTTCAACGAGTTAACAGGTTTGTCTCAAAAGGTAGGCAATTTCCCTGGCGTTACAGTCGAGCCAATGGTTGGCACTATAAGCATTGAAAATCAACGACTTGAGCTAATTGACTTACCTGGTGTTTACGGTGTAGATCCGGCTTCAGAGGATGAGCAGTTAACTATTGACGTGCTTTCCGGACGCCACAATGTGATACCGAAACCGGATGCAATTCTGCTGGTCGTGAATGCACAGAACCCAGAAAAGTGCTTCGTACTGTTTAGTCATCTAGCCGAACTTGGCCTGCCGATAATGGTCGTGGTAACGATGGTCGATAGCGTAAAGGCGGCCGGTGGAGTGTTCGATGACATAACCTTGCTGCACGAACTGGGCGTTAATGTCTACCCGGTGGTTGGTCGAAAGGGGCTCGGTGTAGCAGAGCTCAGAGCGGCGCTGGTGTCGGGTGCCTGGCGCATGCCGAAGGAGACAAACCTACACGGCTCATCGATTGAGCAGCGTTTTGCATGGTCGAACAGGCTCATTGAAAAGGTCCTGACCTCAGGTGCTCCTGATGCTCTGCGCGAGCGTCTCGATAACGTGCTTCTACACCCGGTCTGGGGTACCCTGGTGTTTTTGGGAGTAATGGCCTTCTTCTTCCAGGCGATCTTCTCGTGGGCCCAGCCCATGATGGATGGCATCGACGGGTGGATCGCAGCGCTACAGGAGCTGGTTGATGAGCAGGCCTTTGACCCAACCGTAAAGTCGCTGTTATCCAAGGGTGTGATAGGCGGCGTGGGTTCTGTCGTTGTGTTTCTACCCCAGATTCTGCTGCTCAATCTCCTTGTTGTGCTACTCGAGGAAAGCGGATATCTGGCCCGTGCGGCCTTTCTGGTGGATAGAGCAATGGGGCTGTTTGGCTTGCAGGGACGCTCGTTTATCCCGCTTCTTGGTTCATTTGCCTGCGCAATTCCGGGTATCATGTCTGCTAGGATTATCCCAAGCTACCGAGACCGACTCGTAACCATCATGGCTACGCCACTGATGACGTGTTCTGCCCGGCTTCCTGTGTATACGTTGATTATCAGCGCCCTGATTCCAGCAGCAACCATTGGCGGGGTGTTCTCGCTTCAGGCGGCGGTTATGGCAGGACTTTACGTGCTAGGGGCAATAAGCGGACTCCTCATCGCCCTGCTGTTGAAGAAGACGATGTTTAAGGGGGCGGTTGTTCCGTTCCTCATCGAGTTTCCACCGTATCGGCTTCCGTCATGGAAGAGTATGTGGGTTACGGTCTACGGTAGAACCCGAGATTTTCTCACAACTGCCGGAACGGTGATCCTCGTGTTCAGCATCGCCCTGTGGATTCTTACAGAGCTGCCTCGAACAGATAGATCGCTGGCAGCTAGCCCCATTCAGGCCGAACGAATTCAGATCGAACAATCCTATGCAGCACAGATCGGACGTGCCATTCAGCCAGCATTTGCTCCGCTTGGATTTGATTGGCGCATCACGCTGGGAGTTCTGAGCTCGTTTGCCGCGCGTGAGACGTTTGTGAGCTCAATGGGGCAGATCTATGCCGCTGATGTTCAGGAGAGCGATGAGTCGCTACGCACAGTGCTGCGCTTGGAGTATCCACTTGCAGTTGGACTCTCCATTCTGGCCTTTTACGTCTATGCGCTGCAGTGCATCAGCACGATAGCCATCATGCGCAGAGAAACCGGTTCGTGGAAATGGCCGGCACTTGCCTTTGCCTTGACGTTTGCCTTGGCCTATGCAGCGTCCTTTACAGCCTACACGCTAGCGTCGTAACGCTCTGACTGTTAGAACAGCATGCCCTTGAGAAAAACCGTTGCGATTGTGAAATAGATCAGGATGCCCATCACGTCGCTAAACGTTGCAACAAAGGGGGCACTCGATGCGGCAGGATCAAATCCGAGTTTCTTCATCAGCAGCGGCAGCATCGAGCCGGCGATTGTTCCAGCCATCACGATGAAGATGAGCGATATGCCGATGACGGTTGCAACTGTGTATCGTACGTCCTGACCCTGACTCATGATGGGATCATGAAACATCAAGCGCAAGAATCCCAGAACGCCCAGCAATGCGCCTAAGAGAAATCCAGCGGCTAACTCTCGACGCATAATCCGCCACCAGTCCGATAGGGTTACCTCACCCAGTGCTAATGCGCGCACGATCAGCGTTGCCGCCTGTGAACCAGAATTGCCCCCTGAGGAAATGATAAGGGGCAGGAAGAGTGCAAGGATCACGGCCTTTTCAATGGGCGTCTTGTAGTAATCAAGTGCGATGGCCGTAAGGAAGCCCCCTAAGAACAGCACTACGAGCCATGTGGCGCGCTTCTTGACAAGCTCAAACAGTCCAACATCAATGTAGGAATCATCAAGTGCCTGAACAGCACCGAACTTCTGCATTTCTTCTGTGGCCTGTTCTTCGGCAATGTCGAGAACGTCGTCAAGGGTGATGATTCCAAGAAGCTTGTTGTCGATATCAACAACTGGCAGTGCAAATCTGTCGAGGCGCTTAAACTTCTGGACGGCCGTTTCCTGATCGTCGGTGGCCAGAAGTGATTCCATGGAGTAATTCATGATATCCGAGATCTTTCTTGCCGGGTCGGCAAGCAGTAGTTCTCGAATGTGTAGGTCGTCGATCAGCGTGCCGTGCTCAGTTACATAGAGGTAGTTGAGCGTTTCGGAATCTTTCCCATAGTTCCGAATATGATCGAGGGCCTGCTGGACGGTCCAGTTCTTTTTCACAATCACATAGTCGGGCGTCATCAAACGTCCGACCGAATCTTCAGGCCAATTCAGAAGTGCCAGCGCGATCGAGCGTTCTTCTGCATTCAGCGAGTTAATGAGCTCCGATACAACATTACCGGGCAGGTCTTCAAAGAGCTGCGTTCGGTCGTCCGGAGACATGTCGTTGAGCAGTGCACCCACTTCTTCACGAGCCATGTCGTGCAGAAGCTCCTGCTGTGTGTCAAACTCGCAGTACGAAAACGTCTCGGCTGCAAGGTTCTTGGGAAGGAGCCGAAAGACAACTACTCGACTCTCTTCTTTTAGGTCGGCAACAAGGTCTGCAAGTTCTACGGGCGCAAAGTCCAGGATCACTTCGCGAATTGTTGCGAAGTCTCTCGCAGCTATCAGCTGTTCGATATCTGGTGCAAGAAGGCGTCCGTACATGACGCGAAGATACCACGAAGCGCGTAGTATGCTGTTACTCGTAACGCAGTGCTTCTATAGGATCAAGATTCGCCGCGCGCCACGCAGGATAGAGTCCAAACCCAATACCTATAACGGTGCAGATCACAACGCTAAAAACAACGGTGCCGGTAGGGAAGACAAAGGTGATTGTTGGCATGTTAAAAGACCGCAACAACTCGGTAACACCCCACGACGTAGCAATGCCGCCGAGCATTCCGGTAAGGCCCCCTAGCTGACACAGCGTGATGCTCTCTATCAGGAACTGCTGAACGATCCACCGCTTGCGAGCACCCAGTGCTTTGCGAACGCCGATCTCGCGTGTGCGTTCCTTTACGCTTACGAGCATCATGTTCATGATGCCGATGCCGGCAGCCACCAGAGCGCCCAATCCACTGATCCATGCCACCACGAGCAGTGCCGTTGTAAAGCCCGAGAACTGACCCGTAAGTGCATCGTTTGTATCGAGCTCGAAGTTGTTTTCTTCCCACGGCTTTACGTTGCGAAGACTTCGCATGATGCCTGTTGCTTCGTCAACCGTGATGGGAATCATCATGCTATTCGCTGCCTTTACAGCAACGTCTACACTGGCGTCCCATTCCCAGGTGTAGTACTTGTTGAACACCGTGATGGGAATAAGTACGCGGTTGTCCTGACTTTGTCCCATGACGCCCCCTTTGGGCTCAAGGACGCCAACTACTGAAAACTTCTGACTCTTGATCGTAATGAGTTGTCCGAGAGGATCGGTTGCTGGGAAGAGCGTTGCCACGATGTCTTGTCCGATGATTGCCACCGGACGCGACGTGTTGACTTCCGATTCGGTGATGGGGCGTCCGGCATAGACACTCACTGCATTAACCGCGAAATACAGATCATCAATCCCGATAAGCGACACATCCGGATTTGATGATTCCTGTCCGGCCTTTATGGTGTAACCCGGTGCTGTGTTGGAGATCGTGATAAGGTTGGTCGACGTCATCTTATCACGAAACTCTTTTGCTTGCTGATATGTGATGTTCTTCCTTCGGCGCATCTTGGCCCAGTTCGTACCAAAGTTTATCGACGGCGTCCGCTGAATCAGCAGGGAGTTCTCTCCAAGATCTGCAAGCTGTCCGTTTACCGCCTGCTGAAGCGCCCCCATGATCGACGTAGCCGAGATAATGCCGAACACACCAATCCCAATGCTCAGAAGCGTAAGACCCGAGCGAAGCTTCTGCGAGCGTACGGCATCAAAGGCAAGCAATATGGATTCGAGGATGTTCATTGTTCGTACCGCAGGGCCTCTACAGGATCAAGTCGTGATGCGCGCAAGGCGGGAAGCAGTCCGGCAAGGAGTCCAACTACCACAGACACTGCAACGGCAATTCCCAGCAGATCCAGCGGGATGAGGGGGCTTATCACACTGGCCCATTCCTGTTCGAGCACATCAACGGCCAGGAACCGGGCACCAGCGACAATTCCCTGAGCGATAGGGAAGGCAATCAGGGCACCCGCCATGCAGAGGAGTGCAGATTCGATAAGGAATTGTGCGAGAATGGAGCTACGCCGAGCGCCGATGGCTTTGCGTATACCTATTTCCTTTGTGCGTTCTGTTACAGACACGTACATGATATTCATGATGCCAATAGAGCCTACGATGAATGCAAGGATGGTAAGCCCCATACCAACAACCCAAATGCCAATGCGGATATTCTTGGCCTGCTGATCAAAGGCCTTCATCTCGTTGATAGAAAAATCATCATCAGCATCGGGTGGCACGTTGCGGATAGCACGCATGTGTCCGATGGCCTCCGTGCGGACGATGTCTAGCATAGCTTCGCTACCGCATTTAAGACCAACAGAGAAACTCCTGTCGAAGAACCCATGTACGGCCCGGAAGGCCATCATGGGTATAAAGACCTGATTGTCGATGAAATCCATGAACAGAAAGCCCTGCTTCTGCAGAACACCGATAATGCGGAACGGACTACCATTGATTTTGAGGGTGTTGCCTACAGCATTTCCCTCTGGATACAGGCTCTTGTAGACACCGTGACCGATCACGACGACTCGCGAAGCAGATTGCTCCTCTGTTGGTGAGAAGAACCGCCCATCGAGTGTTGTTGCGGCAGACGTGTTGGCATAGTCGGCGGTTGTACCAGTGATACTGCACATCAGACTGGTATTGCCCTTTACAACCGAGCCGCCCCATTTACGCGCCAACGGAATAACGTATTCGGCAGACTCCATTCTGCTTTTGAGCTGCATGGCTTGATCGAGCGAAATGTCTTTGCGGGCATCTATCTGACGCCAGTTGCGTCCACCCGTCCAGTCCCACTTGTCGATATAGAGCATGTCCTTACCGATAATGGCAATTGTCTGCTCCCATACAGCATTGAGTCCGCCGATTGTCCATCCCATGAGTACCACCAGAACAACACCCACTACAATACCTGCAGTGGTGAGAATCGACCGTAGCAGATTCACACGAAGTGAATCCACGGCGATGCGTGCCGATTCCTGAAGTTCAGACAGTCTAAGCATGGTTGTTGTTTACGGTGTCTGATTCAATGCGGCCATCTCGCAGGCGAATGATACGCCGAGCATGTTGGGCAATGTCTTCTTCGTGCGTCACGAGGATCACCGTGTTGCCGGCCTTCCAGAGATCGCTAAACAGGTTCATGATGTCATGTCCCGTCTTTGTATCCAGGTTGCCGGTAGGTTCATCTGCAAGAATGATGGAGGGGGCTGTTACGATTGCACGAGCAATCGCAACACGCTGACGCTGTCCGCCGGAGAGTTCGTTTGGCTTGTGGCTTACACGGTCCGAGAGCTGTACCCTCGCAAGAGCCTCCATGGCGCGACGTGTTCGTTCTTCAGCAGACACACCAGCATACACCAACGGAAGCTCTACGTTCTTAAGAGACGTAGCCCGTGGAAGAAGGTTAAACGTCTGGAACACAAATCCGATCTCTTTATTCCGAATCGAGGCTAGATCATCGTCGTCCATCTCGGCAACATTAGCCCCATTAAAGAGGTACTTGCCGGATGTAGGTGTGTCCAAACAGCCCAGCATATTCATCAGTGTTGACTTGCCGGATCCGGATGGACCCATGATTGCTAAGTACTCATTCGATCCAATCGTGAGCGATACGTCGCGGAGAGCGTATACTTCTTCATCGCCCATTTCATAGCGCTTGACGAGATTCTCGATATCGATGATCGCCTTGCTCATTGCGCCTGCCGCATCTGACGGTAACGATCTTTACGAGCTGCGGGGTCTTCTACCAGCACCTGGGCTCCATTCTTTAGCTGCTTGCTGATAGCCTGATACGGACTTGCGACAACAAGCTCGCCGACGCGCACTCCGCTAAGGATCTCGATGTATCCATCGTCGCTAATACCTGTCTCTACAGCTCTGGATTCAACAGTTGTTCCCTTGTTGATCCAGACAATGCTCTTTGGCTTGTTTGTCTTCTTTGCTCCGTCGGCTTTACGCGATTCCATGCGATAGTTCTCTTCCTCGGCAGGCTCGGTGGCTGTTTCATCCTGGCGTACCGTGACAGATTGGATAGGAACGGCGAGCACATTGCTGCGGGTTTCTGTCTCGATATCAACACTGCACGACATTCCAGGACGCATGCGATGCTCTGGATCGAGGATGCGAATGCGCACCTGGAAGTTTACAACTTCTTCCTGGGTGCCCTGACCCGATGTCTTTGGAGAATGGCTGATCTCGTAGACAACACCGCGAAGTGATACATCCGTGAGTGCGTCTACTTTGATACGTGCTGTATCGCCAACGGAGATCAAGGCCACATCGTTTTCATCAACGTCTACCCATGCATTCATAGTTGAGAGATCTGCGATGCGCATGATCTCCGTGCCCTGCATCTGGGCGGTTCCTACAACCTTTTCACCGCTCTCAACACCGAGATAGGTAACTGTTCCTGACATTGGAGAGGTTATCGTTGTCCGGTTTACGTTAACCTGCGTTTCCTGAAGTGCGCCCCGTGCACGGTCGTAGTCGGCCTGTGTCTGTGCCAAGCGTCCGGACGCTGATTGATAGGCCGCCGTGGCACGGTCGAACTCTTCCCGCGAAGCAAAGCTCTTCTTGTAGAGCTCGGTTACACGCTTTAGATCTGCTTCTGCTCTATCGATCTCTGCCTTTGCAACATTGATGGACATCTTGGTGGCCTCTGCAGCCGCCCGCGTTTGCGCAAGCATGGACTGCATCATGTCGGGCTTAATGCGCACAAGGAGTTGTCCGGGTGTAACCGTTGCACCATCACGAACCCCAAGATAGACGATTTCGCCGCTGGCCTCAGATGAGATCTTGACCATTACTTCGGGCTGCAGCTTTCCGATCGCACTTACGGTTTGTGTAATGGTGCGCGACTGGATTTTCTCCACGCTTACTTCGATAGGGCCTTCGTTGCCCGACGAGAACATCATGACGCCAGCGATACCAATGGCAATAACAATTAGGCTGATCCACAACCAGCGTTTGCGTGACTTCTTGGCCATTAGAGGTTCCCTTCCATTTCACCGATGGCAAATTCCACAGCTGCAACAGCTGCATGATAGGTGAATACGGCTGATATGCGATTGATCTGTGCCGTGATAAGTTGATTGTTAGCTGTTTGCACATCAAGCATCGTTGATGCACCCACGTTATAGCGTTCGCGCACGGCGTCGGCGTTGAACTTTGCAAAGGACATTGCGCGTGCGGTAACATCAAGCCCCTTTTCAGCAGACGTAAGCTGCAGGTAGGCGCTTCTGATGTCGGTACGTATCTGATTTTTTAATCGTTCGATATCAAGCAGACTTTGCGTGTGCGATAACGTTGCTGCCTCCACGTTGCGATGCGTTGCGAACTGATCGAACACTGGAACGCGAATAAAGATGCCTGCAAAGACCTGACCCTGTCTGTCGAAATCACCGATGGAGAAATTTCGCCATGTATATCCGCCACTTGCGGAAAGAGAAGGATAGTATCCAGCGGCTGCACTGCCGATCTGTGATTTGGCAGAATGCTCGCGAAAACTTGCAGATTCAAGATCTGAGCGCTCTGCGAACGCCCTGCTGATTGCCTCGGCTTCGCTACCTATCCGCGCACGTGTTCCCGATACAGACTGCGGCGTAACATCGGCTGGAAGTTCGTCTTCGATGATATCAATAAGCTGACTCGGGTTCACACTCATCGTTGCAAGCAGCTGTGCCTTGGCAGTTGCAACATCGTTCTCCGCCTGTATCAAACCAACTTCCTGGTTGGCGAGCTCGGTTTCTTGAGAATTTACATCCTGCTGTGTGCCGCGCCCAACACGTACAAGTTCCCTTGTGCGTTCAAGGGTTGCCTGAGCAAGTCCAACCGTTTCGCGTCGTGCATTCAATACTTGTTTACGACGTGCAACCTCGATGAACTGACGGGTGATGTTGAATCTCGTGGCAGCACGTGTATATGCTACATCTGAACGAGCTGCAGACAAGTCTTCCTGTGCTGAACTGTATTCGGACTCTCTGCGAAATCCGTCAAAGACGTTTAGGTTCAGACTGCCGTTGAGTCCGTAGGTATTGGGAAGGGGCTGGCCCACGATGGGCACGCCGTTGACGATCGAGAACTGCTCACGCAAATTCGTGAGCTGCCGTGAGTAGTTCGCAGTTACTTCGGCTGAAGGCAGGTAGGCACCGAATGCGTTGACAAGGCGGGCCGCCGCGGATTTGGTTGATGCGCTCCGCTGCTGTACGTCGAAGCTCTTATCCAACCCGATGGCGATGCACTCACGCAGGGTAAGGGGCTTGCCTTCGCCGGATTCTTGCGCATGCAGCAGTGTGCACATGCCAATCACAGGCAGCAGCAAGACGTGCAGAATGTGGTGTTTCATGTCCCTTCCGACAAAAAAACGTAATGAAGGTTTCTCACTCGTTACTTACGCTGCCGTCTCCCGGCACGAGATGGGGCTGCGGAACTTCGCGACCACCGACGTGAGGGATCTTTGGACGACAGACGGTCGAGCTCCATGGTGACAACCATGAGATGCTTGCCACTGGTCTTTGGGCGGGAGCCTGAGGCAGATTCGACAGTAAACCGATTGTCCTGCTGAATAGTTGCAATCAGTGGGACTTGTAATGATCTGTCAAAGACGATCCTCCCGGACTCTGCAACCTTTGATGTGGTCTGCATCGCCAGCTGGCTCGCCGTCATGTCTACAAAACCGAACCCTGTAAGGGAATACATAATCCACTTCGTAGCCCGTCCAAGCGTATCAAGATAATCGCCAACACGCCACAGTACTTGCTGGTTCATAACGGGAAATGGTACGGCATTTTCTGAGTAACTGACGGTATCCTCAGACAGCCAGCTCTGATTCTGCCTACCGCATGAGGAATCAAGTATGGGGAGTCGAAGGGGCTGGAAGGCACCACCTGGACACATTGCAGCAAGGGAAGAACCGCTACGCTGATCAATTCTGTGGCCTAACGAATCAATAACCATTGTTACAACTCGGCCAACCCATGGGTGCCCCGGACGGAAAACCGTGTCCTGCGTGTTAGCCTGATACTCAGAGGCTCGAAGCGTTGTCATACTCAGCGTGTAGCGTCCACCCACAGCCGAATCGCAGACGATTTGGAATTTTTCACTGCGAGACTTCGCAAGTATTCCTCGGCGCTCAATGTCGATGCTGTCTCGAGATTCAAGAGAATAGACCAGTGTATCACCTACAGCGAAGTGATACCGGAAACATAGGGTGTCCTTGCCCAGTACAATCTTCTTTCCACCAGGCATAATGCGCATCTGTGCCACGAGCATAGAAGAAGAACACACAACCACGAATACTGTTGCCAGCAAGATGCGAATCAGCCTCATCGAATGGCTCTCCGTTGGAGCAGGATGTTGAGCGTGGTCGATATCTCAAGGGTTGCCTGCTCGGCAAGTTCATCGCTAACAGGACGCGTAGTTGACTGTAGAGACATTGATTGTTCCTGACGTATGACCATTCCTGTGGAGACGTCTATGTAGGACTTCCCCGACTGCTGTCCGGTGCCCGAGACTGTCAAGTCTATTCCTTCTGCGGTGATATCGCCGTACTGACGCACATTCTTTGTGGCAGACTCGATTATCCAGCATGGCAGACCAAAGGTATCCCGAATAGCGCTGAACGTATTCGTGAGCGTTCCCTGCGTATAGACTCGTCCGGCTGCACCATCAACCGAAATGGTATCATCCTTCTTTGTGCTCCAGGTTGCACCGATCTTTACGGGCTCCTTTGGCAGGGGGACGCCGATGAGTTCCGTCGGCGTTATCGTAGACATGATCAGCCGGGCAATTGGATCGTCGGATTCTGCCGTAGACGAGATAACCCTGCCTGTGGGATCCACCACAAAGGACAACTCAAATGAGGGGGCATCCCGCTGCATCACGCGCAGCTCCGAGATCGTGCACGCCAGCGACGATTGGCCCATGACAACGTCTGTAACGCGCAACGTTACGTTCATGTTCATGGTAGTTGATGACGTCTGGGGTTCTTCTGTAGAGTTTCGATACTTGGCCACTGTGGTCATCACCGCGTCGCACTCGTACGAGTATGTCTCGTACTTTTTGAGATTGAGTCGCAAGAGGTGGCGTTCATCTGAGGCACTGGCAACAAGTCCCGATCCGATCAGGATTGCCGGTATGACCCATCTCATGAACACTCGACCGGGCATTGTATCTACGACTCCATTGATGCTGCTTCGCGTTTCTTTGCTCGTTGACGCATTGTGGTGTCAAGAATTTTCTTCCGCATGCGAACAGACACCGGAGTGCACTCAAGAAGTTCATCGTCTTCAAGGAATTCGATACACTGCTCGAGAGAAAGTTGCCGCGGTGCTTCAAGGCGCACAAGACCATCCGAGCCGCTTGAACGCATGTTCGTGAGGTGCTTCATACGGCAGGCGTTCACGCTCAAATCGTCTTCACGAGCATTCTCACCGATGATCATTCCTTCGTAAACAGGTTGGCCAGGTTCGATAAAGAGAATGCCTCTCTCCTGCACCATTTCCAACGCATACGCAGTGGATGGGCCTGTCTCCATAGAGACAAGTGCGCCGCGGAGACGGCCGGCGATAGCCCCCTTAAATGGCTTGTATGAATCGAAGGTGTGGTGAATGATTCCCATGCCTCGGGTAGAGGTAAGGAACTCTGTGCGGAAACCGATCAAGCCCCGAGCTGGAGTGAGGAACTCACAACGAACACTGTCGTTGCTCGGTGTCATCGCCGTCATCTCACCCTTGCGTCGGCCAAGGTTCTCGATAACTGTTCCAACATGGTCTTGCGGCACGTCTACGGTTACGTGTTCGATTGGCTCGAGGAGCTGACCATTCTCATCACGGTGGAACAATACCTCCGGACGAGAAACGGCGAATTCGTAGCCCTCACGTCGCATCGTCTCGATCAGGATAGCAAGCTGCAATTCGCCGCGGCCCGAAACCTTGAACACGTCTGGGGAGTCTGTGTCTTCTACACGAAGCGAAACATTGTTCCGCAACTCACGGTAGAGCCGCTCGCGGATCTTTGGAGTCGTGACAAACTTGCCTTCACGTCCGGCAAGTGGCGACGTGTTCACCATGAAATACATGGCAATCGTTGGTTCTTCGATGTTAACGTACGACAGTGGCTCGGTACGCGTTGAATCAGCGATTGTCTCGCCGATGTAGACGTTTTCGAAGCCCGAGAGAGCAATGATCTCACCGGCTGATGCTTCAGTAGCTTCAGCACGAGCGATGCCTTCATAGACGTACATTTTTGTAATGCGGCTGGATTCGCGTGTACCGTCTGGCTTGATAAGGTTCACGTTATCGCCAACCTTTACGGTTCCTTCGATCACTCGGCCCACGGCGATACGTCCAACAAAGTCCGACCAGTCTAGAGCACTGATCACCATGGCGAACGGCGTTTCGCGGTCTACCGTTGGAGGAGGGATGTGCTTGATGATCTCTTCGAACAACACATCCAATGAAACCGCTTCTTCGTCAAGCTTGAGCTTTGCAACACCAAGTTTGCCGATGGCATAGATCACTGGGAAATCCAGTTGCTCATACGTAGCACCAAGGTTCATGAAGAGTTCCATCACTTCGTCCAGCACTTCTGCAGGACGGGCGTCGCCACGGTCGATCTTATTGATAACCACGATCGGCTGGAGCCCCATGTCGAGAGCTTTGCGCAATACGAAGCGTGTCTGTGGGAGGGGGCCTTCGGCAGCATCAACCAACAGCAGAACACCGTCTACCATCGAAAGTACGCGCTCGACCTCGCCACCAAAGTCGGAGTGACCCGGAGTATCAACGATGTTGATCTTGTAGTCTTTCCAGCGGACGGCCGCGTTCTTGGCCATGATGGTAATTCCACGCTCTCGTTCGAGGTCGTTGGAGTCCATCACACGTTCGGCAACAACCTGGTTGTCGCGGAATGTGCCACTCTGACGCAGCATGTGGTCCACGAGCGTTGTCTTGCCGTGGTCAACGTGTGCAATGATTGCAATGTTTCTGTAGTCTTGACGGGGTTGTAGAGCCATATCCTTATCGATCTTGGGTTTTGGGCAGCGACAAAGATACGGACAATCTTAACGCCAACGGGAAATCAGAAGTAATTCGATTCGTCTCGCCAGCGAATGATCTTCCACGGTTCGGAGGTGGCCGAACGAGCTACGCGCAGGTTTACACGCCCCTGGGCACGCAGAATGTCGGAAGGATTAAAGGTAATCGTGAGGTTAAAGCCGCGCGATATATTCTGGAGCAGACTGTCGCCGTCCGCCTGTACAACATCATTCCAGACCAGGTCCAGCTGCTGTGCGGCGCTAAAAAGGCCCTGCGTAGCCAGCATGTCTTCATCGCGGCCCCATGTTACGTCTACGCCCTGATCGTAGTTGCGGTAGACAAACGTAAACGTGCGATCGAGCAGGCGACCATACGTTAAGGTGTCTTTAAACACATAGGCATATCGGAAGTTCTGAAACAACCCCTCGATTGTGCGCTGATCCCCTAAAACAGCACCGCCCCCTCCAGAGGAGAGGGCGGGTGCGAATGGATTCATGCAAGACGACAATGCCAGGACGGCCGCAAGAGCAGCTGCCAGACAACTCGGGCCGACCCATGATATGGATCTCATTGTCGTAACAAATAATGGGCGACTAGAACAGTCGCAGACCGAAGAACATCAAAATGCTCGTGAAGAAGGCGAGTCCGCCTGCCCAGCCAAGGATGGCGGCAGTGATTGGACCACGCACGCTTGTACCAAGAGCACCGAAGAGCATACCGAAGGCTCCTGTGAAGATCCCACCAACCACAGGATGCCATCCCATGGATTTTTGGATCATTACACTTGTAAAGACAATCATGATGCCCAGGACAATTCCCATAGCACGTGTTGCCAGTGTGTCTTCTACGTGATCAACCTCGTGATGTGCGCCGTGATCATGTGATGCATCGTGAGACATAGCGGAACTCCTTGAAATCTAAACTCAATGAATCTGCGAAGATAATGACCTGAAAGCGAATACAAGGGACTCATGCCGAATGAGTCCCCTGATCTCTGTCATGATTTCCCGATGCGGCATAGGCGAGTTTCGAACACTTCGTTTCACCACATCGAGGAGCATGCAGTTATGCGATTGTTCATTGTCACACTTGTTCTCGCCACCATTGCCGTATTCGGCATTTCGGCGCAGCAAACCCCTCCACGGTTGTTTACCTACCAGGGGGTTCTCATCACGCCGAATGGGAACGCCGTTCCTGACGGCACCTATCAATTGTCGATCAGGTTATACTCAACTCCCGTAGACGGCATAGCAGTCTGGGAGGAACAACATTCTGTGGTTACCACTAATGGCGTGTTCGATGCGCTACTTGGATCCACAAGCCCCTTGCCGGTAGATTTTGCAACCTCGTACTGGCTCGCTGTTGAACTTCGGGGCGAAGATGAAATGCTTCCCCGCACGCGATTGTCTGCCGTGCCATATGCGCTCTACAGCGATAGAGCACGCATAGCCGACAGCCTTAGCGCCGATGCAACGGGCGTTGTGCGCAGTATCAATGGAGCCGATGGAGCTCTTCTCCTGGAAGGGGCTGGCTCAACGCTGATCTCGCAGCAGGGAAACAGGTTTACGATTGCTACTCCAGCAGCGGTAGAGCGCATCATTTCTCTTGACGGGTCGCTGCAGGTTCGCAACGTCAATAGTAAAGATGTTGACCTTGCGATTCAGGCTGTAGATCCAATCAAGATCCTCCGAGGCGGCGCCGAGCATGGTCATGTTCTGATGTGGGATACCACCTATGCAGCATGGACGCCACGAGAGGTAACAACTGGTGGAACGACTGACGCCATTAAGATTGGTGATGCTGCCGGTGGAGACCTCACGGGCACATATCCTAATCCGCTGATTCGCAATGGAGCTGTTACAACGCCCAAAATCCAAGATGGTGCCGTTAGCACAAGCAAGATTGCCGACGGTGCCGTTGTGTCAAGTAAGATCGCTGATGATGCTGTAACGACGCAGAAGATTCTCGACGGAGCCGTAACAACTGAGAAGATCCGTGCCGATGCAGTTACCTCCGATAAAATGTCCCCCACGGGCGTGCGCCCGGGCACGTATGGAGATGTAGGCACAATCCCTGTGTTCACCGTTGATAGAGCCGGACGCATCACGTTCGTACAGAATGTGCCAGCTGGTCCGGGAGATCCCAATGGTCCGGCAGGCGGAGATCTCTACGGTTTCTACCCAAATCCAACACTGAAAACAACTGGTGTTGTTGCAAACACTTACGGGGATGAAACACATGTACCGCACATCACAGTAGATGAGAAAGGACGCCTGACGCAAGCGATGAATGTTGCTATCCGTCCACGCACAGGTGATGCATCAGATATCATCTCAACTGGCACGCTTGATGATCAGAACATGCAGATCAAGCCAAACCGCGTAGGCAGCGACGAACTCGTCGATATTCCAGGCTTGCCCCTTACCGAACAAGGAACCGGGCTACTGATTCCCGTGATCAGCGTAGACCAGGATGGCCGCGTTCGCACGCTGCGTCAGACGCCCGTGCTTGCCATGCAGCCCGGCGATGTAGCTGGTGGTGACCTTACAGGGTTTTATCCAAACCCGCAGATCAATGTCACCAATGCGGGTAATCGGATCATTACTGCAATCAATAACGAGCAGACGCTCGTGATCGACGGATCGCGCATTGAGTCACCACTAGCGCTGCCAGGCTCGGACATCAGCGTAAGCGGCAAGCTTGATTCAATGGATCTGCAAGTAAAGGCCGGAGTGATCGGTGCCACGGAACTGGCAAATCTTCATGGCACAGCGATCGGTCCGGTTGGAAATGAAAACTATGTTCCGGTTATCTCCATCGATGTGGACGGACGTGTTACAACGCTCACATCAACACCCATCAACGCACTCAAACCCGGTGATGTTGCAGGTGGCGATCTCACCGGCACGTATCCAAATCCGCGACTCAACGTTACAACGTCCGGTGAATCAATCATCAATGCGATTAACAACTCTACTTCATTGGTCGTCATCGATGCATCCAAGATCGAGCATCCAGGCACAGTAACAGCATCGGATCTCACGGTTACAGGTCACCTAGACTCGATGAACCTGCAAATCAAGAGTGGCGCTGTTGGTGCTAATGAGCTGGCTAATCTGCATGCATCCGGAATCGGGCCCGTCGGAGCGGCAACAACTGTACCGATCGTTACGATCGACCAGGACGGCCGTGTAACTGGGCTTACATCGACCACCATTTCAGGTGTAGCACCAGCTGGTCCGGCAGGGGGCGACCTAACAGGAACATATCCGAATCCATCGCTGGCATCATCCGGTGTCGCGGCAGGTACGTACGGAAGCCCTACAATGGTTGCGCGTGTTACAGTTGATACAAAGGGACGTGTTACCAACGCAGCATCATTGCTCATTGAACCTTCGACCTCAGGTGCATCTGATATCACTGTAGGAGGAACGATCGACGTGATGAACCTCCAGATCGCAGCCAACACAGTAGGCGCAAGTGAACTTAGTTCAACCACAGTAACACCAGGGGTCTACGGCACATCGATGCAGGTTCCTCAGTTCGCTGTCGATGCAGACGGTCGTATCACTAGTGTTGTTAACACGACCATCTCAGGAGTACTTCCTGGCGGGTCTGCAGGGGGCGACCTCACGGGCACGTATCCAAACCCCGCGATTGCAAGCACTGCAGGCGAACACATCTCAACGGCTATCAATGCGTCGGCCTCAACGCGAATCACTGCAGCGAAGATCTCGCAGGCTGTTGATGCAGTTGCATCCGACATCGATGCAACAGGAGATCTCAACGCACTCGTGCTTGATATCAAGCCCGGTGTTGTTGGAGCACCAGAGCTTGCTTCCACAGCAGTAACGCTTGGAACGTATGGTTCTGCAACACAGGTGGCGCAGTTTACGGTTGATGCAGACGGACGCCTTACGAGCGCCGCGAATGTTACGATTGTGCCTTCAACAGTTGCTGGATCGGATGCGGCAGTAACAGGCAACATCAACACGATGAATCTGCAACTAGGCACAGACGTAGTAGGTCCGCTAGAGCTTGCCCCAACAACGGTAGGTGCTGGCACGTATGGTACATCAACACAGATACCACAGTTTACGGTAGATGCAGACGGACGTCTTACAAGCGCGTCGAACGTAACAATCACGGGCACATCACCGGGTGGTGCAGCAGGGGGCGACCTCACAGGCACGTATCCGAACCCGTCTATCGCGACCACTGCTGGAGAGCACATCTCAACGGCAATCAACACCTCAGCAACAACGCGAATCAGCGCATCAAAGATCTCTGCTGCGACAGATGCAGTATCATCAGACATCGATGCTACAGGCGATCTTAATGCACTTGTCCTCGATATCAAGACGGGCGTGGTCGGCGCACCAGAGCTCGCTTCAACCGCTGTTGCAGCCGGCAGCTACGGTACATCAACGCAGGTGGGGCAGTTTGCGGTTGATGCAGACGGACGCCTCACGAGCGCCGCGAATGTTACGATTGTGCCTTCAACAGTTGCCGGATCGGATGCGGCAGTAACAGGCAACATCAACACGATGAACCTGCAGCTGGGCACAGACGTAGTTGGTCCGGTAGAGCTTGCCCCAACAACGGTCGCTGCCAATACGTACGGCTCATCAACACAGATCCCACAGTTTACGGTAGACGCAGACGGACGTCTTACAAGCGCGTCGAACGTAACAATCACGGGCACATCACCGGGTGGTGCAGCAGGGGGCGACCTCACAGGCACGTATCCGAACCCGTCTATCGCGACCACTGCTGGAGAGCACATCTCAACGGCAATCAACACCTCAGCAACAACGCGAATCAGCGCATCAAAGATCTCTGCTGCGACAGATGCAGTATCATCAGACATCGATGCTACAGGCGATCTTAATGCACTTGTCCTCGATATCAAGACGGGCGTGGTTGGCGCACCAGAGCTCGCTTCAACTGCGGTTGCAGCCGGCAGCTATGGTACATCAACGCAGGT
>JBIICY010000015.1:0-21883 GCA_044238605.1 Patescibacteria group bacterium
CTGTCTTGGAGCGAATGACCCGCCCATTCAAATCGGTGATAAGCTCACGATCACAGGGGGCGTTGCACCATATCGCTTTGCATGGCGCGTAAAGTCAGGAGATATGACGTCGATCGTTGGTCCTGCCGATACACGTACGATCAGTGTGCGGCCAGCTGTGACAACCGTCTATGTAGTTACAGTCACCGATTCGCGGCTACCTGTAGGTTGTACGTCGGAGTTCGAGATCACAATTCAGTTGCGATCGGTTCCAGATGCAAATGCTGGACCAGACAAACTTTTGTGTGTCTGTCGAGATACATCGGGAACAGCGATTGGCACCAATGCACAGTGTGGCACGCCCCCTTTCCAATACTCATGGTCGCCAAAGACCGGATTGTCGAATCCCGTTTCGTCGACAAGCGCACGCACCATAGCCAAGCCAGACGTTACAACGCAGTACATCCTTACGGTTACTGATGCTGCACAACGAGTTTCAAAGGACACGGTTGTCGTTCAAGTGGAGAGGTGTCCGTCAATTGCTCTAAATCCGTCATACAGCGCATGCACATCAGGTCCATCGATAATACTTGACCCTAAAGTTCTCGGCGATACAGTTGGCATGACCTACGAGTGGACGCCTGGCTGGATGGTAAACGATTCTACGATTCGCCGGCCATACGTTGTGGCGTTTGATTCTACTGCAGGGTCAGTCCTTCGCTTTACTGCTACTTCACGGTATGGATGCTCATCATCTGCCGCAACAACGCTGCAAGCCTCGCCAGGATTTTCCGTTAGCATTCAATCCAGCAGTAGTTGTGAGACGGATTCGGTCTGCCCGTCCGACACAGTTCGTCTCCAGGCAGTCGCGCAGGGTGGACGCCTGCCACTGGCGTACCGCTGGACGTCTACGCCAGATCTTGGATCGGGCTGGACGTCTTCACTGCAGAGTCTTGCAATTCAGGTTACTCGCTCCACGCAGATCGTTGTTGTGGCACTCGATTCTCTTGGATGTTCATCAAGTGATACTGTGCAGATCTGTGTGCGGAATCAAGGCACAGTATCAGCCGGTGCCGACACAACCATATGCGGTTCTGATGCAACGATAGTCGACCTGCGCCGCGGAGAGCCCGCTTGGTGCGGACGCGAGCCAATCGTGTATTCATGGGAGCCCCGCAATGCATGTATCGTTCCTGATGCTTCAAAGCCGTGGAATGCAATTCTCAAGCCGCAGGGAACAACAACGTTCATCCTGCGTGCAACCGACGATAACGGAAGGGGCTCTACGGTAAGCGACACAGTTGTTGTTACCGTTCGCGATTCTTTGAAGCTACAGTTCGACGCTCAGGTCTTGCGCGTGTGTGAGGGTGAGCAACCTTCACGTGTTGGACTGATCGTTTCCAATGGCTCAGCACCATATCTGCATCGATGGCTATTGCCGAACAAAACGGTCATTGACTCACGATCAGATTCTACATCCAACATTCCTGCCTCCGCCGTTACATCCTTCTACGCATCAGGCTGGTTAGCATGCGTAACAACCGATGCTAATGGTTGTTCTCGTAGAGACTCCATGTACATCGACATCGTGCCTCGTCCGGTGGTAGTGCTTACCGAAACCGACAGCACCTGCCTGTGCACCGAGCGTACGATAACAGCCAACGTCTCTGGCGGCACAGCGTTTCCTGATGGATCGTACAGATTCTCATGGTCAGAGAGCTCTGCCGATGCCCCAGACGGAACCGTTTCAATTCTTGACACATCATCGCTCACTGCTCGCGTGCAGCCGCGCTACACGACTACGTATGCCATACGCATTGTCGATGCCAACGGGTGCACATCGAGCATGGCCATCACACTAGCTCCACCACAATCAGGCGGAAGCATTGTCCTGCAAGCCCCGTTACTTAGCGTTGACCCACGAAGCGATGATGCGCCGATCGAGATCACTGCTGTGGGTTCGTCGGACAGCGTGCTCTGCAAAGCTGACGCTGTAGAATTCTCGCTCGAGTATAATGAGTCGCTGTATGATCCTTTCCCCACGGCAGAGAACGGATCACTTCTCTCATCTCGAGTTGTAACGATCAACAACGAACGATATCGTCGCGTGCGATTTAGAGTTGTTCCGACGCAGCCCATTTTGTCGTCTACGTTACTAACGCGCATTCATGGCAAGGCACTCGTGGGATCTCCTGCCAGCACTGTGCTCAACATCGACAGTGTTTCTGTGCACTGGCCATGCGATACGGTCTCTGGCAGTGGTATCGATGGATCCCTTACCCTTGACTCACTGTGCATGAATCCGATGAACACGAGAAGAGTGCTCGTGTTTAATGCTGTTACGATCACAAGTGTTCGTCCAAATCCGAGCAACGGTTCGTTTACGGCCAGTGTCCGCATGCAGAACGATCGACCATTCGATATCGAGCTGATTTCACTTCAGGGCATGCGGATATGGTCAACCACGATAGACCCCAAGCTGCGTGGCTCGCAGCGCATCATCGACATTCCAATCGAAGCAGACATTGCGCCAGGCGCATACATGCTTAGCGTGCGCAATGGCGAGACATCTTCGTTCCACGCAGTCATGATAACGCAATGATGTTCAGGCGTTGTCTCACATTGCTTCATACAGTTGCCTGCCTTATGGCATGCTTTACGATGTGTTATGGGGCTAGCATACAAGACACTACGTTGGTTGCAAACGCCGATGTAGTAACAACACGAATCCATCCGCTAAGCATTGGCATTTCCGGACGCTATCTCAACCCAGTGTCCACGCTTGCTGCGTTCCCTGGCATACCAACCTGCTGCGACTTGCTCTCTCCAACACAAGGTTGGGCGGGCAGTATAATGGGAGAATACACGAGTTGGATCAGCGATAACCTTGCTCTGGAAGGCGCACTTGGTGTAACATCGGCAACATCATCACTGGCCTCTTCCAGCTTTGTTGGTTATGCTCTTGATGGTACCGACGACAATGCCAAGGTTGTTCGTGCAGAAAGTGAAACGCGCGTCTCGCTTTCGTCGGTTAGTCTTGAAGGCCGAATCCTCGGCTCATGGTTGCTCAGCAACTACGCCTCAACCCGCCCACATCTCTTCGGTGGCATAAGCGCCAACTACATCCTCAGCGGCAATATCGAGCAGCGCGAGGAGCTTCTCTCACCTGCCAGTGCTGTGTTCGAAGACACTCGTACGAGTACGCGTCTGGTCTACTCCGAGTCCGTTACATCACGTCTACAACCGTGGCTTACGTTCTGCGTCGGTGCTGGCATTACACCAGTTGCAGCTGAACGTTTCGACCTGCGAACACGGTTGTCTGCAGAGTTGCCCCTTACCAACATCGTAAGCGAAGCTGGCAAGGGGCTATCCTACGGCCTTGTCCGGCTCGACGTATCAGTTTTGTTCAAGAGCAAGCCAGTTGTTATTGCTCCGCCATCTCCGCCACCCGCACGTGAGCGCTTCCTAGCAGCTGAGCTAAGACTCAAGGCGCGATCTGGGAGTAGCACTCTGCGCGACACCGCAGTAATCGATGTTACGCAAGCTCTCGGAAGGCGCGTGTACTCGCTTCTGCCGTTCATCTTCTTCGCACGTGGTTCAGCTGACATCAATGACAAGTATGCTCAACTCACGAGGGACGAGTCTCAAGCCTATAGGCCAGCAACAAGCATTGTGCTCGCTGATACCTCATCTGCATCCGACACAAAGGCAACACTGGAGCTCTATTACAACCTGCTTAACATCGTTGGCCGACGAATGCGTGTAGAGTATCCGAAAGCGGAGCTCACGATCAAAGGATACTGCGACAATCAAGGCGTTGAGCGGAACAACGTGCAACTATCAACGCGACGTGTCGTTGCTGTGCGCAACTATTTGCGTGACGTGTGGCAGATCGATACATCGAGGCTTGTTATCGCATCGGGTGTGTTGTCCCCCACGGCTGCAAGTACCACAATGCTCGATGAGCGAGACCGCGCAGACGGACACGAGGAGAACAGACGTGTGGAGCTGGAGTCATCTGTTACAGAAGTACTCGACCCCGTTGTAATAACCGACACGCTCCTTTCTATCACACGTCCAGTGCTTGTTGCTATGCCACGCATCGTGAGCGATTCAACAGATCACACGTGGCAACTCGAAACGCAATGCGCGGCTGCTGCCGCGCATCTGATAGAGGGTGCTGCAAGCCCCATGCAGCAATATGTGCTGGATTCTGCGGCGTGCACTATGACTGGAGGTCGTGATCAATCGGAGATTGTTTCTACGCTGCATGTTACTGCCAGTGACGGACGTCACGTAGATGCTACTGCAAGGATTCCTGTCACTACATCAACGCGTACAGTGTTCATGCGACGCACCGATGGCGATACGATACAGTATCGGTTCCGTCTGACGCAGTTTCAGTACAACAATCAGCGTATGCTTGCTGCGCAATCGTCAATCATCCAGCGCTACATCACGCCGTTGTTACCAGGCAATGCATCTGTTCAGATCTATGGATACACCGATCGCAAGGGGCCTGCAGAACTCAATCTTAAGCTTGCACAGGATCGTGTACGCGAGACACAGTCTGCATTTACGTCAACGCAGCATAGCACAGCACTTGCCGTTGGTGAGGGAACAGATATCGTCAAAGCTCCGTTCGACAATGCTACGCCCGAAGGACGGCTCTACAACCGCACCGTCGAGATCAAAGTCCTAGTGCCGATATCTAACGGCAGATAACAATCTTCTCTGTCAACACAGAGCTGCCACGCTGCATGCGCACAATGTAGACACCCGATGCAAGTCCATCAATCGGCATGTTCACCACAGATGAGGATGCTGTGACCGTTTGGCTTGTGCTCTGAACAACCTCGGATGATGATGCAGAGAAAACTTCACAGTGCATCGCTCCGGCTTCACCTTCTGGAACCTTTACATGCAATGATGCTCCGTCAACCCATGCATGCATCTTCTGCGCACTGCCGTGATATTCTTCTACCGATGTAGTCGAGCCAACTGTTACACGAATTCGTACCGTGCTGGTAGCATCCCACTCATCCGTTGCTCCAACGATGATTTCTTCGACACCTGTTTTTCCTTCGGCAGGCTGAATCCGCAATCCTTGAATTGGTCCATTCCCAAACACCCGAGCAGAGCCCTGTGGGAACAGCACAGATTGGGGGACAGTAACATTGCACAGCACTTTGTATGGGGCTTCGTCCTTGATGCGGAACGGGATATCGAGCACAGACGACATAGCCATGCTTGTATCGCGCAGCTGCATGATAACAGGGGGCTTGTTACGCGCTGTATCCGTTGAGGAGTACTCGTGTGCTCCAATGTCGTATCCATTCTGCGACGGAACATCAATGCCAAAGAAATCGCGAGTGCCCTGATCAATGCCTACGGCCTTTGAAAGATCAACTCCGTTATCAATTGTTGGTGAACCCTTTTGTGCACGATACGCATCGATCGATGAGGCAACACGTGGCCAGGCAATCGGAGCCGTGCCAAGGTTTGAAAGACGTGGGTCGGCGGTTGTACCCGTTGCTATGCCCTTGAGCAGCTCATTATCTGTTGCGCCGCGCCATTCTTCGAGAGAGCTGTACATCTTGCCCTGATAGAAAATCTTGAATGGTCCACCAGACGTCCAATAGAGATTTCCTGCAAAGAAGGCACTGTACTTTGCTGGCACAGAGATCAACGGGGCTCCACCGGTGGCAACGAAGACGTTGTTATACACGGCAATGTTCTGCATGCCGGTATTCCACTCCGTGATTTGGAACGCGCCGTGTGTGGGATTCGTTGCTGACGGAGTGGTATAGACGGTGTTATTGTAGATCTGTGCTCCGTCCATAATGGACTCTGGACTGCCCTTGAAGAGCGTAATGCTGCTAGCATTTGTGCGTCCATCGTTGACGCTGATGTTATACCGGCAGACATTATTCCTCCACGGACGCGCATTAGCGTATTGTCCGAGGAGATATCCGCCCCCTGCATTGTCATGACTGTAGCAGTATTGAATAACAGAATTCGTTACGCCTCCATCAAGATCAAAGCCCAGTCCATCGCACGTGCTCGACGTCTTGTTTCGATAGCTCTCACAGAACTGAATCGTGACTCTGTTCGCATCGTAGGCCCAAATGCCTCCGGGTCCGCCACAATGAACATTGGCCTCGCCGTTCTCATAGGCAACACAGTATTCGATGATGGCGCTATCCACATTGCTGACGACGATGCCGTTTCCTTTGATCGACTTCGGATCTGCTATACCCGGATTACGATACGCAGCGCAGCCACGGATGACGAGTCCTTTATGCGGATAACCAACCGGTGCTGGATAGCCATATACCTGAATGCCATCGTGCAGATTATCATGCACCACGAGATCCTGCAGGAGCATGTCATCATAACCTGTGTTACCATTCCATGCACCGATGCGCACACCAACCTTACCAAACTTCTGCACCTCAATGCGTTCGAGTCTGATGTCTGCAAAGCGCTTATCACCCGGCACATCCACATACCACTCGATACCCGTTCTTGTGTTGGTATTCATCCCCGAGCCAGTAACGATCAGGTCCGAGATATGAAATCCCTGCGTGTTGTACCCCGAGATACCAAAGCCATCACCTGCGTTTAGCGTTGCGCGTCCACCACCATAGCTGGAGATCACCACCGGAGTACCCGGCACATTCCCATCACCAGAATCGAAGTAGAGATTGCCGGAGAACGTCTCACCACCTTGAAACAGGACAGTATCGCCGGGCTTAAGATCGAGCGAGTTAACATTACCCACAGTCTTCCACGCAAGCCCCGGACTCTTACCACTATTAGCATCGTTGCCACTAGGGCTTACATAGTATGTGGTGGCTAGTGCCGCATGAGCTACCACCATAAAGCTCAGCGCAAAAAAGATGAACACGTGCATACATGCCCCCTGCTAGGTATTCAAGATTTGTGTGAGACGCAATTCTACGAAGAATTGCAGAGAACATTACACCCTTACACCCAGGCGCGCTGCAGCGCATCAGGAAGCGGCAGTACATCAATTGCAGATGTGAGTGCGTATGGCGTCCCGGATGGAATGATGATCGTTGCTTGTTCAGCGCCGATTGTGTCCATGCTCTCAAGGAGTGATGGTGTGACTTTCGGAGAGAGCGTTCGTTTGATTTCAACTGCGTGTGTGCGTCCATCGGGAAACGATAGCACGAGGTCTACTTCTGCGCCTGCATGCGTTCTGTAGTGACTCGTCATTACGCCTTTTGGAAGAGAGTTGAGGAGTTGCTCTGTGCAATACCCTTCCCAGGAATGTCCACAAACTGGATGCCCCATAACCTGATCGATATTGCGAAGTCCAAGTAGAGCATGCAGGAGTCCGGAATCGCGCCATTGGAATTTCGCGGCCTTTACCAGACGCTTGCCAACATTGGTAGACCACGCAGGGATTTTGCGGATAAGGTAGAGTCCCTCGAGAAGCTCGATGTACGTTCGAACAGTTTTGCTGTCGAGTCCAAGAGCGTTGCCCATCTTCGTCAGGTTTACCGTGGCAGACTGTTGATGAGCCAGCATGGTACAGAATCGGCGTAGTTGCTGCGGCGTTGCCATAACTCCCAACTGCGGCATATACCGTTCTACATAGGCTGTTAGGAAATCGTCGCACCACTGCATTGCTGTTTCATCGCTATCCGACAAGTAGCTCTCTGGAAAACCACCACGGAACCAATGTCTGCTGATGCCCTCATCGGTTACGTCACCCAGTTCAGGTAGCAGGAATGGCGATAGTTCGAGATAGCTGATACGTCCAGCAAGCGTCTCAGACCCCTGCCGTAGCAACTCCGGTGTTGCCGAACCAAGGATCAAGAAATGGCCTGATCGCTCGCCAAGCTCCCTGCGCTCATCAACCAACGACCGTAACAACGGGAAGAGATTCGGCAGTCTATGAATCTCGTCGAGAACAACAAGCGAACCTCTATGAGATGTAAGAAACAGCTCTGGATCTACTAGCTTGGCCAGATCTGATGGGCGCTCTAAATCTATGTATACAAGGGGCTTATCTACCTTAAGAGACTTCGCGAGCGTGGTCTTTCCCACCTGTCGCGGCCCAAGAAGCGCTACCACAGGTACAGAAGATATCCGCTTCGTAAGCTCTTGCTGTATAAGGCGTTGTATCATGTACCTTGAAATTACGGAATCCATTCCGGATTTTCAAGGTATATACAAAGTAACTCAATTGACGAATTCTACTATCTCTAAATCACTAGGCTAACCGCATATTATACAATGATTTGCACGACTTTCTAGTTCACCATTATCTATAATCACACAAAAGGTGAATTAGAATCAGAGGCGCACCACCACGCCACCGCCGAGGTTAAACTGAAGCAGCTGCACAAATGTTGATGCGCCGTAATCTGCCCCACCGGTGCCGAAGTAGAATCCTACGCCGGAGAGTACCATTGGCATGTTGAGGGCCGCCTGTACGCGCAGTCCTACAGCATCGGTGATCCAGATCTTGGTGCCCCCTGTGACAGTTCCGAGAAACCGAACAACTGATTCGTACTGTGGCTTCGAAGGTGAGAAGACTTCGAGTCCGAACATCACACCACCGAACACATCTGCTGACGGATTGAGGGATTGTGAATAGAGTCCGCCGGCCTGCACGAAGTGATTCGTGAGGTCTGTCTCATGAGCTACCTGTCTATTGAAGCCACGTTCTTCGGCTCGTGTCTGCTGCATCATGTACTGCACCTCAAACATGATGTTCTTGTCAAGCTGAACATCAACGGCACCCCCGTACACCGCACTCGGCGCAATCCAGATATCGCCGTAGCGCAGGCCACTCACGTAGATGTAGTCAGTTGATGTGCCAAACATATAGGCCGACAGAGCATTGACCTCGACGCGCTGCGCCGATGCAGAATGGGCACCGATCGTTAGTGCGAGTGCAAGAAGGAGATGTTTGATGTGGTGTTTCATAAGGTTGCGATTGTGAGAAGGGTTGATATTCGAGCAGTTCTAGGTTACTGCGCAGGTTCCTTGCTAGCGTTTTCACGACTTATCTCCCGGCATTTCCAACTCCGCCAGCAAGGCATGGCCCTTTGCAGTGAGCCGGTACTTCTGGAGGCGACTGTATGGCTTTTCTGGAATAGTAAATTCGACCATTCCATTTTCAACCAGTTCCTGCAGCGTTCGTTTGAATGCGCCGGTTTTGGACTGCAGTCCCAAGATCACGGCAAGTTCAGCTGCTGATAACGGTTCTTTACCGAGGGCCAGCAGAATCGCTTCGGACTGGGCCCATGCGTCTGGTTTTTTCCTCGAGATAGTAAGTACCCAGAATCCACCGTCGATTCTGATTACTGGATCGGGAAGCCCGGCGTCGCGGCAGCGGCTGATCATGTCGCGAATGCCGGTTCCCATGCGCTCGATGTACTTGGCAAGATACATGGGCTCGACAAGCAGCGGGTTGTGCGGAATCGAGGCATGCGGTCCACGTAATTTTTCGAGTGTCAGCGTGGGCGGCAGGGAACCCGGGTTCCAGATTTCTAGACGATCCTTGAAGAGCATGACCTGCACACTGGCATTGGAGGTGTAGTCGCGATGCACGACGGCGTTAATGATGGCCTCGGCAACAACCTCTTGGGGTATCTCGTATTTCATGGGCACTTGGGTACCGTGCTCGCGTGTACCGATCCAGAGATCGATCTTGGAGAGAACGAAATCCTTGGCTTGGTCTACGAGGTCGAAGACCGTGCCTTTGAATACCTGATAGGAAGTGATCCTCCCCCTGTTTCATCGACAGTGAGTGTGATCGTTTGTTAGCAAAGATATACGTTCCTCAAATTCTATCGGATTGAGATAGCCGATACCTGAGTGTAGGCGCTCGATAAGGTAGAATATCGTCTTGCAACATAGGCCGTCATTCTAAACCACTAAGCTTGTCAGAGCGCTTAGAAGACTAACTCTCCCAATTGGATAGTTTTGCCCTTATCTGAGCGCGCGTGTATTGCAGCTCTTATGTATCAAAACAACTTATCTGTTGTTTACAAGTACCCTTTTAGGGACGCCGTTATCGTCATATATGGCGTACGTATAGGGACTTAAAACCCCATTAGCTCCATATTGCTCTACTACCACCCCTATCCACTTCTTCCCTGTTGATGGTGTGGGCTGCGCTGTTGCGCTATTGTACATAGTGCCAGCCAAGAAAGCGACCACCGCTACTGTAAACACCAGCGCTGCTACAGATAACTTCTTATACATATCATCTCCTTCGTGTGTTAAATACTGGTACCATACTCTCCAATTGGAGAGTAGTGGCGCTTAGTTATCGTACAAGTACTCGCGCCACGTCTGGCCTGTTAGAAGGCGCTGCTTAAGTATTACCTTTCTGTGCTCCACGTTCCTTAGCCCCCAATCCCCTTCTAAAGGCTTTAGGGAAACGACCCGCCTTACGAAGTACTCCTTCTTTTCTGGGATACTGTAGTCCCAGAGCTGCCCCGTCCACTCCTCGTAGGTATCTACAACTATTACTACGTTGTATAGCACTCCTACGATTACTGCGAGCGCTACCAGTGTTACTATTACTGTCTTGTTTTTCATACCCTGTTCCTATTGTATTGCTTAAAATTAACTCTCCAATTTGGAGAGTAGCTAACTAGGCAGCCCTAAGCCTTGGCTAGTCTGGCCTGCTACGCTCTTCTCTACTTCGACTAGGCGCGCTTCCATCTCCACTGCTACGTAGACTCTAGCATAACTAGCAGACAACTGGGAGACAGCGTGTATAGCTTTTAGACGTAAGGCCTCGTCCTGTCTATCTAGTATCTCGTCTGCCTTCTTTAAGGCCTTCTCTAGCGTCTGTATTACAGGAGCTAAGCTCTTCTGCTTCTTACTGCCGCGCTCTTCGCGCGCTTTATATGGATTACTGTTCATTACCCTACTTCCTTAGTGCATAGCCTATCTCTTGCATAGCTAAGGCTTCTTCGTCTGTTTGTTCTGGTATAGAGAGCACTACGCTACCTACTCGTACTTCCTGTTGCCTCCCTTTACTATCTCTGCCACTAGCTCCCAGTCCAGATAACTACTGTCTGTAACAAGCTCTTATCCGTCTAGCCTCTTCTCTATACTGGCTATAGTTAAGCCTTCTATAGCATTGCTAATAAGTCCTCCACGTCTATCCCTAGCTTATCTGCACGAGGCCGCAATGCGATACTTTGCGGTTGAGCAGCGTGCTGCAAACATTTATTCACCGAAATGGCGTTCTCTGCATTGCCAAAACCAATAAGGCTTTTCATGAGAATAGCGATGTTTCTCGTAATCACAAGATGAATAATCAGAGCAGAATTGGTGAAAAAATTGTCCCATTAGCACGACTATGATGATACCGAATAGCCAGTATAGTATCGCTTTAACAAAACGATCAGGCGGACTTTCGGAATTGTTAGAAGGCGGCCAAGGTGACATCGGGGCATGCGGCCTGCCGTAAGGATTCCTTTGGGTGTCTCTGCTTTGTGTTTCCATCTGATTACTTCATTCTATTATAAGCAGCATGCTGCCAATTTACGGGGTGTCGAAGGTCATGAAATTTTGAATACCATTTCGATCACGCCATGCAACGATGCGTGATTTCCCTGTGCCTGTATGGTATAGTACAACGTATTTAAAATTGCCGCCAACATATGCCTTTTCATACGCTGGATCATTTCCGATCATCGTATTGGTGGCGGCCCCATCAGATCCTGATTCCTGAATTGCTACCCATTCGCCCTGCGGACTGGCTGCAATCGT
The DNA here is from genome assembly GCA_044238605.1 of Patescibacteria group bacterium. Lineage (GTDB taxonomy): Bacteria > Bacteroidota > Ignavibacteria > Kapaibacteriales > Kapaibacteriaceae > UBA10438. Next base: position 11,752 of record JBIICY010000015.1, read on the forward strand.
GCGAACTGTTGCAGGGGGCTGCGCCGTTGCATTGGGCCGAAATAGGACTGCGGCGGCCATAAGAACTATGGCGGATGATACGCCAATCATGATGGATTTAATTGTAGTATTCATATCTCACCTAGGGTCTGGATGGTTTCATATTTGACTTTCATTATTGCGGCAAGGGGGATACGGACAATTCCTAGACCATTTTGTGCCGCGTTTCCTTTTCCGATGTCCAAGGCTCACATGGCGGTATTCTTTCCAAGCAAACCCAATAGCTATAAAAACTACGTTTGCCAGCAGTGCAATCAGACAGCCTGTTTTTTCTTCGTTGTCAAAGCGCATTTTATTGCCTTTATCTAAATGTGCAGCGCGCTGCCAGTTTGCAAAGTCAACACACCTGAATGTATGCAGATTTTAGGCGCTGCTACCTGATGAACTGATCGTCGTCTAATTCACCATTCAACAGTGTAATGAAGTCATTATCTACCCTCTTTTGCCAAAACACTTTTAGAGGATGAACATCATCGTGATACCATACAGGGACAGAATAAACACCAACCCCATTGGGGTGTATAAAGTTGTATAGTAGCGTGTGCAGATCTTTGGCAATGCTGCCAGGTATGCACAGAGCTGCAATCGTCGAAACAACTTGAAACGGTTTCAATGGGTGCGCTTTTACAAGTGCAAAGAGATGGGATGGGATATTCATAGCTCACCTTCCGCTTGTTAGAAGTAAACAACCTGTCGCATCACTTCGGGGTATGAACTACCTTGAAGTTTCCTGCGCTTGAGCATAGTAGTATTTAGGGTATGGGACATTCTCAACCCATGCAATGTATACTGCACCGTTATTCTTTGTTACAGCCCCAACATATATTCTTTCTTCCGCTGCAGTATTGGCTGCAGTATTGGCTGCAGTTGCACTGGTAAACATAGTGCCAGCAACAAACGATGCGGTCGCAACAACTACAACCAGTGCAAGGACAGACAGTTTCTTTTGCATATATACCCCTGTGTTAAATGGTGTGGATGGTTTCAAACATGCAGCCTGCTAGGCATTTATGGTGTCGATTCTTGGGTGAATAGCTACAACATCAAATGCTCTGAACACGGGAGATTACGGTACGTCATTGCCATGATGTGCTATTCCTGTATCCTACTCCCCTCCAAAATGTTGGTTAGGACATTGCCAAAACCATGTGTGTTCCCTATATCTTTTGGGGCAAATTTGATGGCTCAGCTGACCAATAACCAAAATTATAATGATCACCAAAATCCAGTAGAGAATAATTTTAACAAAGCCCCAAAGCGGATCTTCGGGATTGTTAGGCTGTGGCGCATGTGGCCTAACAAAAGGATTGCTTAGGTTATCTCTACTTTGTGTTTCCATCTCACTTACTTTCTTCAAAATGTATAGCATGCTGCGCATTTAAGTTGTCAATTCCTGTTTGCGGCTTCCGTCATTTGCTGTTTGATGGATTCCAATCGCGATATCGTTACTCAGTGCGCACCCGATTCCGCGGTGGCAGAACCTGATGGGATCATTATGTTGATTGCCAAAGATCTATCTGTAGTCCAGGATCTCTGCAGACCACGATATTCCGCCATTAAACCATACCTGCTCATCGAGTAGAAATTCATTGGTAGAACCAACATCTCCAGGTTTGAGGTTGACGGTCAGCCAGTGATCTCGTTTATACGCAACCCGATCGGTTGCATTGTCTTTGAGCTCAAGGCGCACAAGTACCTGACGAACTTTACTCAACGGGTGCATGCATTGCACCCCCTCCAGTCGCATTTTAAAGATGCAATTGGATTCATAACCTTCGCAGTACCACCATCGAGCATTCTCAAAATCAAGAACACCTTCAGGCCCAAAACGACCGGTCTCAGGATCTAGGTAATGAGGAATGCCACGGTCATACATTCGAATTCTGGACTTTACCTGAGATTCTCCATTGGTAAATATTCTGTCATTGGGACCAAGCGATCCAAAACTGTAATCAACAATCGGTTGCTTTCGTGTGTCCAACAATCGATACTTGGAATTGCGATCAAGCACAATTAGCCTTAGTACTCCATTTCGATACCATATCGTCTTTAGAGAATATGTAAATGGATCGGCCCATGAAAACAGCGGCCTACCGGCTAATAGATCAAAGACATTGGTCTTTATATTTGAGAGCTTCTCATTCCATTTCCTCCGTATCAACAGATAGGAATCGCCAACTTCAGTGATACTTCCAGAGTCTAGTACAACCCCAGTTTTGATATCAACAACAAAGGCCTCCTCGGCAGATGAGTAATCGTATCCGCCGAACACCCCAACATTGTCATTAAAAAAGCCTGGAGTCCATATCAAGATGCTTCTCTCAGTACTTGGTTTCGATCGAATGGAATGCGAGTAGCTGACGTAAGGGAGCACCTGACGCCCTGTTGTGTCATACAATGATTCTTCAAAAAAGACACCGGTCTCTGGAGCATACATTCCCGGTGGCGCTGTTGGATGATTCGTGTATGGCAATACGACTCTCCGATACCCAATAATCAGTGGTGATTTTGGGTAATCACTCGACAAGACATACACCGAGTCGAACTTCATTGCACGGATCTTAGCAGGAACTTTGGCACCCTCGCTGGCAAATGAAGAGATTGTCAGTACGAAGAGTAAGCCACAGATCAGGGTTGATATGGCGTTAACCCGACGCTTCGGGGATGACAGTATTGACAAAGTAGTCTCCAAGTCAGTTTACAAAAATCCCATCGATTCAATAACGACACGCTCTCACGCAACCTCCGCATATACACCTCTATCCCGCTCCGGGTAACTCTCATATACGTGCTCAAACACGGCTGCGCATTTCTGCGAATAGAGTTCTGGCGAATACGCCTCTGGTAGCCCGCCCTCCAATGCGTCTTCAATTGCGAGTTTAAGCTTAGAGCGCGCGGACGTTTTCTGTCTCCAGTTCAATACGAGCAAGGTCTTGAGCTTGCCGAGCAATGTGCTGGCAACTTTCTTTATCTGGTCTCGCTCCTGAGTTGTTAACTCCGGTGCAGGACGCGTGAGTATGTCGAAGATCACAAGCTCTTCCTCGCTCATGTTTTCTCGGACGTGACGCTGCTCTTCCTCACTCAGACTATTGGAGAGCGTAAGGAGCTCATTGTACAACGATTCAATCGTAGCGCTGCCTGCGTTGTAGTCTTCAATAAGTTCTTCGAACTTTTCGGCAAAGTCTGTACGTGTTCTATTAAGCAGCACGAGCTCTTCAAGTTTTGCTTTCACAGCAGCTTTGAGCACTTCAAGTTCTGTGTTCTTGTGCTTCGAATCATTGAAACGCTTCGCCAGCGTCTGAAAGTCTATCTTGGATAGATCTAAGGGAGGGGGCGCTCCTTCCCTGATTGCATGTCCTGTGATTGAGGAGTCGAGAACTTCACCAATTCGGCCTAGGACGCTTGAAATGTCAATCGGGTTAGGATTGAGTCTTGCACGAATTGCATCTGCGAGGGTCGAGAAGCATGTTACGATGCTGGCGAACTCCAGTGCCGAAGGATCCGGCTTAACAGCTCGATACAGCATAGAGATGAATCGCTCGTGACCAAAGAACTCACTACGCACCTGATCTGGTGAGATCAGCTTGTCCATTGCATTGTCGATCGACTCAAGGCGAGCGAGACTTCCTACTGTGGTTGCTTCAATCTCCGAAACCACGACGCCATGACTCGCACAGAATGTCGTTGCCTCCGCGATGGCTGAGCGCAAGGTATTGGCCAACTCAATCTTATCCTTAACGGGACGGCTTCCATCCTTCCCCGCACCGTAAAGGGCCAATGCCTTCTCAAGTGATGCGAATACATTGGCGTAGTCAACAATCACTCCGCTGTGCTTGCCAGGGAACACACGGTTTGCACGCGCAATTGTTTGCATCAGTGTGTGATTACGCATGGGTTTGTCGAGGTAGACCGTTGAGCAGCTCGGAGCGTCGAAGCCTGTGAGCCACATCGCACACACAAACACGAGTCGGAGAGGGTCGGCTGTATCCTTGAATCGCTCGTCGAGACCGGGCTGAGACTCATTCATCCGACGCCTATGCTGCTCGATATCGAGACCAAGCTTTCGCATCTGCTCAATCTCGTTTTGCCCCGGAGAGACGATCACGGCCATCTCCGTTTCAGTCAGAACGGCAAGACGGTTGCTCAATTCGTGAATTCGTGTTGCAAGCAGTGCTCGCTCAACTTCCGATTCTGTAACGGGCAGTCGATACTTGAGCTCTGCTAACTGTCGAGATACGTGTGTTGTTTCGTCTGACCAATGCGCTCTGACTTTGTCGTACATCCTGATAGCTGTTGCCTTATCGATGGACACGACCATTGCCTTGCCCATAAAGCCACGTCCCAGGAAGTGCTGCACGATATCTTTCGCAACAGTCTCGAGTCGGTCATCCCGTGTGATAAGATGATACTGTCGTCCCAGAACCTTCTCGAGCTTCTCTTCCTGCTCGGAATCAAGCTCAGCCTCCTCGATCACGCGATAGATGTCATCGTTCAGATTAGGATTCACCAGCTGCAATTCCGGTGTGCGGTTTTCATAGAAGAGCGGGACCGTTGCACCATCTTCAATTGACTGTTGGAAGTCATAGATCGAGACGTAGTCGCCAAACACTTCCTTGGTCCGCTCTTCTCCTGCAATGAGCGGTGTTCCAGTGAATGCGAGAAACAGCGCTCGTGGCAGACTCGACCGCATGTTCAGTGCCAGAGTATCATACTGACTCCGATGAGCTTCATCTGTGAGGACGATAACATCTGATCTGTCAGTTAGTGCTTCGGGTGTCTGGAACTTGTGTATCAACGTGAACACGTACCGATGATTTCCACGAAGTAACTCACGCAGGTGATTACCACTCGAGGCATGGCACTTGTCCCCTTCTGCATCGCTGACAGCTCCAACAGACTTAAACGTCTTTGCAATCTGTTCATCAAGCTCAACACGATCGGTCACCACAACAAACGTCCAGTTGCCAACGAGCTTGCGAAGCACCTTCTGCGCGAAGAACACCATCGAAAAACTCTTACCACTTCCCTGCGTCTGCCAGAATACCCCGCCCCTTCCGTGGCCCATGGAACGTGCCTGAAGCATGGAGGTAATGGCATTGTTGACGCCTAGGAACTGATGATTCTGTCCAATGACCTTTACAAGTCCGGCCTTGTGCTCCGAGAACAACGTAAAGTTCTCTACGATGTCAAGCAGACGCGTACGATCACATGTTCCGCGTAACATCACTTCGAGTGATACGCGACGTGGCTCATCTTCGCGTTCAACGCGCTTCCATTCGAAGAAGCGTCCCCAATCGGCCGTTAGCGATCCGATCCGACTATCAGTGCCATTGCTGGCAATCAACACGGCGTTATACCAAAACAGCTGTGGTATCTGTTGCTTGTAGTGTGTAAGATTTTCATCGAAGGCCGCACGCGCCGGCACACCAGGCTTCTTGAGCTCTATCACTACCCACGGCAAGCCGTTGACAAACCCAATAAGGTCTGGTCGACAGGTATACAATGGACCAGTGACGCTGAACTGCGAAACAAGAAGAAAGTCGTTGCGCTCGGGATGCTCCCAATCAACAACACGGAGTCGTTCAGTCTTCTGTCCGCCATGCACATCATCCGGCACAGACACCGCAATGCCGTCCTTCATGTGCGCGTACACCTCGCGATTAGCAGCCTCAAGACTCATCGAGGATCTATCACGCGTTAGCTCATCAATGGCAGTTTGAATTGCTTCAGGGGGCATGCCAGGGTTTAGCAACATGAGCACGGTGCGCAATCGCTGCAGAAGGACAACCTCGCCCTTCGTCTCTCGTCCGAGCGCACCGCCTGCACCGAATGTCTCTTCCATTGCTGAAAGGGTCTGCCAGCCGAGCGCCGCAAACAACCCTATGGCGGGCTGCTCAACAAGTTGATCTTCGGTGTAGGCGTGTGGGCTCATGAGGGCAAAGCCTCCACATCGATCTGCCCCGAAAGCAACCTCGGCAGCAGTAGGTCACGTGTGCGTCGCAGGTTTAAGATTTGGCGTTGGAGCGCCAGAACTTGTTCAGCCATCGGCACGGCGATAGCTTCAAAGCGCTCGACGATTTGGCTCGGTGGCTCCAAGAACTCGATGGTCTTGAATACGCCTCGACTGATTTCCTTAAATGTCGCGCCCGATGCCATGCGCTGAAACGTCGGCACGTTCTCTGTCAGCCAGTGGAACAGGAAGTAGAGCGGCACGCGGTCATTTGGCAGGCAAGTAATGAAGCCCTGATTGGTACAAGCTGGTTGTGTGTTGATCGCAATTGCGCCGATGGTGGCACGGCTCGTGAGCATTACGCTGTGCGCTGGGAACATTCGCGCCGAGCTCTGCGCGAGTCCGCGCTCAGTAATGTGGTCGCTGGAATCGTCCATGAACATGGTGCCTGCGCCGGTCAGGTCACTTGGCGAATACCACTGAATCGTACCGCCGTCCCAGAAGTCCGCTTCCTTTCGTGATGGAGTGCCACCACCGGAAATCACAAATGCGTCGGCTACAGCCTTCACCTCCCACCCCTGCGGAATCTCTCCTAGTGGCGACGGCACAAGCGGCACATTCTCATGTCCGGGATACCGGAAATTGACGAACCACTCGCGGTAGAGTGAACGCGCCATCTGTTCCAGAATCTTGATGCGCCGCTGGTTGTTTTCGATCAGCTCGTCGTAGGCCGACAAGATGCCCGCAATACGGCGTTGGATGGGGAGTGGGGGGAGGCTGACAGGAAAGCTAGGGAACGTGGTGAGCGGAATGCGGTCAACGGTCGCCCCAGTCATCATGTTCTTCTTGATGACTTCACGCCAGGCAGGCGCGAAGAAGTAGTAGAGCAGGTATCCCGTATCGACTTTCTTCGGGTCGGTGCGAATCAGGGCCATGCGCCGCCCGAGACAGCCACGAAATCCCTGCGGAATAACTGCGTAACGGTTGAGAGTTGCCTCGTAGGTGAAGACGATGTCCCCGGGCTTCGGTTCTACGCGGCGCGTCCAGGTTGAGTAATCCTCCTCGGCGATGTGTCGAATGTCGGACAAATCGAGATGGCCGTCGTCCGTCACATTCTTTATGCCAAGAAAAACCGGGCCAGCATCAGATGGTTTAGGCGTAGCATGCGGACCATCATAGAGCCCTTCGTAAAGCTCGCTGATGGGGACTGTCTTCCAAAGTGGTCGCATGGCTTACCCCAAAATCCCCGCCACATTTGCGGCGATGGTTTGTTCGAGTTCTTGCGCTTGGGCGTTGTTTGAACATTTACTCATGACTGATCCTCCGAACCTAAACCATCAGGATTAGCCAGCGATTTTTTCTCTTCAGAAGCCAAACGGCGCTCGACCTTCTTCACATCCTCGGCGGCGGGCAACGTCTCGGGGCGGATGCCGCGTTCGAGCAATGTGTTGCGGACTGCCTTGTTGTTGGTGACATGTTCCTGCGAGATTGCCAACTCGCTCTGCATGCCATGCTGCCTGGCATTGAAGATGGTGATCTCCGTGGCGAAGTCCTTCGCCTTAAGGATGATCGTCGGTGCGAAGTCCGCCAGTGGCCGGTTGTCGGGCACCTTCCATTGTGCCTTCATCGCCTGCGTCGATTTGCCAAACAGAGCCTGATCTCCCTTGCTGCGAATCAACGCAAAATCACTATTGCCGCCGGTTTGCTCGAAGATCACGTCTGAGAGTTCTTTCTCGGTAGCGCTTAGCTTTTTGCGGGCCGAGACCCGCTCGCTGTCCAGAAGTCGCTGTTCGATAAGTTCCGCACGACGCGTCTGCATCGCAAAGTAAGTCTGCGCAAAAGCAATCTCCTGCTTTCTGGCATCGCCGTTCTGAGCGATCAAATAGCAGGCGTAGCGGGTCAGCAAGATGTCCTCGATTTCCCGCTGGCTGCCGGAGCCAAGATCTACCATTTTGGTGACGTCAACAAAATGGTCTGCCACCGAATGACCTGAGACCTCGCACGCCGTCTTTGCCTTCGAAATGGCGGTCGTGCTGAAGTTGCGCCATTCCATGTAGCCCAACAGGTGCTGTAGATCGCGAGCCAGCCAGTACTCAACGCCGCCCTCGGACTGCTGGGCGTGGTCTTCAAAGTCAGCTGTCAGTCTCTGGATGAGTTCCGTTTTCATGATTGCAACATCCCTGCCACGTTCGCGGCGATGGTTTGTTCGAGTTCTCGCGCTTGGGCGTTCAGCCTTTCGAGCTCCTCGTTCAACGTCTCCAGTTGCGTCTTGAAGTCCTCGTCGCTCACCTCTTCGCCAGGGGCAACGCCTACGTAACGTCCAGGGTTAAGCGACCAGCCTTGAGCTTCGATCTCGGCCAGCGTTGCCGCCTTACATAGACCAGGCACGTCGGCATAGACTGGCGCGCCTTTTTCATTCTGACCAAACACTTCCATCAGCTTGTTCGCTGTCTCCTGGCCACCAACCGTCAGGTCTGGCGCTTCACCACGGTAGAGGCGAACTAGATTGGCAATAAAGCCAATCTGCGCAGGCGTCCAATCGCGATGGGCTCGGTCTATCTGCCGGTAGATATGGCGTGCGTCAATGAAGAGCACAGTGTCAGCGCGGTTGGTCTTCGCTTTGCCACGGTCCAGGAACCAAAGCGTGCAGGGCAGCGTGACGGTGTAGAACATATTTGGGCCAACGGCAACCATCACGTCGACTGCGCGAGCTTCGATAAGCTTCTGTCGTAGTTCCTGCTCAGATGAACGAGCATCTGAAGCAGAATTCGCCATGACGAAGCCTGCTCGCCCCTTCTCATTCAGCGATGAATAGAACAGCTGAATCCAGAGGTAGTTGGCATTATCTGTCTTCGGTAGACCGAACGGGAAACGACGTCCAGCGCCAACCATATCCTTGAGTCGTTCCTTATCAACCGAATCAACATTGAATGGTGGATTAGCAAGAACGAAGTCAAACTGACCAGTGGCCGTATGCGGATCATCGTAGTAGCTATTCACATTGCCGCCGTGGCGTACGTCTCCCTCTAATCCGTGCACCGCGAGGTTCAGTCGTGCAAGACGTCCAGTTTCATCTGTCTTTTCAACACCACAAATGGCAAGCTCTGCAGCGGGATTCTTATGGTGCTCTTCAACGAAGCGCGCCGACTGCACGAACATTCCACCGGAACCGCAGGCAGGATCAAGAATTCGTCCATGGTATGGCTCGATCACTTCGGTCAGCAGCCGAACGATACTCGAGGGCGTATAGAACTCTCCGCCTCCCTGTCCCTCGCTCATGGCAAAAGCACCGAGGAAGTACTCATAGATGCGTCCAAACGCATCAAACTCAAGCGTCGCGGGGATCTCTGAAATCGTCCTCAGCAACTCCTTCAAGAGCGTGCTAGTAAAAAGATTAAACGTCTTTGGAAGAACACCCGCAAGCTGCGGATTATGCTTCTCTACTTCGCGCATTGCCGCGTTTACTTTCGCACCAACATCTTCTGCTTCTGGCAATGACAACAAGTAATCAAAGCGAGCCTCAGGGGCCAAGTACAACACGTTGTCGGCATGATACGCTGATGGTTCGTCAACACGGCTAGAGCGACGTAACGACGCACCCCCTGCCTCCAACTTTGCCCGCTGCATTGCAAAACGCACCTCTGCGAAGCGCAGAAATATCAACCCAAGAATAGGACCCGAGTACTCCTGCGACCGCAATCCAGAGTTAGCGCGAAAATCACATGCGGCAGCCCATAGTCGGCGCTCAAGGTCTGCTGATTGATCATCTTTTTGAGAGGGGGCTATCCAGTGCATTATATCTATTTCTGAAATGAAAATCTGGTCGATAGTGTCGCGCGATAAAATTACGTACTTAGAGAGCTATTACTCTTTGTTCTCTTTGTTCTCTTTGTTCCCTCTATTCCGCCAGTGCGATTGGAGTTCGACTAATTGTCAACTATAATGAGGGGGGGGGACATCACACTGAGCTACATCATAGTGAAGGTCAAATTACGCACCAGAATTGGTCACAAACATTGATCTTCCCCCGGCTTCATTGACAGTGAGTACGATCATTAGTTAGCGAAGATAGACGTTCCTCGAATTCAATCGGTGTTAGGTTGCCGATCCCTGAATGTAGACGCTTACGATTGTAGAATAGGT
>JBIICY010000005.1:0-230612 GCA_044238605.1 Patescibacteria group bacterium
ACCGTTGAGAGCGCTGTAAGACGAGGGCTGGATCGTGACCGGCACGTCGAAGATGCTCTGCTGGTAACCTTCGATCTTGAACCTCAGGTTACTCATCGGCACCCAGTCTGCACCGGCGACAATGTGATGTGCCTTCGTGAATCCGAGATCTGCATTGGTTGCGCGCGTGACACCATTCTCAATGGTCAGAAGACTATACGTTGTGATTGGTTGTGATTGGGCATGAAGACCGTACCCCGCACTCAGTGTGAGCTCATCCGTAAGACTATACTGCAACCCAAGTCGAGGTCCGACCGCAATAGCATCGCCAAGAGTATACTGCTGGAGGTGCACGCCAGCAGTCGCGAGGAATCGCTCTGTGATACGATGGCGAAGCGATGCATACACCTGCGTGAGCAAGGCCGTTGTGTCAAAGCGCCGACGATCGGCCTCATTGGGAGTGCCGATTCTATCTCGGACGGCAATGGAATGGTTCTGATGATCAACGAGGAATCCACCAATCAACGTTGTCGCACCGGAGAGTTTGTGTCGAATCTGCCCAACTGCTGATGCAGTGATAACATCTGCTGCAACATTCGTGTTACGCGACGCGATACGCGAAACCCAGTCGAGTGTGTCAACGGTTGCCCCCTCCCTTGAACCAGAAGCGCCAAGTGTAAGTGACAATGACGTTGACTCACCGAACAGCTGATCGTAGCGAAGCCCGCTCCAGAACGACCCGTAGTTGACGCGTAGGTCCTGATTCGGGTCACCGTAGAAGTTCTTCTTTGTCGTGTCAATGTCTTGCGCAAGGAAGTTGATATTGCTCCTCCCCGCAGTACCAAACAACGTGAGCTTTGCTGCATCCCCCACTGGATAGACAACTCGGGCATTGAGGTCTTCGTACTGGGGAACAGCGCCGCCTGTGCCTGCATCGAGACCGATCAGACTGAACAACGCAAGCGTGGAGTAACGGTAGTTGGCAACAAATGAGCCACCATTGCCGAGCGGACCCTCCACACCTGCTTCGAGACCATTGAAGCCCATCATTGCGGTGTATTCCCACTTTTCATTGTTGCCATCGCGCATGCGCAAATCAAATGCACCCGAGATTGCATTACCATAGTTGGCAGGAAACGCACTCGTGAAGAAGTCGCTCTTTGCGAGGAGATTATTGTTAAGCATACTCACAGGGCCGCCCGTTGTACCCGTAGCTGCGAAGTGATTCGGATTTGGGATGTTCATTCCCTCCATCTGCCAGAGCATCCCTGCGGGTGAGTTTCCCCGCACGACGATGTCGTTGCGGGAGTCATTGGCTCCCACAACACCAGCAAAATTCTGCGCCATGCGTGATGGATCTCCAAGTGCGCCTGCGTAGCGCTTTGTATCCTCGACGTTGAATGCACGAGCAGAAACAGTTGCCATTTCAGAGTTCGTAATCAAAACATCCTCATCGCGACTCGAAACGACGGTGACTTCCTTTGAGGAGATGTACGACTCGTTCATGGTGAGCGAGAGTACGACTTCCTTACCCGATGTCACCAGGACGTTATCGATAACGAGTGGCTCACGCCCAACTCCAAGCGCTGTCAGCGTGTACCGTCCTACAGGTAAACGGCTAACACGAAAACGACCTCGTGTGTCCGTGTATCCTCCCCGCTTGGTTGAATCGGATCCCACGACGCGCACGGTTATGCCTGCCAAGGGGGCCGACGTTACCGCATCGACAACGGTACCGCGAAGCGTCTGAACGATAGAGTCCGTCTGAGCGGACACTCTTGACGCATGAGCCAGGAGGAGTAACGCTAGCGAGAGTATGAGCATATGGAGGTGAACAGGGGCGTGGCGATTGATCATTGGTAGTAAATGGTAGTTCGTCCGAGAAGTGAATTGCGACTGCAACATCATACATCTCGGTTGCCACAATCGTTGATGTACATCAACTCGCGACACTTCTTACCATACATCAATCAACCACTCAGCTCCTAGCGAGCTTCGCGCGAATACGCGAGAGCGACTCCGGTGTAACACCCAGATACGACGCTATCATGTACTGTGGCATGCGCTGCACGAGACGCGGGTATCTTTTTATCAGATTTTCATAGCGCTCAGTAGCCGTATCAAACCGGAACGAGCGCACTTCATTCATTACATCGGCGATCACGTGTTCGGCAATCAGCCGACCGAGGCGTTCTCCACGTGGGTCTACAGCATACATCCGCTGCAAAGCATCATACGTCCACGAGTAGATCCGGCATGTTTCGAGTGCCACCAGACTGTTTCTCGACGGAGAACGGCGGAGAAAGCCCACATACTCAGTCACAAAGCTTGGCGCATCAAAGACAATCGTGGTGTGTTCATCGCCGTCGATATCTTCGATCCCCGCAACAAGACCTTCGGCGAGCAAACCGAGCTCATCGTTGACACCGCCTTGATTGATCCATGCCTCCCCCTTAGGAAGCTCGACATAGGTCATATGATCAACGATTACTTCAAAGAGCTCATCATTGATTGGCATAAACCGTTCGTACACCGTACGAATCAGCCTATAGTCTCGGGCACGTTGAGCGTCGGATCGCATTGTGGTTGTGGTGATTGTGAGGCAGCAAAAACAGCGTCGACCATCGCACTAACCTAACAACCGGTTAGCATAATCCTTACAGTGATCTTCTCCCCATGTTTCATTGAGCGCGAGTACGATCGTTGTTTAGCGAAGATTGACGTTCCTCGAATTCAATCGTTATTAGGTTGCCGATTCCTGAATGTAGGAGCTTGCAACTGTATGGGAGTGGGATGCAGTGCGTCAACGGATGATCTCAGGGACGTAGCTAATTTTAACGCCGGAGTAGAACATCGTTCTAACACAGAACGGCTGACAAAAACCTAAATCATGCACCACTTATTCAGAGCACCACCGATGTCAACCTTTCGCAACCCTTTCATACCTGGACGATTGGCCGACTCGTTGCTGCTCATGTGCGCCTTCCTATGTTCGATTTCATTGTCTGCTCAAGACCGAACTATCTCTACTCCTGCTCGAGCGGTTTCGGAAGACGTCGCAGTCGAACGAAAAGGCGGCCTGCCGGAATGGACGAAGCTCACAACGGAAGAGTACCCTGGTAAGCAGGATGATATCTTTTTCGTCAACTCGAGTTTAGGCTTCTATGGAAATGGAGCCGGCAAGATATTCCGCACGACTGATGGTGGCACCACGTGGACCCGTGTGTTTGAGCAGAAGGGAACATTCGTTCGGTGCCTTGCCTTTACCGATGAACGGCACGGCGTTGTGGGCAATGTTGGTCCGGGGTATTTTCCCGGGGTTACCGATTCCACCCCCATCTATCGCACCGAAGATGGGGGCCTGACGTGGTCAGCCGTCACCACTATCGAGGGTACATCAGTTGTGGGCTTGTGCGCCTTCGACATCATCCAAGTTCCGTTCATCAACGCGGGGAATTTGGACTATCGTCCGCGCATAATTGGAGTGGGGCGCGTCGGCGGACCTACAGCATACATATGGTCGGACGATCTGGGAAAGACGTGGAAACAAGGCAAGTTGCCGGATATCGCTGCGATGGCCTTTGATGTCAAATTCCTTGACGACCAGCACGGCTTTGTTGCATCGGCCACGCATGCCGATGTTTCTCAATCTCGCGCACAGATACTCGCGACCACCGACGGTGGTGCGACGTGGCGCGAGGTATACAGCTCCACACGCCCCTTCGAACTCACCTGGAAACTGAGCTTTCCTTCCCGAGATGTCGGATACTGTTCTATACAATCATACAACCCTGACCCTTCCGCATCGAAGCGATTCGTGGCAAAGACCACAGATGGTGGAAAGACATGGGCCGAGCTCGATCTGGTAGACGACCATAGGTTTCGCGAGTTCGGAATTGCATTCCTCGATGAGAATGTTGGCTGGGTAGGTGCAGTGCCGCACGGCTTGGGCACGACTGATGGAGGGAAATCATGGTCCAAAGTCAACTTTGGCAACGCCGTCAACAAGATTCGTCTACTTCGTTCCGATGAAGGTGTCACCGGATACGCAATTGGCCAACAGGTTTACCGCATGAGGATCGCTACGAAGAACAGTAACAAATAACACAAAGAGTGGCCATCGCTGGATAACTGAGTTCGACCCAGGACGACACATGTGAGAAACATCGGACCTCAATCACGTAGGGGCCACTTGGCAGGAATCAGTTACGTAAATTGCTGGCGATCATCAATTTTAGGGGAACACCTATGTCAAACACACTATTCTGCATCTGTATCGGTGTAGCTTGTCTAGCCGGCAGCGTAGAAGCATCTGCACAAACTTCGAATCCGTTTCACGGGTTCTCGTTTGGAGTTCAAGGATCATACATCTCGAGCTCGAGATCTGGTACGAACAGTTTCGAACTCGAAACCATCCCGTACAAAGTCTCATCAAGCGCCTATAGCCAGTCAGGGGGTGCAATGGGGTTGCATGTCGGTTATGATTACGTTTTACCGATGGGTCTACTCTTCGGCGCAAAGGTCAGCTCTTCGATGAGCGACGTCAGTGGCGAGTACTTAGACAATGTTCGCGATGGCATCGATCAATTCACGTCCGAAGCCCAGCATCGTCTTGAAAGTGTTACCATGGCACAAGGACGCATTGGATATGCCACATCGTCTTGGGCAGTCCACGCTAGTGGGGGGTACGTCATCTCTTCCGCACGCAATGATGCCACTTTTACGCGCCTTATTCCCTCTGGCACTGGCGGTGCGGTTCGTTTGTACGGATCATGGACCGACACCGAGCTACAATCGGGTTGGACGGCAGGTGCGGGTGGAGACGTGAAGATTGACGATCACGTATCTCTGGGGGTTACTTACAACTTCGTGGAGTATGACAAAGATCTCAACGGTCTACATGGCGCCGTCGGTACGTTTGCAACAGGTTCTGTGCCGATCTATATGACCGCCGACATCGACACCGATATGCACATGATCTCGATGAACATTACGTATAGATTTTGATCTATACCTGTAAATCCAATAGACAACCCCTGCAAGACGTTGTTCCTGCTGGGGTTGTTTTGACTTATTGATCAATGACCGCTCTGCACTGTTTTCATTCTTTCAATGAATGCAGAGATCTCAGCACCCTGGAGAGCAACTGTCCAGATAGGGTTTTCCTTTCCTTGCTCTTTCTACATGCTTCCTGCACGGGCTGCTTCAAAGTATATACTCGGAATAGGAAGCTTGCGCTTCTTTAACGGCACTTCGCGCAGAGCAACATCATAATGCGCTGCTTTGGATGGCGTCGGCACATCAGAGCCACTGCGCATATATAGCCAATCAAGCCCCATCTTCATCGCCAAGTAGCCATACGCCGGACGCGACGGGCCAATTGCAAAGCTCCCTCCGTTGGCCACATAGCTCACCTGCAGCCCTATTGGAAAACCCGTAAAATTCTGCTCGATCTCCCGAATGGTCTCTTCGTTATTCTCAGCTGCCTTCTTCGTGGCATTTCCCAATCCCTCGTAATGGATCACGAGAAGTACATCTACTGTTTCGTTGAACTCACGTACACAGTTACGAAGTTCAGAAGAGGTAGATACGATCTGTGTTCGGACCAGTTGATGTGGGTACCAGGGAAACTGCTTCACTTGCTCTATTTCAGCCGTACTTGTGTATGCCGAGGTACCTAACAGACCTATGCGAAGGGGCTTACCTCCATATGTCTGTTGGAGCAGATCGGCAACGGCTTGCATCGGCAACACCTCTATAATGCCCGAAATCTTACTGGTCTTTCTGTAGCCATAATGATCTGGCGTGGCATCCAATGAGGCGTAGAGCAACCTCACGTTTGGATATGCACGAATAACGTTCGCTGCAGCAATGTTGCTTTGATCATCTACCGCAACAACAACATCAGGATCATACTGATCGAGAACTTTGCGCAGGTTAGAGTACACCACACCGACAGAAGACGGAGATCGATATGATTGGAGATTGAGATAATGCCATTGTACATCAACAGGACTGTGCTTTTCGTCAAGAAACTTCTTTACCCCCTGGTCTACCAATTTGGCGTTTGCATCGTTGGGATCAAATGGATGAATGATTAGAATATGGGGCTTTTTTAGCTGCAAAAAGAGAAGGGTCGTTACCAGACCCACCCAAAACATGGTACCTATGAGAACCTTCCCAGTCGACTTCATAGTAACCCCAGCCATTGCCAGTAAGGAATCGATAGATAACACGCCACTATGCGTCCAATATTCATGATCATGTTATGCTGCTTAAAGCCCCGTTCATCAAACTCTGTCTGGAAACCTTGCGACAATGCCTGTAGATAGACCGAGCTCTGATACGGAAACAACCAAATGTCGCTGAACAGTGCCGTCAGAAACAGACAGATCCATGGATGTATGCCCTGGGATTCGGCAACCGGCAACAAAGTGATGAATGCCACCAAACCGCCCGTTAACACCGGTAGAGCAAGACGTGCAAGTGATGTTACAACCAGTGCCACGAGAATGAAGACACCAATGCGACCATCAACAAATGCCAGGTTCGATGTAACCACATCTCCAAGTGCTTTGGTAACACCCAAATAGTCCATTGATTTGGTGATGCCATCAATGCTGAGCAGAAAGAAGATCATTGGCCAATCGAGGTTTTGTCGAAACTCCTTCTTGCCAAGTATTCCCGTCAGCAGAAACCCAACAAGCATCATACCCGCCAGCCACGATGCTTGAACATGATGCCAACTAGTAGTGGCCGAACCCACAAGAAAAAACAGCAGCGCCGCTATCGCGATCTTCTCTACGTATTGCAACGGACCAAGCAGCTGAAGCTGCAGATGAATTGTATTCTTGGCAAGGGGCGCCGACTGACGCTTCTCTGCATAGAGGAACCGTGAGGCAATGAAATGCAGCACGGTAAGAAACACTGCAACAAAACCGGCAGACACCAACCAAGTAACTCCCAAGAACACCTCTCGGATCTCGGGTGAGAGCATCTGCGACGAAACAAGATTTGATGTCTTACTTGTTGCCATCATTGGCGAAAACAACATGGCACCACTGAAACACGCCGCCATAAGTGCGGTTGCTGCCTTGCCACGCTTAGGCACCGACAAACCCTGAAGCATATCTCTGTAAAGAGGCAGGAGCAGAGAGATGCGGTTGTTACCAGAAGGGGTAAATGGAGAAAGCGCATATCCGGCAACAACAAGAATGGCCTCGTGCCATATCGACGTGTCCGGAACCTTCTCGAGTAGCCACAAGATTACCCGATAGCTAAGACCGGACAACGCAATTGTTGAGGCCAGCGCAAACACTCCTAACAGTGTAAGGTGGCTAGCAGAGGCAAATCCAGACAACGCGACATTGATCGGCATTATCTGCGCAAACAATGTTGCTACGACCATGATGAGGGGTGGTATAAACTCATCAACTAACGTGAACACCCACATCATCACCGTCATGGTCAGTAGTGCAATAAACACTGCAGTTTCTACGGGCAGTCCAGCATCCACAGAACCAACGTAGGCGAATATTGGCGCAACGAATGCAGTAATCCAGCCCAGCTTGTTGGTAATAGTAAGCCCCTTGCCTGCGTTGGCAACAGGGATCTCGTTCTGCTGCTGGATTTCCGCGCCATCCAACATCAACTCTATGGCCGCTTCGCGGATCGAAGGCAGAGCAACGGACAGCTCCTGGAGCGCACGTCGTGGGATACATAGGCAAGTACCATCTTCGAGTGCTGTTGCGTTGGTTCGATAGTTGTTCAAACCAGCCAGCGCCTCAACTCCGAATCGTTCACCGCCGTTACGCTCAATCGACGTGCGCGCTGTAAGCTCAACCGTGCCAACGATAATCATGTAGAGGTCGGTGGCCGGCTGTCCTTCAGAGTAGATCTGTTGGCCACGTTCGAAATTGCGTAGCTGGACGCTGCCAAGAAGCCGTGCTAGATGCTTGTCGGGCACATGAGAAAAAAGCGAGTCGGCCCGAAGACGCTGCAGTGCAATCGACGACATTAGTTAAGGCTACTTTCTCTTCGTCTTCGAAGCACTAGGTTCTTTACTCGATTTCTTTTTCTGTTCTTCAACTTTTCAATGAAATCTCTTGGCAATATTCAGCAACAGATGCCTCGTTTCACTCCAGTGCCTCGACAATACAGTCCGCTGCGTTAATTCTACGCACAATTTACATCCTCAACCACTCTGCCCAACGCACCACGAAACTCCTGTATCAATGGGCGATCGCTGCACCACTCTTAACCTTTGTCTGTATCGAAACAAACATCGTACATGCCTGCTGGAATAGACGCAACATTAATCACTGCGCTAAGGGGCGAAGGCGTATAGGCAACACGCGTTATATCCGTCTCGAATAGAATTGGGTGGTTTGTTTGCTTCCGTCCACCTGTTGCTCCATGCGACACCCCGTACTTTCCCTTTACTCATGTGGATCAGGAACCAATCTTATCTACCGTGGTGTTACGATTCGTTCATACTCACCACATTAGCGAGGATAGCATGAAAATGCTCCTAGTTGCAGCATCGCTTGTAGCGCTGCTCACACAAAATCTATACTCTCAAGGAGCCAAGCTCCAAGTCATTCACAACGCTGCGGACCCAGCAGCTGCAATAGTCGACATCTATGTCGGTGGACAAAAGGCACTGGATGACTTTGCATTCCGAACAGCATCAAAGTTTGTTGATGTTCCAGCAGGTATTCCGCTGACGATCGCTGTTGCACCAGGTGCAAGCATGACTGCCGCAGATGCTTTGGCAACCTTCACCGTCACACTTGAGGCAAATGGTACGTATGTGGCAGTTGCTAATGGGGTACTGCAAGCAAGCTCTTTCGCAGCAAATCCGGGTGGAGCAGCAATTGGCTTTAACGTGTTTCCTATTGCAAATGCACGGATGAAGAGCAGCAATACATCATCAGTAGACATCATGGTCTTCCACGGCGCAACGGATGTAGGCGGGGTTGATGTTTACTCCGGAGACACCAAGGTTCTAGCAAACGTAGGCTACGGTGTATCGTCCAGCTACTTGTCGGTCCCCGCAGCATCGTACGTATTTGGCGTAGCTCCTGCTGGCGGTCAGCCGATTGCACGCTTTACGGCTGATGTATCAAAATTAGCTGGACAGGCTATCACAGTATTGGCATCAGGTTTCTTAACGCCATCAGCAAACAAAGATGGTGCGGCTTTTGGCCTCTTTGCCGTTACAAGTGATGGTGGTGCATTTATCGAGCTTCCAACAGCGCCAGCAGCGCCTAAGGCCCGTGTGCAAATCGTTCACAATGCTGCAGACCCAGCTGCTGCCAAGGTAGATGTATACGTGGACGGAGCGCTTACCGTCGATGACTTTGCATTCCGATCAGCAACTCCAGTACTCGAGCTCGAGCCAGGCAAGGCTTATGCTATCGGCGTTGCACTATCTACAAGCATGTCGGCCGCTGACACCATTAAGTCTTTCAACGTTGCACTCCCTGCAGGCAACTACGTAGTGTTTGCCAATGGCATTGTGCAGCAGGGGTTTGCACCTAATCCATCAGGATCGGAAATCGGCTTCACGATCTTTCCGATTTCAAATGTTCGCACATCTGCATCATCTGAAAACAATATCGATTTCGTCGTGTTCCATGGTGTTACCGATGCACCGGCCGTGGATGTACGTGTAGGAGGCAGCAATATCGTTTCGGCGCTAGGTTACGGTAAAACGTCAGATTACATTTCCGTTCCTGCTGCCGACTATGTGGTTGATGTTGCCCCAGCCGGTGGTGCTCCGCTCGTGTCGTACAATGTTCCCGGCATTGCACTGAAGGGTCAAAGCACAGTTGTTTTTGCCAGCGGCTTCCTGGTCCCTGCTTCGAATCTCGACGGCCCAGCGTTCGGTTTGTTTGCCCTTGTTGGCACAAATGTGGTGCCTCTTACGGTAGCAACTACAAGTGTTGATGAACTTCCTGAACTCGCAGATGCATCAGTTGTTCCGAACCCTTCAACAGCAGATGTAGCGGCACGCTTTGCAATGCCTTCGGACGGAAGTGTACGTATCCGTACGTATGATGTTGCAGGAACAATGGTCGCTGAAACAAATCTACCGTTTGTTGCTAGCGGCGTACAGAATATCCCGCTAACGATGAATGCGGCTTCTGCTGGAGGCTATGTTATGGTCATTGATGCAGGCACACATCGTTCAGTAGTACCCTTTAGCATCGTGCGATAAGCAGCCCAGATAATCGCTCGTTGAGCTAACCAATCTCACAGGCGCCTCACACTTTAGTGGGGCGCCTGTTTTCTTTTCCAAAGATTATCCTGATTAGAATCGATAGAGCATGGTCCCCGTTTCCTATCTTGAAGAGTGTCCTTTTGGGTTCATTGAGGATAGCACTTCTCTATCTGGACAAGAGGATACGCATCGGTCTTACTCGATGTGATCGACAGTACCTCAGATGAAGCACAAAACATATGACCAAGCTGCTAAGCATAATCCTGGTAGGCGTCTTTCTCCTACCAACACATCTCTCGGCATGGGTGTTTTCTGAGCACCGCGATATCTCTGTTGCGGCAGTCCTGAGGCTGGAAGCGTCTCGGCGACTCAAGTTGGATTCAATGTGGCACCTTGCGCGTATCGGCCAAGAAGGCAGACTTACTTCCTCTGTTGTGATTACGGCCATGCCGGAGCAACCCCAATACATCGATTGGGCAGCATGGCCAGCAATTGCGGGAGATCACTCGTGCTCTCCTGCAAACATGGTTACGAACATTTTACAGAGCTCTTGGATTCTGGATGTTTTACGCGTTTCAGAGAAGTTCAAACGCACGGCTATGTCGGCGAAGAATAACACACAGCTGCTCAACGCGGTGCGAGAGCAGGATGTTCAACTACAGCGTGCAGACCCGAGATACCTCACCAGAGCTGGCTCGAGTAACGTCCACTTTTTACTTGCCCTAGCTTCAACCAAAACAACAAAAGAAGAGTATGTGCGTGCATGTCTCGCGCAGGGGACCGAGCTTAATGCATATGCCGCATATGCATGGTATCATTACCGCGCCCTTGCAAAGGCTGCACGCCTTCGAGAAGCCGGTCTTTCCACTGCAGAGCGGAGTAAGCTAGCATTATCTGCCCTTGCCGACGAAGCATTTGCAGTACACTTTCTCGAGGATGCCTTTGCTGCCGGACATGTTACCGGAACTTGGGGGAACGCGTCTCTTCGGAAGGGTACCCATGATTACTACAACGAGAACGGATACAGTACATCTACATGGAACAACGATCCTCTGATTCTCCTTGGCGACGCACACATGCGTGCAGAGGATATGGAGGCCCCAGCAAATGCGGTTGCTACAAGTCTGACACAGTTAATGGATGTCTTTACTGGTCAAGGGGCAATAAGCGACTTCACATTCGATACCCGTGACGTAGAGGGATTGGATATTCTCGGCGCTGATACGCTTGACGTGTGCAGAAACAACCAGATTCCTACGAAAGTGGCCAATAAGAAGTTATTGCCTCAGTACATGGATGTTGTTAATCAGACGCCCATTCCAGCTCTTGCATTGGGATATGGCACAATGCCACGATTTCGTTCAGAATTAGGCGGTTTCATCGGGTTTTCTCCCTACATCTGCGCAGCAGGATGGAACGACGATTTTAGTCCAACCGGCACGTCTGCAACAGGTGTTGGCTCGGTCGGCATAAACGTTCGCATCGGTCTTGGTCTAGATGGCGTTATAAGTGAGGCGGGTGATGGCTTAGCGTTCGTGGAGTTCGGCATGGCAAATGACACCGAGTCTTCCACAGATCTGACACACGACAAGAACCCTGCAACAAGCGACGAAAACCGGGCAAGCATACCCGGTCGGACGGCAATATCTACCCGCATTCGCATGCCCTACTATCTCATACCGGGCGACCTCATTCTTGGCGCGATTTTCATCGCACCCTTTTCAGCGAACACATTCACCGACATGGCCGTTACGGCTAGTAACGGGGGCCTTCTCTCATGGCAGTCGGCAATCGCAACAGACATTGGGCGATTTCAATTCATGTTTGGACGCGAAGTCGGAGTGCATTTCTTCGGATTTACCAAGGCATCCCAGGAGATCTGGATGCCATTCAAAAACACAAACAACGAGCTTGTTTCTGATCGTGTGGAACTCAGGTCTATCCTTGTCGAAGCTCCCATCATCGAATGGCGTCCCTATAGAACATTCTCAGAGGATCAGCATTCCAGCCTAGTTGTGCAGATAAGTGGCGTAGCAGATGTTCCGTTGTATTGGAAGAGCATGCTACGCCCGAACGCTACCGTTGATCTTGATACACGCTATGGTTTGAATCTCCGTATCGCTTTTGATTGGAGATACTATTATTAAGCTTTCTTCTCCAGCCACTTTGCCAGCTGTTTGCGCGGTGCAAGGAACATCACAACTGCAAGCGCACTCATAGCAACCATAATGGCGAAGTAGTTCTGATTGCTCATTCTGTCGTAATACGCACCGATGAACCCGGCGAGATAGTTGCCAAAGAAGCTCGATAAGAACCACACGCCCATGAACATGCTAACCATGCGGGCTGGGGCAACTTTGGAAACCATGGCTTGACCGATCGGAGACAGATACAGTTCGCCAATCGTAAACAGCAGCACAACACTTGTTACCCAGAGCAGGTTGATCTTCTCATCCCCCTGAGCAATGCTGGCAACAAACATCATCAGCAAGAACGCTATAGCCATCCACCCGCAGCCGATTGCCATCTTGACGATCGACGACGGCTCGGTGCTCTTTGAGCGCTGCCACGACCACACCTTATTCAGCAATGGGGCCAGCACGATGATGAAGAATGGGTTTAGTGTCTGAAACCACGACGAAGGAATGTTAAGTCCAAGGAGGTTCCAATTCGTCTTCTCATCCGCCCATACCTGAAGCGCATTCCCCTGCTGTTCGAACACCCCCCAGAACAGGATGTTTACAAAACAGAGATAACCGATCACTAGTAAGGGGCGTACCCAATTCTGTGGCGCAGCTTGTTCCTCATCCGTGGCCTTGATCACATTCTGATTCTCTTTTGGCAGGAATCTGCTACCTCGCCAGTACACGAACGTGCCAACCAACATCCCTACGCCAGCGGCGGCAAATCCATAATGCCAGCCAACCTTTTGTCCGAGCGTTCCACAAACGATAGGTGAAAAGAACGCACCCAGATTCACACCCATGTAGTAGATGGTATAGGCACTGTCTACACGCTGATCTCCGGGTTGATACAGCGACCCTACCTGTGCTGTCAAGTTTGGCTTAAACATCCCATTGCCCATGATGAGAAACAGCAAGGCAAAGAGAAAAAATGGTTCAAACGCCATCAGAAAGTGTCCGATGGCCATCAGGATGGCTCCTGTATATACAGCTTTCGTCTTGCCGAGATATCTGTCTGCCAGCCAGCCCCCTATAAACGGCGTGAAATACACGAATCCGGTATAGAGACCGTAGATCTGCGATGAAACACCGATCACCGATAGATCGCCAAAAAGCGCGCGCAGCATATCGGCAAGGGCTGCATATCCAATAACGTTGTTGGATAGGCTTGGGTCGATGAGCAGATACTGCGTCATGTACAGCACAAGCAGAGCCCTCATGCCGTAATAACTGAACCGCTCCCACATTTCGGTGAAGAACAGATACGACAAGCCTACGGGATGTCCTAAAAACTCTCTTGTTGTTGATGACATATTCAAACCTTGTTTACTACTGCGTGGTTGACATTGCGAGGGGTACAAGATATTCTAATTCTGGGAACAACGTGCAACCCGAATGCGCAACGTTCTTTACCTCTATCTTTGCCCAACGCATCACCGTCAATACCACACGCCGAACGTGAAACAACTTGTATTCCGCATACTGCCGCCCTTTGTCCAAAGCCTGATCAGGACGTGGTACTATCTGCGCAAATTCTCGCGAGTTCGCGCAAATGATGAAAAGGACCTAGGTCTCGTGTGCAGACTCGTACGCCCAGGTGATACGGTGTTCGACATCGGCGCCAATTTTGGCATGTATACCAAGATCCTTGCTGAATGCGTTGGTACAGGTGGACGTGTCTACAGCTTTGAGCCTGTGCCGCAGACATTTCATGTTCTCCAGCACAACGTTCGGTCAACAAATCTCAATCAAGTCTCGCCACTCTGCCTTGCTGCATCCAGCACAACGGGTAAAGCCACGATCTCTATTCCAACGTACTCGGATGGAGGAGAGAACATGTACGAAGCCAGCCTGGAACGAAGCGGCACGGGGGCGGGTATTGAGATCTCTACCGTTCGGCTCGACGAACAGTATGCAGATCTGGACCGGCTCGACTTTGTTAAGCTCGATGTGGAGGGGCACGAACCTGCCGTGCTCGATGGCATGCAGAAGATCATCAAACGCCACCATCCAGCGTTTCTCATAGAGATCAACGATGGGTTTACAAGCGGAAGTACTGGTTCTACGGTTGCAAGTTTCATGCAGTCGTTAGGATATACGATGCACTACTTTGACGGCACAGCAATACGTCCGTCACAGGGCGGCGAACAAGGCGTTAACTACCTCTTCATGCATACACAGCGTCAACATGAAGATCGCCGTTAATACCCGCCTGCTGCTGCCGAATCGCCTGGAAGGTATTGGAACATTCACGCACAACGTTCTGCGACGCATGGTTCTCGACCACCCAGAACATGAGTTCTATTTTATCTTCGACAGACCCTACAGCCAGGATTACATCTACGCAGACAACGTTACCCCCATCGTAGTAGGGCCCCCTGCCAGGCACCCTTTGTTGTATTTGATCTGGTTTGAGCTTTCGGTACAACGTGTTCTGCATAAGCTTAAGCCCGACGTGTTTTTGTCGCCCGATGGTTACTTGTCTCTGCGGTCATCCATCCCACAGGTCCCCGTTATTCACGACCTCAACTTTGAATACTTTCCAGAGTTCTTCTCGTGGATAGACCGGAAGCACTTCCAGTTCTTCTTTCCGCGTTTTGCACGCAAGGCTCGGCGAGTTGCCACAGTGTCCCAGTTTTCGAAGGACGATCTCGTTCGCCTATACGGTATCGACAAATCGCTGATTGATGTGGTCTATGCCGGCGTAGACCCATTGTATACACAGGTAGATCAGCACGCAGTTGAAGAGTTCAAGAAAACCACTACAGGTGGACAAGACTACTTTGTATTCGTCGGCGGCCTGTATCTACGGAAGAATCTGTCAACAATAATCCGAGCATTTGATGCCTTCAAAGAGCGCACGGGCTCTCCTGTAAAGTTTGTTATTGCCGGCAAAAGCTATGCTGAGACAAAGCCGCTTTTTGATCTTCACAAAACATTGAAGCATAAGGACGACATTCTCTTTCTCGGGCGCATCGAACCCCGCGAGAAGATTCCTGTGTTGTTAGGGGGCGCGCTCTCGCTCGTATACGTAAGCCTACTCGAGGGGTTTGGTCTTCCAATAGCCGAGGCGATGTCATGCGGAACGCCCGTTGTTACTGGCAACATCACTGCAATGGCTGAAATTGCTGCCGATGCCGCGGTTCTTGCAGATCCATATGACTACACAAGTATTGCCTCGGCAATGCAGACGGTTGCAGAGTCTCCCGATCTTCGTGCACAACTCCGCACAGCCGGCCTGCAGCGCGCCACAGAGTTTACATGGCAACGTACTGCAGATGCGCTGTGGGAGTGTATCATTCGGTCTGTATAGAAATGAAAAATATACAGCTATCTTGAGCCATGGCATCAGCTGTAGCGTCCTTCGTAGTAATGTTTATGTCCATGGTAGCCATTACGCTGCTACTGAGGCGTCGTGGTGTTCTTGGCGAGGGTGCTAAACCCATTGTGTCAACGATCTTGCTCGACATCATAGCACCAGCTCTGATTTTTGGCTCGGTCTCTGGCGCACATCCCTCTACTCAACACATCGAAGCTGCTGGCGTCGTCTTTTCGTCAGAGATCATTACTGCTATCATCGCATTCGCTATTGGTCGATATCTCATACGACTCGACCGTGCATTGTTAGGTGTGTTCATCATTGCTTCCACGTTCAGTAGCACGGGGCTTATTGGAAACGCGCTCATACAGATCTTGTTCAAAGGCAATCAGGACCTGATTTCGACGTCTGTGATCATCAGTCAGTTTGGCGTGGGCATTCCAGCAAACACGCTGGGAATTTTTCTTGCGATTCGCTTTGGTTCGAGCGATACACAAACACCGATGCTTCAACACCTTAAGAAGACGCTTACCGTTCCGTGTATGTATGCGTTGTATGCAGGACTCTTATGGTCTTTTCTTGATCTACCTAAAACTGGATATGGGCTTGAGGCACTCTTTGGGACATGCACACTTGTCGCGGCTGCGCTACCCTTTGTTTCTGCGATGGTTGTTGGGCTGTCCCTTGAAAAGTTTCGCTTCCGCGATGACTCTTATGTGTTGCTATCAGCGGTGATTATCTCACTTCTCATTCAACCAGCATTGGTTATTGGATTCACAAACATTTTAAACCTGGAACAGAATACCCGAGTAATAGCGCAGCTCTTTTCAGCAATGCCGGCAACCCCACTAGCCGCAGTGTTCGCCGTCAAGTTCGGTGGCGACGCTTCTCTTGCAAGCAAGATTGTTACCACCACCCTTCTAATCAGTGCGATAACTCTGCCTCTGGTAGCACTGATTGGGTAACCTCGCTATTTCTTACTTCTTCGCCTTCTTGCTCGCCTGTACTTCGCTCAAGAATCGTTTTGCGATCGTTAGAGACATAGGATTATCATAGGACAACCTCTCTGGATGCCACTGAACGGCGAACAGAAATGGCTTGTTCGGAAGAGACTCCTCGTTCCACTCCAGCGCCTCAACAATGCCGTCAGTTGCATATGCGGCCGCTTTAAAAAAAGGGGCTAATGTTTCAACACATTGGTGGTGGGCTGAATTAACACTCCCCGTTGCAGACGCAACCGATTCGAACAGATAGCTAGAAGTATCAAACCGAACACCATGCTGTGCATCGATCTTGCGATCACGATCGGACCGATGCTGGGTTTTTGTTTTGTACTGCGTTGGTATGTCTGCTATCAGAGTGCCGCCGTAAGCTACATTCAGTATCTGCATACCTCGGCATATACCGAGCACGGGCATAGTCAATTCCCGTGCTCGTTTTATCAACGCGAACTCCATCGCATCTCGCTCTTCATCAACTTCACAAATCGGACGCAGGTCATTACGCATATAGGCCGCAGGGTTTACATCTGCACCACCACTCAAGAGCAGTCCGTCTGCATCGGATAACGCATTCGCGGCTTCAGCTGGCGGGAGTCCAGCAAGCTCAATAATCTCTATGTCGTTACGTGCAGCAGAAAGCCAGTTGATATAGTTCGTTACGACCGTATTCGAAGCTTTGGAAAGAGCAATCTTGATACGGGGCTCTTCAGCACGCAATTGAAATGCTGCCAGAAGAACAAGACAGAGGGTGATGATGTTACGCATGATGATATGAGCGCTATTTGTTACTTGACAACCACCAGTGGCACACTGCCCACAAGGCCAATTTCGTCAGTAACAACAACCGTATAATGTCCAGAAGTGAGCTCGGAAACAGCGAAGGAAACACCCTGAATACCTTCGGATACTCCGCCAGAGTAAACCATAGATACGAGCGAGCCAACTGCATCATAGACCTTTACGTCTATGGTACAAGCACGTTGCACAGCTAGTGGGACTACGCAGGCTTCTCGCACTGGGTTTGGTGCTGGATCCATTACCTTGATGCGATAGCGCATTGCCATTTCAAGATCAGGGTTTGATCCTTCGTCTACAGACGTAACCGCATTGCCAAATGGAACTGCTTCAAGATCTCCTTTACCTGTGAGCCTCATAGCACGGATCACTGCATTGCAACGAGATGGTCCAAGTTGAAGACCGTTGGTATACGTCTGGCGATTGTCGCGAATCGAATCGAGCTCTTGCGTCGCAACGTAGTAGACCCTGTTCGGGCCTATTGCTGTAGAGAGCGACCAAATTGCATGCGCCGTGTCTGCCAGTGCAACGTTGTTCTTAAGAAGCTTCCAAGCATCGCTTGGCTGATCGATCGAGCCTGTCGCTGCATAGATAGCATGCTTTGATGGGCCTTGCGTAGCATGATCAATGGCGTCGATCACAATAACAAACGTGCCATCCTTAGCGATGTCAACATCAATGTGACGTACAACACCATACTTTGCGTCCAACGGTATTGTTCGCGTCTGCTCCCACGATCCATTGATGAATCGATATGCGTCTAACGAGCGGTCGTACTCAGACTCATCAGACTTCAACGAACGGGCAAACACAAGGAATGCGTTCGTACCGTTGCTCGTCATACGCGCCTTTGATAGATTAACGCCGTTCTCACGCAGTATCTGCTGTAGATCAACTGTGCCGTTGGCATGTATTCGCGCAGACATAAGACGCGATTCTTTTCGAGATATGTCGTCGTTGATCCACGTAACGAGATACGATCCATCATCAAGTGATGTGGCACCGATACTACGATTTACACCTTGTGTTGCCTGTAGCTGAATCGTTTCCCCAAGCTTCCACCCGCTATCTGTTCGTACCGTGCGTCGTACATACTTTTCAATCGTGTTGAATTCTGGATCAACACCATTCCAGACGATGATCGCGCTACGAAGATCACGCGCAACAGATATTGTTGGTATGCCGTCGATTAACTCGTCTGTAATCTCTGCGGGTCTCGGAAGCTGCACAACTTTCTGCATCTGTGCGTCATACCACGCTACATGAATATTCTCGGTACGCAAGAGATCGTCATAGCGCAGTGAAACAGGCGTGGTATATGCATCTACATCGTTTTGTACCCAGGCAATCAACGCACTACCGTCATTCCCCACCAGCCCAACTGTTGGATCATGCATGGCGTTACGGTTGTCTGCGATCACTGCAGTGTTCAACAATGAATGCGTTGCACGATCAAGTGTTGACAACATCAAGCGTCCGTTTCTACCAAGCAACGATTGCTCAAGGTGCACCGTAACCACCTGGGAGTCGCTCGCTGCAATACATGGTGCAGGCCTGTAGTACGGCGTTTCGACAGGAAGCTTCGCAAGTTTTTCAACAACCTGCACTTGATCGCGTGGCTTTGATGTCTGACTTGTCGTAAACACCGATTCCCATGCTTCGTCGAAAACGAGATAGGATGGCATGATATGTGGATCATACAGGTGGAGCATTCGCCCCCTAAATAGATCAATGTTGATGATTCCAAAGAAGAGCGATAGCTCCATGTTAAACCATCGGCTGTAGTTTAGTCGTGTTGGGTAGTACGTTGGTTCGACACCCAAGACTGGTCCACTAAAAATCGAACCAGACGCAAACATATAGTCATCTGTAACAGATGCTCCAATACCGATAAGCCCAAGCAAGCTAGCTTCGATTCCACCACCACCTGTGAGTGTGAACGCTACAGATTGACTCGTTGGAAACTCATCTTGTTCAGTCTTTGCTGTTGGCTCCTCTTCACCAACATGCACAAGCGATCCGCGTTCTTCAGTGCCAATGTTGATCGTTGACGTGTGTTGTACCGAAGCGTCGATTACAAATGTTGGTGTAATCTCAAGAATACCGCCAGATGCAACCAGCGTAGACGTCTTAATGAGTCGCTCCATATTTTCTGCTGTTTCCATTATCCAGTGGATCATCGAAACAGCACCGCCAGTACTCGATGAATACAGAGATCGCACCCGTAGCTCTCGATTCGGAATCAGCGTATCTAAACCAGGTAACGGGGCTTCTTCAAATCGGTAGAGCGCCGTGAACTCACCACTGCGCTGACCATCTCTCGAGGTACTTGATTTGTTGTAGGGGCTGCCGCCCATAATGCTGATTGTAGGAATCCAGAACGAGCCCCCAGGAGCCGAGTTTCGCATGGTAAACTGACGCGAAGCCGGGTTGTAGGTAGCATCGACCACAAGATTGGTGGATTTATCCGAGCCCTCACCTTCAATGAAGTACGTGATCAGACCAAATACCGGAACGGTAGACTCAAACACACTTGCTGGCATTGGGATCGACACACGCAGCGGGATGGACGTGGCCGTTGCTGTTCCTGTTAACTCTGTGGTAGACCCATTTAGCCATTGTGCACGAGGTAGGATTCGAATGGATGTCTTCTGGACCTTTGTTACCTGACTTGCCTTGGCGAACTGATATCCAATGTTGATGGTTACATGCTCTCGTTCCGGAGCCACAAATGGCCATGGATATTGGGCAACATCACGTATGGCTTTGAAGATCGATGTCTTCTGATTTGCGTCGCGCGAAGATGGCTTTATGCTGAATGTGTCGAGAACATCGCCAGTGGAGCTCAACATCGTAAACCGCAGATAGTCTATGTCCGAAGACTGCGGCCGCATACCAAAGTTGTAATTGCTGGGCATAACCTGCAGTCCACGAGATCCTGCTAGCACAGACTGCTCATACCGCGTAGTATCCGGATCGATTGGCTGGTCTGGGAATGGCAACATGGCAACAGGATAATAGTACTTCTTCTCGGAGGCCACCTGCACACCTGTTGGCGTCTTTTTTAGCCAACGTATGCGCACCTGTATCGATGACGATGTATCGAGAGCCGTAAGGTTAAACGTTGCGCGTGCGCGTGCTGCATTCGGAAGCGATGTTGAAACAGGATAACTATATCCTGCCATTACTTCAGGAGCGATTGATCCAACGATCTTACTGAACGGTTGCAGACCCAGCTCTAAGCTGTCTGCTACACTTGCCCTGCTGGTGATGAGTAGTGAGGGATCGAAGTTTAGCACGAATTGTGATTCTGGAGCACGGCCCTGTTGGAAAGGACCCCAACCCAATGACGAGAAGATCCAATTCGATGATGCTGGGTCAGCAAGAATCCGCTCGAGATTGAGTTTAGCCATGAGAACTGGCGTAGAACGCTGCACACCACATGTAGATGTGCGAACGATGCCATTGATCGTATATGGTGCATTCTCAGCGATCAGCGTATTAAAGTCAAATGCTGGTAATACGATGGAATCAAATCTTGGCCGTTGAACACCATACATGTAGACAACTTTACCTGACTTGTCTGCGATGGAGATTGAATCGATCTGCACAACGGCATTAAGATTTGTTATCACCATCTTTTGCTCGAGCTTTTTCGAAACGGTATCGTTAACGCGATACGTTGGGTATGAGAGACCGAGCGGTATATGCAGGTTGGGATTGGTTTTCAAGTTTAACGGCGCAGACACAAATGCACCAGAACTTGGGAGCGTCATACTCTTCGAGTACAAACGTGCTTGCACGCGAGCAGTTGACAGAGGAAGCGGCTTTACTTCGTACAACGTATCGGCTGCTGATCCCGTTCGAACGCCACGTGCTTCTGGGCGCACAAGCATCGACTCAATGATCTGTCCAGCACAGTCGAGGATCTCATATCGCACCGAGTCAACTGTTAACGGACTTGTATACCCAACTGTACTTTGCGGATCATAAGCGCGCCAGCGCACGGCCAGCTCGAGAATGTCGTTCGATCCCTGCAGTGGCAATGAATTGTCTACCGACGGCGGAGTCGTTGCATAATTCATCTTGCGCACGCGCATGGCAAGGGGCTCGCGATACCGCGTAACGATCTGCTTGGTATACCGTATGCCCCCTTGCGGCCCGCCGTCAGTGATGTATCGAACCTGAAGCGATGACGTATTGAATGTTCGAAACGGAAATGTCCCCGAAATACTAAGCGTTGAATCATACGTTAAACGATATGGAACTGGATACGATGTCGAGTCTATTACACCACCAACATCGTCGTATGACAACACCTGAATTTCTTCGGTCTGCGCTGGTAGCTTTGTGAAGTAGAGCTTTGCATCAAGCCTTGCAATACCGCGTATCAACTGTGTTGAGGGCTCAATATCCCATTCCATAAGGATCGTGTCGATAGGTGGTTCGGCACGCATGGAAAGGGTATCCGGACGCGTATTGATCGTACGCACGATCTCTGCGCCAATATCGTTTTTCAACGACGTTACCGGCGCTACCGTGAGAACCGCATTCACTGGAAGAAGTCCTGCATCGAAGGTAAACGACACTTCCTTCTGGCCCTTTGATACCGGCACAATCGTCTGCACCAATGCAGACGTATTACGAGTACCATTTACGCGGAAGCGAACACCCGTAGCATCCGGGGTGATATTTGAAAACCTAATAGTAACGGGTACTTTACGCGTTACGATTAACGAAGAATCTATGCGAGGCGTAGAAGTTAGTACACCTAGCGAAGGCGCCATAAACACGGGATGAGAAATCTGGTATCCGGGACTACGTTCATTCGTAGGCGAAAGATTTGTTACTTCTAATATTACCTTAGCCGTTAAAGGAAGATCACTTGTTTGAATCCTTGCCCTACGCTTTATGACATCTCCATACTTGTAAGATGAATCTGGCCAGTAGACAATGGAATCGCTACTTTCCACATATTCTAAGCTTACTTCTGGAGACACATACAACGGTACGTTCGGCTTTGTAGAGTCTACAATCATGAACCTGCCAAGAGTAGACCACCCTGACTGTCCTCGATAAACTGCATCTGTAACAGCAGGCGTTATGGTGTTGGAATCGCCTTGTGTGTAGGGTCCCCAAGAATCTGCAATCAAAAAGTACTTCTCTACATCGCGAACATCGAAGCCAAAGAAGAAATCTGGTGCATCATCCCGTTGCTCGTTTACTGCACGGCTGCGCACAACGTAGGTGCCAAGCGAGAGGTCTTTTGCATTGAAGCTGAGCGAATCTGTCCGTATGTACGCGCCAGCGGTAGCCTTCACCGTCTTTTGCTGTATCACAGCCCCAGTAGCATTCGTTAGGATCATCTGCAGCTCAACGATGCGCGGTGGCAAGCTATCAATTCGCACAGTGTATGTCTTATCAACACCGGGCTTTATCGGTAGTGTGCCATTGATCGTATGTGTAGGGGGCGCATCATTAACCAGTAATGTCTCCACATGGTAAGACTTAGGTGAGAACTTGCCGAATAAGCCACGCACCATAAGTGAGGAACCGGGCGAAACGTCGCGCATGTTGTATGTGAACTCCAAGCTGTCCTTAGCAGGATCATATGCGAACGTATCACGCACAGGCGTGTGAATCTGACCATCGTCCGTTGTGTATTGTATCAATCGCTCTACGGCCGAACAGGCAGGCCCTAGCCCCTTTGCAGTAAATGTATTTACAAGATCGACGCCTCTGCGAAATGGACCAAAGCCTTTTGAGGCCGTTACTATGGCTTCGGGCACCGAATCTGGGATGACCATTTCATTGACAAATCCATCGGTAGGGCTTCCATCATACACCACGTTGGCTCGAACCCTTACACCACCTGGCCATGGATAAATATCGAAGTCCAACTCAAGCGCATCCAAAAAACCGATGATTGGCGTCCCTGTCTTCTGAACTCTTTTAATGGTGTCACCATTGGCGCCTAACAACACAAGTGATGCAGATGTAGTACCAGGTGGGAACTGTGTAATACCAAAAGCCCC
This sequence comes from Patescibacteria group bacterium, assembly GCA_044238605.1. GTDB lineage: Bacteria > Bacteroidota > Ignavibacteria > Kapaibacteriales > Kapaibacteriaceae > UBA10438. Next base: position 23,538 of record JBIICY010000005.1, read on the forward strand.
CTGCTCTCTACGTCCAATCGTGCGTGTTTGTGGTGTAATGAAGATTCCACCCTTGCCATCGGCTTCGATCAATGAATAGATAGACTCAATGAACTCGATAGGAAACACACGAGTTACGTTGTATGATGTGGGACTAAAGCTGTTGCGCAGGGTTAACGTCACGGCCAGCTGCGGTACTGGAAATGCAGGTAGTTTGGACAGTTGAAGAGGCCCGTCACGATATGTGCTGGCATCTGGACCTTCAAGGGTGTCGATCGTACGAATCGTTGTTCCGTCATTAGTATAGAGCAACCACCGATAATTCTGAACTGTAACGTTCGGATCAGTGACTTGTGCTTGAAAGGGAACTGATAAGCCAAGTCTTGAAAACGGCCCCTTCGGAAAAACATCAAATTGTGCCCATAGATTGCTACAGCCAATCAAGAGAGCACTTACAACAGCGACAAGACGCAACATGACAAACCTCGCAGGGAGATTATTGGAGGATAGGCAAAGGTACGCGAAGCAGAATCTACCTGCACAGCTTTGTGCTATCGAAGTGTCACATTTTAACCTTCGGCACACATGATGAATTGTGAGACCTCCACGACTACCTTCTTGGAACTATGGTCGAGACTCTGTTGTCTTTCTGACCGTCGTAACGCACAAGCGCTATCCATTCTTCGGAAGGATAGAAGACGGTGTCATGATCTTGTCACCAGCTGGCGTAATAGTGGAGACCATAACAACCCGCGTAACTGGAAAGGTTAAAAAGGGGGGGCGTTCGATCGTTAAATCGCGATTACGTTATCGAACGATTACGTACGATCGCGAGCGTCCGGCGAATATGACGTACGATCCCTTCGAAAGCGATGAGACGTCGATCGTTATCGAGGTTGTTGATGCTGCTATTGGATACTGGATAACGGCCGAGCCCGCTAGGTCATAGATCCTAACATCGCTGGCTCGAGGATCTATTCCCGAGATGACAATCTCTCCTGATGCCGGCATAGGGGCAATATCAAGATTGCTCCAAGGGGCTGCGTCGATTACCGATGTTGGGTCGTTCTTATACGTTCTAAATCTGCGTACAACACTCCACTCGCCCCATCCAGACTGGTTCTTTGCCCGAACACGCCACGTATAAGAGCTGTCTCTTTGAAGTCCGGTAACTGCCTTGGTGAGTGCAACCAGTGTTGTATCACTAAACACAGCTTCGCCGTTGTTCATGATTTCGAGCTGATATGCTGTTACCTCGGAACGGGCAGCCACCCACGTTAGCCGCAGACTATCCAGATGAATCTTAGCCCCATCTGCAGGAAGCGCCAGCTCTACAGTTGTTGGGACAGGCAGATACCGGAACTTCCATCTGCTTGACCACGCACTCCATCCGGAAACATTCTTTGCGCGCACGCGCCATGTATGCCAGTCAAGGGGCTTAAGCATGCGAAGAGCTAGTGTGGTATCTGTGATAAGCGATTCTACAACAAGCGTTGTGGTGTCGAGCTTTACCTCTATCTGGTATGCCGTGATCTCAGGCGCAGAACGTTTCCACTGCAGAACGATGCTGTCCCGAGAAATCACAATTGCATCGGTTGGCCCAATCAGCTGCACAGCCTGCGGAAACGGCACTGTCTTGAACTGCCAGATTGCAGACCACTCGCCCCATCCGGATGCATTCTGCGCCATAACACGCCATGTATAGCTTGATGCTGGCGCGGCGTTGTACGTCAGTGCTGTATCTGACAGTACAGAGTCTACGATAACAGTACCCTGAGCATTGTAGATCTGTAGCCGGTACTTCTGAATCTCTGGTGTACTCCGTTGCCAACGCAGCGCTGCTGTGTTGGTTTTGAGTTGTTCGGTGTTTAGCGGCGCAACAAGCGCGACCCTTGATGGGTACGGAAGGGTGCTTACGATACGTCCATCTGACCACTCGCCCCATCCGGAAACGTTCTTGGCCCGAACACGCCAGACAAGATTGCTGGCAGGGGGCAGAGTAAGAACATTGCGGACCGTATCAGTGATCGTTGAATCATTGAACACGGCAACACCGTTGTTACGCACGTCCAACTGATAACTAACGACCTCCGGAGTTGATCGACGCCAGACAAATTGCGCCTGATTGGCTTTTAGCTGAACGCCATCAGCAGGACTAATGAGCACAACCTTTGCAGGAACGGGTACTGGCGGCGGCGCGAAGAGTGTTTCGTATACCGCTGCGTAGGCATACCGTGTTCTATTTGCCTGCGTTGCATCCCAGTTGATCGACCACGTCATCATGCCGCGCAGGTTGGGGTATCCGCCTGCGTTTACAAGCGTGTACTGTCCTGGACGCGGCCCCTTCCCTAGCAAATAGTTTATCGCAGCACTTATGGTAGCAGAATCGCAATAGCCCCCTCCTGCAGCATTCGTGCTGGCAGGCAGTCCTACTGCAACCTTGCTAGCTGGGATCCCTGCGAATGCCCCACCTGGAGCGCGGGCGGTAAACCCCTTGATAACGGCCTCTGTCTGAGACACGATAAAGTCTGCCGTGCCCTGCGTGTAGATTTGATTGTCTACACCGTACATGGTACCGCTGTTGTAGAGTTGCACATGGATAAGATCCAGTGAGTCGCGCAACGCATCAACGATTGGGAGGTAGCCACCCCAGATACTCCCATAGCCGGACATACCACCCTGTATGTATGCTGTCTCGGGCGCAAAGGTGAGGATGAGCTTGCGATTATTCGCTGTACGATAATTGGCCATGATCGTACGGATGGCTTCAATGAGGTTTATCTGTGCGGCACTTTGAGGGTTTGCGATAGTGCCACCGTTTACATAGATCGAGTTACCATGCTCGATGTCGATGTCGAGTCCGTCAAACCCATACGTTGTCAGAATCGTACCAATTGATGTTACAAATGCATCTCGGTTGACAGTTGTTGTAAGATCTATCGTGGCGGTTGCGCCCCCTACGCTAAGGATTACCTTCTTGCCCGTTGCCTGCACATTCTGTATCCGCTGCTTGAACTGTTGAACTGTACCGCGGTCTGGTGCAAAGAGCATCGTCATGTCGGTATTCGATGTTGGTATGGCAAACGCTACCGTGATGACGTTATATCGAGCGTCTACTGCATCGATATCAATGTAGGGGGCGTTTCCATCGTTCCAGTTATGCCAATATCCTACAAGCGCAGGGTTAGGCAGCTGTGCCGATACACGGCCCACAACGAAAACTGCCAGAATGGTAACGAAGTATAAGAAGCGTGCCATTTCGAAAATTACGAATACAGAGCATCTACCGGTTGTTTTTGATAGCTTCGCAGCGGCAACTATTGCGGGCACATGGATCTACACCTTCTCATATCTAATCTCACGACCCCCACGCTGCTCTTCTTTCTGCTTGGCATCCTAGCCGTGCGGCTTAAGAGCGATCTGGAGATTCCAGCATCTAGTTCAAAGTTTATCAGTTTGTACTTGCTGTTTTCAATCGGGTTCAAGGGCGGACAAGAGCTTCAGCACAGCCCTTTTACCGCCGAGATCGTATGGTCGTGCCTTGCTGGAATCGTAATCTCATCGCTGATTCCGCTCTATACGTTTCACATCATTCGTAAAAAATTCACTATCGCCAATGCTGCCGCTGTTGCCGCTGCCTACGGCTCGGTAAGTGCCGTAACGTTTGTTGCCGCCGCAACCTATCTAGAGGCACAAGGACTAACATTTGATGGACACATGGTAGCCGTGATGGCCCTCATGGAATCCCCTGCCATCATTGCCGGCGTTATCCTGTACAACATCTACATGGATGAGACGCACTCCACACCCATGAAGACCGTGCTGCATCATTCGTTTACGAATGGCAGTGTTTTGATGATCACTGGCAGTCTGCTCATTGGTTTGTTGTCTGATGAAAAAGCGGCCGCCGGCATACGCCCCTTTACAACTGATATCTTCAAGGGGTTCTTAGCTCTCTTTCTCTTAGAGATGGGGCTTACTGTTGGCAACAGGCTTTCTTCGTTTCGCACGCACGGATGGTTTGCCGTTGTTGTTGGTATCGTTATCCCCAGCATCAACGGCTGCATCGTTGCATTTGCATCGCAGCTCATCACACACGACCCCGCAAACCGCTTCATGTTTGCCGTCCTGGCCGCCAGCGCGTCATACATCGCCGTCCCAGCTGCCATGCGCCTTGCAGCCCCACAAGCCGACGAAGGACTCTACATTCCCATGGCCCTGGGCGTTACGTTCCCATTTAACATCACGCTCGGCATGCCGTTGTATCAGTATTGCATCACGATGTGATTGGGGTACTGGGTACTGGTTACTGGGTACTGGTTACTGATTACGGGGGTTGCCCTAAACCTGTTTCGTGAGCCAAGCCGCAATGTCATCGATAAGCGTTCGATACGTTGGCGTGATCGCCCCATACGTAAAGAACCCGTGGATCATCCCTTCGTACACGCGCGACGTGCTGCGCACGCCTGCTGTAGTGAGCATGTCGTGATATGCTAAGCCTTCGTCGCGGAGAATATCGTTTTCTGCAACGGCAATCATCGTTGGGGGTAGATCAGATACATCGTTTGCGAGTGCCGGTGCAACCTCTGGCAGAAGTCTATCATCAGCATTGGGTACGTACTGGTCCCAATACCACTGCATTCCTTGCTTTGCAAGATTAAATCCAGTTGCAAATTCCTGAGCAGAAGACGTCTCGAGCCTGGGGTCGAGACATGGATAGATCAGTACCTGGAATGCGAGTGGCATAACTCCACGTGCACGCAAGGCAACCGCAGCGGCAAGATTACCGCCAGAGCTGTCGCCCATTACACCTATTCTCTTTCGGTCTATCTCTAGTTCGTCAGCAGTGGCAACGCACCATTGCAGGGCTGTCCAGCAATCTTTAAGAGGTATCGGGTACGGATGTTCTGGTGCTTTGCGATACTCCACCGCCACGATGGCATATCCACTTGCATTAGCTAACGCCCGCAATGACGACTCGTAGATATCGAGCGTGTTATGCACCCAGCCCCCTCCATGAAAGAACACGATGCAGGGAAGGGGCGTATCCTCCAACGGACGAAACACGCGCACAGGAATCGTGCCACCATCAACATCGATGCGGCGCTCCTCACGAGAGAGTATCTCCTCGGGCTTTCCTGACAAGGCTACACGACCATCAACATTTGCACGAAGCTCCTCTACGGAACATTCCCACACCTCGGGCATCTTCGATGCGGCGCGCATTGCAAGCAGCCGCGATATTTCACGTGCAATCGGCATCCGGCAAAATAACACCGTAGGGGCGACCCTATGTGGTCGCCCCATCACACGTCGCCCCGTCGCCCCATCGCCCCATCACACGTCGCCCCATCGCCCGTCGCCCTATTCCCCATCGCCCCATTACATTTGTTGCATGAAGCATTCCATCTCGGCGATTCTCATTGCTATCATGATTGCTCTGGGCACACTGCACAGCCAAACTGATGTTCGGATACCAGAGCCCGTAGTGCCCGCGCAGATCGAAGAACGATACTGTGTGTATCTATCTGCTACTGGGTCTGATGCAAACACGGGTTCACGTGAGTCGCCAGTGCTTACGTATGCACGAGCAATAGCGCTGATGAAGGAGCGAACATCTGCTGTAAGTGGACGCATTGCATGTGCGCTGAGATTTCTTCCTGGTGTATATCAGATACAAGCGCCGTTTATTCAGAAGATCGATGATTATCGGGTGACGGGTCCTGCAGGAGTACGATATCTTGATCTCAGCATTCTCGGCGAAGGTCCACTAGGCGAAGCTCCATTTGCTGCTCTAGATGCATCGAACATCACCGTGCCAGCCGGGCATGGAATTTTTACCCTATGTGGCAGAGGCATCACCGTATCGAACATTGTTCTTCTTAACAGCTCTGAGTTTGGATTACGCCTTGGGCAGCCAGGATATCGATGCACAAACGCACTGATAAAGAACGTTATCATCGATGGAACGTATTCGCATGGATTGCGCATCGGTGACGAGAGCTCAACGGCTGCTGATACAACCAAGCTTATAGGTTGCGTCGTACGCAATACGAACCTCATGAATATCCGCGGCACGAAGGGTCAGTTCGGCAGTGCTATTAAGCTCTTTGGCGCACGGGACGTAATCATCGACAGTTGCACCGTAGAACGTAACTGGGGAGAAGCGGTCTGCATCAACAATAGTTCGCGGGTAGAGGTCCGCAACACTACTGTGCTGGATAACTGGGCACCGGCCGTGTATTGCGACGTAGCACAAGACGTGCGTGTTCATGGTTGCAGGTTTATAAGCAATGCCGACACTACGATGTTCCCAAAGGGGCGCAGAGGAATGGTTGGCGTTCTTGTTAGCACAGAGGCATGGGACGGCAGCCGAACGGACTATGTCTGCGAGCGTATCGATGTATATAACAACACATTCATCCGAATGGCAGGTTGTCTTGATATATGGGAAGGCACAGTCGGCTTCCTGCAACGTCAGATCATCCGCAACGTGCGTTTTGCCCACAACACATGCATCGACATGTGGACCACCCAAGGCAACACCAGCACTGCTTTTGTTAATGCCGTGTACTCAAGCCCCTTTCCAGTAAATCGCAGTGCCAGCAACATCTTCGTGGGCAACAATATCTTTACGGTAGATCCTTCGAATGTTGCCCCGCGTCTCTGGGTGCGTGTTCCTACAGAAATAGTCAGTGCATTTCGCTATCCATCGAACTACTGGAAGGCCGAAGTGCCCGGCATCGGGACAACGTTTAGTAACATCATCAACCCCCTGCTTATCACTGCCGAACCATTTGATCCATCTCCGGCAGGGACGCCGCCGCTTCGGTGCAATGTGCCTCGTATTGCAGACATCACACGTGATGCTCGAGGCATGCTACGGGGATCAGATTCTACGAACGTAGGGGCGTATGAATTCATCGACCCAACAGACGTGGAAGAAGAGCTGCTGGGACAACCGGGCAAGTCTGTCGTGACAGTGTACGGCAATACCTACAATGTGCCTGCTTCAGATACCCGCAGGCATATACGCGTCTATTCCCCGCTTGGCCGCCGTCTCAGTGATTGTTACTCAGAGCCATACACCTCAACATTGCTCTCATGGGAAGGGGCTTTGGGGATAGTGTTGATAGACTAGGTACGAGGGGTACGGGGGAAGACTAGGGACTAGGGGCTAGGTACTATGGAAGGCGGCCACCACGAGAAAATGACGAGCGAGATACCGAGAAAATGACTAGTGAGTTGGCGAGAAAGCAACTATCGAGTGGCCGAGAAAGTGACTAGTAGCTTTTCTAAGTGCCATAAAATCAATAGAATGTCCCGACGGTGTGCACGTTGTACCGATAGATATGCTGGGGCCGTAGGTGTCAACGGAACGCATAGCTGCTGAGTTTATACGCCAGCGCAATTTCATAGAACCGCAGACTTTTAGACCATCTCAATGCACACTCCGACGTCTGCGCGACACTTAACCTTGCAGAGGCAGACATCGGTGTAATTCTCGTACCAATAGAGAATTCCGAACAATGTGGTCACTTGTCTATCCTTCTGAATTCAGAAGGCAATCACATGGCGTTCTATTTGATGCGACGGGAAGAACAGTTTTATGCTCATACATTAGTTCTACCGATGTCGAGTTTGTCTGACCAACCGTACAACTATCTCACAACTGTAAACTGTGCGCTGTTATGAGATTCTTGGTTAATCAATGATATCCAATACAAGCCATTAGAGTATGGTGTCAAATCAATTTCTATTGTCGATCCATTCATCTCTGAATACTGTATGGACCTACGCAAGACTATTTCACCTATTGCATTAAACAAGACAACTTCTAATGGTTTGGCTGTCATATCATGTTTGATGGTGAGCGTATTTGCGTGGACATAACAAACGAGGCTTTTGTCAGTCGTCAATGGTGCCTGGCAGGTTGGGATCGACGTTAGATTTGACACGCTTCCATTCTTGTCCATTCGGATCACTACAATGTCTGAGGAACTATCCCTTTTAATACCCTGGTAATCCCCACTGGTTGACAATGCACGACCGGTAAGAACTACGCCGTCATCACTACAAGTGGCAATGGATGTACCCACATCATTACAGTTATCGCCAGAAACTACTCTCTTCCATACCATTGAACCATTGGTAGATAAACGCATTACACATAGACTGCCTTGATAGCGACGTTTAAAATCACCATCATCTGAGCATGCAATACCCGTAACCAGTAGATCTCCATTAGCAGCAACGTCTATGGCATGTGGGACTTCGGACAAACTACCTCCGTACACGCGCTTCCATTGCATATCACCTTCTGCATCGAGTTTTGTTATCAATATGTCATTGTCTCCCATATCCAATCCGCTGAAATCACCATTATTCGAAGATGTCCAGCCAGCAACGACAACACCTCCATCTTGGGTAGTTTGAATTGCAGTTCCCACATCATCGCCTGTACCCCCTAATGTTCGCACCCATTCGATGGAGCCATTAGATTGCAATCTCACAACAAATAAGTCTCGGGTATAGTTAGAATCGTTGCCGTACTTACTGCGAATGTCCTTGTCTCTCGAATATGAACCGCCGGTAAGCAACAGTCCATTATCGTAGGAGGGTGTTATAGAGAGAACATCGTCTTGTTTACTACCACCGAGTGATTTAATCCACTTTGGATTTCCCTGTTTGTCAAGCATTACAACGAAGACATCTGATGCTCCGTGATTTGCTAGACCCTTAAAATCTCCGCCAGTCCAATCAGAGGAACCTGCTAATGCAATGTTGCCATTGCCCAACTCCACAATCGTCATCTCACCAAAGTAAGGTGACCAATCACTTGGTAAGGCGCCGTGTAGTTCTCGCACCCACAACTCTCTGCCTTCCTCATCAAATTTTTTAACAACGATTGCTTGCCCGTAACATTCAAATGCAGCAACAAATCCACCGTCTTGCAGTTTGTTCATGGTAACGACCCATGTCGTGCACTGACTATTGATCTTTCTCCTCCATTCGAAAGAACCATCGCGATCTATCTTATAGAGGAAAGCGCCGGGTCCAATCGTATTGAAATCTCGATCATAAGACCGCACAATAGCGCAGCCCACGAATCCACCATCAGCAGTTGTTACTATCGAAGGTCTGCCAATACCGTCGTCCCGACTCCCCCCATAAGTACGAAGCCAAGTCTGGCTCATGACATCTAGAGTTGCAAGACAGATTATACAAAGCCATTGTAGTATAACTCCGATGCTTTCCTTCATAGTTTGGGTTTACTTATTGTTAAGGGTTTTATACAATGAACCCACGCAACGCCCAAAGTGTGCTACATGAATCCTGTTCAACCAGCGCAGGGAGCGTTGAATAGAATCCATCCTCAGGCGTGCGTGAGTATACATTAGCTTTCGTGTGAACGATTGTCTTATTGAGTCATCACAGTTGATATCGTATTCCTGCAGAGTACCCCCACAGCAACCCTGTATACCACGAACCAGCAAGTTGAAACGTAGGTGATACCTGGGAAAATGCTTCCAACCTGTCTGCAAATTTCAATTTTAAACCTGCCGTTCCGCGGACTCCAATCGCAGTTCCAAAGTCGGCGTATACTGTCGAAGGTGCTGTTGCAATGCATGCACCAGCGCCTGCATACCAGTCAAGGTTTTTCATCGAGCTGATATCGCCACCTGTTAGCTTATAGTCAGCAGAGACGGCCAATCCATAAATCGAACTGGTACTTACCAGACCCGAGAGACCACCTGCTCGAACAGACACTCCGTATCCCCAGAAATCATAACCCAAGCCGATATTGAATGCATCATCGGCAGCATGTGCTACAGATCCACCGATAATCGTAACAACGCAGAAAGCAAGGACTGCAAATCTCTTCATCTCATCTACCCCGTGAGTGATGTATTGGAAACAACAATGCGGCCTCATCTAGATGAGGAGCTCACATAAGTTTGTTTAGTTGTCGACGTTTTACTGCGATTTAACGAAAGAGCAGTATGTACCTGTCGCGTGCACTGGATCGTGCATTTATCTCTGTACGCTGCGTCATTCCGCCCTGACGAATTTTCTCGATACGTTCTTCCTTCGTCATTTCGAGACTATCCATTTTGAAGGCTCGATCTGCAGCGAGGTCGCTTTGTTTGTTTTCTCTCTGGATCTGTTTATCAACGCAGGTAGAAGCCTGTTGTGCGAGCTTTAGAATTGCGGCTTCGTGTTTAGAGCCAGCAGGTATTTCCGAAATAATGTCTGCCGCATCGTAACACTCTTGTTTTGCCAACAAGGTATTTACCTCGCGCATCTTCTTTTCTGCAAATGCATTGACCATAGACCCAGCGCGTTTAGATGCTGTTGCAAACAACTCCTGCACTTTGTCCTGCGGCATCTTAAATGATCGAATGGCGTTGTTTCTTGCAAGTTCCTTGCTGTATCCTGTACCCTCAATTGAAATAGTTGTGGCTGCCAATGATGCTGAGGCTCCTTCAAACTCAATACTAACCGAGACATCAGCACTGAGTTTATACATATTGCGCATACCCCCTTCGTAGGACATTACATCGACTTCATTATACCTACAGACCGTTACCATTGGGTAGTAGCCATCAACAGAGGAAACTCCAGCGGCAGCAAGGTATTGCTTGATCTTAGACTCAAGAAAGCCGTTTTGTTCGGCACTAAGTGAAGAACTTGGTACGACATAATATCCAGATGCCTGTTGAGCGGTCGTGGTAATGACAATGCCAACGAATACAACCATTATGTGCACAGTTAACAGCAACGAGCTCATGGTAACTCGATCCTTATGAATGCATTTCCTTCCATCTTGACTTTCGGCTTAACTGGCTTGACCATATCAGTCAAGAGCTTTCGGATTTCCTTCGCAAAGTCATTTACGGATTCATACTTGATCAAATCGATGTTTGCCTCGTATGTCATTTGCTTTTCGGTCGCACCTTTATTGTTATAAGAAATGGTGATTTTCTTCAGAAGATCATCCATTGAATCGGTGAAATACTGATCATTGACGTCTCCAGTGAGGTCTGTCTCCTGGCTGCTGACGTAGATGCGGACCGGTCTACCTTCGGTTGGAATCAGATCCCACTTTGCCTTAACTGAAGCCAATACCCGGTCGATGCAATTATTCACGGCAGAAATGCACAATCCGGAGATGTCGTTGGTCACAATCTCCTCGCTAACCCCTTGCACAGATCCCAACCCCTCTGATGCGGCAACCTGCTCAACTTCGATTGAAACACGTACTTTCTTAGCAGGGCCTTTACTTTCGACATTAGTTGTAAAAACCATTTTGATATCCGCGCCAGCTTGGCGCGCAGCAATAGCATCCAAATCTGCAGTGAGTCCTTTTACGGTCATCTCATCCTTCTTGAGATCCTGCATAGCCTGTTCAAAGCCACGGTACTTAACACCTCGCTCACCTAGAACGGTCTGAATCGCAACAGCTGTTTGTTGAACATGCGCGTTCTGCTTAAAGTAGGTGTATGAATCCAAACCTTCCGGTGATCCTGGGGGAACGCGCGGTATAGCGATGAAGGTAGGTGGTTGAATCTGTCGCTGTGATGCTTGTGCAAACAGCATGCCCTGCACAGCAACAGTGAGTAAAATGACTACAGCATAATGTTTCATCAATGCTTACATCCTTCGAGTTATGTTGTTATCATAAGAGTGCACACAGGTATTTACCTGGTGGTGTTCTCTACTGCTTTATGAATAATATCCTTGATCTGCCAAGTCCAGTCTTCCGTTTTTTCATTGTTTCTATCGTAAAAGTGACTTGCTATGACATTGGTAGTAGTTGATTCGACGAACTCGATAGATATCCTGTCGATTCGAATGTCAGCCTTGCCAACAAGTGGACCTTGCTTACTTGTTGTTTTATAGGATAGGCGTACGATGTGATTCGCATCTACCGAGTTACTAACGACGGTTAATCCAGCTCCTCGCAGTGCATTTCGCACTTCTCCAGATAGATTTAACTCATCACTGCCGTTAACAAGGACGATGTATCTACCAGCTGTATTCAGGCGTCCCTCAGATCTTTCGATTGCACGGTAAGAGGTGCAGCCACTCAGAATCAACATCAACGCATTTGCGGTTGCTAGAAACGATAGTATTGCTCTCACATCAACGTCCATACTTCATTTTCTTAATAACACCTTTGACCTCGAGCATTTCCCGCAGTTGGGTGGTCGACACAACCACCTCGACACCCAGCTTTACTCTTCCATCCTGCAACTTCATGCGTCTGTCTGCTTCCATTTTGCTAGGATTGGTAGCGCGGACATACGATCGCCATGATGTTTCATCGGCGAAGAATGAGTTGATGAACTCTTTCGATGTTTCTCGCTCGTTCGCATTCAGTAGGGCCACACAATTACCCCCAGCAGCACCTCCAACTAGTGCTGCATAGACACCTGCCTTTAACGCATCTTCTTCAGCCTGAGCGTTATCACTGCCTATTCCCCAAGCAAGGTATTTGAACTCTTTGCCCGCGATCCCTTCAACACAAGTGACTTCTTTCGATACCGGCAGAATTGTTTTTTGAATTGTAGGTGACGAACATCCAACAAGAGCAACGACAACCATTATGGATGCAAGAAGTGTCTTCTTCATTGTTGATTTGATATTGTGTTGATTGAAACTTTCAAGTGTACAGATGCCGACAGAAACAAACGTTATACTGCATCAGAATAACTTTGGGAGAGCGTAGGACACGCGCAGACCGAGACCGAGACCACCTAGGTTGACTTCATCTAATCGATATGCAGACCAGAATTGCTCATTGTCTGTTTGCAAGTACTTCTCTTCCCTGCCATCCGAGTACTTTATAGCGATATCATCTACACCTGTAAGTTGCTGCCGATACGAAACAACCGCTGCAAGCAAAACGTCTGGTGTTAACTGATACTCGAGGCCTGTGTTTAGTCCGATGCAATAATTGCTACCAACAGCAACGTTGGCAGTTAGATCACTAGCGCTGTACGCAGCACTGAACGAAACAGTAGATAACCCGACATCTAACCCTGCGATAGCAGCCATTCGTCCAAAGTCTAGCTTCTTTGTCACGTTGAGATTGACGTCTACCACATATGGTGGCGAAATAGTCCAGTTGTTAGTTGTTGAGATTGCAGTTGGTGCGTTAACCCAAGAGAAACCAACGTTTATGCCTGCATATAGTTGCGGGATTTTTGTCAGCGGCGCTAGATTATAGTGTGCATTAATAAGAAGTCCGAATGCGCTGTTTGCATCTGTGCCCCATGGATCGTTCCCAAAGATCGCAGGAATTTCGCGCGCTACTGTAACCGTGCGATAATATGGTTGTAGACTCAACACAATGCCCTGTTCGTGCGCAACTGCAATCATCCCTTGATCAAAGGATCCAATCTTCGGGTATATCGTGCTGTAGTTGTTGTAGTCAGCTTTGTTGTCACCTATACTATTGGCACGTCCAAAACCGATATACTCGGAGTAGGGCTTTCCTTTACTGTCTAACCGCGTTTCATAGACTTTAAAGCCCATGTCGGTGTATACACCCTCCCTATTGCCGGCATCAATACCGTTGTCGTAGTTCTGAACCATCGCCCGGACCTTGAAAGCGTCAAGACCTGATAGATAATCAAACGCTTTGGTGATGAGGTTGTTAGATGCTGTCTCATTTGCTGGCTTCTTAGGCGCCGCTTGTGCATCCTTGTTTCCAAAGTTTGAGACAGAGTTGTTTAATGCAGATAAGGAGCCTTCTAAGTCTGCATCGTTAGCTTGAATAGACTTCCGACCAATAACAGAAAGTCCTAATTGTTTGGGATCGGGATATCTACCTTCTATCCAGTTAGATACAGTATCTGCGTTGCAGGCAACCACCACCACTGTACCATAAAACGTTAGGTCTTTTGCTGATTTCTTCGTTGAGTCTAGTGATACTACAACTAAGTGCGTGCCATTGATTAACGTCATCATTTGCGCGCCTGTAACACCGCTGATGTTCTCATTGGCTTTAGCAGAAACATCTTTGCGTTGTTTTTGACGAGCAATACGTGCCTCTAGAGAGTCTGTATTGCTAGTTGTCTGTATAACCTCACTAAGCAACCTTGAGTTACGAATCGCATCAATTAGCATCGAGTCATTGTTTATCAGGCTTGCATTCGCGTTGATTGCCCCTGCTAATCCTTTCAAGCTTTCTTGGGTTGCGTTGTTGACATCATAGCGTGACTCAGCCACAGAGTTAGCTGCCGCGAACATATAGGCATCTTGGTAGGATGCTGTGCTGTTACCAGTCACAGCAATCAATGTTATACTGCGTCTATCAAACTTGCCGGATTCCAGTTTTGATTGTTGTGCTGAAAGGGAGTCAGTACTTTGTCTCTTATTGTTCTCGTCTACTGACCCGCCGTAGGTTTGAAAATCGTTTGTCGAGACACGGTCTGGTGTTTCGCTTGGTTTAGTCAATTGGATTGTGGTCATCACGACAGCTCCGGCCACAGCTCCTATCCCGGTTCCAACCACGGGAATTATAGTTCCAACTGCCGCACCTAAGCCTGCTCCACCAACTGCAGTGGCAAGGAGGCCGCCCGCTGTATTATCATTAATTGTGTGCTCTGAGGGCGCAGCAGGAACGTGTCTGTTTGAGAGTGGGCCAGACTGTACGTTCTGGGTTAAACTCAACAGTAGTACTATAATCAGCCCCGTAGCAGTAGCCTGTTTCTTCATGATGGTTCCCCTTTTAGATAGCCAACAGTGGCTTACGTCGTGAATGTGCCAGTTGTCCCAATTATAACTACGGCATTAGCCGTAAAAAATGTGATTTAAATGGTACAAACGGCCCTAACATTGCCACACCTTCGGTATAGCTTGGTCTATGCCTCGCCCCTTACGAGAACTAGAGCTGCCGTATGGTGTCCCCAAGACACCGACAGAGGCTTTTGCGAAGGTTGTGCGCGAGAGACGTCTTGAATTGGGCTTAACCCAGAGCGACCTAGAGGATGAAACTGCCCTTGACCGGTCGTATATCTCTAAGTTGGAATTGGCTAAGAGGGTGCCTGACCTGTTGGCAATCTTCCATATCGCAAAGAAGCTCCAACTGGAGCCTCATGAGCTGATACTGCGTGTTCAGCTAGCCATGAAGCAGCATGTGTAAGGGGCATATGGCCCGTACGGCAACTTCACAGATCGTACTTGTCCTGTAATACCCGCAGGTGATGCGCAGTATGCGCTGCAATGATCCAGATGATGGCACGAACGCTGATAGGCGCACTATTTGATGTTCCAATGCGGTTGAGTTGGTCGTTGGTGAAGTTTTCGAACAACACAACGTTGGCCATGCGGCAGGCAAGGAATTCATCAACGAGGTCTTCGATACTGCGTCCATCGAAGTCTCCATTGCTTACATAAGCATTCTCGTCAAATCCTGGCAGTGGCTGCTGCTCGCCCCTTGCAATACACATGGCGCGATACCCAAAGATCCGCTCGCAGTCCGTGATGTGCCCAACAAGCTCCTTAACACTCCACTTGCCCTCGGCATACCGGTATAGTGCGTCCTCGTCCGATAATGCCTTTGCGAGGTCTTCGAGTTCTGTGATCTGATTGAGCAGCTCTTCAAAGACGTCTTCTGTTTCAAGGACATCGAGATACTTCTGGTAGTACGACGGGTATTCGTTGGTGTTGGGCTTCATGACGTCAAATCTACGGCAGAGATTTCCGATTCATTAGCTTTGGCCCATGCTAGAATTCACCCCCGAAGAGCGTACCGCTCTAAACACAAGAGTGCAGGAGTATCTCAGCACCGAGCTTGGTGTTGAGCTAGGTAGGTTTGATGTAGAGTTCCTCGTGGACTTCTTTACGAAGGAGATCGGAGCGTTTTACTATAACCGCGGACTCTACGACGCTCAGGCCGCGCTAGAAAAACGCCTTGATGATGTGCGCGAATCGATTTTGTCTCTTGAGAAACCAACAGCATGATCTATTCTCAGCTTCTCGTAGTTGTAGTGTTGATTACTTCACTGACTACATCGAATGCCGAAACGTGGTACGTTGGCCCAACACGCGAGTACAAGGTGCCAAGTGCCGTTGCCACGCTGGTTAAGGATGGAGACGTTGTCTCGATCGACCCCGGCGAGTACGCAGGCGATGTGGCTGTGTGGCGCGCGCATAAGCTTACACTTCGTAACAACTCTAACTCTCTGCGGCCCGATGTAATCCTGCGGGCCGATGGTAAGGCAGCCGAGCAAAAGGCGATCTGGGTGATCAAGGGCGATAGCTGCGTTGTGTATGGTATAGACTTTCGTGACTGCGCAGTACCCGATAGGAATGGGGCTGGCATTCGCGTAGAAGGAACATCGATTATCGTTTCCAATTGTGCGTTCCGCAAGAATCAAGACGGTATTCTTGCAGGTAACAATCTGAACAGCACAATTCGTGTTGAGCACTGCGAGTTCGAAGAGAGCGGAGCAGGAGATGGACTTTCCCATGCGATCTATATCAACCATGTGAAAGAGTTCATCTTCATGTTTAACTACTCACACAACACTAAGGTTGGACACGAGTGCAAGTCTCGCGCGCATGCCAACTATATCGCCTATAACCGTCTTTCAAATGAAGACGGTACGGGATCCCGAAATCTCGACCTGCCAAACGGCGGCTCGTCTATTGTGATCGGGAATGTATTTCACAAAGGAGCGAACGCTGAGAACGGAAACTTTATCGGTTACGGACTCGAGGGCATGAGCGATACGGTGGACAACCGCCTGTATTTGTCACACAATACATTCGTGAGCGATCGCAGCGCCTCTACGCTCGTGCGAATGGATACGAACACAAAGAACTATTCGCTCGTAAACAACATCATTGCAGGCAACATTGTACTTCTCGTTGGCGGTCCTTCATCGCTCCGTGATGCAGGTAACTTCAAAGGTTCCGTTGCAGCGGCTAAGTTTCGTAATCCTGCAGTCTACGACTATGCACTCCTGAGCGATTCGCCAGCTCGCGGCATGGCAGCGAATCCATACTTTGCGATTTACGTTGTTGGGGGCGTTGCACAGGAACGTCCACTCAACGCATTGCTCGTCTACGTTCATCCATGCGAAGAACGCCTCCGCCTCGGCACAAACGATGCCGGCGCATACGAATACGATAAAACAACCAGCGTGGATGAACATAGCGGCACGATACATCGTGCCGGGGACGGTAACGGCGGCGCGATACATCGTGCCGGGGACGGCGCCAGCGTGTTGTATTCATCAACCGGTAGCGCGGTGATGCTCGTAGATGATCCTGCAACCATGGACGTGTCGGGGTTGAGTGCGGGCGTCTACTTTCTTGTGAGCAACACGTCCGTGCGAAGGATTATCGTACAGAACTGAACAACGTTACCAGACAACCTGGTACTGCATTACGAATTGGGTTTTGCGAGCCCCCTGCACAAGCTCGCCATAGGAAGAGCCTGCTGTTGAGATGCCATACGTAGGACGGTTTTGAATGTCGAGTGTAAGCCTGCTTTTTATACCATCAAGTAGCAGTGAGCACCCAACGTTGTAGATGTCTGTTAGGCGTCCGTCTAACCTGTCGTACCACGACATCGTAGCAGCGGCATACGGCATAAGTCCAGCGCTACCAAGAGCCTTGGGGAAGTACACACCGAGATGTGAGTATACAACCTGACCCGTACCAAACATCGGAAAGGCATTGCCGTATGATGGACCGAATCCAGTAAGGGGCTTTATCTGTGTGCTGTCGAGTCCGGTCTGATTTGCTGTACCCGGATTCATCACGCCGTTGTATCGTAGGTAGTTGCGACCGTAGTTGTTGTTGAACAACCCTACATATGCCGAAATCGACGTGCCATTACGTGCAATTGGTGCATCGTACATTGACTCAACGGCCATCAGAAGCAAGTCTTCGTAGAGCGTGTCTGCCCCAAGCGTGCGCCACATGGCGCGAGGCTGATGCATAAAACCTGCTGCCACATTGAAGATGTTTTTCTGTCCGTAATACGTCCCAGCCATATTCGATACTTGATGGGGCTCGTGATCTGCGAATTGGTATATCACATAGGCCTGACGCTGAAGACTGTGCCCCACTTGTGCAAACGTGGCTGATGAACCAAGGGGCTGCAGAGGCGCACCGTTTGTCGTTACAGGAAATGGATCGGACAGCGCAACGCGGTAGTCAATTGGTCCAATCTGTCCACGTGCAGTAAGGCTAAGCTTGCGTCCGAAGTTATCGATCTGCTCTACCGTTGCCTGACCAAACACCGGGATGTCTGCCGTGGGCATCGCAATAACCGCTGGCTGCGAAAACCTACTAAGACCATTAACAAACGCTAGACCTGCACCAAGCTTTAGCTCGTTGTTATCGAACACCCTGTATTCACCAAACACATCGTGAAAGAACGCCTGGATCTTTCTGTTGTTGTTCGGGCCAAAGTTGGTATTCATGTTGTTGAAGCCGTAATGCAGAAACAGCGTAGTACGCTCGTTTACAGCACAAAACGCTTGCACGCGGGCCCGTCGAATGCCTATGTCGAATGTGTTATCTACACTTGCCCCCTGCTGAAGCGTGTTAGGATTGCTCTCATTGTAGCGAGCCCAAAACTGGCCGACTATCTGGAGCTTTACCGATCCTGCACTGTCCAAAGGGTTTGCAACTAGGTGTGCAGACAACGTCAAAAGCACGAGGAAACACCCGAGTATGTAACGATATGGCGCGTTGCGAGTCATTGAAGAGATGAAAGTTAGCCACACAGCGGTAATTGCCGTGCTGATTGTTCAGTTCTTTCTGCCAACGCTTGCGGATGCCAGCACTTTGGAGCAAGACGTTACCACAAAGCAGGCAGATAGTATAATCCGGCATACAGCGAACATTGTGATACTCGACGTTCGGACGCCCGAAGAGTATCGGCTGGGACATCTACAGAATGCAGTCTTGATGGATTTTTACGACAGTAAGTTTCATTACAACGCCAACAAGTTGCCCAAAGAAGCCACGATACTTGTATACTGCCGCAGTGGACGCCGAAGCGCTGATGCATTAGAAATTCTCAAGAATCTGCGGTATCCTCGCGTATTCAATATGCTCGGGGGCATAGAAGCGTGGAAAAAAGAGGGGCGTCGAACAGCAAAAGGTTCATGAAGAGATCCCTACTGATCTCTATCGTGGTTACATCCATCGCCGTTGGGTGCAATGGGAGCAGCGAACAGAAAGCAGCGAGCAGCGAACAGCGAGCAGAAAGCAGCGAGCAGCGAGCAGCGAACAGCGAGGAGTTGTTTGTGCCGCCGGATACTTCTACGATTCCGAAGAATGCTGCCGGAGATCTTATCCGTTACGGACGCGAGCTACTCGTGAACTTCCCATACTACCTGGGCCCTAAAGGTAAGGTTGGGAAGTACGGCGGTAACGGTCTTGGCTGTCAGAACTGTCACCTCGAAGCGGGAACGCGTCCGTATGGGCTCAACTACTTTTCTGCCCATGCACGCTATCCGCAGTATCGTGCACGCGAAGGCAAAGTGCTAACTCTCGCAGACCGCGTCAACAACTGCGTGGAGCGTCCATTGAATGGCAAGCCCCTTCCCTTGGACTCCAAAGAAATGGTGGCTATCGTAACGTACATGCAGTGGCTTGGCAAAGGAGTACCTGTAGGAGGAAACGTACCAGGCGACAAACTCAAGGGTGTGAATTTCCCAGATCGCGCAGCAGACCCAGCAAAGGGACAAGTAGTTTATGAGCAACACTGTATGCGCTGTCACGGAGACGAAGGCCAGGGTGTTTTGAAGCCCGATGGTAACGCTTATGTATACCCTCCCCTCTGGGGTATGCAATCATACCAACCAGGTTCTTCGATGCACCGCGTAATCAAGGCCGCTCAGTTCATCAAATACAACATGCCGCAAGATCTTGCCCGCTGGGACAAGCCAGTGCTCACCGACGAAGAGGCCTTTGACGTTGCTGCTTACATAAATGACGACAAGCTCCACGATCGCCCCAAGCCATATCTGGTTAATGAGTATCCAGATAGGTCTGAAAAACCAGTCGATTACTTTTACCCGCCATACGCAGACGTGTTCACCCAAGAACAGCACAAGTATGGTCCGTTCAAACCCATCATTGAATGGCGAAAAAAGAATGGGCAGACGACGGGATACTAGGGAGCAGCGAGCAGAGAGCAGAGAGCAGCGAGCAGAGAGAGAATTGTCGATTAACGTAGTTGTTTTTTGAGCGTCTTACGAGAAGCCACCAGCATTGCCGTAACCTCGTTAAGAAGAGCCTGAACAAGAGCCCAGCGTTCTTTGTGAAGAAGATTGCTCTCTTCTAGAACATCTATCCAGTATTGGCTTTCTCTGCACTCCTTGAGAGCAACACCGAACTTGTGATGCATGTCGGCACTACTTTCACTGTCGGTTGCCTCTGCAATCAGCGCACCTGGCGCTGTGATGCTTCTTAAAACCTGCCTGCCGATATCATACTCATGCAGATCATTGCGCACAAAACGCGCAAAATGAATACCTTCAACGGCTAGCCTCTTTGCCTTTGCGAAAACCAATGATTTGTTGCTCACGTTGAACCTTGAGATAATTACTTTATTCAACGTTCTACTAGGAACTCCCAACGTGACACAACCTGCACACCGCTTGTTGTTCGCTGTTCGCTGCTCGCTGCTTGCTGCTAAAGGTTCGCTGCTCGCTGTTCGCTGCTCGCTGCTCGCTGCTTGCTGCTAAAGGTTCGCTGCTAGACGGTTCGCTGCTCGCTGCTTGCTGCTCGCTGCTTACTTAACGGCCTTTGCCCTATGCACCCGTCCAATATAGTCCTCTACGATAATGGCATACGCGCCTGCAGGTAGTTGCTGCACATCGATCGTTGTACGTGTGCCTGATGTTTCCTTGTAGAGCACTTGTTCGCCGCTGATGGAGTACATGCGGACTGTGCGGATGCCAGAGCCGAAGTTCTCGAGGTGTAGCTCTGATGTAGCTGGTTGTGGGTAAGCTGTTACAGCAGAGCCGAATTCAACAGTTTCTTCTGCTACATCGGTAAGGGCAATGATCTCGATGAAATGAGAGCCCGTTTGTTGTAGCGATGCGAATTCTGCATTGCGTGGTGTGATCCGAATGCGATAATCCTTTGTTACCGGAACTGACACAGGAACGCGCCACAGGAAACCTTGGGCCATTGCGGGTACGCTGTCGCGGATGGTGGCGATAACGTAATCGCCAAGCATAAGCTCTAGGCGCACGCTACCGCGGATGTTGGTTTGCCATGAGATGGCATAGGCGCTGTCGTGCATCCATTTGACGTCTGTTTCCGGTCGTACGAGACGGATGTATGGTTCGCCTACAAGGAAACTGTCAACAGCAGACCATGCACTCCAGTCGCTGCCTGTTTTTGCACGTGCGCGCCAGTAGCGGCGTCCGACTGGACCAGTAGCCGTGATCGTTGCTCTGTCGTCTTGGTTTGTAACGTCAATAAGAGGCGAGACCATATCGCGCGTTAGCGATACCTGCACTTGCAACGAGTCCGAGCGTCCGGGCACGATAACACGCAGCGCGCACGTCGAATCCATAAGCACCTTCTCATCATTGATCGGTGTTTGCAGGCGTGGTACGCGTGGGGCACCTGGTGATGGGGCTGGTATTCCAAAGCAGAACTCCCCTGGTTGGGCATCTTCAACAACAAGTTCACGAGTTATCGGATCCCAACGTGTAGGCAGTAGCGAAAAGCGTCCGCTATCAATCACGGGCCTGTGATAGACAACATGCTCACGTGCGCGCGCTCCAAGCTCGAGTGTGTCTACATGAAAGCGCATCGTCATGCGCATGTTACGTATGCCCTCGCACGAGAAATCAACTCGAGCTTGTTTTACAGAGGGGGCTTCACCTGTCCACAATGGATTCTTAGGCGACCACATGAACCGCCGAGCTGTTGTGGTGTTGTAGAAGAACGACTCCAGCGTTGTGAATTCAGCGCGGAGTCCTACGAATGTTTGCCCCCTGTAGTAGCGGTATGTTTCGCCTGTTAGTACATCCTTTGCCTGTGCTGTAACCGTTGCGCGTCCAGTAGGCCAGAACGGAATTTTTGTTGCACGGTACACATACATCTGCTTTGGGTAATACGCTTCGAACACAACAGCGCCTGTTGAATCTACTTCTGTATATCCAGGTGCGCCCTCATTGGCGGCACTTCCCCATCCAAGCACGCGATGTCCGTCTGGCAGGGTCTGCAAGCCCCCTTGAATACTCACGTAGATATCGGGTTGTGGACGGTACTCCCATACCATCGTTGCGGTCTTGTTTACTTCATCAAGCTTATACTCTACACCCCGTGAGTGCATCGGCTTGTGCTGCGTGCCGTTATCGAAGATCGAGATATTTCCATTTGGTAGACGTCGTGCATCGTGCTGATACGAAAAGTACGTGGGTGCGTATTCTTCGTGATCGCCAATGAACGTAAACTCGTTACTCTTTCCGCCCAGCCTCCACATGATGTCGCCAGTAAGCCGGTTAACCTTTACCACCTGGGACATGTGGCGTAGCGATATGATCCAGTTACCATCATCATCTATCCACAGCGAGTTGTTATGACTGTACCGAATAGCCGGCGCTGTAAGGTCTTCGTAGGATTCCGTCACCGGAATATGATCTAGTGCGCGCCATTGCGACACAACCTTGCCATCGCAATCGACTTCCTGAATCACAGTCACCACAACGTTCGCTGCTGGATGTCCGTTTGGCACAACCTTGCTCATGTCGATCGTCACATCTTCCGAGCCAAGGATCACGCGGTGTCCGTTGGGCAGCATATGCACGTCGTGCTGCACCGTGAGGTATCCGGCGCGCTGCTGAAGCAGTCGCTCCTGCTCTTGAAACAACGTGTCTACGATGTACACACCCGCTGGAACTGTTGCGCCCGCAAACACCACCAGCTCTGAATAGCCCAAGCGTCCGTCTGGAAATACCTTAAACTCAAATGGAAAATTCGCAATCTTACCAGTCTTAATCACCCCGCCATTTACATTGTACGCACCTAAATACGCCCCATACGGACGCGGCGAAATCCGGCAGTTTGGAGCAAGCAGCAGATACCCTGGAGAAGGGGCTATGTTGGTTGAAACCTTTAGCGGAGCAAGGTCGGACTGCGCGCTCGCTAGGTACGAGCATAACAGGAGCGTGATTAGTGGGACGATGTAGCGGTTCATGCTAGTTACGTTAGTGTTGGAATCGCCCGGCGGATAAACTGATCGAACAGAGGGACAGTAAATGCTGTATCGCCATGGGACGGACTCCAAATCATACCCTTAGCGATGAGATTGTTACGAATGGGGCCGAGCTCTCGCGACTGTTTTCCGAGCACCTCGGCAATATCACCCGACCTGTGAGGTCCGCTTCCAAGTTCTGCCATTGCCCGCAGGTACCGCTGTTCTGCAGGAGTAAGTTTTTCGAATCGTACAGCAAAGAAGCTTGCATCCAATGTAGCCATCACCAATTCTCGAGCACGCCGTACATCGCTCGCCGTAATTGGCGATGTCGCGGCAATGTCCCACGTGTTCTTTCCCCATTCTTGCAGAAAGTAGGGGTACCCTCCTGTTTCGCGGACGAGCTCTAGAAGAGCGTCATCTTCTATCGCTACCCCATTTTGCGACATTGGAACGCGTACCGCCATTGCTGAGTCTGATGCTGAAAGGGGGCCTAGTTCGAAAAATTCAAAAAGCCGTTCAGAGTATGTCTTTGCCTTGCCAATATGTGCGCGCAGTTGCGGCAATCCTGCGCATGTGAGAATTACCGGCAACTGCTGCTGCGCGCATCGATGAAGCGCAGCAATGAATGCACCAAGTTGATCTATCGGCACATACTGGAGTTCATCGATGAGTATTACCAGTGCGCTTCCAGCAGTATGGGCAGCTTTGGCTGATGCAACAATGAGATCTGTGAGGGCAGTCTCTAGGTCGCCACTATCAGCCAACCCAACCTCTGGTTCGGCATCTAAGCGCAGTTCAATATCAGAGTACGTTACCTTCAACGTACGAACAAAGCCAGCCAATGCACGTAGCGCCCTTTTGGCCAAGTCCGCCGCTGCGGCAGATGCAGACATCTTCAACAGAATAACTCGAAGCTGAGGCACCAACACCGATGGTAACGATCGGTTCTCAGGTGCTTCAATGCGCAAAACATAGTTCCCGGCTGCCTCCGCTCGGTTGCCAATCTCTTCGAGAAGTACCGTTTTTCCTACGCCCCGTAATCCAATAAGTACATTGTGTTTCGCTGACTTACCTATTGCCACGCGAGCTATTGCTACACGAACACGCTCAAGTACGTCTTCGCGACCCGCCAATGCTGGAGGAGGTGTTCCCGCACCAGGAGAAAAGGGGTTTTTTACTGGATCCATGGAACAAGTATAACGAAATTATCTAGGTTATTGAAGTTATTGAAAAACGTTATACTTGGATAATTTCATTATACATTCGCCCCCTACTTCGCAAACATCAGGTGGCGGATCGTGGAGAGTCCGCTCTCGATTCCGCGCATCTTCATGCCGAGGTCGGTTTCGGCTTTGAGTGAGATTAAGCCACCGCGTAATGGACGCCTAGCGGGCTGCTTGAGCTCGGCTGTTGTAACCGGGGTGATGTTTGATGCGTCTGCCCGGAAGAACTCAGCAATGCGCAGGGCAAATTCGTAGCGCGAGCAGTAATCTGCACCGCCAACATGGTAGATGCCCGTTCGTTTCTTTTGGATGATGCGCAGAATGGCTTCGCTTATGTCGTCTACATACGTTGGGTTGGAATACTGGTCGTTCACAACACGGATGGGTGTGCGAGAGTCGAGGGCATCGAGAACCCAGCGGACAAAGTCCGGACGCTCTACGTACGGTCCGTATACAACATTGGTGCGCACAACAGCGGCGTGCATACTCCCCACGATACAGGCGTTTTCTCCTGCAAGCTTAGACTTACCGTAATAGCTGATCGGATGCGGCACGGCTGATTCTGCATACGGACCCTTTTGTCCGTCAAATACGTAGTCCGTAGACATATGCACCACGCGGGCATCAACGATGCGCGCTATGCGGACGAGGTTCTCTACCAGCGTGACATTAACGTCGGAGCAGGTCTGTTTGTCGGACTCGCATTTATCCACGTTGGTCATAGCCGCAAGGTTGATGATTACCTCCGGCTGAAGCTTCATTACGCTGTCTTTTAACGCATTGCGGTCCCGAACGTTGATGGTGCTCTGCACAATCCGAGAATCGCTGTAGGCAAGGGGGCGAGAAGAGATCAAATGCAGTGGTGACTCTGTCTCCTGCATCAACATTGGTATGAGGGATGCAGCTGTTGTGCTGCCTGCGCCAACGATCGTGATCATGCGCACTCCGTTTCGCAGGAACACTCGTGTCCCTTTGCTTTATCAAAACACTCCCGTCCCTCTGAGATGCTGAACCACGTTATCGCCGCTGCCCCGATGATGTCGGCAAAGGCAAAACCTGTAAGCTCAAAGATGACCGATGATAGAAGGATCGAAATACTCATGTAGATGCACACCATGGTGCAGTTAGCATCTGCGCGCAACGGCGCACTGTTGAGCGCTTGCGCTACATGTCGTTTTTGATGGACTAACCACCACATTGTGAGGATGCTGATGCCCCCGACTACAACCCCCCAGAATGTTGATTCCGGAACGTGACCAGTATAAACGCTATAGGTTGATGTAAGCACCAGCATTGCGGACAATGCATAAAACCCATAGCCCGTTACCCGCAGGGCTGTTGTTTCCGCCTTTGTACGAATGGCGGGTCCGTGAGAGCGTAAGCGCTGGATCATGTAGAGAACGCCGATACCTGAGATAGACTCGATAAAACTGTCGAGACCAAATCCGAAAAGTGCCAGTGTTTCATCGCCCGCACCCATTAATGTCGATACAACACCTTCAACAATGTTGTACACTACGGTGATCACCGCAAGCGTGTGAGCACGCCGATAAAGCTGTTCGTTTGTCATCGACGCGCAAATTATGCTGTGCGGTCCAGACTGCGGTACTGAATTGCTTCGCGAATGTGGTCGCTCGTGATTTCCGCAGACCCAGCGATATCTGCGATGGTTCGCGCTACCTTGATGATTCTGTCGTAAGCTCTGGCAGAGAGACGCAATGTTCGCATGGCGTGCTGAAGAAGGGCTGATGTAGAATCATCTAGCCGACAGTACTCTGCGATCTCTTTACCGGACATATCAGCATTCTTGAACAGATGTTCCTTGCTGGTATAGCGCTGTAGCTGACGTCTTCGAGCTCTTGATACGCGGTCTCGTATGGCAAGCGAGGGCTCCCCCGTTGGCGCTGATGCGAGATCTTCAACATCCACAGCTGGTATGTGGACGTGAATGTCTATTCGGTCAAGTAACGGACCCGACACTTTTGACATGTACCGCTGCACGTCCTGCAGAGAACAACTGCATTCTCTGCGACTTCCGTAATTGCCGCACGGACAAGGATTCATCGAGCACACAAGCATCACGTTCGCTGGATATTCTACCGTCATCCGTGTACGAGCAATACGTATGGTACGTTCTTCAAGGGGCTGACGCAGCACCTCAAGTACATTGCGCTGGAACTCGGGAACTTCGTCAAGAAACAGCACGCCATGATGCGCCATCGTTACCTCTCCCGGCCGAACCACTCCAACGCCCCCTCCGATCAGCGCAGCATCACTGATGGTGTGGTGCGGTGCTCGAAAGGGACGCTGCGTTACCATGGGCTGCCCTGGGGGGAGAAGGCCGGCAACTGAGTGGATGGTGGTGGTCTCTAACGCCTCTGTGAGGCTCAAAGGCGGTAGAATGGTGGCGATGCGTTTTGCTAACATGGTTTTGCCGGCGCCGGGCGGACCGATCATGATGATGTTATGTCCGCCCGCAGCGGCCACTTCTAACGCGCGCTTAGCAGACATCTGTCCTTTTACATCTGCCATATCAATCGTGTGTCGTTCCGACGCCCTCTTGAATACTTCGTCTACATCTAACTGCGTGCGCCTGCTCGGCTGAGGGTTCGTTAGTATCTCTATCGCGGCGTGCAGCGTGTCTATCCCATACACATCGATTCCATCAACAATTGCAGCTTCATGTGCATTTGCCGCAGGAACGATCAATCTCTTCTTGCCTACTTGCTTTGCCTTCATCGCAACAGGCAGCGCGCCACGCACGGGACGCACCTGTGCATCGAATGATAACTCTCCAAGGATCACGGCGTCGGAGAGATCAGCCCCTTCCATAAGGTGCAATGCCTGAAGCATGCTGATGGCGATAGCCACATCGAAGGCGCTGCCTTCTTTGCGTACATCTGCAGGTGCAAGGTTCACGGTGATGCGCCGGGGCTGCCAGTCGAACCCCGAGTAGTGAAGCGCGGCCACTACACGCTCACGAGATTCTCGTACAGAGTTGTCGGGCAACCCCACGATGTTAAACGAGGGCAAGGCCGTCTCTACAGTAATCTCGATATCGACCAGTAAAGCGCCAATGCCTAAGACTGCCGCTGATTGTGTTGATGCATACATGATGTTGATCACCTCTTCTGTTCATCGTGCGTGCAGGAGATCAAAACGTGACATCATACCTTTGCATCAATGGCAAAAACATCACCGAAATGGTACGTTGTCTGGGTTGGACATGCACCAGGCGTTTATACGTCATGGGATAAGGCACAAAAGCAGATTAACGGGTTTCCGGGTGCCAAGTACAAGTCGTACCCAAGCGAAGCGGCAGCACACGATGCGTATCACCGAGGTCATACCTCGGAAATCGCTACGGGCTCTGGCAAGAAATCCTCCGCGGCCAAGGCTACGTCATGGGGCTGCACACTCCCGGCCATTGCCGTAGATGCGGCCTGCAACATGTCTACCGGCGAAATGGAGTACCGTGGCGTCGATATCGAGTCGGGCACACTGCTATTCTCCATGGGCCCCTTCTTCGACTCTTCAAACAACCTCGGAGAGTTTCTCGCTCTGGTTCATGCGCTGGCATACTGCAAGGAGAGGGGGCTTGTATTGCCCATTTATTCGGACAGCAGAACTGCCCTGGCATGGGTGCGGAATAAGCTTGCTAAGACAACCGTAGAACGGACAGCTGGCAACGCGCCGGTGTTTGCGCTGATTGCTCGCGCTGAGAATTGGCTTAAGTCCAACTCCTATCCCAACAAGTGTCTCAAGTGGGACACCGAAAACTGGGGAGAGATTCCTGCAGACTACGGACGGAAGTAATTCGATATTTGCATCCCATGAACATCTTCATTGTTGTCCTCCCCCACGCGCAAGACCTGCCCCTTCCCAACTATGCCTCCGACGGTGCTGCGGGAATGGATGTGTGCGCAGCTGTTGATCAGCCGATGACGTTGCCAGCAGGTAAGGTTGTTATGGTGCCAACCGGACTCTGCGTGGCAATCCCGCGCGGATTCGAAATGCAGGTGCGCTCTCGCAGTGGCCTTGCCGCAAAACAGGGTGTGTTTGCACTGAATTCTCCGGGAACGATCGATAGTGACTATCGTGGAGAGATCAAGGTTATTCTCGCAAACTTCTCCGATGCAGATGTTGTTATCGAGCGTGGCATGCGGATAGCGCAGTTGGTTGTGGCTCAGCATGCAACGGTCCAGTGGGACGTTGTGGAATCGCTCGATGAAACACGTCGAGGCGAAGGGGGCTTTGGCAGCACAGGAGTACATGCATGACGATTAGTATTGGATCAGATCACGCAGGCTTTGCCTACAAACATGAACTCACATCTATGCTCGAATCCCTCGGGCATACCGTGATAGACGTGGGAACATCAAGCGAAGACTCTGTAGACTACCCAGACTATGGCACAGCGGCGGCAGCGCTCGTGCGCGACGGAAAGGCAGAGTATGGTGTGCTTGTCTGCGGGTCGGGAATCGGCATCTCGATTGCCGCAAACAAGGTGCAGGGTATTCGTGCTGCGAACTGCACGAGTGTAGAAATGGCCCAGCTGGCGCGTCAGCATAATGATGCAAACGTGGTGGCAGTTGGACAACGACTTGTGAGCCTTGAGCAGGCTAAGGAAATCGTTACAGCGTTTCTGGCTACGCCATTCGAAGGTGGACGTCACCAACGTCGCGTAGACAAACTCAATGGAGCTCAATCGTGAACGCCGATGTTTTGGTGATCTGCGCACATCCAGACGATGCAGAACTATCGTGTGGAGGCACAGTAAAGAAACTCACGAACGAAGGACGTGTTGTGGTGTTCGTAGAGTGCACCCGCGCAGAGCTCGGTACACGCGGAACACCAGAGATTCGCGAAGCAGAAGCAGCGGCAGCAGCAGCAATCTTAGGTGTACATGCACGCGAACAGTTGGGTATCCCAGACGGTGGTGTAGAGAACACTCTCGAGAATGCACACAAGCTTGTTTCGGTAATCCGCGCATGGAAACCTTCTATGCTGCTCATTCCATCGGAGCTTGAGCGTCACCCAGATCATGAAGCTGTCCATGCACTCTCTCGCAGAGCGGCGTTTCTATCGGGGCTCATCAAAATCACCACGCATCATAACGGCATAGAGCAGGAACCCCATCGTCCAAAGCGCATGGTGTGTTATCAGCAGTTCTATGATTTCCCGGGCGGACCCGACCTGTACGTGGATATCAGCGACACGTTCAGCGACAAAATGCGAGCCATTCGCGCATTCGCGTCACAGTTCCACGTACCGGACTCCTACACCAGTAACGAGCCTGAGACACTGCTGTCGCGTCCAGATTTTCTCGACAGTATCGAAGCTCGCGAACGCTATTACGGAAGCCGCATCGGCTCGGCCTTTGCAGAAGGCTTCAAGACCGTAGAGCCCCTTGGCTTACAATCCCTAAGCCAGCTACTTCCCTGATTAGCGGGTGCCGCGGAACTTCTGACGTACGTTCTTTGCGTGCTGTTCGCGCACCCTCTGAACATCCTGTTCGGTAACTGTTACATCGCGGCTACCGATAAGCTTCATCGCATACATGCTTACCTGAGCAATGTCTGCATCGTTGTATGGAGAAGCCACCATGCTTCGTCGTGTACCGTTGCGCATCGTCATGTGACCCCGGGCGCCATAGGCGATTACCTTTACGAGGCTATCTACCGGGTTTGTCCAGACGTTCTTGGTGCGAATGTTTGCTGGACCCCGACCCTGCGATCCATGACACCTCTGACAGTATTCACTATAGACCGCTTGTCCTCTGTCTGTTTGCGGTCGGGCCGTTATGTTTTGCGTTGAGGATGTACCTAACATCAACATCGCAATGAGGAACAGTGCAGTGTTCCACGTCATCGATGGTACCTTCATGTTTTCGGATACAGCAAAGGTACATACTAATACCTTCGCGGCGCCTCCCAGACACAAACACCGTGGTAGTTGAGAAGGTGCTGTATACAGGCTATGGAGAAAAAATTCGGCAATTTCACGGCATGGCAAGAGTTGAAGCCGAGGTTTACCATATCCCCGTGATGCTCAAGGAGTGTCTGGAGGGACTACTTCTTACGTCGGATGGCATCTATGTCGACGGTACACTTGGAGGGGGCGGGCACACCGCCGCCATGCTTTCGAGTGCGCCCTCGGGGGCTGTGATTGTGAGTTTTGATGCCGATGAGCAGGCCATCAATCACTGCAGTCAGCGCTTTGCCGAAGAACTCGCACGCGGCGATTCATCAAGGCTGCGCCTTGTTCATGCCAACTTTTCTACCATGTCTAGCGTGCTGGGTGGAGAGAAGATCAGCGGTATTCTCTTAGATCTAGGCGTTTCCTCGTATCAGTTCGATCACCACCATCGTGGATTCAGCTTTCGCATGGCTGCCCCGTTAGACATGCGCTTTACTCCCGATGGCGAGACAGCGGCAGATATCGTGAACACCCGCACGGAAGAGCAGCTCACGAATATCTTTCGTGACTACGGAGATGAGCCTCAGTCGCGCAGAATAGCCAAGGCCATTGTTCAGCGCAGGCAGTTAGCCCCCTTGAAAACAACTGTAGACCTACGCGATGTAGTTGTGCAGCATATCCCGCCCCAGCATCAGCCAAAGACCATGGCGCGGTTGTTTCAAGCCTTGCGCATCGCCGTAAACGACGAGCTTGGTCGCCTCCAGCATACGCTCGAGTCTATCATTCCCCTGCTTGCTAAAGGGGCCCGCATTGTGGTGATGAGTTATCACAGCGGCGAAGACCGCATCGTAAAGAACGTCTTCCGCGACCATCCAGAAGAACTGCGCGTGATCACCAAAAAGGCCGTTGAGGCTGGATCAGAAGAACTTGTCCGCAACCCGCGCTCTCGCAGCGCGCGGCTGCGCATTGCCGAACGACGTTAACAACCGTTCGGTAGATTTGCACATCGCTTTCACGAGAACTTCATGACGAACGTAGCTGCGTTCACCCACGAGGATCTGCTTTCCATCTTTGGAGAGCAGGCCCAACACCTTCCACAGGATCTTTGCGTTACCGGCATCAGCACAGACACGCGCACCCTTGTTCCGGGCAACGCATTTATCGCGCTGCGTGGAGAACGGTTTGACGGACACAACAGCATAGATGACGCACTTCGGCAAGGGGCTTCTCTTGTCGTAGCAGAAGTCACGTCAGGCAGAGCCGCGGACAATGCCACACTGGTTGTAGACTCGACACTTCATGCTCTTGGATCATTCGCATGGTATCACCGCAGGAGATACCATATCCCTGTGATCGCCATAGCCGGCGCTGCGGGCAAGACATCTACCAAAGACCTTACAGCGCACGTTCTTTCGCAGGATATGCGCGTTCTGAAAACCCAGGCCAACTACAACAATCAGGTAGGTACACCCCTTACACTGCTGCAACTTGATGATACGATTGACGCAGCAGTGATCGAGATCGGTACGAACGAACCTGGCGAGATCGAGATCCTGAGTGCTATGGTACAGCCTACACACGGACTCATAACCAACATTGGCAAGGAGCACCTCGAAAAGCTCATCGATCTTGATGGAGTAGAGCGCGAAGAAACTGCGCTGTATGATTATCTGCGGGATCATGGCGGACTTGCCTTTGTGAACAATGATGATCCGCGTCTGGCGAAGTATGCCACCACGTTTACCAGAGCTATCACCTTCGGTGTAGAGAACATCGCCGATATTCATCCATCGGTGAGTTTCGACGCCGATGTGCGTCCGTCTCTGCATATCGTCCACGGCACCTACACCTTCAGAGCCAACATGCAGACGCATGGATTAGCATCGGCCTACAACGCAGCCTGTGCAATGGCCATCGCATGGTCTCTTCAGATGCATCCAGAGTTTGTTCAGCGCGGTCTAGGTTCCTATGCGCCCCCTGCCTCTCATGGATACGGACGTATGACCGTGCAGCGCGAGCGTGGCATGGTGATCTTGAACGATACTTATAACGCCAATCCAGAATCCATGCTCATGGCACTGCGTACACTTCAGCGGTACCCGGCAAACAAGCGGATTGCCGTGCTCGGAGATATGCGGGAGTTGGGTTTGGCATCACAAGAAGAACACATGCACATCATCTCGGCCTCCCAGGAATATGCCGATGTAGTGATTGTGATGGGCGATGAGTTTCGCGCTGCAGCAGAACGGCTCGATGCTCCGCACTTAATCGTAACGTCAACTCATAGAGGCTGTGTTGAACACCTCCTTGAAGTTGCTCGGGAAAATTCTGTGGTGCTTGTCAAAGGATCACGCGGAATGGCAATGGAACGAGTTATAGATTTGCTGCGGGGGCAGTAACCGATCGTTCTTGTTTGGGGGCAAACATTTTATGCTGTATCAATTAGCGCTGTGGATCAGATCATTCACAGATGTTCCAGGCATTAACCTGTTTGGTTACGTTACGTTCCGTGCCGCAGCGGCGGCGATATTTGCGCTGCTGATTACATTCCTGATTGGACCCCGCATCATACGGATGCTTAAGCGCCGTCAGGTTGGCGAACAGGCAAAGGTAGAACTGCAGAATGTTGGCCTACATGTTAACAAGGCCGGAACACCCACAATGGGCGGGCTTATCGTTCTTGGGGCAATCCTCATCCCCACCCTTCTGTGGGCCAACGTCTTTAACATGTACGTTGTTATGGCTGTGTTTGCTACTGCAGCCCTAGGTGGCGTGGGCTTCCTAGATGATTATCTCAAGGTCGTGAAGAAGTATCCCAAGGGGCTTATCGGGAAATACAAGATCGTTGGACAAGTCAGCGTTGGACTCATCGTAGGCAGCGCGCTGTATTTCTTCCCTGAATGGTTTGGACTTCATCCGTGGGAACGAACGATCACAACAATCCCCTTTGAGAAACTGGCCCACTTTGATTTTGGATGGCTCTACATACCTCTGGTAATCTTTATCATCACCGCTACGTCCAATGCTGTTAACCTCACAGACGGACTCGACGGACTCTGCATCGGAACAGTGGGCGTTAGTGCGTTAACACTGGCGGTGATTTCCTACTTTACCGGCAGCGCTTTCTTTGCAGACTACCTGAACATCATTCACCTACGGGGTACGGAAGAGCTTACGATCTTTTGTGCGGCTATGGTAGGTGCGGCTATGGGGTTTCTCTGGTATAACTCGTATCCGGCCCAAGTGTTCATGGGAGATACAGGGTCTCTGGCTCTAGGGGGCGCCATAGGCGTACTCTGCGTGCTCATCAAGAAGGAGTTTCTCCTTCCAATCGTAGGTGGCATCTTCTTTGCTGAAACGCTATCTGTCATCCTTCAGGTTACGTACTTCAAGTACACCAAGAAGCGATTCGGGGAAGGACGCCGCATCTTTAAAATCGCGCCCCTTCATCACCACTTCGAAAAGAGCGGATGGCACGAGGCCAAGATCGTTACGCGCTTCTACATCATCGCCATCATGCTGGCAATCATCACAATGGCTTCGTTTAAGGTGCGGTAAGCCCCTTAGCGAACCATCACTACACGTCGCATTGAAGTGTTGATGTCTGCCTGGGGTAGTACTTCTACGAACACTGCTCCCGACTCTACCACAGGAACAACTATTGTGCATCCTGGTTCGATCGTGCCGTGTGATAACGTTTGTCCCGCAATGTTGAGCAGTCGATACCTGGCGCTGACAGAATATGCAGAGCCAATTGATACAGCTCCGGCGCCGGAAGCAATTTCTGCGTAGCCCGCTTCGTTGCCCTCTGTATCGACGCCCACAGTTTCGTAGGCCGTCGTAAACATGGAGTGGGGTCCAGTAGCCCGAGTACCATCGGCACGTTCACCAATTGCACGCCAGTAGTATGTGGTGCGTTCGCGCAGCTGTCCGTATTCGGTTGTCGACGTGGACGATGCAAACGTTAGATCGATATCTTCAAAGTTTGAGCTACGGCTAAACTCGGCAGTGTATCTGGTAAACTCGGGCGATGTGGAGTACCGAACAATACCCGTTGTGGGAACACCCGTAGATGCCAGACGAGGCCAAAGTGGAACGAGAGCAGTGGCCCCCGTTGGAGCTGTGATAAACCGTGCAGTATCTGACCAGCGACTCACAACATGTTCATTCATTGCCATAACCCGCCAAGAATATGCCGTGCCTGGTAACCACCCAATTCGCGTGCAAGTAAGATCTTGGATCACTGTGTCGGTAGCTACATCGCGAAAGTCTGGAGTTGAAGTTACCTGCAGTCTATAGGATGTTGCATCTGGAACAGCCGACCATGCAAATCGTATTGGTTCGGTAGCATCAACATTGTCGATGTTCTTGGGACTGATGACAACTGGGGGTGCCAGTGGTACCGTAGAGTACGTGTTGAAGTAAAACTCTTTTGATCGTGTACCAGCGCCATAGCGACCAATAGCCTGAACCGTCCATGCAAACTCTGTCTTCTGCGGCAGACCAGATAACACCGCCCAAAGTCCGGCAACAGTGTCCTGTTGTAGAATAGCACCAGTAGCGCGCTTCTTCAACGTAATAGCATAACGGAGTGCACCGGGCACAGACTTCCACGAAAAGTACTGTGCTTGCGCAAACGGTATAAGTGTATCGTTTGCAGGCGATGACAGCTCGGGTGCTGCAGGGATGGTAACGATAACGTGCTTTACCGACGGACGTCCCACAACTGTACCCCTCATTGAACTTACCGTCCAGGTATACGCCATGTTATAGAGCAGTGGCTCTTGAAGCACGAGCGAATCAGCCGTTGTTACCTGGTTCACAACTGGCTGTCCAAGATCGCGGTCTGCAACTACTACCCGATAGCGTTCAGCCCCTTCTGCTTTTGCCCAGCGGAATGTGGGCAGTACAGATATTGCCACAGTG
The DNA here is from genome assembly GCA_044238605.1 of Patescibacteria group bacterium. Classification (GTDB taxonomy): domain Bacteria; phylum Bacteroidota; class Ignavibacteria; order Kapaibacteriales; family Kapaibacteriaceae; genus UBA10438. The sequence continues at coordinate 58,782 of JBIICY010000005.1, forward strand.
TCTTTCTTGAGCACGGGGCTAATCGGCACTGGAATGCCCAGCATTGTCGTAAATCGAAACGTCTCAGACCAGGGTCCCTTTGCATCTCCATCATAGACACGCCGAACGCGCCAGTAATACGTTGTTGCAAGCCGTAGACCCTGCATTGTTGTGTCGGTTCGTTTGGTGGTGAACCTTGTATACGTGCTAAAATTCGGCGCACCCGACACATCAACTTCATATCCATTGTTGATTGCGGCTGCCTTCCAGGATGCCATGGGGACAGAATCCACTTCCGTAGCAGCATGAACTGGTTTTAGCGGGGCTGGCTCGAGACATTCTCGATATGCCAACATGAACTCACCGGAAACAAGCTTTCCTACTCGGAACTTCTGCTGTTGCGGATTATAAGCGGCGTCGATAACGGCAAACGCGCCTTGTCCTTCAACTGGACGGTACAGCAGTTGCATACGTTCGGCCTGCTGGATAGCTGAGATGTCTCCGGTGTTGAACCACAAAGCCCCCTTCAAGCTGAGAGAGTCTACAATTTTTACCACCCACCTGAGCGGAAGCGTCCCGCAGTATGGTTCAGCCATGAAAGAAATGTTGTGTGGCAGATAGTTGTGCCGCTCAACAACCACAGCTGTAGGGGTGGCAACGGTAGTAATCTCTAGTGAAACATTCGTGGTACTGTCATTGCAGGACATAACTGTTGTGCCGGGGGTAGATATCACTGCGTCACACCCAGCCATTCCAAACGTTGACTTCATTACCCGGTACGACGTGATCTCTGACTGACTTGTGTTTTTTATCGTAGCAACGACCTGTCCGTTTCGCTTGATCTCTTCAGCAATGATCATGCCTTTGCGTGATGAACCCTCGGTGGCACCATAGTTCACAAGGACGTTGCCGTTCACGAGCTCCTCAACACTCCCCATTGCTGTTGAGTAGATATTGGACGGGGCGTTGTGTTCCCAAATCTTGGTTGCCGTATACGTTGAAAAATCAAGTTGGTACTCTACGGCTCGCGACACTCTTGGGGCAGGTTTCAGATTGCCATTATCAAACAGCATGATTGTACCTCGTGGTGTTTCAAATGCTGAGTGCTGGTGGGAAAAACCAGAAAAGGTACCAACGGCATCGTTTGCTATTGTAAACGTGGTGTTCTTCGAGGCACTGCCACCGAGCCTCCAGATTACAGAACCATTGGTGCTGTTGATCTTGATAACAGCGTCTAAATGTCTACACGAAACAAGGAGGTGTCCGTCGCTAGAACGTTCAACTGAGTTAACGTGAATGTAGTCGATCAATGCCGAGGCAAGATCAACATCATCTGTTGCATCTGTAACTGGGATATGATCAAACGATTTCCACTCAAAGATCACCTGTCCATCAAATCCACGTTCTTGTATCACCGCACCAAGAACTATAGCATCAGCTCGGCCGGCATGATGAAACTGCGACATGTCGATCGTTCTGCGCTCGGTGCCGAGAATGATATACGACGTATCCGACCAAATGCGACCTTCATGAAAATCAACCAGATAGTCGCCTTCAAGAAACAACGAATCCACTGTTTCGAGGTTGTGATCTTTGCGTACAAAACACCCTGTGTTTGATTGCCATCGTGATGCGTAATACGTAAGGTACTTCGCGCCGTAGGCTCGCAAATTCGTTACCGTACCCGTACGTATCCGAAACACACTCCTGCCTGTGTGATCTGTAAGGCCTATAGAGTCTGTAGAGTTTGGTGCCAGCAAGTAGTAGCCTGGTGCTACTGCATTACTCGTGGTGATGTCGAGGGTGTGAAAATTCTGTTGGGCGTGCAGTTGTGTGAATACGCTCACCAACAAGAATAGAATTGCGTTTTTCATTGAGTACTACCAACAACGAAAAACGGCGCTGATGGTTACATCTAGTTAAGGCTACGAGTATGTACGTAATAGATTTGTCCTCGTAGACCCGTGATATACACGTTGGAATCATACACCGTCACAGATCTGATAATTGAATTATCGGCAACTGTATATGTTGTCCATGTATCACCACCATCTGTACTCTTAAACAAACCGGGGTATCCTGCTGCGTAGATCGTTTCACCATCGGCGTGTACATCAAGCAGATGGGGTTTATGCTCAAAACTGCCTGCCGGGTTGAATACCTGATACTTGGCACCATTGCGACAGATGTAGGCATCTTCATTTGCACGTACCAGCCATCCACCAGGAATCTTGTGAATGTCCTGTATGGATTGTTGGGGTAGCTCTGCAAATGCTCGAGTCCACGTAGCGCCTTCATTCGTTGATTCCCACACCCCATCGTTCGTGCAGATAAAGAATGTAGAATCATATGCCCGAATTGTATTCATCGCCGATTCAGGGAACTTGATGTTCAGTGTATCCCAATGATCACCATTATCGGTGGTGCGGATTACGTACCCCCAATGTAGGCCAACGATAACAACACTGCCAAGAACACCTGTAACGTATTCTCCGCTAAGGGGCAGGTGGTTGCTGAACCGTTCTACTTGTCCTCCGCATCGAAGAACTTTGATAAGACCTCGCAGGCGTGCAGTGATCAGCAAATCATCACCATATCGATCTGCGGTTTGCGCAACAGAGCCTGATAGACCTTCGTGTATCGGATATGCCACGTGTGCGCCATCGGGTAGAAACGCAACACCGTGCTCTCGGAATCCGAAGTACACACCCTTAGCTCCGGAGACAATGCACTGCACATCTACGGTTTCTGTGTTTCGGTCAATATTGATGGTTTCCCAATGGTTGCCGTCTACAAGCTTCTTGTGTACGCCTCCCTGTCCGGCAAGAACACCAGCGTACAACACGCCATTGTGAACCTGGATATATGAGACATACTCGCTAGAGAGGTGTTTCATGTCGACCTCGGCTATCTCGAGGTCTGAAAGACGAATAGACAGAATGGGCAGACGAGACCGGGCAATGAAGATAACGGAGTCTGTAACTGCCAACCCCGACACATCGTGTATGCTAGAGCTCGTTATGGTGTGCTCTGTGCCGTGAACCGTTCGTATCGTCAGCGTAGAATCAGAAACATTGATGGTATTGTATCCACGAGATGCAATCCGTCCGCGCTGCTGAACAAACAACGCACCCGTTCCAGTATTTGTACGCTCAAGTTGATTAACGGACCCTTGGGTGAAACGCCGTAGTGGATTCCACGTGAGGCCGTCGTTTGTGGTACGGTGAACCATACCATTTGACGTCAGAACAAACACTGTATCACGAATCGGAAGTACATCAACAACCGACTTGTGTGGTAACGGGGCAACTAACTCCCTCCACGAAGCCCCATTGTTGCTTGTCAAGAAAATATCATCTGTTGTTACGAGGAGTACAGATGTATCGCAGCGCACAAACGCCCGTATACCTGGAAACGATCGTTCGCCGTACTGCGTAACCTGGAGGTGGGAATTAGGGTTCTTTTGTGCAGCTGCAGCGAAGATGAATATTGATGAAATTGCAGCTAGGGCAACTACCTTCCCTACGACAACCAAAGGACCCATGCGAACTTTCATAGAGCAAATATCGCCAACCAGGGGTGTTTTCATCCTCGCGGCCTGTATGTTCATGTACATGTGTGTTGTTTCAACAACAACCACCGCACAAACGTATAAGATCTCCCAGCGTGGCAATGCTGCTCCGGGATACGTTATGATCAGTCCTGCAAAGAGCGACACCTTAGGCGTTATCGACAACTATGGAAGGGCCGTCTTTCCTGTTAGCGTCGGGATGCAGATCAACCTTGCTTCCTACAAGAACCGAGAACTGTCGTATTTCGGTGTTACAAACACGGGCGGAGTACTCGGTCTAGCATGTTATGTGCGGATGAATGCGCAACAGCAGATAACCGACTCGATTTATCCTGTAGGACAGTATCAGGCAGACTTTCACGAGGGCTTTGCCACCTCCGATACTACGTTCATGATCCTGAGTATGTATCGGGTAAAGACAGACCTGTCCAAGTATGTCCAAGGGGGCCAAACTGATGCAGAGGTTATCGGTGGTGTTATCCAGGAGATCTCGAGATCCGGCAGAGTTCTGTTTGAGTGGAAGTCTCTCGATCACATTCCCTATTCTGACGCAACAGAAGACACTGATTACACACAGTCTCTTGTAGATGTTCTGCACATCAACTCGATTTACCGCGATACCGACGGCGGATTGATCCTCTCTTGCAGACACCTCGATGAGATCATCAAGATCAGCGGTGTAACCGGCAAGGTGGTATGGCGGCTCGGAGGCTCGAAGTCAAAGAACAATCAGTTCAGATTCTTGAACGACACCACGGACGGTTTCTTCGGGTTTTCGCATCAGCACAGCGTTACCCGCACGTCCCGCGGTACGCTGCTTGTGTTCGACAATGGAAACCTCAAGCCCGCTCCCAGAAAGTCCCGCATTGTTGAGTATGAGGTAGATGAAGTAGCAAAAACCGTTCGCAGAGTTTTTGAGTATTCACCCGCCGTTAGCGTTTACGCTGCCACAATGGGCAATGTTGCCGAGCTGCCAAACGGAAACATCTTTGTCGGGTATGGGGCTGCTCTGAATCTTAATGGAACTGCAAGCAACATCGCAGCACAGGAAATCGACAGAGCGGGCAATGTGGTAGCTACCGTAGACAACCTGCCCCTTCCACGGATAAACGCCTATCGAATCCTCAAAACAACGTACGGCATGACGGGTGTGCAGCGCACGATTTCTGCAACGGGCACTACAGAGTTTGCAACAACAGACAGCACAACGTGCGTTACGCTTCAGGTTGCATCATTGAAGGCGCCTGCTGTTGTTACCGTTGAGAAGCACAACTATGCGCCGTACACTATAGAGCTATCAAAACCCGGAACGCTGTTTTATCCTCCAGTGCGATGGGCCGTCAGAATAGACGATACAACGTCGTTAACAGGTTCAACAAAGCTTCGCTTTGAGAACGTCAGAGATGTTCTTGATGCATCAACAGCCACACTGCTGTACAGACCCGTGGAAGGTTCTGGTGTCTTTAGCATTATCACGGGTACGTACTCTTCGGCAGAGAAGAGCTGGACTATCCCGTTCATTAAGCAGGGAGAGTTTGCGCTTGGCTTTTCCAGCAAGCTGCTTCCCGAATTGGTCTATCCTCCGAACGGTTCTGTGAATGTTGCCGAGCGGGTACCTCTACGCTGGAGTAAACTCCTCTTTGCCACAACATATGAGCTGCAGGTTTCCAGGGACAGTGCCTTTCTTAAAGATGTGTCCACGTATACGGTGACAGATACAACGTTTACACCAGCGGCTCTGCGTAACAACACCACATTCTGGTGGCGAGTGCGTAAGCGTAACTCACAGGGGGTTAGTGTGTGGTCAAGCGTATGGAAGTTCCGTTCCGAGTTCAATTCACCACAGATCATCGAACCCGATACCTCGCTGCGTCCGGCTATTGTTACACAGGAAAGCATCTTTCGGTGGAGGAAAGTACAGGGGGCCAGCATGTACAATGTTGTTGTTCGCGACTCTGCGGGCGGAGTTGTGTTGCTTGACACCCTTCTGAATGACACCGTGTGTGCTCCGGTTGAACGGCTGCCTGCTAATCGGTACATGGTGTGGAGTGTTACTGCAGAAATTGATTCGTCCCGAAGCGCCCCCTCTCCACAAGGAACGATCGCCTCTGTCCCGAAACGACCATCACTGATTTCTCCAGAGCCGAACGTCTACATACCTGCGACTGTATCAACTGTCCTGCGCTGGGCAGAGGATCAGGAGATTGCTTCGTACAAGGTTCGCTTGATTCGCAGTGGCGATGGTGCACCGCTGGTTGATACAACAGTGCGCGGAACATCGTGTACAGTTACAAACCTTGTCTCAGGAACACGTTACACGTGGACTTGCGCTGCAGAAGGCAGATATGGACAATCGTTGATCAGTGGCCGATCCTTTACCGTTGCCGAGTCATCATCGCTGGGAAAACCAGTAATCGAAGAAACTGTTCAACGCCATCAACTCCCTCATCAAGTACCTACAACGTGCTCATGGTTACCGGTGCAGCGCGCAACCACGTATCACGTCCAGGTGGCAGAAGATGTTGTGTTCGATAATCCCGTTATCGATACCGTAGTGGATGCTACATCAGCAATGATTCTGTTCTCGCGGCCTTCTGCGCTCTACGCATGGAGAGTGCAGGCACGTAACGGATTTGATATCGGTCCGTGGTCGGACACCGTATTTGCAACCACACGAATCGACAGCAACGTGATACTCACACCTGTGTATCCGCTTCATGGTACCGTCTCTGCGAAGGATAACGACATCTTCCGTTTTGTGACCAGCCCCATATTCACTGGATTCGAAGTGGTAGTTTCTCAGGATCCACGCTTTAGCAACATAGATTATAAGTACTACTGCTTTGTAGATTCAACCGCGTACTCCTTTTTACAGGAAGGGACGAGATATTACTGGAAGATAACAGGCACAACTGCTGCTGGACAGAACTATGTAAGCCAAACATCAACGATGGTTGTTAATACCAATGTAGGTGTGAACGAGACCGCTTCCGAGGATTACGGCATAGAGGTGACACACACACACGATGGTATCCGCTTGTATTACAAAGGTTTAGCGAATATTGAATCTGTCGCGGTTTATTCTCTCTTGGGCGAGCGTCTTGGTGGAAGAAGTGGTTTTCCACAAGAGATGCCAATCCTGTTGGACGGTATTCATACTCGTACGTGTTTTATCGTAGTAATCTTTTTAACTGGAAAGACTTATTTTATGCGCGCGAACTAAAAACGGAATCGTAAAACTTTCTTTTCATTTCATTCAAAGGGGAATTTGCGTATGAGCCAATCTCTTCGACGCATTTTCGCACAAACACTCACTGCGTGTGCTTTGGTGTTGTTGATGCTATCAACATCAGCAACACAATCATCAGCACAAGGGTGTACGTACGGCTGGGGAATAATCTATGTAACCAGCCCAGCTACGGGTAGTACGTTTCAAACTGCCCAGACTATGACGATTCGCTGGTATGGCGATCGTTACACGATCGGTAACTATGGGGGTACATATGCCCTCCAGTACTCGAGCAACGCAGGCGCAACATGGACGAACATTGCGACCGGTGTTAGTGGATATGCAACCTCCCACAACTGGACGATTCCAGCAAATGCAACTCCATCTACCACGTATCGCGTGCGTGTATACGAGATGCCAGGACCAAGCTGGTCATGTTCTTTCTCCAACCCTGGAAGCTCTGGTAACTTTACAGTTATCAAGGCTTGTTTGCCTGCCGCCATTTCGCAGCAGCCGCAAAGCCAGACGGTTTGTGCTGGTGGAAGCGCTTCGATCAGCGTTACATCAGACATGACTACCGGTACCTATGACTGGTACAAAGACGGTGTTATGGTCGCGTCAACACGCTCGAACGTGTATACAATTAGCCCCGTTACTCTCGCATCTGCTGGTGTATACAACGTTGTTCTCAAGGATGACTGCAATCCAGCAACTGCAACGATCACATCTTCAACAGCACGTCTAACGGTTATCGAACCTCCAGCGATCACAACCAACCTTCCAGCTACACGCGTTGTATGCGAAAGCGCGAATGATACGCTTCGTGTTCGTGCAACCGGTGCTGGACGTCGCTTCCAGTGGTTCAAAGATGGTAGCGCGTTAACCGGTGCAACCGATTCTAACTACGTTGTCAATAATGCTGGCGCAACAACGGGTGGGTTGTATACGTGTGTAGTTACTGGAACGTGTTCGCCTGCTGCAACTAGTGTAGTGTGTACGCTTACCGTTGCCATGAAGCCTCGTATCACGGCACAACCAACGAATCTTGATGTTTGCCCAACGGGCAACGGCACGATCAGCGTTGCTGCAACAGGAACAAACCTTGTGTATCAGTGGTACAAGGACGACAAGCCAGTTCCGGGAGGCTTTAACTCAACGCTATCGTTCGGCAATTACGATTACTCGATGAATGGTCAATACTACTGCATGATCACATCGAACATTCCAAACCCGAACAACTGCGTTATCACTGCACAGTCACGCACTGTTCGTGTTTCTGGCTTCCGTCCGCCAGTTGTAAAGGCACAGCCAAACAAGTCTATCGACGCCTGTGTTGGTTCGCCACTAAGCGTTCTTGCAGAATTCACTGGTACCGGTCTTGGCTATGAGTGGTACAAGGATGGTCAGATCGTAGCAAACTCAAATTCCAATGAACTCGTTGTTGCGAAGGTATCAAAGGCATCTGCTGGACGTTACGTAGTAGTAGCAACTGGTACTTGTGGTTTGAAGACGGCATCCGACACCGTAACGATTACCGTTCTGGATCGTCCAGCTGTAACGAAGCAGCCAGAAGGCGCAAAGCTTACTGTTGGAGATCGTCTCCAGTTAAGCACAGAAGCAACAGACATCCGCACGATCCAGTGGCTGAAGAATGATGTTGCGATTCCTGGCGCTACAACAGCCAACTTCTCAATCGCGAGTGTTGTGAAGTCTGATGCCGGTTTCTACGCTGCCCGCATCACAAACAGCTGTGGTGGTGTTGTTACAAACTATGCCAAGGTAGAAGTAAACGATCCTGTTGTTCCTCGTCCAGCTATCGAGCTTGCTCAAGTAAGCGCAGAATTCGGCGAGATTCCTGTAGGATACGACAAGACAGTAACAATGAACGGCCTGATCAAGAACGTTGGCAACGCTCCTCTCAGCATCACAGCTCTGAATGCGGCACCTAGCGACTTCTCGATCAGCAACGCTCCGGCAACACCGTTTGAAATTGCTCCAGGTTCTGCACAGACTATTACAATCAAGGCAGCCCCGACAGCAAAGGGACCTCTCTTTGGTACGCTTACGATCTTGTCGAATGCTCCATTGACACCGCAGGCATCCGTCGCACTTTCTGCAACGTATGTTCTTCGTTACAACCACACTGCTTCACAAGACTTTGGATTGCTCGAGACAGGCAAGTCTGTAGACAAGTGCGTAACGATCACAAACACGTCTGCACAAGAGATCACGATCGACCAGGCAACTGTTATTGGTTTGAACGCATCAGAATTCACGGTTACAACGGCAATGCCAGTGACAATTGCTTCTGGCGCTTCGGCTGAAGTTTGCGTGAAGTTTGCCCCTGGTACAGCGGGTAAGAAGTCTGCCCAGCTAAGCCTGCGCTCTTCGAGCGGTGGTAATTCTACAATTGACCTCTCAGGATCTGGTGAAGTTCCTGGCGATGTTGTAGACGCCACAGAGGCTGGTATTGTACTTTCACCAAACCCTGTTCGCGATCAACTCAACATTGTGTTTGGTAAGCCTATGCCAGCTATGGAGTTTACAGTTGTAAACGCAGGTGGACGCACAGTTGCCAACTTTACACATGATGGTGTTGAAGCAGGCGGCAGCGTTCGTTGGAACGGTGGCAGCGTTCTTTCAAGCGGAACATATACTCTTATTGTACGCTACGGCGGTACAGTAACAACTGTTCCGGTTAACGTAGTCAAGTAAGATATTGGCTCTACGCCAAGGTCGCAGTTAATTAAGAAGGCCTCATCCTCACCGGATGGGGCCTTCTTACATTTTGTTAATAGATATTAGGGGTATTTATATTGATATTGATTGTCACCACATTACACACACTTAATGGAGCGATGTTATGATCTCTCGATACAGCTGGAGCAGGCTGTTTTGCGTTGCTACGGCTCTACTATTTTCATGTGCGGCATTATCAGCACAGATCAATTTGACGATCAATTCAACAGGCGGTTCGTATTCGTCTGAGGTTGGCTGGCAAATTGTAAATACTGCAACCGGTGCAACAGTTCACTGCAGACCTCAGGCTGCAGCCGTACCAACCGGTGTTGTTATTAGTGTTCCCGCGGGCACGTACGAAGTTCGTGCATTCGACAGTTGGGGCGATACCTGGAATGGTGCCACGCTGACGGTGTTGTACACCACATCGGGACAGATACTGGTTAACGGTATCACCTACAGCGGAACAGTTCGTCAAACCATGACATGTCCTGGTCCAACGGCTATCACAAACACCGGACAGATCATTGCAACATTCTCTGTTGTGGCCCCGTGTTTTGCGCCAACGATTACAGCTCAGCCTGTTTCGCAAACCATCTGCTCGGGTCAGCCTATTACATTCTCTGTTGGGTCAACCCTTACAAACGGAACATTTGAGTGGTTCCGCGATACTGTTAGTCTTGGTGTTTCAACCTCTAGCGTTCTCACAATACCTAACGCTCAGCAAAACAATGCTGGCTTGTATCGCTGTGTTTTGCGTGATAACTGTAATCCAGCAACAGCAACAACAACAACAGCAATTGCGCGCTTAACCGTAGTAGCCTCTCCAGCGATCACGCAAAATCTCCCAGCCACTAGAAGTGTTTGCGAGAATGCGAACGATACACTCCGTATCCGTGCAACTGGTGCCGGGCGTACCTTCCAGTGGTTTAGAGATGGTGTGGCCATTCTAGGTGCCACAGATTCCAACCTGGTGATTAACAACGCACAGGTAGCATCTTCAGGTCAGTACTCCTGCACTGTGTCAGGCACCTGCACCCCGAGTGTTACCAGCACAACCACATCGTTTGTAGTGGCCGCGCGGCCGCGCATCACATCTGAGCCAAACAATCTCGATCTATGTCCGGGTGCTGCGGGATCAATCAGCGTTGCTGCGACTGGTGCAAATCTCACGTATCAGTGGTTTAAGGATGGAGTAGCAGTTCCAGGTGGTTTTAATGCAACACTTGCTTTCCCGAGCTATGACTACGCGTCAAACGGACTCTACTACTGCATGGTAACATCGAATGTTGCTAATCCAAACAACTGTAACATCAGAGCTCAGTCTCGTACGGTTCGTGTTTCAGGATTCCGAGCACCTGTAGTAAAGACTCAGCCTGTTGCCAAGATCGACGCATGTGTAGGTACAGCTGCTAATGTTCTCGTGCAGTTCTCTGGTACCGGTCTTACATACGAATGGTACAAGGACGGTAATCTTATCAGCAACAACAATTCAAACGAGCTAGTTATTGCTAACGTAACGCCTGCTGCTGCTGGAAAGTATGTTGTAGTGGCAACGGGAACATGCGGACTCAAGACAGCTTCAGATACTGTTTTCATTACGGTTCTATCAAAGCCTTCTATTTCGAAGCAGCCAGAGGGCGCAAAGCTTACCGTAGGTAATCGTCTTGATCTGTCTGTTGAAGCAACAGACATCCGCTCAATCCAGTGGATGAAGAACGAAGTTGCTATTCCAGGTGCAACAACAGCAAACTTCTCTATTGCAAGTGTTGTAAAGTCTGACGCAGGTTTCTACGCTGCACGCGTTACAAATAGCTGTGGCGGTGTAGTAACGAACTATGCCAAGGTCGAAGTGAACGACCTTGTTGCTCCTCGTCCAGCGATTGAACTTGGTCAAGTAAGTGCTGATTTTGGTGAGATCCCTGTTGGGTACGACAAGACCATCACTCTCGACAACCTGATCAAGAATGTTGGCAACGCACCACTCACAGTCACAGCGCTTAACATTGCTCCGAGTGACTTTACTGTATCAAATTCCCCAGCACTCCCATTCGACATTGCACCGGGTGCGTCGCAGACGATTACCGTTAAGGCGGCACCAACTGCAAAGGGTCCAATCTTCGGAACATTGACCATTCTTTCTAACGCCCCGCTAACACCACAGGCATCAGTTGCACTATCTGCAGCATATGTGCTGCGATATGGTCATCCGGCAGGACAGGATTTTGGTCTCCTTGAGACAGGCAAGTCGGCTGACAAGTGTGTAACGATCACCAACACCTCAACACAGCAGATCTCCATTGACCAAGCAACAGTTATAGGAATGAACGCTTCGGAGTTCACGGTCACAACATCCATGCCGCTTGCAGTTGCCGCTGGTGCATCAGCCGAGATCTGTGTGAAGTTTGCTCCTGGTACAGCAGGTAAGAAGTCTGCACAGCTTAGCCTTCGCTCCTCAAACGGCGGTAATTCAACGATCGATCTATCTGGTTCAGGCGAAGTTCCTGGCGGTGTAATCGATGCAGCAGAAGCCGGCATTTCGGTTTGGCCAAATCCGGTTCGTGAGACCGTTACGATCAACTTCGGCAAGCCACTCGCTGGTATGAACATCTCTGTTGTATCATCAGCTGGACAGGTTGTTGCTGCAATGAGCCACGATGGCGTGGACGGTGGAACTGCCGTAATGCTGAATATCGGTTCACAGGTTGCTAGTGGCGCTTATTCGCTGATCATCCGTTCTGGCGGCGATGTAATGTCGCTTCCAATCACCGTGATCAAATAACCCGTTCTTAAGACGTTACCCCCAAAGGGTGCTGTGTTGATACACAGCACCCTTTTTCTTTGGTACCTATCTTTGGCAATGCAAACAGATATCAACGTAGGAGTGGTGATCCCTGCCGGTGGTTCAGGGTTGCGCTTTGGTGGACCGGTTCCAAAACAGTACCTAGACATTCAGGGCGTACCTAGCATCGTGCGCTCCATTCGAACAATTCTCGACCTTGTAAGTTGCACGTCCATCGTGATCGCTGCCGCAGAGGAGCAGCATGCGCACCTGCTGGATCTCCTAACAACGTTCCACGTTTCCGACGCACGTGTTCATATCGTTGCCGGAGGAAGTGAGCGGCAAGAATCTGTGTTAAAGGCACTGCGCCATGAATCACTTTTTGCAGCAGACATCATCGCCGTACATGATGCGGTTCGCCCCCTTGCCTCTGCAGATCTATGGAGGCGCGTCCTCGGTGCTGCACAATTGCATGGAAGCGCAATACCCGTTATCCCAATCACAGATACATTGAAGCGGGTGCACGAGGGCGTGATCGTTGAAACAATAGACCGTGCAAGCCTTCGACGTGTGCAAACACCCCAGGCGTTTACATCTGACGTGCTTCGCCGGGCATATCAAGCGGCTCAAGCGCAAGGATGGACTGGCACAGATTGTGCTAGTCTGTGTGAACAGCTTGGTGTTGTGGTTCACTGCGTAGATGGAGAGGACAGCAACATCAAGATCACAACTCCGTTTGATGTTGTGCTTGCGGAGTTGTTTCTATCGCGTAACTAATTGCCAAGACGAAGGTTGTTTTGCGTCATGGTAAAACGGCATGTATATTCGCGCCGCTTGATACTTCAGAAACCAATGTTGTAAGGATTCAGTCATGTTTTGGACGCCCGAACTTGCTTCGTATCTAGAAGATGCGCCGTGGCCAGCAACAAAAGAAGAATTGATCGATTACTGCAATCGAACAGGTGCACCATTGCAGGTGATCGACAACCTCACAGAACTCGACGATTCCGAAGAGTTGACGTATGAGGGTATCGAAGATCTGTGGCCTGAGTATGAAGAAGGCTCCGACGATTTGTTCTTCAGCGAAGACGAAGATCCGTACGACAATTAATCGCAACACATAGTCATCAAGTACGCCCAGATGGTTCGTCCTTCTGGGCGTTGTTCGTTCTATACAGCTCCCATACGGTATTTTGCGCCTTGTGATCATCGCACGAACATGGTTGTTCTGTTTTATCGCCCTTGGAATGTGTATTTCGGGAGGGGGTTATGTCTCTGCGCAGCAAGACGCCGATGCCTATCAGGACAGTGTGATACTCGCAGGAGAGCGATCAAGAGCTCTCCAGCTCGAAGAGCTACAGGCTGTTGAGATTCTTGGTTGTCGCGAAATCCCCGACGTTGATCTACTTGGCGTTATCTCGTCACGAGCAAGCGACAACACACTGGGCAGAAAGCTTGTAGAGTTCTATGAGTCTACAATGCGTCGCAACAGTAGTAAACCGGCCATCGTATATCGGCGCTTCGCCGAGCTTCGGAGATCTTACGAAAACGACCGGCGTTTCTTTGAATCGAGCCTTGCCAAGGAAGACAGCAATGCAATTCTTGTCTATCTCAATCAGCAGGGGTTCCATAATTCTTCAGTAGCGTATGGCTTTGGATACGACGGTGCAAACAAGAAGAAGACGCTGCGGTTTGTTGTTACCGAAGGTAACCGTGCACAGATAGATACCTTGGCGATACGGGGATTAGAGAGGATTGATTCATCGTTTCGTGAGTCGATTCTCTCCGGTCTCGAGACAGCATCCAACAGCCCCTTTTCTGAGTCCTTACTTGAGCGCGATCTAGGCAAGATCGTAAGAGAGTTGCGGAACAACGGATATTACCAGGCCAGCTACCAACCACCCACGGTGCAGATCAGCAATGATGGACTGCATGATACTGTGCTGGTTCATATCAACGTTGGCAATAGAAAACGAATTGGCTCTGTTGTGTTCGAAGAAAATGCGAACAGTTTTCGCTCTGTATCTGAAGGGACGCGGTTACGTCAGCTGGAGTTTCGCGAGGGCGAGTGGTACAGCGAAGAAACGATAGAACAGTCGCGTTCCAACTTGATGGGGCTGGGCACGTTTGAAGTTGTGTTGATCGATACACTGGTACAGAAGAACAGAGAGCAGGATTCTCTTCTTCATTTGAGGGTGTATACGCGCAACGCTAAACCCCATGATGTGGGTCTGAGCCTTCTGCTCTACCAGACAGCCGTTGACAACTTCGTTAACCTTGGTCTAGGGGCAACAGTCCAACACCGCAATGCGTTTGGTGGTGCTCAGGTAGCATCACTCACAACACAGTACGTGCTTCAGGATGTAAGCCGAGTTACGCAGGGTCAGCAGCTGGAGAGCGAGGCGTTGGCATCTCTTGTTCTTGTATGGCCTAACATTGGTAGGTTGTTCGACCAGCGTATAGCGCTGCAAACGTCTACGTTCTACTCGGCACGACAACTTATCACGCCGTTTCGGTTAGAGTCGTTTGGTCTCAATGCACGCGCTCCAATTTCCCTGTATTCACACACGTTTTTTAACGGCATTGATCTTAGTGTTGGGCTAGAGCGACAGATTCCTCTGAATTTTGATTTTGCGATTAACCGTGCTTTAACAGAAGCTAGGACAACGGAAGACTCTGTGTTTGTTCGCAGCACGTTTAACCAGTTTTTAGTCCTCAGCGACTTCCTGAGCAAGTCTTCGGAGTTCTTTACTGGCATCAACGCGGGTTTCACGCTTCGCGGCGATCACCGAAACAGTCCTGTAAATCCCACGCGAGGTACGCTTTCTTCTATCTCGGTGGAATGGGGCTGGGGGGCCGGCAAATACATACGTGGTCAGGGGTTTGTTTCTACGGCATTCGGAATGGGTCCGCGTGTAGTTGGGGCAACAAAGATCAGAGTGGGACACATTGGGCTACTCGATTTTATTCGGGGAGATTCAACAAAAAACAACACGTATGTTCCGCTCGAGCGCCAGTTTTTTGCGGGTGGACCGGCTAGTATTCGCTCCTTTGCTTCACGGCGTCTCCACGATCCGGTGTCGGGTCGTATCTCTAACGTGAATACAAACGATGACTACGTTCTAGCAAACGTCATTGGCAGCGCGTCCCTCCTAGAGCTTGGGTTTGAAGTCCGCTATACCTTCGCACGACCAAACGGCATGGATGATCTTTGGGCCTCGTTGATAGAGCGAAGCGGGATTACGTTCTTTACGGATATTGGTAACACGTTTAACCGGTTTACATCTGAGTTGTATGGTACGTCTAAACTCGAGGATCTGCTGTACGGAAGCGCGGTGGCGCTGGGAGCTGGGTATCGGTTCGACACACCGGTTGGTCCGTTCCGCGTTGACATGGCCACAAGCGTCTACGATCCCACGCGTACGGATGGACGATGGATCGTTGGACGACGCGGTATATTCAATAGCTCTAACTGGCAGTTAAGTATCGGTCTTGGACACGCTTTTTAAGCTGACTGCACCGTTTATCACGTAATCTTTTTGATCACACTGTCGTGGAGATCAACCTCGGTGGCGTTTGCTACGAGCGACAAGATTCCATCTGTAACAAGGTGTGGTTCCTGATGCGTTTTCATTCCGCGGCTTTGTAGAAACTCCACAATTGACGCTGCCTCGCCCCCTGTAAGAATTACGAGCGGGTCTTTGAACTGCAACTGCTTAGAAAAGACATCTACGGCCTGTTGAATGCCGCCCGCAACCGAATACGTTACGCCCGCCATAAGGCACTGTGTGGTATTGACACCCACGGCGGATGTTGCAGGAGAAAACTTCATTTCCTGAATTGCGGCCGTTTGTTTGCTTAACCCAAAGAGCTGCGTAGATAGGCCGGCAAAGATCACACCGCCGAGAAAATGTCGGTCTTGGGAGATAGCATTAACCGTTACTGCCGTTCCGCAGTCTACTGTTATCAACGGGGGCGCATACTTCGTCATTGCACCAATTGCACCAAGCATTCTATCTATGCCGGCATTTTCGATGTGGCTTAGTGATAGAAGGGATTCGTTACGCATTAACAGGGTGTGGGTATTGACGACTAAGTGACTTGTAATGCGCTGAAGAACCTTGACAATCGCAGTGGTCTGTTTGTGATTTACACTTGAAAGGCCAATGATATAGCGCTTTTGAACGTGGTCACGAAAGTGATGCTGCACATTCTTCTTCCATTCTTTATCGTATGGAAATGATAAGAACACATCATCGTGATGGATTTTAACTCGACTGTTTCCAACGTCGATGGCAGCTATTCCGTAGGTAACGCCGTTGATCTCAATCGATGTATCGTATAGAGTCGCCATTGTCAATTATCCGTTCGAGAAGTGTGGTGGAGTTTCGAATCAGTAATCGTCCATCGTCCAACAGTTGCTCAACTATCCATACGTCTGCACTGCCTATCACTCGAATACTTTTGCCTATTAGTCGTAATTCCTTGTTCCACGCAGCAACAGCATCAAAAGGTGCCATTTGTGAGTAGACAAACATCTCGTCGATGATGCGGCACCTGACCTTTTCCGCGGAAACATCTACGTTATGCAGGAGTAATGACGTGCAGGGTTGTGATATAGTCTCTGGAAACACGGTCTGTCGGACGTTTATTCCTATTCCAATGATCGTTGCTACACACCTTGATCCTTCAAACTCGTGTTCTGTTAAGATTCCGGCGATTTTGCTCCAGCCGTGTTCGACTCTCACCTGAACATCATTGGGATATTTGATGCGAACCAACATCTCTGGTGCCAACGATCTAATTGCTGTTGAAACTGCCAGGGTTGGATAGGCCATGGAGGCTACAACATATGTGGTCTCAACGACAGAGCTTACCCTGTGTGCAAACGATATGTATACGTTAGCACCAGAATCCCCCTCCCACGTTTTGCCGCCACGACCTCGACCCGCTGTTTGGTGGTCGGCAGAAACAATGACAAACGGCTGGTCCTTCAATAACTCGCGTGCAACGGTATTGGTAGAATTGACAGATGAAAGGTGAATGTGCATTGGTAAATAAATTTACAATGTGTGTTTACCCAATGAGAACAACTGCAACATTACCTGAATTTGTGGCACGGTTTTCTATTTTGTACCACAACCATGAAACAAACAACAGATACGATATGTGCACTGGCAACACCGCCGGGAGTTGCTGGTCTTGCTGTGATACGGATTAGTGGTCCGGATGCCTTCGATATCTGCGATGCTCTTTTTGCCAACAGCGGTGTGATATCGTCAGCACAGAGCCACACCATCCATTATGGGTGGATATGCGATGGCCCAACACGCATCGATTCGGTAACTGCTTCTGTCTTTCGTTCCCCTACCTCGTACACCGGGGAGGACGTGGTTGAAATTGGTTGTCACGGAGGAGCGTTCGTTACCGAACAGCTTCTGTCATTGATCATTGGGAAAGGGGCTCGCTTTGCCGACCCAGGAGAGTTTACCAAACGGGCCTTCCTGAACAGGAAGATGGATCTTACCCAGGTAGAAGCCGTTGCCGATATCATCCATGCCGAAACCCGTGTTGGTGCTCAAACAGCTGCTCGGCAACTTTCGGGAGGGTTTACCCGAAGATTAGGTGCGTTTCGTGAACAGCTGATGGATGTAATCGGTCTGTTGGAATTGGAGTTGGATTTTTCAGAAGAGGATGTAGAGTTTGTTGATCGAACTCGACTGCGAAATCTCGTCCAGTCACTGTGCGACGACGTAGACGGTCTTGCTGCTACAGCAAGGTCGTCTGAGGTACTTCGTACTGGGTTTCATATTGCGGTTGTAGGTTTTCCGAATGCTGGAAAGAGCTCTTTGTTTAACGCCCTACTCGATAGACCTAGGGCAATCGTAAGCGACGTTGCTGGCACTACGCGGGATTACCTGCAGGAGTCTCTCGTACTTGACGGATACAGCATTCACCTGGTAGATACTGCGGGAATCCGCGATGCGTCCGACAGTATCGAGCTACAAGGAATAAGCCTAACGGCCTCGGTTATGAGGGAAAGCGACCTTATTCTCGTAATCAACGATGTTTCATTGGGTAGAAACCACTCCGAAAAGCTCCTTCAGGACATACAACACAACTACCCGGAGTCTGCCCTACTTCTGGTTCAGAATAAATCAGACCTGATTCATGACGCCGGCACCTCAGATGGAGATTGGTTAGAATGCTCTGCTAGTAGTGGGTTTGGCGTAGATAACGTTAAGAAATCTCTGGTACGATACGCCAAAGCCTATGGGGCCTCCCCAGCAGACATGCTTGTGAATGCTAGACAGGCTGTTTTACTCCTCTCGATATCTTCTAGCCTTAGATCCTTCCTTCTTGGTCTTGAAGGGGGCTTGTCCAGCGACTTGCTTGCCGTAGACCTTCGAGCTTGCGTCCGCCTTCTTGGAGAGATATCCGGAGAGACTTGGAACCCAGATGTCCTCGACACCGTCTTTTCTCGTTTCTGTATAGGAAAGTAGTTATGAGCTCCGATCTGATCATCAGGCCCCTGGAAATCGAGGATTTTACCCAGTTCCTGGAAATCCAAAGCGCAGCCCTGCTGCAAGCGCCAGAGGTGTTTGGTTCTGATTACGACTGGTTCGCTGGACTTTCTATCTTGTCGAAAGAGCAGCGGTACGAGAAGTACATGAACTTCCCCTACCAGTACCTTTTGGGCGCTATCGACCCTTCAGGAACGATTGTAGGGATGATTGGCTACTCGAGCCAGGACTCGACAAAGACCCGTCACAAAGGAAGTTTATGGGGCCTATTTGTCCGCGATAGTTACCGAGGGCAAGGAATTGCTGCCATTTTGATCAATTCCCTCGTTGAAACAGCTCGAGATGTCCTTGAAGTTGAACAACTTCAGCTAAGTGTAAGCACACAGAACGAGGCCTCGTATGGATTGTATCTCCGTCTGGGTTTTACTGTCTATGGAACCGAAATCCACGCGATGAAGATCGGCGACACCTATGTTGATGAATACCTAATGGTGAAATTCCTCGCATAGTGTTTCACGTGAAACACTTTTTCTGTTTTCCTGTTTCGCCCACCTTCATTTTTTCAAACTCTCGTGTTCCACGTGGAACACTCTCTACAAAACAATGTTTGATGTATTGGTAATTGGCGGAGGTCACGCCGGTATCGAGGCGTCGTGCTCGGCTGCCCGCATGGGTGTGCGTGTTGGCCTCGTTACAATGGACCCCACAACGATCGGACGGCTCTCCTGCAATCCTTCAATCGGAGGAAGCGCAAAAGGACACCTTGCAACAGAAATAGATGCCCTAGGGGGCGTTATGGCCCGCATAGCCGACGCCTCAGGGATCCAGTTTAAGATGCTGAACACTTCCAAGGGTCCTGCTGTTTGGTCGCCCCGTTCTCAGAACGACAAAGATCTCTACCCCACCTTCGCTCAGCAGATTGTTCAATCTACTCTCAACATCACGATTCTCCGCGAGCTGGTTGTAGGTGTCTGTATTGAGCATGACACGATAACAGGTGTTGTCACTGCATCAAACACAACCATACGAGCTACCACAGTGGTGTTGTGTGGTGGCACGTTCCTAAATGGGGTTATGTGGACAGGTCAGGCCGCAACAGAGGGTGGACGGGTTGGGGAATCGGCTGCGAACGGGATATCTGATGTCCTAGCAAGTTATGGGCTGGAAAAGGGTCGTCTAAAGACCGGTACTCCCCCACGGGTTCACAAGAACTCAATTGACTACTCAAAGACGCAACCCCATAATGGTGATGAGAACCCTAGGCCATTTTCAATCACAACTCCTAGTGTACGTAACCAACTTGCGTGCTTCGCAACTTCTACCACCGCGCACACGCATGACGTACTGCGGACCGGCTTCTCTCGCTCCCCCATGTTCACTGGTCGAATTCAGGGGGCGGGTCCGAGATACTGTCCGTCTATCGAAGACAAGATCGATCGGTTCTCAGAACGAGATTCTCATGTGGTTGTACTCGAGCCAGAGGGTCTCTCAACTGACACCGTCTATGTAAACGGTTTCTCAACTAGTTTACCTTTTGACGTCCAGGATACTGGACTTCGGAGCATCCCTGGTCTGGCTAATGCGGAGGTGTTGCGATACGGCTATGCGGTAGAGTACGACTTCTTTTATCCGTATCAGCTAACACATGGTCTAGAGACAAAGGCAATTCGGAATCTGTTCTTTGCTGGCCAAATCAATGGTACATCGGGGTACGAAGAGGCAGCATCTCAGGGATTGATCGCAGGAATCAACGCTGCGCTGTCGGTGCGGGGTGAAGGGTCGTTCTCTCTTCAACGGTCTGAGTCGTACATCGGGGTGTTGATAGACGACCTTGTAAACAAAAGCACAGAAGAACCCTATCGGATCTTTACATCGCTGGCTGAATACCGCCTTCTTCTTCGGATCGATACTGCCTATCAGCGACTCTCCCACTACGGAAGAGCACTGGGACTTGTTGATGATTCAATGTGGGCCATTATCGAAAGAAAGGCTACACTACAAAGTGAACTCACGAATCGTGTGAGTGTAGAAAAGGTAAGCCCCTTATCTATCAACCAACATCTGGCTGATATTGGTGAAGATGGACTCTATGAAACCACAACAGTCTATTCGATCACAAAGAGGCCAAAGGTTTCGTTAATCGATGTAATGGGGCTTTCCGACGAGCGCGTAGACTCTGTCCTGTTGGAACATCCTGATGTGATTCACGCTGTAGAGACAGAAATCAAGTACGAGGGATACATCAATAAACTGCATAAAGACATCGACCGGTTTCGAGAACAGGAAGGTATGTCTATCCCGGCAGAGTTTGATTATGCCCGGGTACAAAGTCTGTCTACTGAGGCTCGGCAAAAACTGCAGCGAATACAACCTGCTTCGCTAGGACAGGCATCGCGAATCCCGGGTGTGTCTGCTTCTGATGTTTCTATTCTGGCACTATACCTGCGTTAACGAACAATCACAACTGTTGTGTGATGCGGACCTGCTGGCGTTTCGCACCGAAGGATGTACGATCCTTGTGGTAGGTGGGAGACATCAAGAATGTCGCCGGTTCCCTGAACGGAATGGTGCAATACCATTGACCCGTCTTGTGCGAATAGTGTAAGTGCCTGTATGTGCTGATACCCTCCAACGTATAGCGTAGCAGTTGTTGGGTTTGGTCCTACTGTGATACGCGGAGCTGAGAGTTCCTTCACAGAAGATGGCACGCCTCGTATCTCAATTGCATACGGGGAGTTCTGGATAATGGAATCAAGCGATGCGTCCATCGGTGTTAGACGAATCGAATAGCCCGTGTCCGGTGCAACCGTGACAGGGACTTTCCAAAGAAAACCCTGCTGCTGAGCAAGGACGTTGTCCTTTATCAGTGCAACGGGCTGGTTGTTTCTAATGAGCTCGATCTTGATCGGAACGTCAATATTTGTGTTCCACGTTACTACATACGAAGAGTCCTGATACCAGACAGAAGACGTACCAGGCTTCGTAATCTCAAGGTATGGACCAGTAACGGTAAATGAATCGAGAGCAGAATAGTCCGATGTTGAAGTTCCATAGAGTGATTTTGCCCGCCAATAATAGGTACCTGGATTAAAGCCCGGAGCAACGGCCTTATCTCTGGAACTAGTAACTGTAAAAACCTGTGTTCCGAGTGGTTGCTCAACCTCGTAGGTTATAGACCGGGACTGTCCTTGCGGGGATACGTGCAACGTTGTTGGTGCATTCCCACGTATGCGGATTCCTGCAACCGGACGAAGCAACCTTGGTGCGGCGATGCTATCAGCTCCATCCTTCACGGGGCTACCAAAACAAAACTCACCCGTTCGTGCTGTATCAACGACAAGTTCTTTCGTGTTCGGATTATATCTGGATGGGAGTGGACGAAAACTCCGCATTCCTATCGAGTCGCGGTAATAGACCACCGTATTCTGCGGGTCTGCTATACCTAGTGCCTTTGTAGAAAAGCGGAACTCCCCTGCATGGTCAACCATACCTTCTTGCGTTAACGTTACCCTGCATGGATGGACAACATAGGGGGCGTTGGTCTTTTCCGACTTCCCAGCTACAATTCTTTCAAACCGAGGATTTTCCGGTGCCCACATATAGCGGCGTGCGGTAGTGGTGTTGTAAAAGAAAGAAACAAGGGTGTGATATGTTACTGTCAATCCAACAGTATCTGATGCGCGTGTGTAGGTATAGGTGTTGGTAGGAAGAATCTCATCTATCAATACATCCGCAGCGTGCCGTCCTGTAGGATACGGGGCTTTGAGAGCCTTGTACGGATACATCATATTCGGTAGTTCAATTTCATATACTTCTTTATTATTTACATCAACCTCAGTAACGATTGTTTTGTTGTTCTGTAAAGCTGATCCCCATGCTATAACCCTATTTCCATTAGCAAGAGTCTGCACCGCTCCTTGAACACCTGCGTATACATCAGGTGACTTCCGATACTGACGCACAAGTGTACAGGTTTTAGCTACCTCATCGATCTTGTACTCAACAGCACGAGACCATTGCGGAGTGCGCTGCGTGCCGTTATCGAACAACGATATGTTGCCGTTAGGGAGTCTAACAACGTCGTGTTGATACGAGAACACAGGATCATCTGTTGACCCTGACTCATTCATAAACGCAAACTGATTCAGCTTTCCACCCAGAATCCATAGAACCTTTCCTGTTGTTCTATGAACTTTCACAACCATCGAAGAATGTCGTGCACTGATCAGAAAATGACCATCCGAATCAACAACAACGGCGTTAAGGTGAAAGTACCGTATTGAAGGGGCTTTTAGATCTTCATACGACACAGTCACGGGGAAGTGGTCTAGACTTCTCCATTGAAAGAGAATGTTCCCGTCGATATCGATTTCCTGCAGCAACATCTGCTGCACCGAGGCGGCTGGATTACCACCAGGAACAATGCTCGACATATCAACGGTAACGTTTTCCTGCATCACAACAAGTCTGTTGCCGTTTGGTAGCACATCGAATGAATGCATCGCCAGGTTGTAGCTGTTAGCCCCCTGCAATGAATCGACTGTTACAAGATTTGTATCAACGATGTAAACACTTGACGAGGCCCTTGGTCCTGTACCGGCAGATTGAAACACAGAATACCCTAGACGCCCATCGGGGAGGATCCGAAAGTCGAAAGCATACTCTGGAATAAACCGGGAGACTATGGGCTTTCCATCTAATCCTACCACCATTAACGAAGGTGCAAATGGAGGAGAGGTTACACGGGTGTTGGGTGCTATGTACAGTGCTCCGGGAGCAGGTTGCGTGGACTTCGTTACTGTAACGGGAGGAAGAATCTGTGCCGAGACAGCGGTTGCAACAGTAAGTGCTACAGCGAGGAAAAGGAGTCTCAATGGTGTCATGAATCTAAGAACCAAAAAACACTGTAAACGTGACAAACCAGGCCGAATCGATAAATCCTGCTCGTAACTTTGCCTCTATGCTAGATATCAAAATCATCCGCGAAAATCCCGAGCTGGTAAAAACCAATTGCGCGAACAAGAACGACGGTAGCAATATAGATTTGTTGCTGGAACTTGACGTACGCAGACGTACCATCATTCAGACCGTTGAAGACCTCAAGAGCACACGTAATACTGTGTCTCAGGAAATCTCAATGATCAAGAAGCAAGGTGGCGACGCATCGGACAAAATACTACCTATGCGTGAAGTTGGAGATCGAATCAAGGACCTTGATGAAGAACTCCGAAATCTCGAGGTGGAGATTTCAGACATCATGCTGATGATTCCAAACATCGCCCATCCATCAGTGCCAATCGGGAAAGACGCGAATGATAACGTGGAAGTGCGGAGAAGCGGAACGTGCGGTGATCGAGCACATAGAGTAGATCATATCGAGATCTCACAACGACTTGGCATACTCGATTTTGAACGCGGAGCAAAAGTTACTGGCTCTGGATTTGGTTTCTACGTAGGTAAAGGGGCTAGACTTGAACGCGCCCTTATCAACTTTTTTCTTGACACTAACACGAATGAGAATGGTTTCACAGAGATCATGACGCCTTTCGTGGTCAATAGTGACTCATGCAGAGGAACAGGTCAACTTCCGAAGAGCCAGGAGGATATGTACCATATCCCGAGCGATGATCTCTACCTCATACCAACAGCTGAAGTTCCGATCACGAATTTCCATCGTGATGAGATCCTTCCATCATCTACCCTCCCTATCTATTACGCTGGATATAGTGCTTGTTTTCGAAGAGAAGCAGGAAGTCACGGTAAAGAGACACGGGGCTTTCAGCGGGTTCATCAGTTCAACAAGGTGGAGTTGGTGAAATTTGTCCAAGCTGAATCATCATACGATGAACTAGAATCATTGGTCGGGTCTGTAGAGCGGATTCTTCAGAAACTTGGACTTACCTATCGCGTTCTGCTGCTCTGTACGGGCGACATGACGTTTGGTGGGTCTAAAACATATGATCTTGAAGTTTGGTCACCCTACGAGCAACGGTGGTTAGAAGTAAGCTCTTGTACAAATTTCGAATCCTTCCAAGCACGTAGAGCAAACATCAGACATAGACAGGATCCAGGAAGTAAACCAGAGTTTGTGCATACTCTGAACGGGAGCGGTTTAGCGACATCGCGAATCATGGTAGCATTACTCGAACAGTATCAAACACCAGATGGCCGTATCCTCATACCAGAATGTCTGCAACAATACTGTGGTTTTTCTGAAATCTAGAATCGCCTCCCCGGATATCTATTATTCTATTGTGTATTCTCTTTGGGAGAAGAGAAGAAACCTATATGGTGTATATACACTGTGGATTACGTGGATAACACCTTCATTTTCTTCCAGGAATAGAGCTAACACACATACATTTTTTGACTTACATCACTCTTTAACCGATCCACGAAAGAGTAGATAACTGTTGGATACACCTCCAACGATGTTTCTAACACGTTACTTCTTTTTCCTTGTTTCCCACATACCTCACTCAAAAAAGAATTTTATACGGCTCTTCTCAACGAAAAACGCCCCTTGCGGGGATAAGTCGACCAATAACATTATTTGCTTTTTCCAATTCTCCGTAACCCAAACAAACTCCCCGTTTCTTGCTCTGTGGATGGTGTATAACCCGTGAATTACACGGTAGAAAACTCCCTACCAACCATTCTCAGTAACAAATTCCCCAAACTGGAGTTTCTTGGGTAATGCACCTCTTACTCCTGTTATGCCTTCTGATAACCGACACTCCCCTTACCGTTGTTACAACAGGTAGTCGGGCGCCGGGTTATTTCATGGTAAGCGGAATCGATCAGGATAGTGCCTGTCTTATAGATAATTCTGGTGTTGCGGTACACAGGATACATGCCGGACCCAACATCAATCAGCGTCCGACCCCGTACGGAGGCTTTACATATTTCGATGGCTTGTTAAGCGCTTATGTACTCGTAAACAGCGAGCTACGCAAAACCGATACGTTCCGTGTTACTCCCCCATACAAAACAGATTTTCACGAGGGATATCAAACACGAGGCCGTCGATATATCGTGCTTGGTGTAGATATGCGCACGATGGACATGTCACAAACCATCCAAGGGGGAAGTGAATCTGCCGTGGTGCTTGGAGCTGTTATACAAGAGTTCGATCGGCGTGGTAGACTCACATTCGAGTGGCGGTCGCTGGATCACATTCAGCCAACAGAAGCAACACACGACATCGACCTAGTGCACAACAGAATCGATTACATCCACGCCAACGCTATCGCCCTAGATTCCGCCGGCGACTTCTTACTCTCGTGCCGAAATCTTGATCAGATCATCAAGATCAGCAGATCTTCGGGTTCTATTGTTTGGCGCTTAGGGGGCTCATCCGCAGTGCGAAACGACTTTACGTTTACGAATGACACTGTCTCGGGCTACGTAGGTTTTTCACATCAACACACACCAATATTGACCAAGCAAGGAGAGATCCTCCTGTTTGATAACGGAAACCTGAAATCGGAACAGAGGTCTCGGGTTGTTGCATACAGACTCGATCAAACCTTGATGACAGCAACAAAAACGTGGGAGTATCAGCCCCTCGAGACTGTGTTTTCTGCAACCATGGGGAGTGTGCAGGAGCTTTCGAATGGGAATGTTCTGATCGGCTGGGGTACTACACAGAATGGATTGGTTGCAACAGAGGTTGATAGAAATGGTACCGTGCACACTGAGATACGCTCAACGCAACAGTTGGATTTTCCGTATCGGGTAACCAAGGCACCTGTTGGGATGACCGTAGTGACGAAGACAATGGTAGACAACCTCCCACAAAGCTTTTCGGACTTGGACAGTACCACAAAGGTTGTTGTACATCCGCAACAACTAACACACCCACAAGACATCACAGTTGAAAGACATCCCTACCCTCCACACGAGCTGATGTTTATTGACTCAACCCCATGTGAGGTCTTTCCCGAACGATGGGTGATAGGATATGATTCCCACGTAGGCAACAGCTACTCAGGGTACTTCGATGTCTCACGATCTATGGCAGAGGAAGACCCCTCTGCAGCAAGAGTCTTCTGGCGTCCGGAAGAAGGTACAGGGGTATTCAGACAGCTTCGCTCAGAACCTGTTGAAGCATCAGCAACAGTGAGAGTAAAATCGCTACCACCAGGGGAGTATGCTCTGGGCAGCATCTACTGTGAAAACCCCTCTCTCCTTTACCCCTTTAACAACGAGCAGAGCAGCGCTACAACAACGCAGCTAAAGTGGACAGGTGCCATTGGTGCGGAGGGATATGAGATGGAGCTTTCTACCTCCCCTGAGTTCACAACAGATGTTGTCTTTCTTAGAACACAGCGCCCAGACACAACAATCAGATTCTTACAACCAACAACCACATACTATTGGCATGTCCGTGTTATACGTCCACCCGAGGTTGGGAAGTGGACGCAGACATGGACCTTTACCACTATGACACCATCGACAGTACCTCTTGATGGCAATGTTGCAGAACTACCCGTGGGAACACTCGTTGTGGTCTACGATGTACTGGGCAACGAAATAGCGCGCGAAACAATCGTACGCGAACACCAGCCCCTTGCATCCAATGTAGAAGACAAACTCCTGTTGTTAGTAGCAACAACCCCATCGGGTGCAACACTACGGCGCGTAATCAACCGCTAGTAGGTTATCCCTTTGTCCCAATAAACGCCATGCACAGGTCTATTGTGGCCTGTATGCCGCGAATATGTGTGCGCTCCATGCCGTGAGACGCATGCACGCCAGGGCCGATAAGCCCCACTCTAACATCTACACCCGCACGCCAGGCCGCGGTTCCATCGGAGCTGTAGAAAGGGTATACATCAACAGCATGGGCGATGTTGTTCTCCTGGGCCAAACCAACCAGCGTTCTTCTGAACTCATAGTCGTATGGTCCACCTGAGTCTTTTGCACAAATCGAGCACGTGAACTCATTACCCTCGCACGCATCACCAACCACACCCATATCGATTACGAGGAGATCTTCTACAGAAGGACTTAGTGAGGGGGCTCCACCGTGCCCAACCTCTTCGTATGTGCTGAAAAACAACTCTACGGGAGCACCCTTTCCAGACTCCGCAATTCGCCGTGCAACCTCAAGAAGCACATAGCATCCGGCTTTGTTGTCGAGAAAATGACTCTTGATAAATCCGCTTGGTAGTTCCTGATACTTCGGTTCGAATGCTATGATGTCGCCAATACGAATACCAAGCGCTCGTACTTCAGCGCTGGATGAGACTGCTTCATCGATCCGCACATGCATCACACTTGTGGTGCGCTCCTGAGTACCGGCTTTGTTGTTTGCATGTGTAGAAGGGTCGTTCAAGAGCAGCGTTCCGTTGTACACACGGTTATCAAGGGTGTGTATACGTACATAGCCCCCTTCGAAACTTGGCAGAAGCGGACCACCCAATAGCGAGAACTTTAGAGTTCCGTTTGCATTGATACCCGAGACAATCGCACCCAGTGTATCGGTGTGCCCTGCAAGCGCCACCGTTGGATGCTCTCCCAACGAACACCGCAATGCCCCCTTCTTCGTTCTTGTGGGCGAAAACCCATACCCTTTCAAAGTTTCTTCAATAAACGCCACCGCATTGTGTGTAAATCCGGTAGGCGAATCGATCTCAATAAGATCTCGTAGAAGGTGAAGTGTGTTCATAGCCGTAGGTTTGTAGGTGTTTACAAACATAGCGCAAGTTCACTCGAGGTATAACGATCAATGGCACACATAGCCCCTTACGACATAACCCTGGCAAACGGACTCCGCGTTGTGATGTGTCCAGACAACACCGCGCCCGTTGTAAATGTTACTGTGATGTACCGCGTTGGTTCACATGATGAGCTTCACGGAAAGACAGGGCTTGCACATCTGTTTGAACACCTCATGTTTGATAATGCCGCCCCGGGAGTTGATAAGCAGTACGATGTCTACTGTACCAAGGCAGGGGGCTCGAATAACGCCTATACAACGTTTGACTACACCACATATCACATAGACCTTCCGGCACACAATCTCGAGCTGGGCCTATGGCTGGAATCGGAACGAATGCGGGCATTTCGCATCACCGATCATGCACTGCAAACTCAACGAAGTGTAGTGGTAGAAGAGATCAACCAGAACGTCTTCAACCAGCCCTATGGTGTTTGGCGCAAGGCACAACAGGAAATAGCCTACACAGGCGCATCTTCCTACTCGTGGGATGTATACGGCTCTCCAGATGATGTGGCCGCCGTAACGATGGATGATGCAAAGAACTTCTTTGAAACATTCTACCATCCTTCGAATGCTGTACTCTGTATCGCCGGTGATATAGACCTTGCTAGCGCCCAAAACCTTGTTGAACGCTACTTCGGAACGATATCTGATGCTGGTGCAGAGATTACACGAACACGGTTTCTGCCAGAGATGATGCGTCGTGGAACACATGCTACGGTGACGGATAACGTCCCGCTTACAGCAGTTTTTGTAAGCCTTCACATGCCCGGCTTTTCCAATAACGAACTCCTTGATGCTGAGATCGCCGCGTCAATCATCGGTTCGGGCCGAAGCTCTGTCCTATATAAAAAGCTTGTATCCGATCTGCGCATTGCATCGGGTGTTGGGTGTTTTCTCGACCGAAGAGCGCACGATTCGCTTCTAACGATGTATGCCTATGCCGCAGATGAATCCGTGACCGCAGACCAGCTTGTATCGGGGATGACAGACGTTCTTTCACAGACCGTTGTTACTACCACAATGTTGGAGTCTGCAGTAAACAAGATGAAAACATCCCATGCCGCTGAACTACAAAAGGCTAATGGTGTTGCTGATGTTGTTGCATGGACAACATTGTTCTGGAATGATCCACTGTACGTTAACACAGCGCTGGAGCGATACGGCACAGTGACAACGGAGGATATTCAGAACATTGTCTCACGATGTGCCTCGACATCAGAAAGTGTGCGGCTCGACATTACACCGCAGTAATCACACAGCCGCTAGGCGTTCTGCAGCAAGTGTTAGTGTGGAGTTCTGCTTTGCAAAACACACACGCACGAGTTTCTGGCTATATGAATCAGAATCCTGGTAGAATGGCGAAAGAGGAATCGTTGCAACGCCGTATTCCCGCGTGATTCTCTTTGCAAAATCTACATCGAGTTCGTCCGAGATGTTCTCATACCCTAACAATTGAAAGTACGAACCACTGCACGGCTGCATACTCCACCGGCTTCCAGCTAATGCAGTTCTGAGAAGATCTCGCTTCTCGGTAAACATCTCGCGAAGCCCCATATATGTTGCGGGGTTAGACATATAGGCAGCAAGCGCAACCTGCGCCGGCGTGTTAACACAGAACGACAAAAACTGGTGCACGGCACGAAATGCGCTCGTTAGGTGCTGCGGGGCTATGCATACACCGACTTTCCACCCAGTGATGTGAAACGTCTTACCAAACGATGTAACAACAAAGGTCCGTTCACGCAAAACCGGATGCGAGCAAAGCGTGTGGTGTGCAAGGCCGTCAAATGTGATCAACTCATATACTTCGTCGCTTAGCACAAGAAGGTCGTGTTCCTCGGCAATCAAAGCTAGTTGATCGATATCAACATGAGACATAACACTACCACATGGGTTGTGCGGTGAGTTTACGATGATGAGCCGGGTCTTCGAAGTAATACACGATCTCACATGTTCCCAGTCTGGAGTAAACACACCGGGAATCAAAGGAGAAGATCTCACAACACCGTTGTTCGCAAGTACAGCCGGTGCGTATGAATCATAGCTTGGATCCATGATGATTACCTCATCACCACTGCCTATGATGCTCGCTATTGCGGTATACAGTGCTGCTGTTGCGCCTGGAGTGATCGTGATTTCAGTAGCAGGGTCAACATTACAACCGTAGAGGTTGTTGTATTTCTCTGCGACAGACTCGCGGAGTGCGAGTAAGCCCGGCATCGGTGCATACTGATTGTGTCCGTCTCGCGAGGCTTGG
This sequence comes from Patescibacteria group bacterium, assembly GCA_044238605.1. Lineage (GTDB taxonomy): Bacteria > Bacteroidota > Ignavibacteria > Kapaibacteriales > Kapaibacteriaceae > UBA10438. The sequence continues at coordinate 89,593 of JBIICY010000005.1, forward strand.
TACAGGAGTTCGCAGAGCTGCGGATCGGCTGGATAATCGGGGAAGCCCTGTGAAACGTTGACAGCCCCCACCTCATTGGCAAGGGCTGTCATTACAGAGAAAATCGTAACACCCGTTGAGGGTAGCTTATGAAGCATCTTCCGCATCTTCTGCATCGTCAAAGATGAGTTTCACACGCTTCGCAACTTCATCGCCGTCGCGGTTAAGTCCCAGAGAAAACTCAACAGGATCGCCTTCGCGGAGGTCCTGGAAGTCTGCGTTTAACATATCAGATGCGTGGAAGAACAGGTTGTTCGGCGGATACTTAATAAAGCCGTACCCGTTTTTCATCGACAAGATGTAAGACTCAAACCGTTCAGACCCGTCATCAACATCCTCTTCTTCAATACGCGCTGCGCGATGATCAAGGATTTCCTGATACTCACGTGAGTCGCGAGGTGGACGCGGCTGTGTGTCGTCGCGGCGAACAAAAAGGTTCTGAACAATCTCGTCGTTCTTTGTTGCCCTGCTCTCAATCAGATCGTGCATCTGCACCGGATACGTGACTTCTGTGAGGAGTTCATGGGATGTTCGTGTAACAACGTGTTTGCCTTCGTTGTCAACAAACTCAAAATCCCACGACAGCACCATGATTCGTGCTCCTAGGTTGTTCATTTTACGAACCAGGGGCACGTAGTTACCGTCAGAGGTAATAAGAACAACAACGTCAAACTTCTTGAGTAGAGTCAATTCGTAGGCCTCAAGAGCCATCCAAACATCAATCCCTTTCTCTTCACGACGTCCGCCAGTATTCCGAAGGGGCAGGTAATGCGTAATCACACCTTCCCACATCAGGATGTCTTCAAAAACACGGTCGTAATACAGGAGGTTGCCGCGCTGCTGGGCTTCGTTAGCAGAAATCCGGCCACGAAAGAAATGACTGTCTACGATCTGACAAAGGTGCATTTCTGTGTCTTCTAGCGTAGCAACCTTGTTTCGGATAAAGTCATGCAGGCCGCGTAGACTTATTCTACTGTTACGGACATGATTAAACGCATAGTAATTGCTCACATGAAGGAAGTAGTTCCCGTCATAGAACACACCTATACGCGTAAGCTTGGTGTTGTTGGAAAGGGGCATCTATAAAACCTGTAATGTTAAGGCAGGGAGTACTAACTGTATACTACTTTTTTCACCAGCAAATCTATCACATTTGATGCTAGTACTTTGCACCTGCTTTTTTAAGAATCTGAATGACAGTCCATCTCCGATGAAGTCGTGCGTGCGTAAGAGCACTTTTACCAGAATAATCAACAATTGATAAATCGGGCTTTCTACTCAGAAGAATCCGCAACATCTCATCCTCACCAAGAACGCTCAGCAGCATTGCGGCAGTGCGTCCCTGATTGTCTCGCGAATCTACAAAAGCACCCTTTTCAAGCAACTCTTCTAGCGCCCCGAGGTGACGATTGCCGCAGGCAAGGATGATCGGTGGGTTGCCTTTTCTGTCTTGCAGATTGATATACGCACCGGCATCAACCAACTGTGTAACGATGTTTGTAGCACCTGCTTGACAAGCAACATGCAGTGGAGTTTGTCCACGAAAGTCGAGTACGTTTGGTCTTGCTCCCGCCTGAATGATCAACTTGCTAAAACGGTCGCGATTATGAAACGCAACCAAATGCAGCACACTAACACCTTGGGGGGTAACCGCATTAGGGTCTGCCCCCGCATTGAGAAGTGTTTCGACCATCACACTGTCGTTGGCGATTGTTGCAACCATAAGGGACGTAAGTCCCTCTGCATCAGCCTCGTTGATTTGAAAGGGCTTCTTCTTCTGCTTCAGGGTGCGCTGGACTGCTTTGATATCGCCTGTTTTTACAGTTTCAATCAGGTTCTGTGCATGCACAGAAACAGCGCAACAACACCATATGATTAGGCCAGCAACCCACCGATATGAGGTGTTAACACCCATCAAAAACCCTGCCGCTGAAGAAAGATTCCCTTGTCTACGCGCGAAAAGAAGTCTTGATAGAATTTCGGATCGGTGATCGCTGATACTTCAACTGGATTGCCCGTATTGTCGAGGATCTTTGCTTGAAAGTTTGCACGTACCTTACACCGCTTTCCAAGCTCGGACACATTTACACTTACTTCTACCTGCTTGAACTTGTTGTATCTGTTGTCCTGCGTGGTGCGATTTCTACTGCTCGATCCTCTAGTATCGAACACGAGGTCAAGAGCATCCATCCAGTATTTGTTACTAGCGCTTTTGTCGGACAGTTGGACCTCTTTCGTTGCCGTTAACAACCCGAGATCCATAACGGCGTTCTTCACAACAAACCCGTCATCCTGAAGCACATTTAACATTGCCTTCATCACGAGCTTCACATCGTTCGTATCAAACTCCCGCGTTTGATACTCTCGCGTCTGGAGTTGGGTTTGAGGAGTTTTTATCTGCTCCGGAAACCGAATGACCGTGCAAGCCGACACAACAATCATGATCAAGGCGGCCGCGGTATACCTGATTGCAACCATTAAAACTTGCTCTGGTGGTATGTGAATGACTCTACCTTACTCTCTGCGTTGAACTTGATAACAACGGTCAACGTGCGCTGTGTGGTGCTCGCCGCACCCGAACGATTTGAGAAGCCGCCAAGAATCAAAAACATGCCGCTCTGGCTTTCAGAATAGGAAGCTTCGGTTGCGATTTTGTCGTATACCCACGTCTCGCGGTTGTTTTCGTCCAGTGTTGTGATGTTCGGCGATCCCAGCAGTTCGGCAACCTGGGCGCCCGACATTCCCTTCTTGATTTCCTTCTTAACGATACCAGCTGTTAGCTCCCGCTCGCGTGTTGACGATAAATCTCTGCGATCGTTTTCAACGGTCCTACACGCAGGACTAAGGCTGACGACGACTAATGCAGCGGTGATAGCAATGAATTTGTTCATGATGTTCTCCAGAGTGGACACGTATTAAAACTGAAACACAAAGCCGGCTCGAAACGTAACAACACTTGGGTCGGTTACAGGTTCCCCAATGATGCTGTACCCCACCCCATTTCCTTCGTCCAGTACGGCGTTGGGAATTGTCGTAGATGTACCCCACAGATAACGAATACGTACATCGAATAATGTTCGCTGAAGCGTGTTGGGGAGTGTGATCACGTCTGATAACTTCACCGCAAAACCAGCGCCAATTCCGTAATTCCACGATACATATCCGTCTCCTTCGTGGTCGGTGATGGTGTCTCCCCGCTGTATTTCATCAATTCTCACAGAGGAGGAGTACACCGTTAACCCACCCACAGCTTCGACATACGGAAACAGCCAAGAGTTAATGTTGGGCTGAAATCGGGCGTGAAGTAGCACGGGCACTTGTGTGTTCGAAGCTGATATCTCAAAACGTGTTCTGTAGAAATCGTTGGCACGAAGCGTTTTAGAACTTGCTCCGTTAAACAACACACCCAACTCTCCACCTACAGACACTGGAACGGGGTCGAAGTAGTAACTGTATTCGGCACCAAATCCATACCCGACCGGTGGTGCTTCCAGCAATTCAAACACCCTGCGCAGATCGCCCTGCGAGATAGATTGGAAATAGTGTATCTCAAACTGTGAGTTAAGGGGCTGCTGCTTGATGATACGTAGCGCGTCTTCATCCGGCATCTTCATGGGCGGATCGCCCCCTGCTACGGCATTAGACTCCCCAGCAATCTGGGCATGGAGCGAATACGTACACAAGAGGAGAAGTAGCGTAGAGATTGTTGCGCGCATGGCTACGAAGTTACTATCTGTTTACAAGCAGATGATAACTCGGAAGGAAAATCTATGTCGGCCAACTTGCCACTGCAGTTGTCATAGGAGGGCACGATGTCAGAGTTTGGACGGCGCGAATTCGTCAGGACTGTTCTAATGGCCAGTGGTGGAATCCTAACCACAACACAGGCATTCAGTAAGGGGCTGGCAGAACCGATACAGGGGTCAGGGTCGGGCGGCGCAATTCTGAATGATGCTGGCGATGAGCGTGTGTGGGCATGTTGGGTAGGACATTCAACAGTCCTGATTAAACTTGGTGAGCTTTGGCTGCTCACAGACCCGGTGTTTGCAGATGTTGTAGGACTCAACATTCTGGGCCTGCGAATTGGGCCGCGTCGGATTCTTCCGCCGGCGATAGGATTGGATGAGATTCCGAAACCAGATATTGTTCTGCTTTCCCACGCTCACATGGATCATACAGACCGTTGGACGCTGGAGAAGTTGACCACTATGTGGCCAAATCAGATAGCAGTTCTTTCGGCGCTCAACACTACGGATGTGATCAACGACCTGCCTTGGTTGTCCTGTCAAGAGATCGACTGGGGCGAATCAACATCGATCTCGGGCGTTGCGATTCGCGCACTTGAGGTTCGTCATAACGGCGGGAGGTTTCCCGGAGAACGCTGCCGTAGCAACGGATACAAGCGAACGGGACGCAGCTATAACGGCTACGAAATTGAATATGAGGGGGCGCGCATCGTCTTTGGCGGTGATACAGCATACACAGATGCCTTTCGCAATGTACGGTCGGAGGTAGACCTAGCGATCATGCCAATAGGGTCGTACGAGGGATACTCTGCCTTCCATTGCAATCCAGAAGAAGCCCTTGCCATGAGCATGATGATGTGTGCTCGCGCAGTGATGCCCATTCACCATCTTACGTTTCGTCAGAGCCCAGAACCGATCCGCGAGCCCCTTGCAAGACTTATACGAGCAGCCGACACAAACCGGCTTCATGTAGCGGCCAAGCTTCCGGGTAATACCTACAGATACACTGCATAGGCCGGATAGGGTTGTGTTGGTATTTTCCGACACCATGGAATCGTTATTCGAAGACCTCACACCGCCCGACAAGAACGATGTGTCTGATCAAGGGTTTCGTCCGCTTGCAGAGCTTGTTCGACCTCTTACGATTGATGACGTAGCCGGACAGGAGCATCTGCTTGGCGAAGGGGCCCCACTCCGTACGTTCATACAACGCCGCGAGCTGCCGTCGATGATCTTGTGGGGTCCGCCAGGAACAGGCAAAACAACCCTTGCTCACATCCTTACATCAGCAGTGGGCGCACACATCGAGCGCCTTAGTGCTGTGGATTCGGGCGTTAAAGAACTTCGCGAAGTGCTGCGCAAAGCAGATATACTGCGAACAAAGGGGCGGCGCACGGTTGTGTTCATTGACGAGATCCACCGGTTCACAAAGTCGCAGCAGGATGCCTTATTGCATGCAGTAGAACGCGGACACATCACGCTGATTGGCGCTACAACAGAAAACCCATCGTTTGAGATCAACAACGCTCTTTTATCGAGATGTCAGGTCTATCTCCTGAACCTTCTTACCGATCACGATATGCGCAAGGTGCTGGAGCGTGCTCTTAGCACTGTTTCTACAAATCGCGGTATAGAGGTCGTTGTCGAAGACTGGACATCGCTCTTCCGTGTTGCCTCGGGTGACGCCCGTAAGGCGCTGAATATCATTGAGACCATTACGATGGCTGCTCACGTGTCCGAATCGGGAACGATACACCTAACAACAGATGCAATAGAGCGTGCGATCCAGAAGCCCCTTGCCAGATACGACAAAGCAGGAGACTACCATTACGATACCATTTCCGCGCTGATAAAATCGATGCGAGGGGGCGATGCTAACGCCGCGCTGCTGTATTGTGCCGTTATGATCGATGCAGGAGAAGATCCGTTATTCATTGCCCGCCGCCTAGTGATCTTTGCGAGTGAAGACGTTGGTCTTGCAGACTCTCAGGCCTTACAGCTCGCGGTTTCAGCATATCAGGCACTAGAACGCATCGGGATGCCTGAGGGCAGAATTGTTCTTGGGCACGTTGTCTCGTACATGGCACACGCACCCAAATCACGGTCATCCTACAATGCCGTTAACGAAGCACTTTCCCTTGTTCGTTCTGGCACATCGGTTTCCGTACCAATGCATCTGCGGAATTATCCGCCGGCACAAGATGCGTCGAGTTACAGAGGGTTCCTTCCTGAGGACCTAGCCGACAAGAACTTCTTCGCCAGCTAAAGCAGGCAAATCAGTTATCAGTTGGTGCGGGCGCCTGCAGCTTCTTTTCGAGAGCCTTCTTCTTTGCGGCTTCTTTCTTTGCACGAAGCTTGTTGTAATCGATAGACTCACGCAGTGTAACGCCCTCACGAATGATGCCACGCTGGCGAAGAACACTATCAGCAGTGATGTATCTCTTGATGTTTCGAAGTGATCCACGACTGTCGTGCGGAACTTGCGAGATGGGAATCAGCGCCTCTTCTACCGACATCGGGTCTGGGGGTAAGTCTATCACAACATCCTGGTTTGACTCAAGCTCAAGCCAGGGTCCGCCACGTCTTCTGGAATAATCAAACACATCCAGCACGATCACAGGCGTACCGCTAAACGGAATGGGCCTGCGCGTAACGGTATCATACTTTGCTTGACGCACCCATTTGAACAGCCACGCAGCGTCGTGCATGTACTGTCGAAAACACGAATGGGATACAGGTCTTCCGGGCATGTCAAACTGGTGAAACGCGCTACCGGCATGCTGATGAATGTTAACGGTATACGGTAGCTCCCATTCTTCGTTCAACGAAGAAATTCTCAGCCGATGCTTCCAGTTAACACCATAGCGTCCAGGAAACGATGGCTTGCGTTCTTCGCCGCTGTTTGTTGCTGCAAAGCGGACCAAGACACCGTATTCGTAACACGCATAGGCCTGCCATTTCGGACTTACTACCACGATCTTCTTGATCGTATCAGCCCCTTTCCAGTACTGCGGGAACAGACTGTAAGCCAGCAGATCCAAGTAGTTTGTGTCTGGCATTACGAGCGTGTCACCAACACGCATGTAGTTCAGGTCTTTGCGGTTAAGAAGTGTGGCGAGTCGATACATCTCGAAGGTTGAGTCGCTCTTTGCGCACACGGTCCGCAGACTGTCCAGTATGTGCTTGTCGGTAATCGGAAGGCGGTGATACCCAATTCGAGGATACCGCTTCATGATCGAGTCGATCTTGAGCTGTTTACGTCTGGCCGCTTCCTGCTGCCGGGCAATGCTGTCTTGAGAAATCGATCCATCCGTGCCCCCTCCCTGTTCGTTTGAACATGCAGAGATGACAAGGCATAGTGCACAAAGCACAAGAACAGATTGATGTAGAACAGCGCTCGGCGACATATCCCCTACAACATGAAAGTGAATCTCGGTAGTTTCGTCGATTCCAAACTACCAGTTGATCTATGGTCACGAACCTACATAGACTTGTCGTCACAAGCATTCTCTGTGCCATCCTTTTCTCTTGCACAGACAAGCAGACGCCCAAGGACGCACCAGTAGAAGAACCCGTTCCTCAAAAACCACCAGTGCAACAGATATCATACGCAATTGCCCAACGGTATCCGCATGATAACGCAGCGTTTACGCAGGGATTAGAGATCTATCAAGGGGCTTTTCTAGAGAGTACTGGTCAGTATGGATCTTCGTCTCTGCGACGCGTAGCGATCTCGACTGGCAAGGTTGAGAAGAGCACGCTATTGAATCAACGATACTTTGGCGAAGGCATCACGCAGATGTCGGGTAGCATCTACATGCTGACGTGGCTGAATCAGGAAGGTCTTGTGTTCGATGCCAAGACCCTTAAGCAGAAAGGAACGTTCTCGTATACGGGTGAGGGTTGGGGAATCACAAACGACGGCAGATATCTCTACATGAGCAATGGAACGAGCCTTGTAACGGTGCTTGACCCAACGTCGTGGACAGTTGTTCGAACCATAGCAGTTACACTCGATGGCATGGCCGTATCGCAGCTGAATGAGCTGGAATGGATCAACGGAGAGATATGGGCCAACGTCTGGCAGTCCGACAAGGTTGTGAGAATATCGCCGAGCACAGGAAATGTAACGGGTGTGATGGATCTTATAGGGATTTTGCCACAGAATGAGCGGACGCCATCTACGGATGTGTTAAACGGGATTGCGTGGGATTCAACAGCGAAGCTGCTGTATGTAACTGGTAAGAATTGGCCGGCAATGTTTGCATTGACGATACAGTAACGCCTCACTCCACGTCACGTTTCAAACAGTAGAACGCACAACAGCCACAAGACGCTACACCATGCGTCGATTGGCTTCACTCTTGTATGGAGGTTGTGTATGCTGTTCCGAATTACCGTTGTATTCCTTCTTGCCCAGATTCTTGCGCATGGGCAGGACGCATGGAAGGTGTTGTTTCCATCTGATGGGCAGGCCGATGTTTCTCCATCGGCAGTGATCACTGTTCGATGTCCGTATCCCATAGATACATCGCAGTGGCGGGCGCAGGATTATCCATTCGTTGTACTCCGCGACTCAATTGCTCAGTTAACACCCCGCGAAACCTGGATTAGGCATCGGGTTGTGGGTAGGTATCAGGCAACCGACGAATACACGTTTTCGTGGATTCCCCGTAGGCTCTTACCAAGCACGCGGTATCGCTGTCTCTCCGGTGCCGGCGAGTTTACGTTTGTAACGGCGCACGACGTAGCAACGGTTCTCCGTTGCAACATTCCCAACGAAGCCATCAACTGTGGTCAGCAGTTGGAGGTGGAACTAACGAGCCCCCTACCAGAGGGATGTCTGGCCGACAGCGTCTTTGTCGTCGAGCAACTCACCAGTGCTGGAGTTTGGCGTCCGGCGCCTCATAACATTCTGTGTACGGGTGCGGGTGTTCGCATTACTCCCGTAGGACGCTGGCAGCCAAATGCACAGCTACGCCTGCGTGTGAGATGTTCGTGGTATGCCGGGGACAAACAGCTGGATCGCACGTATGAAGCTATGGTGCGGGGGGCAGCCAAGGTTGTGTGCACGGTGCGTGAACGTCATGGCAGAGTGATAGACAAAGAACACCGTACTGGTCTGGAAACGAACAATCGGGTTGTAGTATCCGGCGATACCCTGCGCATTCGCGCCCCTCAGATTCTAAAGCCAGATCTTGTTTTCTCACATTGGGATTGTCCGCAGCTTCCTGAATTGCACGGCGACACAACACTGCAGTCTGAATGCGAGGTGTTGTGTGAGAACATGTATGGTGAGATTCGAATAGAGGCTGTCTATGAACGACGCGATTCAATACGCGTGCGTGTCGAGGTAGATAGTGGCGGCAGTGTAGATGTTTACACGACGTTGGGTGAGTATCTCGGACATGTAACAGACACGACCACAATCTCCTGGCATGTTGCGCATGGAAACCTTGTGTGCATTGCAAAGCCCGGTAAAGAAGCCCTCTTCTCCATGTGGCTGTATCAAGGATCTATCGTGGGGTCGTCTGCAATTGTAATCCCCGGCAGACAAGCCATCTCTGTGTATAACCTATCACTTAATCCGAGGTTTCAGGTCTTAAGACCTACGCTTCAGGATAGGTATCGACTACGGGGAAGTATTACAGACGTAGACGCAGATCCGCTGTATAGTGCTGCAGATGCAGTGCGGTTTACAACACCCTACGAATATGAGTCAACAGCACCGGGCACACGTCCGCTATGTGTTGCTGCCGACAGGTGCTGGGAGATCATAGGATACTGCGATCAATCCTCGGGAACCCCCGTATGGTTTGATCGGGGCCTGCGCGAATACTGTATCACAGCAGAAATGCTCGATCCGGAAAACCATGTGGTGTTCTTTGTTCGACGGATAGTCGTGGACCTTCGGATAGAAAGTGTCCTGCTTGGTTCAGAAGACCCGTTAGACATTCTTCGTGATAAGCATCCGCATCCGGAAACGCAGATCGAAGTTCAGCGCGAGGAGGTTGTTGCTGGACAACGCGAATGGGTTTCACTCACATCCACAGAATGTCGAGATCAAGGAACACATAGAACGCGATATCAGCTAAAGTGCGGCGACAACGTCCGCCTTGTAGTTCACCCTGCTCAACATCGAGGTCAACAGTGGCGCTGGTGGAGTGCCCTGCCCAAGTATGTTGTTCCGGCAGGGGGCGGAACGGGAGTACATCCTGCTACATACAGGCTGGTTGTCGACACAGACATAGCACCCTTTGATGCTACCGACTGCAATGGAACATCTCTTGATCACCGAGAGATCAGAATGCAGGCAGCATTCCGTCAGCTCATGATCATCGAATCAATTGGCCTACGGGTGCGCGTCAACGCTCAAGGCGATCGCCAGTTGGCACGATTCGAGGAACGGTGGTTCGATCCGCTTGTATACTACGACCGCGACGCCGACGAGCCAACTGATGGACGTCAGCTCGAATACATACCACGCAGAGGTACACCTATCCGCATTCGGTTCTCACTTCCATTGGACCCATTGTCTGTGCTTGGTGGTAGCGTGAGCGCAGAGAGTTTCGACAACATCCTTCTTACCAACCCGAATGAACAAGATCTCGACTTTAGCGTACAGGCAGACACTACAGGCAACACAAACATCCTCTCATCAACAGGACAGTTTCTCGATGTTGTGGAGCTCTTTGTCTGCGATCCAACCACGAAGCCACGGAAGCAGGCCCTGCACACAGGCTCTGTTGATCTTACATGTGGTACAGGTGTCCGCTCGTATTCAGGTCAGATGCTTCGCGCATCCCAAACATTTGCGTTGCGGCGCATGGAGATGCCGGGTTATGGCATCAAGCTCAACACTGTAGAGTACTTCGACGATGGGGATTGGGATCTGTGGCCATTTGTAAATCGAGGAGAGTTGTACCATGCCGTCTATGGTGGAAATTTAACCGTGCGAAAAGCGCTTCTTACCGATCACGGCTTTACGCGAATGCCCTCATGTGACGAACAGCAAGGCACAATTGGAGAGTGCACAACTGTGCACGGAGATGAGGATGGACCGCTTGCCTTTGGCGAGCGCTCCCTCTGGCTTCAGACATCATGGATGGATCAGGCAGATCTTGCTTGGGTGAGAATGTCAACATGGGATGAAGACTGTAAAGACGACAACGATTGCCTAGTCAACAGGCTGGATGGAGTGATCGACAGTCTTCGAAGCCGGGTTGCAAAATTCAATGTGCCGGTGGACATGGCTGCTCTAAACTGGAAAATGCTGCTGCCGGACATTATCAAGACAGGAGTAGATCTGATAGGCGCTATGGCAAAGCCGGATGATCAAGATGACTTTATCGCAGAGTGTACGATACTGGAAGACAGTCAGACGCTGTGGGGTATGCGCACCCAGCAAGCCCCCTACATACGGAGATACCATGAAAATGCAGACTATGAATTCAAGGGTCAGTGGTATACCTCTAGAGCGGTTGTGCGGTAGGCACAACGATTATTCCTAACCATCATTTCAATCCATGGAGCACAGTTTATGATAGTAGCATTATGTGTGATTTCACTGATCACAACAACACTTCACGCGGGCGTGTGGCCCTCGGGCGGGACATTTGCAACACCTTTGCGACAGGCAGCCAAACTGAATATCACATGGGACCAGAGCCTGCATGCGAAACATGTTCATGTTGAGTTATGGGACGGTGAACAGCGTCTGTTTATCCCCATTGCTAAAGATGTGGCTGCTTCTGACGAACAACTGGAATGGACAATTCCAACTACCCTCCGTCCAGGGAAACTGTACCGTTTTGTTGTGCGCGATGCCGACATCCCCATGCGTGCAGAGTTTTCTTCTGGATTTCATGCTATCGGCAGTGCGGCCAACTTCGCAACGACCGTTGAAGACGAAACATCGAAGACAGATTCACTATACGTTTCTCCATTCCCAGCGGCGGATCGTGCGCGTGTAGCATGGACACATCATGATGCGGCATCGATCGACATCATTGATCTTCAGGGGGCTGTTGTACTCCACATCGAACCAGCACAAGCAACACGGTCGTGTGTTGTTCAAACATCCGCCCTACTTACCGGAACGTACACTGTAGCGCTTACACTCGTAAACGGCAGTATCTGCCGAAGCTGGCTCGTTGTGTCACATTAAGGGTTTTTCGTGGCCAACGGTGTAGACGGCACCTGCGCGCGGGATGATTACCCTGGCAGCTGGCAGCAGTTCGTGGATCTCCAACGCAAGGCGCTCGCAGGCTAACGTATCTCCATGTGTAATCACAACGGTTGACGGCGTTGTGTCAACGGCCAATGCCACCAAATCCTCTCTTGATGCATGTCCACTAAATCGAAACCGTTCGATCTGACAGGACCTAGAAACAGACTTGGTCCCGAAGTCGAACGGTTTCTTGTGTTCAGACATCATCAACGCATGCCCAGGTGAAGTTTCGTCCTGATATCCAACAAAGGCGATGCCGTAGGTAGGAAGCCCCATCCACTTCAGGGCCAGCTGGTGAGACATCGTGCCAACATTCATCATTCCAGAAGGGGCAAGCACAATAGACGGGTGTTTGAAGTATCCACCTGTGTCCAGCTCTCCCCTGCGAAGACGTTCCTGGGGAATGTCTGAAACCTCAAACCCCGGACGCCGCATGGGGTCGCTGTAGCAGTACTGATCGTAGACCTTACTGATACGAACCCCCATGCCCCCTGTATAGATGGGCATGTGCGGAATACTTCCCCGCCTCATGAGTCCATAGAGCATGGGTATCATCTCCTGGAGTTTGCCCATGGCAAATGTAGGAATGAGTACCGAGCCGTTGTTCTGGGAAATGCTGTTGATAAAGGCCGCTAGCCGCTTAGCCTCCTCGGGGAACGTTGGGGTATGGTCTGATGCCGCGTTTGTGCATTCGGTAATCAACACATCTACGTGATGACGGGGCAGGCGCGCCTTTGGCAGGACAACCTGATCGTCGAACTTGACGTCTGCAGTATGGAGAATGCGCAACCCGTTGCACTCTAGAGAAACGCTGGAAGACCCAAGAATATGGCCCGACCAGTGGTACGTCATGGTAACGTTCGATCTACCGGAATACCCACGAATGGTAAGGGGCTCTTCATACGGCAGCGCCTCGAATGCAAATCGCAGCTGCTCAACAACCTCTTTGTCGAAGAATTCAAGCCATTGTGCCGGGAACAACCTCCCAACTTCCGTGCGCAGGAGCTTTGCACCGTTGTGCATCACGATATGACTCAAATCTCGCGTTGCTGGCGTCATGATTGGGCGCAGATACGGAAGACGGCGCATTACATACGGAAGGGCCCCGATATGGTCTGTATGCGCATGAGTTATCGCCAGGATGTCTGCCGGGTAGTTTTCTAGTAAGTCTATGTTTGGAAAAGCACTTACGGTACGGTCTCGTGGATGCAGACCGGCATCGATTAGTACTCCCGTACCATCGAGTTCCACATAGCAGCAATTAGCACCGATTTCTTCGGCGCCGCCAAGCATGATGAGATTCGCCTGCACACACAAACCTAACACGCGCCGAACCTCCGTAGTTTTGCCCGGTTGTCCACACAACAGGCTTTATGATGCAATCACCAGCACCTTACACACCCTCCACAAAGGTTCGCGTTGTTACTGCGGCGTCGTTGTTTGACGGACACGATGCAGCTATCAACGTTATGCGCCGAATCATTCAGGCTACCGGCTGCGAGGTTGTCCATCTCGGACATAACAGATCCGTACGCGAAGTAGTAGAATGTGCAATTCAGGAAGATGCGCAGGCCATTGCCATGACGTCATACCAGGGCGGACATGTAGAGTATCTGACATACATGCGCCAGCTCTTGGACGAACGGGGTGCTCAGCACATCCGCATCTTCGCCGGTGGCGGTGGAACGATACTTCCGTCGGAGATAGACACACTCCACACAAACGGCATTACAAGGGTGTACTCTCCAGATGACGGCCGTGCCATGGGGCTTCAGGGTATGATCAACGATCTTGTCCAGAAGAGCGACTTTATCCCGCCCGTTCCCGAACCGGCAACTCTGTCAAGCCGCGTACTAGCAAAAGACCCAATGGCTATCGCTCAGGCAATATCCTGTGCGGAACGGGGCGAGCACAACCTGATTGCCTTTGCCAATGATGCCAAGCGCAGTCCAGTGCTCGGAATAACAGGCACCGGTGGTGCAGGTAAATCCTCTCTTACAGACGAGCTTGTCCGCAGATTTCTGCTGGATCATCCTGATAAGACCATTGCAGTTGTGAGCGTCGATCCGTCGAAACGTAAAACAGGCGGAGCGCTCCTGGGCGACCGTATTCGAATGAATGCCGTAAGCGATGCCCGTGTTTACATGCGCTCGTTTGCTACGCGTGAATCAAACGTGGCGCTTAATCCTCACGTGCGGGATGCAATCAAGATTCTGTCCTACGCACAGTATGATTTGATCGTTGTTGAAACCGCAGGTATTGGTCAAAGCGACTCGCAGATCACGGATCTTGCAGATGTAGCCATGTATGTAATGACGCCTGAATTCGGCGCTGCAACACAGCTTGAGAAGATCGACATGATCGACTATGCGGACATCATTGCACTTAACAAGTTTGATAAACGGGGCGCATTAGATGCGCTTCGGGATGTTCGTAAGCAGTATCAGCGAAGCCGACAGCTCTTCTCACATCCGCTTGATGAAATGCCCGTCTACGGAACGATCGCCTCACAGTTCAATGATCCGGGCGCAAACACACTGTATCGCGCTGTGAACGATCTACTTGTGCAGAAATGTTCGCTCTCGTGGACGTCGTCCTACATGGTAACAGACGAAATGAGCGAGAAGATCTACATCATCCCACCCGATCGTACGCGGTACCTTGCTGAGATCGTTGAAAGTAACCGTCGATACGACGGATTTGTCGAAGAACAATCACAATTGGCGCGTTCGTTATGGCAAGTTCGCAGTGTTATCGAGCAGCTTCAGAAATGAGAATTGTCCTCACGATATGGACGCTAACGGCAATTGCGTTGCTCACTGCATGCAGTGGATCGGATCCGATTGCGCCGGATGCGCAAAAGGCAACAATTCGTTTCTATAACGGCAATACAGCAGCAGCAAGAGTGGAGATCAACAATAGTGAAGTCTTCACCAATCAGTTGTCCGGTGCTGTAACTGGACGCACGGCGATTGAGCCAACAACAGACAGCGTCGAGATACGGGCATTTGATGTTGCAACCAACGCTATCGTTGCGAGAAGAAGAACAACACTTAAGCCTGTGAACTACAGTCTTGTACTGTTCCCTTCAACCTCGGTGTTCAATTGCGTTCGGCGTCCGGAAGAATGTGTGCTTCACGAAGATGCCTCAGCGCCCCCTACCGGGCGCGCGCGTATCCGGGTAATCAATGCCACCAAGGACGGCGCGGAGCTGTCGTTGAAGATCGACGGGATGGAGGTTCTGCCAAACTCGCAGCTTGGCGTTTGTACGATATCGAATGTTGTAGACATCGAAGCGGGCGAGCATAACGTAGTATTGCTCCGCACAACAAACGAGCAGTATGAAGCGGCGTACAGGAATCTTACCCTGAAGGCCGGTGTGTCATATTCTCTTTTGCTCACGGGATCACTTTCGTACGACGATTCATACCCATTCAATGCTCGACTCTATTCAGACGATGAAGCAACGTCCGAAACGTCAGACCTGTTGATACCTCCCGACGTTGGTCGGTATCAGATCGTCAATGCAGTAGCCGGACTAAAAGCATTCGAAGCAAGGTTAGACGGCGTTGCAAAACCACAGACGGCAAGCATCCCGTTTTCGGAGTCATCCGGATATATAGATCTGGAGATCGGCACTCACACGACGGGTGTGTTTGTCAACGGCACGCCCCTCATTCAGGAAACGCGCACCACAACAACGCTTCGCTCACGAAAGACACTCTTTGTTACGGGGTCAATGGTCCCGCCAAACATAGCAGGCATTGAAGTTGTAGATCTTGTTCAGCCCCTTTCCCTCAACACTGCCACCGTTCGCGTGATGCACCTGGCGCCGGATGTACCGGCACTGGATTTCTACCGCATTGTCAACGGCGTAGAAGTGATCATTGACGGCTGTGCGCTTATGGAGTTTCGTCAGACAACGTCAACAGCCAACGGCAAGCTGCAGTTTACAGAACTCCCTGCCGGACAAGTCACAATTCTTGCGAAGAAGGCAAACACACAGACCGTTGTTCTTGCACCAACGCCGGTAACGCTAGCGCCCGGCGAAGTCTCTACCCTTTGGTTAGGGGGCCCAGGTGGCGCGCCAAAACTGTACCACGTGAAACACAACTAACATCACCATGACATCAGAGCAGACCCAGACAGATGTAGCGATAGCCGCCTTAGAGCAGCGCGCTGCTGAACTCGAAGCAAAACTTCATCATGAGGTGCGAACACTGCTTGCCTCCTGGGAAGAAAAGAAAGCAGCATATCAGGGCGAGCACTATACGTACGTTGTTCGCGGCAAAGAAATCAAGGTGAAGAACCACACCGAATCGTTAGCGCACACGCGCGTGCCAAAGATCTCGCTTCCGAAGTTCTCGGATTGGGGAGAGATCGTACGCTGGTGCATGCAGGAAAACGTCCCGGGTGAGTTTCCGTACACGGCTGGTGTGTATCCATTCAAGCGGACGAATGAAGATCCAACGCGCATGTTCGCCGGAGAGGGCGGACCCGAAAGGACGAACAAACGTTTTCACTACCTGTCGCTGGGAATGCCCGCAGCACGTCTGTCAACAGCATTCGATAGCGTTACACTCTATGGCGAGGATCCAGACTACCGTCCAGATATCTACGGAAAGATCGGCAACTCGGGAGTGAGCATTGCTTCCCTTGATGATGCCAAGAAACTCTACTCTGGATTTGATCTCTGCGCGCCAACAACATCGGTATCGATGACGATTAATGGTCCGGCTCCAATGCTACTCGCATTCTTCATGAATGCAGCGATCGATCAGGAGTGCGAAAAAGTGATTCGCGAGCGCGGACTGGAGAACGACGTAGAAGCCAAGATCGATCAGATCTATGCAGCAAAGGGGCTCTCCCGCCCTGTGTATCGTCATGGCGACGGCTCCACAGACCTTCC
The DNA here is from genome assembly GCA_044238605.1 of Patescibacteria group bacterium. Taxonomy (GTDB): domain Bacteria; phylum Bacteroidota; class Ignavibacteria; order Kapaibacteriales; family Kapaibacteriaceae; genus UBA10438. The sequence continues at coordinate 106,517 of JBIICY010000005.1, forward strand.
CGAGGGCAACACGGGTCTTGGCCTTATGCTCTTGGGAGTTACTGGCGATCAGGTGCTTGATGCAGAAACCTATGCGGCGTGCAAACAGCGCGCACTGCAGAACGTGCGCGGAACAGTGCAGGCAGACATTCTTAAGGAAGACCAGGCACAGAACACGTGCATTTTCTCGACAGAGTTTGCCCTTCGAATGATGGGCGATGTACAGAAGTACTTCATCGATGAAAAGGTTCGAAACTTCTATTCAGTTTCGATCTCGGGATATCACATCGCAGAAGCCGGTGCTAACCCAATCACACAGCTTGCGTTCACACTTGCAAACGGGTTCACATACGTAGAGTATTACCTCTCACGGGGTATGCACATTGACGACTTTGCACCGAATCTCTCGTTCTTCTTCTCTAACGGCGTAGACCCGGAATACTCGGTTATCGGACGCGTTGCTCGGAAAATCTGGGCCAAGGCCATGAAGCACAAGTACAGCGGCAACGAGCGCTCGCAGATGCTGAAGTACCACATTCAAACGTCGGGGCGTTCACTACACGCACAAGAGATCGACTTTAACGATATCCGCACGTCGCTGCAGGCGCTCTACGCCATCTATGATAACTGCAACTCGTTGCACACCAACGCCTATGATGAGGCCATCACAACACCTACGGAAGAGAGTGTTCGCAGAGCAGTGGCAATTCAGCTGATCATCAACCGAGAGCTGGGTCTTGCGAAGAACGAGAATCCAATCCAGGGGTCGTTTATCATCGAAGAACTCACAGACCTTGTTGAAGAAGCCGTCTACATGGAGTTCCGTCGCATCACGGATCGTGGTGGCGTATTGGGCGCAATGGAGAACATGTATCAGCGAAACAAAATCCAGGAAGAGTCGCTGTACTACGAAACACTCAAGCACACCGGCGAATATCCAATCGTTGGCGTGAATACCTTCCTGAGCTCAAAAGGTAGTCCGACCGTTATCCCCGCAGAGGTTATCAGGTCTACCACCGACGAAAAAGAACAGCAGATCAACAACGCTCACGCTGTTCAATCCCGCAGCGGAGAAGCCACACCGCAGGCTCTTGATGCGCTGCGTCAGACGGCCATCCAAAATGGCAACATCTTTGAGGCGCTTATGGAGGCCGCCAAAGTGTGCTCGCTTGGACAGATGACGAACGCGCTCTATGATGTAGGCGGACAGTACCGCAGGAACATGTAGGCCAAGGGGCTTATGGTTACGCTCGAAGACATACGCGCAGCGCACCAGCGTATACATCCGTATGTGCATCAAACACCTGTGCTTACATCCCAGGCCATCAACCGCATGGTTGGTGCACAGCTGAGTTTTAAATGCGAGAACCTACAGAAGGTTGGTGCGTTTAAGGCCCGCGGAGCACTGAACGCAGTTCTTCAGCTGGATGCTCCTGCTGCCAGCCGAGGGGTTGTGACGCATTCAAGCGGAAACCACGCACAGGCACTGGCATATGCGGCCGGCCTGCGCAGCATTCCCTGCACAATCGTGATGCCCCGCAATGCACCCAGTGTGAAGCAGCAAGCCGTGCGCGAGTACGGCGCAGAGGTAGTTCTCTGCGAACCCACGCTGGCTTCGCGCCTTGAAACCATGGAGCAGATCGTGCAGAGTACAGGAGCACATCCTGTTCCACCCTACAATGACGAGCGGGTTATCGCCGGACAAGGCACAGTTGCCCTTGAGCTCTTGGAGCAGGTGGCGCAGCTAGACGTTGTAATGGCTCCTGTAGGCGGCGGTGGGCTCATGAGTGGAATAGCAACAGCCGTCCATGCTGTTAACCCCGTGGTTCGAGTGATCGGCGCAGAGCCAGAGATCGCTTCAGACGCGCAGGTGTCCATGCAAACGGGTGTGCTCCAGCCCCCTGCCAATGCCCTGACCATTGCCGACGGACTTCGCACGGGACTGGGAGAGATTACATTTTCCCACCTCCAAGCCGCGAATGTGGAGATCTTCACTGCATCCGAAGAAGCAATTCGCGAGGCAACCTACCGCATCATGGAACGCATCAAGGTAGTGATTGAGCCCAGTGCGGCGGTAACGCTTGCTGTGCTGCTGGAAAACCCCGGACTTGTGCGCGGATCTACCGTGGGGATCGTCTTGTGCGGCGGTAACATCGATATCCGCCGATTACCTATCTAACACACCCTAGAACAGGCTGATTTTCCGTAGTTTTGACGTCCTTTGGACACGTACGGACACTTCATGCACTCGGGCTACGAAGCAATCATCGGATTAGAAGTTCACGCGCAGCTTACAACTGCGTCGAAGGCCTTTTGCTCTTGTCCTACCGAGTACGGCGCGCAGCCGAACGTAAATGTCTGTCCGATATGCCTTGGCCATCCCGGCACACTGCCTGTTCTCAACGAAAACCTTGTTGCTTTTGCCGTCAAAATGGGACTGGCCACAAACTGTAGTATTCGCGAGAGATCTACCTTTTCCCGCAAGAACTACTACTACCCGGATCTTCCGAAGGGATATCAGATAACCCAGTTTGCAGACCCTATCTGCTACGATGGGCATGTGGAGATCGAGACAGAGACTGGCGTGAAGCAGATCGGCATTACTCGCATTCACATGGAGGAGGACTCCGGAAAGAGCATTCACGACCTAGATATCGACACCCTTGTGGATCTTAACCGTGCGGGAGTGCCCCTTATCGAGATCGTGAGCGAACCAGACATCCGCACGCCGCAGGAAGCATACCTGTACCTGCAGCAGATGCGTCAGATCCTGGTCTATCTCGGCATTTGCGACGGCAACCTTGAAGAAGGCAGCATGCGCTGCGATGCAAATATCTCCGTGCGTCCGGTTGGACAGGAACGCTTTGGAACCAAGCGCGAGGTAAAGAACCTTAACTCCTTCAGGAACGTTGAGAAGGCCATAGAATACGAGATCAACTCCCAGATAGCTACCCTTGAAGGGGGCGGATCGATATCGCAGCAAACCCTGATGTGGGATGCCGGCAACGGTCAGACCAAGGTTATGAGGTCAAAGGAACAGGCACATGACTACCGGTATTTTCCCGAGCCGGATCTTGGTCCGGTTGTAGTATCTGCTGGATGGCTGGAAGAAGTCCGCGCCGAGTTGCCAGAGTTGGCCCTTGCCAAAAAACGCAGGTTCGTCGTTGAATACGGCCTGCCGGTATACGACGCTGCGATCCTTGTTGATGAGGCATCGGTAGCATCGTATTACGAAGCCACGAGTGGCGCACTGAAAGCCCCTTCCCAGGAAACATGGAAGCTGGTGAGTAACTGGATCATGACGGAGCTTCTGCGAATTCGCGGCGAGAAGAAGTGTGAAATCCATGAAGTGGGTGTTACCCCACAGCAGTTGGCGTCGTTGATCGATGTGATTGCCGATGGAACGATCAGCAGCAAGACGGCAAAGGAACTCTTTCCAGACATGCTCGGCAGCAATAAGCTTGCTGCGGAGTTTATCGAGGAACGGGGCCTGCGTCAAGTCTCTGATGTATCGGTTCTTAAGGCGATGGTTGAAGACGTGATACGCACAAATCCAGATAACCTGAAGAAGTACCGCGAGGGTAAGACCAACCTGCTTGGATTCTTTGTGGGACAGGTGCTAAAGGCCTCTGGAGGGTCTGCTAACCCATCCATTGTAACCGAACTCATGAAGGGGGCTCTGGATGCAGCTGAGTAATGATCAACCAATAGAGCGAGGTGCGTAATGCCGATCACACCTACAAAAACGATCTGGAAGAACGGGACGTTTATCCCGTTTGAGAAAGCAACGATTCACGTGTTGTCTCATGTGGTGCACTACGGCTCCTCGTGGTTTGAGGGCATCCGCTGCTATGATACCGATAACGGCCCGGCGATATTCCGTCTGCCAGAGCACATGCGCAGACTACACCATTCGCTGAAGGTGTACCGTTCGCAGCTGCCATTCTCGGTGGATGAGCTCTCGGAAGCTGCCGTTGATCTTGTAAAACGCAACAAACTCGGTCGCTGCTACATACGTCCGTTTGCCCTGCGCGGCTTCGGAGATATGGGAGTCTACGGCCTGCGGTGTCCGCTCGATGTCTACATCGCAGCATGGGAATGGGGCGCCTACCTTGGGGATGACGCCGCCTCGAACGGCGTGGATGTTTGTGTGTCTTCGTGGGACCGCATTACCCCCAATTCAATGCCTTCCCTAGCAAAGGCTGGCGGTAATTACATGAACTCTCAGCTTGTAAAGATGGAAGCCGTAGAAAACGGCTATGCAGAAGGAATCTGTCTGGACTCGTATGGCAACGTTGCCGAAGGCTCGGGAGAGAATGTCTTTCTGGTTGTTGATAATGAACTTGTGACGCCCCCTGCCGCAACCTCGCTGCTTCCGGGTATCACCCGCGATACCGTGATCACGTTAGCAACGGAGTTGGGCATCAACGTGCGCGAACAAAACATCCCTCGGGCGATGATGTACGTGGCCGACGAAATGTTCCTCACCGGAACAGCCAGTGAGATAGCGCCTGTTACATCGGTAGACCGAATTGCCGTTGGACGTGGAAAGGTTGGACCAATGACCCGAGCACTTCAGCAGGCATTTCATAACATCACCGTGTCGGGAGAAGACCCGTACGGATGGCTCACCTTTGTAAAGAAGAGCCGCTAACAACGAAATACTTAATCGACGAAATCAGGAGAGCACCATGGCTAAGGCCAAGGCAAAAACACCACCAGCAAAGAATACAGCAACAGCGAAAGCCCCCGCCAATACCTCATCTGCAGCTGCAGTTGAGCTGTTTGATCTCAAGGGTATCAAACCAGAGGTGCTGTTGGAATGGTATAAGACCCAGCATCTTGGACGCAGGCTCGATGAAAAGGCTGCGAACTATCTCAAGATGGCAAAGGGATGGTCGTACCACGCGCCCTTTGCCGGGCACGACGGTATTCAGCTGGCGCTGGGCAAGGTGTTCCGTCCGGGCAAGGACTTCTTGTTCCCATACTACCGCGACATGCTCACGTCTCTTGCAGCGGGCGTTACGGTAGAAGAGATCATCGCCAACGGTCTTTCTAAGGATGCAGACGTAGCCGGTGGCGGACGTCACATGAGCAACCACTTTGCCAAGATCTCGATCAACCTGCAGAACTCATCATCATGCACAGGAAACCACTCTCAGCAGGCAGTGGGAACGGCACGTTCGATTAGGAAGTTCAAGGGCGACGAAGTAGTGTTCTGTTCCACCGGGGATAGCACAACATCAGAAGGGTACTACTACGAAGCAGTGAACGGAGCAGACCGCGAGAAACTTCCTGTTGTCTTCGTAATCCAAAACAACAAATACGGAATCTCTGTACCGCTGCATGAGCAGACGGCAAATCCTATTGTCGCAGAAAACTTCAGCGGCTTTACGAACCTAAAGATCTTCTACTGCGACGGACGCAACCCGGTTGATTCCTACAACACCATGGTAGCAGCCCGCGATTATGCAGCGAGCGGCAAGGGGCCGGCAATGGTCCACGCAGACTGCGATCGTATTGGTTCGCACTCAAACTCAGATAACCACGAACTCTACCGCACAAAGGAAGACATCGAGGCCATGAAGGGCCGCGATCCGCTCCCTCGCATGCGTGCCTCGCTGATCGCGGCAGGGATTGCAACCGATGCCGAGCTCGCAGCCATCGAAGAAGCAAACAAGACAGCCATTTTCGCTGCAGCAGATGCAGTAGAGCCCCTTCCAGACCCAGATCCTGCTTCATACACACAGTTTCTGCTTCCAGACGCTGTTGTGGGGTACAGTGACGATTCGGAAATCCGCTGCACGCCAGCACCAGATGCACCGGTTGTTACCTTCCGTGAGGGCATCGTCAATGCCATGATGGAAGAGTTCCGCCGTAATCCGAGCACCTTCTTGTTCGGACAAGACGTTGCATCGCACAAGAAGCAGGGGATTTTCAATGTCTGTAAGGGCATGCTCGACGAGTTCGGCAACGACCGTGTGTTTAACGCCCCGATTGCTGAGGACTTTATCGTAGGTACAGCTAATGGCATGACGCGCTACCGCGATGATATCCGCGTGGTCGTAGAAGGTGCTGAGTTTGCAGACTACTTCTGGCCGGCTATGGAGCAGCTGATCGAGTGTACGCACGATTACTGGCGTACGCGCGGACAGTTCTCCCCTGCAATGGTCATCCGCCTAGCATCAGGAGGGTATATCCAGGGTGGACTGTACCATTCTCAAAACCTTGAGGGAACATTTACAACCCTTCCAGGACTGCGTGTGGTGTGCCCGGCCTTTGCCGATGACGCCGTTGGACTTATGCGAAATGCAATTCGTTCGCGTGGCACCACGATGTACCTCGAGCCAAAATTCCTCTATAACTACCGTCCAACATCTGCGACGATGCCCTCAGAGGACTTCATCATTCCATTTGGGAAGGCAAAGATCCGCAGAGCCGGATCCAGCCTAACCATCGTAACCTACGGCACGCCGGTGCACTGGAGTCTGCAGGCTGCCGAGCAACTCGCCGCCGAGGGAATAGACGTAGAAGTTATCGACTTGCGTTCGCTAGCCCCTTGGGATAAGGACATGGTCTTTGAGAGCGTAAAGCGCACAGGTCGCTGTGTTGTAGTGCACGAGGACAAGAAGACGGGCGGATTCGGTGGAGAGATAGCATCTACTATCGGAGAAGAGCTGTTCAGGTATCTGGATGCCCCTGTGGCACGTATTGGATCGAAGGACACACCAGTAGGCTTTGCAAAAAGTCTTGAGCAAGCTATTCTTCTTAACGTAAACGACATCATTACATCGGTTCGGGCTACAATGTCGTTCTGAGATGTGTGAATAACCCACCCATTCTGGGTGTGGATATCGTCTGTAACCCCAATTATTGAGAAATGGTTACCCCATATTTGGGTGTTCATATTTCTCTTTGGTGGGAACGTACCGATAACCTATATTTGCGAGTCTATCTCACTGCGCAGAGTGCGTACCTACGTGTGCGTACACCTCTGCAGATAAGAAATGGCAATGCTTTTTGACGGCGGAAGAACTCCGTAGTCAGTACTGATTTTGGGGAGTGCATGAGCACACAAGACATAGACAACATCACCGAGAGCCCCGTATCAACTGGGCCTGCGGCAACTGATGCAGCGGTAGATTTCTTCTCACAGCAGTGGAAGATGATTGCCGGTGTTGTTGGCGTAGTAGTGGTGGTCGTAGCTGGCTACTTCTACATGGAGCATCAAAACAGCGAATTGAACATCGAGGGTCTGACACACATCTCACGTGTGCGTATGCCCTATGACATGGGACAGTTCGAATTGGCGCTGACTGGTCAGGGTCTTCCTCCAATGGACGGACAGCCTGTGAAGGGGCTTGTTGCAATCAGCGACGAATTCTCTGGAACTGCAGCTGGTGAAACAGCGGCGTTGATGGCCGGCAATGCATATATCAACCTAGGTAAAGCTTCTGAAGCAACTGCTCAGTTCGAAAAGGCATCTTCATCCAAGTCGATTGTAGTCCAAGTTGGTGCATTGCAAGGACTTGCGGCGGCTCTAGAGCTTGGAAAGAACTTCGCAGAAGCGGCGGCAAAGTACGAAGAGGCAGCTACGAAGGCCCAAGAAAGTGGTCTTGAAGAGCAGTGTTATCTAAGTGCGGCTGCCTGCTATGAAGAAGCCAACAACAAAGAAAAAGCAACGGAATTGTACCGACTGATCGTCAAGAAATTCGAAATGTCAGAAGTAGCTGCATCTGCAAAATCAGGTTTGGCGCGTCTTGGCACGGCAATTGATTAGTAAAATCGGGCGGTTTCGCCATTTTTCTGTTTTGAGCAAATGAAAAGCGTGAAAAAATTAAAGTATAAGGTTTTTACAACTGGAGGTTGTATGCAACGTTGGTTTCGTCTGAGCAGCTTGCTGCTTGTGCTAACCGCGGCATTTAATGTAGCCCAGGCGGCATATGTTGAAGTCCGTGGTAGTCTTCCTCCGGGTGCGGTGCGCGTATTCGTACGTGACACCGTGTATCGTATTAGTGGCACGTACACCATTGGTGGAACGCTTCTGATCGAGCCCGGAACAACAGTTGAGTTTATGCCAAACGGTCGTTTGGTTGACTCAACAGGTGGTCGAATCATTGCTGATGGTCGTGCGTCTGCGACGTACAACCCAACAGCGGTGAATCCACTGGTTCCGCCGTACACTGGATATGACGACCTGTCATATTTTGGTGCAGCAGGAGTCGTCTCGTCGACGATCTCTACAGAACCAACGATTCACCCGTCGAAGTATTCGACAATCTTTAACGTGAATCTTGGCACAAATGTCAACCTCCAAGGTTTGACACCTGCCCAAGCGATCATGTACAAGGCAGCCCGCCTTGAACTCGGTTCGGTGATTTCAGCGATCCGTCTCAATGCATGGTTCCGCCCAACAGGTGCTGGTATTAATGTTACGCCTGGACGTATCACGTTCAAGGCTGGTGACGTTAATACGTTCTCACGTGAATGGGGTCACATCGTAGTGCTCCCAGGTGCACGTGCTGCGTTTTTCCGCGATGTTGACTTTGTCAACTTCCGTAAGGACACAACAGTAGACAATCGCCCAGTTTACCTTGCGAACAGCAATGGTCAAGCATTCACTGCAGCTCAGGCTGAAACAGCGAATGCTGGTCTGCTCGATGCAACAAACGGTGGTGGTGGTGCGATCACAACATTCTCCTCACGCACATGGATTGTAGGATGTAACTTCCGCAACAACATGTCGCGCTATCGTGGTGGTGCTGTTCAGATCCTCCAAGCTCCAGCTGACACGTATTCAGGTACGCAGCTTCAGCTTTACCCAGCAGTTTCAACAGGATTCCTTTCGGCTCTTCCAAAGTATCCTGCTACAGTTAACCCATTCATGACAGACCCAGTAACAGGCGCTCCGATTTCTTCGGGTCTTCCTATTACTGACTGGGCTTACGATGCAAATCCAGAAACGATGTCAGATGTTGATCGCCAGTCGATCGATGATGCTCGTTTGGCATTGTACCTTGGCCGTATTCGTCAGTCACGTTTTACGGGCAACCATGTATTGCTTTCAGATGTAGATACAGTGCGTATCGGTGGTATTCGCGTTGTAACAGATGCAAACCGTGCCGCAACCGTATTTGCTAACACCAACCGTTCACAAAAGAACGAAGCATTTGGTGGAGCCATCTACGTTTCAGGTCGTACACCAATGGTAGTCGGTATTGGTGTTAACGATTTCCAAGGCAAAGACACAATGGAGTTCAACAGTAACTATGTTACTAACCGTCAGCCTGCTACACCAAACGGAAACTCAGTTTCTCAAGGTGCTCGCGGTGGTGCCGTGTATGTTGGAAACCAGACAAGCGTGATCTTCGCAGGTCGTTATACAACAAACAAGACAGAAACTCCATACATCACAACACTTGCATCAACAGGTGCTACTTCCGTAGGAAACTTCTCTAAGGGTGGCGCTATCTATGCATCAACAGGTGCATGGCAGATTCAAGTACGTGGAAATCTCGACAATAACCCACCAACACACTTCCTTGGCAATTCGTCAGCACGTGGTGGTGCGATTTTTGTAGAAAACGGCACTAACGACAACGCTGTATCACCATGGATTGGTGGTTCAGACGGAATCATTACTGCTCGCAATTATGGTTTCAACATCAAGTTCCGCGACAACCGCGCTTCAGTAGATGGTGGTGCTATCTATACAGCACGCAACATGTACATGTATGGTGCCGGTGGCGCATCGGGTCCACTTTGGATCTATGGAACGAACTATGGTGTAGAATTCCAAAACAACACAGCTAACTTCTCAGGTGGTGCTATCAGCGTTCAGATTCCTCAGAATCTGCCAATCGCTCGCCGCACACTGCGTTTTGTTCGTGGTCACTTCCTTAACAACCGCGTTGGTCAGGTTGCATCTAATCTTGCAGCTGAAGTACGCGGTGGTGGTGCTATCTATACGATCAATGCAGACCTCAACGTAGTAAAGGGTGTTGAATTCCGCGCTAACAAGGCATGGAACGGTAACGGTGGTGCCATCGCGGTTGTAACACCAGATACGCTTACACGTAAGCGTCTGATGGTTACAGATATGGATGAAATCACATATGATGTGAACGGTGTTGCAACTGGTTACAACCCACGCAACGACATCTTTACATTCCAGACGGCTTCACCTCGTCCAGATGAGCGCATGCTTACTCGTTTCTACGAAAACGAAGCATATGCAAACCCAGACCGTCAAGGTTCAGGTGCTACTCAGCGTGGCGATATCAAGATCACACACCCAGGAACAACTCTTCGTGAAAACGGAACTGGTCTTGGTGGTGCACTTTACATCCTTGATAGCATCCGTGTTCGTGTAGACACATTCTCATTCGATCGTGTTCGTATGCAAAACAACGTTGCATACAGCGGTGCTGGTATGTATTCAGATAATTACGATCTCAAGCTCGCTATGGCGCGCTGTTTGATCACTGGAAACAAGGCAACGTCAACAATCGGTCGTACACAAGACGTGATCGATGGACCAATCGTAAACAACACAAACGCAGCGTCAAGCGATCTCGCAGGTGCAGTTCTGTTTGGTGAAGTTACAGGTCCACTTCCATGGAAGACATACAGCTACGCATCAAACTCTATTTATGACAACGATGCTCGCTTTATCATCCGTCTACCAGACGCACAAGACACTAAGGGTGTTCTTGCTGGAACAACAGGAATTGGTTTCGGTGGTGTTGATACACTCCGTGGCAACTACTGGGGCCGCACAGAAGCCAACGTAAACACGATTCTTCCTAGCACGCCGAATACATCTTCTTTCGGTCGCGTTCAAGAAACGTTCTTCATCGCTGGCAACGGCAAGACACACATGCGTTTCGTACGTCAAGGTTCAACAAACCCTACAGAACAGGGTCCATTTGAATCAGATTGGCGCTACACGTACGCACCAGTAGCAATTGGTGTTATCCCAGATACACTCCTTCTCGAAGGCCGTATCTATGATATCTTCGACAAGGGTACAGACATCAAGACGGCAGATTATTCAAGCCGTCGTATGTCACCAATTGAAGACTTTGCAGTTGGTATTCCTCCAACACTTAAGCTGTACAACGATCCTGCGCAGCCTTCATACGAAAAGTATGTAAAGCGCATGACGCGTAACCCATACGATGCTGATGTCCATGCAGATGTTGCAGCAGTTCAAACTGAATTTGTTGGAAATCATCCAATCGGATACCCAGTGTTTCTCGAAGCTCGTGCTGACTACAGCGGAACAGCTGAAATCAGTAACAACGATGCACGCGTAATCAACGAATCTGTATTCTTCGTGATCAATGAGCGCACAGGTGATTATATCCGTGTAAACATGGCTCAGAAGACTCTTACGGATTCTATCTTCCGCTCACGTGTAGAACTCGTTCCAGATTCATCAAATGGTGGAGATCCAAACATTCGTCGCGCCTATGAAGGTCTTGCAACGTATGGTACTGGTGCAACACTTCTCTCTTTCCTCGTAGACAATGCTATTGCTGAGGATTCTTCAGCTCTGCAAGGTCGTCGTTGGGAAGGTTCAACACAACTTGGTGAACTCGGTGGTGCTAACTTCCGCCTCGGAAACCGTCCAGCACTTCCAGTGTCAAACGGTGGTACGGAAACGTATTATGGTGGTGAGCGTTATCGCGCCCTTCCAGTACGTGATGGTGACCAAGTAACAATCGTGTCTCGTACGATTCTTTGGAAAGACGGTGTTGTAGATGCTATCAAGGGTGCTCTTAGCTTCACAGTTGGTAACAATACCAACCCACCAGTGTTCACTGGTGCAGCTGACACACTCCCAACGTCTCCACTTCTCCACCCAGAATATCGCAATCGCGTGTTTGTAACGGAAAACCGTTTGTACACGCCTATCACAGCAGCTCAGTCACCACGCGGTGGCGGTCAGCCTAGCTGGTTCAACGAACCACCAAGCTACCCAGCAGATGTAAACAACCAGCCAATCCCTGGTCGCGATCTGTTTGAGCGTGATTCTATCTTCTCGATCACAGCAGTTGATGTAAACAAGTTCTATGATCCACGTGTAGTAAGAAATGCAGGCGACAATGCTCAGCTATCGTACTTCTGGAGCATCAAGACAGGTAACAGTGGTCTTCGTTACTGGTTGCGTGACACGTTGATTCGTGCAAACGCTGCAAACAACAACCCAAGCTGGGGTGCTACTGGATATCGTATGTTCCGTGGCCGTCCAATCAACCCGTACATCGTTCCTGGTGGTGAGTTGGTAGAAGTTGTTGCGAAGAACTTCCCACCATCTGTTGAACTTGTTGATTCACTTCGCAAGAACAACTGGACTGAGCAGGAAATCGCACGTTGGGTATATATCTATCCATCGTACTTCCACGCTCAGGAGTATGACAATTCAACGCTTCCTAAGAATCAGCAGGATCCATCGAACACCAACGCTCGCTATCTGCAGCAGGATACTGTTAACTTCGGTTGGTTGGATTCAGTATCGTATCAGTTCCGCATCCACGTAGTAGACTCGATGCCACGCTTTATCTGGCGTCACAATGCTACAGGTGCAGCAGCTGTTACGTTCCAGAATATGCTTCGCGGTGACATCACAGTAGTTTTGGATCCAACAACAACAGATCCAGACGCATACGATGCAACAACTGGCACATACCGTGATACGCTTCGTTACACAACAACGACGTCACGTGTAGGTCGCAAGTTTATGCCGACTGGTGCTAACCCGAATAACATACTTACAGAAGAGTACAACGATCCATCACGTAACTACAATGACTCGTTGAACATCCACTTCGTAGCTAACCTTACAGACTCATTGCGCTTCAAGGCCGACATCAACACTGATGATGAGTTCGAGGATGCAGCTGCAGCAGATGCAAACCGTGCAATCGTTCAGAAGTTTGGCGCATGGGATTTCCGCTACGGCAAGACAGCATACGGTTTCGTGTCAACATCTGTACGTGAAAACCCAGGTGAAACATCACTTGATGACATCGTACAAGCTCGTCCAAGCTGGATGGCTACACGTTACATGCGTAAATACGCTGAGCCAGGTCAAGTGAGCCCATTCGGTGAAGATTTCACGACAAAGGGTCAAATCGATATTCGTATCGATCGTTCAAACGCGCTTGAGCTTCTCAAGCCAGTTAATGACTTCGATCCAGGCAGCCCAATCAACGGTGATCTCAATGTCGACACAGTAATGTCGGTTCTCGTTAATGACGGACACGGTGGAATCAACACTCTCACACGTCGTCTCTTTGTTAACGTGCAGCCACGTCTTCTCGATGCAAATCTTGAGGATGCAATCGAAGACATTGACTATAATGTCCAATTGACAGACTCTGCACGTCGCATCAAGGTTTATGACCCGAACTTCGGTCAGGTCCAAAACTATGAGCTTATCTATGTTGGTGAGCAGCGTGACAGTGTGCCAGTTGATCCTTACTTCGCAGAGGCTGGTCAAATCGTGTTTGATGCATCACGCAAGACAACACCAAACTGGCTAAAGATCAACCCAACAAGTGGTCTGCTCTATGGCAAGCCAACTGTGACAGATCTTCCATACTCTGACACAACTGTTAACGTAACAGTTCTTGTAACTGACGCTGGTGGTCTTCGTGATATCAAGACGTACACACTTAATGTGCGTGCCGTTAATCACAAGCCGAGCATGCTTCAGTCACCAATCATCCGTTGCGTTGAAGCTGGTAAGGAATACACAGACAAGATTCGTGTGACAGATGTAGATCTCAAGCGCACGCAGGCTGGAAACGAAGAACTGACATTTACAGTTCTTGAGCCAGCAGGTTCATGGACATTTGCACCTGCTAAGCTTGCAAGTCCAATTGCTGACACGCAAGAGGTAACAGTTAGCACATCGAATCTCCAGGGTACTATCGAAAACGGTCGTATCAAGATCCGTATCGAAGTAACAGATCGTCAAGGTGAAAAGGATACACTGACATATTCAGTTGCGGTATCTGCTCAGACACGTTTCTCAGCTGACATTCGCGTTGAAAATGCAATCGGTGGATGGCAGACACTCACATTCGGTGTAAGTGGCACTGAAATTGCAACACGTGGTGATGAAGCAGCGACCTTCGGTCGTCTTGATTCTAATTACTGCGAGTATGAATTGCCACCAGTTCCTTATACAGACGTATTCGATGCGCGTTGGACAATCCCAACACGTAACGGTATCATCCGTAACATTCACCCATACTCGAACACTCCAGGTGAGTCGATCTTCCAAGGTCGTTTCCAAGCTGGTGGCGAAAACGGTGTGAGCTCATCATACTACCCTGTTAAGCTTTCATGGTGCCGTACGCAGATTCCAGCACGTGATGCACAGAACCCAGGTTCTTACTACATCCGTGATGATCAATCAAATGGTAGTCTGTTTGCATTCGACATGAAGACTGGTCAAGGTCGTTCAATAGCAGCAGTTCAGCATCGTGTATCAGCTGCAAATGATTGTGACACACTCGTGATCACATCGACAGCAATCGAAGGTTTCATCATCGTGTACGACTTCACAACAGATGTTGAAAACGGTGAAGAAACACCTTCGACACTCGCGATCACAGGCGCAGCACCGAATCCGTTTACAACATCTACTCTTGTGAACTTCACAGTTCCAACAACATCGAAGGTTTCGGTTGAGATCTATGATGCAATTGGTAATCGCGTAGTTACACTTGCAAACGATGTCTTCAACCCTGGCTCGCACTCGGTTGAATGGAACGGCGCTGCAAACGGTGTTGCATTGTCTAACGGCATCTACACTGTCCGCGTGTCGGATGGAGCGAATACAACATCACAGCAGATCGTATTCGTACGCTAACGCTTATCTACAGGGCCGGTTTTCGGACCGGCCCTATTTAAACCGATTAAAAAACAGTGAAAACTTTTGGAGTATTTATGAAGAAACAGGTATTGATTGCCTCGGCGATTGTACTCTGTTCATTCGCGATCGGTGCAGTAGAGGGCGTGGCACAGCAGATCTTTAACCAGTTCCGCCAGCCAAAGCTCGTAGTCGGTCTCCCATACAGGGATATTGATGCCTGCCCTACATCGAGCCTGAACAAGACGATCATTCCTCCGTCGCAGTTCACACTTCCTCCTACGTATGTAAACGATCTCGATGATGGTTATGCATACATCCAGTTTCCAAATGGAGAAACCTACAACTACAACGGGCGCCTCTACAGCGGTGTATACGTTAGTATCAACGGTTTCCTGACGTTTGATAATACAAAGTTGGTTCCTGCCAAGCAGTCAATCGGTTTGTTTATCAACTCTTCTTCTTACCCGGACAACGTTGTGTCGCCTTACTGGGGCGATCACCGCTTCCGTACAGCAACAGACATTGCTCAAGGTTACATGCCTTCGCAGATTTCATGGGTAGTTGATGTTGATCGTGATGAGAATTGCGATACCATCAAGCCAGTCCGTCGTAGTGTGATCGTTCAGTGGAAGAATCTGAACATCAACGCTGCTAACATCAACTCTAGCGTCGGTAACTTCCAGGCTCGTTTGTATTTAGGCGGACAGGCTAACAACAACCAAGGTGAAATTGAATTCGCTTATGGTCAAGTTGGCGGCAACCCATATACAAACAACACAACAGTTGTTACTCGTGGTGCCACAGTAGGTATCAAGGGTGATGGTGGTTTCCCTGGTTTCTTGTCAGATTTCTGGAACGGTCTTGTTTGGCAACCAAATGCTGGCTCAAACACACGTACTGATTCAACATCGGTATGGCAGCCATCAGGTGGACGTTCAGATGGACGTATCCGTTTCGAGTCGATCATTTACTTGACATTTAGCGATTGGGGTTACGGCGATGCAGACACATCAGGTGCAGCTGCCGAACGTCATGCTGACCTGCCACAGAATCGCCGTGTTACAGTTAACGATGCACGCACAATTATGCGTTCAATCGTAACGCGTGTACCACTTGATTCAGTCTGGAAGCGTCAGGCATATCTTGCTGACGTTAACCACTCTGGTCGTTACTACTTTACGAAGCTCAACCGTAGCTTTACCGGAGATTCCATGGTTGGCAGTCAGATTATCATCTGGCGTCGTACCATCGACGTAGAGCAATTCTTCCCTGGTCAGGGCGTAGGTCCAAATACAGGTAAGCAAGTTGTTCGTGTTATGTATGAAGGTGATGGTCTTTATGGTGTAGACGGTCGTGCTCCAGACGTTAGCTCGTTGAACCAGATTTATTACGAAGCAAACGAGTATGATGCTGGTCTGATCATGCGTTATATCTCTGGTCGCCTTCCGTACTTGCCTTGGATCTATGACAATGACACATTGGGACCAGACTTCGGCAAGGTAGTTGAAGTGCGTGAAGCTTCAAACGTTAAGTTCGGCACACCATCTTCAATCGGCAATGGTCTAGTTCGTGTTCCTGTGTATCTAGACGGTGCTCATAAGGGTGCAATCGGTGTTCGCTTTACATCAGATGTAGAAATCGTTGATGTAACAAAGGGAAGCAACAACGTTATGGTAGATGCATCAACAGACCTTGTTGCTATTGCAGGCAATGGTACGTTTGATGCAAATCAGCCACTTGCGTATGTGACAATGAAGGAATCAGGCGTAGCAAACATTTCTGATGTTCGCTTCAACGACAACATTGTTGGCGGTCACACGGTAAATATGGTAGAGACAAACAACAACTCAGTTGCTGTCTATCCAAACCCAGTAGCATCATCAATGACTCTTGCTGTCAATGTTGTAACATCGGGATCAATCAACGTTACAGTGTTTGATTCATTCGGCAAGCTGGTTTCGATCATCGCAAATGAAAACGTAGTACCTGGTACATTCACTGCTAGCTGGGATGGCAATGACAACAGCGGTAACGCTGTTGCAGCAGGAACATACATGGTACGCGTTGAAGGTGCCGGTGTAAGCACAACTCAGACATTTACAGTTGTACGTTAACACCTGACAGTTAGATGAAGAATTTGCTGATAGTTGTGCTGGCCGTCTTGTCGGCGGCCAGCACACTCTCGGCACAAGACACACTTAAGGTTCGATCATATGGAGTGGTTGACCTGTGTCAAAACGAACGGCGTTGGTTGCTAGCCGTTGACCTTGGTAGAATACTACCTAGTGACAGCCTTGTGTCCTTTGACATTACAATAGGATATGACAGGACCAAGCTTCGTCCTACTGATGTTTTGAAAGAGGGAACCTTATCGGCAGCAATGTCCTACGAGCCATTCCTCAATACAGCTGTAACAAATGAAATGCGTGTTGCTGCTGGTAACATTGTCAGGACAGTGTCTGGCGATGTGCCGTTAGTTGCAATTGCCGGTGATTTTCTTGGAAGCTGCTTTGATGTAGATACATTAGGCTATCCATGGCCTGCTACGTTCAATTCAGAGTTCAAAAAGAAGTATACAGTGGTAAGGTTCGACACTGTTAAAGCAACAACAACGCCTAGGGTTCACACAAACAAAGGTTTCGCTTTTGCGGATTCGGCCCTAACTATCAGCGAGACCGATACATCTACTACTCTAACAATTGTAGCAGTTGGTCTTAGTGAGCTAGGTGACCGACATTGCATAGAAGTCAATGGTCAAGTTGATTTAGTTGACTTAGCAGTTCAGTCGGTAGTTGGTATGAAAGTTGATTCCGTTGCTACACTAGCTGGTGTAACCAAACTGTATGTCAGCAGTATAAACTCCACAGCAGCAGTTACACTGATTGCATATTGGACAGGTACAAAAGATCTGACAAGGTTGGTACGGGTTAGTGTAAAGACAACAACTGAGAGTGATTGTGCGTGTGATGTTCCGGCTTTACGAGACACAATAACAATCAGCAAAGAGTATCCTAATGTAAGTGTTCCATCTTTTGATGAGCACAGTGAAATCATCGAGCCTATGCCTGATGCTATAATGATTCACTGCGATCATGAGGAGATGAAGACCGTACAGTTTTTTGATGTACTTGGTGCACTAGTGTTCCAGGAAGCCATCAGTAACAGAATACAGTACGTATCAACATCAGCTCTGCCCAAGGGTGCTTACCATATTCGGGTAGCCTGCGGACAAAATGTACATGTGACTACGATTTTGAAATGAACAAACATCTGATCAACTCATCTGAGGAGTGTATTATGAATCGTCGTTATGCTCTATGGGGCGGCGGTACCGCAATTGGTGCCGTACTCCTCCTTGCAGCATTAATCGGCATCGGTTCGACTGTGCTCATGGCACAGACGAACAAGCCTGAGCTGCCAACGCTCTCGTTAACTGGAGACGGAGCAAGTTGGAAACGGGAAGTTTATCCTGATGGTCGTATCTGGTCATCAAGCCGCGGTCCAAATGGAGACCGTATGCTCCTCGTTCCAGTTTTTATTAAGAACTGCTGGCGTACAACGTCACAGTACGAAGCGTTCCCTATCTATAGCTTCAAGTTCAAGGTGCAGTTCGATAGTTCTGCGTTGGAATTTGTTGGTGTAGAAAAGAATGGACCACTCCGTGGTCCACAGATGACGCCAGTAAGCTGCCTTGCGAAGGACTTCAACTTCACATCGCACGTAGCACGCGACATCACGTTCCAAAGTGTGATTAACGCTCCTACACAGAACCGTCTGCGTGGCAAGCGCGTACTTGTTACCGGTATGTCTTCAAAGGCACTCCCACAAACAGGTGACGTAACACAGCCTTGCGATCAGCGTCCATATGTAGAGCTCGTGTATTTGCGCTTCAAGGTTGTTGCTAATCCTGCAACTGATCCTGTAAGCTCACGTACACCAGTTATTCTCACTAACGACACACTGTTCTACAATGACTTCCAAGTTGGTAAGGAAATTGTGTTCCCTGGTGATGTAGCTCCAGGTGAATTTGCTGGTCTCGGTGGTGTTGACAATTATTTTCTTGACAACAACGGCCTAGAGCAGAATCGTGATCCACTTCGCCCATCAAAGCCAGGTATGATTTGGGTAGAAGTTACAGATGCTACTCCACGTCTGTCATTTACAAACGTTGCTAACCCAGCTTTCCGTCTGGTTGACTCTGTTGATCGTTCAAACGGTTCACAGTGGTACGTTGTAGATCCAATCACGGTTGATTATCAGACACCATACGAAGATCAAGTTGGTGGAATCGGTACGCGTGATGTTGACGTAATCAACGCCAACGCAGGTACACGTGCTTACGACATCATGGTACAGTCTGATTCAAAGTGGTTGAAGTTCAAGTCATTCCTCAAGGGTGGCGGCGGACAAACAGAATTGAATCCTTTCCCGAACCCAGTTCGCGAAGGTTACGTACAATACATGGACAAGGCTATCCTTGGTGCTATTGGTGATCCACTTGGAAACCCAACAACTGGCCAGCGTGACCTTAACCTTCGTATCATTTGCGATCCAAATGAATTGCCAAACGGCGATGAGCAAGAAGTATGCGGTACATATGTGGGTTACCTCACATTCAAGTCTAACTCACTTGAAGTTTCAAACATTCGTTTGAAGGTAACGTTCATCTACTTCCGTTCTCCGTATGAGCCAAACGTATTTGATGAAAACGACAACTGGAAGCGTAGTCAAGAGTTTCTTGGTCGTGGTATCACACTGCAAGTACGTAACTCCAACGTTCCAAATGAGATGACTTATATCACATTTGGTGTTGGTAACCGTGCAACAGACAACTGCGATACTCTCTTTGGCGAAACTATCTATACGAACGCGCTCAATTCGTTTGGTGCACGTTTCTACCCAAGAAACGCTGATGGATCATTCATCTATCAAAACGGTCTTGGCGATCTCTGGGCAGCAACAGCTCAGCGTCCAAAGTCAACTTCACGTGACATCCGTTCGATCTACAGTGACACAACACTCGCTTACACATGCCGCTTCGATGCTGGTGGAGACCTTAACTATCCAGTTGTTGTAGCATGGGATACTGACGAATTCTCACCAGGATCTGAGCTTTTCATCCGTGACACACTTAACGGTTCACGCTTCAATGTAAACATGCGTGCAGGTACTGTTCTTGGTGGTACACGTCAATCTTACACAATCCGTGATGCCGACATCAAGGCTTTTGTAATCGAGTACACACTTCCGAAGGTTGCTCGCTTCCCAGTTATCAACAAGGGCTGGAACTTACTGTCAGTACCAGTTAACCCTTCTTCAAGCTACTGGCGCGATGTGTTCAAGAATGCTTTGAACATCCCTATCCGTTTCGCTCAGAATCTCTATCAGAACAACGAAACAAACCTCGCTCCGGGTGTAGGTTACTTTGTTAAGTATTCTGATGATGTAGATAAGACAATCGCTGGTTCTCGTATTCGTGCTATCAACGAAAACAGCTTTGCTACACGCCTATATGATGGATGGAACACAATCGGTTCACTGTCATATCCAACATCAACACAGAATGTTAGTGTAACAGTGTTTGGCAACTCAGGAACATTCCCTGAAATCGTTGGTGATATCTATGGATATGTAACAAACCGCGGTTATCAGGCTGTAACTGAAATTGAACCAGGTCTCGGTTACTGGATGAAGGTTAAGGGCTCAGCTTATCTTAACATCTCAGCTGGTAAGGGAAGCATCAATAGCTCAGTTGTTCGCGAAAACGTTGAAGCAAATGCAACACGTGTAACTGTCAGCGATGCTGAAAACAACATGGGTAATGTATTTGTGGCCGCTAAGGGCATCGTAGACAACAAGATGATGTTCGAACTTCCACCAACGCCTCCGAACAACCTCTTCGACGTACGTTTCACAAGTCAAACAAGCGTTGAAGATGAAGCTAACCCAACGATCCAGATCCAGGGTGTAACGTTCCCAGTAACGGTAACGATCAACAACCCAAGCCAGAACTACACAATCGTTAATCCGATCTCAGGTGCAGTTCTTGGTACGGCAATCGCTGGCCGCACAAACTCTGTAACAATTACAGATGCACGTACTCCATACATCCGCCTCATGGGTCAGGAAGCAAACGTTGAAACACTCAACGTTGTAGCTTCACCAAACCCAGTGTCAGCAAATGGTGTTGTGAATGTAACTGTTCCTTCTAACGGACATGTAACGGTAGCCCTTTACGATGCAGTTGGTACGCTTGTATCAACTCTCGTAGATGAAGTAAAGACAACAGGCGTTTACGGTGTTGATTTCAACGCTGCTAACCTTGCTCAAGGTCGTTACATCATCAAGGCTACAGTTAATGGCGTTACAGCAACAAATGCAGTAACAGTAGTTCGTTAAGAAATAACGTTGATCAATAAAGAAGGGCAGCAGATTTCTGCTGCCCTTTTTTTCTTCCCTAAAGGAACGATCCATTGAGACACTATATAGCAATCTTGATGCTGTGCGCTTGTTCGGCATTTGCCCAACGCGCAGAGATACCAATAGCTGTTACGAACACTATTGCCGATCAGTCAAAGTCTCAGATAATCACAGTTGCAGCACATCCCAAAGCAACTGATGATCTCGATACGTTGCTTGGTGAAAAGGAAATACCTTCGCTTCCTCCGCCTGCTGGCGTCTTTATCGTGTACTCTATTCCACCGAGTACTGAGTACATGTGGCTTAGTCCATTGGATATTCGCAAGCTAGAGATAGGTAAGCAGCAGCTGGTAGAATACACGATTGGCATGACGTGGAACGCAGGCAAAATAGATATCACCTGGGGACCAATTCCCAACCTGATAGATTCTGCATACATTGTTGATGTGGTTTCTGATTTCCCGAACAACTTCATAAAGGTCAAGCTCGAACCTGGGAAATCATACTCTACAATCAACACAGCGATAACAAAGCTCAAGGTTCTCGTTTGGTACAATGCAACATCCCTATCAGTCCTAGAAGGTAATCCGAGTCTCAACGTGTTTCCTACACCCTGTGATGACGAGCTAATTATCGAAGGGGCTGGCATAGGCGCACAATTCGAGGTGGCAGATGTTGCAGGATCCGTAATTTTTAGCGGTGCTGTAGATCAACAACGTCAAAGCATCTCTACGGCACATCTGTCTGCAGGACTCTACACATTGCGTGTAAGAGAGCAAGACGGATCTCTGACAACAAAGAAACTGCTTCGCAGATAACCATTGATTCAGTTGAACATCTATGAGCGAAGAACGCGAACCGCGGCCAAGGCCGCAGAACCAACAACGTAGAAGACCACCACACTGGCGCCCTACAGGACCTCGCCAGGAGCGGACAGAATCATCGCGAGGTATATCCGGTTCTGTATCGGTTGTTATTCCATTGCTGAATGAAGAAGAGTCTCTCCCTGAACTCTCCAGGCAGCTAGAGTCGGTACTTGAGCGTATAGCTCGTGGACGCTACGAGGTGATCTTCATTGATGATGGTTCTACAGACGGATCGTACAACGTTATTAGAGACATCCACACCCGTAACAAACGCTTCAAAGCAATACGTTTCCGCACCAACCATGGAAAGTCCGCTGCGCTTGCTGTTGGATTTGAAGAGGCAATGGGTGATTATGTGATAACGATGGATGCAGACCTGCAGGATGATCCGAACGAGATTCCTGCATTGATCGCAAAGCTCGATGAAGGCTACGATCTTGTTTCCGGATGGAAGCGGAAACGGTATGACCCTTGGCACAAAACGCTGCCGTCTAAACTGTTCAATGCCGTTACGTCAAAGATGAGCGGATTGAAACTCCACGACTTTAACTGCGGACTCAAAGGGTATCGTGGCGAAGTAGTAAAGACCGTACAGGTCTATGGCGAAATGCACAGATACATACCGGCTTTGGCCCATTGGGAGGGTTTTCGTGTAACGGAACTTCCCGTGCAGCACAAGGCACGGCAGTTCGGTGTGTCGAAGTTCGGGATGAGTCGCTTTCTGAAGGGGTACCTTGACCTGCTCACGGTGATGTTTACCACACGGTACATCAAGCGTCCACTACACTTTTTCGGTGCTGTTGGCTCGTTGTTCGCAGTACTCGGATTTGGTACGGATATGTACCTCGTTGTTGATAAATGGCTCTTTCAAACACCATTTAGTCAGCGTCCTTTCCTGCTCCTGTTCGGCATCGCGATGATCATCGTTGGCGTGCAGCTAATTTCGATTGGCCTAGTTGGAGAGCTTATTGTTAAGAACAATCTCAGTCAGCAGCGGTTTAGCATTCGCGAGAAACTCACGTAACCAAACGCCCCCTGGCTACTCCTTACCTGTGATTCCTATGAACATCCAACGCCACATACACCATCTAACACTTGTTGCTCTGCTGGTTGTTGCTTCAGCAGCAGCTACGGCGCAGGTACGTTTTCGGTTAGCATCGGGGTTATCCACCGATTGGATCACGAACGATAATCCGGCAGTGTATGCGCTGACAGGTTCAACCGATACGTCACAGCCGAATAGACCATACGGCGGTGCTTTTGACGGTGCTCAGGTGGGTTGGGGGATACGGGGCTATGTGGATCTCGACAAGCAAAAGACCTTTCGTATCCCTGTTGGTGTAGATGTGTTCTACTACAACGGTGCGCAGAGTGTTGCAGCTACGAACTACAAGTTCCGCGTAGAGCACTCAAATACACTTATCTCGTCGTTCACAGGTTTCGAATGGTCGTTTGTAGAGTTTCCTCTCGCATTCGCTCGCGCATATGTAGGGGGCGAGGCACGCTTTCTCTATGTAAATGCCAACACGATCTCATCTGACGTAACAAACATTATCGACGGTGAAGTGTTTACAACCTCGACGACGTATTCGGGTAAGTCGTCGGCTTTCCGAATGGGTGCTATGGCACGACTCGGAATTGAAGGGGAGATCTACTATCCGGTGTTTCTCAACACGAGCGTCGGGTATGGTGTGATGAATCTTCTCGGACGCGATACACGTTCGAGCGCTCAAGGCGGACGTGGCGAACTGCTTACCCCACGGGCACTCAATGAAGCAGGTGAAGGCGTTTTGACGCACCTAAACTTTGCCTTCATGATCCAAGTGCGAATCTAGACGTAACTCCAAGGAATCATGAGCACTCAGGACGAAACAGACTACAAGCAGTACGATCTTCACGACGAGGTCTGGAAGAATCACGGACTCGCAGCACCAGCTCGCAAAGCGCTCGTGAATGCCGGTATCTACAATGAAAAGCATCTTCGCATGCACACAGTCGAAGAGCTCAAGGCGCTGCACGGAATTGGTAAGAAAGCACTCGAACAGCTCGAGGCTATTCTCCATTCATCCGACTAACAACCTACAGTCTCACTTGTAGAACGTCTTCTCAAATGCCCCCTGCTCGGGCTTGTTGAAGACGATACGCCAGATAATGCCGCGAATAAACCCCGTGCCGTAGCTTACAAGCTGTACATAGGCAGCTGCTATGCACCGCACACCGAGAAGGGGCGAGCGGTACTTGATGCTTCCCTCGAGAAACACACCAAGGGTATACAGGCCCGGCACAAGAAGCGTTACCCATCCATGCGGGATTGCGATCGTTGTGTACAGTGCAATCAGCAGCATCATGGTGAATGCCGACGGAAAGAAGTGCGTAAGCTTCAGCGTGTTTGGGTGACGTAGCGTGATATTGATGCGGGCGATGCCGCTGTTGTGAACCTGCTTGAAGAACTTCTTGAGGTCTGTGCGACGCTTGTGATACACCCATGCCTCGGGTATCAGCTGTACGTTGTAGCCGCCGTTCATCATGCGAATCGAAAACTCAACGTCCTCCCCAAAACGCATCTTCGAGAATCCGTCTGTTTCGTTGAAGATCTCTCGAGAAATTCCCATGTTGAATGAGCGCGGATGAAACGCGCCCCCTATCCGAACCTTGCCTCCACGGATGCCACCAGTTGTTAGTAGCGACGTCATGGCATAGCTGATCGCCTTCTGTGTTGGGGTAAACGACGTGTGCTCTCTGTCGGGTCCGCCAAATGCATCCAGCTTCTTTGCGCTCACAGCATCATCGATAGACTGCATGTAGTGAGGGGGCACCGTGCAGTCCGAATCAATGAACATGAAGTAGTCCCCGGATGCTCTACGGCAGCCGTAGTTACGAGACGGACCAGGACCAGAGTTGTCTTTTACGAAGTACGAGATCTGCAGCTTACCGTTGTAGCCACTGCATACGTCTTTGGATGGAATACTCGATCCATCCTCAACAATGACCACTTCAAAGTCGGTATATGTCTGCGTTGTAAGGCTCTCTAAGAGCTCCCGTAGCTCGTCTGGACGGTTGTAAACCGCAACAATGATGGAGTACTTCATGGGTAGGGCACAAAGATACGCGTGATATGCGTGCTATTTTTGGACAGATGACAACACCAGCTCTAGATCCCGTTGTACGATCGGAACAGATGGATCTGCTTCCGCGCACAAAACGTAACATCCGCATGCAGTACCGGCTTGCGCAGCATACGCTTCTTCCATGGCTCGAGCGCCTAAGGGTGCTTCCATCAGAGGCGGCGGTCTGCGAAATCGGTTGCGCCGAAGGCGGCGTCCTTGCTGCATTTGCAGATCACGGTGCTTCGTATTCACTTGGCACAGATATTCAGGAACCTCTTCTGCGACTCGTGAGCACACCTGTGTGGAAGCAGCTTGGATACGAGATCACGTTTACGCAGCACGATGTGATCTATGATGATATTCCTCAGGAGTGGCAGCATCGGTTCGATGTGGTGCTGTTGCGTGATGTGATTGAGCATCTCGATGATCCAGGTATTGCACTCAAGAACATCGCACGTATCATGAAGCCCGGTGGGGTTGTTGTGGTTACGTTTCCGCCGTATACGTCTGCATTTGGCGGACACCAACAACTGCTTGGTACCAAGCTAGGTGCGCTACCCTTTGTGCATTTACTCCCCTGGAGCATCTTCGGGGCCATGGTTCGCCAGGGCGACCCCGTAAATCAGGAAGAGGTAGAGCGTCTGCACAAGATTCGCTGCTCAGCACAAGGAGTGATCAACGCATCTGTTGCAGCAGGCATGAAGGTACTTGATCAGCGCTACTTTGGTCTGCGTCCGGTGTTTCGCTGGAAATACGAACGTGCCATTCCCAGCTTTGAGATAGGCCCCCTTGCTCATCTTCCAGGTATGAAGTCCATTGCCATGGAGGCAGCCTTTGTGCTGCAGCTGCCACAATGAAAACCGTTCTCGTCGTTGCATATCACTTTCCGCCAGGGGGCGGCCCCGGCGTGCAGCGCGTGCTCAAGCATGTAACGTATCTGCGCGATGCCGGTTGGCGTCCGATCGTGATGACGGTAGAAAACGGCGACTTCCCCGCTCGTGATGAATCACTGCTTGCCAAGATCCCTCAAGACGTAACAGTTGTGCGCGTTCCCATCCTTGAACCTTACTCGCTGTATCGCAAGTTCATGGGTGCTAAGGGGGCGGCAATCGACGTCAACGTGAACAAATCCAGCGACCAGCGCTCCGGATGGAAGGAACGTCTGGCAGAATTCATCCGCGCTACATTGTTCATTCCCGACGCACGCGTTGGATGGCTTCTCACGGCTGTGAAACGCGGCGTAGAACTCTGCAAAGAGTTCAACGTTGACGCCATCTACAGCTCTGCCCCCCCATATACGTGCGCATTGATCGCACGGTCGATCAAACGCAGGACCGGCCTTCCGTGGGTTGCGGGCTTTCGAGATCCGTGGACGGATTTCCTAACCACTCCCGATAGGTGGTTTCTGCCGGCAGCCATCGATCGAGCTCTGGAACACTCCGTGTTTCAAGAGGCCGATGCCGTTGAGTGCGCTTGGACTGGGATAACCGATGATGCCCTGCGAAAGTACCCGGATCTGGATGCATCGAAGTTCTATCACGTTCCAAATGGATTTGATTCGTCGGACTTCCCCAAGGTGGAATACACGCGCAATGATCGCTTTACCATCACGTACACCGGCTCGATGTACGGACGTCGCACGCCAAGGGCCTTTTTAGACGCTCTGGCGCGTTTGAATGCAAAGGGGCTGGTTGTGCCCTCCGATGTGCATCTGCGCTTTGTAGGACGCTTTGGCGACGATATCCATGCTATGATGGATGCATCTGCATTTGCCCCCTCCATAGAAAAGGTCTCCTACGTTCCGCATGAAGAAAGCGTAGGCTACCTCATGGCCTCAGAGGCTTCGCTGCTGATCGTAGACGACACAAAGGAAAGTGCCGAGATCGTACCTGGAAAGGTATACGAATACCTAGGCGTTGGACGTCCGGTGATTGCCCTTGCACCACGAGGAAGCGCCATTGCGCGTCTTCTGGATGAAACTCAGGCCGGACGCAGCGCGCCGCTGGATGATATCGACGGCATTGCAGAGATCATCGGCACGTTTATTGACAGGTGGAAGAACGGACAGGACTGCACAACGCCTCTGCGTGCAGTGATAGCCCAGTATGAGCGCAAAGAGGCGGCCCGCGAACTTGGACGTATTCTCACGAAAGTATCATCATGAAGCTCCTCAAAACCATCGTTATCGCAGTGCTTGCAATTCTTGCTGCCGTTGTAGTCTGGAATGTGCTGGCGTTTGTGATAGGAGTTGCCTTCAAGGTAACGTTCTTTTTGCTAAAGGTATTTATTGTCGGCATCATCGCTCTGCCGTTCTTTCTGTATTTGCGTCACAAGCTACTTACCTCCAAATGAAACGATATCTCGCATCGGTAATTGCTCTTAGCTGCTGTCTTGGCATCGCGCAGGCGCAGCCGTTGTATAACCCGCTTGCAGTAGATCTTACACGTGTGATCCTCAAAGACGTGTTCGAGAGTAATGCTGTACCGTTCGTGCAGCCAATGGTGAACACGATCAATGCAACATCAAACGCCAGGTTCTACAGCAATGCTTATGTGCCCAAGAAGGTCAAGAAAGCCTATGTGCGCATCAGTCTCAATGGCATGGCAGGGCTCATCAACGAGGATCTACGCTGGTATACACCAAGCCTTGATCTAGGGCCACGAGAAGACGTTGCAACGGGTCTCGCCAGATATGGGAGCTTTAAGCTTGTAGACGGACGTCCAACGTACGTTATCGGCAATACGTACAACGATACCCTTGGCTTATCTACCCTCCTGATGAAGGAACTACTGCGTGATTCGCAGGCAGAAGGATACTTCGGTATACCGTCTCGCGCAGCTTCGCTGTTTGGATATGCGCCGGGCAACGCTGTGGTGCTGCCAACTAAGGGAGATATCACAACTGTGCTGCGCAAACGTCCGGAGTATCTCTTACTTGACTCAGCGGGCAGAGCCGGCATTGATGCATTGTTTCAAACACTCACACTGCCTTCAGCTCTAACGCTGCCACCAGGCGCAAATCTTTCACGACTCATTGCGGCTGTACCTCAGATAGAGATTGGTTCACTGTTCGGCACAGAGCTGCTCGTGCGCTTTGTTCCACCCGTTGAACTGGATACGAACGTAGGCGACTTTGCTTTCTACGGTGTAGGTCTGCGTCATAGTATCTCGCAGTATTTCCCAGAGCGCTGGTTTGATTGCTCGATCCAAGGTGTGTACCAGCACACAACACTCACAAACACGATCGGGTTAACAGAGTCGAAGCTCTCGGCAACAGCAAAGATCATGAGTGCGAATCTGCAGATCGGAAAACAGCTTGGAAGGTACGTCGATGTCTATGGCGCGGCGTCATACGAGCACATTGATGTAACGTCTACCTACACCTACACACTTCCTCAGGAAACACAGATACAACTCGGCTTGTTGCCCGAGCCGCCCCTTGGTGAAAAAGCAGTGCCAACAGCTGAGCAGCCTGGTGATCAACGTCCGCAAACCTCTACTGTGCTCGCAGAGAACCTCAACGTCAAGTACACAGTTGGTATCAGTGCGCACTACGGTCCGTGGCGAGCTGCACTCGATATGAACTTTAGCAATTTCAATATCGCCACGCTTGGCATCGCGTACACGATCAATCAGCCAGACGAACAAGACGTCCCGAACGAGTGATATGTCCGGCAGTCTCTAGAACTGCTATCATACCAGTAAGCCACTCATGTTCTTCCTGAGTGTGCTGGCCTAAGAGCATTGTGCTCAACGAGGTTATTGTAATGCTCCGTCCCGATGGGACGCCGCGCAATGCCTCGATGATGCGTCCACGCCAAATGCGCTGCGGCTCTTCACGAAACATCGGTTCGCGTTTTGATATCCGTTGGCCCTGCTTCATGACATATGCAGACGGACACATATCTGCCATGGGGCAAACATCACATTTGGGTTTGCGGGCCGTGCAGATCGTTGCACCAAGGTCCATAACAGCGTGATGCCACATCGCCGACCTACGTTGTGGAATCACGCGTTGAGCGAACTGCGCTAGTAGTTCATCGGACAGGACATCTGTGGTTGTTGCCATACGCGATGCTAACCGGGAGTACACCCGACGTACGTTTACATCCAGCACCACTACGTGCTTATTGTATGCAAAACATGCAATGGCAGCTGATGTGTATGGTCCAACGCCAGGCAGGGCGAGCAAAGCGTCAACATCCGACGGTATCACACCGCCGTGACGTTCTGTAACTGCCAGAGCGGCATCGCGCAGCCGCAATGCGCGTGAGTTGTATCCCATTCCCTGCCACTGACGGATCATTGTTCCATTGGATGCTGCAGCAAGATCATGAATGGTTGGAAACACTGTTAAGAATAAACCGATGCGCTCAGCAACACGAGCAGCCTGTGTCTGCTGGAGCATGGTTTCCGACACAAGAACCATGTACGGGTCTACGTGGTCGCTCCGCCAGGGAAACGGCCGTGCATTGCGCCTGTACCAATCAAGAAGTGTTTGTGTCAGTTTCATGCAGTAGATTCGAAACACGATGAATCACAACATCCCGCACGAACATATCGAACTCGCGATAACTGCGGCTATGGCTGTGCGCGATAACGCCTATGCCCCGTACTCAACATTCCGTGTGGGCGCTGCGCTAATCGCTGCCGATGGCACCATCTATGTTGGTTGTAACGTAGAAAATGCCAGCTATGGCCTAACGAACTGCGCCGAGCGCGCTGCTGTGGCAGCAGCAACAGCTGCCGGCCGCCGAGACATTGTCTGCTGTGTTGTGGTAACCGATACACCCAAGCCCGCATCTCCGTGTGGTGCATGCCGTCAGGTACTATCGGAATGTAACCCCAGTATGTTCATTCTTTGCACAACCCCACAGCGGATGGATGCCTGGCATACATTGTCGGATTTGCTTCCGCATGCTTTCGGTCCAAACGATCTCTAAACAACGGTATAACGCATGGCTCTTGCATCATCGAACAACACCAAGGCAGCATCAGTATGGCTTACGGTGCTGGTATGCGGTCTGGGGTACTTCGTAGATATCTACGATCTGATTCTGTTCAGCATTGTCCGTCCGGCATCGCTCAAGTCTATTGGCATGGTAACGCAGGAACAGATACTCGATGCAAGTGAGTACATCCTGAATGCCCAAATGATCGGCATGCTGATAGGGGGCATCATCTTTGGGATCTTGGCCGATAAGCGCGGACGTCTCTCTGTGCTCTTGGGCAGCATCATGATGTACTCGCTGATGAACATCGTGAATGCCTTTGTTACTAGCGTAGACATGTACGCACTCTGTCGGTTCTTCTCTGGAATTGGTCTTGCTGGTGAGCTAGGTGTTGCCATAACCCTTGTGTCAGAAGTGATGCCGAAGGAAACTCGCGGACTTGGAACAACAGTTGTGGCTTCGCTCGGAGTCCTTGGTGCTGTTGCTGCCTATGCCGTGCATGAGATAGCCGACTGGCGCGTGGCTTTTGTGATAGGGGGCATCTTGGGCCTTGCGCTGCTTGCTCTGCGTGTAGGTGTTCGTGAGTCTTCAATGTTTAAATCACTCGAAGACAAATCCACGCAGAGAGGCAACTTCCTCATGCTGCTAAAACCGAGCCGACTGCCGCGATATATCAGTGCCATTCTGATTGGACTTCCTGTGTGGTTTGTGATAGGGATTCTTGTAACGTTTTCACCTGAGTTCACAAAGGACCTCGATGGAACAATGGATGTTAACGCCGGACAGGCTGTGATGTGGGCCTATGTGGGTATGGCAGCCGGGGATCTTGGAAGTGGACTCTTGAGCCATTACCTCAAGAGCCGTCGCAAAACTGTACTTGTATTCCTTGTGCTCTGCGTGATCATGTCTGCCTGGTTCTTGTTTGCCCCGGCTCGATCAGCTTCCGAAACATATCTCCATACCGCGCTTCTGGGCTTTGCTGCCGGTTACTGGGCGGTGTTCGTAGCAACGGCTGCCGAAAAGTTTGGAACGAACCTCCGAGCAACAGTTGCAACGACGGTGCCCAACTTTGTTCGCGGCGCCCTAGTCCCCTTGCTGATCGCGTTTAACTCCCTGCGCCACACGGCTACGCCCATTATCGACGGACATCCTCTGGTTTCCGCCGCAGTTATCGTGGGTGGAGTAACGATGGTGTTGGCCTTTATTGGTTGGGCAACATTGAAAGAGACGTATGGAAAAGACCTCGACTTTATCGAATCATAAGCCCCGTTACAATTGCCTCGGTATTGCGTGGTAGTTTTGCGTCCATGACGCACACAGAGCGAATCGTTATTCTCGATTTCGGATCCCAATACACACAGATCATCGCACGGAAAGTGCGCGAAGCTGGTGTATATGCAGAGATCCACCCCTACAGTATTTCACACGAAGCCCTGACGGCACTTGCACCGAAAGGGATTATCCTCTCGGGCGGACCCTCCAGTGTCTACGCCGATGGCGCGCCGATTCCAAGCGTAGATGTGTTCTCGTTTGGCGTACCTGTGCTGGGCATCTGCTACGGACTTCAACTGATAGCATATCAGTTAGGGGGCTCGGTAGACAAAGCCGCCAGACGCGAGTACGGTCGCGCCATGCTGCAGATCGATGATACGTCGGATCTTTTCGCAGGGTTAGGCGCCGAGACGCAAGTGTGGATGTCTCACGGAGACCACTGTACTGCCGTACCCGATGGATTCGAGCGCATTGGTCACACAGAAAACGCAGAGATCTGCGCTGTTCGTAACACAGAGCGTAGAATCTGGGGTGTTCAGTTTCATCCCGAAGTGCATCACAGCTCAGAAGGAAAAACGATCCTCAAGAACTTCGTTGTCAACATCTGCGGATGCGCTGCAACGTGGAATGCAACATCGTTCATCGATAATGCAATCAAGGAAATCCGTGATCGAGTGGGCAATGGCGGTGTGATTTGCGCCCTGAGCGGCGGTGTAGATTCTACGGTTGCTGCCGTTCTACTGCACAGAGCAATTGGCGATCAGCTGCACTGCATTCATATCGACAGCGGCTTGATGCGCAAAGGCGAAAGTGCGAACATCATTGAGATGTTTAAGAACCATTTCAGCATGAGCGTAGACCTTGTAGATGGTTCGGATGCTTTTCTTTCACGGCTTGACGGCGTAAGCGATCCTGAGACGAAGCGTAAGATCATTGGAAATACGTTCATCGACTTGTTCGATGTAGAAGCAAAGAACTTTTCAGATGCACAGTTCCTGGCTCAAGGAACACTCTATCCCGACGTGATCGAGTCAGTGAGCATTAAGGGTCCGTCTGCAACCATCAAAACCCACCACAACGTAGGGGGCTTGCCGGAGAAGATGAACCTAAAGCTTATCGAGCCCTTCCGCGAACTCTTCAAGGATGAAGTTCGCAGAGTAGGCCGTGAGCTCGGCATCCCAGAGTGGTTTATTGAACGTCATCCATTCCCAGGTCCTGGACTTGCCATTCGCATCCCAGGTGCAATCACACGTGAGAAGCTGGATATTCTGCGCGAAGCAGACGAGATCTACCTCGAAGAGATCCGCAAGGCCGGACTCTACAACGACATCTGGCAGGCGTTTGCCGTACTCCTACCGGTACAAACCGTAGGCGTTATGGGAGACGAACGGACATATGAACACGTCTGTGGTGTTCGTGCGGTAACGAGCACAGACGGCATGACGGCTGATTGGTATCACATGCCGTATGATGTTCTTGCACGCATCAGTAATCGTATCATCAACGAGGTGCGTGGCATCAACCGAGTTGTGTACGATATATCCTCGAAGCCCCCTGCCACTATTGAATGGGAATGATCATGGACGGACTGCAACTGCACTTGCTAACCAACCACCTGCCGATCATCGGCACCCTGGCCGCGCTTCTTGTTGTATTGCTTGGTATGATCCGGAAGAACGACGGTGCGATCTCTGCTGGACTTATCATCTATGTGGTGATGGCCGTTGCCGTTGTTCCCGCATATCTCAGTGGTGAAGAAGCTGAAGAGCGCGTGGAGAATATCGCAGGTGTCAACGAGTCTGTGATCCACGAACATGAAGAGATGGCAGAATTGTCGATATGGCTTACAAGTTTGTCAGGACTCCTTGCGCTTGGTGCACTTTTTACGCGCAGTAAACAATCATCGTTGGCACCGAAGTTTGCGCTGGCCTTTGTTGTGTTGGCAATCATTGCATTTGCTCAGGCGGCACGCACCGGACACGAAGGCGGCAAGATTCGGCGTCCGGATCTCGGCACGTCTGTTGCTTCTCCCGAAAGTGGAGAAGAAGACGAACACTAACCACGAGAAACAATGAAAAAGGTATTGGTACCCATCTCTAACGGAACAGAAGAGATGGAGGCAGTTATCATTATCGATATGCTGCGTCGTGCTGGGTGCGAGGTTACCGTCGCTGCCGACGGCGACGTAGTAGTCTGTGCATGGGGAACGCGTATTCTGCCAGATATGCTGATCGACGATATCGCAGATGATGACGTATTCGATGCCGTCATTCTGCCAGGGGGCACGCAGGGTGTGAACCACTTTATCGCAAACCAGCACCTAGAGCACATCGTTAAACGGCACCATGCCTCAAAGACACTCATTGGTGCGATCTGTGCCGCCCCACTGGTTCTGCACGACTTCGGGCTTCTTCCAGAAAATGCCGTGGTTACATCCCACCCAGGTGTTGCAGAAACATTTGCCCCCTACACCTACACCCTTGAGCGTGTTGCCACAGACGGAAGCATTGTTACAAGCCGCGGTGCGGGCACAGCGTTTGAGTTTGCCCTAGCACTTATTCGCCGCCTAGCCGACGAAAAAACCGCCCTGCGTCTGGCCTCGGATATCGTGATGTACGAGTAGGGTTCATCAGATCATCCGATACAGGGTATCAGGAGCAACGTCGGCCCCATTGGGCCAAACGATGGTTCCTAACTCACGATCTACACGAAACTGACAGAATGCGGAGATTTCCTGCAGCGGCGTAAAGACCTCGCCCCAGAGTAGAGACTCCAGGTTTACTATACCGTTGTGTCCATCAGTGAAGACCAGTCTCAGACGGTATCCATCAATGTACTCAGCGGCCTTTACTACTGGCAACGAGTACTTAGTTTCTTCGGTATCCAGCAATGAGGTGCTCATGACGCTGTATCCTTTCCCAGAAGTGTAAACAATCCATTCTGTTCAGCGCCACCCATAGCCGTACCTTTCGCAATACTCGCGGGGGCAACCATCCAACGATACATTCTCGCGTCACGATATTGATGGCCATGTCGCAATCATTATGGCGGGCATGGACGTGAGGCGGCTCATGGTCGTTGTAATATGAAGCAATTACAATGCCATCGAAGCGGGCTATGACGGGCATATGGTGGACGAGAAATAATGGGTTTCTCTTCCTCGTGCGTCATATCCATCAAAACGTGACCTTCCGAGCCGTAAATTGCGCCGTGAAACGCTATCTCATTACTTCGGCATTGCCCTATGCCAGCGGCGTTACCCATCTGGGGAACGTTGTGGGGTCTACCCTAC
The DNA here is from genome assembly GCA_044238605.1 of Patescibacteria group bacterium. Classification (GTDB taxonomy): domain Bacteria; phylum Bacteroidota; class Ignavibacteria; order Kapaibacteriales; family Kapaibacteriaceae; genus UBA10438. Next base: position 141,294 of record JBIICY010000005.1, read on the forward strand.
CGGCAGATATCTACGCGCGCTATTGCAGGCTGCGCGGACGCGACACGCTTGCGATTTGCGGATCTGATGAACATGGTGTAGCCATTACCATCGCTGCAGAAAAAGAAGGAGTAAGCCCTCGCGTTGTTATCGACCGATATCACGAGGCAAATGCTCGTGCGCTAAAGGGGCTCGACATTGACTTCGATCTCTATGATCGTACGTCAAATCCCATTCATGCAGAAACTGCACGGGAGTTCTTCCTTGTATGGAAGGACAAGGGGCTTCTCGAAGAAAAGGTAGATGACCAGTTTTACGACGAAGACGCAAAGATGTTCCTGCCGGATCGTTATGTAGAGGGTGTATGCCCTAACTGCAGTTACGACAAAGCGCGTGGTGATCAATGTGATTCATGCGGTGCGTATTACGACCAGCTTAGTCTCAAGCACCCTCGCTCTCTGATAACTGGCAAGACGCCAGTGGTAAAGAAGACAACGCATTGGTACTTCAGGCTAGATGCGTTTCAGGACTGGTGCGAGAAGTACATTGAATCCCATGCACGAGAGTGGAAGGACAATGTGGTGCAGCAAAGCCGCTCCTGGCTTAAGCAAGGTCTGGCTCCTCGCTCTGCAACACGCGATATGTCCTGGGGAATACCTGTGCCAGCAGATGGTGCCGACGGCAAGGTGCTCTACGTGTGGTTCGAGGCAGTCTTAGGATACATCTCCATCACCAAGCAATGGGCAGAACAACAAGGAACACCCGAAGCATGGAAAGACTGGTGGCGTAATGCAGATACTGAGTACACGGCGTTTCTCGGAAAAGACAACATCGTATTTCACACGATCATCTTTCCGATTCTGCTTCATACGCGCGAAGAAGAAGGCTACATCCTTCCAAAGAACGTACCTGCAAATGAGTTTCTGAATCTTGAAGGAAAGAAGTTCTCAAAAAGCCGGAACTGGGCGATCGACGTTCTGCAGTATCTCGAAGCATTTCCGCTGCCGCAGCACAAAGACATCGTGCGGTACGTGCTCACGATGAATATGCCGGAAACCAAGGATAGTGACTTTACGTGGAAGGACTACCAGGCTCGGACCAACAACGAGCTTGCGGCCATTCTCGGCAACTACGTTAATCGCGTGATGCAGTTCACACAGAAAAACTTCGATGGTAAAGTTCCAGGCCTTCCGCTGGCACACGTAGACGGAGAGCATGAGCAGCTGCTTTCGGCATCTGTGCGCAGCGGACTCGAAGCCGTGGCAAAGAATCTTGATGATTACCGCTTTAGAGATGCAGCTACAGAGGCGATGAATATCGCTCGTGCAGCCAACAAGTACTTCAATGATAAAGCACCGTGGAAGAGCATCAAGGATAATCCCGAAGACTGCGCAGCCACGATGAATATCTGTCTGCAGACCATTCATACGCTCGCCGTGGCCTTTGCACCGTTTTGTCCGCAGGCTTCGGAACAAATGCAGAGAATGATCGGACGTGAGCCGCATACCGGTAGACCCGGTAGGGGGCTAGTTGGCACCGATGTATGGATGCATGCATCAGAACATGTGCTGCACGCAGGAGAGCCCCTTGGCGAACCAGTAATTTTGTTTACAAAGATTGAAAACGAAACCGTGGAACAAGAAATAGCAAAGCTCGGCGAATCAGAACCAGTGGTTGATGATCTTATTTCCATTGATGATTTTGCAAAAGTGAAGCTTCGTACAGGAGTTGTGCTGGAAGCAGAACGCATCGCCAAATCTGAGAAGCTCCTCAAGCTGCAGGTTGATCTTGGCACGGAGAAGCGTCAGATACTGGCTGGCATTGCCAAGCATTATGCACCTGAAGATCTTGTCGGCAAGACCATTGTTGTTGTTGCAAACCTTAAGCCCGCTAAGCTTATGGGACATGAGTCCCAGGGCATGGTGCTTGCCGCCTCGAACGCAGATGGAGTGCTTACGCTGGTGCAGCCGGGAAATAGTGAAGTAGGCCCAGGAGCAGAGGTGCGTTAATGGCGGATGAGAACGTAACGCCCACCCCCGAGCCTGTTGTAATCGTGGAGCGGCGCAAGGTGCTCAACCGGTGGAGTGTGTTTTTTCTCCTCTTTGTGAGTGCCGGGTTTACGATCCTCTATGTGAGCAACGTGATTTCTGTGAGAAAACTGCTTGAAAGAAAGCAGATGTTAGAGCGAAGTCTAGACTCTGTAAAGACCGTTAACAAAACGCTGGAAACAGAAACGTATCGGTTGCAATCGGCCGAACGTATTACGCGATTGGCGCAAGAGCGTCTCCATTTAATGCCCCCTCCCAAGGCACCTGTTGTGATAGAAGCAGATCAAAAGAAATGATTGAACAAGAACAGCCAAAGGACCCGATCGCATGGAAGTCCGGACTTCTCGTGCTGTTCTTTGGGGTGGCATTTGTCGTGATCATTGGTCGTTTGTTTTTCGTGCAGGTGATCGAAGGCGCGCGCTATCGGGACCTTGCAAAAAAGCAGTACGAGAGCAAGGTGCCGCTACGAGCTGAGCGCGGAAGGCTCACGGACCGTAATGGACGGGACATGGCAACGATGATGAAGATGACGTCGTTTGCTGCTGACCCAACTGTGCTGGAGCAGCCGGAGCTTGTTGCTCAATTGCTCGCAGCAACAGGATCCGAGCCGGCATCTGTATATCTGAACAAAATACGTTCTGCGAAGGGTCGGTTTGTATGGCTCGCTCGCGGAATAAACACCGTGTTGTTTCCAGTGCTGGATACAATTAAGATTCGCGGTTTGATACGTGTGAAGGAGCCAAAGAGACTCTTCACGCATGGTCCGCTTGCAGCCCAGGTTATCGGTACTACCGATGTTGATAATAACGGCCTAACCGGTATAGAACTCCAATACAACGAAGTGCTTAAAGGCAAAAGTGGCTTTGTTGTAATGCAGCGCGACGGCATGGGACGACTTCGCCCGGGGATCAATCCAGAGCGCGAGGCGGCTCTCGATGGAAAGAGTCTACAGCTTACCATCGACCTAGAAATGCAGCGCGTTGTTGAACAGGAACTTGCGCGAGGCGTTTATGAGAACGGTGCGATATCGGGTACGGTAATAGCCATAGAACCATCCACAGGTGATATTCTTGCGATAGCATCGTATCCATCATTCCATCCAAATAGATTGGATCAGGCAACGGATGATGCCATTCGTATTCGCTCGATAACAGACCAGTACGAGCCAGGGTCCACAATGAAGGCAATCACAGCCGCGGCCCTAATCGAAGAGGGAAAGATCAGCCGCCTCGACCCAGTAGACGGAGGAATGGGCGAGATCCAGATGCCTGGTGGTGCGGTAATCAAAGACGATCACCCAGTAGGACAAACTAATTTTCAAGGGGCATTAGAACAGTCAAGTAATGTTGTGTTTGCCACACTCTCGCGCAGACTTGATGACAGAGTGTTCTATAAGTACGTTAGAGACTTTGGATTTGGAATACCAACTGGCATAGATCTGCCCGGTGAAGTGCGAGGCAGATTAAAGCGTCCGAACGAGTTTGACGTCTCCACAAAGTCATACATGGCATTTGGGTATGAAGTAAGTGCAACAGCACTCCAAGTGCTCTGCGCATATGCGGCGATTGCAAACAATGGTGTACTGATGCAGCCTCGGATTATTCAGGCTGTTATGCAGGACAAGAGCAACGAGATGATCAATATTCCCCCGCAAAAGGTGCGTCAGGTTATTCGTGAATCCACAGCCGAGCAACTCAAGGAAATGCTGGTAGGCGTAGTAGAAAACGGCACAGCCACGCAGGCAGCAATTCCCGGCGTGCGTATTGCAGGGAAGACGGGCACGGCACAGCAGCTAACGAACGGCGAGTACGACAGAAAGAACTACACAGCATCGTTCGTTGGGTATTATCCAGCGGATAAGCCCCGTGTAGCGATGATCGTAATGTTGGACAGGCCAACGGCAAGCATCTATGGCGGACAAACGGCGGCTCCGATATTTCGTCGAATTGTTCAGAAAACCATGACGATGCTCAAACTAGACGTAGCCACGCAGGAACGCATTGCGGCAACGAACGTATCGGACTCTGTTGTAGTGCCGGACATTCGAGGCCTCTCCTACTCCACAGCAGATTCGGTGCTGCACAGGCTTGGGCTGCGTCTCGATTCTGCCGGAGCCGGGCCGCTCGTGCTACGTCAGACACCGACACAAGGGGTCCGGCTTGAACGGGGCTCGGCGGTACGCGCAGAGTTTCAGCAGCTGGCAAACACGTCTACGCTACCCAGTGTTGTTGGTTTTTCACTCCGAAAGGCAATTACCGTGCTACATGCGGCGGGCTACGAAGTGCGCGTTCGCGGATCGGGGAAGGTTGTTCAACAGGATTGGGTAAATAAAACATGTATCATTACGGCACAGAGTCCGTAATACTGTGTAACCATATGCCCTGCGACGGATTCTATGCATGCTCCAATTACCAGAAAACCTATGCAGAAGATTCTCCTCTTTGCCGTCGTTTGGTCTGGCATAGCCACAGCGGCTATGGCACAGGCACCTGTGCTTACGGAGATCATGAATTTTGCGCCAATACCCGTTGGTGCGCTTCGCGAAATGCGGTTAGCGGTGGATCAACTCCCATCGGGCGGATACTATCAACTTGCGCAGTCACCTAGTCAGCCATTTACGATCACGAGCGATGCCAAGGACCTTGACGTCAAAGGCAACGAGATAGAATTGCGAGTAGCGTTTGCACCTACTGCGCCTGGTGATTTTCGGGATGAAATCGTTCTTCAGCGTACACCTCAGACAGGACAGACATCAGTGGATGTAATCCGTGTACGGTTGTTTGGAACTGCGTTTGCTATCGAACGCACAGACGAGGTTGAGTTTGGCGGCGTTATGACGGGCGACACGGCAAAGCAGGTTGTGTTGTACCGTGTAAATCGTAACGATGACTTCACATTTGAATACGCAGGAGAACTTCTAGCCCCCTTCCGCCTACTTACAGCGCAGGGACCGATGCGAAGAGGTTTTGACACCCTTGCCGTGGCAATGGCGTTCTCGCCGCGCACAGCAGGCACATACGTAGATACAATTGGTGTGGTACGAAAGGACAGGCAGGGCCGCAAGCTCGACACAGCGTACATCATCGTCAGAGGCAAAGGCAGAAACATGCCAGAGCGCTCTGTGCTCGATTTGCGAGATCTGGTAGCTGGAGACTACGCCAACAGAACTGTTACTATTGGACTTCCAGAGAAGGTATATACCGTAAACTTCTCATACAGTATCGAACCACGGCGTATAGCATCATACGTATCTGCTAAAATTACCTCGCCAACCAGCCCAAGTACCTCGCGACAGATAGCCGTGAATGTAATCGCTAACCCGACATCAAAGGTTGATGAGCGCTCTACCTTCATGCTATTCCGAAAGGGGCTTGCAGAAACAGTTCTAGACTCTACAGAGATCGTTGTTGATGTGCAGGCATCGGCGCGTCCAGTGCGCTTTGCTGCGTCGTTTGACGCCGATACGATCAATGCACGCATTGGCGATACGGTAGAGATTCGCATACGTGCACGCACACTAGACCCTATCGATGAGGCGGTTACACTTACATCGCTACGCTTTGATCTTGTCTACAACCCTACCGTGTTTGTGCCCCTTCCATCGGCAAATCAGAAACGGGCCGTTGTGAACGGTCAACAAATACTATCTACCGTGATCGATGCCTCAGGCGCGCCTATCGTGATTAATACCAGCGATGACATCATTGCAACCGTAAAGGGCGTGGTTGCGTTGGGTGACGCAGACCATTCGCCCCTTTCCGTTTCCGCCTGCGTGGCCACTCGTGCAACAGGAGAGACCGACACACTTGCAGGCGCCACCGCCCTGATGCGGATCACAAACGTGTGGCGTTACGCTGATGGACGTACTCGGCTGGCTAATCCTCTCCAGGGTATGCTTGGTCTGGACATCGATCCTAATCCGGTAGTGTCGGCATCGACATTGAGATTACAGAATCTTGCTCAGGGGACAGGAAGTCTTGTGATCATTGATGCGCTCGGAGTGATACGAGAAGATCTTACATCAGCACTTCGAGGTGGAACACGTGAATTCACGATAGCATCATCGGGCACGGCAGACATCGTGCTTCCCACGGGTACCTATTACGCGCGATGCATTGTGGAGAGTGCGTTGGGTGGTACCATCAACAGCACCGTACGGGTTTTCGTAGTTCAGTAAGCCCCATGATGCGTGCTAGATGTGTTTCACTACTAGTTGTGCTTCTATGCTGTGCTTCCATTGAGGTCACAGCGCAGTTGCATGCGGTAGAACTGTTTGGTGGCGGCTTTCTCTGGCTGCCGATGAGTTCTTTTCGTGACGTGTCCGGCATACCGAGTCCAGAGAGCATCAAGTTTACGTCTACATCGTCAAGCTCCACACAACGCGGAACATTCAGTGTCGGTCTAGACGTGATGAACACCGCACGCGCGCAGCTTGGCATTGGTGTTGGATACCTGCCGGTGTCGATGCGATACAGCGGACAGGAACGTGCGCCAATTGCCCTCGAAAACGGATCATTGTACATCGCCACTCTGCAACATGATATCTCGGCCCGCGTTGAGCTTCTTACGATTACACCTAGGATTAGGTATCCTCTCACTGCATGGTTCAATGTAGAGGCAAGCCTTCCGGTGGGCATTCTGATGGGTTCGCGATATACGCAGACTATGAGGTTTTTTGACCCCTCTGGATTGACGTTTGTTGACGGACGCCTAGAGCAGATAACAGGTAACGGCAAGATCCTCAATACGAGATCGATTATTCCCTCTGTTGCACTTCATGCATCAGCAGAACTTCCAATTGTATCGAATGGGAGTGTACATATTGTTCCCCGCATAGGTTATCAGCATTCTCTCGTAAATGTTACAACTGATGGAGCATACAGCATTCATGGAGTAGATGCAGCTGTTGGCATCAGGGTGCGGCTCGATGTAGCTGGAACGCAGCGAGACACTGTCGCGTCCGTCGATAGTCTACAGAAAACGTCGTTGCCTGTTGCAAAGCAAGAACGAATTCTCGAGACACTTGTAGAGCGTGACACACTTGTAGAGCTGCGCGCGGGGATTCCGCAGATCACGACTGAACTGTCGAATGTTGTTGTTGACACACTTGAGAACAATGGTTCGGCATATAGAAGAGTTCAAGAGACATATCGCACGTATGTGCCCAAGCCCCCTAGTGTATTGAGAGGCTCGATCGCACTACAGTTTGTTGATGATGATGGAGCAATCACCGATAAGGCGCGACTGACTGCTACCCGCATTGTATCGAAGCGAACCGTACCCATAGTACCTATGGTGATGTTCGACTCCGCCTCCACCGAGATACCGAGCAGGTATGTTCAGCTTACGCGAGAAGCTGCTTCGGCATATCAATCACGCATGGCACTTACGACAGAAGGTCACTGGCATTATCACGTGCTCAACATCGTTGGCGAGCGAATGCGCACGCAGAAGCAGAGCACGTGTCAGCTTCAGTTGTATGTCTCAGATTCCGATACCACTGCGGGCAACGCGCGTCTGCGGGCTGTAAGGACGTATCTCAGCACGCGTTTCAACATTAAAGAATCGCGCATTGTTGTTGTGGCATCAGAGCGCGGGCTGGTAGACGATGCGTCTAATGTGATGCCTGCAAGTGTTGTAATCTCTGATCCAACAGGTAAACTCTTGCTACCTGTTGCAGGGGACGTGAGTTTTGTAGAAGCAAGACTTCCCAATGTTCGGGTAACACCAGATGCTATCAGCGAGGCCGGTTTGCGTGCATGGAGTGTTGCAATAATCCAAGACAAAGAGGATCGGTATTCGGTAAGCGACAGCACAGGAGAACTGCACGAGGTTACAATAGACCTAAACGATGTGATGTCTCCAGATGTGGCAATGAAATCTCCACTGTCCTTCATCCTTCGTTTGCAGGACAACGAGGGCACAAGCACGCAAAGTGAACCTGCCTTACTGAAGCTTACATCGAAAGCGCTGCGTCCGTCCGAGCGCGCAACGCCGCTGCGGCGCACAGAGATTCTACACATTGCCCGCAATGCTGCAATGCAGCAGGCTGCATCTACGTCCGGACAAAAAACTGTGTTCTCACCAGCATGGGCGGTAAAGGGGCTAATCGGACCTGAACTACTGTTATATGAAGAAGGCACAAAGGCCTATGTACAAGAAGAGCGCCAACCGTAACACGGATGACGCTCTTCCACACACACACAACATTGGGCGTTGTGAACTTGTTCGCTAGTTATTCGATAGTTGCTCTAACTCGGTCTGCCACTTTGTTGTTGTGAGCCTTGCAGACGTTGCACGTTCAACTGCACGTTCAAAGAAACCACGGGCTTCAGAAAGGTTACTGCGTGACTTCGCGAGTAAGCCAAGTTCACCCAGCGCATCAACCTCGAATTGAGCAAGGCGCGCAGCGCGAGCATTTTCAACGGCGGCTTGCAAGAACCTCTGTGCTTCGGTCCCTTGACCTACCTGACGATACTTGCGTCCTAGCTGCAGTGCAAGCTGACTGCATCGCACAGGATCTTTTCCGATAGCACATGATTCGTAATCAGCACGAAGCTGATCAACAACAGAGTTCGTTGCAGTTGCCTTTGCATCTACATCAACGCGTGTTACGTTCTTTACTGCAACAGGTTCGGGGTTTACTACAGCCGGTGTTTCTGGAGCAGCAGCGGGTGATGGAGTCACCGCTGTTGTTCGTGCGGCGGGTTCGGGGATCGGCGCCGGCTCGGATGTATGTTGTGTAGCGTAGTATATCGCGCCGCCAGTTACAGCAACTGCAGCACCGGATGCAATCCACGCCCACACACTCTTGGTAAGAGTGCCAAGTACTCCAGCGGCGGCTGCGCCTGCAACAATCTTGGTGGCAACCGAAGATTCGACGCTTGCGAGAAACTCAAGTGGGTAGCGCACACGTGGGGCAGACTGCGTAAGCAGACCCTCCACGGTAAGCATTTCGCGTACTTCCTGCTCGAATTCTGGCGACTCTTGCTGTCGCTTTTCGAATTCGAGCAGTTGATCCTCACTAAGCGAGCGATCAAGGAAGCCTAAGAGCAGTTCTTGATTCGTCATCGTAGTTCACTGATTATCGTTGACAGTTGTTCTTGTATCATTTTCTTGGCTCGGAATACGCGCACCTTCGCAAGTGAGAGCGTAATTCCCAGTGTTTTCGCAATGTCTTCATAGGGCAGGTCATCAAAGTACTTCATTTCGAGAGCCTCGCGAAACTCCTCCGGCAGCTGCGCAATGGCGCTGTGCAGAGCCTGCTTCAGCATGAAATCGCTACTGTGCTGCTCCCGCTCTTCGGGGGGCATCATCTCGTCTGAATACTCCGTGGTGTGCTTGCGTCCACGCAGGGCTTTCAGGCAGAAATTCCTTGCAATCGTAAACAACCAAGCTGCAAATGAACCCTCCGAGAACGACTGTCGCTTGTCGTAGACCGTTAGCGAGATCGTCTGGAACATATCCTGAGCTTCGTCGTGGCTGCCAAGCGCACGCAGACAGTAGGCGTACAGACGTTTGTCGTAGCGCTTAAAGAGACTCCGAAACGCCTGCTCGTCATTGTCGTCGCGAACCAGGGCAAAGAGTTCCTCATCTGTCATGAGTGTGTGCATGGCATCCAATAATCGTTGTCTACACGGTAAGAAACCATAAACGGCAATTGAGTTACAGGTGTATGTTTGTGAATGCATGCAATATGGGAGCAGAGCTCCTGGCTTGAGGCCGACGTCGTAGTGATTGGTGGCGGCCTCATCGGCATTTCAACTGCCATCGATTTTCTCGAGCACAACAGCGGAAGAACCGTTCTGGTGTTAGAGCGTGGTTTTGTTCCTACTGGAGCGTCAACGCGTAATGCGGGATTTGCCTGTTTTGGTTCTGTAAGTGAGATCGCCTCAGATATCGACCTGATTGGCACAGATGGTGCCCGCGAACTCGTTCGGCAGCGAGTAGAGGGCCTAGCGCGCCTGAGAAGCCGCTGTAAAGGGGCTGATATCGGATTTGTTGATGACGGTGGACACGAGATATATCTGCATGACCATCCAGCAGTTCATCGGATCGAAGAAGTAAACAATTGTATAGAGTCGATACTGGGTCCTGCAGCATTTACCGAACGCACTGCCCTTGCTGCGCAATATGGTCTTAGCGATAAGGTTGCAACACTTATTCGTACTCCGCACGAAGCAACCATTGATTCTGGCAAACTGGTTCGCACACTTTGGGGAATTGCCGCACAGCTCGGAGCGCAAATTCGGACCGGCGCCGAAGTGCTGCACATTGAAGATCACGCCGATGGTGCTCACATCACCGTGCGCACTGTGACAGGGGATGTCAGAGTAACAGCAAAAAATGTTGTTGTGGCAGCTAATGCCTGGATTCCGAATCTCGTATCTAGCGATCTGCTTCCGGAGATCCGTCCGGGAAGAGGACAGATACTGGTTACCAAGCCCCTTGATAACCTGCAGCTCAGAGGCTCGTTTCATTACGACGAAGGATACTACTACTTCCGTCGGCTTGGAGACAGGGTGTTGTTAGGGGGCGGACGCAACATAGACTTCGCTAGTGAGCAAACTACATCGCATGAAACAACCACGACTATTCAGGATGCGCTGGAGGACCTGCTTCGCACAGTAATCGTGCCGCATCACGACAACGTGGAGATCGAATATCGATGGGCGGGAACAATGGCCTTTACATCTACTAAACAACCATTTGTGGAGCGAGTGCTCCCACATACGGTTGTGGCCTTTGGGTGCAATGGCATGGGTGTGGCACTCAGTAGTACAATAGCAACAAGCGCAGCCGCCATGCTGAGATGACAACTGCGCTTGAGCCTGTAAACTGGGAAGGATGTTTACTTCGTATCCTTGATTGCCATTGCGTACACAACGAGACCAAAACCGATCTTGTTAACAGCGTCGCCGATGTTATAGATCAGGTCCATGTTCGATGGTGGAGCGATTCCTGCGAGCAAGTTGCCTGGAAGCAGCATGTAGCCGATTGGATAGATGGCCCATCCGATAAGTGCAAACATGCTAAGCTGCTTGAATGCCGCTTGAACAACTGGATTACCTGAAGCTGCAGCGACCTTCTTGCCTTCGCCCATAAAGATTTCATAGATGATGCCAGCCCAACCAATTGTTGAGATAACACCCCACAACACGTTGCTCTGTGGCTGTACTGCTTCGCCCATATAGCCAGCTACAAGCATTAGGACAGATGAAGCGATCAAGCGCCACATCATGCCAGTTGACGCACCAGCAGGACGCAGAAGCATGAAGAACTCAACGCACATCAACGGAACGGTAAGCGTCCAGTCGATATAACGGAACTGCGTTGGTGATGTGCCCGTTTCGAGCCACACACCGCGCATGTAGAAATAGTGTACGGCTGCGATCATGGTGATCAAGCCAGAGATCAACAGCGACGTCTTCCACTTGTCCGCGACGCGGCCGCGCTCGAAGAAGAAGAATACAGACGCAGCAAACATGGCCATGTAGCCCGTAAAGAAGGTAAATCCGATGTAGTCACCCGGATTCAGTGTACCTCCTGCCGCAAATGCCGTGGTGCTTCCAAGGCAGATTAGCGTAAGCACCCACAGTGCAGTGCGTAGAACGTTGGTCATCGTGTACCTCCAAGAAAAAATGATGTAAACACAACTCTCACGCTCGGGTAACAGTTCCCGATGTCTGAAAAATAATTTATAAACCGTTGTAACAAATTGCCGGTTTTCCACCGTTTCGATGCTTGTCAGTAGTTTTGCCACTATGGCAACAGCGCAAAGAGACGTGGTACAGGGACCAATTGAGCTCAAGGGACAGCCCCTTGCAGGGCTTGAACAGCTCTTTCTAGAGCATGGAGAGCGTAAGTATCGCGCCAAGCAGGTATACGATGCGATATATATCCAGCGTGTAGCAGGAATCGACGACATCGTGCAACTACCTCAACCCCTGCGTGAGAAGCTTAGTTCTGAGTTCCGGACACAAAGTGTGGAGCTCAAGACATTGCAGCACTCGCAGGATGGTACGAAGAAGTTCCTATTTGACCTATGGGACGGACGCTCGGTAGAGAGTGTGCTGATACCAAGTGAGATGGTCGAGTCCGACGGGCATCCTCGCAGGCTTACACTCTGTGTCTCCACGCAGGTAGGCTGTAACCTCGGCTGTGTCTTCTGCGCCACGGCATCTCTGAAGCTTACGCGAAATCTGACATCTGGGGAGATCGTAGACCAGTTTCTCGAGGCACAGAAGCATTCAACAAAGCCAATCACAAACATTGTCTTCATGGGCATGGGCGAGCCCATGAACAACTACGACAACGTGATGCTTGCAACCGAGATCTTTACCGACCAACGCACCAAGATGGTGGCCCCTCGGCGTGTAACACTCTCTACGGCGGGGGTTATTCCAGGTATCATTCGCATGGCAGATGAGGGACGCATCATAAAGCTTGCTGTATCGCTCCACGCAACAACGCAGGAGAGGCGTGCAGAACTGATGCCGATTGCCAAGAAGTATAAGCTCTCTGAGTTGATCGATGCTCTTGAGTACTATTACCGTGAGACGCGCAAGAGCGTAACGTATGAGTACATCTTGTTTGATGGATTCAACGATAGTATTGAGGATGTTCGTAGGCTTGGTAAACTTGCGCGGAGGATGCCCACGAAGGTGAACGTTATACCGTTTCACGACATCGACTTTACCCAGCCGCAGGGTTTTGCAAAGGAGCTTCGTCCGTCTTCACGTGAGAAGTTTGAATGGTTCATTCGTGAGCTTCGCAACGAAGATGTAAACGTCTTTGTTAGATCGTCATCTGGCGAAGACATCGACGCCGCATGCGGTCAGCTGGCCTTTTCTACAGAAAGTAACGCAGCATGAGCCCCCTGCTACAGCGAGCCCTTGTGTTGATGCTTGTCATTGTTTCATGCATTACTGTGCTCTCTGCAGATGATAAGTTTCCACTTGAGAACTTCGACCCAGATCCCGAGCTAATCTATTACGTCCGCACCATCAACGGTGATGTACTCTCTGGCCTAACTACGCAGGTTAAGGAAGACGGTAAGGGCAACTACATCGAGCTTACGACCATCAACGGTCGTATCAGGATCTACGAAGAGAATATCGCGTGGATCGGACTCTACATCGACAGTTACAGAGCAGACAGCAGAGGCCTTCTTATTCCTAACGCCGAACCCATTGGTAACGATAGTTACATTGGCATTACCGAAGCAGTAATGCCAACTGTAGGTATAGGATACACGCCGTATCTGAACGTTGTTGCAGGCCGAACAATCATTCCAGGTATAGGCGCCGAAAATCAGTTCTCGCTTGTGAACATCAAGAGTACCCTCTACGAAGCCGAGAACGGACTCGTAGAAGGGGGCAAGCAGTTCTACGCAGTAGGGTTCAACGCTTCATGGGTGGGAGATGTGAACTTTATTGGACACGTCTATGGTGCCGCAACTTTTACCGGCAAGCGCACGCGTGTAACAACCCTGGTGCATTGGAAAGCCGTTGGCAAAGACGTGTACACTGTTAGTACTGGAAGTCTTGCCAGCCCCTTTCAATTCCCATACATCAACGGAACACTTGGTGTTGGGTTGATGATGGATATTCGCTTTCCAGAGCTGCATGATGTGCATCTTCTTGGAGAACTTTGGGGCGCAGATATCTCGCGTCCGTCGCAATCTGGTCTGTTCGTGGGCCTTCGTCAGACCAACAACCAGCTCACCTATGATTTTGGCCTTGGCCTCTTGCCAAGGGGCGTCCTTGTTCCCATCGTGAATTTCGCGTGGACACCGTGGTAAAACCCCGGTGATGTCGGTATGGGCGAGCCGGTGGCTCGCCCGTGCATGTGTGTGTGTACCCGCCCGCGTGTGCGTGTGTGCGTGTGTACCCGCTCGCCCGTGCGTGTGTGTCAGATAGGTATGGGCGAGCCGGTGGCTCGCCCGTGTATGTGTGTGTGCGCGTACCCGCCCGCGTGTGCGTGCGTGTCAGATAGGTATGGGCGAGCCGGTGGCTCGCCCGTGTATGTGTGTGTACCCGCTCGCCCGTGTATGTGTGTGTACCCGCTCGCCCGTGCATGTGTGTGCGTACCCGCTCGCGTGTGCGTGTGTGCGAGATAGGTATGGGCGAGCCGGTGGCTCGCCCGTGTATGTGTGTGTGTACCCGCCCGCGTGTGCGTGCGTGTCAGATAGGTATGGGCGAGCCGGTGGCTCGCCCGTGTATGTGTGTGTACCCGCTCGCCCGTGTGTGTGTGCGTACCCGCCCGCGTGTGCGTGTGTGTCAGATAGGTATGGGCGAGCCGGTGGCTCGCCCGTGCATGTGTGTGTACCCGCCCGCCCGTGTATGTGTGCGTATGTGTCCGTGCGCCCATGTCCTCTCGGGCGAGCCACCGGCTCGCCCTTACCTGTGACTATCTGTGACGTTCCTGCCAGCGGTATGGGTTGTTTTGGATGTAGCGATGGACGTTCTCGAGATGATCTTGATCTCGTATTATGGTTTCGTAGTAGCCGCGGTGCCAGATTTTGTATGATGGCTGGTTGAGCATTTCGCGCACACGACGAGTCACCTGAGCTTTGAAGTGGCTTATCACTGATGACACGCTTTGCGCCGTATATCCATGAGATACTATTGGTTGGGAATCGGCGTACGAATAGACTACGGGTATTCCATTCTCATCCAGAATCCAGAGCACTGCGTGCATGTGATCAGGCATAAACACTGTGAAGTCTTTCTCAACATGAAAGTTTGGTCGTACGGTAGGAGTTGCTAACCACTCTTCACAAGCAATTTCACCGATCGTGTATAGGTGGGCCTTACCACCATGGATTGATGAAAAGAGGTGACTTCTCTTGGCAGTGAGTATCGTAATGAAGTATGCACCGGGAGATGCATAATCACGCCCTACTAACCGTATTTGTTTTCGTGTCGGGAATTGCCCCTTTGTAGACTGATGCATAGAGTTGACCAAGGTTGTTCAACTCTACGTGCAGCGAGCCCCGCACAATGTGACATGCAAAGGATTCTCTTTTCTCTGCGATTTGTTATATTCGCAATCCCAACAAGCCGGTCAGGTAGCTCAGTTGGTAGAGCAGAGGACTGAAAATCCTCGTGTCGGGGGTTCAATTCCCTCCCTGACCACATAGATATCCTCCCGAACCACACTCGGAACCACCTCAAGTGGTTGGATACAAACGATGTTAGACCCTCTAAACCCAATGGTTTCAGAGGGTCTTTCTGTTTCTACCCGTTTTCCTTATTCGTAAGGACTTACAGAGCAGCAAAAACAAGAACTGTCTATATTGTGGCATCTGCATCTAATCTGCCCGAAAATGGTAAAAACGCTTTCAGCCTTCATGTTGATGTGGTGTCTCATTGGTTTCCAATCTGCCACCGCATCTGATTCAACATCCATTCAGCTATCACCTTGGTTCATGGGGGGGGCATATGCTTCGCACTTCTCACTGCCGAGGGGTGAGGAGCAATGGTACGATCTATCCAATTCAGCACCCCGTGGTGGATTAGGGCTAAACCTCCTGGCTGTTGGAATGGAGGTAGAAAGCCCAACAATCTTCGGTTCGATAGCAGTTCAGTATGGCGATGTTCCGGAGTCGGGATGGGACTTCGATCTGCCATGGTTGCAGGAGGCCTGGGTTGGCTACCATCTCAACGAGCAGTTTGATCTTTCGTTAGGAGCATTCATTTCGCCCATAGGCATCGAAACTGTAAACACATTCGAGAACTACAGCGGCATCATGTCGTTGGCATACTTTATAGATCCAGCGTGTCAGTCTGGTGTGCAGCTGGCTTGGAATGCAGCTGAGGACATAAAGCTGACCGGTGGTGTTGTCTCGTCGTTTTCCATTTACACGTTAAGCGCCGACGTACCATCGCTGTTGACGGTGTTTTCCTATGCACCCAAAGAAGATTCGTACACAGCGATTGCCCTCCTGAGTAAAGAGGAGTCAGACGCTGGCCAGTATTATCAGCTGTTTACGAGCTTTTCGAGCGTTGTAACATACGAACACACCCTCGTACAGGGCGAAGTGGATGTTGTGTACACAATGCCAGTTGGTGCACAAGAACCCGCAGCAATGGTCACAGGCTTTGCTGCGGCCTATTTCGATATAATGAAGGACTGGCAAACCGGTCTGCGCGTAGAAGGCGTGTACGATCCTGCTGGTATATTCACGGACAGCAGAATTGTTAGTGAGTTACCAGATAACACACTGTCAATAGCAGGTGTTACAGCTACGCTAACATACAAGCCCACAGAATGGGGTAAGTTGCGTCTCGACGCAAGGTACCTGCACTGCCTTGACGATAAGAGCTTCATCACGGTAAATCCAAATGCACGGGAAAGAACTGAAATCGTCCTCTGTGCCGATGTTTATCTGCCCCTTTCAGGATCAGAGTAACTGGGAAACGTGTTAAGGGGCTGATGAGAAAATGTCACAACAAGGGTAATATCTATGAGCGAAACAGCAACTGAATCAACGGGCCACCATCACCTTGCCCGAACACTTGGCCTATGGTCCATTGTTGGGCTAGGCTTAGGGTATATGACGCCAACCGTGGTGTTCGATACCTTTGGAATAGTGTCACAGAAGACTGGCGGCGTTGTTCCGGCGGCGTATGTTATGTCGCTCGTTGTGATGCTGCTTACAGCAATCAGTTATGGAAGAATGACGGTTATTTTTCCGTCTGCAGGTTCAGCCTACACGTATGTGTCATCTACGATCGGCCCCAAATTTGGCTTTCTCATTGGCTGGTCAGCATTGCTGGACTACATCCTGCTGCCTTTGGTCAATGCAGTGATCATACGAAGTTATATGGCCGCATTCTTTCCCTCTGTTCCCTCATGGATATGGATCGTTGTCTTCGTTGCAGCGATAACCGGGATGTGTATGTATAGCATGTCCAATACATCCCGCCTGAATATGTTTCTTGTAGCACTTGTGGTTGTCTTTATTGGTGTTTTCGTTGTCATGGCAGCTAATGCACTGATGAACGGAATGGGTACAGGAACCATCTTCTCGCTCCAGCCCCTTTGGCATGATGGCGTTGAACTTGGCAAAGTGATGACGGGAGCAACGATCGTAGCATTCTCATTTATTGGATTTGATGCAATCACGATGTACACGGAGGAGGCCAAGGAAGCATCGCTGGTGCCGAAGGCAATCCTTCTTGCATTGACTATTGGTGGCGCCATTTTCTTTGTTTCAGCATGGTTTACGCAGTCTGTGTTTCCAGATCTGTCAAGTTTTGACTCAGAATCTCTTCAGAACAGTGCACTACCTCAAATCGCATTCCTTGTAGGCGGAAGCTTGCTGAAGACACTCTTAACTGCTGGTGCCTTTGCTGCTACGGTAGCTTCAAGTCTTGCTTCACAAGCTTCCGTATCACGACTCCTCTACGTCATGGGTAGAGGTGGTAGTGGGCCAATATCTCGTTTCTTTGGATACCTGCATCCAACGTTCAAAACACCAGCGTACTCCATCGTCTTTGTTGGAGTTGTGGCACTTCTTGCAATTCTGCTTGACCTCGAATTCGTTGCTTCGCTCATTAACTTCGGAGCACTGATTGCATTCACGTCAGTTAATGTTTCAGTGATATTGCTCTTTGCGTATCGCCGCCGAGAGGTTAACGGGATTGCTCAGATAACGCGCAACATCATTCTTCCTGGCCTTGCTGTATTGGCTACGATAGTGCTTTGGCTTCACCTATCGGCCGAATCAACGATCTATGGAATTATTTGGTTTGCACTAGGTTTCTGTGTGCTGCTGTGGATTACACGCTTCTTCCGTAAACCACTTTCAATGTCGCTGGGCGATGGTCACTAGGGTAAAGTGCCATGATGTTCACAGGTTTTGCTGATCATTTGACGTTCTTGTTTCGAAACCACGTACAGTGTTAGGCGAGATTTACGACGATGAGTCTTCGCAGCATACCGGTATGTGATGAATGTTAAATGTTAGCACGCCCCTTTTTCGTTGCATCATGAACTATACACGCGATGAAACAGCCTGCTGTGAGGCACGGTTAGTGCACTCAATGCGATGAACAGCATTGCTAATATGTCAACTCCTGGAAACATGATATGGGTAAGAGCAATTCCCACATATGTTGTTAGGCTTAGAGGAGCGGCTGCTATAAGAAGCATGCGCCACGTCCAAGGATTCGAGGCATCCACATGATAACGCATTCGATGCATACTTGTCCATGAATGGACCACTACGAAATACCATGTAAAGGCCATCAGTGAGGGGGCTAGCATCGCAATAGCAACAATGAGGATACTCTGAAGCAATGATCGTTGATGCTGCTCATCGGCACCAACGAGGGGAATGCCAATGACCAATGCCGATGCAAGTGTTCGAACAACGCTGTAGTATGGCACTACAGATGCATCAACTGCGAATCCAGTTAGCGTAGCGAGGATTCCGCAAATGATGGGATCACGAAGATCAATAAGCACCGTAAGGACGGATGCGCCATAGGCAAGCGCAAGAAGGGGCTTTAGTTTGTGGCTTGTGCGTAGGTCGCAATCACCAAAGTGCCACGCTGAGTTGATCAGAAACAGCGCCAACATGATTACTGGCTGTACGAGCCACACACCGATTACGAGTCCAATACAGGATACATATATCGCCAACTCCCGAATTCGCTGGGTACGCGTCGATATCAGATGCAGATCCATAGATCCATGCGGTATCCCAAGGAGTGCGATCAAGATGCCTGATATGATGACAGCTATATGCGTTGGAGCTAGGCCTAGGCCTGCTGCTACTAATGCTGACAATGCATAGACTATCGTCGGATTATTGCGCGCAGGAATGGTCGCCACGGCAGACTCCAGAAAATCTTGACTTCGTCAGAAATACTTGTTCCCTCATCCAGAAATCGTAGGATCTGCTCTATGGGATTTCGCGAAAACAGCGTCCATAAGATCCTTGGTATCTCATGGGGCTCATCACGTATAATCCTCAACAGCAGACGATCATACCAGCGGAATCGTCCGGGCAGGGCAGGAGGCACCGAGAAAACACCAGTGCTCTGGTATGAACGCATCATGGACTCTGCATCTCGCACACAGCGCGCAACAGTATAGCCTGTAGTTGGCTTGGTGAGTCCACCAGCGGTTCCGATAGCGATCCACGACGGACCATGCTGTCGTTCCGGCACCCGATCTGTCATTGGTATTGTGCCAACTTCGGTTGCGAGCACGTCGTAGTCTGTTGCCCCAATGATATCCTTGATGTAGCTCCGCAGACGCACCTCGTATAGCTCCGAATCCCAGACTGCAGAAGAAAATACAGTGCACTCCACCAATGCTTCATTATCGGCATATGGTAACACGTAGACAAAGCAGACACCATCGTTCTGATCTACGCGGAAGTCCATCATTGTTGCAACATTCGTATCAAACACGGACTCACTTGTACGAATGCGCCAACCACGAAAATGCTGTAACAGCGAAACGGAGGCTTGCGTGCGATCACGGTTGCGATTACACGAGTCGAGCGATACTTGTGCATCAGGATCAGGCCGCTCTGCATTGCCAGTTATCCTCGTGATCTCCATCTGTGCATCAGCCAAGGCGCGGATCGATGCGGCTGTGTACTGCGAATATTGCAGACCATTCATAACATGATCTACATGCCCCTTGCCATATCCGATGCGAATCACACCCCACTGTGCAACAGCAGCCGAAGCAATCGGCGATCGAGCCGAGCTCCAGACGCAGAGTGTGCGATCTGGCACAGCATGCGATGCATCGAGCATTGTAACGCCCTGCAATGCATCGCCAAGTATGTCGTTAGCCACAAGCGCATAGACATGAGCAGCGACGCCGCCACCAAGAAAGTGCATTGATGTTTGTTGATTCACCTAGAGCATCGGATTGTTTCTATGTTTACAATACCGAATATTATTGACATAGAAGGTCCGGACGTGTCTCATTTTGGCATCTACATCGTTTTTGAATACGCGATGCTTGCCTTCATTAATCGAAGGATATGGATAGGTCTTGCTATAAATGATAACGGAACGGGCTACGTAACGGTGAATGGACAAGAAGTAAACCTCAAAAGCGGTTCAACAGCACCCAAGATTTGAAGGGGCCCTGGATCAAGTTGTGGTCTACAGCCGCTTTGTGTCATTACCAGAACTAACAACGATCATGAACATGAAGGAATAACTGTTCAGCAATCGCACAGCTGGTTCATCACTTGCTACTGAAAGATCCAGTACTTCGATATCCGCTCCAATGTGCCGGGTGCTACACTCTTCTGCGTAAGTAAAATTGTGACCGTTGATATAACGCATACAGCTGCAGCGAGAATACCAAGCACTACAAAAAAGCACCCTGTCCACCCATCCTTAACGAACACCTGTTTGTAGCTAAAGGCTGCTATGATGGCGAATGCGCCAGTGAATATTGGGAGTAACCACCACCCTGAACCAGCAGAAGATTCCTGTTGTGGTCGAAATCCATCAACAGCAATGCGTACAACGTTGTTGGTAGGCACTCGTATATATGATGTCACTGGCCCTCCTCGTGGACGAAGGTATGTGTTCATCGGACTAATCTGTAGGATCACAGCCTGCTTGATCGTGGCTTCAAGCGAATCATGCGAATACACAACAGGTATGTCTGCCGTCATTTCGGGTTTATAGCCTTCGACTACTACGTCTACAGGTGTACTGCCGATGTATTCCTGTAACTCAATAAGATCGGTCTCATAGGTCGTTGCTTTTCTAACAAGCCGATCCTTTGGCGCACGAACACCTGAGCAACCGATTTGCAGCAGAATACACACAACAAATACAAACCGAAACATCATCATAGGATCTCTTGTTAGAATCCGATTGTTAACTGCATAGCAGGTACAACAACGCCAGCAATAGATGGCTGCAGAATAGGTGTAAGTGATAGAAACGAGAGCTCTGGAGGTCTCAACATTGAGGCCAGCTGCTGATTGTACTTTCTGTTTTTCTGATAGAGATAGAACGGTCGAAATGCAGCCCAGGCAGCGAGGAAAAGTGCACCATAAAGCATGAAATCTGCTGGGAGCTGACACTCCGTACACTGTGAGGCTTTACCGGGTATTGCTATAAACGTAAGTAATGCAGCACCACCGATGAGATACCCACCGAACGAATCGCCAAGAATTATTGTACCTAGAAATGGTATTGGGAAGAAGTTGATAAGTGCAGGAATAATGCTGCTGGTCCTGCTATACCTATCATATAGTTCTTGTCGGTACTTTGGCGATATGTTGTCGACATGCACGGGTGATAAGGGTGGAACCTCACGTGAATGCCGTGCAAAGAATAACTGGTTAGAGAGTTGTTGGTAGGATTCAGCCTCTCGCTCTGCACTGCTAGAGTCCTGCTGATGGGTGGCAGTCAATCCCTGCGAATCCGAATTTTCAACAGCTTGAACATCCTGGTCATGAGTTATATGCAATGTGCTGTCGACGTCGTTGTATGGCATTGGAACGTTCTGTCCAGCAACGGCTGAATCTTGACTAGATGCACAAACGAATGCGAAAACAACGGCAACAACAATGCTCAAGAGCCGTAATATCAACTTCATGATGATTTCCTTGATTGTTACTGGAGAGAAACACTAAGTGATAGTGCAGGCATTACGCTTCCGTTGGGTAACAAGCGCAACGTTGGAGTTAGAGAATACGAAAAGTCTGTTGGCAGCTGCAGAGCATTTTTGAGCGCTGAGTTATGCTCGATGTTACGGCGATTTACTACCGTTGCCCGTATAGCAGTGTAGACAAGAAGACCAACCCCTGCGATTCCTAGGTAGCTGGATGTATTGCTTACCTCTGAGCTACCGTGACTCGAGGCAAGTGCCACTAAACTTGTAATTCCTACCAGTCCCGTCATAATACCTACTCCATCGCCCTGTCTAATCGATGCAATCACCGGTACATACAAAAAGCCCATGGAAGCAGAGGCAAAATTGGGTCCATCCTGAAACGCAGCGCGCTTATGCTCTTTAAAAATGCGCTTCCGATACTCTAAAGGGAGCCCCTTAATGTAGGGCCTGATAGAGTCCGCCATGTCATCACCTTCAACGCCTTCATCGAGAATTGCATCGATGGCGAAGTACTTCTCCTCTGACTCCACGTCGAATTCTGTCGTGGTACTGTCGACAAGAAGCAGATCGTCTAAGCGAGTTACCGCTATTCCAACGGCGCTAGCCGAAGATGTCAAATACACAACAACGAGGACAATCAGACTATAAATACTCTTCATTTCTAGTACTCTGCTATTCCAACAACTCGCCATGTGTCATTGATTCTACAAACGGTAATTCCGTAACGAATACATCGACCACCGCATCAAACTAACATCATTCTACGTAATTGTTGCTACCACCGACCAATTGCATCTGAACCGTACATTCCGTGAATGAAATCTAAAGATCCCCGTGTAGATGCGTTCTTCCGTCACGTGCCGCAATGGCGCGAGGAGCTGCTGGCACTCAGAGAAATCATGCTTGAGACGGACCTAACAGAGTCCTACAAGTGGGGTCAGCCTTGTTACACCTACAATGACAAAAACCTTGTTCTGCTTGGAGGTTTTGCATCGTCGTTTGTTGTAAGCTTCTTCAACGGATCGTTGCTTCAGGACCCAAAGGGTATCCTTGAGTTTCCAGGACCAAATTCTCGCGTTGCCAAGGTGCTGCGGTTTACCGATGGATCGCAGATAGCCCCGTTAGAGAATACGATCAAATCATACGTTGCTGAATCGATTGTACTTGAACAAACAGGTATTAAGATTCAAACATCTCCAGCCAATGAACTTCCTGTGCCCAAGGAATTGTTAGACGCTTTTGCTCGCTTCAAGGGGCTTGAACAGGCGTTCTATGCCCTCACGCCAGGCAGACAGCGCGGGTACCTGATGCATGTTGCATCTGCAAAACAGGCGGCTACGCGGACTTCGCGTATTGAAAAATGTGTTGACAAGATTCTCGACGGAAAAGGACTACAAGAGTAGTATGCGTAAGAAAGCTGATCTGCCAACAAAGGTGTGTATCGTGTGCAATAGACCGTTTACTTGGCGTAAGAAGTGGGAAAAGGTCTGGGACGAGGTAAAGTACTGCTCCGATGCATGCAGACGCAAAAAAGGAGAACGTCTACATGCATAGGTTATTCCCTGTTGGCAGAGACCAACGTCTGCACGACAATCCCCGGCTGATAGAGGCATGCAGAACAGCCAGCACCTTGCTGCCTGTGTATGATCTTGATCCATCGATTTCATATGGACCCCATCGCATAGCATTTCTTCTTGATTCACTTCGAGCATTACAAGTGCAACTCAGATCTCGAGGGAGTGACCTTCTGCTTCGTATTCAAGTGCCTTCCAGTGCTGATATGCAATGGTATAATGCTGCACCCACGATGTATGACAAAGCAGACTTGCCATTTGACCTGCAGGCCATGCCAGAGGTCTTCACATCGTTTCGCCGTCTGCTCGAAAAGCATGCTGTACCAGTTCAGGTACCTGTAGATGCTCCTCTTGTTCTGCCACCACTTCCCGATGGGATTGTTTGTCCAGATATACCGTCGCCAGAACAACTTGGATATGATGTGATGGCTTGTGATGCACGAAGTGCATTTCCTTACGTGCAGGCACGTTGGCAAGCAGGTGAAGAGACGGCACAGAAACATCTGCGTGAGTATCTCGCATCGCATACAGTTGACACCTACAAGGCAACGCGCAACGGTCTGATAGGCACTAGCTTCTCGAGTAAACTCTCACCATGGCTTGCTCTTGGTAATATCAGCGCACGAACGATCACAACGGCCTTATGGGACTATGAAGAAGATCATGGTGCCAACGACGGAACGTATTGGCTGTGGTTTGAACTTGTCTGGCGCGACTTCTTCGCATTTCGTGCTCAGCAGCGTGGACGTACACCAAGCGCTGCGTTAGAGCGTGCAAACGAGAATCACCAGTTTCGTGCCTGGACATCTGGTACAACAGGAGCGGCATTTGTTGATGCTGCAATGAAGGAGCTACTCCTTACGGGCTGGCTCAGCAACCGCATGCGTCAGATTGCAGCAAGCTATTTGATCAACGAGTTACGATTACCCTGGCAATGGGGGGAAGCATGGTTTGCCATGCAGCTTGTTGATCTTGATCCTGCCTCGAATGAGGGGAACTGGAGATACATAGCAGGCCAAGGGGCAGACCCGCGTGGTGGACGTCACTTCTCGATCACACACCAGCAAAATATGTACGATCCAAACGGTGAGTACGTCGCATACTGGAAGTAGAAAGCCACCCCGTCCATAAATTGTGGGATGAAAACAATTCTCCTCCTTGGTTCCGGCGAGCTCGGAAAGGAATTTGTCATTGCCGTTAAGCGGTACGGACATCGCGTTGTGGCCGTAGATTCCTATGAAAACGCTCCTGCCATGCAGGTTGCCGATGATTATCGAGTGATCTCTATGCTAGATGCATCGCAGCTTGATGCAGTTGTGGCCGATATACAACCAGATATCATCGTGCCAGAGGTAGAGGCGATACGCACGGAGCGCCTCTTTGCTTATGAAGAGCAAGGCATCCACGTTGTTCCAAGTGCACGTGCAGCAAACATGACGATGAATCGCAAGGCTATTCGTGACCTTGCTGCTAAGGAGCTTGGACTCAAAACAGCTACGTATCGATATGCGACAACGCATGAAGAGTTTGTTGCCGCTGTGGAAGCCGTTGGTATCCCATGTGTTGTAAAGCCCCTTATGTCATCAAGTGGAAAGGGGCAAAGCACCGTGAAACATGCCGATGATATCGACCGTGCATGGACGTATGCGCTTGAGGGTTCCCGCGGTGATCTCATGGAAGTAATTATTGAGGCATTTGTCGCATTTGAAAGTGAGATCACGCTGCTAACGGTTACGCAGAAGAATGGTCCTACATTGTTTTGTCCACCAATCGGACACCGTCAGGAACGGGGCGACTATCAAGAATCATGGATCCCTCACTATGTAAAGCCAGAGCTTTTGCAGGAAGCGCAGCGCATGGCGGCACTCGTAACCGAGTCGCTTTCCGGCGCGGGTATCTGGGGTGTAGAGTTCTTTCTCACAGATAATGAAGTTTACTTCAGTGAGTTGTCTCCGCGTCCACATGATACAGGCATGGTTACACTTACTGGTGCAACAACGCTTAGTGAGTTCGAACTTCATGCCCGTGCTGTACTGGGATATCCGATACCGAGGCTCCAGTTAGAGCACGCTGCCGCATCTGCGGTTGTATTGGCAACAGAACACTCGACAACTGCTCCAACATATCAGGGAGTTGAGTCCGCCCTCTCCGAATCTGGCATTGAGATTCGCATCTTCGGAAAACCAACTACACGCCCATATCGCCGCATGGCAGTTGCTGTTGCATCTGCATTGAACGAAAACGAAACGATCGAATCACTTCGCAATCGCGCTACTGCGGCCGCATCGAAGATCATGGTGATCTGCCAGTAACGTCGTCAGAAATAACATAAGAACAACATCGGAATAGACATGTCTACCAGAACTCGATTGATTGTGTCCGGCATCGCTACTGCAATTGCCCTAGGATTGTCTGCCCAGGTAACAATCCCAAGCAATCCAATTGTGCCTGGAACACTGCAGTGCTTCGCGATTATGCTTACCGGCTCGCTCTTTGGTATGCGTGCGTCGGTTCTTGGTGGTATACTCTATCTGATAGGGGGCGCAAGCGGTATACCTTGGTTTAGCGGCCTGGATGCCGACATGACAGTAACAGGCGGATACATTCTTGGTTTTGTTCCAGCTCTGGCTATCGTGGGATTCCAGGCAGACAAGAATAACCTTGCCACGTTTACATCATCCCTAGGCACGTACCTTGTTGCACTAATGGTGGTCTACCTCAGTGGATTCATCTGGCTCGTGCAATATGCTGGTGTATCTGCCACACAGGCATACGTAGACGGCGTCCAAGCAACATTCGTTGGAGATGTTGTGGAGATCACCGCTGTTGCGGCACTTGTGGGACTATTCAGCCAGTTGTTTAAACGGTCAGCACAGTAGGGCTCGACCGAACTCCTTATTTCTTGTCCATAACAAAGTGTGCGTCGTTGCGATCGAGGGACTTCCAGTCACCTGTGATGGCATCGATAACGATTGGCCAAACACCGCAGATTACGTCTACTATTACCCAGCCTGCACCAACGCTGCTTGAAATCAACATGGACCGCGAGTCAAAGCCTTCTTTGCGGACCTGAATGAGCTGATTCTCTGTACCATCGACCTTTGCAGAAACGGGCGTAGTGCCAACGTCTATCCCATTGATCTGCACACGGGCTCCGCTTGGGTCCGATGTGATGTCTACAGTCTCATGACTTCCCTTGAGAATCGTAGCACAGCCGGTGGAGAGAAATAGCGTGCTGGCAGCAAGAAGTATGGCAAGAATTTTCATGAGTATGTTGGTCATTGGTGTAATAATGTCGTACACCAATATACAACGGCACAAGCTATCGCGAAGCGATCGACGTGGTATGCTTTGCGGCAATCTTTTCGTTCGTAAGAGCCTTTAGGAATATCTCGATTGAGGCAACTTCTTTATCAGAGAGTTTTGTGCCTACCTGGTGCCACCCCATTAGTCGAATAGCTTCCTTTAGCGTCCCAACAGTGCCGTCATGGAAGTACGGCCATGTAGCGGCTACATTTCGCAGAGATGGTACCTTGAACATCAGGCTATCGGCGGGATCCTTTGTTACGCCATGCCTGCCGGCATCCTTTGATGGGTATGGATTCACAAGGCCCAGTTTTTGATACATCCCACCGCCGAATAACGAACCGGAGTGACATGCAATGCAGCCAGCATTGATGAACGTGTGAAGTCCGCGCTGCTCCTGCGCCGTCAGGGCTGATGTATCGCCACCAATCCACTTGTCATATCGAGACGGACTTACAAGCGTGCGTTCGAACGCTGCAATAGCCTTGGCTACGTTTCCAAACGTAAGTGCCCGCTTATCCTTAGGAAACGTAGCTGCGAATTGCGTCTTATATGATTCTACGGTACTGAGTTTCGATTCAACAGTCTTCGGAGATTCCATGCCCATTTCTACAGGATTTACCACTGGCCCCTTTGCCTGAGCTTCGAGATCTTCGGCACGACCGTCCCAGAACTGTACAAAGTGGAAGCCTGCATTCAGCGAGGATGGGCTGTTGCGAGCGCCACGTTTTCCGAGTGCTCCTGGTGAGGTAGGTTCGTTATCTACGCCAGCACCACCGTTATCCACGTTGTGGCAGGTGTTGCAGGACTGCTTATCGTTGATAGACAACCGAACATCATGGTAGAGCTCTTTGCCCAACGCAACAAGCTCCGGTGAATCCATTTCGCTACCCGGCATAGAACTCGGCAGAGCCGGAAACAACGCAGACGCTTGCTCGAACAGTTCCTTTTGCTCGGCCTGTGTTAGAGGAGGCATAACCTCCTGCTGAACTGGTTTGTCTTGTGTGTTGCTGCAGCCTATAACGAGCGCTACGATCAGCGATAGAAACGGTACGGAATTTTTCATGTGGATTTGACTGTTGAGATGAAGCGAATTTAGAAAAAGTGGTAACGCTGCTCGGTTGTAAATAGTTCTCACGATCATAAAACAGTGAGCTGTAACGTTCGTCAGCCTTCACGGTATTGCACAGTTGTACGTTTTTCATCGACAAGTAGGTTCCGAACATGAATCGTAAAGAGTTTGTTCAGCAGTCCTTCTTTGGACTTACGGTCTTTGCCACGGGCGTGGGATTAGCTCAATGCCTCGGTGGCTGTACGTCTTCTACTGCTCCAACGGATGTAGACATCACGCTAGATCTAACGGCACCTGAAAACGCCGCTCTAAAGCAAGTAGGGGGCTCGTTGCGTACCAACGGAATCATTGTTGCCCGTGTAGCAGAGAGCGAATACCTTGCAGTACAGAGTGCCTGCACGCATGAAGGTGCGACGATAAGATGGCAACAGTCGGCAAATCAGTTTCAATGTCCCGAACACGGAGCTGCATTCTCTCGCAATGGGGCGGTTGCGCGCGGACCCGCAAGAACAAACCTTGTCAGCTACACAGTTACTGTGAGCAGCTCCACTCTACGCATTACATCGTAAAGGTTAAAACAGCCGTCCGACCAAACTAAGAGTAACGTTTGGCAGTACCTTCCATATGCTGAGCTCTGATGACTGTTGAAGCTGCTCCGCAATTGGGTTTAGAATTGGTCCGCCATCGATCATCAACAGCCAAGATCTACGTTCGCCCAATGCTATCGCAGCTCCTAGTTCAAGGCTGTATAAGCCGGTTGTTGCCCGGGGGTCGTCTAACAATGGAGTACTCAACTGGTGGTACTTACCACCAAAGTACAGTGTCTTGCCCAGCGGATATACCCCGCCACCAATACTCAAGGTGTTAATGAGTATCGACGTAGCAGCATCAGCATCTACATAGAACACGGGTTGATCATCATTAGCGGCAACGTAACGCCCACGAACCCCTAGAATAAATGGCAGCCCTAATCGCGGTCCAACATAGAGTCCGCCGTGATTAATCGGTTCTGCATATTGCGCTGTTGAGTGCGCTCGGCACACCAACAGCAAACAACCCACTAGCAGTGTTTTCCATACCATCGTACTTCTGATGAACACGTCTTCACTCCTCGTCGCAATGATCGTTACTACAATGCTTGTGAGCTGTGGCTCCACATCCTCAACTGTCACGTCCAGCTCAACAATGACAGGGTCCTATTCCGCCGTTGATGCAAATGATGCTGACGCTCTAGCGTGTGCAACATATGCAGTATCGGTTCAAGAACCACAAGGCACGGTTC
Source organism: Patescibacteria group bacterium (assembly GCA_044238605.1). GTDB lineage: Bacteria > Bacteroidota > Ignavibacteria > Kapaibacteriales > Kapaibacteriaceae > UBA10438. Next base: position 170,172 of record JBIICY010000005.1, read on the forward strand.
AACTTGTAGACGTTCTCGAAGCTCAGCGTCAGGTGGTTGCAGGAATGAACTATCGACTCAAACTCTCCATCCTACGACGTGGCATCCCAGAAATAGCCACAACTGTTGTATGGTCTAAACTCGACGGCAGCAAAGAAGTGACGTCGTTTGAGAAACAGCGAGTAGCGAACAGCGAGTAGCGAACAGCGAATAGCGACAAGTACCCACGTACCCAGTAATCCGTAATCAGTCCCTAGTCCCTAGTCCCTAGTACCTGATTCCATACCACACCACATTCGGTGATATCTGAACAGCTGGTGCAGGCAGGTGATAAAGATGTAGCGTCCGCATTATGTCGCGTAGCCACGCAGGTAGGCCCTCAATCCGTGCAAGGTTCCAGTCAAGTGATACGAACACTCTGTGCTGGCCCCCTCCCATGCCATCGAGGTTTTGTACGGAATGGCCTACGGCAAGCCCGAGCCACGGCGGCACATTTTTGAATGTTGACGTTGGTGCTAGGTCGTGGATGTTAACGCTAAGCCAATGCGTTGTTGAGGTGTAGTCATCGATGATGGCGTTGTAATATCCGTTACGAAAATCTCGCGATGGCCAGAATGATATCTGCAGATCGATGGCACGGAGTGATGGGTAGTAGTGCTTAAGCACAGGTAGCGAGATGCCGATCATGTTGGCTGTGATATCGCCCCATGAGAAACCATACTTCTGACTAAATCCATCTCGGACTTCGATGTAGGTTTGGTACGCGGTTGCAACTCCTGCGGCCGACCAAACAGCACTGACAGAGTCCATGCCGGTCCAGAGAAAGAGATCTGCATAGGCAGTCGTAGCTATGAATGCAAACGTTGCATGACCATACTTATCAGCATTGAGTGCGTACCGATAGTCGTTATCGGTGTTGATATGGAAGTCTGTTGGTGTGCCCTTCCACCAGAGGTCATTCAGCACTGCATGACCTACGATGAATCCGCCTGCTGTTACTCCCCCAACAATTCCGAGCCTCGTACACGAGATTGTGCTATCAGACTCTTTTGCCTGTGTTGCAACAGCGCAGGCAAGCAGTAAGATGAGCAAGCACCGCATGCCCACTACCCAATCTGCTTATGGGGTCGTGTTGCCATGTAGACGAGAAATGCACTCACGAGCGTAAAGCATGCAAGCACATAGAATGGGGCGTCGGGATGATAGCTTGAACTACGCAGACGTCCGATAACCTCGGGGCCAATCTGTCCACCAAGGTTCGAGATAGAGTTGATCATTGCAATGCCCGCTACAGCCGCCGAGCCGCGAAGGAGTGTTGTTGGTAAACTCCAGAACAGTCCACCGTAGGCTAGCGTACCACTGGTCACGATTGTGATGGCAATGATCGACGGAACCGGGTCGGGATCGACCAATGCAAACATCAGTAGGCCAACAGTACATGCAAGAAGAGATCCGGCTATGTGCCATCTGCGCTCCTGGGTGCGGTCGGAGTTACGAGCCATAACGATCATTACAAGTCCGCCGATGCCCCATGGAATAAGAGAAACTAGTCCGACCTTGAGGTAATCCTGCTTACCTACACCGATCTCTGTCAATATCGTTGGCAACCAGAAGTTGATGGCATACGTAATTGTGATGCCGAGCATGTTAGCAAATGTGAGCAACCACACGCGGCTGTCCGAGAATGCCTGACGAAACGAATGGTTGGCCGTGCCACTTGTATGTTCCTGTGACGAGGCAACCGCATCAAGCACATCCTGCTTTTGGGACTCCGTTAGCCAGGGGGCTTGACGTGGGCCATTTGGCAGCTTGAGATAGAGTACAACACCCATCACAACCGCAGGAACCGCCTCGATGATGAACAACCAGCGCCATCCTTGCCATGCGCCAATTCCGTGGAGGTATTCCATAAGAAAGCCAGAGAGCGGACCGCCAACGATGTTGGCAACAGCAATTCCAAACATAAACGATGCAATTGTTCGCCCCCTCATAGCGGCCGGATACCAGTACGTTAAGTAGAGGATGATGCCTGGAAAGAATCCTGCTTCACTTAATCCGAGAAGAAATCGCAGTGCATAGAGTCCAAACTCATGATCTGGCAGACCAAACATCGCCGGTAGTGGACCCCACGGGATCACGTCCACAAATGCAAACAGTCCAGAAACGATGCCCCATGTAAACATGATGCGCGATATCCAGACCCGTGCACCGAGACGGTGCAGCAGGATGTTGCTGGGAACCTCAAAAATGAAGTAGCCGATAAAGAAGATTCCCGCTCCAAACCCGTACACAACATCCGAATATCCTAGATCTGCGGCCATCTGTAGTTTGGCATAGCCAATGTTCACTCGATCGAGAAACGAAATGACATAGCTTATGAAGAGAATCGGGATAAGTCGTCGAGAGACGATGCGATAGGTTTCTTGTGTGTTGCTGTTCATAGCGCACAAAATAATAATAAGCATGTGTAGTTTTCCGCTGCATGAAAACCATACTGATATGCCATGGTAGACTTCGTAGTCACCCGCTCGTGTGCAAAGTCGTTAGTGAGTATGCCGCAGAATTGCTCTGTACAACGCGCACTCGGCATGCTTGCGATCTCGCATCGTCTATTGATGAGCGTTCTGACATACTCCTCGTTGCAGGGGGCGATGGCACCCTGCATGAAGTCATCGATGGGATGATGCAGCGTCCGGTAGAGTCACGACCTCCAATTCTCCTCATCCCCCTCGGATCAGGCAACGATACCGCCCGCATGATAGGTGCGCGTGCAACCCTGGCCGACATTCAACGACGGATAAGCGCACAACAGGCAAAGGACTGGGATGTTCTTGAATGCACTATTGGCGCTGAGCAGGTAACCAGATACTGCACAAATGTGCTTGATGTCGGGTTCGGCGGAGAGGTAGCCCGCCGATATACAAACGGGCTTCGTAAACTGCCTGCGCGGCTGGGATATGTTACGGCAACGCTGCAGGGATTTGTATCGTCAAAAGCGCGTCGCATGTCAGTTAGGATCGACGATGTACTGATTGACGACGAAATGCTGCTCACTGCAGTTGCAAACAGCAAGTGGTTTGGCAGCGGAATTGGCATTGCTCCGCTTGCCCAACCCGATGATGGTGTTTTCGACATAACGGTTGTGAAGAATGTCGGGCCGTTGACGTATGCCCGTTTTCTGCCGGATCTCATGCGGGGAGTTCCTATTCGCGATCCTCGAATACACTATCATTCCGGAAGGGAATGCACGATTACAACCAACGAGCCCCTTCCCATAGAGATTGACGGTGAGTTCGTTGGCTTCACGCCGATTATGGTGAAGGTTCATCACAAGGCAGTTAGATTGCTTGTATGATGCAACTCCCTCTGGATATGGGTAATGGATATGTGCTGGAAGACATGACGATTGAAGAATTCAACGCCGTCTATACCAGCCGTCAGGAAGAGTATTTCAAGACATCGCTCATCGTAGACGTTGTGTCGCATTTATCGACTGCAGAACAACAGCAGGCCCAGCAACGACGTACTGCGTTTCCAGCTGTTTGGCGAATGCAATGGGCTGTTACGTACAATGGAGTACTTGTTGGGTGGACGTATGCCTATCAGCAGGATCACGAAACCCTCTATATGTGCAATACTGCTCTAGATCCTGCACATCGGGGTAAGGGTCTCTACACAAGAATCCTCAGCATCGTGCTCGATTATGCCCACATGAAGGGCTTTCAAGTTGTAACGTCGAAGCATTATGCGTCAAACAATGCCGTGATTGTTCCTAAGCTTAAGGCGGGATTCATTATCACAGGTATGGCGCTTGATGAGAAGTACGGACTTATGGTGCACTTGACAAGGTACCTGCACCCCGAACGAGAAAAGCTAGCTATCAACCGAATTGGAGAAACACGGTGATTCAAAGAATTGTACTTGCTGCGCTTGGATTCTGCCTGCCATTAGGGCTGATTGCGGGTGATCTTACTACGGGTGTTGTTGAAAAGACGATTTCCAATGGATCGCAAAGCAGCTTGTCGCGTATTCATTACGCACACTACATCGTAGACGAATCAATGCCGGCATATCAGCGAACGGTAAACGAGATTGTGTCGTTTGGCGTACAAGTAAGCTCTGAGGATGATCGAGAAGGTACATATCGTGTTGACCGCGCTTACTTTCAGCGGGTGCTTGATGATCTGGCATCGCTTTTCAGACAATATATAGTCAGCGCTAATGATGTCAATGAGGCACCTTGGTCTCTCGTTGATTCAACGCACATCGAAGATGATGTGATGTTGAATGATATGTCCACGAACATGATACAGCTATACCGAACCCACTACGAGTTTACCGGTGGTGCGCATGGGAATTCTTGGACGAGTGTGACGCATGTGTCGAAAAAAACGGGCAAGAAGCTCAGCGTTCTCGGCGACATCATCGTCAACGAGAAAGAGTTTGTTCGGATTGCAGAAAAGTATTTTCGCAAGCAAAGGAAGCTTGGACCAAAGGCGTCGTTGCGAAAGGCGGGTTATGACATGATTGGCGATGCATTCGTCATAAGCGAAAACGTCATGTTTACAGATGATTCTCTTGTCTTGATCTACAACCCCTATGAGATAGCTCCCTATGTGATGGGAGAGATTAGAATCACAATTCCATTGTCTGAAGTTAAAGGTATAGTCACCTTGCAATGACAAACCTTTTTCTAGCTCTAATACTCTCACTTTGTCAAGCATCAATTCCTGCTGTAGCTCAGACAGATACGGTATCGAGAGATTCGGCACGAGTGCAGATGGCGGAACGTATTGTTGTTTCCGTTAGTAAGTGGGATGAAGAACAGCGGTCTATCTCGAGGCAGATTACAGTTGTATCTGCTCAAGATGTCAGAGCAAACAATCCTCAGACGGCCGCCGATTTGCTGAGCACCACAGGCGAAGTATACGTGCAGAAGAGTCAGGCCGGAGGTGGCAGCCCACGGTTACGTGGCTTTGCAGCAAATAATGTTCTGATGGTGGTAGACGGTGTTCGGCTGAATAATGCCATCTACCGATCTGGTAATCTGCAGAACATCATTCAGATAGATCCCAATTCACTTGAACGCACAGAGGTGCTCTTCGGGCCAGGTTCTGTTCAGTATGGGTCCGATGCATTGGGTGGAGTGATAACGTTTCAAACACATCAGCCCCGTTACTCGGATACACTTGTGCGTTATCATGGCAGTTCCATGCTGCGAATCAGTTCGGCCACGAATGAGAAGACACTTAGCTCAGATCTAGAGATACAGGGTGATGGATTGGCCTCATATACAGCAGTTACCTTCTCAGACTTCGGAGATGTTATCTCTGGAGGTACGTTCAATCCTCAGGTGCCGGATTTTGGTAGAAGAGACTGGTATGTGACGAGGCTAAACGGAGTTGATACACAGGTAGTCAATACGAGTCCATTACGTCAAGTGTATAGTGGCTATAGTCAAATCAATGTGCTGGAGCGACTGCGGGCAAACATCAGTGAATCATGGAATATGAACGCACTGTTGATGTTCACGACATCAAGTAACATTCCTCGTTATGACAGGTTGGTGGAGCTTCGAACACAGAATGATGTTTCGCGTCCGCGAAGTGCAGAGTGGTACTATGGACCGCAGCTGCTGAGTCTTAATGCGATTACTTTGAATGGTACCAACGTTTCTTCCTGGGCAGACGATATTGCAATAACAGCATCATACCAGTGGTGCAAAGAGTCAAGACACTCGCGACCATTCCAAAGCGACTGGCTTCGTAATCAACAGGAGCGGGTATCGATTCTATCGCTGAATGTCGACACACGTCTGCGTATCGGCAATCCTGAGTATGATCGAGACGTGTATTATGGGATCGAAGTTTCACATCAAGATGTTACATCAACTGCGCATGAATCGAACATCGTTACAACGATAGCGCGCCCTGCAGTAACGCGATATCCCGATGGTGGCTCTACATACGACACCTATGCGGCATATGGAATGCTGAGATGGGGCTTCACGGAATCGCTATCTATCTCGGCGGGTATTCGTGCAACGTCGATAGCATTGGGTTCTGCGTTTTCAGACACAACGCTCTTTCGTGTGCCATTTACGAACATTGAAATGCGTCCGTCTGCACTAACCGGGTCTATAGGTGCAACATGGCTACCTGCAGAGAGACTTGCAGTACATGCTAATGTTGCCTCTGGCTTTCGCGCACCCAATGTAGACGACGCCGCAAAAGTGTTTGATTCTGAACCAGGAAGAATCGTTGTGCCGAACCCACTGCTTGGACCAGTTTATGTGACGACTGCTGAGGCGGGCATTGAGCTAGAGTTTGCCGAGGATTGGACGTTCACAACGAACGCATATCGCTCATGGTTGCAGGATGCAATGGAGCAGCGGCCCTTTCGGCTTAATGGACAAGACACGATTGAATTCAACGGTGTGCCTAGTGAGGTTACTGCTCTACAAAATGTTGGACGAGGCAAGATCGAGGGTGTCTCTGTGAGTATTCGAGGAGATGTTACACCAGAGCTTTCATTTACTGCAACAACAACCTATACATACGGTCGTGATCTTACGAATGATGTTCCGTTAGAACATGTCGTTCCAGCATTTGGTATGGTCTCTCTTTCATGGAAAGCAAGTCGAGAACTGGTGCTTTCAGCTCAGGCCGAATGGTCGGCAGCATGGCTCGAGCCCGATATCTCTCCAGCTGATCGGCCCCTTGTCAATATCAACTTCCCCCCAGGCGGGCTGCCTGCATGGGCGGTTGCTCATGTGCGTGCAGCGTACTCGCCACTTCCATGGCTAACTATGCAAGGGGCTATCGAGAACATGTTTGATCTGCAGTATCGTACTGCTGGATCTGGTATCTCTGCGCCAGGCAGAAACATCCGTTTTACACTCAGGACGACTTGGTAGGGTATTGACCAGAGGCCAATACGTAGAGATGCCGCGACAATGAATGTACTCAATAGCATGAAGGATCGTCATCCTCGTATTACACCACACCTGCAAAGGTTGTACTAAGATGATCACTCGCAATGCCATAGGTATCGATGCTGCTCGCGCTGGCGAGCTTGCTTACTCTCTCAATACGCTGCTAGCCAACTACGCCGTGTTCTACCAGAATGTTCGTGGATTTCATTGGAACATTCGTGGGGAGAAGTTCTTTGAACTTCATGTGAAGTTCGAAGAACTGTACACGGATCTGCAACTCAAGATCGACGAGATCGCCGAACGCATAGTAACGTTGGGTGGAACGCCGTTGCACACGTTTAGTGGATTCACAGAGCACGCAACGATACATGCCGTAGCGCATGTGTCCGATGGACGTTCGGCAATGTTGAACATCCTCGATTCAATGAAGGTTGTCATTGAGATTCAACGAAGCATCCTGACGTTGTCGGCCGATGCTGATGACGAAGGAACGAATGCCCTCATGAGCGATTACATCCGCGCGCAGGAAAAGCTGGTCTGGATGTATTCGGCGTATCTGGGATAAAAGGTTGTGTCTTACTCCGCGTAGCGACGGAGATACGTAGCTAGTGGACGCTCGATAGCGCTGTAGGTAGCGTATGCTATAATGTTGAAGATCACATAGCTGACAAACGCGGCGGCAACAAAGTGCAGGCCCAACGACTCAAGGCTTCGTTGTGTAAACATGCCAATGTTCTTCACGGGCCCCACGGGTAGAAACTGGATGAGGTAGAGTGCAAAGGAGCACTCGCCAAGACGAAGCATCAGCGGTGTTGAAAGCATCGCTGATGCGCGCCCGCCTGCATGGAGTCCATAAAACACAATGGCAGAAGCAACAGCAATTCCTCGAAAACCCATTGTACCCAGAAACTCATGACCAGCTACGCGGGGCCCGCCGTGGGCGATGATTAGGTTGATGCACACCAGGTAAAGTGTTACACCAAGAGCAACACAAACATCACCGTAATGCTTGCCCCTTGCCAGATAAGTACGAGCTACAATAGCCGCAAACATTCCTGATGCAAAATCGGGCAGGCGTCCAAGAATGGTAAAGGTCCATGCCTCGTTATCACGGTAGCCCGATATCATTTCAACAATGTTGATGTATGCCGTAGTAGATGTTGTTGAAACAAACATTAAACCAACCCATGATGCTGCTACGAGAAGTAACACAGGACGCAGCGCATCGAGCCTGTTTCTGAGCTTGCTAAAGAACGTGATAAAGAATGGGGCTAGCAGGTAGTAGTTCTCTTCAAGGGTAAGCGTCCACATTGGACTGTTAATCGTAAATCGAAATGACGGTACCCAGGAATGCAGTAGCGTTAAGTGAAGTGCGATGTCCGTCCACTGATATCTCCCAAACTGCGATAGTACCGAGACAAGGATGATGATAGTTGTGAGGGGGTAAATACGCACGAGTCTGCGTTTAATGTAGCGTCCCCATCGAAACGACCCATCAATCAGGGCATCTGCATAACGCCAGGTAAAGAGATAACCAGAGAGCGCAAAAAACATGCTTACGCCTGTCCATCCATACTCTAGCGTGTCTGGGATCTCATGACGGTGCGACTCGATCATATGACCAAGAAAGACAATGCCTGCCGCTATAGCGCGGATGCCTGTGAGAGCTGGAATGTTCATCAAGGGGCGAAACTACCGCTCAATTGCGGTAAACGCATCTGCTTAGGCAACAAGACCACGTTCTTGAAGAAATCTGTGTCGAAGATACCGACTCACTGGACGTTCAAACGCGAGGAATACACCGATAGACACGAGATTGATTACGACATAGGAAACTGTAGCTGCCACATAGTGGTGCATGCCAGCCGCTTGCATGTTGTAGAAGATCTGCATTCCGAGCTTTGGCCACCAGAGAAGGGGCATCAGCTGGAGAAGGTATAGCGCAAATGATGCTTCGCCCATCAAGTGCATTGGTTTGCTGCCGAGTACACGGGAGATAATGCCCCCTGAATGAAGTCCGTAGATGATTACTGCCGCAGCTGCACCTACACTGTTCTGTGCAATGATTCCCAGACGATGAGCTCCAACACCGTTAGGTCCGCCCATGGAGGTGATGCAGGTAAGTGCAGCAATGTATAGGCACACTCCGATGATCACAATGGCATCGCCAGCAACGTTCTTCTTTGGCAGGTGGTGCCGTGCAATACTCGCTGCGAGCATTCCAGAGACAAAGTCAACGATGCGTCCTAGAATCGTAAACGTCCACGCCTCGTTATCCCAGTAGTTCGTGAAATACACTAACGCATTCTGATAGAGTTTCACAGCACCATTGGCAAACACAAGTGTTCCAAGCCACAACAACACGCTGATGCATGTAAGCACGAGAAAGCGTGTAGTGCTGTTACTGTGCTGGATGCGGCGAGATACATCGTTGTAAGCCGAGCCAAGAGCGTATATCAGGATTGGAGCTGAGAAGTAGTACGACTCCTCAACGGTGAGCGTCCACATAGGACTAATAAGCGATAGCCTTGAGTCCGGCACCCACGCCTGCAGAAGCGTTAGATGAAGCAGAATATTCGGAATGGAGTACTCGCCCCATTGCGAAAGCACTGCCAGACAAATCAGGAGGGTTGTCAGGGGATAGATGCGGATAAGTCTTCGCTTGATGTAATCAGACCACGAAAACGTATTGTTCAGAAGCTTGTCGGAGTAGAGGTAGGTAAACAGATAACCGCTGAGCGCAAAGAAGATGTTTACGCCTGTCCACCCGTAACGCATCAGATCCGGTATCTCTGTCTGATGCCCTACAAGCATATGTCCGTAGAACACCATTCCTGCAGCAACAGCACGGATCCCCGTTAACGCAGGAATATGAACGGGACTACTCATGTGAGCTTGTGTGATGGTTTTGGGGTAAACACCATTGCTGCTGGTATCATGAGCAGTGGAATCACAAGCACGTGATACCGAGATTGAATCTCGAGAAAGCAGAATGCGGCTACATGCAGGAGGAATACCGACTGCGCGATGAAGAGAACGCTGTTTATCTGCTTTCGTGCGCGGTACATCCCAACTGCTGCCGCTGCAAGAAGAAAGAAGTATACGCCCTGTGCCGCGAGGTTTAGTTTGTTGCGGTATCGAAAGATCGTTACGGCGCTTTCCGTAGGAGCTTGTTCAACTGTGGAGTAGTAGATGCCGTAATCATCACTGCCCCAGAACAAGACAAACTTTGTGGCCACAAGTGCAGCAAAACCAGCTGGATCGGATACGATGTTATACGTCGCGCGCTGAGTTGATGCCTTATGGACGGCATCGGGGTTGTATGAGTATTCGTCAAGTATTGCAGCATGCGTTGCGGACCAAAATCCACGAGATTCCTGTGATGTTCCAACGTAGAGACTAAATCCTGCGCTTGACTTCCAGAGTGGCTGATTGACCGCGGCAGAGGCAAACACCATGATGCCCCCTGCTACGAGTATAAAGCCTGCAGCAGCAGAGCTCAAGACTGCCGCCTGAAATCGCATACGATTGCGAAGATGTCCGGCGCCCCAGATAACAAATGCTAGAATTGTGGGAACAACGACGATGGCTACAGGACGCAGCACGTGTGCTATGCCGAGAGATGCTCCTGCCAACATGCCCCATAGAAGCCATCGTTGTGCGGACTCAATTTCTCGAGCGCGTAGAAGAGCTATCAGTGCTCCTAGGAAGAATACCTGGAACAGGTGCTCCTGCGCAACAACGCTGCAGAATGCTACCTGGGATGGCCATAGTGCAAAGAATAGACCTGCCAATCTTCCAGTATGCTCGCCCCCTGCCATTGTGCCAAGACGATAAACTTGGAATGCGATAATCACGGAGCACACAACGTTGAGAAGCTGTGCGATAACTGGAGATGGTGTGGTAAGCCAATACAGGCCACCGAGAAACATCGGGTAGAAGAACTTGAAGGGAAAGACCGTCATCACCGGTGTAAATCCCATAACGTTACCCGATGATACCTGCAGTGCATACTCCTGATACCCCAGAAAGTCTGCAATAGGTATGGTTCCGGCACTGGTAACCCACCATAGACGCAGAACAAGAGTTAGGCTTATCAAAGACAACAGGAATGCGGTCTCGGAGATCCGAATACTCGTCGAGCATAGATACCTATACCCGGTTGCGAGTGCCGCCATTGCCGATACACCAAGTATCCACATGATGAACACGTTGCCTGGGAACAGTACTCTCCATAATGCGGCGCTGGAGCAGGCCGCAACTATGAGGATGATGCAGCTGACGATGTGGTGGAACCGAATCATGGGGTAGGTAAAGAGTTGAAGGGCCAAAGATACGGGGCATCCAGCTAGGATGTCGTATCGATACAGAGAGCACGGGGCGCTATACTGCATGTATGAGATTTCGTGACAGAAACGACGCCGCGCGCCGGCTGCTTCCGATGATTGGCGTGTATGCAAGACACCAAGGAATCGTCATGGGTATCCCTCGGGGCGGTGTGCCGATAGCCGTAGAAATTGCCCAGTACCTCGACTGGAACGTCTCTGCCTTGCTCGTGAAAAAGATCTCGCATCCTGAGAACAAGGAGTATGCAATTGGGGCTGTTAGTCTGAAGGGGGCATATATCGATCCTCTTCATGCGTCAATTCCAAAGGCATACATCGATGCTGAAATCACGCGTCAGCGCGGCCTTCTGCAGGATCGCATGAAGAAGTACGGCATTGGACGTATAAACCTGCATCAGGAGACGGTGATGATCGTAGATGACGGAATCGCAACGGGCAACACAATGCGATACGCGGTAGAGGTTGTGCGACTAGAACATCCACGCTGCGTTGTTGTGGTAAGCCCCGTAGCAAGCATGGAGGCGGTCCGTATGATACGTCCGCTCGTAGAAGACCTGATCGTTCTTCATACCCCGCATGATCTCGGCTCCATAGGCGAATGGTATGATTCCTTTGAAGAGGTTACAGACGATGATGTGATGAAGTTACTCTCCGTAGGTTTGCACCATGAACACCCCAACCGAAGCTGAAGCAACCAAACAAATGGTTCGTGAGAAGTACTCACAGATTGCCGCACAAACCAAGGAACAGAATGCTGCATCCTGTTGTGGGGCAGGGGGCTGTTCAACAGTGGACTATACGATCTTCTCTGAGGACTACTCAGCGATGAAGGGATATGTTGAAGGGGCTGATCTTGCTCTTGGATGCGGCATCCCGACAGAGTTCGCGCAGATCAAAGAAGGAGATACAGTTGTAGACCTCGGCTCTGGTGCCGGCAATGATGCATTCGTTGCTCGCGCACTCGTGGGTGAGCACGGCAAGGTGATTGGTATCGATATGACGCCGGCCATGATCGATAAGGCACGAGACAATGCCGATGCACTCGGATTCAATAACGTTGAGTTCCGACTTGGCGAGATCGAGCATATCCCCATTACGGCAAATCGTGCCGATGTAGTTGTATCGAACTGTGTGCTAAACCTTGTGCCCGATAAACGCAGCGCATTTGCTGAGATGTTTCGGATTCTTAAACCAGGCGGACATTTCAGCGTAAGCGATGTAGTGCTTCGAGGTGAACTTCCTGAAGCATTGAAGCATGATGCCGAGATGTATGCCGGGTGTGTTGCTGGGGCCATCCAGCAAGAAGAATATCTGCGTTTACTACAAGAGGTTGGCTTCGAGAACGTGCAAGTACAGAAGGAAAAGCCAATTGTTCTGCCAGAAGATGTGCTGCGTCAGTACCTACAGCAGGATGAAATCGACCGAATGCACGCAAACCGCGATGGGATATGTAGTATCACAGTTTATGGTAAGAAGCCCCTTATCTACTGCGACCCCAATTCTGGCTGTTGTTAGCAAGATATAATATCTGATTCCTGATCGTAGCCTCGATTTTTGCAGGCAACAATTCACATATAATCAGGACCGGGTATGCGTTTCGCGACAACGTTGATACTCGTGCTTGCCGTGTTTATGGCCATCACGCCAACCGCGCATGCACAGATGACAACTGCTACTGTTAACGGTACAGTTCGAAGTGACAAAGGTGATATTATCGCTGGTGCAACTGTAAAGTTGCGCCATACGCCGTCGGGAACGCTCTATGGAGCAGTTTCGCGCAAGGATGGACGCTACATCATTACAGGTTTGCGCATCGGCGGACCATACTCGATGTCTGTTGCATCTGTAGGTATGAAAACCGCAGAATACACGATACAAAGTCTCGCGCTTGGTGAAACACGCAAGTTTGACGTAGCCATGCAGGAAGGTGTTCTTGAAGGGGGTGCGGTCAGCGTTGTTGCTCTGAACACGACGCCGATCAATTCAAACCTTACAGGTGCAAGCGAGACCGTATCCGAGAAAGTGATTACATCATTCCCAACGATCTCGAGAAATTTTCAAGATTTCGTTCGTTTTTCACCCCAGACAGCCTCAGCAGGGGGTGGAACATCGATTGGTGGTCGTAACAATCGTTACAACAACGTTCAGATCGATGGTACACAGTATAATGACCTCTTCGGTTTGGGCTCCAACGGTACTCCGGGTGGTCAGGCAAACACTACGCCGATATCACTTGACGCTATCGAAGAATTTCAGGTATTGGTAGCCCCTTATGATGTTCGTCAGGGACGTTTCGCTGGTGGCGGTGTAAATGCAGTTACTCGCAGTGGAACAAACACATGGACTGGTTCTGCATACTACTTCACACGTAACGAGAAGATGATCGGTGATCTTGTATCAACCAATTACCTCTCAAGGGCTGCTGATGGTTCTACGCTACCAGTTGGTGAGTTTCGTGATACAACTGTTCGTACACCATTTGCCTCATTCTCTGAGTATCAGGCAGGTGTTCGTGTAGGTGGACCGATCATCGAGAACAAGCTGTTCATGTTCGTCAACGCTGAGCAGACCAATCGTACACAGCCGAAACCGCAGCTAGCATTCTCCCAGAATGCAAACGGTGCACTAATCAATGCGATTGCTGATACGGTGGGTTCTATCCTCAACTCAGTTTACGGTTATAATGCCGGCGTGCTGGATAACCAGCAGGTTACCCGTCCGTCGAACAAGATCTTTGCTCGCCTCGACTGGAACCTTGATGACAAGAACCGACTTACGCTTCGTCACAACATGGTGAATGCTGCAGATGATATCTATAATCCATCTCGAACAGGTGTTTTGTTTGGCAACCGCATGTACACGTTCAACAGCATTGCAAACAGCACTGTTTTGCAACTGAACTCGGCATTATCAGATGATCTGTCGAATGAATTGATCGTTGGCTATACAACCGTCCGCGACTCACGCGAGATCGCAGGTGAAAAATTCCCAACGGTGATTGTTTCTGATTCCCGAATCACGGGTATCGGTATCACAGCTGGAGCAGAGAATTTCTCACTGCAAAACAAACTCAGCACAAATGTGATCGAGGTTACAGACAACCTCACCTACAGCATGGGTGATCACACGCTTACGTTTGGCACACAAAATGAGTTCTTCTCGTTCTCAAACCTGTTCATCCGCGACAATGCAGGAACGTGGAGCTTTAACTCTTTGAACGATCTGCGTAACGGCACGGCTGCGCGCCTGCAGTATTCATTTGCTCGTCCTGGCTATGCCTCCGATTGGGCTGCAAGCTTTGCAACAGCTCAGCTTGGACTCTATGCACAAGATGAATGGGAAGTTGCTGATAACCTCAAGGTTACTGTTGGTCTTCGTGCAGACATGCCGATCTTCTTTGATGAAGCTTCGAAGAATTCAACAGCCGAAACAATCAAGTTGAACAGGGATTCGACAAGAAGTCTTGGACTACTGACAAATCAGCTTCCAAGTGCCACACTGTTGTTCTCACCGCGTGTAGGATTTAACTGGAACTCAGGTGGCGAAAAACCGCTACAAATCCGCGGTGGTGCTGGTATCTTCACTGGCCGGATTCCGTTTGTGTGGATCTCAAACCAGTATTCAAATACGGGTGTAGAAATCGCACGTCTTGATATCCGTCCAGCTAGCGCAAATGATACACTACGCTTTGATCCTAACTTCGATCCGGCCGCTCCTGCTAACTATGCACGAGTTGGTAACGTCACGGAACTCAACGTAACAGCAAATAACTTCAAGATGCCGCAGAATCTTCGTTTGAATATTGCTGCTGACCGCGAAGTAATCGATGGCTGGTATGGTACGGTTGAGGCAATCTACACGAAGAGTCTCAACGACATTTACTATTCAGATCTTAACCTTGATACTGTCGCTTCACGTCGTCTAGCAGATGGTCGTGGAGTGTACGGAACATATTCTGGCCGCAACACTACGCCTCGCACAAATGTTGGATCGTTCCGCAATGGACCGTTCACAAACATCATTGAGCTCAGCAACACAAGTGAAGGATATAGCTATAGCGTGTCTGGACAGCTCCGCAAGCAGTTTGCCAATGGTTGGTTCGCGAGCGTCTTTTACACCTATGCTCGCTCATTTGATCAAAACTCTGGTCTGTCTTCTCAAGCCGTTTCCCAATGGCGCTTTAACCACATCAAGGACAATCCAAACAAGGTTGATCTCTCTGCCTCTCTTTTCGACATCCCGCACCGGTTAGCGGCAGCTCTCAGTAAGCGTTTTGAATATGCAGGGGGCTATGCAACAACTGTGAGTGCGTTCTACGAAATGCGCAGCGGACGTCCGTTCTCGTATGTGTATGATGGTGACCTGAATGCTGATGGCCAGACAGAAAATGATCTGATCTATGTTCCTAAGAATGCAAACGATCAAAGTGAGATTTTGCTTGGGCGCGTAGTTTCTGTTGGATCTGGTGCAAATCGTCGCGATTCACTTGTTCTTGCTAGCTCTACTGCTCGTCAGCAGCTAGAGTCATACATCAGTCGCGATGAAAACCTGAACGCTGCTCGTGGTACGATCATGGACCGCTATGCAGCGCGTGAACCTTTTGTTCACCAGTTAGATCTGCGTCTTGCTCAGGAGATTCCAGTTCCCGGAACAAATGGGCACCGCCTAGAGATCACGCTTGACTGTATCAACGCACTTAACCTAATCAATTCAGAATGGGGTCGGGTACAGAGCGTGAACAACAACCGCGACCTGCTGCTTCGTTTTGAAGGCATGACAACATCTACAATGATCAAGGATGCGAGTGTTGGTGACAACCTCCCGATCTTCAGTTACACGGATAAGAAGAATCCATTTGGTTACGATGATCTTCTTTCGCGTTACCAACTCCAGCTCGGAATTCGATACAGCTTCTAATTGATATTTATCAACATGCCCCGTATGGCTATTGTGTCGTACGGGGCATGTGTATTTTTAGACTCATGCCCCAAATTTTAGGAAACGCACCATGATCAAATTGCTCGCACTTGTTGTCTTGCTGGTTACAGCCAGCGCGATGTCTATTGCAGACGTTCAGCAGCTCTGCAAACAGTACGATACACAGATGGAAGCTCTCGATGTGAAGGGGGCGAAGAATACCATCGAGTCTGCCTACAAGGAAGATGCAAAGTCAGATGATGTGCTCTTTCGACTTGCACGTCTACATGTGATCCTCGGTGATCAGGAGTGGCAGGAAGAGAAAAAGCTGCCGCTCTACAACAAGGCGCTTGACTACGCAAACAAGGCCATCGCTTCGAACGGGAAGTCGATGGGAGGCTACGTATACCGCGCCGCTGCAAATGGTAAGATTGCTCTCTTCAAGGGGATCTTTTCGGTTGCATCAGTTGTGAATTCAGTGCGCGATGACGCGACGAAAGCGATTCAACTCAATAATGACACTCCAGAACGCCTTGCAGCGGCCTGCTACATCCTGGGCAGAACACATCTTAATCTGGTAAAGAAGCCAAAGCTTGTGCGCTTGCCACTTGGACTCGGCTGGGGCAACATCGAAGAGGCCTATGCAAACATCAAGCGGGCACGTCAGTTGCGTCCAAACTTCGTGATGTTCGAGCTCGAGTATGCTCGTTGTCTGGCAGAGATGGAGATGGAGAAAGATGGTATTGCTGCAGCTCAGCGCATTGCTGGACTCCAGAACAAGGAGCCGGGCGATCAGCAACGTAAGCAGGATGCACTACAGCTGATTCAGGACCTGCAGTAAGTAGACAGTACTACAACGCAATCTGCGATAGTTTGGGTGCGTTCGCATCCTTGTCGCTCAGGATTGGTGTATCAATAAGCCATCGTATACCGAGTTCTGGATCTAACGGGTTTACTCCGACCTCACCGCTTGGATTGTAGAGTGCCGTGCACTTGTATGATACGTCCGCTGTTTCGCTCAATACTGCAAAGCCGTTGGCAAATCCAGGTGGAATCCAGACGATGCGACCGTTGGTTTCTGAGACGTCGATAGACACGTGCTTTCCAAATGTTGGAGAGCCCTTGCGAATGTCGACTTCTACAAGCTGTATCTGCCCCCTGATCACGCGAAGCATCTTCCC
Organism: Patescibacteria group bacterium; assembly: GCA_044238605.1. Classification (GTDB taxonomy): domain Bacteria; phylum Bacteroidota; class Ignavibacteria; order Kapaibacteriales; family Kapaibacteriaceae; genus UBA10438. The sequence goes on from JBIICY010000005.1 coordinate 187,529, forward strand.
CATGGGCTGCGTGTGCTGAGAATGCATGCCGCGGATAACACCGTGAATGGATCTGCTGTGATTGTCCTGTACGAAGTCTGTAGGGATTCCATAGCGGATGCAGACGTCTGCCCTGTATGTCTCTTCGAAATACCCACGGCTGTCTGCAAAACGGTCCGGACGCAGGATCATTACTGCGTCGAAAATCACTTCTTCAAGAACGATGGCCATGGAGCTCTTCCCAGATGGGTGGTTGCGTATGTTCTGTTCGTAATGGCGTTAATCTACGACACATCTCAAAAGTCTCTGATGTTGGATCAGCAAGCCAGATGCGTCGGAATGGATGCTCTGTAATGATTGACGCATCATCAATCGCATCAGATTCAGCTAGCACGAGATCATGTAACTCGGGTATCTCAAAATCGATTTCAGTAGACGCACGCAGTGCCTTTAACACCATGCGTGCCCCTTGCAGTTTTGCCGTAATGCTATATCCTGCGATATGTGGTGTTACATGTGATGCCGTTCTGATCGTATCCATGTTTACGTTGGGCTCAGATGCAAAGACATCAAGTACGCATGAGATGTCATCGGCGGCCACACGTTTACATAGTGCATGTTCATTGACAATTCCACCCCGTGCTGTATTGATTATGAGCCCGCCGCGCTGAACACGTTCTATTCGGTCTGCATTGATAAGGTTGTGTGTTGCATATGGACCGCTTGTTAAATACGGTGTGTGGACCGAGATTATGTGACTGTGCTCGATGAGATGATCGAGAGATACGTGCTCGATACATTCAGGAAACATAAAGCCAACGTCGGCAAGGGGCGGATCATTCACCAATACGCGATGTCCGCGCGCAACAGCATACCGTGCTAGACGCTGTCCCACATTTCCGAAGCCAATAACACCTAGAGGTTGTGTTGAATCTCCTTTGAGGTGCCGCAGCCATATCATGACATATTCGGCTACGGCATTAGCGTTGCACCCTGGCGCTCCAACAACTCGAATGCTGCGATCCTGAATCAACGCTGGTTCAATGTGATCCATGCCTGCAGTGGCAGACCCAACAAATGTTACCTGGGTGTCTCTGAGCAGATCGTAGGAGACTGCAGTAGTAGAACGGACAAGGAGTGCTGTTGCAGAGGTTTGCTGGAGAAGCTGATGTGTTATCTCGGATGCACGAACCGATACAACTTCACATCCACGAAGAACTTCAGAGATCTTGGGTATCTGCTCATCTGCAACAACGACGTGTCTCATTGGGTTGTTACAATCACGAATCTCTGGATGCCAGTTTCGTTATGCAGCTCCACTGCGTACGAACCATATCCATCAGCATTCGCAACAAAGTCCTGCGTAGGAATCTGGATGGTTCCGCTGGAAACAACACTGCTGGAATACACGTTGCGTCCCTGTACGTCATATATGTGCACAACTGCCGTCCCTAAAGGCACATTCCTGAAAATTAGATTCTCTGACACGGGGAAAGGGGCTATCGTGATGTCTCCCCAAGTGCGGGCAGATTCAAAGTTTGCATTGAGCGTGATGATAGGATCTCGCAAACCATTCGTTGAAAACCGCACAGTGGTCTCGCGTTGTTTCCCATGTGTGCTGTCTACATGCAGAACAACCAGGGCAATCTGTTGCGGTTCTATCGTCAATGGAAACTGCGAAGCATCACGTTCACTAATGATAGCTGGCTCGGCGGTACAACCAGACACAACTACTGCGGTGTCTCCAATGTTGTACAGGGCAGCCGTGAACGTGCAGGTGTCTGTGGTGGACGTTGCGGAGTATTGCTTCTGTGCCGATAGCACAAGCCCCTTGTATGGCAGACCGATCAACACTGTCGACACACTGTCGCGTTTTCCATTGCGATCATCATACCACGCAGTTGCTTGCGCCACATGAGGATAGCTGCTATCAGGCACATACAGTACCTTGAATGGCCAGCACGATGTGCCTTCGGTAGTAGCTGCATCCTGCCAGTGGCGCTGCTGGAATAGATTGCCCGGGGTTGTTTGAAACTCGAGGAAATCTACGGTAGCAGCGTTTGTTCCGCAGAACGGCACAAACGCACGTAGCGTGTCGCCAACATGTGTTCGATAGATGATTGTATCGAACTGTGCTGTCACGCGTGGCTGTTGATACTGCCATACTGGAAGGAGTTCGATGATCTGATCGTCTGCAGCTTTCGGAAATGGCTCAATGTTCTTGTAGCCGGCGTTGCCGGTGCAGACAAACACGCGTCCATCCTTCATCGCCAGCACATCGCGAATTCGTCCGTAGCGGTATTCGATGTAGTACTTCGTATCGGTGATTCTCTGTTGATCATCCGACAATGTGTGGGCCATGATGCGCGATGATTTCAGGTGTGTAGATAACAGTTTTCCTGTTAGCGACGGATACCTGTCGTGTCCGTAGTATTCGAGTCCGGCTGGAGCATAGGTTTGAACATATCCGCTTGACCACACAGGTTCTATGACGTTGTTGGCTTGACAGAACACCTGTTCTTCGGGAGTATCGCACATACCTTCAACTCTGGGCCAGCCGTAGTTGCCATCCTTGCGAATGAGGTTGATCTCATCTTCAATGTTGTTGCCGTGCTCGGAGGAAAAGACTAGGCCGTTCGGCAGCACGCACAGCCCTTGTGGGTTGCGGTGTCCGCGGGACCATACACGGTTGTTTGGATATGGATTGTCCGCAGGAATGCTCCCGTCGAGATTGATACGCAGGATCTTGCCAATCTCTGATGTAGCACTATATGTGCTGTCGGGCGCTGGTTGATCACCGTTGGTGAACATCAATGTTCGGTCGGGAAGCACAACCATTCGGCATCCTTGATGCCAAAGCTCGGCTGGACGTAGTTCGTAGAGTACTTGCTCGTCCACAAAGCCGGTGCCGTTAAATCGAAATCTCGAAACGTGTTTTACCCAGTCGTAGGTATCCCGGAATACATAGGATAGGTAGACGTACGGTGTGTCTGCAAAATCAGGATGGAGTACCATGCTCAGCAGACCAACCTCTACCAGCTGAAGAATACCCTTGCGCATATCTAGCAGGGTGTCAACCTTGCGAGTGTCGGGGTCTACACGGGAGACTAGGCCAACCCGCTCGGTAAACCAGATCTTTCCGTCTGGACCCTCGAGCATGTCCCACGGAATGTTCAGACGTTCGGCAACAGCACGCCCCGTGAAATCAACCTGAGCATGAAGCGCAAAAGAACTTAGTACAAGGGCCAGAAGGAAGCGGTAGATCATGCAGCTGTTAGGTAATTGTTACCGCAAAGTTACCTCTAAGCGCACATCCTCGAGCGTCCAGCGTGACCGCACAAGCACCTTTGTGCGAACAGGCCACCAGGGTTCGCTAAAGATAAACGGACGCCAGTCGCCGTGATCGAACTGTCCGTTTGCGTTACGGTCATGAAACACATCGGCGACATATTCGCCCGGTGGTGCGTTGGCAATGGTAAACATTCCACTGGTGTCTACAACAGTTGTGTGCACAACAGTACCTTGGGGTGTTACCAACCGCATGATGCAGTTTATCCCGAAAGGGGGCTGCACAATTCCATCAAGTCTGCCCTTTACAGTGCCTGGCTCAGCCGTTCTTGTCGACGTAAGCATAGCGTGACGTATCGTATCTGTGGGCGCTGTAGACCCCAGAAACGAGGTTAGCCTCTCTGGTACGATCGTTGTTGTGTACCACGTCTTCGGCAAACGCTGCTGCAATGCACGAATCTCGAGTTCGGCTGGTGAGATCCACTGTGTACGAACTGGGATAGCCCCCTGAGGCTGCTCGTGCCAGATAGCGATGCGGACATCGTTTGTGTCGACGGCATCCGAGAATGTCATGCGTAGAACAGTATCCGCTGATACATCGCGTGCGCTATCGCGCGGAGCAATTCGCACAACACGCAAGCGCGTTGTGTCTTGACGTGCTGTCCACTGAATTTGTTTCGTTGTTGCTGTATCTGCATTCGTCGTACCTGCGGAATCTCGCAGGCTATGCGGAGCTACCTGCACTGTATAGGATGCAGAATCAAGGGGTGCACTAAACCGTATCAAGACTACATCTGGTGCAGTGGGAGAAGTCCAACACGCCGCCGGACGGATTACTCGGCCGTCTGGACCTGTGATTGTAAAAACACTGTCCCACGAGCGGAGCGGTATCACCGACTCTGTAAACTGAACACTTGCGAGCGTGCTTGTACTTACACGTATGCGCGCCACCTGCGGAGGTTCGTGGTCTCGTGCTCTTCCAAGACTGAGAAGAAGAGGGGTGGTCTGGGCACCAGATACATTTACATCGGATGTGGCCGTCGCGAAATCCTCGTTGATGTCTAGCATTGAGTTTTTGTTTTCATCCCTGCATGCAATTACGCGGTAGCGCCCATCTGCCAGCCCCTTAATGGAAAACACGCCGCTGGTTCCAACAGGAATGATGTAAGGGGCTCTTGTTGCGATCGGAGTAAAATCTGCACGCAGCGAGTCTGCCTTTGGATAGCACATCACGATAGCATTCTGTAGAGATGTTGCAGAAACTCGTCCGCTGATCGTGCCGCTGTCTATCGTAGGCCCAGTAGAAAAAATGTACGTGTATGCTTCCAGTGGACGATTACCCCGGTTGTCTGTCCAGTCTGTTCCGATTGTTACACTATACGTTGTGGAGGAGGCAAGGGGCTCACGAAACCCAATTGTGATCTCGTCTCCGGCATATGATGTCGAGAACCGTGTTGATGGAAGCACCGTGATTGCATTGCGAATGCCGCGGTCGATGTAATCATCGAACTGAATATGGATCTCAGTACTTGTAACGCCGGTAGATCCGGATGGAGGGTCCACAAGGATAATCGCCGCAGGAATACTGTCTCGAGGCCCACCAGTTGGTGCAACCTTATACGCACAGCCCGACGCAAAAAGTGCGGCCGCGGTGATCACTGCTATGGAGAACGCAGCTATTCGTGTACGTGGTGCAGCAGACATTCAACAAAACTAGCGTTGATGACGTACTTTTGAGTCATGCCTTTGTTCATCAAGCGCGTACTGCCGGTTCTCAAACGGGTCTGGACGCTGATCTACGACTTTGTTGATATCACGGACCGACGTCACATCTTCCTGCTTTCGTCGGGCATTGCCTTCAATCTGCTGCTCTGCATCATTCCTCTTACAGTGCTTATTGTGTCGCTTGTGAGCGGCGTGATGGACGTAGAGCAAACCAAGGATACTGTCGAAGCAGCCCTCGAGAAGTTTTTGCCCAAGAACACACAGGCGTCAACACTTCTTGCCTCGATCATCAACGAGGTCGGTGCATTCTTCAATTACAGCACTGCTGCTGGTTGGATCGCTGGTGTTGCATTGTTGTGGCTGGCATCTGCGTTGTTCAGTTCTCTTCGCACTGGTCTTAACGCGATCTTCCATATCCCAACGCCAAAGTTCTTTATCCTGTATAAGCTCAAGGATATGGCCTTCACGATCGTGATCGTGGCACTGATCCTTCTTGTGACGCTGTTGAGCCCCTTGCTTACTCTTGCAGATCAATATCGCGTAAGCCTTCTATCAAATGGGGCTACCGGAATGCTGTTTGGTTTAACAGTCCAGGCGGCATCGCTTATCGCAACATCGGTGTTGTTTCTGCTGCTCTATAAGCTTGTGCCCAATAAGCGACTGCCATGGCCTATTGTGCTTATGAGTTCTGGATTTGCTGTTATACTCTGGGAAGCAGCGCGAATGGTTTTCTCGTGGTACGTCTATAGTGCCACGAATTTCAGCAAGATCTATGGTGGCTACGTGGCGGTAGCATCTTTTGCTGTGTGGCTGTATTACTCTGCGTTTATCTTTTTGCTCTCAGCAGAGCTGGGACAATACATCTACGTGCTACGCACAAAGCACGAGGCACCTGAAGCTTAAAAGCGGAGAACACGCTCCCAGGCTTCGAAAAGATCCCAGGTAGACGAAACATCGCGCAGGCAGTACTCTGCTATGTCGCTATGACGTCCGGCAGCGTAAAGATCACCAACCATCGACCCGTCAACGCCTTCTGCTTTTGGTGAAGTAACACCAAAGCTCTTTGCATAAAAGTCAAAGTTGAACTTGCGAGTTGCTCCGCTGGCAGATCCCTGAAAGAACGTAAGCCTGTCCAGTAAGTCGATGTGCCCACTGTAATTGAACTTTGTTCCGTCCATCAAATTGCGCGATGGCCGAATGCCCAATACCGCAGAGCGCAGCATTAACCATGGCGCATCGAAGTTGCGTCCGTTAAACGAGATCAGCGTTATTCCCCGATGATGCGCGAGCAACTTCCAGAAATTCTCAAGCATCACAGCTTCGGAGCTTCTGTACCAGTTTGCACCACTCGGTAACGTTTCTTGTGTATGCCCGTCTGCGTCCGTCATACTTGGATCAAGCGAATACGCCACACGCTTTGGCGTCCACTCATCCCCATGCTTAGTCATCATCTGCATTCCAATGCAGGAAATGAATCCAGTCATGGGGCTCAGCCCAAACTCATTGATCTTCTTCGCTTTGTCTTCGTCGGTTTCCGCATTTCGCAGCAGATACTCCTGCTGCACACCGTCGAAGCTCTCAAGGGGCTTGCCAACGGTTTCAAGATCGAAGATGAGGTAGGCTGGGTCCATGGAATTCTTGAGGTACTAGGTACTAGGGACTAGGTACAAGGTACTCATTTTGCTCATTCGTCCCTAGTCCCTAGTCCCTAGTCCCTAGTCCCTAGTCCCTAGTCCCTAGTCCCTAGTCCCTAGTCCCTAGTCCCTAGTCCCTAGTCCCTAGTCCCTGATTCATCTGCGCTGTTATCGGGCTTGTTGGATGAAGTTCGCGCGCGATATCGCGGTATCGGCGGAATCTTGCTGTGTCGAGCTTACCATCGAGGCTGTAGAATGCCATTGTGGCTATGCCACTAAGAACTGTCTCGCGCAATGCGCTATCCAGGCGCTCGCGTGGCGCCTTAAGCGTGGCAACAGCATCAGCTAATCCATTCATCGCATCGCGCTGTGAAATGGTCGTTCCTGGTTTGTATAAGCGGACGAGAGGTCCTGCGGGGATCTTTTCCCAGCCAACAGCAAACCCAGGTTCTTCGTTCAGGAGCTCTGGTGTGATGTAGATGGGGCGATCCGCATTACGATCAATGATGGCATTGAGCATCTCAACGAATCGTGGTTGTATCTCGCGGCTTTTGCCGGCCGACATGAATTCGTCTGCATCAAGTTCGAATTCTTGTAGAAGCGGCATGTAGGCATTGATTTCTGCCGAGGCACGCCCAACCGTGGTTGGATACAGCTGTTGAAGGTAGGGGGCGTACCATGTGCGACGCAACAGCTCTTTGTCGATCAGTGTTATGTCTGTGCGCACACGAGCAACACGTTGCTCATACCATGCGGCAGAACAGAAGTAATCCCACTGACGCGTTAAGATGATTGCATTGGGTTCTGCATTGGCAAAGACCCATGTTGTGTATCCTGGCACGGCACGGTGCGTTGACTTATCGTTATGTGAAAAGTGCAGCACGCATGCAGCAAGGGGCAGCATCAGCACTACCGGCTGAACCTGCTTGGGAATGCGCTGCAGGAGCGATAGGAGTCCAATCGATACAAACACCGCCGCTACGATCATCGATGGCAGGAAATACGGCTCGATGTCGGGAATGGCATAACCGAGAGAAATTCCCAGGTTGCCGGCCACCATGATGAGCATTGCCAGAGCAAGCATCCGATGCGTGTGCAGCAAATGCCATACGCCCCATGCTAAAGGCACAAAGCCAACCCAAAGCATGTGATTGGTAAGGAGCGAGCGGAAGATTTGCCAATTGGCCTTTACAGCTGCCTTATCGGAGAACATCCAGACGCCAAACTGCGTGCCCTTTACGTGATAGATAAAGGCATCCCAACTGCGGTGCACCATACCCCAGTTGATTTCGGGAAGCTGAGCGCTGCGAAGAGGCAGGACTGCATACAGAGCAAGGGCGGCAAGACCAGGCAGGATGAGAAGATGCCATCTGCGCAGCTTTTCGGTGCGGTCTGTGGTAAGCCAGAGAAGTGCAATGCCGGGTAGGACGAACACACTGGATAGGTGATTGGCAACCATGCCCCCAGCAAAGAGTCCGGTAAGCATGGTCCACGCTGCCGCATTCTCGGGCTTTGTAACACTCTTTACAGACGCCCAAATGGCAAGAGATGTCAGTAACAGCTGAAGTGAATACACCTCGATTGACGTGGCCTGAGCCCATACAATGGTGCTAAAAGCAAACATCAGCGCGGCTGTAGCCGAAGCACATCTCGTTGCAACAGATGGTGCCTCTTCGTCAAAGAGATATGCCAGCAGCTCGCGGAGCGTTGCATAGAGTACGTCAACAGCTATAACCGTCCAAACAGCGGCAAGGATATTGAGTCCGTACACGCCATTCCAGAGCAGCGTCCAGCAATGCGTGATGAGTGTAAACAGCGGATATCCCGTAGGATGTGCTACCCCAAACACATGGGCTGCTGCTGACAACTCACCTGCATCTGTATACATCAGACCTGGTGCACAGGTTGTGATGTAGACGGCAAGGGTTGCTGCAGAAACAAGAACAGCATCCGGCAGATATCGTTGCTGGATGCTGTTGTTATTGGCTGACATGAGGACGTCGCTTCTTCGGACGTTATCGGATAACAGTCACTGGAGAACCTACCATCGTGCCGTTCTGAAGCGTCATCACCAAACGGTATTGTCCGGTGGCAAGTCCTGCAAGGGGCAATGTTGTTGCCTGTGACTGCGGATTGCCAAACGAGCGGACAAGATTGCCGTTCGTGTCGTAGAGACCAATCGATGTTGTGTTTGTGAGGTTCGCCCCCTGAACAGAGAGAACATCCGACGTAGGCATAGGTCCGATGCGGAAGCCGAGCTGCTCTGCATCGGTGATCGACGTGTTGTTGGAGATCACAAACTGTGCTTCGAAGTTGAGCGCATCGGTTGTGTCTGTCTTGTCGAACAACGTAACCTTGAGGTTGCTATTTCCTTCTGCGTTGTTCGTCGTGAGATCGATATAGATCGGCAGTGTGCCTGTTTCGGTAAGGATCTGTCCTGGACGCAAGTATGGATCATCTTCGCCAGGGAACAAGAACCAGCACAGCGTCATGCAGAGCTGAGCTTGGTGCTTTTCATTGATACCTGAAAGATCGTAGCGGAAGTACAGTTCTTTAGCTTTTCCGTTGCTGTTCTTTACCGTACCATCGCGCTTGTGCGAGGCAATCGATGGGGAACCATTGATCGGGTTTGGCTTGGTCCAGTCGATGTAGTACGTCTGAGCAGAAGCCCCGACGGAGGCCATCACGAGGAACAAAGCGAGAACATGACTTTTCATAAATTGACGTCCTTACAAGAGTTGGTGACTACAAACCTACCACTTACGGACGCATTTCTCGAAGCTCGAAGGGGAGATTTCCATGAAAGTCTACATGAACATTCTCATCGCGTTGCTGCTCTCATTGGGTGTGGCAATGGCTCAGGACACTCAAACAGCATCCTTGCCATCAGTAAAGGTGAAGAATGTTGCCGGGAATCTCGTGAATACGGCTGACTTCGGGACTACCGGTAAGCCGGTGATCATCAGTTTTTGGGCTACATGGTGCAAGCCGTGTATTCAAGAGCTGCAGACATATCACGGGTTTTATCCAGAGTGGCAGGAAAAATACGGTGTCTCCCTTGTAGCCGTTTCTATCGATGATGCACGCAATGCGTCCAAAGTAGCCCCCTTCATTAAGTCCAGAAACTGGACATACGAGGTGCTGCTTGATATCAATCAGGAATTCAAGCGTGCGATGAATGTGAACAATGTTCCTCACACGTTCGTGGTAATGAACGGCAAGGTTGTGTTTTCGCACAGTGCATACTCGGCTGGGGACGAGGATGAGCTGGAAGAACTGCTGAAGAAGCTTACGGGGAAATAATGAAGACAACGCTACTCTGCGTGATAGCATGCTGCGCGATGATGCCGGCATGGGGACAGGGCATTGCACTTGATGATGCGGGAACAATTAGCGGCTCTTTGCAGTCAGACTTTCAGCAGTACGGAAAAGATTCTTTGATCGGAGCACCTGATGTTCCTGAGAAGATCCTCTCCAACACCTTCTTCAATCTGACGTATTCAAAGGGCAAGTTCTCGGCAGGTATTCGTTTTGAATCCTACCAGGGTCCGCTCCTTGGTATTGATCCGCGCTATGGAACATCGGGTGACGGAACAGGTATCGGAATGCCGTACCGGTTTGCAAAGTACGACGACGACAATTTTGATGTTACTGCTGGGAATTTCTACGAGCAGTTCGGCTCGGGCATGATCCTGCGCACATATGAAGAGCGCAACCTTGGTTTTGATAACTCACTCGATGGCGTGCGTCTCAAGTACCGTCCAACTGCAGGTATTGAGGTTACGGGGCTTGTTGGACGCCAGCGCGCATTCTTTGGCCTTAGCGAAGGCATCGTTCGCGGTGCTGACTTCAATCTTGATGTAAATCAGATGGGAGATTCGCTCCTACCGGATGGGATGTTCCTTACGCTTGGTGCAAGTGCTGTTAGCCGATTCCAGGCAGACCAGCAGGATGTTCTCAATCTTCCTCAAAACGTGATGGCATGGTCTACCAGAGCGAACCTTCGTGTGTCCGACTTCTCGTTTGATGCAGAGTATGCATACAAGATCAACGATCCAGGTGCGACGAATGCGAATTCGTTCAATCCAGGAAATGCGCTCTACGTTGCAACGGCCTATGGTGCTTCTGGTATCGGGATAAACCTTGCAGCCAAGCGCATCGACAACATGGACATGCGGAGCGACCGCTCGGCTACTGGCTTTGCTCAGCAGGTAAACTATCTGCCTGCTCTTACGAAGCAGCACACACTACGGTTGATTACACTCTACCCATATGCAACGCAGCCTACTGGTGAGTTTGCATTGCAGGGAGACGTGTCGATTACGATACCAAAGAACTCGTTTTTGGGTGCCGAGGAAACAATGATCGCGTTGAATGGTGCGTTGATCCACGGTCTTGATACTACACGTACCGGACCCTACACGTATGACGTGCGATGGATGTGGGGCAATGAGCTCTACTACCGTGATGTGAACGTTGAGATTCAGCGCAAGTTCGGTAAGGACTTCAAAGCAACCCTAACCTACGTCAATCTTGATTACAATCAGGACGTGATCGAGCGACGGGCAACTCCCGGCGAGAAGATCTATGGCATTGTGAATGCAAACTTCGTCTGCCTTGAACTCTGGTTCAAGACGTCCAAGAGTCAGAGCCTGCGCACCGAGCTCCAATACATGGCTGTAAAGCATGAAGAAGGGGCGAAGAAGGCCTTACAGAATGGCGACTGGGTAATGGCACTTGTAGAATATACAGTTGCTCCACACTGGTACTTTACTGTCTTTGATGAATACAACTTCGGGAACTACGATCCAGAGTTGCGCGTACACTATCCAAATGCATCGATCGCCTACTCGAAGGATGCATTGCGACTTCAAGCTGGCTATGGACGCGTCCGCGGAGGTATTCTTTGCGTTGGCGGTATCTGTCGTCCAGTCCCTGCATCAAACGGTATGACGTTAAACGTAACGTACACTTTCTGATCAACGAACCATGAAGCACAGCATCATCATCGCCGGTCTTTTGTCCCTTGCTCTCATTTCGTGTGACGTTGTAAACGCCCCCTACGAAAAGAACCCCAAGGATCCGTCCGACACCTTGTTGAAGGATACGTCAACAACGATCACGAGAACTGCTTCACTTCAGAATGTATTTCTCGAAGACTATACAGGACAACTCTGTGGGAACTGTCCAGAAGCTGCCGATATCGCAGACAGGCTGTATAAGAACAACGGCGGACGTGTTGTCGTAACAGCTATTCATGCTGGTTTGTTCGCCAAGAAGGAGCTCCCTGATTACGATTATGACTTTACAACTCCAACGGGAGATGCCCTCGATGCCGCATTCAAGATCAGCCGAGCGGGCAACCCAAATGGAATGGTAAATAGAGTTACGATCAACAATCGCATCATCCAGGGTCACCCAACCTGGGAAACTGTTGTGGCGCAGCAACTACAGCGTACGCCATCGTTGGATCTGGGCATGAGCCACACATATTACCCTGATACGAAAACACTTGTCGTAACTGTTCGCACAGAAGCTCTTGCAGACATCGATGCTCCAGCTAACGTATCAGTGTGGCTTCAGGAAAACAACATCATTGCAGATCAGAAGGATTACCGCAAGACGCCATCACACATCAAGGACTACAACTTTAGTCACGTCCTTCGTGCTTCGCTCAATGGTACATGGGGAGACACCCTCCACAATGCGCCTGTTACCAAAGGCACGAAGTCTACGATGGTGTTTCGCTACACTCTTCCCGAAGCAAAGCTCAATCCTGCAGACACGCTCAATTACTGGAACCTCAAAAACTTCGAAATCGTAGCCTTTGCGCACAAAGCCAGCACGAACAAGGAAGTGCTGCAGGTAGTGAAGCAGAAGTTATGAGTAGCGAGCAGCGAACAGCGAGCAGCGAACGTCCCTAGTCCCTAGTACCTAGTCCCCAGTCCCTAGTACCCCACCCTTATCTCCAGCGCCCCAAAGAAGAAGTCGGTTGGAGAGTTGCCGCCGTTTCGGTTGGTATAGCCGATGTTAAGGTCGGTAAAGATGTTGTTAGCCCATTCGGCGCTAAACCACAGGCGGGCGCGTCGTTGATGTGAGACGTTGCCACGAAGGAAGGCGTTTCCAGAGAGCGCATCGCCATCGCCACGGAGGATGTCGCCCCCTACGTTGCCGATAGGCACTTGGATACCCGAGCCGGGATAGCGTGGATCTTCGCCCATCAGCAAGTTGCCTTCGCTATCCAGAATGTTCTCGCCATGGCGTGTGTAATCTAGGTCGAGGCGAATGCTGGTGCGTGGCGTAAGCCAATGACGTAGCTGCAAAGCAAGCCTATCGGAGTTGGGCTGCATGTCGTAGCCAATGGGTGCGCCCATCGTTGTGTACGATGCGTTGATGCTGCGATGAGAAAACGTAAATGCATCAATGCGTGCATACTCAGCGGAGACCATGCTGCGGCTGAGTGCCCCTTGCTTACCAAGTGACTGAGACACTCCAAGCTGGTAGGCAAACTTGTTGTTGCTGCCGCCTGCGGACGTATCGGAGAGCGTTGTGTAGGAGAGGTCGTCCACGATAAGCGATCCGTAGACCATGAGCCCCTTGAGTGGACGCACTGTAATGTCTGCGCCGATCAGCGAGTTGTCGTTGGCATTGCGCTCCTGCGTGCTCAGGCCGGCACTTACGAAGAATGCCAGTGGGTTTAGGTAGGCCATATCGAGGCCACGTCCCCAGTACACGATCATGTCGTTCAGGCCTACACTGAGCCAGTCTGTTGGCTCAACAGCGATACGATGCGTAGCGATGTACTTTCCAGGCACTGCCTTATTCGCTGTGTCGAGTCCGTTCGCAGCAGAATGCGTCATCGTGAACCGTACGCGCTTGTAGGGCACGTCGATCAGCACGCCATCAAGCAAGGGGGCATTCATGGAGTGTACGAAGTTGTCGATCGGGCTATTCCCAAACTGCAATGCTTCGCGTCCGTAACGAATGCGGAGATACTCCGACTGATACTGCACGTATCCGATGTAGCGGTCAAAAAATGCACTGTCTTCGATCGTGAACTTCAGCGTCCGTGCAAGTGTGGGGTCTGTCTGTGCGATGCGCGAAGCACTGCCGCGCAGACGCGAACCGTTTGAGAGGTCAAGGAAGAACCCAAGGTTATTGCCAAGCGAGCCCATGACGCGTGCTGATGCGCGCGCGAGAAGAAACGATTCTGATGCACCGGAGCTTGATGTGGTTCCTGGACGTGCCATAACACCAAGATCTGCCTGTACGCGTGCAACACCATCGTTGAACACCAGCCCCCTGTAGCGTCCGTGTGATTGTGCGAACACTTCAGTGGTATCGGGCCTTTGTGCAACAAGCGGCCAGTAGTAGTTCAGCGCGTAGGAGCTAAATGCATTCGATGCTGTCGTGTCCACATTGCCAATGTAGGCTGGCCATACGGAAGACGACAATGCAGATGCCGAACCATCAAGGGTGCGCAGCAAGGCGTTGTCCATCGACACGCGTTCGGCATTGACATCAACATTTTGAGCCAGCAGGATGTAGGGGGCAAGCACCACCACAAGCGAGCATATCAGTCGCATAACGATGGATGATGCCATACGGTATTAGCGCTTCTCGATTGTGGCTTTGCACTTGCAGACGCTGCGCACGTATTCAACTTCCTTCTGTGCGTCGGCCTCTGTGGCGTATTCGCCAACACGAACAACAATCTTCTTGCCTGATGCATCAGGTCCAACTTTCGCAGGCATGCGCTTTTGCTTCATAGAAGCGGCAAACGACTCTGCATCTTTTTTGCTGGAGTAAGTCTTCAGAACGATCGTATACGGCTTAGCATTCACAGGTTTCGGCTGCTCGGACAGATCTGGCTTTTTGGCAGATACCGGTGTAAGCGTGATCTTCTCGGAAGGGGCTGGCGCACCTACTGTAGAGCGCATTACGTCGTAGACAAGTGGAAGCAGGTCGCTTTGCGAATACTGATCGCGCATCGTCGCGAAGTACTTGCGTGCTTTATCGCTTTCGTTTTTCGTTGCCGACATAACAACGAGGCGTGCTAAGGCATCATCTGCCCACTCACTCTTTGGATACGCTTCTACGATGCGCTCAAGCATTGGCGAGGCCTTCTTGGGGTCGTCGATCAAGGCCGCATGAAGGAACATTACCGCAGGATCATCGGGTGCATCGATCAACAGATCGGGCAACGCCTTCTTTGCATCGGTTGTCCATCCGGCAGCTACCTGTTGGATATAGTTCTTTACACCAACGCCTTGGGCAGATGCGCCAATTGAGGCGATGGCAAGGATGACGAAGAGGGTAAGTCGTTGCATGTCTATAAATTACGCAAGTGCACCTATTTTGGTGACCAATTCCACGAATGTGATGTTCATGTCAGCCCCTTCTCAGGATCAGGATTTTCGCGTTGTAGTTGCCGCTGGCGGTACTGGTGGACACATCTTCCCAGCCGTTGCTGTGGTAGAGCAGCTGTCGATGCTTACGAACGGACGCCTCAAGGCGGTGTTCATGGGGAGTATGGACCGCATGGAGACGCGCCTTATTCCTTCGATGGGGTACGACTACGTTCCAATGCCCATCGAGGGGTTCAAGGGGCTTTCCCTTCGCACGCTGATGCTGCCATTCAAGATCTGGCAGTCCATCCGCATCGCAAAGCAGACGCTGCGCAGACACAAGCCCCATGCCGTGATTTGTACGGGTGCCTACATCAGCTATCCTGTGGGAGTTGCAGCATCGCAGTTAGGAATACCGCTGATCGTTCTGGAATCGAACCTCAATCCTGGCAAAAGCAATGCGCGCCTCGTACCGAAGGCAACGGCTGTTGTTCTGGCCTTTGAAGAGAGTTTGCAACACTACACGCAGGACGTCAAGAACAAGCTGCATGTGCTCGGTAATCCGGTGCGGACGCAAATAGACCAGGAGATGTCTGCGCACGATGCGCGGTTGTATTGGGGACTTGACGCGTTTCGTCCAACGGTTCTCGTGTTTGGCGGAAGTCTCGGCGCCCGCGCTATCAACTCTGCTATCGAGTCGGCCCTGCCTGCAATAGCACAAGCCCCTTGGCAGCTTCTGTGGCAAACGGGTAAGGGGCATGTGGTTCGTGCAGACGTTCCAGAGAATGTGCGCGTTGTGGAGTTCATCGACAACATGGGCGCAGCCTATGCCGCGGCAGACCTTGTTGTGTCGCGCAGTGGTGCAACAACCATCGCAGAGCTTGGCATCGTTGGAAAGCCCGCAGTGCTTATTCCACTACCGTCTGCATCAACGAATGAGCAGGCGCTCAATGCAAAGGTTGTGCAGGAGCGCAATGCCGGCGTGATTGTAACGAATGATACGGTCGATACAGTCCTGCTGGAAACGATCGAGCGCCTGATGAAGGATGAGGAACTGCGAACAACCATGACAACGAATATGAAACAGCTCGGACGTCCGTCTGCGGCGTCGGATGCAGCCACATTGATTCTCTCGCTTGGTGGTTGGAAAGGGGGCACGCAATGAAGACATACCGCATGCAGCTGGATTTCTTCTGGCAGTCTGTAGCGTTCTATGCAGTTACGCTCATCGTCTATGTCATGGTCAAAGCCTTGTACGATAAAACCATTCAGACGGGGCTTGTGAATGTTGTCCTTACCGACCCCGTTGTTGTTGTGCTTGGGTTGTTTGTTGTGCTGTCTGTTGCATCGCTGATTATAAACAGTGTTAGCAAGCGGACAATTCAGGTAACGGGCAGTAGCATTACGTTTCGCAACAGCTTGCGAGAGCGCACCTTTGAGCTTGATGAAATCGAAAAGATCATCATCGGTAAGGATAGGCGCAGACGCGCCGCAGCCTTAACACCTACCATACGCATCTACATCAAAGGACGCAGACGTCCGCTACGACTGCTGCCAGCTCTGTACGACAACGAGCAGGATCTTATCCAGTCGGTTCTGGCGCTCCGTCACAACGGGCCGGTGTAGCATGGCACGCTTGCTCGTATCAGCGCTGTTCTGCATTGTACTACCGATTCTTGGCTCGGCGCAAGACGTACCATCGTCTCTCAACGTTATCGAAGGATTTGTTCGAAACATCGCCGACTCGCTGCAGGTGATTGCAGGTCCATCGCCCGACACCCTACGTGTGCACGTCTACGAACATCCAGATGCACCATGGTTTGAGTCCATCATTGCACAACGCTCGCAAGAGCTGGGTATCCCATTTCGCGCTGTAAGGGGCAACGAGTCTGCAGTTGGACTCGTCATTGCTAATGCAGCCACAACACTCGAGACATCGAACCATGCAGACAGCCTTGTGCGCAGTGTTGCACTTGTGGCATCAGTGCGGCATAACGGCGTTGTGCGCCAGCTGCCAGCGCAGAAGAGGCAGGATGTGATACCCTACGAACAAGGCCTGCGGGCGCAATCAGATCAGCATGCATCAACCAAGGCAGAGCTTCCTGCACGGCAGCCCTCCTTGTGGGATGATGTGCTCCAGCCTATTGTCTTCATTGGCGCAGCAGTTGTTACCATCGTCCTCCTCTTCACTGTACGGTCTCAATAGCCCCATGAAGCGCCTCTTTGTGATCCGTCATGCAAAGTCCGACTGGTCAGACGCAACCCTCACAGACAAGCAGCGTGTACTCAATGCAAGGGGCTTGCGCGAAGCACCTATCATGGCTGCATCGCTTGCGAAGGACTATCCGGTGATTGATCATATCATCTCGAGTTCCGCAGTTCGCACGCAACAGACGGCTCACTACGTAGCCAGTGCCTATGGCCTTGCCGATGAAAAGATCGAACTCTGCGACGAGATCTACGAAGCCCCTTACGAACAGCTGCTCAAGGTTGTAAACTCCTGTAGCGATGCATACAACAACGTTATCCTCGTTGGACACATGCCCGGTGTTACGTTGCTTGTAAACGCTCTTGCCGATGAAAACCTTACAACATCGCCAACAAGCAGCGTAGCCGTCATAGACTTCCCCTTCATATCCTCGTGGGAAGAAGTCTCCAACGGCACCGGACGACTGCGAGAGTTTCGGTAGGAAATCGTGGCGTGGTCCCTCGCCGCTAACGCGGCTCGGGATGACGCACGGATTGTCGCCACAAGAATCATCCTAGATCTTCACTATTGTAAATCGCTGAACGTGTCGAGCGAGTGCGTCGCTTACGAGCAACGTATACTGTCCTGTTGCGAGGGCAACGACTATCGCGTGGGCTGACGCACCCAAACGAAAAAGGGCGAGCCACCGGCTCGCCCCTACCAAATGATCTTCGTTGTTGATGGCACGATGTATCGCGCCGCTGCTCGCTACTCGCTGTTCGCTACTCGCTGCTCGCTGCTTACCAAAGATGCTGCACACCTGCGCGCTCTTCGAGGAGCTCGTCCAGGGTTGCCTGCATGCGGGCGCGTGAGAAGTCGCTGATCTCGATGCCTTGTACGATGGTGTAGACGCCATTGCTGCAGGTGACAGGGTAACCGTAGATCACGTCGCCTTCGATGCCGTATGAACCATCAACAGGGATGCCCATCGTTGTCCAGTCGCCTTCTGGTGTGCCAAGCACCCAGTCGCGCATGTGTTCGATGGCTGCGTTAGCTGCTGATGCTGCAGACGAGAATCCGCGAGCTTCGATGATGGCTGCGCCACGCTTTGCAACAGTTGGGATAAAGTTGTCTTCGAGCCACTGTTGGTCGTTGATGCCAGACCAAACATTGCTGCCGTTGCCTTCAACTTGGTGGATGTCTGGATACTGCGTTACCGAGTGGTTGCCCCATACCGTCATCTTCTTCAGATTCGATGTGTGCACACCCGTCTTTGCGGCGATCTGCGAAAGAGCGCGGTTGTGGTCAAGACGCATCAGCGCCGTGATGTTCTTCGGATCGAGATCTGGAGCAGACTTCGCTGTGATAAGGGCGTTGGTGTTGGCAGGGTTGCCAACGATAACAACCTTTACACTACGACTTGCAACAGCATTGAGGGCCTTGCCCTGAACAGTAAAGATCTGTGCGTTTGCTTCGAGAAGGTCCTTGCGCTCCATACCCTTTGAGCGTGGACGTGCACCAACGAGCAGTGCGTAGTCTGCGTCTTTGAAGGCAACCATCGGATCGTCGCTTTGCACGATACCATGAAGAAGCGGGAATGCGCAATCTTCGAGTTCCATGGCAACACCGCGCAATGCCTGAAGCGCAGGTGTTAGCTCAAGAAGCTGAAGAATAACTGGCTGATCCTTGCCGAGCATTTCACCGCTGGCAATGCGGAACAGCAAACTATAGCCAATCTGGCCTGCGGCGCCGGTAACGGCAACACGAACTGGAGCTTTCATAGGAGTGTACTTGTATGAAAAGGGGCTTGTGGGAAAATGATGTCGAGAATAAAAAACGCCCCACGAGGAGGCGTTTAGAAATGTTCAATGTTCAAGACATTGCACGAACTCAGTTCGCTTCTGGGTAAACAGAAACCTTGAGACGTGTCTTGTCCTTGCGCTCAAACTTCACAACGCCGTCTACGAGAGAAAAGATCGTGTAGTCACGACCAAGACCTACGTTCTTGCCAGGGTGAACATTTGTGCCGTTCTGACGAATGATGATGTTGCCAGCAATAACTTGCTGTCCACCAAACTTCTTAACGCCAAGGCGTTTCGCATTTGAGTCGCGGCCGTTCTTGGTGGAACCACCGCCCTTTTTGTGTGCCATGTTTCTACTCGCTTAGATTTTAATGTCGTTGATCGTGATGCTCGTGTACTGCTGACGGTGTCCGTTGAGCTTTTGATAGCCCTTACGACGCTTCTTGTGGAACACGAGAACTTTATCGCCCTTGCCGTGCTTGACAACAGTTGCTGACACAGAACCCTTAATGTATGGGGCTCCTACAGAAACGTTACCGTTGTTGCTTGCAAGAAGGATGTTGGTAAATTCTACTTTGTCGCCTACGTTTTTATCCATGAGCGGAACGATGATCGTCTGCTTTGGAGAGACTGCGTATTGCTGACCTGAAATTTCTACGACTGCGTACATACGTGTTGCTGACGTTGTATGAAAAAGGGCTCGCAATATACGGGGCAAATTGGCATGAATCAAATAGGTTAGAGAGATTTCCACAAGAACTAGCCCCCTCGAGCTGAAACCATCGACGTATTTTACGGTCGAAACGGCATGTTCAATGATGTTCAACGGAATTGGTAACACAATGCTGCGCTCTCGGGAAGCTTGGATCTGGATAGCCGGCCTTACGGGGCTTGTGGTGTTGGCACCATCCCTCGACAACCACGTAACTATCTGTATTCCCAGTGCGTTAGGGATTGATTTCTGCCCAGGCTGCGGTCTTGGGGCATCGATTTCTCACCTCGTACGTGGCGAATTTGCCGAATCCTGGGCATCTCACCCCCTTGCTGTGCCCACGCTGGCAATCCTGATCGGAAGAATCATTCATCTGTTTCGACAAGAACGAAACAACACAACCAAGGAGAATTACAATGGCTAATGTCCTTCAACTCATCCCGGATGCAGAACCCGACGAAATGATGTACCTGCACATGCTCATGGAGCCAATGAACGATGCCCAAGCTGGCATGTTCGCGTCGATCTACCGCTCGCGCCGCAAAGAACCTACCATGATCCTGCTTTTAACACTCGTAGGTTTTCTGGGTATTGCCGGTATTAACCGCTTCGTCTTAGGCCAAACCGGAATGGGTGTTGTATACTTTTTAACTGTTGGTTTCTGCGGAATCGGCATCATTATCGACCTGATTAATCACAAGAAACTCACCTCTGAATACAACCAGAAGCAAGCGTTCGAAGTGGCGAACATGATGCGAGGGATGGGGCAGTTGTGATAAGCAGCGAGCAGAGAACAGCGAGTAGCGAAGAAGGTACTGGTTACTGGTTACTGGGTACTGATTACTGGTTACTGGGTACTTGGGTACGTGGGGTACGGTTAGCTTTGTCATTCCTGCGAAGGCGGGGGTAAACGTAACGACACAAATCAGAATCGATGAAACGCTCCGCAATTTTTTTGCTCGTTCTTGTATTCGTCGGGCGAGCCGCCGGCTCGCCCCTACCCGCCACCGGCTCGCCCCTACCCGCCGCCGGCTCGCCCCTACCCGCCACCGGCTCGCCCCTACCCGCCGCCGGCTCGCCCCTACCCGCCGCCGGCTCGCCTCTACCTGCCGCCGGCTCGCCTCTACCGTTGGTGGTTGTGGTTTCCTTCGATCAAATGCGGGGGGATTTTGCAACGCGGTTTGAGAAGGTTTACCAGTCAAAGAATGGTGGTGGGTTTGCGAGGATTCGGCGTGAAGGGGTAGACTTTGAAAGCTGCTACTACCGTCATGCAAGCAACATTACGGGTCCGGGGCATGCAAGTTTGCTCACGGGATGTTACCCTGCTAAGACGGGAATCGTTGGGAACGAATTCTGCGACGAGCAAACAAAAACGTGCGGGTATTGCGCGCACGATACCGCAAAGGTGTTCAGTGCCAGCAAGCTCCTTGTACCAACATTGGGCGATCTGCTACGGCAGCGTTCTCCGTTGTCGAAGACGGTAGGCGTAGGGCTCAAAGACAGGGCATCGATCCTGATGGTTGGTAACAATGCGAGTGCGTGCATCTGGTTCGATGCTGAGCAGCGCAGGTTCGCAACGAGCAGCGCATACAAACAACCTTCGTGGTTGGAGAGATTCAACAAGCGGTATGCTGTCGAAAGGTATGCAGGTAGGATTTGGACGTCTCGTATACCAGCGGGCATGGGCGCTGAAGATAGTGTTGCTGCTGAAGGACGCTTCCCCGAAGGAGATGGTACCTTTCCTCACCATGTGCTAGACAACAAACATGATGACTTTACCGCGAGCTTTTTGCTGAGTCCATTCAGCATGGAATTGCTGTTTGATGCCGCATTGTTTGCCGTTGACCAAGAGAAACTCGGCAAGGATGCCAACACTGATGTGCTATGCATAGGAGTCTCTACAACAGATTACGTAGGCCATATGTATGGTCCAGATAGCCGGGAGGTGCAGGAACTCTATGTGCATGCAGATCTGATGATGGAGCGTCTGATTAACAAACTCGACAAGTCGGTGGGACGTAAGAACTACGTGCTTGTCGTTACATCCGATCACGGCGTAGCCCCCGTACCAGAGATCCTGCAGCGTCAGGCAGAGCAGCAGAGAGCAGTCGTGGATGCGGGTCGCATCAAGAAGTCCGACATGAAGCGCGCTATCGATTCTGCCATCGCGTCTGTGCTTGGTCCACGTGCCAACAACGCATCGTATATCAAGCAGGCATACGAGCCATCAATCTACATTGATCTTGCCAACGACGATCCCAAGAAGCCCCGTGCTATCAATGCCGCAGTGCAGGTTCTGCGATCACACCCGGGTATAGCTGTTGCTGCGACAGCATCGGAGATCATGTACAACCGCAAGCCCCCTACAGTTGATGACACAACATGGGGCTATGTGCGTAATAGCTTTTATCCCGGACGTTCAGGCGACATCGTCTACTATCCGAAACGCTACTGGATCATCGGCGGTAACGTAGCAACGCATGGTACTCCGCACGACTACGACCGCTGGGTTCCGCTGATGTTTTTAGGAGGGGGCTTGAAACCACAGATACGTAAGGACACAGTTGCACCCGTAGACTTAGCGCCCACGCTAGGTACGATGCTGGATCTGAAAATGGATAACATCGACGGCGCAGCTATTCAGCTTGGCCGCTGATCATTCTCCGATTACAGCGCGGCGATCAGGTTCCGTGCGATAACCATCTTCTGCACTTCGCTGGTGCCCTCGCCGATGGTGAGGAGCTTTGAATCGCGCCAGAACTTCTCTACCGGATACTCCTTCACATAGCCGTAGCCACCGTGAATCTGGATGGCTTCTTCGGCTGTGCGAACAGCTACTTCCGAGGCGTAGAGCTTTGCTTGCGATGCGGCAATAGTAAAGTTCATGCCTTGATCGCGCATCCACGCTGCCTTGTAGGTAAGCATGCGAGCGGCATCTACTTCCATGGCCATCTTCGCAAGCTTCATCTGAATGGCCTGCATCTCGTTGAGACGCTTGCCAAACTGGACACGTTCGTTGCTGTACTTGAGAGCTGCTTCGAGCGCTCCTTGGGCAAGACCAACGCTAAGCGCGGCGATAGAGATCCGTCCGCCATCCAGGATTTGTAGCGCCTGCACAAAACCTTCGCCTTCGTTGCCGATGAGGTGCGATGCTGGAACGCGAACGTTATCGAACGTTAGGCCTGCTGTGTCAGAGCAGCGCATGCCGAGCTTGTTTTCTTTCTTTGAGCCGTAGTAGCCTGTCATCGACTTGTCTACCGCAAAGGCAGAAATGCCCTTCTTGCCAGCGGACTTATCAGTGACGGCCATCACCACGCAGATGTCGCCCACGTTGCCATGGGTGATGAAGTTCTTGGCACCGTTGATGATGTAGTGGTCTCCATCACGGACAGCTGTGGTCTGCGTACCACCGGCGTCAGAGCCTGCGCTTGGTTCTGTTAAGCCCCATGCACCCATTGTCTGCCCTGCGGCGAGACGCGGGACGTACTTCTGACGCAACTCTTCGTTTCCGAAGCGGAAAATGTGGCTCGTGCAGAGTCCGTTATGTGCTGCAACACCAAGTGCGATAGCTGGACATCCCCTGGCTACTTCTTCAACGATTAGCGCGTACTCCATGTAGCCCATACCGGAGCCACCGTATTCAGTTGGAATCACGATGCCGAGGTAACCCAACTCTCCTAGCTTGCGGAAGATCTCGTGCGGAAACTCTTGCGATTCGTCGAACTCAAGAGCTACAGGGGTGACCTCTTCAGCAACAAATGAGCGTATGTGGGAGCGAAGTGCTTCCTGCTCTTCGGAGAGGTCGAATGAGAAACCAGATACGTCGGTAGACATGGCAATCGCGGAGTTGGTGATGAAGTATCAGCACAAACCTACGGGAAGAATCAGAAACCTTCGCCGTAGTTTGCGGTCTGAACGTGAACACAACAAGATTAGTTTCAGGAGTTTCTATGATCCGCCGGCTTTTCGGTCTGATCCTTATGGGGCTTTGTGCGCTGCAGCTCAGTGCGCAAAAGCCTGTTTCACTTACGGACAAGGTGCCATTTAACCCCGATGTGCTCAAGGGCAAGTTGGAGAATGGTATTCCGTATTACATCATGAAGAATGCGCGTCCAGCGAACCGACTCGAGCTTGTGCTTGTCGTAAACGCGGGTGCTGTTCTCGAAGATGATGATCAGAACGGTCTGGCACACTTCTGCGAGCACATGGCATTCAACGGAACAACTGGGTTCCCAAAGTTGGAACTCGTGAACTTCCTAGAGTCTATGGGCGTGCGGTTCGGCGCAGATCTGAACGCATATACCAATGCCGATGAGACAGTCTATTTGCTCACAGTGCCACTGGATAAGAAGGAGAACTTGACCAAGTCGATTCAGGTGCTGCGCGACTGGGCAGGGTACGTGAACTACAACGACAAAGACATCGACGACGAACGCGGTGTGGTAACAGAGGAATGGCGTCTGCGCCGCGGTGCAAACGAGCGCGTGCAGGAAAAGCACCGTGAGTTCATGTTTTATGGTTCAAAGTATGCAAAGCGCGATGTGATCGGCGATACGAACGTGCTGCTTCGTGCTCCTCAAGACAATCTGCGCCGCTTCTACCGCACATGGTACAACCCACTCAACATGTCGATCATCGCCGTAGGTGATATCGACCCTAAGACCGTTGAAGCGCAGATCCGTGAGCATTTTACTTCGCCCCCTTCATCGGGTGAGAAGTATCAGGCACGTCCAACGATTCTTATCCCGCCGCATGCAGAGACATTTGTCTCTGTTGCATCAGACCCTGAGTTGCCGGCAGCAGAAGTTGCGATCATGGTAAAGCGTCCGGCAGATACAGTGCGCACCTATGCCGACTACAAAACGATGATCGCTAAGCAGATGGTATCCGAGATGCTCAACCAGCGTCTCATGGAGCTTACACGTAAGAATCCGCCACCGTTCTCTTCTGCGTTCCTCGGCGAGTTTAACCTTGCCCGTCAGACTCGCGCTACGTACGCTGCAGCGACTGCTGCCGATAAGAACATCATGAAGAGCATCAACGCGCTTCTAACTGAATGCGAGCGTGCTAAGCGTCATGGATTTACGGCAACAGAACTTGAGCGCGCCAAGACAGCAACGATGTCGCGCATGGAAACGTATTATAACGAACGTGATAAATCGGAGTCACGTCAGTTTGCCGACGAACTCACACGCCACGTCCTCACAGCAGAAACCGTCTCCGGTATCACTGCAGAATGGGCCACATATCAGGCGCTTGTACCGCAGATCTCGCTTGATGATGTGAACGGTCTTGCCAAGGGGCTCATGACAAAGGAAAACCGTGTTGTGATGGTGTCTGTGCCAGAAGGCAATGGCTTTATGAAGCCAACAGAGCAGCAGGTAAAGGATCTTCTCTCTGCTATCGATGCCAAGGACATCAAGCCATACGTAGATGCAGTGCCCGTAAAGCCCCTTATGGAGAAGGTTCCAACGCCGGGAACAATCACGAGCAGCAAGGATCTTGCAGACATTGGTGCCGAGGAGATCATTCTTTCGAATGGTGCTCGTGTTGTGTTCAAGAAGACGGATTACAAGAACGATGAAATCATCTTTACGGCGCGCAGCTGGGGTGGACAATCACTCGCGCCAGAGGCAGACCACTTTACGAACATGGTCGCTGCCAACGTTGTTGATGAAGGGGGCATTGGTTCCTTCAGCACCAACGACCTGATGAAGGTACTCAACGGCAAGAAGGTTGCGATTAGCCCGAACATCGGTATGGAAACAGAAGGCATCAATGGCTCTGCTGCTCCGAAGGATCTACGCACGTTTTTTGAATTGCTGCACCTTGGATTTGTAAGCCCGCGCAAGGATCCGGAAGCATTTGCTTCATGGAAGGCCAAGATGAAGGCCGATCTTGCTAACAAGGAGAAGAGTCCGGAAGGATCGTTCTTCGACACTGTTATGGCTGTTGCTACGAACAACCACCCACGTGCACGCACGATGTCGGCCAGTGATGTAGACAATGTTGATCTTAACAAGGCCTTCGAATTCTACAAGCAGCGCTTTAGCAATCCTGCCGACTTCTCATTCTACTTCGTTGGCAACTTTGACGAAGACACGCTGAAGAAGTTCTGCGAAACATACATTGCGTCGATTCCAGGAGCCCCTTCCAAGGAGACGTGGAAAGATGTAGGCATGCGTTCTCGCAAGGGACAGTATACCAAAACTGTATACAAGGGAGTAGATGCAAAGAGCTACGTAGCTCTCTCAACAACTGGTCCATTTGTGTACACACCTGAGAACCGCTACAACCTAATTGCTGCATGCGAAGTGATGGAGATCCAGCTACGTGAGCAGATGCGCGAAGAAAAGGGTGGCGTATACTTTGTATCTGTCCAGCCAGGGTTTGAACGTATTCCAGAGCCAGAGTATTCTGTAAACGTGATCTTTAGCTGCAATCCAGAACGCGTTGACGAACTCGTAGAAACCGTCAAGAAAGAAATGGCATCGATGCGAACAACAGCCGTACCAGATTCACTTGTTGCGAAGGTTCGCGAGATTCAGACCAAGGAGCGCGAAACAGGAATGAAGACCAATCGCTTCTGGCTGCAGGTGATGTCGCAGTTCGATGCCGACGGCGAGCCATACAAGAACGTCTATCTCCGCGATGAGTTCATCAAGAAGCTTACTCCAGCACAAGTACTTGCCGCTGCTAAGCTGTATCTCACAGGTACGAACTTTGCCGAATTCGTTCTCAAGCCTGATCCGAATGTTGAAAAGAACGAGGCAGGCGAGGCGCCGAAGACTCGTACGCAGGGAAAAGAGTAAACGAGTTTACTTACCCAGAACTTCTAGAGAAAGCATATTCGTTCGGGCGCGTCCTACAAGGGGGCGCCCGATCGTAAACACTACGGTCGCTGTTGGAGGAAAGAGCTTTTCCTTCAGCAGCGATGCTTTTATGTAGTCGATTGTTTCGTCGGTATTCGTGAGCTGCTCGATCACAATGCCCGTTACGCCCCATAACAAACCCATGCGGCGTGCTACTGCCGGATCTGTCGTGACAGAGAAAATCGGTGCGCGTGGACGCTGATTAGAGATCAAGCGGGATGTCTCACCGCTATAGCTCAAACTGATGATAGCCGACACACGCTTTTCTTCGGCGATGTGATACACGGCAACGGCAATAGATTCTGTGTTCGTGCGATGGATGCCCAATGGCATCTGCAGGTGTGGGTGTGGCAGTCCGTCGTTGAGGAGCATCGATTCGGCTTCCTGACAGATCGTGCGCATGTAGTGTACAGCCTCAACGGGATATGCGCCAACACTTGTTTCTGCGCTGAGCATCACCGCATCCGTTCCATCGAGAACAGCGTTTGCCACATCGCTTGCTTCGGCGCGTGTTGGACGCGCATTATGAATCATCGATTCAAGCATCTGTGTTGCGGTGATCACCGGCTTTGCCTTTTCGTTGCACATGCGGATGAGCCGCTTTTGCACCGATGGAACGGCTGCTGCGGCAATTTCTACGCCCAAGTCGCCCCGTGCCACCATGATTGCATCAGATGCATCAACGATAGCTTCAATGTTTGACAACGCTTCGGGCTTTTCGATCTTCGCGATCACCCATTGAGAGCCACCCTGCTTGGTGATGTACTTGCGAACAGCATCAACATCTTCTGCTTTACGCACAAATGACAGGGCGATATAGTCTACACCCTGTGCTATCGCAAAACGAACATCAGCCCGGTCTTTGGACGTCATCGATGGCTGCGACACAGCAGTGTGAGGCAAATTGATTCCCTTACGGGGCTTGAGGTTTCCACCATGAACTACGATGGCCTTGATGATCGAACCGTCTGTTTCCTTTACCTGAACCTTGATCAGTCCATCGTCGAACAGAAGCACATCACCCTTCTTCACATCCTTGGCAATGGTGGGATAGTTCACGGGAACAACTGTCACGGATGACGGAATCTTCTTTCCGCGCAGTACAGCAACATCTCCAATGCGAATCTCTTTTGCGTTTGCAAGGGGGATCACATCGACATGTTTAAAATCTGCCACGCGGATCTTAGGTCCCTGCAGATCTGCGATGATCGGCAGATGCACATCAAGCTGTTCCTCGGCAGAACGTATCGCAGCTATGTACTGCGCATGCGAATCATGCGAGCCGTGCGACATGTTCAGGCGGAAAGCATTTGCACCTGCTTTTACGAGTGCAATGACCTTTTCGCGTGAAGCAATAGCCGGACCCATCGTACAGAGGATCTTGGCTTTTTGGTTGAGCATAACGCGAGTGGTGTTCACAGTAAACTCTTTTCCGTTAGCGCGATGTACGCGGCTTAGGTGACATAAACGGGGTGATCGACTGCGCCATACCTGTTGCTTCGTCCACTACGAGGTGTACTCCACAGATACGCACATCATGTTCTGCTACTTCGTACTTGTGTGCTGTCTGGAGTAAGAAGCGCTTGAGTGCTATGTCCTTGTTCATTCCCAAGACACTGTCGTACGGACCAGTCATTCCAACATCAGAAATAA
This sequence comes from Patescibacteria group bacterium, assembly GCA_044238605.1. Classification (GTDB taxonomy): domain Bacteria; phylum Bacteroidota; class Ignavibacteria; order Kapaibacteriales; family Kapaibacteriaceae; genus UBA10438. The sequence continues at coordinate 215,730 of JBIICY010000005.1, forward strand.
ACGCTGTACCCTTCGGAAGTATCTGAGCATCATTTGTCTGTGTGTGCGTATGCGTACCCAGCACCGCTGTAGCGCGTCCGTCGCAATACCAACCCATGGCAATCTTTTCTGCCGAAGCATCGGCATGAAAATCCAGGATTACCACCTTTGACTCCATCGCAACCTTGTTAAGGGCTGCATCAACGGCCTTAAACGGACAATCGATGGCCTGCATGTAGGCGCGACCCTGCGCCTGCATCACTACCACCTTGCGCTGTCCGGGCAGCGTTATAACCGTCCACCCCCTACCTGGATTCTCAGCCGGGTAGTTCATTGGACGCAACACGAGCGGGTTTGACGAGAGAAGGGGGCGGGCCTTCCAATTCTCCCATATGTGATTACCTGTGGTGATGCAATGCACGCCAGCATCGAACAACTCCTTTGCCTCGGCATCAGAGAGCCCCTTACCATCAACGATGTTCTCGCCGTTCACAATGATGCAGTCGGGCGAATATTCCGCCTTGAGCGTGGGCAACCGTCGCAGCAATTCGCGCAACCCAATGTGCCCTACGACGTCGCCGATAAAAAGAATGTTGATGCTAGCCATGAATGCAAACCTACAAAACCCGTTCGAGGGGTATCTTCGTGCCTATGTCAATTCGTATTTACACCAAGACGGGCGATGACGGAACCACCGGGCTGTTCGGCGGCAGCAGAGTTTCGAAGGCCGATCTTCGCATCGAAGCCTACGGCACCGTAGATGAGCTAAATGCCATTGTCGGCGTAGTCCGTACGTGTCCTCTTCCACCAGCACTTGAGCAGCAGCTCGGCATCATATCTGCAGACCTGTTCACGCTCGGCGCAGATCTTGCCACGCCATTGGACCCGCCCCCTGTATACGCCATCCCACGTATCACAGAGGAACACGTGAAACAGCTCGAAGGATGGATAGACGAATACGATGCACAACTCGAGCCGTTGAAGACCTTTATTCTCCCCGGCGGCACTCCTGCCGCGGCACACTTGCACGTTGCACGCACCATTTGCCGCAGGGCCGAACGCCGCACCGTATCACTCGCAGCACAGGAAGACGTGGGCACAGCCGTCTTGCACTACCTGAACAGACTTTCAGACTACCTCTTCACCGCCTCACGCGCAGCGAACGCGCACGCAGGGGTGAGTGATGTTGCGTGGAAACCGAATAGGTAGGTATGAGGTACTAGGTACGAGGTACTAGGTACGTCCCTAGTCGCTAGTCCCTAGTCGCTAGTCCCTAGTCCCTAGTCGCTAGTCCCTAGTCGCTAGTCCCTAGTCCCTAGTCGCTAGTCCCTAGTCGCTAGTCCCTAGTCCCTAGTCGCTAGTCCCTAGTCGCTAGTCCCTAGTCGCTAGTCCCTAGTCGCTAGTCCCTAGTCGCTAGTCCCTAGTCGCTAGTCCTTACCTTCTCACCAGTCTTGCTGCAAACGCTCCATCTGAGCGGTGCAGGTGCGGGAATGTCTGCATGCAGCCGTCTTTGCAGACGCTTTCTGGCAGATAGTTCTCTGCTGGATCGAGAGAGAATTCGGGGTGCTTTTCGAGGAACCAGCGAACGATCTCGATGTTCTCCTCGGGCTCGATGGTGCAGGTGCTATAGAGGATATGTCCACCCTGCTTTACCAGCGTTGCTGCATGATCGAGAATTGCCTTCTGTGTAACGGTCATTTTGCGGATGTCATCGATCTGTCTGCGCCATTTGATATCGGGCTTCTTCGATAGTGTACCCATGCCTGTGCAGGGGGCATCAACGAGGACGATATCTGCCGGTGTCTTCGATGTGTATTCGCGGGCATCGCCCTGCTGGGCCGTAACGATCGACGTGCCAGAGCGCTGGGCGTTTTCTTCGATGAAACGCAGTTTTGACTCGTGCTTTTCAAGAGCAATGACTGAACCTTGATTCTTCATGAGTTCAGCCGCATGCACTGCCTTGCCGCCTGGGGCTGCGCAGAGATCTACAACGGTCATCCCCGGCTTGGGGTCGGCCAGAATGATTGCCATACTTGCGCTGGCATCCTGCACCGTAACATGTCCATCTTGGAATAACTGCAAGCCCCGTATATCTCGGAGTGCCGTCATCAAGATGCTATTCGGGTGCACTGGCGAGATTTCGTGTTTGATCTCGAGAGCTGTTAACTGTTCGATTACTGCATCAACCGTGGTCTTGAGTGTATTCACGCGTAGCGTAAGCATCGGACGGTTGTTGTTTGCCGTAAGCAGGGCCTCTGCCTGTTCAGAACCGAACCGTTCTACGTACCGCTTCACAAGCCACTGCGGGTGGGCAGTGTGTACGGAGAGGTAGAGCACTTCGTTTTCCTGTCGGTCTGGGTACCGGATAGACTGAACATTTCGCAGAACGTTGCGAAGAACACCGTTCACGATTCCAGCATGACGGTCTCCCTTGATGCGCTTCACGATCTCAACCGACTCATTGATCGCCGCCGGAGCCGGGATCTTTGAGAGAAACATCATCTGGTAGAGGGCAATTCGCAGGGCATTTTTTACAAGGGGCAGGCATTTTGCGAACTCGCCGTGGTAAAACCCTGTTAGTACCCAATCGATACGGGATTGCCAGCGAACCGTTCCGTTTACGAGCTCTGTAACCAGAGCGCGATCTGCCGGTTCCAACTCCGAGCGTCGGAGTTCTCCGTCGAGGAGCTTGTCGATGTAGGAGTCGCTGTTTTCGTATCGACTCAAAAGTTTTACTGCGATACCGCGTGCAGTCTGCAGAACGGCTGATGCCGAATCTTCGATCCGAGGAGCTGCCTGCTCATCTCGGTCTGTCAAAGGTGCTTGTTGATTGCTCATAGTACCGCAAGTATACAAAAGCAATGCAGGAGCCTGGCAGGATTGCTTTCTTTGTAGTTTGGCGTACTCATTTAATCGAACGCGATATCATGATGGTTTTCATACGGATCCTCGTTGTTGTGATTGCCATGGGATCACTGATTCCAGCGGCTCTTCAGGCGCAGCAAAAGAAAAAAATTGTTGGTTCCAGCACGCCCCTTGCTCCAGACGAGAAGCCTACATCCATGTGGTTCGGCGGATATGTTGGCCCGACCTTCTCTTCGCAGGGAGGTACCTTTACTACGGCCTGTGATTGCGAATTCACCGGCGGTGCCGGTACGGGGTTTATTGCCGGACTGATGTTTGAAGACAAGACCACGTCAAAGATCATCATCGGAGGCCAGCTCGGATATGATTCCAGGGGGCTAACCGGTAAATTCAGAGAGATCGAGGGTTCTGTGCAGACTAGTCCGTCCGGACGTACCTATACGGTGCCGATCCAGTTTCTGAATGAGGCCGCGATTGACCTTGGCGTGGTGCATGCGAGCGCGTATGCAAAGTATGCGTTTCTAGGGCCCGTGTACGCAAGGCTTGGCGCAACCGCAGGATACGTTGTTTCGTCGTCTCTGGTGCACACGAAAACCTTGGAATCTAAGACAGTTACGTTTCCCAACGGCGAGCTTGCCACGGTAGCCATTCCAGGAGCAAAAGATGGGGTGGTAACGGTGCAGAGCGGACCAGTGACAGACCTCAATCCCTTGCAGTTTGGCCTTATCGGGGCCGTCGGCATTGAGATTCCAATTCGAAAAGTAGAGCGAAAGTTTGGTCCGCCAGCGGTTACTACGTATCTGAGTCCGGTTGTACAGTACAACCTTCCAATCAGCACGATCTCTGCTCAAGGGAACAATTTTCAGCTCCGTCAGGTGCAATTTTTTCTCGAACTACGCCACAATCTCTAGTTTGGGCTTTGGCGGTTTTCCACATTTACCTATTTTTTAGCCCTACGGCCAAATCACACTTTTGTCAAGTGTGTGAGGTTGTAGGAATGAACTGGTGGGGAGCGAACTTATTTCAAGGGACGAAATGTCTATGATACGGCGATTTGTTACGGTCTGTGTCTGCACCCTAGCGATCTGCATGTCGCAGATGCAAGCCGCGACGGCTGAGAAGGTGTTGTACTTGTACAGCGTCACTATCGAGCCATCGGCTCAAGCAGATGACGATACACGTGGCGACATCCTTAGTGATCCGAAACGAATTCGGATCATCAATCTTGGTGCCATAAATCACGATGGTGTTGACTATGCGCCAACGATCAGTGCCGATGGCAAGACACTCTACTATGTGTCGGATCGTAAGGGCAGTAAGTTCAACGTCACGGAAGGTCGCCTTTCTCACGACTTCTGGCGCGCGTCTAAGGCCAAGAGTCAGGATACAGCGTTCGGCGACCCTGTAAACCTTGTCGAGATCAATACGACAACTGACGAAGGGGCTGCGTCCATCGCTGCCGACCGTCAGACGCTCTACTTTACCGGATGTAACCGTCCGGGCGGTATTGGGTCGTGCGATATCTGGGAAGCCAAGGTAGACGGCGACAAGTTCCTCGAGCCAAAGAACCTGGGTCCAAACGTAAACTCACCGTTCTGGGACTCACAGCCATACATCGCTCCAGACAAGTCACGTCTGTACTTCACATCGAACCGCCCGTTCAATCCAAAAGAAGAAGATGAAAAGGACTTCGACATTTGGTATTGCGATTGGGATGACGATCTCGGCGAATGGAAGCCAGCACGCAACCTTGGTTCGGATGTGAATACAAAGGAAAAAGAAAGCTCACCGTTCATCGCTGCTGATGGTCGTACGCTGTTCTTCTCATCGAACGGTCATCTGCCGAACATTGGAGGTCTCGACTTCTACCGTGTTCGCAAGACCGGCGAGAAGGACAAGGATGGTCGCGATCGCTGGTCAAAGCCAGAAGCACTTCCTGCACCGATCAACTCCAAGGAAGACGATCAGTTCATGTCGATCCCAGCATCTGGCGACGTACTCTACTGGTCATCAAGCCGTGAAGACATCAAGGGCGCTCAAGGCGACTTGGACGTCTATATGGCATTTATCCCAACGTTCTCACGCGCAGTTAACCTGATCGTGAATGTTGTTGATGAATGTACTGGACAAAATATTCCTGCTACGATCGCCTTCAAGAACACAGCAACTGGCCGCACGGCCGATGGTTCTGTAGACATCGACAAGACGGAAACAAACGTTATCGTTGGTGACGATGATTACGGTACCTCCGATGATAATCGTGCAAAGCAGGTAACATTTACGGTAACAGCCTCTTCGCCTGCATACGGTGAGCGCTCAATCACGGTTCCTGTTGATTATCCAGGCAAGACCGTTGATCAGAACGAATCGGGCGTCAAGACAGAGATCAAGAAGACCATCACTCTTGGTAACCGTCCTGTTCTTACCGCCGATATGGATGCATCAGATTGGGCCAAGAAGAAAAACAACAACTTCCGCGGTCTCGTTATCGAAGAGCGCGCTTCGATCCAGCTGTATCCACTTCTGCCGTACGTGTTCTTTGATCTCGGCAAGGCAGATCTTCCAGCCCGTTACAAGCGCATTACATCGGCTCAGACCAACGACTTCAACGATGAGCGTCTGCCGGGCGGTACTCTCGATAAGTACTACCATGTGCTGAACATCTACGGTTATCGTTTGCGCAAGTATCCAAACGTAAACGTGAACATTGTAGGCTGCACAGACGAAACAAACGAAGACAAGAACTCACCGCTTCCGAAGCAGCGTTCGCAGGTTGTGTATGACTACCTCAAGAATGTATGGGGCATCTCAGAAAGCCGCATGAAGATGGTTGCTCGCGGATGGCCTGAACTTCCTTCGAACAAGAAGGACACAAATGGTATCGTAGAAAACCGTCGTACAGAGCTTGTGTTCAGCGGTGAGAAGGAAGATCTCTGGAACGTTCAGAAGCCTATCGAAGACCGCGATCCTACATTGTTCCCAACGCCGGCAACACTTACGTTCGGCATGAAGAACGGTATCGACAACAACATCGTTGCCTCACGTCGCGTTGAAGTATTCCGCAACGGCAAGCCATGGAAGACTGTGGCAGACGTAGGAACAACAGATGCAAGCAAGGTATGGGACTGGCAGAACGAAGATGGTGAATTCCCATCAGAGCGTAATCCAGCCGGTGGAGATGAGTACTCAGTTGCGCCGTACAAGTCTGTTCTGATCGTAACATCGAAGAACGGACAAGAGTGTAAGTCTGATACGGTAACAACACCAGTAAAGCGTGTAACATCGGTCGGTATGGGTGTTGACAAGGATGCAGTGAAGACACTTGAAAAGTATAACCTGATCCTCTTCAAGTTCGATAGTCCAGAAGCTGGCGAACTGAACGAGCGCATCATGTCTACATGGGTATACCCACGTGTGAAGAAGTCATCAGTGATTCGTATCGAAGGTCACACTGACATCGTTGGTCTCGATACACGCAACAAGACACTTTCTGAGCAGCGTGCCGGTACAGCAGAAAAGTTCATCAAGAACCGCACGAAGGAGTTCACAGAACTCTCCACACGTGGTACTGGTGAAGAAGAGCCGCTGTATTCAAACGACTCACCTGAAGGACGTTTCTTCAACCGTACAGTTCAGGTTATCGTAGAAACACCGCTGGCAGACGCAGGCATCGAATAAGCCAGCATACAACATGCATATTCCCAAGCGCCCGGCTAGTAGTCGGGCGCTTGTCGTTTATATTCGCACCTATGATCATTGAATGGAATGTTGACCCCGTAATATTCACTGCTGGCCCCCTCTCACCACGTTGGTACGGTGTGCTGTTCGCTTCCGCATTCATGATCAGCTACCAGATCATGAAGAAGATCTTCGTAGCCGAGGGTAAAGGCATGCAGCAGTTAGACCAGCTGACGATTGCCATCATCATCGGGACGATCGTTGGGGCTAGAGTTGGACACGTACTGTTCTATGAGCCGCAGATCTTTCTGGAAGACCCGTTTGAGGTTATCGCCATATGGCATGGTGGTCTTGCGAGTCACGGTGGCGCACTCGGAATCATCACTGCGCTCTGGTGGTTTCACACCAAGAATAGGTCCTTTGGGATGACGTGGCTGTTTGACCGTCTGGCAATAGTTGCGGCGATATCTGGGATGTGCATTCGACTCGGAAATCTGATGAACTCTGAGATCATCGGAAAGCCCACTGATGGCACATGGGGCTTCTGGTTCCAACGTGTGGATCCAACCCTTGTTCCACGGCATCCAACGCAGCTCTATGAAGCAGCCCTGTGTCTGGCATTGTTCGGTCTCACATACTGGATGTATCAACGAGGTGTTGCTAAGCGAGCACCTGGGATGATCTTTGGCCTCTTCCTCGTGCTGCTGTTCGCAGGAAGATTCATCATAGAGTTCTTCAAAGAGCACCAAGTTGATTTTGAGGCCAGTTTGCCCATCGATATGGGACAGATCCTGAGCATACCATTTGTGCTGCTGGGGATCTATTACCTACTTCGCAGCCGTCAATCGCAACAGGCGTAACATTGAACGAGCTTCATCTCCTATTTTTGCGCACCTAATTGAAATCACAAGGACACCTACCCATGTCAGTACAGCACATAACAGTCATCGGCGGCGGAACAATGGGCAACGGCATTGCCCACGTTGCAGCACAAAGCGGATACACAGTTACACTCGTTGATGTTTCCGATGCCGCAATTGAGCGCGCGATGAAGACGATCACCTCAAACCTTGAGCGTCAGGTTAAGAAGGAAGTCATCACAGCCGATGCTATGGCCGCAACACTAGCACGCATCAGCACGCAGACGAACCTTGAAGAAGGCGCAGCTCAAGCAGATCTCGTGATCGAGGCTGCAAGCGAGCGCATGGAGATCAAGCAGCAGATCTTTGCAACGCTCGACCGTGTGTGCAAGCCTGATGCGATCCTTGCATCAAACACTTCGTCGATCTCAATCACAGAGTTGGCAGGGGGCACGAAGCGCGCTGATAAGTTCATAGGCATGCACTTCTTCAATCCAGTTCCTGTGATGAAGTTGTGCGAGATCATCCGTGGCCTTGCAACAAGCGACGAAACCTATGCGCTGATCAAGGACCTCGCAGAGAAGATGGGCAAGGTTCCTGTAGAAGTACAGGACTACCCAGGATTTATCTCGAACCGCATTCTCATGCCGATGATCAATGAGGCCGTCTATTGCGTCATGGAAGGCATTGCATCTGTAGAAGACATCGACACCGTGATGAAGCTTGGCATGGCACACCCAATGGGCCCCCTCACACTTGCAGACTTTATCGGTCTCGATGTGTGCTTGTCCATCATGGAAGTGCTGCACAACGGACTTGGTGATTCAAAGTACCGTCCGTGTCCGCTGCTTCGCAAGATGGTTGCCGCAGGACACCTCGGACGCAAGTCTGGTAAGGGTTTCTACAGCTACTAAGATTTAGGTAGTTCTTCTGAACGTCCGCATTCTTTGCATATCTGTTGTGCACTCTGCAGATACACAAGGGATGCGGACCTGTTGTTTATAGTACTTGATGCTGCGGTGCAAATAAGGTAGCTTCGTGGTTGATCGCCCAGCCAATGCGCGGTAGAGGAGACAGATCAATGATAACACGTTTAACACTTACCGTTGCGTTGCTATTAGTTGCGCTTGCATGTAGCGCTCAGTCAATCGACTGGCTCCCACGCATTCCCTTGATGCAGACCGGCTGGCAATATCCTGGTATCGCACAGGTTATTGAAGACTCAACGCGCAACCGGTTGATGACGCCTGGCTGGCTGCTTGGCACAGTGTATCGTAGCGAGGACAATGGAGCATCGTGGCAAGGCCAATATGCGCTCGGAACCGACGTTGTTGGCAAGTATGGACAGATCTACGTTGCTCCCGACGGACGCTACATCTGGCATGGGCAAACACCCTGGAACCAGTGGGTAGCGCTTCTCTCTACCGATGGCGGTGTTACGTGGAGTAGATATACCAGCGACACGCTTGTATTTCAGGATGGAGGGTATCGGGGACTCCTTTGGATCATTCCGCCGTACAACATTCGCGCGTATAACGTTACTCGAACGGGTCAGGTGCTAAGCTCTGATCTAGGTGCTACATGGAGGAACATTCAGCGTCCTCCGAGTGATACCGTCGGTTGGAATCCAAATGCTGTGGAGGACCAGGCCGCACCCAATATTCTGTACTACACCGGCAAACCATATCTGTTCCGATTTGATGCCCGAGTCGATACAGTGTGGACAGAGACTCGTGTCGAAGGAAAGGGTCGCACCACACAGGAAGTTGACGGAGGTGTTGTTACAGTTGTATCAGGCAAGCTGCATGTGTATCCCACGTGGAGAGATACACAGTGTCGTGTGGTTCGTAGTTGGAAGGATGAAGATACAGGAGATCAGATTACTCTCTCAATAAAGGATACTAAGCGCATTGATGATTCAACAGTGTATGCGTATGACGATCGTGGATGGATCTTTGAGATTCGTCCGCGCACTATGCAAGTTCGTTGCATCCGTCCATTTGGCAAAGCATTTCCGTTGGTATCGGGATTTTTCGGTCGGGCATCCTTTCTTTGGTCGGGAGTCTATAACGGTGCAAGCATGTCGATCGTCAATGTACAGGGGCTCGGATGGTGCGTAGCAGAGATTAAGAACGGCCGTGTGTCCCGCGTGGATACTGTTGCACCTCGTGATCCTGAAGTCATTTCTAACAAAGTGTTTCCATTAACATACTTTGGGGATCGTGGTTTGTTTATGTTTCTGGTCACGACAAGCTCATTCCGTGAGATTGTACGTAGCACAGATCTCGGTGCGTCGTGGATTCACACATCGAAGGTCGAGGGTGACCAGTTGGAACCGGCATATCTCGGCGTTCGCTCTGCCGTTCGAGCCTCAGATGGAACGTTATTGACGCATACCACAAGAGGTCACTGTGTGATCCCAGACGAGTCCGGATCAATAGAACGAACATTTCGTCTCGATGATGTAAGTTTCTTCAATACAGACTGGCAGCAGAAACTCTTGTACGACCGCGCGACTACGCTCTATCGCGATGGTGATAGAATGCTATTGACCGGCACTGGTGGTTTGTGTGTGTACGACCACAGGCGGGGCTCTGCAACGCAAACCATTCTGCCACGCAAATGCACATTTGTGCGAAGTCTTCCATCGTCGACGATGCTGGCTGGTTCGGATTCATTGTGGATTACATTTAACAGCGGTCGTGAATGGTTAAATGTATCTCAGACGCTAAGATCTCCTGTAAACAATATCCGCGGTCAATTCTCGGATGCTACACGCACAGCATCTGGTGTATTGCTAGCTGCGATTCGTGGTGTGGATTATAAGGATACGAGTGGGCGTCGTGGAATTATACGGTATGGTGGCATCGCACGTAGTGTCGACAACGGTGACACTTGGAAATGGATCACGAATCTCCCCGATAGCATGCGCTTTGTAACTCGTGTCCAGCGAGTGAATGATTCAACCGTGCTAGCCGTTGCTGGACGAATTGCTGTCGACTCTGCGTTAAATCGAACAACGGGAAGGTTTCAGTCAGAGGTAGATGCATCAGCAATTCTGATCAGCAATGATGAAGGAATTACCTGGCGCGTTGCTGTACGAGATATTCGTACTGGAATGCAACGTGGAGATCATGAGCCCGACATCTGTGTGTTGGATAATGGTGTGGTGTTGGCAAGTCTGCACTCAGGTTTTGCCTTCATTTCTACAACGTCAGGTCGGACGTGGTCTCTGCTGGATATAGCTGAGCTCGGCCTTGGCGCTGTCCATGGCTTCTGGAAGGAAGATAATGGTGAGGTTATCATCAGCACTTCTGTTGGAGCCGGGTATCTAAGGATTCCTGGGGTAACTTCTGTTGATACAGTGACGCCACAAACCACAGTCAATAGTAGACTACATGCGTTCGTAGCAGACAGACTGCTACATATAGACGTTCCTTCACCGCAATCCCATCTTCGCATCATGAGTGTTGATGGACGCTGCATTGTAGAGCGTCGCTGTGATGAAGGACGAATGACAATTGATCTCACGCATCATCCACATGGTATTTATGGTGTAGAGTTGTATTCCGAACGTAAGTATATGAGTACTACCGTCGTATGGTAATACGCGATATCGATATCCCCAATCCTACTATCCTGCCAGTTTCTTCTTCCCGAACTCTGCGTCTACCCGCACTGAGCGCGCAAGGATGAACGATGGGATCGTTGCTACGAGCACCCAGATAAAGAAGTTCGTATAGCCAAGCTGCGCTTGCACCCAGCCGCTAAACATGCCAGGCAGCATCATGCCGAGAGCCATAATGCCAGTACAAAGGGCGTAGTGTGCTGTGGAGTTTGTGCCGCGTGCCACGTAGATCATGTACATCATGTATGATGTAAAACCGAATCCGTATCCAAACTGCTCAACGGCTGTAGCAGCGCTGATGAGGTAAACATTCGAAGGCTGCGTAAGCGCCAGCACAACAAACACGGCGTCGGGAAGGTGGATGATAAGCGCCATCGGCCAGATCCAGTATTGAAGCCCCTTGCGTGCTATTGCTAGACCACCAAGGATGCCTCCAACGGCAAGCGCGATAATGCCCACGGTGCCGTAGGCAAAACCAACCTGCTCGGTTGTCATCCCGAGTCCGCCCTTGTCAACACTATCCAGCATAAACGGCGAGATCATCTTTACAAGCTGAGCTTCGCCAAGTCTGTATAGAAGCAGGAAGGCCAGCACTGTTCCAATGTTGTCCTTACGGAAGAATTCCACAAACGTCGTTATAAACTCTTTTACAAGCACGGAAGAGCGCGCCTGAGCAGTGCCAACATCTGTTTGGGGGCGAGGCAGTGCAACAAGATGGTAAAGTGTGAAGGCCAGGAAGATCGCTGCTACGAAACCAATGGTTGCGGACCACGCAGTTGGTACGCTACCGCCTATGCCAAACACTGATACAGTTTCGAGATCTCCTGCAAGCACAACAAGAGCCCCCTGACCCGTGATCATTGCGATGCGATAGAAGGTGCTGCGTATTCCAACGAACGTTGCTTGTTGATTATCATCAAGCGCAAGGATGTAGAACCCGTCGGCTGCAATGTCGTGCGTTGCACTGCTAAAGGCCAGAAGCCAGAACACCGCCAGAGAGTACCGGAAAAACTCGGGTCCGGGAATCGTGAGCGCAACACCGGCAAGCGCTGCGCCGATCACAAGCTGCATTGTAACGATCCAGAAGCGCTTGGTGCGGAGGGCGTCTACGAGCGGACTCCACAAGGGCTTGATTACCCAGGGTAGATACAGCCACGATGTGTAAAAGGCGATGTCTTCATTCGAGACACCAAGCCGCTTATACATGATCACGGAAACCGTCATTACGATCACATACGGCAGGCCTTGAGCCAGATAGAGAGATGGAATCCACGACCATGGATTTACTCTGCGCTGTTCGACTATGCTCATGTTGTTTACTTCCTCGTTCGATGCTTGGCAACGATACGAACGGAACGCTTACAATCCAGTATCGCGCAGCGACTCTAGCAACTGTTGTTGTGCATCTGTGATAGTTGTTGGGATGGCAACATGCAGTTCAACAAATAGATCTCCACGAGCCCCCTCCGTGTTGTAGATAGGCATGCCTTGTCCGCGCAGGCGTAGGATCTTGCCCGACTGTGAGCCTGCAGGTACGGAGACGGTGAGTACGCCGGCAAGCGTGCGCACATCTATGCGTCCACCAAGTATAGCCGTTGTAACCGGAATGTGTTCTCGCACATGAACATCGTTACCGTCGCGCCTGTACCGAGAATGCTCCTGAACAGTTACTTCGATCTCTCCATCTGGTATTCGCAGACGTTGTTTTGTTGTAATGCCGGGCTTAAAGGATATGTCGACCTTTTTTTCATTGATCGTAAATCTTTTTGCAATGCCGGTAAACGCCTCTTCAAGCGTAAGCGTAACAGCATACACAGGCTTAGGTGCTGGGCGCGGCTGGGTGCGTCGTGTCTGCCCCCTGCCGGCAGACGTGCGCTGTCCGAACAGTTCGGAGAGCATATCACCGAACGACGTTCCGGAGAACATCCCATCTGTATCGTCCATGGTAAACTGCTGTCCAAACCCATTAGCAGGACGCTGTCCGGTGCGCTGATACTGTGAGTATTGCGATGACAATTGATCGTACTTGCGCCTTTTTTCCGGATCGCTGAGCACATCGTATGCTTCTGAAACACGCTTAAATCGTTCTTCAGCTGCAGGGTTATCTGGGTTTGTATCAGGGTGGAACTCGCGTGCGAGCTTCCGAAACGACTTCTTGATCTCGTCGGCCGTGGCAGTTTTCGGAACCTCGAGTTCCTTGTAGTAGTCATTGAAATTCATAACGCAATCTAGAGACGAAAATCATGTTCACATTGTGCAGAAATCATGTAAGGGGCTCTACATTAACCCGCGTTCAACGAATGACGTGTACGTATTGCCTGCGATGATCAGATGATCGAGTACCTTGATATCAACGATACGTCCAGCCTCGATAAGCTGTTTCGTGATGGCAATATCCTCGCCTGATGGCTCGGTGTTACCCGAGGGGTGGTTGTGTGCAACGATGATCGCTGCAGCGCTCTCGGCAATTGCCAGGCGAAACACCTCGCGCGGATGGATAAGAACAGCGTTTAGTGAACCATCGCTTACGCACACCTCACGGATAACCTGATTGGCGGAGTTGAGTAGGACAACCCGAAACGACTCAGTGCGCAAGTGGCGCATACGTGGGATCATCGTATGTGCCAGTACGGCCGGCGTACTCACGGTGATGCGCTCGGTAAATGGCTCTGCCTGGATGCGCCGTGCAAGTTCGAATGCCGCGCATAACGTGGTTGCTTTGGCCGAGCCCATACCGTGGATGGACATCAGCTCTACGACGTCTCGGCTGGCAAGGTCGGCCAGCGACGTGAAGCGTTGGAGGATGTCGTGGGCGATATGGGATGCGCTGTGTTTGGGTGTGCCTGAGCTAATCAACAACGTTAGTAACTCCTGAGTGCTAAGGGCACCTGCCCCCACCTGAATCAGGCGCTCTCGGGGCCGGTCGGTGCGAAGCGGAGTAGCGATCACAACCGGCATCTTTTGCATTTTTGCGTCTCACAGAATTCTGGAATAGTAATGATCGACATCCTGATATACCATCTGCACGTAGTGGGCGTTTTATATGCCTTTACGCTTCGTTGGCAGAAAGAAGGCTTAAAAAGCGGGATGTTGGCTGTTGCCACGTGTGGACTGGTAGTGACAATTCTGTGGGCGATTACGGGTCCGATTGCCAGAGCGGTGCTTCCGAACTCACGTCCGGAAGATTTCTTTACAGCCGACACCCTCTCCCTCGTACTGCTGCTGATCCCAGAATACATCTTCTTTCGGGCCTTCTTTCTACGTTCCCAGAGCGTGCCGGAACGTGACGTCTGACAGCCTTTTTGAAAGTATTTTCACTACCCATTTGGATTATTCACACCGACTTCCGTAAGTTTGAAGTTCCCCCCGCGGAGAACGCGTTCAGGGGGCGCCGATAAAGCAAGCGACAGAGTCGCAAACGATATTCGGTGGTGTTCTTTGACAACAGGAAGCAAGAAGAAACATGCAAACGAGAGGGTAGGTTTTAACAGATCTACTCCGTCAATCGAAAAGTAAAAACGACGCAATCGGTAATGAAACAGCATCAAAAACTTCTACAACGAAGAGTTTGATCCTGGCTCAGGACGAACGCTGGCGGCATGCCTAACACATGCAAGTCTAGGGGTAGCAATACCACTGGCGCACGGGTGAGTAACACGTAGGTTATCTGCCCCCATCACAGTGACAACCTCGGGAAACCGAGGCTAAACACTGATGAGGACGAGAGTTCAAAGCTTCGGCGGATGGGGATGAGCCTGCGGCTGATTAGCTAGTTGGTGAGGTAATGGCTCACCAAGGCGACGATCAGTAGCTGGTCTGAGAGGACGAACAGCCACACTGGAACTGAGACACGGTCCAGACTCCTACGGGAGG
>JBIICY010000006.1:0-212145 GCA_044238605.1 Patescibacteria group bacterium
CACCTGTTTGTGTGATCGTGCTGTTTACTGTCGTTGCGCCGTTAAGCGTTGAAGTACCAGCAACAGTGAGGTTGCCACCAAGTGTTGTGTTGCCCGTTACACCAAGCGTGCTGCCAAGCGTCGTTGCGCCCGTTACTCCAAGTGTTCCTGCAATCGCAGTATTGCCGTTAGTTACATCTACTGTGAACTTGTTTGTGCCAACCGTGAAGTTCGCACCAGCAACATCAAGGCCGTTGTTCGCGTCCACATTGCCAGCAAACGTAACCTGGTTACCAGCACCTATCTGTGTGATCGTGCTGTTTACAGTTGTGGCTCCGTTAAGCGTTGAAGTGCCAGCTACAGTCAAGTTGCCGCCAACTGAAGTGTTACCAGCTACTCCAAGTGTGCCTGCTACAGTAGTGTTGCCGTTTATTACATCAACGATAAACTTGTTTGTACCAACCGTAAGGTTCGCACCCGCAACATCAAGTCCATTATTGGCATCGACATTACCGCTGAATATTACCTGCCCACCACCGGTTTGGGTGATGGTATTGGCGATCGTAGTTGCACCCGATACTGAAAGCGTAGATCCAAGATTTGTTGCACCGGCAACATTCAAAGTGCCTGCAATCGCCGTATTGCCGTTCGTCACATCTACTGTGAACTTATTTGTACCAACCGTAAGGTTTGCACCGGCTACATCAAGGCCGTTGTTAGCATCGACATTGCCAGCAAACGTCACCTGATTACCAGAACCCGTTTGCGTGATTGTACTGTTAACTGTTGTGGCGCCGTTGAGTGTGGATGTACCCGCAACAGTCAATGTATTGTTTAGTGCAGTCGCACCTGCTACTGTGAGTGTAGAATTAAGAGTTGTTGCACCAGTTACGCCTAGTGTCCCAGCAACCAACGTATTGCCGTTGGTAACATCAACAGTAAATCTGTTTCCACCAACAGTCAGATTGCCACCAGCAACATCAACGCCTCCATTTGCATCAAGATTGCCTGCTAGTGTAACCTGATTAGCCCCGTTCTGCGTGATTTTGCCGTCCTTCTCTATAGTTAGACGGGTTGTGCCATTGGTTTCAAATCCAACATCAAAGTTGTCATTCGATCCCATTGTCTTCGTACCGCCTGTAGTGTTGCCATCAAGGAGCCACACATCGTCATTGAGCAGGATTGCTGCAGTTGAACGGCGAACTGAACCGCTTGCAACGTCAATAGAGAGGATTTCATCAGGAGCCGCTCCCACAGGTAGGCTAGTCATCTTGATCGACGAGTTGGAAAGCGTTGTGGCGCCGCCAATTGCCACCGTACCTACAGACTGTGTCAGGTTTCCGTTAAGCGTCGTTGAACCTGTAACTGTCGCTGCGCCCACAACGTCTATTCCACTGTTGGCATCAACATTGCCACCAAATGTTACTTGAGCAGTTCCAGTCTGTGTAACTGCTCCGGCAAGAGTTGTCAATCCAACCACATCAAGTCCGTTGCCTGCGTCAACATTACCAGAGAAAGCTACTTGGCCTCCACCTGTCTGAGTTACTGTGTTAGCAACTGTCGTAGCACCGGCAAAACTTACTGCACCATTTGTCTGGGTAAGTGCACCGTTTACAGTGGTATTTCCAGTAACGTTCGTTGTTCCGTTGAGTGCGATTGTCCCGCCGGTTCCTGCGTTGATCTGAGCACCGTAAGACGTTGCATTGCCATCAAGCACAAGGATGTTGGCATTACCACTATTGGTTGTAAAGCTGAGATCATTGTTGCCAATGTTGACAAATCGGTTTGAAGTCATCGTGCTGCCTGTGTTCGTCTTTGAACCCAAGCGCACCTTTGATGTTCCACCGACTTCGTTATAGGTAAGACCTTCGTCGGCATCAATGAGATTCGTAATTGAAGTTTTTGTTACCTGATTTGAACCATTCAACATCATTACGTCGACGCCCACAGCAGAGTTGATGCCGTTCATCGTGACGAAACCGCCACCACTTACATTGATCGTGACGTTATCACCGGAACCGTCACCCATTGTGACGGAGCCCTTCAGAGAGGTGTTGTTATTTACTGTTAGTGTTGAAGCCAAGGTTGTTGCACCTGTCACACCTAGGGTTCCACCAAGTGTCGTATTCCCTGTAACAGCGAGAGTTCCTGCTACAGCTGTATTTCCAGATGTTGCATCTACCGTGAATTTGTTAACGTCTACTGCGAAATTGCCAACAACATCCAAGTCCCCACCGATTTCCGTGCTACCTGACAACTGAACAAATCCACCACCGTTCTGAACGATTGGTCCTTCCAAGACAATGCCGGTTGGTGTTAGCGTCAACATTGTAAAGTCTGTTCCAAGCAAATCCGACGAACTCAAGTTCAAACTTGAATTATCAATCGCGAGTGTGTTCTCGATCGAAGCGTTTTCAAAAGACAACGATACTGCTGAAGAGCTCATCACCTGGCGTGTACCAGATGCACTGCCGATCGTGTATGACAGGTTTGAGCCAGTACCAACAATTTCACCGTTTAATCTAATCTTACCAGATCCTGCAGCGTTGATTGTAGCCCCATAATTTGTCGTTCCACCGTCAAGCAACAATACATTAGAGCTTCCACCATTAACAGTGAATGTAAGATCTTGGTCGTTAAGATTTACAAAACGTGGCGCAGTGAGAGCTGAAACAGTAGGCGATGTGCTGCCCAATCGCACTTTACCTGATCCTGCCTCATCATACGTCAACCCCTGATCTGCTCCGATCAATGATGTAAGGGGCGTCCGGGTAACAGTATTTGCGTTGTCAACCATGAGGAGGTCAACGCCGGCTGCCGTGTTGAGTCCGTTGAGCTTGAGTGTGCTTGATGAAACATCTACCACAACTGCTTCGCCACCGTTTCCTACATTCACAGCACCATTGAGGTTCGTTGTACCTGTTACGGTTGCACTGCCCGTAACTGAGAAGTTGCCATTTGTTGAGAGTGTATTGCCAGCGCCTGGATTGAGTTGGATGTTGCCCGAGCGGCTCAACAAACCTGTTCCGTTATCGCTCAAGCTGGCATCTACGATGTTGTTACCACCAACGCCCCAGCGTGTCATGCGGTCCTGAGTACCTGTGCCTGTGACGATGTTGTTGATCGTGCGCGTTGCCAGTACACCACCAGCTGTGCTCATCACAAAGTTGTTGCTGGTAGCTGTTGTGCCAAGGTTTGGCATCGATACTGTAGCAGCATTCACCGTGACGTTGTCAGCCGATGCATCACCAAGTGTGGTATTACCGTTAACGGTCAGGTTAGATGACAGCGTTGTGTTGCCCGTGACAGCAAGTGTGCTGTTGACAGCTGTTGCACCTGCGATCGTTGTGGCGCCGCCGATTGTGACTGTTCCGGATGACTGAACAAGGTTGCCTGTAACGGTCGTGTTGCCGTTGAGATTCGATGCACCTTGTACATCAAGCCCGTTGTTCGCATCAACATTGCCGCTAAACGTTACTTGTCCGCCACCGTTCTGCGTTACTGTTCCCGTGATCGCTGTGTTACCAACGATTGTTGTTGGACCAGTTACGTTTGTTGTTCCATTGAGGTTGATTGCACCCGTGCCCCCTGCATTGATCGTTGCGCCGTAGTTCGCAGCGGCACCATCAAGAAGGAGTACGTTGTTAAGACCACCGTTCGTGGTAAAGGCAAGATCAAAATTGCCCATGTTCACGTTGCGGTTGGCCGTCATTGTTGATGCTGTTGTAGTTGTAGATCCAAGACGGATCTTACCACTTGCACCTTCGTCATACGTAATGCCATTGTCTGCAGCAATCAGATTGTTGATCGCTGTCTTTGAGACGATGTCGTTGTTATCGATAACGAGAAGTGATGTGCCGTTTGCATTTGGCAGACCCGATACCTTAAGGGCTCCAGCACCACCGCTTACGTCGATCGTTACGTTGTCATTTGTTCCATTGCCCATCGTAACGCTGCCGTTCATTGTTGCGTTACCCGACACTGCGAGTGTGCCGCCAACAACGGTGTTACCAGTTGCCACACCGACACTAAATGCTGCGCCGCCAACGGTAAGGTTCTGTCCAGTTACATCAAGACCATTTGTAGCGTCTACGTTGCCGTTGAACGTTACCTGATTGCTCAGGCCGTTCTGCGTGATTGCACCAGTGATGGTTGTTGCACCAACAACTGTTGTCTGACCCGTAATGTTTGTGCGTCCGGTGAGGTCGATAGCACCTGTACCGTTTGCGTTTACTGCAACGCCGTAATTGGTTGCATCGCCGTTCATCACGACAAGGTTTGCCGTACCGTTGCTGGTTGTGAACGTAAGGTCGCTTACGCCAAGGTTTACGAATCTGTTACCCGTAAGTGGCGAAAGAAGATTTGTCGTAGCACCAAGACGCACCCGAGCAGATCCTGCTTCGTTGTACGTTAGGCCATTATCAGCATCAATCAATGTTGTGATCGGCGAACGAGAGACAACGTTGCCTGCCCCTACCATCATCACGTCTGTGCCAACTGTTGTTGGGAGGCCAGCCACTGTAAGAGCTCCACCAACGCCGCTAACATCCATGGCAACAACATCACCATTTCCGTTGCCCATCGTTGTATTGCCAGAAAGCGTGGTATTGCCAGCTACTGCGAGTGAGTTGCTTAATGTGGCCGCACCTGTTACACCAAGTGTGCCAGCGATCGATGTGTTACCTGTACCTGGTGCAACGGTAAAGTTTGTTCCACCTACCGTCAGGTTAGCACCTGTTACGTCGAGTCCGTTCGTAGCGTCTACATTTCCTGCAAACGATACCTGGTTTGTTGAGCCTGTCTGAACGAGCGTTCCAGCAACAGATACAGCACCGTTTACATCTACACCGTTATTGGCATCGATGTTACCAGCAAACGTTACCTGGTTTGTTGAGCCAGTCTGTGTAAATGTGTTGGCAACTGTTGTTGCACCGTTCAGCGTTACTGCGCCGCTTTGTTGTGTAAGCGGACCCACAACGCGCGTTGTTCCGTTGAGTTCGATGTTACCCGTGCCAGCAGAACGCAGTGTTGCACCAAAGTTCGCTGCATCGCCGTTCAACCAAAGAATGTTAGCAAGACCACCATTCGTTGTGAAGTAGAGGTCGTTGTTGCCTTGGTTGATGTAGCGGTCCGAAGTAAGGGGCGACCCAAACGTTGTTGTGGAACCCAGGCGGACACGTCCGCTGCTTGCTTCGTTATATGTAATGCCATTGTCGGCATCGATCAGGGCTGTGATTGGCTGACGTGACACAGTGTTTGTACCGTTGATCATCACGACGTCTGTACCAGCGATCGTTGGTAGGCCATTTACTCGCAGTGTGCCTGCACCACCACTTACGTCGATCGTTACGTTATCGCCTGTACCGTTGCCCATCGTAACACTGCCGTTCATTGTAGCATTACCTGCTACCGTGAGCGTGTTATTCAGCGTCGTCGCACCAGCAACCGTCATTGTTCCGTTTGTGTTCACATTGCCGTTACCAACAGCCACTGTGAAGTTTGCTCCACCTACAGTCAGGTTTCCACCTGTAACGTCAACACCATTGTTGGCATCAACATTGCCGCTAAACGTTACCTGTGCTCCACCATTCTGCGTGAGAGTGCTACCGAGTGTGGTTGCACCCGTTACACCGAGTGTGCCCCCTACAGTTGCATTACCTGCAACAGCAAGGTTTGTTCCAACCGACGCAGTATTTGTTGTTGTAAGCGTATTGAATGTGACGTTGCTTGTTGTGGCAATGTCCTGCGGAGTGGAAAGTTTAACTGTTCCAGCACCGTTCGTTACGATCACTTGATTCGTAGTACCAGTGAGGGTTGCTGCAACAGGTGCGCCAGCGGCATTGCCGATCAGGATCTGTCCGTTACCCATCGGAACTGTTTCGAGCTGACCGTTTGCATTCGTACGTACACCTGCATTTGGACCCAAGGCCGTGGCAGATGTAGTAAATGTTGCTGTAGATACTTCGAGATCGCCGTTAACCTTGCGAGTAACAACTCCAGATGAACTTGCACCTGTTGCCACGTTTGCAATCTTGATCGTAGCACCGTTTATCGTAACTACATCGCCAGCATTATCGCCGAGGGTAGCGTTACCATTTGCAGTAAGGTTACCTGTGATCGCGGCGTTGTTATTTACCGTCAAATTGCCAGTTGAAGAAGCAAGGATGTTGCTGTTTGGCACCCAAGTGCTTGTTGCAGCGTCCCAGCGAAGCGTCTGATCGTTTGCTGTACCCGGGCTTGTCGTAGATGCGATAACAATGTTCGGGCTGTTATAGGTAATGCTGATACCTGTACCGGCAACAAAGCTACCAACGGCCGGCGCAGTTGTGGCACCAGTACCGATGAACATTTGCCCTGCACCGAGAGCAGGCGCTTCAACTATTCTACCAGCATTCGACCACATGAGACGATTATTCGTCAGTGCCGTGCCAGAATTTGTACCACCGTTTGCAATCGGGAGAATACCTGAGCCAACGTTGCCAATGTTAAGATTTGTGATCAGCGATCCATCGCGAGCTGGAAAGCGTCCGAGACCATCCAACACTACAATGTTATTTGCAGCATTGATGTCTGGATCTCCTGCGAGGAAGTCTGCACGGATACCATCTACGATTCGAGCACCTGTGGCTGCTGATGTAGAAAGGTTCGGGTTAGGATATGTTCCTGCAAGATCGCCCCCTGCTGGACCCGATGGCGGCAGCGTTGTTGGGATGGTCCCAGGTGCAAGGTCTTGCGCAGTGATTGTTGAGTCTTGAACCTTCTGTGAGTTTACTGCGCCGTCTGCGATCTTCGGATTGGTTACTGAACCATCAAGCAGCTTTGCCGTTGTAACGGCTCCGTTGATGATCTTATCTGTCGTAACAGCGTTAATCCGGATCGATGGATTTGGGAACGTACCTGTGAGGTCGCCACCTGCGGCTACGATGTACGGGAAGTTTGAGATCGGCTGTACGCTGATGAGCGAAATACGACCCTTGCTATCAACCGTGATTCGTGGGATGTTGAGTTCATCACCGTATGTGCCGGCTACAACACCTGTTGGACCAAGCTTTGTGGTTGTGATTGCGTTGTCGGCAACCTTGCCAGTTGTTACAGCGCCATCAGCCAACTTGAACGACGTAACTGCGTTGTCACCAAGTTTATTTGTTGTCACCGCACCATCAGCAAGCTTTGGCGATGTAACTGCACCAAGGGCAATCGACGGATTTGGATACAGCCCTGTTAGATCTCCACCCGCTGGTCCGTTTGGTGGGAGCGATGTTGGGATGAGACCAGGAGCGAGCTTGTCAGCTGTGATAGCCCCGTTAACAACCTTCGTGTTTGTTACGGAGTTGTCGCCAAGTTTACCTGTTGTTACTGCGCCATCCGCAAGCTTATCTGTAGTGATTGCGCCGTCACGAACATCAATTGATGTGTTTGGTCCAGTTGGGTTAACAATGTCGATCGTGTTCTGAGGGCTGGTCAGACTTGTAATGCCCTGAACGGTGATTGTAGACTCAATAAATATGGAGTCGCCATCGCGTGTAACAGCAACGCCGTTACGTCCGCTGATCACAAGGTCTCCCTGGCCGCCGTTCAGACTACGGACAACGCCAAGAGCATTTGTGTCAACACGTCCAGCTGTTTCAGCGCGCTCTGCTCGGACAGCATACGGCACAACAGCCATACGCGTACGTGGGAACGGCGGCTGTCCGGCAATTGCTGCTTCAAGGTATACCTGGGTGTTGAAGAAGTCAACAGTGCCCAAAGGAACAACTGCTCCGAGGTATACATTAAAGAGCCCCTTCACAACCTGCGTTTGCTGCGTTTCTTCCCAAAGGAGATTGCCGCCTACCGGGGCATCATACAAACGCAGAACGAGGCCGTATTGACCATCGTTCAGTGGTTGTCCATTAGGAAGCGTCAGTAACCCCTGATAGGATATCTGACGCTCGATCTGCGCAAAAGCCACAGATGAAAATGCCGCTAGTGTGCCGAGCGCAATAATTGCGACTAGGCTAGAGCGTAGGAAACGGTTCATGTGTCTGACCATGAAAGTGTTCATTTTCGTTATCGCGTAATGTTAAAGCTCTGCATGCTGCGGAAGGGAACCCCAGATCCTGTGGTTCCTTCAACTTCATACAGATATGTCCCCGACGGCAATGGCGCCCCATACTCATCCACTGCATAGATGGTTACTTCCTGCGAACCGGCAACAGACAAATCTGCATATACGGTCCGAACTAGTTCACCTAGCAAATTGTATACCCGAATTTTAACCTCCCCTTCCATAGGGGTGCCAAAACGAATATTTGTGTACAAAGTGAATGGGTTAGGGTAATTGCTGATCTCTGCGATCTGGTTGTCTTCTGTTTCTTCGCCAACGCCTACAAGCATCCATACATCTGGAACCCAAAAGCCCTGGTAAACAGTTGTATTATTTGGCGCAACCTGCGTCGATATCAACGTCTGTCCGATCGTTGATGAAATTGCCGCAGACCCCGGCCCAGCAGGGGCTACAAGGCTCCCGCCCGATCCAATTACGGACCAAGAGAGTCTCGGTTGTGCAGTTGCTGGCACGGCAAAGGATATCATGCCGACCATCAACAACGCGTAAAAAAGGCGCATTTGTTGCTCCATAGTCTTTCGAATCACGTACAACCTACCACTTCCAACGGCATATTCCAAATCAACATCGGTATTTTTTCTTGGTCGATGTGGAAATCTTCTTAGCCGCACTGTGGAGAATGTGTCAATCACTCAGGTGACAATAATACGTATTACTACGTAAACAACAAAGCACTGCTATTGGGCTGCAAAAAAAAATGGCATCCACTCCGTGGATGCCATTTGACACTATTGTTAAACTGCTTTACGCTTCGCTACGGTCTGAGGTGGGGCAATCCCATTGGGTACCCCCTTGTACCTTGTACCCATGTACCTGGGCGACCACATAGGGTCGCCCCTACGTTAATACCCCAGATAAATGAACATGTTCAGGTTTAGGCTCTTCTGACGGTTGTTGATTGCTGTATGGGCGCTACCGCTGTTTACCGTTACATTGTGACTATGGGTACCGTTGCTGTCGATGCTGATGCCTGTGGCGGACGCGCCGATTACACCCGGATGACTTCCAGGAATAGTCGTAAACTCACTGAAACTGGATCCAAAGCCAGTATCGTCGGGTTCGACTCCGTGATTATACGTATGCGTATGCCCCGGGTCTGTAATTGAATGGATGTGAGCCCCGTCATTCGTGGTGACTCCCGATAGCGATGGAAGGTTCGATGCCGATATAAACATCGCATTCATCCCTGATGTACTTCCTACAGATTCAAAGCCCGCCCCCCCGGTGTTAAGCTCGTCCCGGTGCTTCAGGATCATGTCGCGCGTGTCTGGCAGGTTGCCCACGAACCCTAACATGGCGGCATTTGCCTGGGCTACTGCTGAAAGGTTGGTAAGGGGCTGACCATCCAATCTGTACCAACCGTTATGATTTGCCACGGCATATGAGTGCTTCACGTCACCTATGGTGGCATAGACGCTGGCTGGCAACCTGCCTGCTGCATCGAGCACAACTACGTTGTTAGCCGTGTTAATGTCAGGGTCTGCGCCAATAAAGTCCTGCCGAATGGCATCAACGATTCGTCCGCCAGCCGAGGCAGCCGTAGAAATGAGCGGGTTAGGGTAGGTACCGGCTAGGTCGCCTCCGGCCGGACCCGACGGCGGAAGGGTTGTAGGTATCGTGCCAGGTGCCATGTCCTGCAGAACAAGGGTATAGTCCTGCACCTTCTGCGAATTCACGGCATCATCGGCAATGCGGTCGTTAGTAACGCCATACCGCGCGATCTTCTGCGTAGTTACGGCAGTGTCCAGGATCTTCGGTGTTGTTATGGCGTTGGTCCGGATCAGCGGGTTGGGGAGCGTTCCGGTTAGGTCGCCCCCTGCGGGCACGATGTACGGGAAGTCCTGCACAGATCTGTTCTCGATAGCTGAGATCCGGCCTTTGCTATCGACAGTGATCTGCGGGATGTTCAGTTCGTTACCGTACGTCCCGGCAACAACGCCTGTTGCTGACAGCTTGATACTCGATACGGAGTTGTCGGTAATCTTGGAAGTTGTGACTGATCCATCAAGCAGCTTCGATGAGGTAACGGCTGCATCGACAATCTTGGACGTCGTGACTGCATTGTCAACGAGTTTAGGATTGGTGATCACGTTGTTCGCAATCGATGGATTCGGATAGCTTCCTGTAAGGTCGCCCCCTGCCGGACCACTCGCTGGGAAGCTTGTTGGGATTACACCGGCAGCGATCTTCGATGCCGTTACCGATGCATCGGCGAGCTTCACGGTAGTGATGGAGCCATTCACGATCTTCCCGTTTGATACCGATCCGTCGGCAAGCTTGGTCTGCGACACAGATCCATCTGCAAGCTTTGCGGTAGAGATTGCGCCATCGCGGACGTCCATCGATACTGTCGGACCCGACGGGTTCACAAGTCGAATGGTATTCTCACTACTCGTAATGGTCTTTACTCCCGTTGCTTGGTCTGCAAGCTGGATGTAGGAGGTGTTCCCCTCCTGCACTACGAGCACGCCGTAACGTCCACTCAGCTGCATAGCCCCATCGGCACCATTGATGCTTGTAACAACACCTGTAGCATTCGATGTAATCGCATCCGCAGAGTCGGCCCGCAACGCCTGCATAGCAAACGGCACCATGGCCATTCGGGTTCGTGGGAACGGAGCTCTTCCAACAATTGCTGTTTCGAGATAGATCTGCGTGTTGAGTGAGATTCCTAAAAGGGGCTGCACGTCTCCAAGGTAGAGACTAAAGAGCCCCTTCTCGAGAGCTACCGTCTGCGTTTCTTCCCACAGGAGCGATCCGCCTGTTGGTGCATTGTAGAGTCGCATTGTTAGCTGGTAGTCGCCATCGGCTATCGGACGTCCGTCCGGTTCGGATAGTAAACCTTGATACGATATGGTCCGCGCCGTCTGCGCGGTTGTAACTACTACCGATACTGCAAAGAATGCGCATAGAAGCATCATGCAGAATGTGCGTGTTTGTGTTCTCATTGCTAAGCCTCGTGTTGTGGTGATACGTGGGTTCTGGACAGTAACACGATATGTTACTTGAAGACGGTTACTGTGGTGTATGCACGCACGCGTGCGCCGCTATGGGTACGTCCGGTTACGGAGCAGATGTACTGACCCGATGCAAGGGGCTGGCTGTTATCATCTACAGACGTAAACTCAATGCTCCTTGAACCACCTTCAAGAGATTCGATTGCTATCGTGCGAATACGCACACCTGCAAGTGTATAGACCGATACTTCGATGTCACTCGCAAACTCCTGGCCAATCTCAATGCGAGTAGCTACCGCAAAAGGATTCGGATATGCATGCAGTGCACTCTTTGCCTCTACATCCTGGACACTTACGATTGCACTGGGCCATGGCACCCAGAATCCTTCATGCCGGTCGATGCCTTCGCTCTCTACCTTATTCGAGACAACGCTCTGCCCTATCGTGCACGACAACTGATGATTGGTCGTAGCGTCTCGCACATGAGAGCTACCTCCGCTTGCTACTACGAATGACTGAAGCACAACATCTTGCGCTACTAACGGGACAACACTACACGCTATCCCAATCGATACAAGCACTCTCCTTGAAACACTCATTGCGTTTCCTCCTTGTTTGTGGAAGGATGCAATGGTATGGCAAGAGTAAGAGAGATGTGCTACGGCAAAGGTTGTTGGGGGACTAGGTACGAGGGACTAGGGACGATATGATGTCACGATTTGATGTGCTGGGAGAACGATGTAGTATGAAAGAATACGATGTGATACTCTCAATGAAATCATGCACGAATCTGCAACAATACTCTGTATCATTAGCCAGAGTTGTGCGGCAATTGAGTCACAAACTTCTTGATAGATCCTATCGCGACCGGAGTGCCATCGATCAGTTCTATCGATCTGGAACTTCAGTTGGAGCTAACATCCGTGAAGCACGGTATGCTGAGTCTGCCAAGGACTTAGTACACAAGCTTAAGATTGCAGAAAAGGAGCTAGCTGAGTTTTATTATTGGCTTGGACTCTTAACATCTGAGCCCATGATGATTACAGATATTGAAGCAGGGGAATTACTCAATCTTGCAAATCAGATTGGCAAACTTCTTACAGCATCAATCATCACACTCAAACAGAAACACAAGCTGTAGTCCCTAGTACCTTGTCCCTAGTCCCTCGTCCCTAGTACCTTGTCCCTCGTCCCTAGTACCTTGTCCCTAGTCCCTATAAGGTATCCTATCATTCTCTCCGGCCTCATCAAAGCCGCGTAAGCGCAAGACACACGAATCACACGTTCCACATGCTTCGTCTTCGTTGCGGTAGCACGACCACGAAAGATGCAATGGGGCTTGCAGCTCTATACCGCTGCGTACAATCTGCCCCTTGGTTAAATGAATAAGCGGGGTCTCAATAGTAATGGTTGTGCCAGGCTTTGTTCCTGTACGTATTACTTCTTCGAATGCGCGGAAGAAGACGTCTCTGCAGTCGGGATAGCCGCTGGAGTCTTCTTCAACTGCACCAATGTAAAGATGGTTAGCTTCTACAACTTCGGCCCAACTTGTGGCAATGGCAAGAATGTTAGCATTGCGAAATGGCACGTATGTATTCGGTATCTCTTTATCGGGGCACGATGTATCGTGCCCGTGCTCGCTGCTCCCGGCACGATGTATCGTGCCGCTATCGGCATCTCGCATCTGCATTGTTTTATCCGTCAAACTGCTGCCGCCGATTGCAGCAAGGTGCGAGATGTCTACAACGAGGCGAGGTTCTATGGTGTAATGATCGCAGATGTCGTGAAATGCCTTTAGTTCCCTGTCCTGGGTGCGCTGACCGTAGTTTACGTGTAACGCATAGACTGTATGTCCATCCTTGATGGCGTGAGCTGTTGTTACGCAGCTGTCCATGCCCCCTGACAACAGAACTATTGCCTTACTCATTGCTTCTTTGCCGCGCGGATTTTTTTGAGGAGTTCTTCTGTCTCAGCCACGTCGGCATCAGCTTCCTTACCCATGTCTATTGCACGCAGTGCCTGACGTTCTGCTTCATCATACTGCTTGGTCTTGTAGAGAAGCGCAGCATAGGTATCAACAAATGCCCACTTGCTTGCGTCCAGCTTGGTGGTTGTACGCTTCATCGCATCGGCTGCCTTTACAAGCGAAGGATTGTCTTCGCACTTCTCATACATGTTCCACGCAAACTCGTTGATGCCGTCTGCTGTTGCGTCTGCTGTCTGCGACATCTTCTCTACCACGTCGCCCAGTTGCTTCCAGTCTTCTGTGCGGTTGTAATACATGGCCTGTAGACGTTCCCGCATTGTCTCCGCCTGCTCGGGTACAGTCTTTGTAAACAGGTCCGTTGCCTTATCAAGCAGTGACCGATCTTTTTTCACAACAGCATTGTTGAAGATGGACTGCGCATGCTTCTGTGCTACCTGATCAAACTCTTCGCCGTACAAAGCGCGGTACTCTGCTTCGTGAGCCATAACCCATGCAGTCTGTGCTTCGGTAAGCTGATATCGCGTGATGATGCTCCACGTCACTTCAGAATACTTGTCCTGTTGCTCATCAAACCATGCCTGAACGGTCTTGGCATCTGCGATCTTCTTGTTCTTGCCCTTGAGATATGCGCCACGGTGCCAGTCTGGATAGTTCAGATTAAGCTGCGGAGTAATTCCTTTTGCAATCTGCGACTGCGACGGATCCGTCATCTTTACAAGCGTCTCCAACCAATCCTTTGGCTCTTGATATCCAAGCACGGTATAGGTTGGTGTGCCATCTACAGCGAACACTTTGAATGTTGGATACGAGCTGATGCGGTACTTCATGGCTACGTCCACACCTTCGCCAGTTTCCATCTCCATTTTTACATTCACAAAGTTTGCATTCATGAATGCTGCAACCTTGGCATCGGAGAAGGTCTCCTTGTCCATCACCTTACACCAGCCGCACCAGTCTGTGTAGGCATCGAGAAAGATCGGCTTGTTTGCCTTTTTTGCAAGCTCTAACGCCTGATTCCATGATGTAACGGTGGTGAAATTGACGCCGTCGGCATATACAACAACAGCACTCAAGATGAGTGCTGTTACACATGTTGCGAGTCTGGTACTCTTCATGATCATTCTTCCATGACTTCTTTTTCTTTGACCGCAAGGATGTTGTCGAGGTCCTTCACATACTTGTCTGTATGCTTCTGGATATCATCCTCGCCACGTTTACGATCATCTTCGCTGAAGTGCTCTGTCTTTTCGGCCTTCTTGAGTTCTTCATTTGCATCGCGACGCACATTACGTACGGCCAGCTTACCCTCTTCGGCGATCTTCTTGCACTGCTTTACGATGTCTTTGCGACGTTCCTCGGTAAGGGGCGGCACAGAGATCCGAATGATCTGACCGTCGTTCTGTGGCGTAACACCAAGGTTGGCGGCAAGGATGGCCTTTTCCGTTGGACCAAGCACGGTACGATCCCATGGCTGGATAACGATGGTACGTGCATCCGGCACAGAGATACTACCTACCTGACCGATAGGCGTTGGTTCTCCGTAGTATTCAACCTTTACGTTATCGAGCATCGAAGCTGATGCACGACCTGTGCGCACCTTTGCAAGCTGACTCTGCACATGGTCTACAGCCTTGGCCATGCTGTGCGATGCGGCATCGACGATTTCTTTTACTGGCATGTTACACGTCCTTTACAATTGTGGCAACCGGTTCTCCAAGCATAAGCCGGCGAAGGTTGCCACGTTCGTTCATGTTAAAGACAAGGATCGGCTTGTTGTTTTCAGACGCCATCGTAATGGCCGTCATGTCCATCACCCGAAGGTTGCGCTCGAGCGTTTCTCTGTACGAGATCGTATCAAAACGCACGGCGTCGGCATGCTTTTCTGGGTCCTTGTCGTAGACTCCGTCAACCCGAGTTCCTTTGATCACAACGTCGGCTTCGATTTCAACAGCGCGCAGAACGGCTGCAGTATCGGTTGTGAAGTACGGGTTACCGGTGCCTGCCCCAAAAACGACAACGCGCCCCTTTTCTAGGTGGCGCATTGCACGACGTCGTATAAATCCTTCGGCAATCTGTTCCATGCGGATTGCACTAAGCAATCGCGTTGGAACACCAAGCAGCTCGAGAGCATTCTGAAATGCCAGACAGTTGATCACCGTGGCCAACATGCCCATGTGATCACCGGAGACCTTGTCGATCCCCATTTCTTCTGCCTGCATCCCGCGATAGATGTTGCCACCACCGAATACAATTCCAATCTCGATTCCGAGATCGTAGGCTTCTTTGACATCTTCAGCAAACGAGCGCAACGCATCTGCGTCGATCCCGTATTGCTGTTGTCCCATCAGCGATTCCCCGCTGAGTTTAAGAAGGATCCGCTTGTAGACCGGTGTCATGTCCACCTCTCGATGGTTGTACGTTGATTAGATCTTATCGCCAAGGTTGTAACGCACGAAGGAAATCACCTTCACGTCGCCCCCTGCAATCTTACCAATCTCTGCAACAACATCAGATACCTTCTTGCTTGGCTCTTTAACGAATACCTGCTCGATGAGCACGTTTTCTTCATAGTACTTGCCCAGCTTGCCTTGAGCGATGCGCTCTGCGATATCTTCCTTCTTGCCTTCAGCGATGGCTGCCTGCTTGTAGATCTCAAGTTCCTTGGCAAGCGTATCGTTGTCTACCTGTGAGCGATCAACGAATGACGGCTGCATGGCAGCGATCTGCATTGCTACGTCACGAAGAAGGGGCTTGGTTGCATCGTTTACTGGTGCGCCTTCTACTTCGAGAAGAACGGCCAGACGTGAACCTGCGTGGATGTAATCCGCGATGGCACCGTTTGACTGAATGCGCGTATATCGACGCAGACCGATCTTTTCGCTAAACTTTGCAAGGATTTCATCACGAAAGTTAGCAAGTGTCTTATCGCCGATAGACTCTGACCACAAAGCATCTTCCGAAGCAATGTCCTTGGCCAATACAGTGTCGCAGATGGCGTTTGCAAACGCTACAAACTCATCGTTGCGAGCAACAAAGTCTGTTTCACAGTTCACTTCAACGATTGCTGCTGTTGTACCGTCGGCTGACGTCTTTGCAAGGACGATACCTTCGTTGGCATCGCGGTCTGCACGCTTTGCAACCGATGCTGCACCGCGCTTACGAAGCCAATCAATGGCTGCCGCCATGTCTCCGTTGGCTTCTTCAAGAGCCTTCTTGCAATCGGCCATTCCAGCGCCGGTTTTTTCGCGTAGTTCTTTTACGTTTTGTGGGCTGATCATGATCGTGATTCCGTAGATGTCGTTACTGAATTATTGTTCAGAGCCTTCGCCCTTGCCGCCTGCCTTGCGGGTGCGGAGCTGACGGCGCACCTTGGTGTCGTCGCCTTCGTTTTCCTTTGCTACTGCTTCACCTGCTGCTGCAAGATCTGATGCCTTAGCGCGCGCAATGTCGCGTCCTTCGCCAATGGCTCCTGCAAGCACGCCAAGGATCAATTCTACAGCCTTGATCGAATCATCGTTTGCTGGAATTGGATAATCAACCTGTGATGGATCAGAGTTTGTATCAACTACACCGATTACAGGAATTCCCAGAGTCTTAGCTTCCTTGATGGCAAGGTGCTCTTTCTTGATGTCCACAACCACAAGCAGGCCTGGGATGCGGGTCATATCCTCGATACCACCAAACACCTTGCGCAGACGGTCGCGCTCGCGGCCGAGCATCAGACGCTCTTTCTTGGTGATCTTTTCGAATGTTCCATCGCTCTCCATCTTGTCGATAGCACCAAGGCGCTTGATCGACTTACGGATCGTTGTGAAGTTCGTAAGCATACCGCCGAGCCAACGCTCAGACACATAGTTCGATCCTGACTTACGGGCTTCTGATTCAACAGCACCCTTAGCCTGATTCTTTGTACCAACAAACAGCACGCCACGGCCCTGAGATGAAATCTCGTGAGCCGCATCACGTGCGATGTCGATAAGCATTTGTGTTTTGCGCAGGTCGATGATGTGAATCCCGTTGCGCTCCATGAAAATGAAGCTGCGCATAGCCGGGTTCCAACGGCGCGTAAGGTGTCCGAAGTGTGCTCCGGACTCAAGCAGGGCTTCTAAGCTTACTGCTGGCATGGTCTACCTCTTAGGTTGTAGATGGATAAATCCTCTGCATGGTTCGAACCACTGGACCAGACATTGCCCGGCTCCACCAGTGGAATTCCCATACATGTGTTGTTTGATTATCGGGATTAACGCTTCGAGAACTGGAAGCGCTTACGTGCCTTCTTCTGACCGTACTTCTTACGCTCAACCATACGTGGGTCGCGTGTGAGTACGCCAGTTGGGCGGAGCATAGCGCGGAGTTCTTCGTTGTACTCAACGAGTGCACGAGCAACTCCAAGACGGACAGCGCCGGCTTGACCGCTCTTGCCACCGCCACGCACGTTAACAAACACGTCAAACTGACCATTTGTCTTCGTGAGTTCAAGCGGAAGAATTGCATCACGACGGTAGTTCTCAACCGTGAAGTACTCTTCAATCGGGAGACGATTAACGAGTACGTGACCCGTGCCGCTCGTGAGGCGAACTTGTGCTACAGATGTTTTACGACGTCCTGTGCCTTGATAGGTTTTCATTCTTTTCTCCGTTACGCCTTCGTTCCAACATGACGATATGGCAATGCATATGGCTTTGGCTGCTGCGCCACATGAGGATGCTCAGTGCCTGCATATACCTTCAGCTTCTTCACCATTTGGCGTCCAAGCGTGTTCTTTGGAAGCATACCTTTCACAGCAAGCTCCACTACTTCTTCTGGCTTTGTCTGCATCAGCTTCGAGAACGAACGCATACGACCGCCACCAGGATATCCTGTGTTGTGGAAGTATTCCTTTTGTTCTGCGCGCTTGCCTTCCAGAACAACCTTGTCTGCGTTGATAACAACGACAAAGTCTCCACAGTCTACGTGCGGTGTGAACAATGGCTTATGCTTACCGCGAAGAAGCGTTGCAAGTTGTGTGGCCAGACGTCCAACGGTAAGGCCGTTTGCGTCTACTACCCACCAGTCGCGCTTTACATCTTGGTCGCGGATAGATGCTGTTATGTTTCCGTGCTGATTCATACTTCCTTCCCCGTATGGGGCTCCTGTCTCATATTGGTTTTTTCAGAGCTTGCAAACATAAGGGAGAGAGGGTATTAATCCCAAATGATCGTTGCAAACGATACAGAACTTTGTGTCTCGAATTCGTCCCACATATCGTAGGCTATCGCTCGCCCCTTGCCTACAGTGTGTGCCGAGTGGGCCAGCATGGTCGGGGCATATCCGCAGATGCGGTAGGCGTTTCTGTGACGTTCAATGGCGGCGCAATACTGTGCAAGCTTGTTGTCTTCCAAAGCGTTAATGAGGCGTTGGTCTTCGGCTCGCACTACGTCGGCATACATGGCCGATGGGTGTTCATCTCCAAACTTTCTGCCAACGTGGGCCAGATCTCCGCTGATCAGCCAGAGTACTTCGCGACCGGTAGAGTCCACAAAATTTTTCAGGTGGTCGGCTACGTTGTTCAGTACATCTGACTCCAAAGCTGCCTGTGTAACCAGTACAGGGAGTATCTCGAATGCCCTTCCGTACCACAAATGCTGCAGCAAAACTGCATGCAGCTCCAGCGAGTGCTCTGGTTTGTGAGCGATGTCTGCTTCTGCCTTGTAGAAGGGGTGGCTAATCACGGGCACAACACCCAGCGGTGTTTCGAAGGGTTTGTTGGTTACGATGATCGGGTCTTCATCCCAGTAGTGTGAGGTGCCGATCATCACCACAAGGTCTGCCGTGCACGACCGCAAATGGGAAAAGGCTTTGCCGTATACGTCTGGTGCAACGCGAAAGTCGATATGCGGCAAGAGCATCATTGTAGGGGGCTTGGGGAGGTCTTTGTCTAGCGAGGCACCATCTTCCATAGCGTCCAGAAACGTCCGAAGGTCTGCTGGATCTTGTGGGTATGTGGTCCCGGCACATACCGGCGGACGTGTCGGCATCTGGGACCATTCGGCAACTGCTGCTTCCCGGCGCGCCTCTGCCTGGGGTCCGTCAAAGTACCCCATCTTCTCAAGCTCAGCTAAGAACACCCGGATCTGCATGATCTCGGGTCCGCCTACATCTACCCCTGCCGACGCAGCCACATCTGCGATGGTCGTTTCTCCGTCGCACATGCTGAGTATGTCGATCATGTCTGCATGCAGCATGATCGGCCCTTCGGCAATGCCAAACGGATCGTGAAGCACCAGGTAGTGCTCA
The DNA here is from genome assembly GCA_044238605.1 of Patescibacteria group bacterium. Taxonomy (GTDB): domain Bacteria; phylum Bacteroidota; class Ignavibacteria; order Kapaibacteriales; family Kapaibacteriaceae; genus UBA10438. The sequence continues at coordinate 19,307 of JBIICY010000006.1, forward strand.
TCGCCCTCCTGATGCGTTGAGAGCTGAACGTCTATTCGAAACGAGGGAAGCGTCATTGTCCCAACGTGCGCTGCAGCTTACGCACTACCCAAACTCCGGCAGCTGCGCTCCCAGCAAACAGGACGGCTGCAACCAGATAAAGCATCTCGCCAGTGATCACGGCTGCAACAATGGTGAGAATGATGCAGATACTCGTGCTAACAAGGATGATTGTTAGAGATGACGAAAGCGTTTTCTGTGTGTTCTTCTGGCTCATCGTTGTGTTCTGATGTTAAAATTTTCTCTGTAAGACTTCACGTAGTCAATGTAATTCTGAGCCCCTTGCTCGAGCTTGCGGCATTCCTCGTCGGTTATCTCGCGAACAATCTTGGCAGGCACTCCGGCAACCAGTGTTCGTGGAGGAACAACAAAATTCTCACGGACAACTGCGCCGGCAGCTACGATACTATACGCGCCAACAACAGCCCCATTTAGCACTGTGGCGTTCATACCAACCTGTGCGTAATCTTCGATGACACATCCGTGTAGCACAACGCTGTGCCCTACCGTTACGCCATTTCCAATCGTAAGAGAATGGGTGTTGCACTGCACGTGCAGCATCGATAGATCCTGGATGTTTGTGCGCTCGCCGATGCGTATCTGGTGCACGTCCCCGCGAATCACAACATTAAACCAGACCGAGCTGTCGCGTCCGATGTGCACGTCTCCGACGATGACTGATCCTTGCCCAACGAATACCGTGGGGTCTAGGGAAGGGGTGATGTTGGCGTAGGGAAGAAGGTGCATGGGCAATGACGAATGACGAATGACGAATGACGAATGACGGGTTACTGGGTACTGGGTACGGGTTACTGGGTACTGGTTACCCGCGGCGGCCGAATTCTGCTGTTGGTCCATCGAGTTTCCACTGGTCGATGTTGTTCAAAAGATATGCGCGTGCTGCTTCGGGTTCGTTAGGAATGATGCCGTCGAGGATTGCCTCTTCGATCATCCACTTCATGTAGCCAAGTGTTCTACACGGACCGAGTCCGCTAAGTTCCATGAGTTCTTCGCCCCGTATGGGGCTTTGAAATGCCCGTAGCTGATCGCGCTCTCGTACGTCAATAAGTTTAGACTCTACGATATCGTAGTTACGCAGGTACTTTGCTGCACGAGATGGATTACGCGTTGTGATGTCTGCTCGGCACAGCATAAACAGGTCGTTGATCGCGTCCCCTGCCTGCACCGCCAAACGCCGTATCGCAGAGTCGGTAACGCCTTCGTCTACAAGCATCATCGGACGTTGGTGCAGGCGCACGAGCGTCTGTACGTATTCCAGATGATGGAGTGGCAGCTTTAACCGACGGAAAATCTTCTCCTGCCAGCGTGCGCCAACTTCTTCGTGACCGTGGAACGTCCACCCTGACCCTTCAATAAACTTCTTCGTTCGTGGCTTTGCGATATCATGCATGAGTGTTGCAAAGCGCAGCCATACGTTGTCTGACATTTGCGCAAGGTTATCAACCACCTGCAGTGTGTGAAGGAACACATCCTTGTGCTGAAACTCCCGCGAGCCCCGTTCAACAATATCAACTCCGCCGAGATTATGCACTTCAGGAAAGATGTGTTTCATCAGCCCCGTATCATAAAGATGTTTAAGTCCGATACTTGGCTTGCGGGCCTGCATGATCTTGAGGAACTCATCGGTAATGCGTTCCTGGGAGATGATACTGATGCGGTCTGCCATGGACGACATCGCCTCCAGCACCGAGGGCTCCACTTCGAACTCGAGCTGTGCTGCAAACCGAGCTGCACGCATCATCCGTAAGGGGTCATCGCTCATTGTCACTACTGGATCAAGGGGCGTGCGCAGAATTCGCCGACCAATGTCCCGGCTACCATCGAAGAGATCGATCACTTCGCCGAGGTCGTCTGCATTGAGGCCCGCAGCGAGCGCGTTAACAGTGAAGTCGCGTCGACGCAGATCGTCATCGAGCGTTCCCTCTACAACGATTGGTTTCCGGGAGCTCTCGTGATACTCCTCTCTGCGGGTACCAACAAACTCAACCTGATAGTCGCCGATCGGCACCATGGCTGTTCTGAAGTTTGCAAACTCTACGGTTTTTGATCGGAACAGGTCTGCAACAGCGCGAGCAAACTCAAGCGGATCGCCCTGCACGGTGATGTCAATGTCGGTTCTCGTCCGTCCCATTAGGGCATCGCGCACATACCCGCCCACTACATACGCACGAATCCCACGTTCATGGGCGAGCGCAGCAATGCGCAAGAGCACGGGATCGGAGATCTCGATCACGGTCTTCGATGATGTATGCACGATGAACTCCGACGCCGGTACTTAGGCAGAATAAACTGCTACGTCCTTAATTGCTCGAACTCCAGAGCTTCCTTTATCGCGACGCTCCATGGAAACCAACGCCGAAGCATAGATTTCTTTCCATGTGAGACCGAACTTTACCATCAGCTCTTCTGGTTCACCGGAACCGCCGAAGGAATCCTTTACGCCCACAAACTCAATCGGCACTGGAGCGTTCTTTCCTGTACATTCAGCTACAGCGCCACCAAGTCCGCCATGCACCTGGTGCTCTTCTGCGGTTACGATACAGCCGCACTCGCGCGCAGCCGCTGTTACCGTGGCATGATCGAATGGCTTTACTGTATGCACATTAACGACGCGGGCGCTGATGCCCTTCTTTGCGAGTTCCTTTGCAGCAAGGATACTCTCCCAGACCATGGCTCCGTTTGCGATGATGGCAACATCTGTTCCATCCATCACTACGTTGGCCTTGCCAAGCTCAAATGGAGTATCGGGAGTTGTAAACATCGGTACAGGTGAACGTCCGAAGCGGATATATGCCGGACCCACCATTTCGCCCATGGCAATCGTTGCTTTCTTTGCCTCTTCATAGTCTGCAGGCACGATCATCGTCATATGCGGAAGAGTGCGCAGGAAGGCAACTTCTTCGAGCACCTGGTGCGTAGCGCCATCAGGACCAACACTGATACCTGCATGGCCTCCACCGATCTTTACGTTTGCTTCGTTATAGCACACGGAGATTCGAAGCTGATCTGCATTACGTAGCGCACAGAACGCGCCGTACGAAGCAAAGAACGGAATCTTGCCGCTCAGTGCCAGACCTGCTGCGATCGTAGTTGCATTCTGTTCTGCAATACCGATCGAGAAGAAACGGTCTGGAAACTTCTCTTTGAAGAGCGACGTCATCACAGAGCCCGTGATGTCTCCGCCGAGCACAATAACATTGCTGTGACGTTCCCCGAGTTCAACGAGTCCGTCTCCAAAGCCAAATCGCGTGGGTTTTGATCCGAGTAATTCCATGTCTATTCCAAGGTTATCGTAGGTATGTGCAGCACGTGCTTACGGCATCTGTGCTAATTCTTCGAGAGCAGCAAGCGCCTGGTCCTTTGTAGGGGGCTTTCCGTGCCACTCGAACTTGTCGTTCATGAACGAAACGCCATGCCCCATATAGGTCTTGGCGATGATGGCTGTTGGCTTACCTGTGTTGTTCTTCTGATTCTCAAGGAACCTGTCAAATCCGCGCATAAGGTCCTCTGGGTCGTGACCGTTCACCGTGATGGTGTCAAATCCGAATGATTCGCACTTGGCATCGATTGGGTAGACGTTCATCACATCTGGCAGACGTCCGTCGATCTGACAGTCATTGTTATCAATGATCCAGCAGAAGTTGTCGAGATGGAAGTGCGCAGCCGACATAGCTGCCTCCCAGATCGAGCCTTCTTGAAGTTCGCCATCGCCTGTAAGGGAGAATACGCGCTTGTCGGACTTGTCTACAAGCTTGTCGCTCATGGCCATACCAACTGCGATGGAGATGCCCTGACCGAGCGAGCCCGACGACGTCTCAACGCCCGGTAGGTGCATGTCGCGTCCGGGGTGACCCTGCAGTCGTGTGTTGTATTTGCGCAACGTGGCCTGCTCATCCTTCGGATAGCATCCCGCATTAGCAAGAGCGGCATACATCACTGGTGCCATGTGTCCGGCCGAAAGAACAAAACGATCACGTGATGGATCGTTCATGTCCGCCGGATTATAGCGCATGTAGCCGCCAAAGTACATCGTGGCAAAGATGTCTGCCGACCCCAGGGGTCCGCCGCTATGTCCGGAACCAGCACGCACGAGCATGCGAATGATATCCCGGCGGATCTCATTGCCAATGGCCTTGAGATCGTCTGCCGACTGACGTTTGTTCGGGAACGTCGTGGTGTTAAATTCCAGCGAAGCTTTTGTTTCGGTATTCATGGCACTCGTTTTGATGCGTTAGACACAACAGCTAACAAACTTACGGGTTTCTTTCATACGTAGTCGGGGTAAACCGATGCTGCTACCTATTTCTCGCTCCGCGTTTGTCAGCTTGCTTTGTATAGCACTTGTATTGGTTTCCCATAGTGCAGCTTCACAGACGAGGAAGTTGAACGTCGAGCAGATGCTGAATAGCGGGTCGATGGGGACCGAGTTTTGGATCGCCATCCCGCCGAATGAGTTAAACCCTTACCCCGTAGAGCAGCTAGACATCTATCTAGCATCTGCGGTAGATACTGACGTAGAGATCTACGACGCGGGAAATGACAAGACCATTCGCCGAACACTGAAAGCAAACGAGGTACGAACGCTTACAGATGCCAAGCAAGAAACCAACTGGACATGGGAAGTACGTGAACCCGAGCAAGTGATCACCAAAGGCATTCGAATCCGATCAACACATCCCATCTCGGTGTTTGTACTTAACTCAAAGACAGCATCGACTGACGGCTACATGGCCCTGCCAACCAGCTCATGGGATAAGGAGTACATCGCTGCGTCGTACTATGACTTTAACGAATTCAAGAAATGGCCAGGGGGCTTTCTGGTCGTAGCTAAAGAACCTACGGACGTCACCATTCTACTACGCGGAACAGGAAAAGACGCCGGCAAAACCCTCATGGGGCGCAGCATCGGAGAGAAAATCACTGTTTCAATGGACGCTGGGGATGTATACATGGTTCTTGGCAACGCGCAAACACGCGGTGAGTTCGATCTTACTGGAACGAGCATTGTCGCTACAAAACCGGTGGGTGTGATAGGCTGCCACATGCGCACTACCATGCCGAACCTTCTCGTTAACGGCAATGGACGCAATCATTTAGTCGAAATGCTGCCCCCTGTCTCAGCTTGGGATACGCTCTATCAGACAATTGACCTACAGCGAGAAAGTAGAAACAACCAGGGTAAGGGCGATGTGTTTCGCGTGATCGCTAAAGAAGCTAACACTCGCTGGACGCTTAGCTACTATGACAAAACAAGCAAGAAACTGCTTGGAAAAGGCGGTGGTCTTCTAATGAATGCTGGAGAATTTACAGATCTGACGCAATCCGGATCACCCACAACAATTACACACGGATATTCGGTTTGGACTGCAGACAAACCAATTCTCGTGATGCAATACTCGTGCTCCAGCTCATGGGACGGAGATCAACAGCTTGACCCCTTCATGATTGTTGTGCCAGCCCATCGCAACCAGACATCAAGCAGCATGTTTCAAGTGTCGACGTCTTCGAAGTTCACACAGCATAGACTTCATCTTCTGGTCAGTACCGACAGCACAGACCCTAAACTCACAGACAATCTGAAATCATTAACGCTCAATGGTGTTCCCGTGTGGAATCACCCAGATGCGCAGGGCTCGAAAGTACTGGACAACAAAATGCCCGGAGGGGGCTATTGGACATCAATCACGTTGCCGGCAGGTACAAAAGCACATGTCCTAAACAGCAACGGCAAGGTCATGTTTAGTGGCTATGCGTATGGTTACGGCAGTATCGATGCCTATGGTTGGAGTATCACCGGAGCTCAGCTGAGCCCTCGAATAGTCCCCAAAGACACGCTGCACCCTGTTCTTACACGACTGCCACAGACTTCATGCACGAGACGCACATACCGCGCTACCGAGGAGCGCAACATTCCAAATCCTCCACGCGCTACTCCGCATGTAACAGACCAGGTAGATCGGGGAATCAAGGAGATACGGCTGTTGAGCTCATCGCAAATCAACCTTCGTCTCGAACTCGGACCAGATTCAGCAACTGCCTTTGCTAACCTGCCAAAGAACTTCACATTCAGTGTTTCTGTGATCGACACGACAAAAGCAGCATACGGAGATATTCAGGTGTGGGACGCAAACAACAACGGGTGGGCGGACTGGTTTGCATATGTTCCAGGAACGCGCGTCGATACCTTAAAGCCTGTTATCGAAGCGAAGTCAAACGTTGGGGTCCTGTGGGACTTTGAGATCCGGGACAACACGAATGTTCCCGATCCACCACCGTTCTGTCCAGACTCGGTCACTCAGGTTGATGCCGGATTGAAGAGTGTCCAATTCGACTCCCTCAACATGCGAATGATTCGCCCCTTGCAGAGAGTGTTTCCGGCAGGGACCTACACATCGAGCATGACGTTTGAGGTAATCGATATCACAAAGGCCGGATGGGGCTGTGTAACCGTATTCGATAATGCCGGCAATTCCCGAAACTTCTGTCAGCAATACAACCCTTGTACATCTGTAGAGGATCACGATCAGCAGCAGCAGCCTACTGCCATGTCATACGCAGAAGGCCGACTGACCGTCAATGCATCATCCCTTGCCTCAGCGTCTATAGTGCGGATCTATTCCGTTGACGGCCGCCTCGTTTCTACACAAGACCTGGCGGCACATTCAATACTGCATGTGCCGCTCGAGCTAACGCGTGGTGCGTACATGGCGGTACACGACACCCACGGCAACCTGCGCTCAACCATCAGCTTTGTCAGCCCATGATTCGTCTGATCGCAACGGCTCTGCTACTTCTGTCGGCCTACAGCGTTGGCGCAATTGCACAAGCCCCCTCCAGCTTCGGTACGGAGTTCATGATTGCCATTCCGCCGAATGACGCACAGTCATACCCTGTGGTGGCATTGCAGATCATGATCGCCTCGCCGTTCGACGCAACGGTGCAGATCTTCGATTATGAACGGGGCTCGCAGCGGACGCGCAAGGTGCTTGCAGGAACAACGCTACTGCTCTCCAACGAGCGCGGTGAGACATCGTGGGCGTGGGAGGTCTGGGAGCCCGATGTTGCACTGCGCAAGGGAGTGCGGATATCCTCCGACCAGCCAATTGCTGTATGGGTGCTGAACTCAAAAGTGGTATCGTCCGACGGATACATGGCCTTGCCGATCCAGCAGTGGGGACGTGAGTACAGGGTTATGTCGTATTACGACTTCAACGAGGCCCGCCCCTGGGCAGGGGGCTTCCTGATTGTCGCCAGCGAACAGACTTCCGTACGAATCAAACTGCAAGGCTCCGATGTGGGAGCAGAGACGTCTGGTGGGAAGCGCATCGGCGACGAGTATACGGTGCTGCTTCAGGAAGGCGACGTCTACATGGTAACAGGCGATGCCACCACAAGAGGCGGGTTTGATTTGTCCGGCACGCATATCACAGCCGACAGGCCAATCGGTGTGTTTGGATTTCACCAGCGCACCACAATGCCGAATCTGCTGATCGAAGGCAACGGCAGAAACCACCTCGTGGAAATGCTTCCACCAGTACCCGCTTACGGCACCAGCTTTACAACGCTTGAGTTTAACCGCGTCCGGAGCAATGGAATTGGGAGTGGGGATGTGTTCCGACTTGTGGCCTCGGAGAATAACACGCGATGGTCGTGCAGCTATTTCGACGTCCGTACCGGCGCCCTCCTCGGCAACCAAGGGGGCTTACTGCCCCGCGCAGGAGACGTCGCAGACATTTCACAGACACAGCAGCCAACAGCCCTAGTGCAGGGTCTGGCATTGTGGGAGTCAGACAAGCCGGTGGCCCTGATGCAGTATTCGTGCTCCAGCACGTTTGATGGCGACAGCAATCTGGACCCCATGATGATCAGCATAAGTCCAGATAACACAATGACTTCCAAAGTCACAGCGGTCATGGCTCAGTCGCAGCAGTTTCAAACACATCATGTGTCTGTCGTAGTACGGACATCCCGAGCAGACCCCGAGTACGCGGCGAATCTTGCATCTATCCGCCTAAACGGCTCTCAGTTGCCTGTTCGGCATGTTGCCAACGACGTGCACGTGGCAACTGTAATGCTGCAGAATGAGCAAACGGGAAGCGTTGTTATCCAGGCCGCCCCCAATGTTGCAATCAGCGGCACAGTCTACGGCAACAGCCTTGTTGATGCCTACGGTTGGGCCATGGCTGGGGGGAGCCCCCAGAGACAGACGAGCGCAGCCGATGAACAATCAACCAGCAGCAGTGTCCGAACGTGGCACGACGATGCCAACTATATGCTGCACATAGACTTACAGAATTCCCCAGCATACACAACCGTACATCTTTACGACATTCAGGGGACGTGCCTAGCAACAGCAACCGGGGCAAGTCAACAGTTGACACTTACCACAGCCCAGCTTACCGCAGGAGCCTACCTTATCAGGGTTGTAGATGCTGCCGGCGCAAGCCTCGCAACAACGTTGATAATCCGCTAGCCCCCTCAAAAAAACTGCCTCAAACGGGTGCCTTCATACGAAGATTTTGGTTATCATAGTGACCATGGGCGAGGTATAGGCTTTCTACGGTCTAGGCCAGCGCCCTACTTACGTCGCAAACAAAACTCTTTTAGATGTTTGGAGGCCTCATGTATCAGCGATACGCATCGCGAATTGCAGTAATTGCTACGCTCATCCTCGTAGCATTCTATTCTGCATCTGCCCAAAAACGGAAGATCCCTTCTGTTGAGCATATGCTTAACACCGGCTCGCAAGGCACGGAGTTCTGGATCGCCATTCCACCGAATGAGATCAACCCATACCCCGTAGACGAGCTGGAAATCTATGTTGCATCGGCCTTCGATACAGATATCGAAGTGTTTGATGCCGCAGGAGACAAGAAGTATCGCCGTACGCTGAAGTCGTACGAAGTGCGTACGCTCTCAGACTCTAAGGGCGAAACAAACTGGACATGGGAGCTTCGCGAGCCGGAGCAAGTAGTGCGCAAGGGCGTCCGCATCACTGCGAAGAAGCCGATCTCTGTGTACGTGCTGAATTCAAAATCAGCTACTTCTGATGGATACATGGCAATCCCGGTTAATGGCTGGGGCACCGAATACATGTGCACATCGTACTACGATTTCCGTGAGTTCGACAACTGGGCAGGGGGCTTTGTAATCATTGCCCGCGAACAGTGTCAGGTAGACGTACTCCTACGTGGTACAGGCAAAGAGTCGGCTACAACAGCGCTTGGAAAGAAGATCGGAGAACGTTTCACACTCACCATGGATGAAGGTGATGTGTACATGATCCACGGCGACGGACAAACACGCGGAGAGTTCGACCTTTCGGGTTCAATCGTAAAGGCAACGGCTCCTATCGGATTTATTTCGTTCCACATGCGTTCTACGATGCCAAACTTGCTCGTAAATGGCAACGGCCGAAACCACCTGGTTGAAATGACTCCTCCCGTTACAACATGGGGTAAACGTTACGTTACCGTTGAACTCCAGCGTGAGAACCGTAACAACCAAGGCAAGGGCGACGTCTTCCGCGTATTTGCCAAGGAAGGTGGAACCACATGGACGATGACGTACTACGACAAGGTCTCGAAGAAGATCCTTGGCAGAGGGGGCGGACTTCTCCAAAACGATGGTGAGTTTACAGATCTTACTCAGACAGGTGCACCAACAACAATCACACACGGCTACTCAGTATGGACTGCGAACAAGCCGATCTTCGTGATGCAGTATTCATGTTCGCAGTCATGGGATGGAGACCCAATCCTTGACCCGTTCATGATCAACGTTACACCGGAAGAGCAGTTCCTCACTTCAACGATCTTCCAGTTCCCAACCGCAGCAAAGTTTACAAAGCACCGTCTCAACCTGATCATCAAGACAGACACAAGCGACCCGAACTATATCGACAATCTTAAGTCACTTGAGATCGACGACATCCCAGTTTGGAAGCACCCACAAGCTCAGTCGCCAACGCTCCTCTTCACGAAGATGCCGAATGGTTTGCACTGGACCACACTTGACTTCGGTAACGAACCAAAGGCTCACAAGATTAAGAGCAACGGTCTTGTAAGCTTTGGTGGCTACATCTACGGCTTCGGCTTCGTAGATGCGTATGGCTGGCCTGCAGCTGCTGGATTTAAGCCAACAACATCTGTCGACACCATGCCCCCTGTTATCAAGGGCGATTCACTTTGCGGTGACTATACCTTTACAGCAACTGAGCTTCGCAACATTCCTGATCCACCACTGCCTGTTCCACGGGATACAGACCAAGTCGAAACAGGTATCGCTCTGATCGATACACTCGAAGGGGCAAACAGCTACAACTACAAGCTCGAACTTGTTACAGATCAGATCTTCCCTCAGACTCCGTCGTTCAAGAAGTTTGAATACAAGTGGACGGTTATCGACAAGAGCAAGGACGCGTACTGCGTGTACTTTGTAGCCGACTGGGCGGGCAACATCACGCTCGACACATGTCGCTACTTTGCAGACAAGCTTGTGTTTAGTCCAGCCCCACTCAGCTTTGGTAAGATTCGATTGGGGTCGAACAAGGCGCTCGTGTTAACGATCACCAACAACTCCGATGCGCAAGTCAAGCTTACAGAAGCAAAGATCAAGGCCGGTACGTACTTCACTGTTACGAACGGCAGTGTTCCGCCAGTAGTAACTATCCCAGGCCGCGGCAAGCACGAGATCACCATCCAGTACAACGGAACACGTGAAACAACAGACGTGCTCAAGGACTGGGATAAGGATACGCTTGTTGTTAAGACTGAGTGCGGTGAATTCAAGCATCCGCTCACAGGTGTTGCAGCTATCCCACGCATCAAGGTCAAGGACTTCGACGCCGGTACACGCTCACTGAACGAGAAGTATTGCGCTGCTATCACGATTGAGAACCCAGGTTCCGACACACTCGTTGTAACATCGCTCACAGGCTATCAGGGCACAAACTTCTCGCTCTCAACACCATTTACTCCGGCACTTCCAATCATCGTACTGCCAAAGCAGACGGTTGAACTCAAGGATGTATGCTTCCAGAGCGCGAACATCACAGACGACAACATCAATGTTACGTTCAGCAACAATGGTGACGGTCCAGACTCAGTGTCAAACTGGCGCGGTAATACACAGACGCCAGGTCCTGGCATCATCGGTTATGACTGGGGTGCACGCCGCGTTAACACGCTGCATACTGCAAATGCGCGCGTATTCAACACAGGAAACCAGAAGCTCACACTCAACAATGTGACTTTCGCCGATGGCTCGAAGTTCTGGCCTGCTGGTTCAGATGACAACAACTTCGTCTTCAAGATCGGCAGCATCATCAAGAATGGGGCTCCTGTTCCAACAGCAGATCTTTCTGGTGACACTGTTGACGTAGAAGTGTTCTTCCGCCCTGCCACAGATAACCAGCCATATCTGGTAGACATCAAGCCAGTATGGTCGGACAAGCAGGAAGATCGCACAGCAAAGCTTGCAGGCGAAGGCATCATTCCTCGGATTAACTCGCTGCCAGTGAACCTTACGTGCGCGGAAACTCCTGAAATCGTTAAGGAAGGTACAAGAGACATTACAATCACCAACGGCGGCACAATGCCACTGACGGTAACGTCTATCCAGCTTCAGGGTACAGTACCTCCAGGCTATCGCATTGTGACTGCTCCGGCCACACCGCTTACAGTTGCGGCAAACGGTGGTGCTGCAGTTATCACACTTGGTTACACGCGTCCTGCAGGTGAGACAAACGGATCGAGTGTAACGCTCGAGATCGTACACGATGCAACACCAGGCACGGGTAAGGATGCAACAACACTCACTCCTGTTGGTCCACACACGCAGGTTCTAACAGTTGGCCAGTGCGGTACGCCAGACTTTAGCGTAACAAACTGGAATGCTGGTAACGCTCGCGTTGGATGTGATCTGCCAGTAGGCACATTTGACATCAAGTACGAAGAAGCCAATAACACATCTGACCCGATCGAGATCAACTCCATCACAGAAGGTGGTGCGGATCAGGCAAACTTTGAAATCATCGGATACCTCGATAACGGTGGTCAGCCAGTGGCTCTCCCGCTTGTTATTGCAAAGGGTCAGACATTCAAGGCTCAGGTTCGCTTTACACCAGACGCTGTGCGCGCATTTAGTGCTCAGTACACTGTTGCTGGATTTGTGCGCGGCAATTCAACGCCTATCGCACCGAAGACAGTAAACGTTTCTGGTGTTGGATACACAATCCCAATGACGTTTAACCTTACCAACGACCTCAACGGCGCAAGCCGTGAGCCAGGTAAGAATGTTTCGTTCGCTGTAGACGGTCAGTGTGCCGACTGGACAAATGCCGACCTGAAGTCGATCACTGCAACAGTGATCTACAACCCGAAAGCAATCTCGTACAATGCCGGTTCGGTTCGTACTGCTGCCTCGATGAATGGCTGGAACATTGCTGATCCAACCGTTACAACCGTAAGCGCCACACAGGCTCGCATGACGTTCACAGCAACGGGTACAAACCGCATCAGCGCAAATGGTCCGCTCTTTACGTTCGAAGCACAGCTTCTGCTGGCCGATGACTTCAAGAGCAAGCAGGATCTCGAAGTTCTCTTCCCAACGCTACCATGCTTGATCCCATCAACCACGGGTACCGGTACAGAGATCTTCAACTGCGCACTTACACGCCGCGTTGTCGAAGTTTCAAAGGGCACAACATCGATCAAGCCAATCAACCCGAACCCAGTAACAACTGGTACAGCCCGTGTTGAGTTTGGTGTTGGTCTTGCAGCTCCGGTAACCATCGACCTCGTAAATGCGCAGGGCCAGGTTGTTCGCACATTCGTAAACAACACCATGGAAGTTGGCACGTACGACATGACGTTCAGCACTGAAGGTCTTGCCCAGGGCACATACTTCCTGCGGATGCGCAGTGCCGACAAGCACCTCTCACAGCAAGTGGTAATCGGCAACTAAGACCACTACGTAGCACAGATTCTCTTCAACGGCAGCCCGGAAACGGGCTGCCGTTTCTATTTCTGGCACAGTTGTTGGTGCACTGTTTTTTGATTACTTTTACGACTGTTCGTGAATTCCTACATAAACGATATCGCTTCTTTTGCATCGCGTCTGCTTCTTGTAGCTGCCGTACTGGTGTATTCCTACGCCACAGCAAGCGCTGATAACGCGAAAAAGTCGGTCGCCGGCAAGCAGCAGAAGTCCGTTGCGTCTCCTGTGCTGCCTATGGCAAGTGGCACGGTCTATGCGTCTGTAAAAGCAGTTGCAAGCCGCACAAAGGCGCTGGCGAAGACATCAGGCAAAGTGAACGCTGGGAATGATTCAACAGGGCGTGACAATCGAATTCTCTTTGCACGGACCTCCGGTGACGTGTTTACCTCACGTATCGAGTTGGCAACCGAAGAGCCCCTTATCGAAATTGGCATTTATAACATGCTCGGCAAGCGCGTGATGGACGTTTACAAGGGGGCTTCTGGGCGTGGACAGCAGGAGTTTACACAGAGCTTGGCCGAACTTCCGGATGGGGTGTACATCTGCATTCTGCAGGGCGACAACTTCCGCAAGGCTGAAAAGTTCTATTTCCGTCGCTAAGCAAACAATTGCATGAAATCTAAGAGCCGCCTTGAGCGGCTCGTTTTTTTTCGAGGTACCTATGAAGTTCGCAACCAAAGCAATACACATTGGACAAGAGCCAGAGAAGCTCACAGGCGCAGTTACCGTGCCGTTGTTTCAAACCTCTACCTACGCACAGCTTGAGATCGGCAAGCACACCGGTTTCGAATATGCCCGCACGCAGAACCCAACACGGTTTGCATGGGAAGAGAACCTAGCAGCAATGGAGGGCGGCGTGGATGCATTTGCATTCGGAAGCGGACTTGCCGCCGTGGATGCTGTAATGCGACTGTTGTCTGCCGGGGATCATGTGATCATGGCAGAAGACATGTACGGCGGAACGTACCGTTTGGCCGAGCGAATCCTAACCCGCTTTGGACTGTCGTTCTCGTACGTTGATATGCGAGAGATGAAGAATATCGAAGCAGCGATCAAGCCGAATACGCGCATGGTGTACACCGAAACACCTACGAACCCGATGATGACCATCACAGATCTTGCAGCCGTTGCGTCTGTGGCAGCTGCGCACAATCTGTTAATGGTGGTAGATAACACGTTTGCTACGCCGTACCTGCAGCGTCCGCTCGAACATGGTGCTCACATCGTGCTCCATTCGGCAACGAAGTACCTTGGCGGACACAGCGACCTTGTAAGTGGCATCGTTACAACAAGCAGAGATGACATTGCGGAACAGCTCGGCTTTCTCCAGAATGCCGCCGGCGCAGTGCCGGGTCCGTTTGACGCGTGGCTGCTGCTGCGGTCTTCAAAGACGCTCGCTGTCCGTATGGACCGTCATTCATCCAATGCAATGACGATTGCAGAGTTCTGTGCTCAGCACCCAAAGATCAAGGCAACACACTACCCAGGCCTACCATCGCACCCTCAGCACGACATCGCAAAGCGCCAGATGTCTGCCTTTGGCGGCATGATCTCCATTGAGCTGGGCTCGCTAGAGCGCGCCGTCGAGGTAACAAACAAGCTTAAGCTCTTTACCCTGGCAGAGTCGTTAGGGGGCGTAGAATCGCTTGTATGCCATCCAGTAAGCATGACGCATGGTTCGATTCCTAAGGAGCAGCGGGAACGCCTTGGCGTAACAGACGGGCTCATCAGACTTTCCTGCGGTATTGAAGACGTGGAAGATTTGATGCTGGATGTTGAACAGGCTCTGGCGTAGACCAAACACGACGATAACAACACCCGCACTCCTCTATATTTGCACATGATCCTTACCGACGCAGAAATCCTGGCATGCATGGAGAAAGGCAGTATCAAAGTTGAGCCTTTCGACCGTGCCTATCTTGGCTCCAACTCCTACGACGTGCATCTTGGCGGCATGCTTGCCGAGTATGTTAATCGCGAGCTGGATGCAAAGAAGCATAACAAGATCGAGCTCTACCCGATCCCTGAAGAAGGCATTGTACTTGTTCCTGAGAAATTCTATCTCGGTGTTACTCAGGAGTACACCGAGACGCTGGAGCATGTACCGTTTCTTGAAGGCAAGTCCAGCGTTGGACGTCTAGGAATAGACATCCACGCTACCGCTGGTAAGGGCGACATTGGCTTCTGTAATTTCTGGACACTTGAGATAAGCGTAAAGCAGCCAGTACGGGTCTACGCAGGCATGCCGATCGGACAGCTGATCTATTTCAAGGTAGAGGGTGATGTGATCAACCCGTACAACGCTAAACCGTCAGCGAAGTACAATGCTCGTGCACCGATTCCTGTGGAGTCGATGATGTGGAAGAACTTCCCTCCAGAAGAGCAAAAGTCATGATACGCGCAGCACTGCTCATGCTCGTATGTGCTGCCATGCTCGCCGCATGCGGCGGCGACGGCGAGTACGACCCGAATGAGCTAACGGTGGCGCGTCAGGAAAAGGATGCGATGTTTCGTGATAGCGAGAACAGCCCCATTCCTGTTGATCAACGCTCTGGATTTACGGGGCTAAAGTACTTTGATCCAGATCCAGAATATGTGGTAACGGCTACATTTACGGAATCCTCAAAGCCAGATACAATTACGCTTCAAACGTCGAAAGCCTCGAAACGGCAGGCAGTGCGAGCAGGTCGTTTTTCATTCGAACTGCAGGGAAAGAACCTTAAGCTATGGGCGTATACGTTCATCGACGCTGAAGCAGATGATTCGTTTTTTGTCCCATTCACCGATAAGACTACCGGACACGAAACCTATTACGGCGGGAGATATCTCGATGTGCCAGTACTCGAAGAGGATGAGTACCTCCTAGATTTCAATCAGGCATACAATCCTTTCTGCGCATACAATCCCAACTTTACATGTCCTCTTGTACCAGCAGAGAATGATCTGCTGATAGCTGTCCGTGCAGGAGAGAAAAAGTGAGAGTGTGCTGGCTGCTGATGATTACAACTGCACTCTTTGTGCAGTCGTGTCTGTTCGTGAAAGCACCTGAAGAAAAGATCGACGTTCAAAACGTTGCACTAAGTCCGCAGCCCGAGATCGAGATGAGCGACAACCTCGTACGCACGCGCGCTGGAGACCTTATCGCGTTGCTGCCAAAGGGGTGGGTCTTTCTTGATACACGCAACGAAGCATCAGCAGATATTCTTTCGGTGGCCGTAAATCCGGACTACACCCTGTCGATGGTGGTTTCTTCGATCGCTGCCGCAGAATCCTCAAAAGAACGCATGGCAAGCGAAGGCCTCCTGGGCCTTGCCCGAGCAGCCTTCCAAAAACACGTCCGCAAGACCGGCGGAACAGCCAAGATCGTAGGAGCATATCGTATTGCCGAACTCGGCGCCCGCACGTTTGCCGGCTTCGACTTTAGCACAACAGGCGGCGGGATGCGCACCCGCTGCGCGGTATGCACATCTTCGCTCGGCAACCATTACGAGATCTCTCTCGTACCGCTAAATGTTACCGGCAGGGATCTTCCTGATACACAAGAACAGGATCGGATCTTTCGGTCGATTCTCGCAACAGTTCAATACTGATCATGCAGCTTTCTGAAGACACACTGGCCGTTATCAACTACCTTCACGAGGCCATTGAAGGGGGCTTACGCAAGCGTAACGACGTAGCAGTAGTTCTCGAACTTGCTGCCGCTACCGACGATGCAGAGACGTTTAACAACGTTACACGACTGGGCACAGGAGCGTGGAAGGTCTATTCAACCCTTCGCCGCGTAAAACCAGGCGATGAAGGATACCGTCTGCTCGAAGAAGAGTTCGCACGTCAGATCAATGACCTCCGCGAGAACCTTGCTACCCTGATGAACAACGCCGATGATGAGACGCTTAAGCGCTTTGACGAGGTATACTTCGGTATGACGCAGGGCGTACTTCGCAACCTTGTGGACTTGTCGCACGACCTGTCCAAGATCAAGGATCTTCAGCGGGGGTAGCCCCTTTCCGAAAGTAGTCCCTCGCGAGCGACAAGGCGCGTTGATGACGTTTCCGCATTGCTGGTGGACTCACCTGAAGCTCATCAGCGATGACGCGAAGCGGCGCTCCATCCAGATAATGCCGTCGCAGAATCAACGCATAGTGATCTGGCAGCACGCGCAGAACGCACTGCACATCAAGATCCTGATCGATGTTCTGCTCGCTTAGCAGGCAGCCCTGCTCCTCCTGTAAGGTCTCCCACCCAAGAGCGGTATCCCTATCCGGGTAGAGAAATCGCTCGCGATGTTGAACAAGCTTCAGCATCATGCGCTTGGCGATCACCGTTGCATAGGCCTGCTGATTATCGGGTGCCTCGCAAAGCTGCTGTCGCTCCCACGAGTGCACCACTGTAGCCTGAATCACATCATGCACATCATCATACTGCGACCGTGCAAATGTGCGTGTGATCATGCGGTAGAGTTCCGACTTATCGATCTCCATACAAAAACGCCCCCTGTATTGCTGCGATGTGTCGCAACGTAGAGGGGGCGTTGTGTTTCAACAATCAGAAGATCGAGAATGTGCATTCTCAGTATGTGAAGGTTATCTCTCCCGACGAGAACGGCGCTGTGAGTGTTTTCACCGGTAGCGCTGTATTGTCTGAAGCACCGCCCAGGGGATCGAACTTCTGGATGCCGCCCAGGAATGCGAAGACGTCGTCCTGTACACGTGCTGGCGTCCCGTTGATAGACGCACTTGCAGGCTGAACACCACCGTGAATAACCACGCGAAGATACTTGAACCCGCTCTGGAAGGCACCTCTCGCAGCCGACACAGACAGTGTGCGCTTGGCTGCATTGTGCACGATGGAACGCGATACGCTTGTACCCTTTTCATAATCGTAGCTCTTGCCGTCATCATCATACCACGTTGCTGTGCGTGTTGTGCTGCCCGGCCAGATGTGAACACGGAGCGTGTCTGAAGGCAGTTCCTTCGTTGACTGAACAAGCGACTGCGCAAAGAGGATACCGCCCTCGCGGACAAAGATCGGAAGCTTCTCAATCGGCGAATCAACGATTACGCTGCTGCCCCCAGCAAATGAAGCACCATCATGCAGAGAATACCACGAGCCCCCTGCTGGAAAATACACGCGGGTAAAACGCTCGTAGCTTGGCGTAGGACATATCATAAGATCTGCACCAACAGTAAACTGATGCAGATACTGCCAGTCATAAACGTTGTTATCAAATGGATGTTCAATCACCATTGGCCGCATGATTGGGAGCCCCGACACTGATGCTTCGTGGAAGGCCGAATACAACGTAGGCATCAGGATGTAGCGCATAGAGATATAGTTACGGCAGATCTGCTCTACGCGCTCGCCGAACGACCAAGGTTCCTGGCTCTTGTTATCGATGGCAACGTGAGCACGGAAGAAGGGCGTAAAGGCACTGATCGTTGTCCATCGAGCAAAGAGCTCCTTCGACGGATTGCCTGTAAAGCCCCCTACATCCATACCTACGAATGGCACACCTGTTAGTCCCATGCTGTTCAAGAGACGGATGCCGGCCATCATGTGGTCGTCGTTTGACTGATTATCACCCGTCCACACGGCGCTATAGCGCTGTATGCCGCTATATCCTGAGCGTGTAAGGATAAACGGACGCTCGTTGCCAAGAAGCTTGCGAGTTCCTTCGTACGTAGAGCGAGCCATCTGCATGCCGTAGACGTTGCGACCTAGGAGGTGGGTAGCTCCCGTTCCCTCGAAGCCAAAGAGGATGTTGTCTGGCATGAACTGACCCCACGTGGCGATCTCGTTCATGTCGTTCCAGAATCCACGCACGCCGTCTTTGACGAGTCCAGAAAACTGTTCACCCCACCACTGGCGGGCCTTGGGCATGGTAAAATCTGTAAAGTGACACCAGCCCGGCCATACCTGACCCTGATAGAGACTTCCATCGGAGTACTTCAGGAAGTGGTCCTTGGCAACTCCTTCGTCATACTGCTTGTATCCCTTTTCAACTTTAATGCCGGGATCGACGATCACGGTTGTATTGAAGTTTAGCTTCTGCAGTTGATCCAGCATTCCTTTCGGGTTTGAGAATCGAAGTGAGTCCCACGTAAAGAGCTTGTAATCCTGCATGTAGTGAATATCCAGGTAGATCACATCTGCTGGAATCTTGCGCTCACGAAATGTGCGGGCAACATTGAGCACCTGGGTATCCGGGTAGTACGAGTATCGGCACTGCTGATATCCAAGCGCCCACTTTGGAGGCATCGGAGTAGTACCCGTGAGCTTTGCATAGGAGCTGATGATACTTGGTACAGATGAACCGGCAACAACGTAATACCGAAGATCACCGTCTTCAACACCGAAGGAGGAAAAGCGATTGTTCGATGCGCCAAAGTTGAATCGTGTACGTGAGCTGTTATCGAGAAACAACCCGTACATCGCAGAACGTGAGTGGAGTCCGATGTAGAACGGCGTTGACATGTAGATCGGATCTGCACCACTCGGATAACCGAAGAAGTCTGTATTCCAATGCGTGTAGCCGTTACCGCGACGATCCAGCGGACCCGTCTTTTCGCCAAGCCCAATGAAGCGCTCGTCTGCGTGCATCACCTTGTAGTTTGTGATATGCGAGCCAGCCCATGAGATTCCAAGTTTCTCATCATCTTCTACGAGAACATTACCCTTTTTGTCCCACACGGTTACCGCGATGGGGGCTAGGTTCACTTGAATGGAAAGTGAATCAGTGGTGAGTTTGTACACTTCGTTATTGTTCTTCTGCTCTATCAACGTCGTTTCGTACGCAGTTGAGATAACCGCGTACGACAGCGTGTCATAGGTATCGGACTTCGTTAGATGTATGCGCACTGTTGACGCATTGACCACTGTAATCATCAAACGTCCGTTTGATGCAATGATCTCGGCTCCTCGCGCATTCGGCACCACCTTGGTGGCGTTGCCAAGACGCTCTATCGTAAGGCGCTGAGCAGAAGATTGCGCTGCAAGTATGCAGGCGCACAGCAGTACAAGGATGTGTTTCATGTTAGCGTTGGATCACAAATGACGTGGTATATGTTGTTGTTTCAGTGGTAAATGTTGCCATGTATACTCCGCTGCCAAGCATACCTGGATCGATATGTGATGCAGTTGTGTCGAGCTCACTCACAGCCTGTTCGTGCACGATCCTGCCTACTGCGTCTGTTACACGCAAGGTGCCGGATAGCCGTGGCATGGTAATCGTAAGTGTGGAGGAGGCAGGCTGAGGGAACACAGTGAGTGCTTCGTTGTTGTGCACCGTCTCATCATCCACAGAAGAGACTAAACCATACACAGGCTGAGTAGTATACAATCTGTACTCGCCCGGTTGAAGCAGAACAGAGTTCTGATCGAGGTACACACTGTACTGTCTCTTTGCAGTGTAGTCGAACCACGTTCCCTTTCTCGTAAACGGCAGATTTACTGTCCGTGCGGCTACATCAAAGTTGCCTACATAGAGCAGGTCGCATGATGCATCCTTGATCAAAATCGTCTTTACAAGATCACCCGTCTGAAGTGTTGCTGAGAGCGATGCAAAGCACGCGTAGCGTTTGCGTGCCTCGCAGAGATCTGCCACAGCCTGATAGACACTCATCCTGCGCTGGTCCTTGAGAAGCGGCCATGCAAGGGGCTTGCGGCCAAGCCTACCGTTAAGATCAATGTTGTAGGGATATCCGATTTCATTGAACTGCCAGAGCATCTTGGGTCCGGGCACGCAGAGCGTTGCAACCATTAAGGCTTCCAGTCTCTTGAGAGCAGTTGCTGTATCCTTCGTTGAATAGCCCCCTTCGACCTTGCCAAAATTGACGCTGCGATAGATCGTGCGCTCTTCGTCGTGACTCTCAACATAGCCAACGAGGCCGTGCCTGGTAAAGCCCCTTCGCTGAGCACTCATCGACGAAGCGATGTCGTTGTTCGAGAACGACATAACAGCCTGCGAACCGGCATAGTTAGCGTTAGCCCACAACACAGCACCATTGTTTGCGAGCTCCTTCTCTTCGTCGTTATCAGCAAAGTGCTCAAGAATGTTAATGAACGTTGGATCCACTTCACGAGTAGCAGACATAAAGCGCTTGAGAATCGCAATGCGTGAGGCGTCGTACTTTGACATCAACGAAGCATCACTGCCAGAGAAGAACTGCGTTAGCCCCTTTGAAAGATCATAGCGATATCCATCGATCTTGAATTCTCGGATCCAGTGCTGTAGGAATCGAATTGAATACTCGCGGGTTACAATGCTCTCATGGTTCATGTCGTAGCCAACATTGAACGGATGTGTAGGCGTAACGTTGAAGTATGGATTCTCTGTTGTTGGCCCTGCGACACTACCCCATAGGTTGACAAGGGGCGACTGGCCAAACTGGTGATTGAGAACGATGTCGAGGATCACAGCTATGCCCTGTGCATGCGCCTCATCAACGAGCCGCTTGAAGTCGTTTGCGGTACCGTAGTATTTATCTACCGCAAACAAGTGGCTCGGATTATAGCCCCAAGAATCATTGCCCTCAAACTCCGTTACCGGCATGAGTTCAATAGCGGTTACTCCTAAGCGCTTTAGGTATGGCAGAGAATCTATCACACCCTGGAATGAACTCTTGTCGGTGAAGTCGCGAACAAGCAGCTCGTATACTACGAGGTTATCACGGTTTGGACGAACGTACTGCTGCGTGCGCCATGTATAAGGCTCAAGTGATGTGTTGATTACCGAGACAATTCCCTGCGTCTTACCTGTTGGGTATTGAGGCAGGCTTGGAAAACGCCACGACTCGATAAAGCGATCGTTTGGATCACTCACCTGCGATGAGTACGGATCGCTGATACGGCGGTCGTTATCAATCGACCACTGAAACATCGTCTGTCCATTTTTCTGAATCGGTATCTGCGTCCACCAACGTAGATTGTCTGGAGTAACATTGCAGTAGTAGTCCGTTGTTCGCACCCAATTCGTGAAAGGTCCAACAACATATATCTCCTGCTTCTTTGGAGCATAGAGCACCAAGATGGCCGTTGTGTCGTTGAGCACCGTGATACCGTCCGGAACACCAGCTGGCACAGGGGCAACACGTGGTCGTGGTCGTACGCGTATCGTAAACGTGTCGCGAATTGCTCCGCCGAGAGCGTTATAGGTGATGATTTCGATCTTGGTAGTCTTTACAACGGTATAGTCTACGGAGACGGTATCATTCTGAACTCTTGCGATCTCTTTGTTGTCCGCACTGATCTGCATCAACGGAACATTGTCGGAAGCAATTGCCTTGATCGGTACTACCTGACCTGAGTCTACTACGCGCTCGTTCTCCAGCGGAGAGAGCGTGCGCAGATATGTTCCGGGTGAGTACAACTCAACATAGATATCAGATCCGTTCTCTGCTCGGCCGACGCGAGTGCCGTCGCTCGAGCGGAAGACGAATGCGAGTTGTCGAATCACCTCGGTTCCGGTTACACCGTAAAATGACCGTGGATTGTTGATCTTAAGCGAGTACACGTCCTTTGTCATTCGCGTTAGCTTACACTCAGACATGTTCGTTGTCCACGTTGCTTTTACGAACCGCCAATCAGTGAGCGACGTGCTGAGGAACGTGATTACACCAGTATGAGCATAGACGTCGCCAGTAAATCCAGCCAGGGCTTTATTTCCCTTGCTGGCATCAAAGAACACGGTGATCGAATCTGTCTGCGTTGGGAACGTTGGTGTTGTGTACACAACCTGTGCTGTGGCAGTAGCACACGCTGTAACGACTGTCATGAGCAGAATTGCAAGGCGTTTCATTGTTATGTGACCTTCCATCTTGTGGTGATGATGTGAGACACAAAACCTGTCCCCATCCGGAGATGAGGACAGGCCTGTTGTAATCAAAACGTGCTTGAAGTCAATTAGCGAACGATCGACAACGGCATAACCGCTGCGGCTGTTGCTGATTGAACGTGAACATAATATGCACCAGGAGCAACAACATTGCCGCTCATGTCCATACCATTCCACATGATCTCACCTGAAGCTGTTGTGCGGTAGAGCACTTCACCCAGTTGGTTTGCAATTGAAACGGTAACAGGTGCTGCTGTTGGAAGGGTAATGCGCGCCATACCAGGCGTTGGGTTTGGATAGACAGAGATTGCAGAAGCAAGCTTCTCATCTTCAACCGATGTTGGCTGATCGATAGGAATCTTTACGTCTGAACCCTGGCGTGTACCTTCAGCATTGCGGAATACACAGAGGAGTTCCTTGAGCTTCTTGTCTGTTGGAACATTGTAGAGCGAAACGAGATCAGCGATGTTCCATGTTGATGTTCCATCTGCATTGCTCGTAAGCTTGAGCGATTCGTTGGTTCCAACATTGCCCCAGCCAGCTACTTCGAGGTAGGTACCGTCTTCGCAGATACCACCTGTGTATACGTATACTGGCGTAACACCAACCATCTTGAAGGATCCGTCCTTCTTGTCGTTCCATGGGTAGTAGGTAACTGCCAGAGCCTTTGACGCAGAGGCATCCTTTGGATCTGTTGTAACAGTTGGACCCGAGCCATCGCCAAGAGGAAGAATGACATCGCCACCCTGCTTTGAACCGTCGGCATTGCGGAAGACCAGAAGCATTTCCTTAAGGATCTTTGCTTCTTCTACACCTGGATAGAACTGCCAGATAGGGCTTGGAACCGTCAGTGTTGAAGTACCGTCGGCATTCTTTGTGAGCTTGAGTGCTTCTGTTTGACCAACTGCACCCCAGTCTGCCTTCTGGAAGAAACCGCCTGCATAATCGCGAGCACCTGAGTATACGTACGCATCTTCGCCAACCATCTTGAACTGACCGTCCTTAACGTCGTTCTCTGGGTTGTACTGAATTGTTACGCCTTCATTCTTGCTTGGAACTTCAGGATTTGCTTTGATGATCCAGCCTTCGCCAAGTGGAAGAAGATCTACAAAGTCACGACCGTTACCATTGTCGATGAATGCACGAACCTTCGTGAGCTTATCAGCATTGCCAAACGCAACTACGGTGAGGTTCGCAGCAGCAGGAAGATCGATCGGGTTGAATGTAACCAGAGCCGTTGTCTGGCCAGCAGGTGTAACTGCCAGCTTGTACGTACCTGCTGGTACTGTCAGATAACCGGCAACATCGCCAAACTTTGCATTTGGAACGATCGGATCTGAGAGTGCGCCTGTTGGGAGAACAGCACGAATATCAACTGCAGGTGTTGTAGGAGACCAGTGCACAAAGCGAAGCTTGGTCATTCCTGGCATTGTCTCCATATCATCTGTGAGGACACGTGTAACGTACTCATCGCCTGTGGCATCAGCACCAACGATCATTGTATACTTGCCGTCCTTGGCAAGCTTCTCTGTCTTGTCTGCATAGATAGGTGCTGGTGCACCAGTAGCCTTAGCCTTGATCTGCACAGCATCTCCGCTTGGAACATCCTTGTATACTGATGCCAATTGGAATCCGATGTTTGCGATTTGAGCCTCATCTGCCTGAGCTGCAATCACGTCAACGCCTGTTGAGTTAAAGACACCGTTGATCAGACGAATACCCGCTGTTGCAGAGCCCCCTACTGGATCAACTGCCACAAGGCGGTCACTGCCCTGCACTGTGCCGTCAACGTTGCGGAAGACGAACAGAAGTTCGCGCACCGGCTTGTCATCTGGCACATTATAGAACGCCTTGATATTGTCGATCTTGAGCGTGAAGGTACCGTCGCCGTTGTTCTTCAGCATCATCTCAGGATAGTTCTTCAGATCGTTCCAGCCATACTTTTCATAGTACGGGGCTGTAGGATCCTGTGCAATTGTTGCACCGCGTGCGCCTGTGTAGACCCACACTTCGGTAACATCCTTCATACCGAACTTGCCGTCTTTCTCGTCCAGTTCCGGACGATAGGTGATCGTGACAGCACCCGTCTCCACTGGGCGAAGCGGATCTGTCTCGACAACCTTTTGAGCGAATCCTGCAGTCGTCAGCAGCAATGCTGAGACGCAGTAGAGAAACAACCGTTTCATGGCTACTCCTTGGTTATACATACGTGATGGAATTATGGGTTTTGTGTGCATAGTGTATTTGCATTGACTTCGATGTCTGGGATCTTGAAGATTAGCGCTGCATCGTTCCACGGACGCAGTTTTAGGTTTCTACGCTGGCGTTTACGCTCGAGGAAAATATCTCCCTCAAATGCCAGTTCAATGTTGCGCTCCTTACGAATGGCATTTAACAACGAATTGCCCGTTAAGGTTACCGCCAAGGGCTTCAAGCCGGCGCGCTCCCGTGTCTTGTTGGCATCCTCGATGGCACCAGCGGTGTTGCCCTGCTGTGCCCTACACTCTGCGCGTGTAAGGTACACTTCTGCCAACCTAATCACCGGGATGTTCATGGCGATACGATCCCACTTGGCTACATAGAGCTTGTTGTTGCGATACGCATAGAGCTTGAGACGCTTGTCCGTGGTGTCAGCATAGATCTGATTTACAAAGTCGGTACCAGCCCAATATCGCGGGAGTGAATTGTCGGCCTGACGAAAATCCCACACGATAGACGCAGGATTATCTACAGCACTGTTCACGATCTCAAACACAACTTCCGGCGTGCTGTTTTTGTTGGCCACATCTGCGACATCTGCATTGAGCGAGAACAGTCCGCTATTGATGATCTCAGTGCAGAGCGCCTCAGCTTTTGCAAACTCTCCCATATGGAAGTACACTCGAGCAAGCATCCCCTTTGCGCCCATACCGCCCATATATGCCCCATCCTTCGCTGGCAGCAGCGAGGCTGCGTCTGTAAGGTCTGTGATGATCTGCTCGAATGACTCTTTCACCGAACTGCGGGATTTCTTTGTTCCTTCATCACCCAACGTAGGCAACGTGCGGATCACAACACCCGGGTGTGAGTTGTCGGCTGTAAAGCCCCACGGCTGAGCGAAGTACGTGCATAGTGCCCACAGCGAGGCACCTCGCAGTGCTAGTGCACGCCCCTTGAACAACTGCTTCTGAGCAGCATTTTCAAATGGTACAGTTTCCAGAGCCGCTAGCACATTATTGGCACGATTGATCACACCGTAGGCGTCTCCCCACAGTGAACGGCCTTCTGGATTAAAGACGTTTAGATTGTACGACAGGATCTGCAACCTGCCGAAGTCTGCGCCAACATTTGACTCGACGTTGTTCGACCACAGCTCTCCGATGGACATCGTATTGCCACCGTAGAGTGCACCGGAGGAAAACTGATCTGCTGCACCCGTAAGTGCTGCAGAGATTCCACTTGGTGTAGAGAGCGCAACGCTGTTAGAAATGTCGAGAGGGGGCGTCTTGTCCAGGAAGGAATCACAACCACTGAGCGTGATGGTAGCAAGGGCAAGCGCAGAAGTAAGGATGCGAGTTGTCGTTGTTGTCTTCATGTTAGAACCCCGCCGTAATGCCGATGACAAGTTGACGTGCCTGAGGAGGTGTGAGGTATGAAACACCTGCACCAAGATTGCGGCCCTGTGCTCCATCCTGGTCGCGCATGATCTCCGGATCCCATCCTGGATAGTTCGTCCACGTCCATAGATTCTGTCCAGTAGCATACACTCTCAGACTTGCAAAGCCCGATCCGTCCATGATGTCAGAAGGCAGCGTATAGCCAACCGTTAGCTGACGCAAACGAATGAACGAGCCGTCGTACAGGAATCTGTCTGTGTTGATATCGTAGTTCTCTGTAAGCGACAACCGAGGCACGTTCGTTACATCGCCCTCGTTCTGCCAACGAGGCTCTGTGAGGTCTTTGTTCTGATTGAAATTCGATGCAAGATTTCCTACCTGACGTTTCGCAGCGTCATCGTAAATCTGGTTACCAAACTGATAATACACCATCGCTGTAACATCAAAGCCTGCATAGTTGAAGGTATTCGTCAATGAACCAAACCAGGTTGGATATGGATTGCCGAGCGCCACACGATCGTTGAGATCATAGACGTCTGTTACCTTGCCGTTGAGATTATAGAAGAGCTGAGAGCCCCCTGTAACAGCAATCGTTGTATCATAAAACTGTTGCCAACGTGGATCGTTTGCGTCGGCTCCGAATGCTACATTGTTTCCGGAACGTCTGCGCTGAACAATTACCGAATCTGTACGCGACTGAACACCCGCAGAACGGTTAACAAAGAACGTGCCGACAGGATAGCCAACTAGGATGCGTGTTTCACCTGGGCCACCGATAGCATCGGGCGGAAGTTGGGCGTTATCCAGCACCTTGTTGGTGTTATGGGCAACAGATAAATCCGTGCGCCATGTAAAATCACCGGCACTGATTGGATAACCGCTTAGCACGATTTCGACACCTGTGTTCTCGAAAGAACCAACGTTCTTGAGAATTGATGAAAATCCCGTTGAAGCAGGTACAGCAACATTGAGCAGAACATTCGATGTAAGCTTATGGTACCATGAAACTGTTGCCTGTAGACGTCCATTCCAAAAACCGGCTTCTGTCGTGATGTCGATCTGACGAGTAGACTCCCAGCCAAGATTAGGATTGGCAAGACGATCCGGACGAATTCCGGGCACTCCGGCATAGTCTGCACCAGCCCTGTACGTCCCCTGCCACTGATAGTCATCGATGCCGTCTGCATTGCCCGTTAGACCGATGCTTGCACGCAGCTTGAGTAGAGTGAGGTCTTCGACGTCTTTAAGGAAGTCTTCTTTCGATAGGATCCAGCCTGCACCAAGCGACGGGAAGAATCCGTAACGGTTCGCGCTTCCGAATCGGGATGAACCATCCATACGGCCAGTAAGGCTGAGATAGTACTTGTCATCGTAATTCGCATTCCATCGCGTGATGTACGATAAGAACGTATATGCTGTCTCGAAGGAATATGCCTCGCGCACACTTGCTGATGTTGGATTCTTGAACGCAGGATTCGGAAAGTTGCGTCCTTTGAGTCCTGTTACTAGCTGCTCCGACGACTGACCTTCCATGGAGACAAAGCCGTTAAGCTTGATGTTCTCGGTGATCTTGTTGTCATACGTCAGCGATGCATTCAGCACCAGGTTGCTCACGCCTACCTTGCGCGCTTCAGCCTCGGCCTCGGACTGAACGATCAGCGATGTGTAGCGTCTGTCGGTAAAGTTCATCAGGTCAAAGCCGGCCTGCACGCGAAACGACAAGTGCATAGGCAGTGCGATCTGTGTGTAGAGGTTCGATATCAGTCGTGTTTCGGCATTCTCGAACTGATTCTCGTTCAGCTGGGCAACAGGGTTGTACATAGCATACCACGGACGCTGCGGCTCAAAGTATGTTCCATCGGCGTTGTATACTGGGAAGAATGGCAGCGCCGAACTTTGGGCGGCTCCCATGCCCCCTGCCCATGCCACAGGCACGCGAGTGTTGAGCGCATAGTTTAAGTTCGTAGCAAGGCCGATCGAGACGTTGTCAGTTGCCTTAAAATCAACATTTGTGCGTCCGTTGATTCGCTCAAAGGTATTACCGATAGCATAGGATGATTCTTTGCGGTATCCCAAACTGGAGAAGAACGTCACTACACTTGAGCCTCCAGAAGCAGTAAGAGAAGCGTCTGTGATCTCACCCTTCTGCATTGTTAGGCCAAGCCAGTCTGTGTTCGTATAGGCAGATGTCGGAAGCCCTCCTGGAAGGGGCTTTGCAGTAAACCGTGCAGTTGGACGCACGATCGACAATGCTATCGAGTCTTGTCTGTTGGCTTCTGACCACATCGAGCGGTACTCATCACCATTGAGCAGGTTAACGCGGTTGGTTGCCTCGCTCTGTCCTCTAAACAAGCTTACATTAAATCTGGTTGCACCTGCCGCACCACGCTTGGTGGTGATCAGAACAACACCGTTCGATCCGCGGGACCCGTAGATGGCTGCCGCATCTGCGTCTTTGAGGATGTCGATCGATTCGATGTCGTTTGGATTGATCGATGCCAGGGCGTTTGTCTGCGTTGCAAGCCTATCCTTGCCGCCGAAGTCACCCTGCGTTACTGGCACACCGTCGATCACATAAAGTGGCTCACCGGAAGCCGTAAGCGAGCCAACACCACGAACACGGATAGTCATTGAACTACCAGCCATTCCATTGGAGTTGATGACCTGCACACCTGGGGCTCGGCCTACAATGGCGTTCTCAAAGTTGCCGTAGGTGTTCTGTGCGATTTCGCGAGATGATACTTGCGCTACAGATCCTGTTAGTTCCTGACGCTGCTTGGTTCCGTATCCGATCACCACAGCTTCATTCAGCTTAAGTCGATCCTCAACAAGTTTAAGAGTTAGTGGCTTCGACACATCAGCTGCGGCTACGTCAACCTCGAGCGTACGGTACCCGAACATCTGTACCACGATCTTCAGATCAGTTGCTGCCGGGATTTTGATGGTAAACGCGCCTTTGCTCTTCGAGTAAGCACCAAAGCGGGTGTTAGCAACCTTGAGCGCAGCCCCGACAATTGGGTCTCCGGACGCTGTTGTAACCGTACCGCGAAGTTCCACATCGGCAAATGCAGCGGTAAACGAAAGAAGGAATGTCAGTGTACAGAGTAGGTGTCGCATCAAACCGAACCTCTCCCTTGCTGTTGAACATGTGAACCAGAAAAACCGTAATAGGCGATGTAGATGTAGCATGCAGTAGCGAGCAGATACGACCACTGCAGCGAACCCAGAGAGTCGGCCATAGCCCCCTGCACTTGAGGAATGATTGCTCCGCCAAGAATGGCGGCGATCAACCAGCTCGACCCCTTGTTGGTCATCACACCGATGTCTTTGATGGCGAGTGTGAAGATCGTAGAAAACATAATGCTGTTGAAGAATCCACATGCAACAAGCATCAGAGCGGCCGTCATGCCCTCTGTTACCGTCGATCCAGCTGTCAACAGAACATTCGCGCTAGCTACCAAGCCAAGCAGGTATCCAGGCTTTACTCTTGTAAGCACAACAGAGCCGATGAAGCGTCCAACCATGGCACCGCCCCAGTAATAGGCCACATAGGTAGTGGCCTGCATCTCTGCCATTCCAAGACGCTCGCCCAGGTAATTCACAAGGAACGATCCAATAGCTACCTCGGCACCGACATAGCAGAAGATGCCGAAGACTCCTTTGAAAAGATGCGGTACCTTGAGTGGATCGAACAGCTTAACGTTCTTCTCGTGATCGCCCTCGACTGATTCAATGCGTGGCAACTTGAAAAACGCAACAACGATAGCGAGCACCAGAAGCATTGCGGTAAGCACGATGTAGGGCATCTGCACCGACGTAGCCTGACTTGACTTGTACGCTGCAACCGCGTCAGCGGGCATCGAGGCAAGATCTGTAGACGACAGCACCTGAGATGCAAGAATCAACGAGGCCCCCAATACCGGTGCAATCGTTGTACCAACGGAGTTGAACGCTTGAGAAAGAACAAGCCGTGAGGAACTACCCTCGGGAGGACCAAGCACTGCAACGTAGGGGTTCATAGCAGTCTGCAGCAATGCAAAGCCCGATGCAAGCGTGAAAAGTCCGATCAAAAACAGCTCGTATGAAGCAATGATCGATGCAGGATAGAACAGGGATGTACCAAGTGCCGCAATGACAAGTCCCACGACGATCGATCGTTGATAACCGAGTTTTGAAATCAACGAGGAAGAAGGAAACGCGATGATGAAGTATGCAGTAAAAAAGCAAAACTGAATCAGCGCTGCCTGCGTGTAATTGAGATCGAACAAGCTCTTCATGTGCGGTACGAGAATGTCGTTCAAGCACGTGATGAATCCGATCATAAAAAACAGCATGCCCATCGCGGCAAACGGACCTCGGTATGATCCGCCGTTAGTTGATGCCGATGCCTTGGAATCCGCTGCTATCATTGGGTTTACCTCAGTGTTACGAGTGCAGCAAATGTAGGTAACACGGGTGTTATCACACGGCAAAACTTCCCCACAAGCCGGCTGTACCCGAGACTGCTTCTCAGTTATCCGACGAGCCGTATTTTCGGATCCAGGCCAATTAAACAAGGGACGCACGAATGTTTTTCAAGCAGATTTACGAGCCGGGTCTTGCCCATGCCTCCTACATGGTGGGTTGCCAGAAAACGGGCGAATGCCTAGTTATCGATGCCAAGCGCGACGTGGACACATACCTCGAGATAGCCAAACAAGAGCGGCTCAAGATCACACATCTGACCGAGACCCATATTCATGCAGACTTTCTGGCTGGTACTCGCGAGCTCGCTTCGGTTACGGGCGCCCCGATGTTTTTGAGCGACGAAGGGGGCTCCGAGTGGCTGTATGACTTTGCACATCAAGGACTTAGAGACGGAGACGTCTTTATGGTGGGCAACATCAAGGTCCAGGTACTGCACACCCCTGGCCACACACCCGAGCACATTTCGTTTCTGGTTACAGACACACCAGCGATTTCTGATCAGCCAATCATGATCTTTACAGGAGACTTTGTCTTCGTGGGCGATGTGGGCCGTCCAGACCTTCTCGAGAAGGCCGCTGGCTTCCGAGGCACCATGGAAGTGGGAGCGCGCCAGATGTGGCAGTCGTTAAAGAAGTTTAAAGCTCTTCCCGATCATATTCAGGTTCACCCTGCCCACGGGGCTGGCTCGGCCTGTGGAAAAGCTCTTGGCGCTATCCCCTCCTCAACAGTTGGGTATGAGAAACTTGTGAACTGGGCACTGCGGCATACCGACGAGGACGCATTTGTAGCAGAGCTTCTGTCTGGGCAGCCCGAGCCCCCTACCTACTTCGCAATGATGAAGAAGCTGAACAAGATCGAACGTGCGCTTCTTCCAGAGGTGCCCAAACAGCAGCAGCTCACACTCAGCGAGTTTGACGCATTCCAAGCTGGCGGCGGCCTTGTAATCGATGCACGGTCGAAGGTTTCGTTTGCGGGCGGTCACATTCCGGGCTCAATCAACATCCAGAACAACAAGGCTTTCTCCACGTGGGCTGGCTGGATGATTTCGTACGACAAGCCTTTTGTGCTGATAGCACCGGACGACCAAGTAGATGACATCACGCGCAAGCTAATGCGCATCGGACTTGATAGCGTTGCTGGCTATGTAACGAATGTTACAGATTGGCAGTCAGCTGGCCACGAGTTACAGGAAGTTCACCAGATCCACCTTGATGAGCTACAAAAGTCGTACAACAGCCCCGATATCATTGTCATAGATGTTCGCGCATACAGTGAGCATGAGAGCGGACACATCCCCGGTGCGAAGCACATCCATGCTGGCTATCTACGTGAACACATTGCGGAGTTACCTCACGACAAGAACATCGTGATTGCATGCCAAGGCGGTGATAGGTCAAGTATCGCCACTAGTTTGTTACAACGCGAGGGCTTTACGAACGTTCGCAACTTCCCCCCAGGATTCGCCGGCTGGCAGGCTTCTGGCGCGCCTGTAGAAACGGGAGTACAGGCATGACGAAGCAGATTTCGGTTACTGAGCTTAAATCGCGACTCGCTGCAGGAGAGCATCCCACAATTCTTGATGTCCGCCAGCCCGAGGAGCGCGAAGAGTTCGCTCTCGACAACACCATGTTCATTCCGCTTGGAGATCTTCCCGAGCGGGTATGTGAACTTGAGCAGTTTCGCAACTCCGAACTGATTATTTACTGCCGATCAGGCAATAGGAGTGGACAGGCCTGCATGTTCCTTGAGCTAAGCGGGTTTGCGCATGTGGTAAACCTTACCGGTGGCTTGCTAGCTTGGGTCAAGCGATGAGCGTTCTTCTTGCTGCAATTGCAATCGCTATTGGTGTATCCCTAGGGTTGTTAGGTGCTGGAGGAGCAATTGTGGCGGTGCCAGCGTTCGTATACATTGGCGGTGTCAGCGTTAATCTGGCAGATGGTTATGCCTTGTTCGTTGTCGCTGTTTCGTCGTTCATTGCCGTTGTGCTGCAAGCAAGGAGTCGACTGGTAGATTGGAAAACGATCTCATGGTTCGGGCCCTCCACGATTGTATCGCTGATACTCACGCGACGCCACCTGAACGATCATGTGAATGACCAGATTCAGATGCTCTTGTTTGGGCTATTGCTTTTAGCAGCGGCAAGTGCAATGCTTCGAAGGAAACCAGAGGATCAAGCAACAGTTGTTTCGCCCAAGCCATTACTACTCAGTGCCTACGGTCTTTTGATCGGGATGATCGGCGGCCTACTTGGTGTAGGAGGTGGTTTTCTCATGACGCCCGCACTGGTGCTATGGGCGGGTCTGGATATGAAGCGTGCCGTAGCATCTTCGCTGGTGCTGATATGCGTAAACTCATCTACTGGAGTTGCAGTAGATCTTACGAGAGGGGTGCATTACGACTGGGGTTTTGTGCTAACATTTACAGGACTCGCCACTGCAGGTATCATCGTTGGCACAATTCTCTCGCACCGAATCAACAGCAAGTACCTCCGCGCCAGCTTTGGCTGGCTGGTGCTTGCAATTGGGCTAACTGTTTTAGCGATAGAGCTCGTTAGTCTCTACTCTTCTTACGGAACACAAAGCTGATCGGCACGCCTTCGAAGTCGTGCAGCTTGCGAAGCTGACGCTCGATAAAGCGCTTGTAGGCATCCGGCAGCAGCTCCGGGAAATTCAAGAAGAATGCAAACAATGGCGGCTCGGTCTTTACCTGCGTAACGTAGTTGATACGCAAGTCGCGCGCTTTCACACTTGGAGGGGGCGTGCGCTCCAACATCTCAATCAGTTCCTGGTTGAGTTCGTGTGTAGGAATTCTTACGCATCTGCGCGCTTGAATTGCCTTGGCCATTTCGATGACCTTTGTGATACGCTGCTTGGTGAGTGCTGATATTGTAACGATCGGTACATAATCCAGCGTAGGAAGTTCTTCCTTGATCTTCTTCACGAAGGCATCAGCCGTCTTGGTATCCTTCTCGATTAGATCCCACTTGTTAAGCGCAATGATCAGCCCCTTGCGTGCAACTTCTGCATCAGCAATGATGCGCTTATCCTGTGCCTCGAGTCCCTGTGTGGCATCCACAACGATGATCGTTACATCCGAGCGATCGATAGCGCGAGCTGTGCGCATGGTGCTGTAGAGCTCAACGCTTTCTGAGATGTTGCTGCGCCTGCGCAAGCCGGCGGTGTCGATCAGGACGATCTGCTCTCCGTAGTAGGTCAGGATACTGTCGATTGCATCTCTCGTTGTTCCTGCAATTGGAGTAACAACCATACGATCCTTACCAAGCAGCGCATTGGTCAGCGAGCTTTTACCCACGTTAGGCCTACCAACAATCGCAATCTTGAGGCGCGTATCTTCATCATCGTTTTCGTCTTCCAGTCCTGCAATGACTGCATCCAGGAAGTCGCCCGTGGAGCGTCCGTTGAGCGCAGAAATCGCGAACGGCTCACCCAACCCAAGGGCATAGAACTCAGCGGCATGCAGATCGGCGGCTGCGTTGTCGCACTTGTTCACGACCAGCACAATTGGCTTTGACGATGTTCTGAGCAACGTAGCGATGTCTGCATCGACAGGAGTTACGCCGTCCCTACCGTCTACGGCGAATACGATAACATCGGCCTCTTCGATGGCTAGCATTGCCTGTTCGCGTATGGCTTT
Source organism: Patescibacteria group bacterium (assembly GCA_044238605.1). Taxonomy (GTDB): domain Bacteria; phylum Bacteroidota; class Ignavibacteria; order Kapaibacteriales; family Kapaibacteriaceae; genus UBA10438. The sequence goes on from JBIICY010000006.1 coordinate 53,915, forward strand.
GTCAAAGACATCGTCGCTTTGCGGCACAATACCACCAGTATCAACGATCTGGAAGTGCTTGCCAGCCCACTCGGCCTTTGCATAGAGTCTGTCCCGAGTTACACCGGGCTGCCCTTCCACGATAGCGTGGCGCTCCTCGATGATACGATTGAACAGAGTGGATTTGCCAACGTTTGGTCGGCCGACGATTGCTACAAGACCCATAGTATGGGCAAAGCTACGGCTTATACGCTCTTGATGAGCTCTTGAATGATCTTATCTGTTGTTACGCCTTCTGCTTCAGCCGTAAAGTTCGTAACAATACGGTGCCTTAGCACGCTCAGCGCAACCGCGTGAACATCCTCAATGCTCGGCGTAAATCGTCCGTGCAACGCCGCTCTGCTCTTGGCTCCCAGCACAAGGTACTGTGATGCACGCGGACCAGCGCCATAGCTGATGTAGTTCTTCACCATTGCAACAGATGTGTGCGCTGGACGTGTAGCACGTACCATCTTTACTGCATACTCGATCACATTATCGGCCACTGGTACACGACGAACGAGATCTTGATACGTGATAATGTCTTGCGCTGTGATCACTTTCTGCACCTTCGACGAAGAGCCACCGGTGGTGGACCTCACAACACTTACCTCTTCATCGTATGAGGGATAATCAAGCAGAAGGTTGAACATAAACCGGTCCAACTGCGCTTCGGGCAACGGATAGGTACCTTCCTGCTCGATAGGGTTTTGCGTAGCGAGCACAAAGAAGGGTTCTGATAGCTGATAGGTGGTTCCTGAAGCCGTTACACTGTGCTCCTGCATGGCTTCGAGAAGTGCAGCTTGCGTCTTAGGGGGCGTCCGGTTGATTTCGTCTGCCAGTACGATGTTGGCAAACACTGGCCCCTTAACAAATCGAAAGGTTTTTTGTCCAGTTGTAAGATTATCCTCGATCACTTCCGTACCTGTGATATCACCTGGCATAAGGTCTGGGGTGAACTGTACACGGGAATAGGAAAGGTCCATCGATTCGGACAGCGTCCGGATAAGCAACGTCTTTGCAAGACCCGGCACGCCTACAAGCAGGCAGTGTCCTTTGGCAAAGAGTGAAATCAGCAGCTGATCTACAACGTCAGCTTGACCAACGATGACTTTGCCGATCTCCTGCTTGATCGAGGAGATATTTTCAGAAAGCTTGCCAACAAGTGCGGTATCCGACATAGGTAGTGCTTATGGTCTAATGTTTGAAGTGAAGAGCATGGGCCCGTTTGACCTCCTGCAGTAGTCGAATCACATGGTCTTCTGTTGTAGTACGCCCAAAGGAAAATCGCAGCGAGCTGTCTGCCTGCAGCTCACTAAGTCCCATTGTCAGAAGCACCATCGAAGCCATAGACTTGGATGTAGAACATGCGCTGCCCTTGCTACATGCCACATGTTTCATTTCGCGCATGAGCTCGACAACATCTACATTGTTGAACGTAATGTTGCTGATGTTGTAGTTCCTGCACGCTCCTGCTCCATTAACCTGCGTGCCAGGTAGTTCGAGCACACCCTGTTCAAATCGTTCGCGTAGCTCATTCAGACGCCTCGTTTCAGATTCGCAAGACTCAAGAGCGATCTCGCCAGCGACTGCAAGTCCAACAATTCCGGGAACATTGAGCGTTCCGCTGCGGAAGCCAAATTCTTGTCCTCCGCCACGAATCATGGGCTCGATAGGACAGAGAAACTCTTTTCTTGAACGAATGTAAAGTGCGCCTACACCCTTCGGACCGTAGATCTTATGTCCGGAAAGCGTAAGGATATCAATTCCCAACGCATCGACGTCCAACGGCAACTTACCATAGGCCTGCGTTGCATCTGTCATGAACAACGCACCATGTCGATGCGCGATCTCAGAGATCGCCCGCAGGTCTTGCACAACACCAGTCTCGTTGTTTACAGCCATCACAGCAACCATAATGGTGTCGCTCGAAACGCTTGCCCGTGCTGCGTCTATATCAAGCACTCCGTCTGCATTCACCGGCAAATAGAGAACGTTGCACCCTAGTTGCCTGCAATATTCAGCTGCTTCGCGAACTGCCGGATGCTCGGTTTTCACGGTAACGATCGTTCGTCTGCCCGAGCCCCCTTCCGCAACAGCGGCGCGGGCAGCGCCAATAATGGCAAGGTTGATGCCTTCGGTCGAACCAGACGTGAAGACGATCTCTGTCATCACCCCGCCGATATGGCGGGCAATGTCCATACGTGCCTTCATCACAGCTCGCTGGGCGGATTGCCCCCCAACGTGTGTGCTTGCGGCATTGTAGAATGAATCTGTAAAGTACGGCATCATTGCCTCGAGAACGCGAGGGTCTGTAGGCGTGGTTGCCGCGTAATCTGCGTAGATCAGTTCCATGAGTTACGAAGATACGAGTCCGTATAGGATGACGGTTATCAAAGCTGCAGTAAGTGGAAGCGCAACAACCTTGATAAGCTCTCGTGGCTCCACTGCTGCGAGATCGCTTACAAAATACCCTACTGCAGAAACCGGCGACATGGTCCGTCCGATGTTTGCACCCATCGATGCTGCTGCCCCGAGGATTACGGCTAGTGCGGTTTGCCCCGACTGAACAAATGTTGGCAGCACGGCCTGCGAAAACGATACGGCCGGGGCTGTGCCTGAACCACTCATCAATGCTAAGAACCAAGTTACTATCGGACTAGCCACGGCGGCAAGCTGTGGGTCGTGCAGTAAGAGTCGTGACACGGCGTTGATCACCCCTACTGCCTGCATTCCAGCGAGAAAGCACGAAGCCGCGATGATAATGGAAATGACTTTTGCTAAGCCGTACCCCATCCCATCAAAAAACTCTGAGGTAAGTCTCGTAAGATGACTTGCCAGACTCGTGTGGCGCGAGTATCCTACAAACATTGCTAGGAACGTCGCTGCAAACATTATGCTGTAGACAGGTATGCCCTCGGGATACACCGCGTTCAGTTGCGGAAACAGGTTCAGGCTTGGCTGCATGATAAACAGCACAACTACTGGCAATGGCGCAAGAATCGCCATCATAACTCGCCGAGGCGTTATCACTGTTGAATCTTCAAGCTTCGATGAATCAGCATCTGCTTTGCTGCGATGGGGCTCTCGATTAAGCATAAACGTCAGTATCACAACAGCGACAATAAGAGCAAGAACGGACGGCATCAATAGTGCTGTGATGATAGCTTCTGCCGGCGCGCCTGTCGCGATTCGCACTGCTACGATGTCTGCATCACCCGGGTTCAAAAGATTACCGCCGATACTGCAGCCCAGCAGAAGGGTTGCCCCTGCAGCAACACGAGAATATCCTGCTGCAAACAGTAGGGGCAGAAGAATAGGCCCTACAGCTGCTGCCGTTGCTGTTTGACTCGGCATGGCGATGTTCGTCAGGAAGCCAATTGCACATCCTCCTGGAATCAGAAGCCAGCGTGCATGTCGGATTGGACGCGACAGCAGCGCAACAAGTTCTTTATCAGCCCCGATCGCCCGGAGTACAAACACATACCCCATGGCACTGCAAATCGGACCAGTGATTTCTTCGTTACCTAATGTGTTGCCAACCACGTCAATAATTGCAAGGGGCGCTCCAGCAATCACAGTAAGTAGTATTCCAGCGAGCATCAGAACAAGCCGTACATCATACCCTTTGCGGATGGCTGCTAGCACACCGATGATCACAAGGCAGGCAACGAGGATCGTCATGCATACCCCTCTGGAGTCCATGTTTCTATTGATCCCGCATACGGCTTTAATGCAGACTCGATAACTGACCCAACACCGCTGATACCTACTATCCAGTCCTTTGTTGTGAAGTACTGCTGCTGCACATGCGCCACTGAATCTGGCGTCAAGGTTTGAATTGTCTCAATGTGCTTGTCGAAGTAGTCAAACGGCAGGTGATACTGCACCAATGTGTATACAAGGGAAGCAGTCTGCTGTGGTGTCTCGCAGCTTCTCGCGAATGAGCCCAGAATCTGCTGACGTGCATTCTCGAACTCCTCGTCATCAATACGTTTTGAAGAGATCTGCTGAACTTCATCAGCGATAGTTGCTAGCGTATCGGCTGTAAACTCGTTTCCTACACTTGTTACGATGGTTGAAGTAGCACTTAGCGGACGCACTGTTGGAAAGGCATACGCGCCGTAGGTATAACCTTTTTCTTCGCGCAGCACGGTAAACAGACGAGCAAGGGTGTACCCTCCCAAAACGTTTGCGACAACCTGAAGTGCCGGATAATCGGGACTGCCGTATCCAATACCGGGCATCGTGATGCGAAATGCCGTTTGTACGGCGTCTTCTTTGGGGGCCATGATGCCCCATCCAGGAGTGCTAACAACAGCATCAACTATTGTAGACGCCTTAGGTGTGTGCAGGCCATGCAGAGCAGCTGAGAGCTTCTGCACTACCGTTTCTGCCTCCACTGGTCCAGCAACAATAACGTACCTGTCCGCTGAACACATCCGGTCGTGTGCGCGCTGCAGATCGGCCCGCGTAAGTGTCTTGAGTGTTGCTGGCGTTCCGTTTTTGGGCCGTGCATATGGATGATTGTAAAACGTTCTGCTCGCACATGCCCTGCCGGCGAGCCATTCAACGTCAACAAGCTCTACCAGCATATCAGCAATCGTCTTCTGACGCAGTTTATCAAGTTCTGCTTCGTCAAATCTTGGCTGCAGCAGAGCGCTAGCAGCAAACCCAACAAGATCATCGAACCACTCGGCAAGTCCGCTTGCATGGATCGTGCAGGCATCGCTGTCTGCGGCAGCTCGGAGCGAGCAGCCCCTTCGTTCGACTTCTTCGGCAAATGCCGCAGCATCAAGGCTTGTTGTACCTCGATTCAGCATCTGTGCGGTAATTGATGTTACTCCCGGGACCTCGTCGTGGATGGAGCCGGTACGCATAGCGATCGAGATCGTTACGAGATCTTTATTCGCAGCTGGCACGATGAAAACTGGCGTGCCATCTGGCAGCGCAGCCTTCACAATGTGCGGGAGAGTGAAGTGAAGTGGCTTGATCGATAATGGGGGGGCAGTTTGCATTTGGTAAATTTAGGACAATGAAACCTACACACGTTGTTATTACCGGAGCCTCATCCGGTATCGGTAAGGCCTGCGCCGAACTTTTTGCCCAGCAGGGGGCTCACCTGGTGCTATGGGCCCGCCGCTCGGAAAGGCTTGATGAGCTTGCTGAACGGCTCAAGGTGGAATACGGCATCAGCGTAATCACGCAAGGTGTGGATGTCCGAGATCATGATGCTGTTCGGGCGGCCGTCTCGGAGCTTCCAGCAGAATACCGTGCGCCAGATGTGCTGGTAAACAATGCGGGACTATCACGCGGACTTCACCCGTTTCATGAAGGCGAGTCTCAGGACTGGGAAGAGATGATCGATACCAATATCAAGGGCCTGCTCTACGTTACACGTGCCTTTCTTCCGTCGATGGTGGATGCCAGCAAGGGGCTCATAGTAAACATTGCCTCCATTGCCGGACGCCAAGCATACCGTGGGGGGAATGTCTACGGTGCTACGAAGGCTGCCGTAAAGTTGTTTTCCGATTCGTTGCAGATCGACCTCAACGGAACCGGTGTGCGCGTCTGTAACATCGACCCCGGCCTTGTAGAGACAGAGTTCTCTGAGGTGCGTTTCCGGGGAGACACATCTCGCGCAGAGACAGTGTACAAGGGCTACCAGCCCCTTACCGGACACGATGTTGCTGAATGTGTTCTCTTTGCGGCAACACGTCCGCCGCATGTAAGTATCCAGGACATTCTCATTACCCCCACGGCCCAGGCCACAGTGTCAATTGTTGACAAGAAACTCTAACCAATGGAAACCGTACAATTTTTAGTCTCGGGCCAGGTACAAGGCGTGGGCTTCCGCCGTTTTGCCCTGCATCATGCTCACCGCCTTGACTTACGAGGCTTTGCAACGAATCTTGAGGATGGAGATGTTGAGTGCGTAGCTCAGGGAACTGTAACGTCTCTTACGGAATTTGAAATGCTTATGCGCCAAGGCCCACAATTCGCCGCTGTTACATCCGTTACCTGCACCGAACTCACTAACACACGGATTTACAAAACCTTCCGCATTCTGTGATTACAGTAATTACGGTAATTCTGTATTTCTGTCATTCGTCATTCGTCATTCGTCATTCGTCATCATGAACATAACCCCTTCCTCCGTTGTCGTTGTAACCGGCGCATCGTCCGGTCTTGGTGTTGAACTTGCCTACGAAGCTGCCCGCCGCGGCGCCTGTGTTGTGCTGGTAGCCCGCAGGGCGGACCGTCTAACCGACGTGGCCCAGCGCGTTACCGAGCTTGGCGGCAAACCAGAGGTCATCGTTGCCGATGTTTCCCAAGAAGCAGAATGCTATCGGGTAATCGATACCACGTTGTCTGCACACGGGCGTCTAGACGTGCTGTTCAACAATGCGGGACGGGGCAACATGGCCCGTGTGGAAGACACTTCCACCGAGCAGTGGCGTTCCATGTTTGCTGTAAATGTAGACTCGATCTTCTGGCTCACTGCCCGTGCGCTTCCTTCAATGCGCGCACGTAATGCAGGGCACATCGTGGCCATCTCGAGTGTTGCCGGACGCTACGGTCACCCACTGAATGCCGCCTATGTTGCCGCGAAGCACGCCGTAGTAGGCTTCATCGCTGCGCTTCGCACAGAACTTGTAGGTACAAACATCCACGCAACAACCATATGCCCTGCAGGCATCGTCACCGAATGGGCAGATGCCACCGAAGGGGGCTCTATCGGAGCGATGTACGGCGCAGCAATTCCACGTTCACGGGTGATTGCTCGGGAAAACGGTATGCCCACAGCGCCCCTTTCACGCATGATGTCTGCAAAGGAATGTTCGGACATTATCTGGCAGGCAGTAGATGCTGGACGCAGCGATGACGTGTACACGCATTCCGGAACACGAGAGCTTGCCGTGCTAAGCACCCAGAACAGACTTGAGCAGGAAGATAAGTTTGAAGCACTCTGGATTGCCATGAATCAAACCTACGAAGAGCATCAAGCTTCAAAGTAGCCTGATGCTGCGTCCACTTACCATAACAGCACTACTTGTGTTGTCCGCTCTGCAGGCTGTTTCTAGCCAGGAGCTGGCACTAGTGCTAACGGGAGGTGGAGCTCGCTGCATCACCCAGGTTGGAGTTCTTAAGGTTCTCGAGCGTGAAGGTATCGTTCCGGATATGATCATTGGATCATCATTCGGGGGAATTGTCGGCGGTCTCTACTGTGCAGGATATTCTGCTGCGCAGATCGATTCGATCTTTCGCACCGTAGACTGGGAAGACTTAGCCTCGATTCGCGAGGCACCTCAGCGCAAGTATCAGTTTCTGCAGCAGAAGGTTCAAGGAGACAGAAGTCTTCTCACGCTGCGATTCAACAACTTCCAGTTCGTGCCCCCTACGGCAATCGGCGGCAACACGCGCTTTTCTTACATGCTACAGCGAGTGCTATGGGAGAGTCCGTTCAACAATCAGACGGACTTCGACCAACTGACCCCTCGGCTGCGGGTGGTAGCAACGAACCTTGCGAACGCACGTCCGTTTGTTCTGCGCTCTGGCAACCTCGCAACCGCCATTCGTGCCAGTGCAACATTTCCTCTGCGATACTCACCAGTGCGCTGGAGTGATTCTACGGTTCTGGTAGATGGCGGACTTGTCGCCAATATCCCTACAGAGATAGCGCGTCAATCAGGTAGTCACAAGATTATTCTTGTTAACTCAACCAGCAGGCTTTCCTCACTAGAATCAATCAGCACGCCATGGGCCGTTGCAGATCAGTCATTGTCTGCTGCAATGATGCAGAAAGACTCTTCCCGCATCGCACTGGCCGATGTGGTTATCGAGCCTCAGCTTGAGGAATGGAACACCTTTTCGTTCTCGAACATTGATTCTCTCATTCGCATTGGAGAACAGGCTGCAGAAGCCGCGTTGCCGCAAATCCGGAAGATCGTCGGGGCAAGGTTGAGTAAGCTCATCGATCTGCGGTCTATTACGATCAGATCAACCGACAACGACGTTACACTTGCATCGTCGATAACTGGCGCCCTTCAGCAGTATGGAACCACCCTAACGGAGCGAGAGATACTTCGTAGAGTAACGCAGTTGATACACGATGCAGGATATGCGTTTGGATACGTTCGTTTCGAAGTAGGCTCTTCCGCTGCCAGCAGAAGCATCATGATCGACAAGGGGCTGATGCAGCAGCGCACATTTCTACTTTCCGGAGGAAGCTCGTCTGTTACCCTCGCCCGTGAATCGGCATTCCCAGACAGTTCGAATTTTAGCGTTGATCGATTATCGCGAGCATGGCAAAATCTCCATGCTGCTGATGCACTGGCAGAATCTGACATCACTATATCACAGTTAGAATCTGGTGGTAACTCTGTTGACGTTACAGCTGTTGGAAATGGGAATCAGGCCCTGCGCCTTGGTGCCTGTGTTGATAATGAGCGCTACACCCAGGGCAGCATCGAGATTGCTCACAGCAACCTTTTTGTAACTGGCCTTACGTTGTCTGCTCGTGGTGTGTTGAGCGAACGAATCGGTTCGTTGAATGCAGGCTTTGACATCCCCCGTATTGCGGGGTCATTATGGACGGCCTCAATCCGCGGGTATACGAGTTTCCGGAACGTATGGGCATATACAAACCGTCCAGGCAGACCAGGCACGCAGCGCATAGCGGAGTATTCTGAAGACCGCAATGGATTGCGTTTCAGTGCTGGGAGACAGTTAGAACGCAATGGTCTTGTCTCAGCAGAGCTTCGATATGAAAATCAACGATACCGCACACTGACAGACACATTCAAGGTTGCGTTCAAGCCCCTTGCAACGATTCGTGGTGCTGCTCGTTGGGACGATCGCGACAACCTCTCGTTTCCAACTTCGGGTCGTACGATAGACCTTTCGGCAGAATCATCAGTTCTATCGTTGTCTAACGGGCTAAGTTTTACAAAGCTTACAGCGAGTGCTCAGTCGGTATTCGATATTGGCTGGTGCACCGTTGTTCCCTCTGTGCTTATTGGAGCAGCAGATAAAACACTGCCGTCTGCAGAGCTCTTTTCTATTGGCGGACAGGACATGTTCTTTGGTATGCGCGAAGACCAGCAGCGTGGACGTCAGATTGCTGTTGGTAACCTTGAAGTGCGCACACAGCTGCCATTCGACATCTTTTTCGACACCTATCTATCTGTGCGATACGACATAGGTGCAGTATGGGAAGTACCCGAGTATATCCGGATCGCAGATATGAATCATGGTCTCGGACTAACACTTAGTGTTGACACGCCTATCGGACCAGCAAAGCTCTCTGCAGGACGTGCTTTCGCCTTCCAGGAAAAGCCATACAAACTGCTTCTTGGGTCGCCCCTTGCATACTTTTCCATCGGTGTACGTCTATAACGCCTACTATGGGACAACTCTTTAACAGACTTCGCGATTTTGCCCGTTCGCAGATGCGTGCGTCAGACGCTGAACTTCGTTGGGCCGAGCGCACGATTGGTAATGATGATGATGAGCTTCGGCGTATCATCGATGAACTGCACAACGAGCACACACAGAATAGCCACTCGGAGAAGAACACTCAAAACAGGGAGTCAACGAAGCAGAAGACATCCCCACAGCTGCCGAAGGAGATCGTCCAAGCCCACATGGTGCTGAACGTACCGGTTGGAGCTACGGTGGATGACATCAAAAAAGCCTACCGGACGCTCATTGCTACGTGGCATCCTGATAGATTTGCATCTGCTACGGCAAAAGAGCAGCAGCAGGCACATGCACGAGCTCATGAGATCAATTCTGCCTACGTTGCTCTTCGAAATCACTACGACTTTCGATAATGGGCTATGGAAAAGACACTCTTTCAAAAAATCATCGATCGCGAAATCCCCGCAACAATCGAGTACGAGGATGACCACGTCATTGCGATTCGCGACATAGCCCCTTCGGCACCGGTGCATCTGCTCATCATTCCGAAAACTGTGATTACATCTATCGACGCACTGCGCGATCTAGATGCGGAACTTGTTGGCAGGGTGTTTGCCGTGGCTCGAGACCTTGCCCGCAGATTCGGCATTTCACAAAACGGGTATCGCATCGTTACAAACTGCAATGAAGATGGCGGTCAAACTGTTTTTCATCTGCACTTCCATTTGCTAGGGGGCGAACCCCTCGGTCGAATGAACAGCAGTGCTAGCTCACATGTGCCAGTTGCCAACGCCGCAGCTGCACCTGTAAGTCAACCACGCGTTCAACCACGCATGCTGAGAGATATTGCCCTGTTCATGCTCATTTCAATAGGACTGGCTGTTGGATTCAATGCAATGAATCCAAAGGCTATCGCGTGGATCAAGCCACAGTTTGAACGTCAGACAGCCACACAAACAGACATCGACAAGTATCTCCAAACAGCGCCTCCAGTGCCGCAGCGCGAGATTATCCAGCAGGCACCTACTGCTGGGACTCCTGCAGAGAACACTCTTGCAGCATCTTCAGCAGAAGTACCTTCACAAGCTCCTGCATCCAAGCCCGCTGCTTCTCAACCATTACCTACAGCTGTAAAGACTGCTGAACCCGCATTCTCGCCAGAGCCGGGAGTTATACGAGAGATCACTTACGATATGTTCGTGCGGCTGCTTGAAGGAACAAAGCAATATCTCATCGACGCTCGGGGGGCAGATAAGTTTGCGCAAGGCCACATCAACGGAGCTGTAAACTTTTACGGCGGCGAAGTGCAGTCTCGCATACCCGACTTGCTAAGCAGCGTTCCACGCGACCGTGTTGTGTTGATCTATTGCGACGGTGGAGAGTGTGAGCTTTCTCACCACGTAGCTGATGTTCTTAAGCAGTTTGGGTACGGACCGATTTTTATCTACACTGGCGGCTGGGCCGAGTGGACATCAAAACGTAAATAACTGTATGATCCAAGCATCCCGTCAGCTACTTCGTCAGCTTGCCGTCCGTTTTGGCCTTATCGGCGAATCGCCGGCAATGGTGCAGGCGATGACGCGCCTGTTGCAGGTTGCCCCAACTGATCTCACCGTAATGATCACGGGTGAAACAGGAACGGGTAAAGAGGTCTTTGCACACGCAGTGCACGATCTGAGCACCCGCAAGAAGGGTCCGTTTGTAAGCGTCAACTGTGGTGCCATTCCCGAGACACTTCTCGAGAGCGAGCTGTTCGGTGCCGAAAAAGGGGCCTTCACGGGTTCGGTAGAACAGCGCAAGGGGTTCTTTGAAACAGCCCACCGCGGAACGATCTTTCTTGATGAAATCGGCGAGATGCCTATCGGAACACAGGTAAAGCTTCTCCGCATCCTTGAAAGTGGCGAATACTCGAGACTAGGTTCGTCGGACGTTCTCAAAGTTGACGTGCGTATTGTAGCAGCTACCAATCGCGACCTTGCGTATGAGGTGCGCCAAGGCCGCTTCCGTCAGGATCTCTACTTCCGCTTAAACAGTGTAAACATCCACCTGCCCCCTCTTCGTCAGCATATAGACGATATTGAGCCGCTGGTAGAGCATTTTGCAAAACGTGTTGCCGACAAGAACATCCATGAGTACCACGGCATAGACAAGGATGCCCTCTCAATCCTTGAACAGCAGTCGTGGCCCGGCAACGTGCGTGAGTTGCGCAACATCATCGAAACAATGGTAACGCTTGAGCAAGGGGCGCGCATTACTGCCGATCTGGTTCGACGGTATCTCCCCGCGAGAGAACAGGAACAACCCGACCCATCATTCTCTAATGCCCTTGTGCGTATACCCGGCAGTAGTGGACCACAGAATGAACTCGATACACAGATGTTGTACCGCGCTCTCTTACAGCTTTCCACAGACGTCGCGGAAGTAAAATCTGTCCTACGCCACCTGCTAAGCATGTCCGTAGATGTTCACCATGATGCTCCGGCTGCATCCCATATGCCCGCTCCGCATCATGCGTCCTCCAACACAGACGTCGTAGCCATTCACCCTCTCCACCCTGTTGGTACAACAATCTCCGACGCCAGCGACGACGAGTTAAATCTTGCCTCTATCGAACGCAGGGCTATCGAAACAGCTCTACGTCGCACGCAGGGTAACCGACGAGAATCAGCCCGCATGCTCGGCATCAGCGAACGCACGCTGTATCGTAAGATCGATGAGTATGGGTTGCAGTAGGAGGGACTAGGTACTGGGTACTGATTACTGGGTACTGGGTACTGATTACTGGGTACTGGGTACTGATTACTGATTACTGGGTACGATGATCTTGGTAATCCGTAATCCGTAATCCGTAATCCGTACTTCGTACTTTGTAATTAGTACTTGGTCATTGGCTTCACAATCATCGGTTTTGCCGGTGCGGCATCTCCATCGAACGGGGCTACGTTGAACACCACGAGGTAGCGTCCGTCTGGGGTGGAGTTTGGAATGTAGACGAGTTCTGTGATCGTACAGTCGAGGCGAGGGTTATCAGGCCATTGCCAGAAGCGATGATGGGCAACAAGAGCCCCTTGATCCTCTTCTCGGTCAACAGATGGCATATCGACCATCAGATGGCGGATACCGTGCTCAACGATCAGGTTCATCGCATCGATGTGGAGATAAGGAGGATTGTTGCCTGACCACATCTGTTCTCGCTTTGCGCTGTCGTTCGGCAAAGTGCGGATGATCAATGTTGTTACATCGTAATTCTTCCACGCATGCAGAAGATCGTCGGCAGTAACAACGGCATCTTCACCAATATGAGAAGGTGTTACCGTTACGAGCTCTGCTTCATCAACAAGGTTGGTCATCAACTCTGTTACATTGTACCCGATACCGGCAATGTGTCCAACGCACTCAGTGTGCGTGCCGTTTCCATGCGGAGCAACGGTGATTACCTCGCAGCGTACAGGCCCACCTTGTTCGATGCTGCCAACAAACTCTCCTGCGCGGAACGGCACGAACGACGCAGGCGGTAAATAGAATGCATTCGGTGCGTGCACGGGGTTTACATGCAGTGAAATGTCTATTGCCGTTGAAAGGTCGTACCTGCGGTTGCCAACGGATACTACAAATTGCGGTTCGGTTGCTGCCATGCACAAAGTTCCCAGCTGGGGCATCGGTTTCCAAACGATGTCACGTTTTGCAGGAAAATCGGCACATAGGCATACAGGCCGGTGTATTGCTTGGTATATTCGAGCCAATCGTACTACCGGACAAATCGTCCACAGGTTTATGTAGTGAGGTGATGAATGTCTCGTACACTGAATAAGGTTATGCTCATCGGCAACGTTGGCAAGGACCCGGAGGTACACTTTACGCCGAGCGGCGTCAAGGTTGCTCAACTGCGACTGGCAACATCGGAAACATGGAAAGACAAAGATGGCGCAGTGCAGGAACACACAGACTGGCACACAATCATAGCATGGAGGGGGCTCGCAGATGTTGTAGAGCGTCTCGTGCGCCGCGGAAGCCGGCTCTATGTCGAGGGCAAGATCCAGTCACGGTCGTTTGATGATCGCGATGGCAATAAGAAGTACGTAACAGAGATCATTGCAGATAGCCTTTTGGTACTCGATGCTAAACGTCAGGATCAACCAGCCAACACGAATGAGACTGAACAGTCGTTACATACGTCTTCTGGCACTGACGTAATCCCATTCTGATTTTTTTGGAGTCGATCGCTTGGACGTTTCACGGAAGACTGAGATTCGAGTCGGTATTGTAAGTATCTCGGCAATCTTGCTGCTGCTTATCGGCATTATGCTGGGTAAAGGAATTAGTTGGTCTTCAAATCAGCATGAGGTTCGTTTTCGACTGGCTTCGTCCGGCGGACTTGAGCCGGGCAGCCCCATCGTTGTACATGGCGTAAAACGCGGACAGGTTGTAAGCGTCACGAATCACAACGGCGGTGTTCTTGTTGTTGGACAGTTGGATGATATCTCTGATCTGCACAGCGATGCTTCGGCAGTCGTATCGATCCTCGAGATCACCGGTGGAAAAAAGATCGAGGTTGCTCCAGGTTTCCAGACCTCGGCTTTTGATCCCAACAAAGATATTCCTGGTGTAGTCGCCGCAGACATAGGTAGTCTCGTTACCTCCCTCGGAGACGTAAGTGATAATGCCATAGCCCTGGTGAAGAGATTAGATACGCTTAGTGCCGCACTCGCAGATCTGGCCAGAGACGGAACGTTTATCAACAATGTAAAGACCCTTGCCTCCGACGGGGCAATGCTGGTAACCGATGCACGCATGTGGATGCAGGCAAACAAGTCGGATCTTACGGCTATGGTGAAGGACCTTCGGCAGATTTCATCGACTCTTCGCAAAACACTCGATAAGAACGAGCCAAAGATTTCCGAACTGATCGATCATCTGGAAAAGACACTCTCAACGTTTGACAAGACACTGACAAAGGCAGACGCTGCCTTTATCTCAGTAGATAGTCTCGTTGTAGAAGTAAACACCGTGATAACTGAAGTGAAAGCGAACAAGGGACTGCTCAATCGCATCATCTATGATGAAGGTCTCTCTTCCCAGCTTGATTCATCACTGGCCGTACTTAAGAGCATCCTTCAACAATTCCAGCGCGACGGCGTCAACGTCAATGTTGGTCTTGGACACAAATAACAGGCCCCTTTCCGAATGAAGCTGTGGCAGCTCTTGTTGCTTACGCTGCTCTTAGCAGCGTGTTCGTCGACGCGTCGCATAGATCAGTCTTTTGATCTGCGTGATGACTCCGAGAAGTCCGTCGAATTTCGCGCAACGTCCACAAAGCATATTGATTCGGTTAATCTTGCAGCACTTCGTACAGACGTCTGGAAGTTGGAACATTATGCCTACCCCGACTCTATCCGGTTGTTCGTGCGCGTTCTCGACACCACAGGCTTTGTCGTTACACACATGGCAGAACCCTATAAGTCTGCCAGTGCTCCCGACTACTTCCCTCGTTTGATGGAACGTCTTGGCGAGCGGCGTCGCGTTCGCGATTCAGCCGTCCGCAACTTCCGCGTCCGAGAGATCGGCGAGCTAGATTCCATTCCAGCCAACATCGCGTTAGCTATCGATTGCTCGGGTTCGATGAAGGGGGCTAAACCAACGCTAGATCTCGGGACGGAATTGTTCATCGGGATGAAGCGGAAGTGCGATAACATCTCGCTTGTGGGGTACCATAAGGTTATCACAGAAGTGTTTCCCCTCTCGGGAGATACCACGGCAATGCTGCGTGAGTTCAGATCGTTTAAGAAGAGATCACAGGGGCTCTTTACGGCCACGTTCGACGGTATCATGAAGTCTCTTCAGACACTCAAAGACGTGCCGCTGGATCAACCTAAGGTTTGCGTGGTGTTTGCCGATGGCGATGAGAATACGTCCAGTGTGCGTCTGAGCGACGTGTACGAGTATGCTACTCGGCACAACATCTCGATCTACTGCGTCGGCTTTGGCTATGCAAATGATCAGGCTCTGCAGGATTTGTCGCTCTACACGGGCGGCAAGTACTACCGCGCATACACCAAGGCAGATCTGCTTGCCATATTCCTCGACATCTATAACAGTCTTCGCAACTACTATCTCGTGTCCTACGTGCCCCCTCGATATGAGGGAATTCACAATATCTATCTAACGGTTGATGTACCTGGACGCGACACCATGGTTGCCCGCGGAACGTATGACAAGACTCCGCTGAACCCGCTTGCCGACACGAACGAGTTTTCAAAACGCATTCTCTTTGCATACGACGAAAGCATCATCGATACGTCATCGTACATCATCATTGATGAACTGGCAGATGCATTGCTGCGCTTTGATCGGGTTGTTCTCGAAATTCAGGGGCACGCTTCACGAAGCGGTCCAGACGATAACCGCGTAGACTACAACATGACCCTTTCCCAGAGGCGTGCAGAGTCAGTTAAGCAGGCACTCGTTGATCGAGGCGTGCAGGCATTTCGACTCAAGACACGGGGCTTTGGTTTTTCGATGCCCGTTGTACCGAATGACTCCGAAACAAACCGGGCACTCAACAGGCGCACGGTGTTTCGGATCCTGCGTCAGTAACAGATCTGCTACACTGTGAACACCCGCTGCGCGATTGCCTTGGCAACATTTTGTCCGTCTAGTGCTGCGCTCACAATGCCCCCTGCATAACCGGCACCCTCGCCGCACGGATACAGACGCCGCACCTCGACGTGCTCGTATGA
The DNA here is from genome assembly GCA_044238605.1 of Patescibacteria group bacterium. Lineage (GTDB taxonomy): Bacteria > Bacteroidota > Ignavibacteria > Kapaibacteriales > Kapaibacteriaceae > UBA10438. The sequence goes on from JBIICY010000006.1 coordinate 70,093, forward strand.
TTCCTTATCACGGGGAATTCGTACCGGCGAAGATGTTCTAGACTCAACACCAACAATCACGGCTTCATTAGTGAGGTAGCCTCGCATTTGTGCCGCAAACTGACGTATACCCGAACGAAGACGTTGGTCAATTGCCGTTGGCAGGATCTCTGCCATGTCAACCGAAACATGTCCAGGGATGTATGATGTGCGTGGAATCGACTCGGACATCCTGCCCTCGACATAATCAACTAAACGCTGGGCGGGGGCCTTCTGCGACCGATCTTCGTTGCTGGCAAATGCTGTGCGCTCTACGTGGGCCTGAAGCTCTAGTGCACCGAACACGCCACCGTGACCAAGTTGCTGCCAATCTGCCTGCTCAACGGCTACAACGGTTCCGGAATTTGCAAATGGTGAGTCCCGACGTGACATCGACATGCCGTTGACCACGATCTCGCCTGGAGAGGTTGCAGCCGGGACGATGAGTCCGCCCGGACACATACAAAACGAAAACACGCCCCTTCCATCTGCCTGGCACACGAGTGAATATGATGATGCCGGTAGGTTGGGGTCACGGGGCGATTGATGGTACTGGATCTCATCAATCAAGCCCTGTGGGTGTTCAATCCGGACGCCCAACGCAAATGGCTTTGCTTCGATACGAATCCCATCCTTTGCGCACCGCGCAAAGATGTCCCGGGCACTATGTCCTGTTGCCAGGATCACTGCATCTGCCTCGAACGCACGTCCGTCTGCACAGCGCACACCGCGCAGCACCTTGCCATCTGGTGTGGCATCAATGATAAACCCATTTACATGCGACTCAAAGTGCACTTCCCCACCAAATCGGAGAATGGTTTCGCGCATCTCCTGCACAACCTTCCAGAGCTTGTTCGATCCGATATGGGGGTGGGTGTCTACGAGAATCTCTGATGTAGCGCCATGCTCCACAAAGAGCCGGAGAACCTTTTCGATGCTGCCACGTTTGTGGGATCGTGTATACAGCTTGCCATCGGAATACGTGCCTGCGCCTCCCTCCCCGTAACAATAGTTCGAATGGGGGTCTACAACGCCATCCTGCTGAATAGCACGCAGATCGCGTCTACGGGCGCGCACGTCGCGTCCACGCTCGAGCACGATGGGCATTATTCCATGTTCGAGCAGCTCTAGTGCAGCGAAGTATCCGGCAGGACCAGCACCAACGATCACAACACGTTTTCCCGGATCTGCCGCCTTAAGACGGCCCAGATACTCTTCCTGGGCAGGGGGCTCCTCACCCGCAAAGACGTCTACGGTGAGTCGAACTCTCGGCACCCGCGAACGAGCATCAACAGAGCGTCGCACCACAAGCGCCTTTGCATCAACATCAGCTGCAAACCCAGCTGCAGCCAATGCAATAGATGTAACGGCTAGGGGGTCTGCCGCCTCTGCAGGGGTCAGTGGAAACTCTACGCGCTGATGCATGGCGGCAAAGTTCGGAAGAATTCCCGCGCTATTTTGTCTGCATGTCAGATCGGTATGAACGCATCTATGAAATCGTGCGATCGATTCCACCAGGAAAGGTCACCACATACGGACACATAGCAGCTGCCATAGGCGTGCGCTCTGGTGCCCGGCTGGTAGGTTGGGCGTTGAACGCGGTAGCCCATCAAGACCGGCTGGACATCCCATGCCACCGGGTGGTCAATCGTCTTGGGGAGCTCTCCGGACGCATGCACTTTGAGACACCATTTGTGATGCGAGAACGTCTCGAGTCCGAGCAGGTAGGGTTTCTGGGGGACGCCGTCGATCTCAATCAGCATCTTTGGGTGCCAGAGATAGCCCCATGAGCGTATCTTTGCCGTCCATATACCTTATAACTTGGGACAACACACGTATGAAGAGCACTCTAAGCATGGCTGCTGCGATTCTTGTATCGGCAGTGATGATCGGATGCGACAACAATTCCGATGAGCCGGTCACGATGAAAACGCAAGCTGACTCTGTAAGCTACATGTTCGGTTATCAACTGGGCGGACAGTTTGCAAAGACAAAGATTGAAGTAAGTCAAGAGATGTTGATGGCTGGATACCGTGATGGCAGCCAGGAGAAGAAGGCGCTGATCTCAGATTCTGCCGCCATGCTTCTATCAGAGTCTCTGCAGCGTCAGCTAGCCAAGACAATGGAAGAAGAAGCACTCAAGGCAGCCATACCTGTTCGTAAGGCAAGCGAGAAGTTTCTTGCTGAGAACAAAAACAAGGAAGGTGTGATTACAACACCGAGCGGGCTTCAGTACAAGGTAATCTCCATGGGTACCGGCAAGAAGCCTTCTGCAGGCTCTACGGTTACCGTTCACTACACGGGCAAACTCGCTGATGGCAAGGTGTTTGACAGTTCCATAGACCGCGGTCAGCCGGCTACGTTTAACACCACGCAAGTAATTCCCGGATGGCAGGAAGCAATCCTTCTCATGCCGAAAGGATCAAAGTTCCAGTTGTACATTCCTGCCAGCCTCGCATACGGCGATCGCGGAGCCGGTAACGGCCTTATTCCTGGGGGCGCTGCGTTGATCTTTGATGTAGAACTGCTCGACGTAAAGTAAACTGATATTTCATCACTCATTACAACAACATCCCATGAAACAACTCATTTCTACCATCGCTGTTGTGGCTCTGTGTGCTGCAGTTACTCCGAGTGAGACATTGGCGCAAAAGGGAACAGTCACAACTACCACTCTCACAACAACAGCAAAAGCAATGACAAAACAAGACTCAAACATGTATGCCCTTGGTATGCAGATCGGACGTTCACTGCAAAGCCAGGGTCTCGAAATCAATGTAGACATGCTCGCCGAGGGTATGCGCGGCTTCCTCAGCGGAACACCGAAGCTCACGGATCAGCAGTTCCAAGCCTGCATGGAGAACCTCCAACAAGAGGCTATGCAGAAAATGGAAGCTGAGAAGGCTGCTTCGGGATCGGTCAACAAGGCTCGCGGCGAGAAGTTCCTCGCAGAGAACAAGTCTAAGGATGGTGTAAAGACAACGGCAAGTGGCCTTCAGTACAAGGTTATCAAAGAAGGTACTGGAAAGAAGCCAGCAAAGGAGAACACCGTTAAGGTTCACTACACTGGCACAACTATCGACGGCAAGGTGTTTGATAGCTCAGTAGAACGCGGTGAGCCGATTGAGTTCCCACTTGCTGGCGTAATCGCAGGTTGGACAGAAGGCGTGCAGTTGATGTCGGTTGGATCAAAGTACACACTCTACATCCCATCAAACCTTGCATACGGCGAGCAAGGGGCTGGTCAGGCTATCGGACCAAACGAAACACTCATCTTTGATGTAGAGCTTCTCGACATCACGAAGTAAGCATCAACAATTGTTGACACATAGTGAAGGCCACACGGGAAACCGTGTGGCCTTCGTAGTTTTGTCGCACTTAAACACTACGAAAAGACACTGTGAAAAGTCTCCCGATGTACGGCCTCGTGATCCTGCCCCTTGCAGCAGTGATCTATGTTACGTGGTCAGCCTTTACCGGCACCTTTGATTGGTTCTACCTAGCGCTCGCGCTGATCTTTGGCTTCGTTACCGAATACGGTGTTACCCTTGGTTATCACCGTTTGGTGGTGCACAAATCCTTTGAGCCCCATCCAGCATTGAAAGCCGTTCTGCTCTGGCTGGGATCGATGGCATTCCAGGGTCCAGTAACCCACTGGGCAAGCGTGCACACAAAACACCACGCACACAGCGATCAAGAAGGCGACCCACACTCTCCTACGGTGAGTGGCTTCTTCTACGCACACTTTGAGTGGCTCATCGAAATGAACAGCGCTGATATCGGCGAGATCAAGGCAAAGTGGGGCGGACGCTACTTCAAGGATCCAATGATCGTGTGGTTCTCGAATACGTTTTTGTTCTGGTCGGTCTTTAGCCTTGTCCTTCCAGCCGTGATTGGATACTTCCATGCCGGCACATTGGAAGGCGCATGGCTTGGCTTCGTATGGGGCGGTTTCGTTCGCATCTTCATCACAAGCCATGTTACATGGAGTGTAAACTCTGTGTGCCATTACTTTGGTAGCCGCACGTACGTTACAACAGACAAGAGCCGCAACAACCCGATCGTTGGCATCCTTGCTCTCGGCGAGGGCTGGCACAACAATCACCACGCATTCCCATCATCGGCATTCCACGGTCTTGCATGGTGGCAGTTTGACTTTACGGGGCTTACGATTCGCGTCTACGAAGCTATTGGTCTCGCAAAGAAGGTTACACGTATTCCGGATTCGCTCCTTGAGAAGCGTCGCATCGACAGCATGACGTCGACCCTGAACGTGCAAGAACTCGCGATGACCGAAGACGAAGAGCGCGACCAGCTCCACGAGGCAGCGTAAGGCGTGGAGCGCTCTCGATGACGCTCTTTTCAGCAACCAAACTCTCCAAGGTATACTACGAGAAGGTTCTCTTCGAGAACATCTCGTTTGGTATGCAGGATGGTGAACGTGTTGGCATCATTGGTCGCAATGGGGCCGGTAAGACGTCGCTTCTGCGCATCGTTGCAGGCATTGATCAGCCCGATGCAGGAGAAATCGCCTTTAACAACGAGGCGCGGTTTGAGTACCTTCCGCAGCTGCCAACGTTTGAGCAGGACGACACAGCATTCCATGCCGTAGCGTCTGCCTACGACCATCGTCATGGTCACCTCGAAGAATGGGAGCTCGAAACTCTCGCCAAGCAAACACTCGGCAAGCTCGGTATACACGACGCGTACAAGCACGTGCAGACCATGTCCGGCGGACAGCGCAAGCGTGTGGCCATTGCCCGTGCGCTGCTTGCCGAACCCGACCTCTTGATCCTCGACGAGCCCACAAACCATCTCGACGCAACAAGTGTGCAATGGCTGCAGGACACGTTGCAGAATTCGTCACGGGGCTTACTCCTCGTAACGCACGACCGTTACTTTCTCGACGCCGTCTGCACGCGTATTATCGAAATCGATCAGTCGCGTCTCTTCTCCTACGACGGCAGCTACGAAAAGTATCTCGAGCGTAAGGAAGCTCTCGTTGCGGTGCAAGACGCTACAGCAGACCACCAGCGCAATAAGCTTCGCACAGAGCTTGCATGGCTGCAGAAGGGCGCAAAGGCACGCAGAACAAAGCAGCAGAGCCGCATCGACTGGATCGAGAAGATGCAGCAGGAGCAGCGCACGCAGAGTGTAGAGTTTCGCGACATCGACATCGAAGTTGGCGGCAAGTTTCTTGGTGGTAAGATCATTGATGCCGTTGATGTAAGCTATCGCTCGTTAGTAACAGACTTTACCTATCGTGCTGCACCCGGAGATCGCATCGGAATTATAGGTCCGAACGGGGCTGGCAAGACAACCCTGCTCAATCTTCTTGCTGGACGCAAGCACGCCGAACGAGGACACATCTCGCTTGGCGAAACCGTTACCCTCGGATTCTTCGAACAAGAGATCAAAGACCTGCAGGAAAACGAAACCGTGCTGAGCAACGTACGCGACATCGCCGAGTACATCGACGTAGGCGTTGGACGCGACCGCTACATAAGTGCGCGCGAACTGTGCGAACGCTTTGGATTTTCGCCCAAGCAGCAGCATGCGTTTGTGCATACCCTCTCAGGGGGCGAGCGTCGCAGACTCGGATTGCTTCGCATTCTGATGTCAAACCCCAACGTACTCTTTCTCGACGAACCCACGAACGACTTTGACCTTGTTACGCTGAACGCCCTCGAGGAATACTTGCAGTCGTTTAAAGGCGTCCTGCTTACCGTATCCCACGACCGTGCATTTCTCGACACCACGGTCACCACGATCTGGTCGTTCGAAGACGGCGGCCGCATCAAAGAGTATCCCGGCAATTACTCAGCATACCTCGAGGCTGTCGAGGCGCGCTCAAAAGCAGCAGACCGTGAAGCAAAAAGTAAACAGCAACAGCAGCCCCCTACCCAGGCTTCGACCAAGAAAAAGCTCACCTTCAACGAGCAGCGAGAACTCGAGCAGCTCGAATCCCGCATCCCCGAGCTTGAAGCATCGATCGCCGACCTGGAAACAAAGATGAGTAGCGGAGAAGGCAGCTATCAGGACCACGAGCTATGGGCCCAACAGCACGCCCAATTCACAGCCAACCTCGACGAATCAACCCTGCGGTGGCTGGAGCTCAGCGAGCGCAGTTCTTGAGTATCTGAGCAGCAATATCCTCTTTTGTGCACGCATGAATGTTGGGTGCAAGGGTTTATTGAGGACTGATTTCACAAAACATACCTTGAAAATCGAAAGGTAGGGTTTCAATTTTCAAGGTGTTTTAGGGGATCTGGAGGATGAGCGTTACTCAGGGAGCACCATGACAACCCACGTCGTGTTCTCGTTGCGCACGAGAACGCATCCGGGATGCACATCGCGGGGATCGATTGTGGTGCCAAACGTATTGCATACCTCCACCATGCCCTCCAGGTGCGACAGCCACGTTATAAAGTCACCACGACTGTAGGCAGGATGTAAACGCTGGCTCGGTGTGGCGTGTTGTTCTTTGCCCACCGATGTTGGCATGTCCGGCTCAGCTTTAATAACCTTCGGGAGGATTAAGCTATCTATTCAACGAACAGTCGCAGCAGCTCGGTATTGATGAATAGCCGTTCCCTGCCAATCTGAACGTTTTGTAAAATCCCTTGTTCTGTGAGCGTCTTAAGGTATTTCGAGGCTGACTGACGATTTCCAACCCCAGCAGATACAAGATGACTGATTCTACAGTATGGTTGAGAGAACACTATGTCTATCAACTCTCTGGAATAGATCTTGGGCGCAGTCTGCTTGACGCGAGCGATCGTTTGGTCCTCCAGGCGTATCACCTGATGTATCTTTTCAGTTGTCCATAATGCTGTTTCTTTAACGCCTTGCAGGATGTACAGAATCCAAGGCTCCCAGCGCTGCTCACGAGTTACGCTCATCAATAGATCGTAATACATGGCTTTATTGGCAACGATATATCGGCTTAAGTATAAGATCGGAAGTGTAAGCAATCGCTGATCTACAAGAAACAATACGTTCATGATTCGGCCCGTGCGACCGTTACCGTCGGAAAACGGGTGAATTGCTTCAAACTGATAATGACCAACCGCCATTCGAATCAGGGGGTCTATATCCGTTCTTCCGTGCATAAACTGCTCCCAGTCTGCAAGAAGCTCACGCAGCAAGCTCTCACCTACCGGGGGGGTGTAAATAACTTTTCCCGAAACATCCCCTGCAAGTGCTGTTCCGGGAACGCGACGAATTCCGATATCGATCCCTTTAATCCCACGGCACACGTCAATCGCTGTGGTCGTTGATAGGGGGCGGGCATCGAGTGAACGAAACCCTTCCCATAGTGCTGTACGATATCTCAGTGCTTCTTTTGTTGGTGCGTCTGCAGCAGCATCGTCGCGATCAATAAAACGAAACAGTTCGTCCGTCGTAGTAACAATATTCTCAATCTTTGAGCTGTCTCTGGCTTCTAGGACTGGCAAGAGGTTGATCAACATGGATTGGTTGGGCAGTAATTCTGCTGCTTGCTTTAGCTCCGCCAGTGCGGCTCGGGCCTCGATGCAGTGCTTGAGTACAAGCTTCGTCTCCAGCTCAAGGGTGGTTGTCGTAAGCCGTGGAAGCGCATTCCACGGCACATCAGGTTGCCATTCCGCGGTAGGTTGGTCATGTGCTTCCATATATGCTCTCCTCGACATTTCGGTCGTTTCATGTCGAAAGCTTCGACATGTCTCGAATATATGTCGAAATTTTGCCATTTTTTCGACACATAGTGACTATGAAGACATTTACATCGTTTTACGATATTTGCATCGATCAATAGTCGTCATACACCATCAACGTCGATACCGAATGAGCACCACCGTCACCGTTTCACCGAAGTTCCAGATCGTAATTCCGCAGGAAGTGCGCGAACGAATGGACATCAAGCCTGGACAAAAAGTTACCTTCATGGAATGGAAAGGGGCTGTTGTTATTGTTCCTTTGCTGTCGGCCGACGAAGCATTCGGGTTTCTCAAGGGGCTTGATGTAACACTTGAGCGCGAAAAGGACAAGTCAGCGTGAACGTTCCAGATCAACGAGCTGTGCTCGACTCATCGTGCTGGATCGAGTACTTCCTCGGTTCTGCAGCATCAGCCCCCTACGTAACGATTGTGTCATCTGCTACGATCATCGTGCCTTCGATCACAGTTTTCGAGGTCTCGCGAGACTTGCTGCGCCGATTCGATAGCGAGCATACGCTTCGCGCAATTTCTCTGATGCAGCAGCACGAGGTTGTTCCACTCACGGCAGATGTTGCACTGAACGCTGCGCAGCTTGCCGTAAACTTGAATCTCTCTTCTGCCGATGCGATTGTGTGTGCCACCGCATGGCAGCATAAGGCTGCGCTGTATACCCACGACCCAGATCTGAACGGACTCGACAACGTCATCTACATCCCTAGAACCTAAACTTGTTTTCATTTACAGGAGATCACTATCATGGCCACGCAAGACATCGACATGATCAAAGAGGTTTACGAGAACCTTCCTTCAAAAGTAGCCGCCGCGCGCACCCTGCTGGGGCGTCCGATGACGCTTGCAGAGAAAACGCTCTATGCGCACATGGCGGAAATGCCATCGGCTCCGCACGCTCGTGGCAATGCCTATGTAGACTTTAACCCAGACCGTGTTGCGATGCAGGATGCAACTGCCCAGATGGCGCTGCTGCAGTTTATGTCGGCCGGTATCCCAAAGGTTGCCGTGCCTTCAACTGTACACTGCGACCACCTTATCCGCGCTGAGCACGGGGCTACATCAGACCTTGAAAAGTCACTCACAGAAAACAAGGAAGTGTTCGACTTCCTCGCCTCTGTGTCAAACAAGTACGGCATTGGCTTCTGGAAGCCAGGCGCTGGTATCATTCACCAGGTTGTGATCGAGAACTACGCCTTCCCTGGCGGCATGATGATCGGTACCGACTCTCACACGCCGAATGCAGGGGGCTTGGGAATGATTGCCATCGGTGTTGGCGGTGCAGATGCGGTAGACGTGATGGCCGGTATGCCATGGGAACTGCAAATGCCAAAGCTCATCGGTGTAAAGCTCACCGGCAAGATGAACGGCTGGACGTCGCCAAAGGATGTTATCCTGAAGCTTGCGGGCATCCTTACGGTAAAGGGCGGAACAGGCGCTATCGTTGAGTACTTCGGTGATGGCACAGCATCGTTCTCAGCAACAGGTAAGGGCACGATCTGCAACATGGGTGCAGAGATCGGTGCTACAACATCGGTGTTCCCATATGATGCTTCGATGGAGCGCTACCTGCGCGCATCCGGACGCAACGACGTGGCAGATCTTGCCAATGGTGTTGCAGAACACCTGCGTGCCGACGACGAAGTCGCAGCGAATCCATCAGCATACTACGACCAAGTAATCGAGATCAATCTTGATACCCTCGAGCCCCATATCAACGGTCCGTTCACTCCAGACCGTGCAATGGAACTCTCTGAGTTTGTAAATGCCGTTAAGGAAAACAACTGGCCAGAAGAACTCCGCGTTGGCTTGATCGGATCATGCACGAACTCTTCATACGAAGACATGTCGCGCGTAGCATCGATCGCCGAGTTTGCTGTTGCAAACGGACTCAAGGCAAAGTCGGAATTCACCATCACACCGGGCTCTGAGCAGGTACGTGCAACGATTGAGCGCGATGGCATCCTTGCAAAGATGGAAGCCATCGGCGGTACCGTGCTTGCAAACGCATGTGGTCCGTGCATCGGACAATGGAAGCGTCACGACGTACAGCAGGGCGATAAGAACTCCATCATCACATCGTTCAACCGCAACTTCACTGGACGCAACGACGGTATCAAGGAAACACATGCCTTTGTTGCATCACCAGAAACTGTTGCAGCATTCGTTCTTGCGGGCAAGCTCACAACCAACTTCATGAAGGAACCAATCGACGGTGTGATGCTTCAGCCCCCTGCAGGCAACGAGCTACCCGACAACGGATTCGTTCCTGATGCAGCTGGATTTGTAACTCCAGCAGCAGATGGCTCAACAGTTAGCGTGATCATCGCCGATGACAGCACTCGTCTGCAAGCGCTTGCACCATTTACGGCTCCGAAGCCTGAAGAGTATCAGAACATGCCGCTTCTGATGAAGGCAAAGGGCAAGTGCACTACCGACCACATCTCGATGGCCGGTCCATGGTTGCGTTTCCGCGGTCACCTGGACAACATCTCGAACAACATGCTTATTGGCGCTATCAACTACGTAAACGAAACAGCCAACAGCATCAAGAACACCTTTACCGGCGAGTACGACGAAGTACCAAAGGTTGCGCGCGATTACAAGGCAAGGGGCTCGGCGTGGGTTGTTGTAGGCGACGAGAACTACGGCGAAGGCTCATCACGCGAGCACGCTGCCATGGAGCCACGCTTCCTTGGTGGTAAGGCTATCATCACAAAGAGCTACGCGCGTATTCACGAGACAAACCTCAAGAAGCAAGGCATGCTGCCACTCACGTTTGTAAGCCCAGCAGACTACGACAAGATCCGCGAAGACGACCGCATGAGCATCGACATCACAACACTTGCTCCAGGTAAAAATGTTGATCTTGTTGTGAACCATGCCGACGGCACATCAGAGACAATCGTCCTCAAGCACACCATGAACGAGCAACAGCTCGGATGGTTCCGCGCCGGTTCTGCTCTGAACCTTATTGCTGGACGGTAATTCAGTAATTACGGAATTACTGAAGTACGGAATTACTCAATTACTCAATTACGGAATTACCAAGCGGCCCGCCATTTGCAAGAGTGGTGGGCCGTTGTTGTGTAGAATCTGTGATGACGTGTAGAGACAACGATCACCTTTTTGTCAGCAACACCGCGCTTTCAAACTTCTCATCGTAGTCAGCGTGAATCTTCTGCACCAAAAAGCAGTGAAATGCCGATACCGATACGCGTACTAGGGTACTCTGCAGTGATGTATTCGTATCCGTTGTATGTACCGAACTGATACGCGCTCATCCTATCGTTGGATAGGTCATACTGAAAACGCAGATCGCCCCGGAGTTTCAGTGCAGATGAGATAGTAACGTCCAACGCCGTCATCAACGAAAAGCCGAAAAGGATTGAATCATCGTATCCGGCTGAAACTGACACTGGATTGATGGGATATGAACTTCCTACCTGGGGACCATCAACGCCTGTTGCACGTCCAGTAATCTCACCCGATGTTGATGTCCTAACTGCAAAATGTGGCCCCACACCGAACATTGTCCGAAACTTATCGTTGATTACCCTTCGCGTTGTAAGTAACAGAGGACATTCAAACAATCTCGCTCTCGTGGCAGCCTCGGCATTAACCATGTACATAGTACCACCGTATTCGAGCGGATAGGATACTGTTTGCGTTAGTGCCGCACTTCGAAACGACGGATCCACCTGCAGTCCAAGCTTTTGAGACACGGCAAGGCCGGCAGTAACCCCATAGTTTACTCCAAGTCCATTTGACGAGCTCTCAACTTGCCCCGTTTCCTTACCACCTTCAAGTGTAGGCACAAGACTTCCACGCATCCCAATGTACGAGCCCGCACAACCCGTCAAAAAAAGCACACATAGTACGAGCACACACTTCATATAGGACCACCAAAATGCTAGGAACGTTTTGTAGAAGACGCACCAATGATACGACACAAACTTCCTTTACGAAACGAAGACTCCACATTGAAGCATCTGGACACCCGCCATTCGCAAGAGTGGTGGGCCGTTGTTGCACCGAGCAGTCACATACGTCACAGCAAGATGGCTTGCATTCACGAATCGAATTGCGCAATTCAGCGATTGCAGAATGCACGTGCCTACGCAGCTGGTTATTTTAGCACTTCAGCAACGGCTAACCGACCTTGGCGAGATAGCCCCTTACCTAGATAGCAACAACCTAATTGATAAGACAGCACGGTCGGCCACCAGTAGTAATTCTCGATAGCTTTACCTGTGTACATTTCAAAGGGTACGTATTGTTATGAAACATCTGTTCAAGCGCACCAGACTCACCTTCCTCCAAGGTATACTCTCAGCATTCCGTCTCCATCCAGACCGTGTTTTTCTGGACTGGAAGGATGACTATTCAAAACAGTCCGATATGGATTACCTCAGAGGTGATCTTGAAAAGGTCGGAGCTGATATGCGCAGAGTGATAACTCAGCACGTACAACAAACTTCGGTACGCTGATATCATGGCATCAGTACCAGAGAAATCTCGTACTGCAACAAAAGCCGCTACTGACCACACTGTTATAATGCATGCGCAGTGGACAGGACCACTTCCACCTCCAGCTGTATTGAAGCAGTATGATGAAATAGCCACTGGACTTGCAGAGCGCATCGTTGTCTCAATGGAGCGTGAACAGGAACATCGACACGAAATGGATCGGAAACTACTAGTCGCCCATCAGGCTATTTATACACGCGGCCAGTTTCTTGCGGCCTTCATAGCGCTAACATGCCTGGTGCTGGGGTTTGCCTTGGGATATCAAGGACAGAGTGCTGCCGCGATCGCATTTGTAACCGGGGGCCTAGGTCAAGTCGTACTCGCGTTCTTAGGATCACGTGAGAGACGCCCAAATGATTCAGATAGATCAGAATAACTCGCCAGGATTCCCGCAGAGTTCAAAGCAGCAGATTCCCGATTTCGCGGGAATGACACTTACGTACCCCTGTACCTAGTCCCTAGTCCCTCGTACCTAGTCCCTAGTCCCTAGTCCCTCGTACCTAGTCCCTCGTACCTATCTTCGGCGCCGTCCCACACGACGTCCGCATAAGTTTCTTCGTATCAAAGCCCCTTGACTCAGCCTCCTTGACAAGAGAGGCGTAGATCTCTTCATCTACCTGTGGTGTGCGCGACATCATCCAGAGGTAGGAACGTCCTGGCTCACCAACGAGCACGTGCTGGTAGGTGCTATCGAGTGAGATGATGTAATAATCGCCCTTGAATGGCCAAAAGAACTGCACCTTGAGCTTGGCGTTGTTCGAGCCCTCAACAGGAAATGCCTTACCCTCGATGGTGCGCCACGAGCCTTCTTCAAGGCAGTAGTTCACCACCTTAACATAGTCCGACATCACGGTGTACTCAGCAACGGAGCATGAACAGCCCCTTTCAAACGTATGGTCGAACCGTGCCCACACATACCAGCGTCCTGCATAACGCTGCAGATCAACAGCATCTACAACAGGCAAAGGGGCTGGCGAGGCGCAGCCGATGAGTGCAAGCAAGGCAAGGATGGAGGTGCGCATGAGGTACCGCATATGTGAGTTGTCCCGATAATACGAAGTGCGTTAACTTCACGCACTACCCTTGATTCCGGAGGCACTATGAATCGTCGTGACTTTATCGCAACCACTGCTGGTGTTGGAGCTCTCGCGGCAACGCACGGTGTGGGCAGCGTTCTTCCCGAAGACGTGCAAGGACCGATTGTACTTTCCACGTGGGATCACGGTATTCCTGCGAACAAGGAAGCGCTTCGGATTCTATCCAGTGGCGGTAGCCTTCTTGATGCCGTAGAACGGGGCGTAATGGTGGTAGAGGCCGACCCCACAAACTTGAGCGTTGGGCTATCGGGTCTGCCAGACCGCGATGGTATCGTAACACTTGATGCATCAATCATGTCGGGTAAGGGGCCAGCAGGATCTGTCTGCTTTGTGCAAGGCATTGCTCACCCGATATCACTCGCACGCATGGTGATGGAGAAGACGCCCCACGTGATGATCGTTGGTGCAGGCGCAGAGCGCTTCGCTCGAGAGCATGGTGTCACGCAACGCGAGAACACGCTCAGCGAAGGGGCCCGCAAGGCCTGGCAAGAGTGGCTCAAAGAGAAGAAGTATAAGCCGGTGATCAACATCGAGAATCACGATACGATTGGTCTGCTTGCAATGGATGCAAGCCTGAACATGGCGGGTGCATGCACAACGAGTGGACTCGCCTACAAGGTGCATGGACGCGTAGGAGACTCCCCCATCATTGGTGCCGGACTCTACGTTGAAGATGGAATTGGCGCGGCAACATGCACCGGACTTGGCGAAACGGTTCTGCGCACATGCGCATCGTTTCTTGCCGTTGAGAAGATGCGAAGCGGCGCAACACCGCAAGAGGCATGTGAAGAAGCCATCAAGCGCATCGTGAAAAAACATCCGGCGATTGACGATTACCAGGTTGGTATCCTCGCGCTGGACAGGGGCGGACGTCACGGAGCACACGGCGTGCACAAGGGCTTTACCTATGCGCTGAACACCGAATTACGTCAAGCAACGTCATACGCCCAATGAACACTCAACGCGCACTTGTCATAGGCGGCACGGGGCTAGTCGGATCTCATCTGCTTGAACAGCTCAATGCAGATCAGCGATTCGGAAAGATCTACGCATTGAGCCGACGTCCCACCAAGCCCCATAGCCGCATCGTAAATATCGTTACGGAGCTTGATGCTGTGACAGGTCAAGAAGAGTTCTTCGACGTGGACGTTGTCTTCTGTGCTATCGGCAGTACGATCAAGAAGGCAGGATCGCAGGCAGAGTTTCGTCGCATCGATTACGAGCTCCCGATGCACATTGCGCGCCTTGCTCGGTCAAGGGGCGTTCGAAGGTTTGTCCTTGTGAGCTCAATTGGTGCAACGGCATCATCAAAATACTTCTATCTGCAAGTGAAGTATGCGCTGGAACGCGATCTGGCAGCGCTCGGCTTTGAGCAACTCTCAGTTTTGCAGCCATCGCTGATCATGGGAGATCGTAAAGAGTTTCGTGTTGGCGAGCTCATCAGCAGAGTTGCCATGAAGTATCTCAATCCACTCACGCCAGCACGATACCGCGGTGTGCATGCCCGCAGTATTGCAACAACGATGGTCAACGAGGCGTTTGTTCGAGAGATAACGTCGAGGCCAGCTGGTGTTCGGCATGTGAGCAATGCCGACATTCTTGCGACATGACCTTTGTCATGGTTCGTAGCATCCTATAGACCCTAGCTTACCGCATTCACGTAACCAACGGAGGATGCGATGTACAACGTTATCAATAGTCCACTCATCGAAGACCTCTTTGCGGTTTCGACCAAGCCGTGTTTGAGTCTCTATCTTCCAACCCATCGCACACAGCCGGAGAGGCGCGATGATTACACACGGTTCCATCAGCTCGTGCGACAGCTAACGATCTCGCTTGAGAATGCCTATTCCAAACCTGAGATCGATATGCTGATGGCTCCGTTTCACGACATTGATCGCGACGAGCACTTCTGGAATCAACGCAAGTCCGGCATCGTGATGTTCCGTGCTCCAGGTGTGTTCATCACACAGCATCTCGACAGGACCGTGCCTGAGCTTGCCATTGTTGCCGATGCCTTTCATGTAAAGCCATTGTTTCGTCTGCTGCAGACCACTGAGGAATATCATGTTCTCTGCGTTACAAAGGAAACTGCGCAGCTGTTCGTTGGTAATCGCGATGCACTGCAACCAGTTCCGATACATGGAAGGGAACTGGTATCGATAGATCAACTTCTCGGGAGTGAACTCACAAAGCGGGGTTTTGCAATTGCCAACTCTGGTGGCATGCGACGATTTGTGGGCTATACTACCACCTCGGACGAAGTTGAGTTAGACACACAGCGGTTCTTTCGGGCTGTAGACAAACTGCTCATAGAAGAAGTGCCCGACATCCTCGAAATGCCTCTAATAGTAGCAGGGCTTGCAGAACAGAGTCCAGTCTATCACAGCGTAAGCAGAAACCCTCAACTCGTGAAGGAAAGCATCCACGTAAACCCACTGAGGCTTACGCTCAAGGAGCTAACCGGTAAAGCATGGCAAGTTATCGAGCCCCATATCCGTGAGCAGAGTGGCGCATTGATCGAGGCATACGACGAAGCCGCATCACGCAACGGCGGAATCGAAGGTGTGTTTGGAATAGCACATGCGGCTGTCGAGGGTCGCGTAAAGACGCTCTTTGTGGAAGACAACCGTCAGCTTCCCGGCAAGATCGATGAAGACACGGGAATTGTGGTGTTTGATGACCTAGCTCAGCCCGACGTGAACGATGTGCTCGACGACATCGCACGGCTCGTTGTCAAGAAGGGCGGAACCGTGATTGTGCTGCCTACACAGTACATGCCAACGAACACGGGTGCAGCTGCAATCCTTCGGTACTAAACGATAAATCTGGTTAGTTTCGAGGATGCAGTATGTAATCTTCCTCGCACTCATTGCAGCTCACGTGCTTGTTGCGCAGCAGCGCACAGTAGGGCTCATCAGCACCAGTCCATCTGCTTGTTACGACGGCTATACGCTGTTTGCACCTGTTGCAAGCCGCACCACCTACCTTATCGATAATGATGGTCAGGTTGTGCACCTATGGCAAAGTGCAACTCCACCGGGACAGGCCGTAATGCTTCTCGAAGACGGGTCACTGCTGCGCACAGGTTCCCCGCAAGTGCAGGCAATGGGAGGGGGCGGTGCAGGCGGCATAATCGAAAAGATCTCTTGGGATGGAACAGTCATCTGGAAGTATGATCATTATGGTCAGACGTATCGCTCGCATCACGACGTTGAGGTCCTTCCCAACGGCAACATCCTTCTGCTCGTCTGGGAAAGCCATACCGTTGCCGAAGCACTTGCCGCCGGACGCATACAGTCGCGTCTGGTTGAGAATGCACTGTGGTCGGAGCGCGTAATCGAAGTGAAACAAACCGGCCCTTCATCTGGAGAAGTTGTATGGTCGTGGAGCTCATGGGATCACATGATTCAGGATGCCGATCCCGCCAAGCAGAACTATGGTGTAGTGAACGAGCATCCAGAGCGCATCGATATTAATTCTGGCGGCAATCGTTCTGATTGGCTACATGCGAACTCGGTGCGATACAACCCTCTGCGTGATGAAGTGATGATCAGCATTCATCATCTTCATGAAATCTGGATCATTTCGCGAAAGAGCGGAGATATCGTCTACCGTTGGGGTAATCCCCAGATTTACAAGTCCGGAACTGCATCGCAGCAGCGCTTGTGGGGACAGCACGATGCACGTTGGCTGCCGGGCGACTGGAGCCGCATCATGATCTTTAACAACGGTATCGGGCGTCCGGGTGGGAATGCCTCAAGTGTAGATATCGTGGAACTCCCATTGCTGCCCGACGGCTCATACCGCAGGACAGGTACAGCATCGTACGAGCCAGCTCAGGCAGCCGTTGCCTATCCGCCTTCGCTCTCTGGGAAGTTCTTTGGACAGAACATCAGCGGCGCTACACGCCTGCCCAACGGCAATACACTCTCATGTCTTGGTCCGTCTGGTACGTTTATCGAATCCACGCCAAACAACGATGAAGTCTGGCGCTATGTAAGCCCCGTTTCACAAAATGGAATTACAGCGCAAGGGGGCACGCCTCGCAACAACATGGTGTTCAAGATCTACCGTTATGGCAAGGATTTTTCGGCCTTCCAAGGAAAGCGTCTAACTCCTCGTGGACGTATCGAGGATGGACCATTGGGTGTAGAAGAGGTTGATTCGCACATGGGGTATAGTGCATCAATCAATATGCTGGCGAACACGGCAACAGTAGTTATTCAGAATGCCGAATACTACCGATTCACTGCCTTCGACCTGCTTGGCCGAGATCTTGGGCTGGTATTCGAGGGTACCTGTGAACCGGGTACCTACACCTATGCTGTACCCCCATACACGATGTTTGTTGTCCGACAGTGAGTCACGTTTTGCGCCGTTGAACGCACATAGATGTAGAACACATCAATGTGCAGGAGAACAACAATGGCTGCTGTATCAACAGACTACGAGTTCTATGTCGATACGCTAGAAACACTCAGAGCCGAGGAGCTTGCCTGGCTTGAAGAGGAGATTCAGCTGGAATCACTCGTGCATGATGCCAGAGTGCACGGTACGCTAGAGGATCAGAGGGATCTGCGGCATCGCCTTCACGAACTACGAATAGCGCGGGAAGCGCATGTTCGGTATCAGGCAGATCGGCTTCGAAACGTCCTGGAATTGTAACCAACTGAAAAACGATGTAATCTTGATCGTATGAAGATGTCCGCAAGAGCATTGCTTGTGCTCGCCCTCGCCTTTTCCGTCATGTCCTGTGCCGACTTGATCGACGGACCATTTCACCGCAGAGACGATGATGATGATCACGACACGATCATCACAGACACGACAGGGAACGGTAGCAATGACACAACCGTATGTTTCTCCCGCGACATCTTACCGATCCTCATCACGAACTGTGCGATGGCGGAATGCCACGATGAAGCCTCGCACAAAGACGGCGTTGTTCTAACGTCATACGAGTCCGCCATGCATCTGGTAACACCAGGCAGCATAAACAAATCGGAACTGTACGAGGTGATTACGGAAACAGATCCAGAAGACATCATGCCTCCGCTGCCTAGAACACTGTCAAAAGCACAGATTAGCCTTATCGCGCAATGGATACGCGAGGGGGCACACAACGGAACGTGCACCGAAGACTCGTTGTGCGATACAACAAACGTCACACTAGATGCTGATGTTGGACCGATTCTCGCAAAGTGGTGCATCTGCTGTCATGGCCCCGTTGATCCGGGCGCTGGCATCAATCTGACCATCCGATCTGTAGTTGAAGCAGAGTCCCGCTCAGGACGACTCATGCGATCAATAACTCACGATCCCTCTGTTGCAAGAATGCCGCCAAGTGGCCCAAAACTTGATGACTGTTCGATTAAGAAGATTCAAGTGTGGATCCAGCAAGGTTTTCGATAAGCCCCATTCTGTGCTAACCAGCCGTGTTGTATGAACTTGTGTTCATACAACAATGAATCCGCTTGTTTGGCGTCCTCTCGCCCATGGTCGTATATTTAGCGCATTGCCTCTCAAGCGCACCGACTGGCATAACTGGTGCTAAACCCTAAGTGGAATTTCATGCGGAATTGGGAACGTTACAGTGTACTCCTCCTTGTCTGTCTGTGCATAGCTGCCGGACAGACCTCCTCTGTGACGTACACGGCCTCGTTTCTCCCAGACACAGCGCGTGCGAAGCCAGTATTTCCTGATGAGTTTAGCGAGCTCGACGAAGACATCGATGAGTCGGAAAAGCTCGACCCTGCCGTGTCGCGCCGAATGGAACAGGCCCGCCAACGGTATCTGCAGGCCCTCACGCACATTGAGAACTCAGATACCACCAAAGCCGCTGAGGATTTTGAGGGGGCAATCGCTATCCTCAACGAACTGGCATCGTTTCCAGATGTAGAGTCGAATTCCGACTTCACAGATCTTGTGCAGAGCGTGATCGAAGACTACGAAACGTACGTCCGCAGCATCGACAATCTCAACCAGAATTCCTCGATCTTCATCCTGCGTGATCGACTCTTCGAAGCCGTTGATGCGCGCCAGACAACGCTCGAAACCATTACGGTTCCCAAGCCCCTTGCCCCGCCGGATCTGCCAGAAACAACGATCCCGCTAACGTACAACGAACATGTGGATGCGAACATCTCGTTTATGGCCTATGGTCGTGGACGCAGGTTTATGAGAACATGGATCGAACGCACCGGGCGCTGGTTTGGTCTGCTGCGCAGGATAGCCAAAGAAGAAAAAATGCCCGAAGAAATCGTCCACCTTGCGATGATGGAATCGGCCCTGAATCCAAATGCGTTCTCCCGTGCTAAAGCTGTGGGAATGTGGCAGTTCATGAAGGCAACCGGCGAAGAGTACAACCTCTCGGCGGGATATTGGCTGGATGAGCGGCGGGATCCCGAGAAGGCAACACGTGCAGCAATGCGTTTTCTGCGAGATCTCTACAGTGACCTCGGCGATTGGCACCTAGCGCTTGCTGCATACAACTGTGGTGCAGGGGGCGTGCGCAGAGCAATCCGGAAGTCGGGCTTGGAAAAGCCAAACTTCTGGCAGATTCGCGAGCATCTCCCGAAAGAAACTCGGGACTATGTTCCCCTGTATATTGCTACCACGATCATTACCATGAAGCGGGAGAAGTACGGTTTTTCCGACGACTCTGTTGATCTGCACGAACCGTACGACTATGAGACGGTAAAGATCGATGAGCCGGTGAACTTCAGCACATTAGCCAAGTGCGGCAGCATGTCTGTTGATTCCCTACGAAAACTCAATCCTGAGCTTGTACGCGACTGTACTCCCCCATCCGGCAGTTATCAGCTTAAGGTCTATCCTGGCATGGCTGGGGACTTCCTGAAGCGGTATGTGGCACTTGGAGACGACGAAAAACAGGTCTTCATCAAGCACTCTGTTGTCCGTGGGGAAACACTCGCCAGCATCGCCAACATGTACGGCGCAACCGTGGGTGAGTTGGCAGAGATCAATGGCCTTAATGGCTATCGAGCACGACTCAAGGGCGGCATTTCTCTTCGGGTGCCAGTTCGAAGCGGACGTGAAGTAGCCGCTATAACACCAGAAAAGACCGATTCAGCAGAAACGCGAGTTAAGCAGCAGCCGTCAACGGGCGCAACCACAGCACCAAGCGCTGCATCTCAAGCAGCACAAGCTCAACAGGATGCACCAACTGGTCCCACGGGACGCAAGGAGAAGGTTGCAGCAATCCACGTTGTTGCCAAGGGAGATAACCTCTCTTCGATCTCAAGCAAGTACAACATCCGTCTAACGGACTTGCGCAACTGGAACAACATACCCTACGACAAGGATGCTCTTCGCATAGGCGATACCCTTGTTGTTGGCACTCCCTCTGGCGGAATTGCCCGTAAGACCTCCGAGCCCGAAATCGAGCGTCTGCCCGTTGTGCAAACAAAGCAGCATAAGGTTAAGCGCGGCGAAACCTTGGCAAGTATCGCCCGCACGTACGGCACAACACCAGAGCGCATTGCCAAGATCAACGGTCTTACCGGCGGACGTCAAAAGATCAAAGCCGGCCAACGGCTAAAGGTTGAAGTAAAGTCCTCTACAGCAAGCCCGTCACAGCGTCAGCAAGCGGCTCAAAAACCAAAGCGATACAAGGTCCGCAAAGGCGATACCCTGGCAGAAATTGCCGACCGCTTTAACACTACCATCGCTGAGCTAAAGAAGCGAAATCCTGCTCTCAAGCGTTCAACGGCGCTACGTGCAGGACAAGTAGTTAACCTCGATTAATCGGCTCTACCAAAGCAATCAGCCCGTATCTTTGCCGCAATGCATGCGATCATACCCGTAGCCGGCATAGGTACCAGACTTCGCCCCTTTACCCATTCGCTCCCAAAGGTTCTTGTGAATGTGGCTGGCAAGCCTATTCTTGGTCATATCCTTGACTCTCTTGTTGAACAAGGGATTGAGAGTGCTACGATTATCACGGGATACAAGGGCGAACTTGTAGAAGAGTATGTAACGAACAACTACAAGCTCGATACCGTCTTTGTCCAGCAAGACGAGATGCTTGGACTCGGCCATGCAATCTGGACAGCAAGAGAATCGCTGAATGATGAGCCAGTACTGATTATTCTTGGCGACACCGTATTCGACGTAGATCTGTCAACGTTAAAGTCGCGTCAGTTCTCATCGCTCGGTGTTAAACATGTTGATGATCCCCGTCGCTTTGGCGTTGTCATCGAGGAAGGGGGCTTTGTGTCCCGCCTCGTGGAGAAGCCGGAATCCATGGTTTCAACGATGGCCATCGTAGGTCTGTACTACATCCATGAGCCACGTAAACTGCGCTCGGCGCTCGACACGCTGATAGAACAGAACATCCGCACCAAAGGTGAGTATCAGCTCACCGATGCCCTGCAACTCATGGTAGATGCCGGCGTGAAGTTCACAACGTTTACCGTCGATGGTTGGTATGACTGCGGAAAGCCCGAGACACTGCTTCTCACGAATCGGTTTCTGCTTACCAAGCGTGGCACACAACCCACTGCTCCCGAAGGCTGTGTCTTTGTGCCGCCCGTGCACGTTGACCCCACGGCTATCGTAGAGCACTCTGTTATCGGACCATATGCATCGATATCAAAGGGGGCGGTTGTTCGCAACAGCATTATTCGCGACAGCATCATAAGCGACAATGCATCTGCAATTGACATAGCCCTTGATCAGTCGATCATCGGCGAAAACGCTGAAATCACAGGAAGATTTTCCACCATTAATATTGGCGATGCCTCCATCGTGAGGTTGTCTCAGTAGCACATGAAGTACATCTTTACCTCCGAGTCCGTTTCAGAAGGACACCCAGACAAAGTTTGCGATCAAGTTTCCGATGCGGTGCTTGACGAAGTTCTAGCCAACGACCCAACCGGACGTGTTGCATGCGAGTGCTTCGCAACAACAGGGATGATCGTGGTTGGCGGCGAGATCACAACATCGCACTACATCGATCTTCCTGAGCTGGTTCGTGGCGTTATCCGCGACATCGGCTACGACCGCGGTGAGTATCGCTTTGAAGCCGATTCATGCTCGGTGATCAACGTGATCAACCGTCAGTCGCCAGACATCGCCCAGGGCGTTGACACCGGCGGTGCTGGAGACCAGGGCATGATGTTCGGATATGCCAACACGGAAACAGCAGAGTACATGCCTGCTGCCATTCACTTCTCGCACCAGTTGGTAAAGCGTCTTGCAGACATCCGCAAGAACAACAACAAGCTGATGCCATACCTGCGTCCAGACGCAAAAGCACAGGTCTCAGTGGTTTACGGAGACAATGGCGAGGTTGTGAGCGTTGATACAGTCGTTGTGTCAACACAGCACGACCCAATGGAGAATGCCCAGACCCGCATCAAGGAAGATGTGATCGAAAACGTCGTCAAGGCCGTCATTCCAGAACACTTGATCAACGCAGACACGAAGTTCCACGTAAACCCAACCGGCAAGTTCGAAATCGGCGGTCCACACGGGGATACGGGGCTCACTGGACGCAAGATCATTGTAGACACCTACGGCGGCAAGGCTCCTCACGGCGGTGGTGCATTCTCGGGTAAAGACCCAACGAAGGTAGACCGCTCTGCTGCTTATGCGGCGCGCCACCTGGCTAAGAACATTGTGGCCGCTGGCATCGCACGTGAGTGCACGATCCAGCTCGCATACGCTATTGGTGTTGCCCAGCCAGTCTCGATAAATGCAGATCTCCACGGCACTTCTGCTGTAAATCCGCGCGAGATCGAGCAGTTTATCATGGATAACATCGACCTTACACCAGCAGGCATCATTTCGCGCCTAAACCTACGCAGACCGATCTACAGAGCATCGGCAGCGTACGGACATTTTGGACGTCATGAGTTCCCGTGGGAACATCTGGACCTCCGTGAGATGTTTGCTTCCAAGTTCGCCTAATTACCATCACAATTCACACGACAATGGCAACAACAACCAAAAAGACGGCCGTAAAGGGCGTCGCAACAAACGGTGTAGCAAAGAATGGTGCAGCCAAGAACGGTGTGCACGCATCCAATAAGCTCATGAAGCTTCCATCACGCGTTGCAAAGGGCGACATTGGCTATAAGCCAAACGCTTTTGCTGTAGCAGACATGAGTCTTGCCCCATGGGGTCGCAAAGAAATCATGCTTGCCGAGGCAGAGATGCCAGGCCTTATGGCCCTCCGCGAGGAGTATAAGGGCAAGAAGCCTCTCAAGGGTGCGCGCATCGCAGGCTGCCTTCACATGACGATTCAAACAGCCGTGTTGATCGAAACACTGATCGACCTCGGCGCAGATGTGCAGTGGTCTAGCTGCAACATCTTCTCAACACAAGATCACGCTGCCGCTGCAATTGCTAAGGCCGGCGCCCCTGTGTTTGCCTGGAAAGGCATGAACGAAGAAGAGTTTGATTGGTGCATCGAGCAGACGCTGTTCTTCGGCAAGAGCCGCGAGCCCCTTAACATGATTCTCGACGATGGTGGAGATCTCACCAACATGGTACTTGATAAGTACCCTGAGCTTGTGTCGGGCATTAATGGATTGTCTGAAGAAACCACAACAGGCGTTTTGCGTTTGTATGAGCGCATCAAGGCTGGCACGCTTCCAATTCCTGCGATCAACGTAAACGACTCGGTCACGAAGAGCAAGTTCGACAACAAGTACGGCTGCAAAGAATCTCTCGTAGATGCTATCCGCCGTGCAACAGACATTATGCTTGCTGGTAAGGTTGCTGTTGTTGCTGGCTACGGAGACGTAGGTAAGGGCTCTGCAGCATCTCTAGCCGGTGCAGGCGTTCGCGTGATCGTTACAGAGATCGACCCGATCTGCGCACTGCAGGCTGCAATGGATGGCTTTGAAGTAAAGAAGATGGCAGATGCCGTCAAGGAAGCAGACATCGTTGTGACAGCTACAGGCAACTGCGACGTGATCAACGAAAAGCACTTCAAGTCCATGAAGGACAAGGCAATCGTCTGTAACATTGGTCACTTCGATAACGAAATCGACATGGCGTGGCTCAACAAGAACTACGGCAAGACGAAGCTCGAGATCAAGCCGCAAGTTGACATGTACACCATCGGCAAGAACAACATCATCGTTCTCGCAGAAGGTCGCCTTGTAAACCTTGGCTGCGCAATGGGTCACCCATCATTCGTGATGTCGAACTCATTTACCAACCAAACACTCGCGCAGCTTGAGCTCTGGAAGAACTCCGACAAATACGAGAACAAGGTGTACGTGCTGCCGAAGAAGCTCGACGAAAAGGTTGCTCGCCTGCATCTGAAGAAAATCGGCGTCCAGCTCGATGTTCTCAACGACAAACAGGCCAAGTACATTGGCGTAGAAGTCAAGGGGCCATACAAGCCCGAGTATTACCGGTATTAAGAAGCAGCGAGCAGCGAGCAGCGAGTAGTGAACAGCGAGTAGCGAACAGCGAACAATAATGTACAGAAATCAAAGGCCCTGCTAACGCAGGGCCTTTTTCATTACGTAGTCATTTAGCCAGAAGTGCTTGTACGGAATATCTACCGTCTCGATGACGTGGTAGCCTTGTTTACGGTAGAACTCTTGAGCAGAGTTGTATCGGTTAACATTAAGCCGAAGTTCTCTGCCACCCTGTTCTGCGACGCGCCGCTCAACGTCATCCAGAAGCGATCTGCCGATTCCACTGCCCTGATTCCCGGGCCGAATGTATAGCCGGTGGAGTTTGAATACCCCTGCCTCATCGTCTGATTTCCTGAAGAACGCAAAACCGTGTGGCTGTCCATCGACAAATGCTACTACGTACGTGCCCTCAGCGTTGGCGATTTGACGCCTGATCGCATCCACACTGAGCAGTTCGTTGAACATCATCGAAATCTGCTCTTGGGTGATGATCGCTCGGTATGTTGGCTCCCACGTAGCGAGAGCTACGTCATGGATGCTCAAAACGTCTTCAAGATCAGCCAGACGGATCGCAACTTCAACAGAATTCATGTCTTTCCTGCTTCCTCGGGAACTATCTAGTACCCGCGCGCATTTCCACATCCATATGGTTGGGGCGTTCTTACCTGAATGCCCCTACTTTCGGACCTCGCATGAGTGCAGACATGCGAGGTCTTTTTGTTTTTAGATGTCCAGATTACGCACGTACTGTGCATTCCGCTCGATAAAGTCGCGACGTGGCTCAACAGCTTCGCCCATGAGGGTTTCAAAGACGTGCATTGCCTCTGCAGCATTTTCGATGCTTACGCGAAGAAGCGTGCGAGTTTCAGGGTTCATGGTTGTAGCCCAGAGTTGTTCTGGGTTCATTTCTCCAAGACCCTTAAAACGACTGATCACGATTCCGTCTGCCGTAGCCCCCTCCTCAACCGGTGCCTCAGCATCTTCTACTGGCGCTTTTTCCGTGGCCTTTGCAGCCTTGCGCTCGGCCTTCTCCTTGCGGATGCGGTTGATGATCTCATCGCGCTCTGCATCGTTGTATGCATAGTGTTCCTGCTTGCCCTTCTTGAGCTTATAGAGAGGGGGCTGGGCAATGTAAAGGCGTCCATCATTGATGAGCTGCGGCATATGCTTCCAGAACAGCGTCAGAAGCAACGTGCGGATGTGCGAACCATCAACGTCGGCATCGGCCATAAGAATGATCTTCCCATAGCGGGCACGTGCAACGTCAAAATCGTCCCCGAATCCTGCACCGATAGCGGTAAAGATCGTACGGACTTCCTCGTTCTCGAGTACCTTCGTTAGGCGCGCTTTATGAACGTTCAGAATCTTACCCTTAAGAGGAAGAATTGCCTGAAAACGTCTGTCGCGTCCCTGCTTGGCAGAGCCACCGGCCGAATCGCCCTCGACGAGGAAGATCTCGGTGTCTTCTGGAGTGCGAAGCTGACAGTCTGCGAGCTTTCCTGGCAGCGAGCCGCTTTCCAGCGCGCCTTTCCGACGGATAAGATCCTTTGCCTTGCGCGCTGCTGCGCGTGCTTCTGCAGACTGCGTAGCCTTTTCGATAATCGTCTTGGCCGCGCTTGGCGTTGCATCGAGATACTTGCTGAGTTCTTCGTTCACGATAGAGCGAACGATACCTTCTGTTTCTCCGTTGCCAAGCTTTGTCTTTGTCTGACCTTCGAACTGAGGCTCGGCAACCTTGACGGCAACGATTGCCGTAAGGCCTTCACGGAAATCCTCGCCTGTAAGGTTGATGTCTTTCTTGGTCATGTTGTTCGCCGACGCATACGCGTTCAGCGTACGCGTAAGCGCACTACGGAAACCGGAAACGTGCGTTCCACCTTCAACAGTATTGATGTTGTTTACGTACGATAGCAGCGTTTCACTGTATCCACTATTGTATTCAAAGCAGATCTCAACAACTGTCTCGACGCCAGATTCGTTGGTGGACATGCCCGACATCAGAATAGGCTTTGTGATCACCGTTGCGTTGGCGTCGAGGTGACGTGCAAAGTCTACAAGACCACCGCGATATGCGAATACGTCCTTTTGACCATCCCGCTCATCCTGGAGTATAATCGTTACATCAGGGTTGAGAAATGCCAACTCGCGTAGACGCTCAGAAACCTTCTCATAACGGAATTCTACTGTTCGAAAGATCGTTGCGTCTGGCCAGAAGCGAACAGTTGTACCCGTACGCGATGACGTGCCGATCTCCTGAACCGCGCCTTGTGGAGCACCGATCTTGTACTTCTGCTCGTACATCTTGCCTTCGCGTTCTACCGTTACGGTAAGGTCCGTCGAAAGTGCATTTACGCAGCTCACACCCACGCCGTGAAGTCCACCAGACACCTTATAGGTGTTCTTATCGAACTTACCACCAGCGTGCAGCGTGCACATAACCACTTCAAGAGTAGAGATCTTCTTTACCGGGTGGGGCCCAACAGGGATGCCCCGTCCATCATCCTGCACCGAGCACGACCCATCGGAATGCAATGTTATCGTGATGTTCTTACAATGTCCGGCAAGGGCCTCGTCGATCGAGTTGTCTACAACTTCCTGGATCAAGTGGTGAAGGCCGCGCTCGCCTACGTCGCCGATGTACATGGCAGGACGTTTGCGGACGGCTTCGAGTCCTTCGAGGACCTTAATGCTATCCTCGGTATATCCGGGTTGCTGTATGGTTTCTGACATGAACTTCTCCTAGTAAACAACGTTACCGAATGATGATCTCTCGAACGAAATCTTCACCGGCACGCTGGTTGAGTGATAATCGTAATTCTTCTCGACGAAGCATTAACTCGCTTCGCCAGGGGGCTTCCGGCACGTGTATGCGCAAGACCCCATGTTCAAATGATCGAATCTGTGTGCGGCCTGCAAGCCCCTTGCCAACAACGTCTTCCCAATACACCGGTAGGCGGGCTTTGAGGAGCTCTCCTTCAAGATGTCGGCTCTTGATAAACCCTCGCAGCAGATCGCGAAGCTCGTGCATTACGCTGCCTCCCGTGCTGCTTCGACAGTCTGTTGTTGCAGCGAGACATGTCCGGCTTCTACGTGAAAGAGCGACACATGGATCGGTGTAGCTCGCGCAACATTCTTTGTGCTGATCAACTCCAGAACATCAGTACCGTTGGTGGTGGTCACGAAACACTGCATTCCCATGCGGATAATCTCTTCGAGCACCCTAGCGCTTCGTTCGTTGTCAAGCTCACTAAACACATCATCAAGCAGCACAATAGGGCGCTCGTTGCAGCGCTCATGGAGCAGCTCGCACTCTGCAATCTTGAGCGCGATCAACAGCGACTTATGTTGTCCTTGAGACGCCGTCTCGCGGACAAGTCCACCGTTGATGCAGAAGAGCATCTCATCTTTTTGAGGACCGAACATCGTTACTTCACGCGATATCTCTCGGTTGCGCAGATCCTGTGCCTGCTTCTGGTAGAGTTCTGTGATGTAGGGGGCTGTGAACTCGTGGTCTACAAGCTCATCTGCGCAATCCGGCTGGTAAACAATCGTAATCGATTCGCGCTGCGCACTGATGGTTTCGTAGACCGATTCGATACGAGGTGTGAATTCACGAATAAACGCAGCTCTTCGATCAACGATCTCAGCGCTCACGGCAATAAACTGGCTTGTCCAGAGATCGAGCTCCTGCATTCCCGCTTGACCGGCTGCAACGAGCTGGAGCAGTGCGTTTCTGTGCTTCAATATCCGCCGATGCTCAAACAACAGCTCTGCGTAACGCCTGCTGGACTGGGCCATCACACCATCTAGGAATGCTCTGCGCTCAGAGGGTCCGCCGAACGTAATGCTCTTGTGGTCCGGACTTAACGCCACGATCGGCATCTCGCCGATGATATCTCGAGGCGTGCAAGACGTTTTGGCCGAATTTGAGATCTTCTTCCGAACACCGGCTCGTATCTCAACAGAAACCGAGTACGGCACATCTACGTCACGAATGGCGTGCACAGCTGCTGAACTCGATGATGTTCCGTGTTGAATCACAGCCTGATCTGGAACTGGTACAAAACTCTTTGCAATGGCGCAGAAGCTGATAGCTTCCAGAATAGACGTCTTACCTGATCCGTTCAGACCCGACAATACATTTACGTCAGGTGCACAGCGAAGCTCCGTTCTCTCATGATTACGGACGTGCTCTACCGAGACGGATCGAATGACCACCGTGCAAGCCCCTTGACTAGATCTTCACCGGCATAACGAGCATCAGAAGCGAATCGTCGCCGGCCGCTGGTGTGATGAGCACTGCGCGAATCGGCGATGAAAATGTCATCTTCACGTTAAGATCCGGATCGTCATCGGCGGTAATGTTCTTGATTGCTTCTTCAAGGAATCGGTAGTTGAATCCAACTTCGAACGAACCGCTCGTAAACTCACATGGAATATTCTCCGTGCCCTTACCGCCCGAATCTTCGTCTTCGGAGTGTACCGACATCGAAGATGCTTCGATACGGAATCGCACGTGCTTTGTGTTGGTGTTTGCGAACAGCGAAACGCGTTTGATGGCGCTGAGAACTTCGCGCTGGTTGACAATAAGCGTTTTATCGTTGTCGGACGGAATCACGTTCTGATACGGAGGATACTTCTCATCAATAATCCGCGTCGTGATCGTCATTGAGCCTACACTGAAGCGCGCGTGTGTGCGGGAAATCGCCATTTCGACGTTGCTGTCCAGCTTGCGAAGAAGCTCAACCGCGCGCGAAGGCACAATGGCTTCAAGGTCTGCAGGGAAGGATGCCCCATTGGCTTGAACAACAACGCGCGACAGGCGGAAGCCATCCGTTGCCACAGCCGTTACACTTTCGCCGTGAAACTGAAAAAACACACCCGTCATGCTCGGCCGATACTCTTCTGTTGATACGGCAAACACTGTTTTGTTCGCCATACGCACCATGTCTTCTTTGCGTAGCTGAGCAACTTGAGCATCTGGGAATGGAGGGATCGACGGGAATTCTTCAGCATCGAGCGATTTCATTTCGTACGAACCGGTAGGTGTGCGAATCGTAATCACCTGCGTCTTCGGATTGCCATCAACCTCGATTGAACCTGAAGATCCAAGTTCCTTTACTAGGTCGTTAAACTGGCGTGCAGGAATGAGCAGTGCCCCATCCTTTTCACCTACAACGGCGATCGCCAAAGAGATCGTGATCTCCTGATCCGTCGCTGTAAACGTCAGCTGGCTCCCCTCCAGCTCAGCATGAAGATGCTCAAGCACTGGTATGGTGCTTTTTGCTGGAATTGCGGGAAGAACCTTTTGCAACGCTTTTTGAAGGTCGGGAAGGGCTACTGTGAACTTCATGGGTATTCCGAAAGAAATCACGCCGTACGGCGCGAAAATGCTAGTTTTGAAGGGCGAATCTACGAACCACTTCATGAGTCTACAACCATTCGAATGCAAAGAATATTAACACCTTACGGCTATGACAACGCCTTTCTGATGCTGGGCATCGGTTTGGCCGTTGCTTCGTTTGGTTTTGCTCCCATCGCCGTGGGGCTCAAGGCGGCGTGTTGGGCCTTTGGTGGCGGACTGTTTCTTTTTACGATGTGGTTCTTTCGCGACGCTGAGCGTCCGATGAATCCTGCCGCAGCCGCCGACAGCGCCTTGATTGTGGCCCCTGCTGATGGTCAGGTTGTTAATGTGATTCCATTGGATCATTCCCCAGAACTGGGAAGTGCTGCTGTCCAGATCAGCATATTCCTCTCACCTGTTAATCTGCACGTAAACCGTTATCCTGCTTCAGGAATCATTCGCAAAGTCACGTACTTCCCTGGCAAGTATCTGATGGCATTCAATCCGAAGTCTAGCCAGGAGAACGAACGGTCTCAGTTTGTTCTCGAAACCGAGCACGGAGTGATATCCTACCAGCAGATCACGGGATTTCTTGCTCGCCGCATCGTCTATGAAACCCAGGAAGGCGATGCTGTGAAGGCTGGCGAACGATTTGGTATGATGAAATTCGGCTCAAGAATGGACGTCGTAGTCCCAGCAAGCGCTGAGATTCTCGTGCGTCCAGGCCAAAAGGTGGTAAGCAACGCTTCTATTCTGGCCAACATGAGAGGCCCGAAGGCGTAAGCATGCGCGTAACCCGATCAGTGATTCCCAACCTGTTCACCGTAGCGAATCTCTTCTGCGGTTTTGCCTCGATCGTGGCCTCCTTCGAGGGCAGGATCGATCAGGCCATATGGCTGGTAGTAACGGCGGGCATTTTCGATATGCTGGATGGCGTTGTGGCGCGCATTACGCACAGTACATCTGAGTTCGGGGTGGAACTGGATTCGCTTTGCGACGCCGTGTCGTTTGGGGTTGCGCCGTCCGTGCTGCTGTATGTTACGTTTCCGCTCTCGTGGCAGCACCAGCAGTGGACGCTTGTCATTGCCGCGCTTCCTGCCATTGCAGGCGTCTTGCGACTAGCCAGGTTTAACGTGCAGCTTACCAGCATGGAAGACAAACTGTACTTCCGGGGAATGCCCATACCAGCTGGTGCACTTACGCTCCTTGCCTATATCCACGATTGGCACATCGAGATACCAGGAGCATACCAGCCAGCGGCTCTCATGATCGTAACAGTCCTGGTTTCGCTGGCAATGGTCAGCACCATCAAGTACGACAATCTGCCACGTCCGTCTGCCCGTTCATTCCGTCAGCGGCCGGCAATCTTTATCATCTTCGTCGTTGGCATCATCGCCTGCATTGCCACCTCACTCAAGGCAATGTTCCCATTTATGGCTCTGTATCTTGCAGGGGGCGCGGTGCGTCATGCAGTTGTATTCCTGCGTGATCGCAATGATGCTGATGACTCCATTGAAGAATCCGATCCAGACCCACTTTCCATGTAATCTATGAAAACCTATACTGCACATATCGCCGTTACCCTTCGCCGCGCTATCCTTGATGTTCAGGGCAAAGCCGTAGAACATGCACTGCATTCGCTGCACATGCCGGGCTTTTCAAATGTCCGCATTGGCAAGCACATTGAGCTTCACATCCAGGCGCAGGACGAAGAGACTGCTTCCGGGCTGATCCGCGAAGCGTGCGATAAGCTGCTTACCAATCCCGTCATGGAAGACTACACCTTTACGCTGCACGAAGGAGAAGCGGCATGAACATTGGTGTAGTAACATTCCCAGGTTCTAACTGCGACGCGGACGCCCGGTATGCATCTGAGCTTACGGGCAATACCGTTCATGCTCTTTGGCACAAGGACACCAGTCTTCCGGACTCACTAGATGCGATCATTCTTCCAGGGGGCTTCTCCTACGGAGATTATCTTCGCACAGGCGCCATCGCCAGATTCTCGCCGATCATGGAAGAAGTTGTTCGCTTTGCCAATGGCGGCGGATACGTATTCGGTATCTGCAACGGCTTTCAGATCCTTTGCGAGTCGGGTTTGCTGCCAGGTGCACTTATCCGCAATGAACATCTGTCATTCGTCTGCAAGGACATCCATCTGCGCATCGAGCGGACCAGCCCCTTCTCAAACACCGCCTCGGTGGGGGATGTTGTGCGCATTCCCGTAGCTCATGGAGAGGGCCGTTTTACGGCTCCGGCCGATGTGCTGGCATCGATCGAGGATAATGGCCAGGTGCTCTACCGCTATTGCACGCCAGCCGGCGATGTTGTGCCGGAAGCTAACCCGAACGGCAGCTTGAATAATATCGCCGGCATCATGAATGCCGCAGGGAATGTTATGGGGCTGATGCCTCACCCGGAGCGGGCCTGTGAACCAATTCTAGGATCGGCAGACGGTTTACATGTATTTCACAGCCTTATGCGTCAATGCAATACTGCAATGGCGTAATTTGCGCTACTGACAACTGACACACTACGGGGTACGACCACTATGAAACCAGGTCTTCCAGAGATTCTTCTCATCATTCTCGTCATCGTTCTGCTGTTTGGCGGACGTAAGATTCCTGAGCTTATGAAGGGGCTTGGATCCGGTATCCGTGAATTCAAGAAGGCTTCCAACGGTACGGACCAGGAAGAATCAAAGCCAACATCCGACTCCAAGAACTAAGACCAAGCGATCATGTTCGACGTAGGCGGGGCTGAACTCATCGTCATTATCCTGGCGGTCATTATGCTCTTTGGTCCAAAGAGCATCCCCAAGTTCATGCAGCAGGTTGGGCGCGGGGTGCGTCAGTTTCGAAAAGCTCAGGAAGATCTCACGCAGCAGATCCGCGATATTTCGGCCGATGCTGCCATACAAGACGCGTTGTCGCTGGACACGCCCGTCAAGCCGATTACCGTGCAGCCAGCCGAGGGTGTGTCGCGCGCAACACCAGCAACAACGCCTGTGCAGGAATCTGAGCAGACTTCGAGTACCACCACCGACCCAAGTTCACTTCCGGATGCGTCGGAGAACGTACCAAACAACGACCCAACCACACCAGCATCATGAGTTATACTGAAGACCGCAAAACGTACACATCGGGCAGTGGTACTGTTCGAACTGCGGTAGATGATTTTATCGAGTCGATAGAAGCACAGCGTTCCTTGAACGCCTTTCTGCATGTGAATGCAGAAAGCGTGCGCGCTGCAGCAGATGCCTCTGATGAACGTTTCGCAGCAGGTCTGGCACGTCCACTTGAAGGACTTGTTGTTGCTGTAAAAGACAACATCAGCGTATCGGGACAGCCCCTTACCTGTGCTTCGCGCATGCTGGATGGATTTGATCCGTTGTTCAACGCAACCGTTATCGAAAAACTCTCAGACGCCGGCGCTGTGTTCATTGGCAAGACCAACATGGACGAATTCGCCATGGGGTCGTCCAATGAGACCTCGGCCTTTGGAATCGTCCGCAATTCGGTTGATCCAGAACGTGTACCAGGCGGCTCCTCTGGAGGGTCGGCTGTTGCCGTATCCGGGGGGATGTGTCATGTGTCGCTAGGTTCTGACACTGGCGGTTCGATCAGACAGCCAGCTGCTTTTACCGGAACATATGGGTTGAAGCCAACGTATGGTCGAGTCTCGAGGTACGGTCTTGTTGCATTTGCGTCCTCGCTGGATCAGATCGGTGTGTTCAGCAGTTCTATCTCCGATATGCAGGCAGTATTCGACGTGATTGCTGGATACGACCAGATGGATGCTACGTCCGCAAGAAACGCGCCTCTGCTGCCGTCGGTCTCATCTGACCAACTGCGCATTGCAGCACTTCCCGTAGCGGAGTTAAAAGGGTGCGACGAGGAGATCATCTCTGCATACAAAAGCTACCTAGATGCCCTTCGTGGCACAGGAGCGGTTGTCGAAGAGGTGTCGCTGCCCTACAGCGACCTATGGATTCCAACCTACTTCATTCTCGCAACTGCTGAAGCATCAAGTAACCTTGCCCGTTTTGACGGTGTGCGCTATGGACTGCGCGTTGATGCTGAAGACGGAGACATTACAACGGCAAGCCGTACGGCTGGTTTTGGACCAGAAGTACAGCGACGCATCATGTTAGGCACGTTTGTTCTCTCTGCTGGATATGGTGAGGCCTACTATACAAAGGCCCAGCAAGCACGTAAACTCATCAGTGATGCCTATTCAGAAGTGTTTGCAACGTATCACGCCTTTGCCCTGCCAACAACACCAACTGCCGCATTCAAGCACGGTGAAGTGAAAGACCCCGTAAGCATGTGGCTAAGTGACTACTTCACGGTATCGGCAAACATCGCCGGAATCCCCGCGCTAAGCCTCCCATTCGGATCAGACAGCAAGGGGCTGCCCATTGGCATGCAGCTGCAAGGGCCGATGTTTGGCGATGAGCGCATCATGGAGATTGCGGCGGCTATTACGAAATAGGAACATCTTTTTAGGGATCGATAATGGTGCCTCGCAGTACAACCTCAGCGATGTTGATCGTCATCATTGCGGCCATAGTAGCATACGGTCAGATCATCAAATTCGAATTGGGCAGATTCGATGAGGATGGGATGATTCGTGGTAACATCAAGATTCTTAAAGATTCAGCGACGATCGCAGATGTTGTTCAGCAAGATCCGTTTTTCCGCAAGCCAGGGTTGAACTTTTACCGTCCTGCGCAGAACATCTCGCTCTGGATGGACGTCAAACTTGGTAAGGGAAAGGCGTCTACATTTCACTGGACCAACCTGCTGCTGCATGTTCTAACGTGCGTTGTGGTTCTTCGTCTTTTGAACGTCGTTACTACTGACAAGCTTACTAGCACCTTGCTTGCAGTAATGTTTGCTGTAAACCCACTCTTTGCGCAGGCAATAGCATGGGTACCCGGGCGTGGAGACCTGATAGTTGGGCTATGCTCAGCTGCTTTTCTCCATGCTATTCTGCGCGATCCTGAGATTTCCAGGACGCGCACCGTCATCACAACACTCGCTGCTACTGCGATAGCCATTTTTGCCAAGGAGACCTCGATCCTATTCCCAGCAATACTGGTGCTGTTTGTTCTTGCGAGGGGTAGCCGTGCTACTCTGCTTAGCCGCAATTTTCTGATCGTACTGCTGGGCTCTGCCGCTTCGGCCGGGTTGTACCTCTGGGCACGCTCGGTTGTTGTTACAAAAACTACTCAAGGCAACCAGTTCGGCCTCGAGCCACTACTCTATAACCTTAGGGTGATTCCTGAAGTTGTGGCGAAGTTCGTTCTCCCTGTTGGACTGCAGCCGATGGCTTCGTACAGCATCCTGCCAACCGTCGTGGGCATCTGCGTGATAGGAGCGCTCGGCTATCTGATATGGCGCATCACCGATACAGAATCACGAATGCTGGCTGTGCTGGGAGCTGTCTGGTTCGTGGTGTTTATGCTCCCTGGAGCGATGTTTATTCATGCCGATGGAGTTGCTGCCTACGACTATCTTGAGCACCGTGCATACCTGCCGATCATCGGACTGCTCATACCTGCTGCACTTGTCTTATCTACCAACAGCAACCGTTCAGCATGGGGCACTGTCCACAAGATTCTCGGTGTTTTGTGCATCGGATACCTCGTGGTAACCCTGAGCCATGTTCAGAACTATGCCACGCCCCTTTCCTTCTACGACAAAGCAGTAAGTGCTAATCCAACCTCAAGTCTTGCCCATACAAATAGAGGTCTCCTGCGGGAGAACCGGGGTGATATCGCCGGTGCACTTGAAGACTATACCGATGCCATAGAAGCCAATCCAGCATTCGCACAGGCCTATGTAAATCGCGGTAACCGTTATGGTGCGGCCGGCGACAAAGAGCGGGCTAAGGATGACTATATCAAGGCCATTCAATACAAACCATGGTTATTCCCGGCACGGTATAATCTCGGCAATTACTACCTCGACACCCGACAGCTTGATAAAGCATACGAACAATACAAAGCTGCGGCAGATCTCAATCCGACATTTACCCAGACACATGCCCTTCTTGGAGTTACAGCATCACTGATGGGTAACAACCTTGCAGCGGAAACGCATCTCAACGAAGCGCTGCGCCTTAATCCTGGCAACGCGCAAAATCTGGTTACCCGGGGGCGAATCCGATTTGCAATGCAGAATTATCAGGGAGCTCGTAGCGATTGGCAGCAAAGCTCTGCCTTAGGAAACGCAGAAGCGTCCACCCTCCTCAATCAGATTCCGCAGTAATCAGTTACATAGTTCATTCTGGCTTCCAGCTAGGCTCTTTGCAGGTGATCGTAACAGGAACCTGGATACGATCTGAGATGCTCATCTTTACCGGACACGTTGAAACGGTGTTTTCAATGATCGTTAGATCTGCTTCGGAAAGCTCAAGCGGAACGTGAATATCCACTGTTAAACGTCCCACCCGCCGAATGGGATCGGCGATCATCTCCTTCTGCACCCTCATGGTGGAACCTGTTACGTCCCACCCCTTGCGCTCGGCCAACAGGCCGATGTACGTCATCATGCAGGTTCCAAGTGCCGTTGCCAACAGATCAGTAGGCGAAAAACTCTCACCCTTGCCATGGTTGTCTACAGGGGCGTCTGTGATGAGCCCCGTGCCCGATGGGCCATGAGATGAGCTGCAGCGGAGCGTTCCGTCGTATGTAATTGCAATTTCAACCATGGAATGGACTCCAGTGTGTGTGAACTTCCGTAAATTCGCGCTCTTGAAATTACAGGACAACATACAATGAGCGTTTTAGTAAATAAAAACTCCAAGATCGTTGTGCAAGGCATCACCGGCGGTGAGGGCACTTTCCACACGTCGCAGATGCTTGCATACGGCACCAATGTAGTTGCCGGTGTTACTCCCGGCAAGGGTGGATCGCTCTACTCAGGTAAGGGCGACGATATGTTCACTCGCCCAGTGCCGGTGTTCAACACCCTAGCTGAAGCTCGCGAGGCAACCGGATGCGATGTATCGATCATCTTCGTACCAGCACCGATGGCAGCTGATGCGATCCTTGAATCAATCGCATGCGGCATGGACGTGGTAGTCTGCATCACCGAGGGCATCCCGGTTAAAGACATGATCCCTGTTCAGGCAGCATTGCTCAATTCGAACACACGTCTTATCGGACCAAACTGCCCTGGAATCATTACTCCAGGTGAATGCAAGATCGGCATCATGCCGGGCTTCATCTTTACCCCAGGCGGACCGATCGGTCTCGTGTCCCGCTCCGGAACTCTCACATATGAAGCTGTTCGCCAGCTTTCAGATGTAGGTCTTGGTCAAACAACATGTATCGGTATCGGTGGAGACCCGATCATCGGCACACGGTTTATTGATGCGATCAAGCTTTTCAATGATGATCCCGAAACGAAGGCTATCGTGATGATCGGTGAGATCGGTGGCAACGCCGAAGAAGAAGCTGCCGAATACATCAAGAAGCACGTTACAAAGCCGGTTGTTGGCTTTATCGCGGGCCAAACGGCACCTCCAGGACGCCGCATGGGCCATGCCGGAGCTATCATCTCAGGGGGCAAGGGCACAGCAGCAGACAAGATGGCCACGATGAAGGAATGCGGCATTCACGTTGTTGAATCACCAGCATCGATCGGCATCACGATGAAGAACGTTCTGGACAGCCACAAGCCAGCGAAGAAGAAGAAGTAAGAAGCAGCGAGCAGCGAGCAGCAGATAAAGGCACGATGTATCGTGCCGAAGACAACTAACAACAAGATTATCGTAAACAAGGAGCACACAACATGGAACGTACACTCTGTATCATCAAGCCGGATGCAGTTCGCCTAAACAACATCGGTAACATCGTTGCAATGATTCAGGCAGCTGGATTCCGCATCTTGGGCATGAAGCTAACGAAGATCTCTCCGGAAGTTGCTGGTGAGTTCTATGGTGTTCACAAAGAGCGTCCGTTCTATGGTGAACTTGTCAACTTCATGTCAAGCGGAGCAATCGTACCGATTGCACTTGAAAAGGAAAATGCCATTGCTGATTGGCGCGCGCTTATCGGTGCCACAGACCCAGCAGAAGCTGCTGAAGGCACGGTCCGCAAAAAGTATGCTACGAGCAAGGGCGAGAATGCTGTGCACGGTTCCGACAGCGTTGAGAACGGTCTTGGCGAAGTGGCTTTCTTCTTTGCTGAGAGCGAGCTCATCAACAACGGCTAAGGCACGAACGGCCGTTCAATAGCGTCTATGATAATCACGAGGGCGGATATCCGCCCTCGTGGTGTTTCTGGCTGATTTGTGGTAGTTTCCCAAGATGAATGTTATGCACTCTTTTCGCTTTGCACTAGCCGCAACTACGGCTCTGATCACCTGCATTGCTGGTAGTTCAGCTCAGCAGCAGGTTGCACCACCTGGACGTGAGTATAAGCTGCAGACACTGTATCGCGCCAGTATCGCCCAGAGCTACGAGTTTGTAGAGCAAACATCCGTTGAACGAATTTTCCGGGACTCAACAAAAACGACCTACGCCCGCACCGCAACCTATTTTATGACGGTGAGGTGTATCGAAGCACTTGATGGTGTTTCGAAGGTGGTTGTGAACCTTGACTCTCTGAAGTATAGGTTTACATCGGACGGCAAGGAGATTGCCTACGACTCTCAAAAAGACATCACCCCAAAGAACTTCGCCGACCTGAATAATTACATTGGCCCCTTGAATAGGTCATTTGAGCTCACGTACTCTCCCTACGGAGAGGTAACAAACATCAGCGGTGATCAGATCGACTTCTGGCGTGAATACCTGGAACAGAACGCTGCTGACCTTGATTCCGTGCTCTATACTATCTGGACACAGTCTCTTTCACGTGAGAATTTGCTCCACGTCGGCGATCTTCAAAAACGCTCTATCCCAGGCCTGCGCAAGGCTGTGGATTCTACGTGGAAGCACCAACTAGCGCTGCGCGTTGATGGCATGCTCTACACCGGAAACGTTCGCTCTCGACTAGCGTCGTATGAAGGGGGCTTGTACCACATCATCACACAAGACACGCTTACGGCTGCACCCGGACAGATCGTCCATACATACAATGTCCCTGAGCTCGTAAAGGTTATTGACGGATCTGTTACGTTGAATAATACGGTTCTGCTATCCACGGCAGGAACAATAAATGAGTTTACGTCTATCCTCAAGGGCAGCTCGCAGCTTGTAGCCGGAAGAGAACCGTTTAGACAGAACACTACATCGACGCTGCAGTGGAAACTGCTAGGTCAGTACCAATGGTAATACGCGTAAGTTTGCACCGATGGCCAAAAAGAAAGTCGACCTCCTCAAGGTTTTTCAGCCTAGCGATACTGTAGCTTTTATCGCTATCGGAATAGGGCTGGTTATTGCCCTCATAGCTCCCGGCGACAACCTGGCTGTTCGCCTGATTGGTATTTGCATTGCGATTCTCGGCGGTGTTGCCTTGTTCATGATGGTTTCTCCGCGTCTGACGGATCTGCAGATCATCACTCCGATACGTCCGTCGACAACTCCAGACCTCTCCTCGCGCACTACGCAGGATGCCGCAAAGAAATCACAGACATTTGACCCCGAAGCATATCGCGAGTCATTCGGCCAGGCCGAGTCGGAAGAGGTGCCGTTCATTGATGAACGCCAGACCAATCTGTTCGAAGAACAGTCAAGCACGGCCAGCCGAAAGTCATCTCAGCAACAATCAACCCCAGTACAAGGCGCACCCGAGGCAATGCCTGTTCTCGGAACAGAGCTCGTCTCTGACGGCGAATCTAGCGTTCGCATCGTTGGTGTAAAGAAGGCTGCGCAGTCTCCTGCAGAGCCCCCTAAACTCGTTAGCGAGCTGCGTCAAGCCGCTCGAGCCTCTCTACTGGATGGTCCGATCACCGAAGAGATACAGCTCTCGGAAGACATCGTTATTCGCCCCATCAAAAAGCAGGTAGCCGAGCCTGCCCCTGAGCAACAGGTTCAACCCGCACCGGCCGATGTTCCAAGCAGCGAGCCCCTTTCCGATGAGTCCTGCATCGTAATTGTTGATCACGATGTTGAAGAAGATGGCGCGCATTCTGAAGAGATCGTTCTGGAGCCCGCTCCAGCAACTGCCTTCGAAGATCCATCGCTGGACATCCAGCCTATCGTTGTTATTGACGATTCACTGGAACCAACTCCGGAGCCTACTCCAGAACCTGGCCCTAGTCCTGTTGCTGCGCAACCGCGTGAGACATCACGACGTTCTCCTGTTGTTTCACTCTCGACATTTGTGAACGAGGCAGACGAAGAAGACATGTCTGCTCAGGAACCACGACGTGAGTTTGATCACCTGCTCAACCGCGTATTGATGGTTATTCGCTCGGCAACAAATGCTCGTACAGCAGCGTTTCTCTGGGTAAATCATGAGCGTCAGCAGCTCGTCGTAGAGGCCAAGATCACCGAAGCTGAGGCTGAGTTTACATCGCAGCGAAAGATTCCTATGGGAATCGATGCACTTAGTCAGATCGCTCGCGAGGGCCGTCCGGAGATCATCACACAGATCAGTGCTAGTGCAGAACTTGAACTTCTGCCATACTACGAGCGCTCTGCGGCTACGGTATCCTTCATAGGCGTGCCTGTTTACTACGGCGGAAACGTTGTGGGCATTCTGTTCGCAGATTCATTGGTAGAAGATGCGTACTCAGACATCACCGTGGGCTTCTTTGGTCAATTCACAAAGCTGATCTCCGGCCTGGTCTCTTCCTACACATCGAAGTACGACCTCCTCCACGCTAACACAACACTCGAGGCATTGCGCCACTTCCGCTCGGCACTCGGGACCGAAACGCCGAGCCTGCAGCATGTGATTAAGGCCCTTTTTGGCACCCTGATACAGTACATGGATATCAGCCGCATTGGTGTTGTGAGCCATGATGCCTCAAAGAACGCATGGACTCTTACGGATGCACGCTCGGCAATGGATGACGGCTACAGGGGGCATGTAGGAACCACAGTTGATCTTTCCCGAGCTCTTGTTGGCCAGGCTGTACAAGGTGCTGCTGCGGTGGTTGCAACGGATGATGGGGCCACTGTGCGCGTATTCGCACAGGAGCCGGCGCTCGACGGTGGACAATTCGTGGCTGTTCCTATTGCGACTGCCTCGGAGTGCTTTGGTGCCCTGTTCATGGAAAACATGGAGTCCAGCCTGTCTCAGCAGGATGTAGCGTTGGCAGAATCGCTCGGTGAGCATGTTGCATCTCTCTTCGAACAGATCTATCGCGCAGCGAACCTGCAGCAGTCCGCACTCCTAGATGCGGCAACAGGCGTGCTCAATGTACAGGGATTTGAGATGCGTGTGCGAGAAGAATTTGCTCGCGCTATCGACTACAATACGCCACTGACGCTGTGCGTGATTGAACTCGACCCGTCACGAGCAACTACTGAACAACGTCAGTATGCCGTGCTCCATGTGCTGCGTCTCATAAAGGAACAACTCCGCGAATACGATGTAGTAGCTCGCGTTGATGAATATCAGTTGGCGCTGGCTTTGGGCGGATACAAGCTGCAGGAAGCGCAGAACTGGACGGAAACAATGCGCAGAGAAGTCGCAAGCTCGCCTGTGGACGTGCAGGGTAAACGGCTCTCCTTTACTGTCTCAGTAGGTATTGCTCAGGCAGAACCAAGAGACACGTGGGACGACGTGATTGCCCATGCACATGCGGCTGTAGGCGTTAGCAAGAAGAGTGGAAACAGAGTTACGGTGTTTGCGTAAGGAATCGCACCGTTACAGGACAGTGGTCGCTCACGGCCGACGCTGCATCTGGCGAAAGAAATGCTCGCGTGTCATCCACTCGTTCACTTGAGACCACCATGCGATCTTTCATGGTGCGAGAGACAACTACATGATCGATCACGTACCAGTTGGGGTTCTTGCAGCTACGGAGGGAACCCGTTAGGAACGACATTTCACTGCTGTTGATCAGCGGCGTAAGCGTTGCCTGTTCGCCCCTTCTCCCCGTAAAATCGTTGAAATCGCCAACGATCACCACGTCCTTTTCGTCTGTGGACTTCACAACCGAATCACTCCAAGAGCGCAGCATCGCAACCTGCTTGCCGCGAATGAGCCGTGATTCCTCGCGAAGTGCATCTGTGCTGTCCATGCGAGACGTACTCTTGAGATGTACAACCATCATGGTCCAGTCTACACTGCCTTTCTTGCACGATACCACGAATCCCGGACGCATTCTATTGCGTCCAACAGTAAGTGGCATGTACGGCCCAACAGGTGTTACCGAGATCTCGCCGTGCCTGTATACAACTCCAACATTCTGCGGTATGCCGGCGTTGTAGACAACGCCTTTGTAGTCCGGCAGATACTTCAGCACTCGGTCCAACGCCTCTTGACTTTCTATCTCCTGTACCCCAAGAACATCGGCCTGGGTGCGATCGATTACATCGGCTATACGACGATACTCTTCTTCGGTACGGGGCTTTTGGTCATCCTTACCATCGCCAAGCCACTCGATATTGAATGTACCGATGGTTGCTGTATTGGGATCCTGAACACGCGCCGATTGACAACCAA
The DNA here is from genome assembly GCA_044238605.1 of Patescibacteria group bacterium. Classification (GTDB taxonomy): domain Bacteria; phylum Bacteroidota; class Ignavibacteria; order Kapaibacteriales; family Kapaibacteriaceae; genus UBA10438. Next base: position 112,764 of record JBIICY010000006.1, read on the forward strand.
CGAATAGTGAACCAGCTGTGGTAATCACCGACAACAGGCGCAGCGCATGCATGATCTTCATTTACTTCCCCGTTAAAAAGGCCTTCGCAACGTATCCCGCCACCTGCGGATTCTCTTTGAGTCGCCTGGTTGAGTACCCATACCAATCTTCGCCAAAAGGAACGTAGATGCGAACCTTGTGCCCAGCCTTGATCAGGGAATCTCTTCGATCTTCGCGCACACCTAGGAGCATCTGAAACTCTACGTTGTTGCCCTGTGGACGATGCTGCGCTACTTGTCGTTCTGCATCTGCAATGAGGTGTTCATCGTGTGTGGCAATGTGTGTTCTGGCGCCAGATGACAAGAGTAGCGAAAGTAGGTTCTTGTAATTACTGCGGATTGCATCAGGATCTTTGATCGCTACATCGGCGCTTTCTACATAGATACCCTTACAAAGACGCACCGAGGGCGTGTAGTCTAGCAGTGAGCGTATATCCTGCTCTGAGCGCTTGAGATAGGCCTGAATCACAACACCCACATTGTCGTGCCCTGCTGCGCGCAGTCGCTTGTAATAATCAAGCGTGATGTCCGTGTAAGGCGTGTTTTCCATGTCCATGCGCACAAAGACGCCGTTGGACTGTGCCTTCTTTACCAACAAGGTAAGATTCTCAAACGCAAAGTCTTGGTCAACATCTAGCCCCAGTGACGTAGGCTTTACCGAGAGATAGGATTCAAGCTTGTTCGTGCTGATCGCGTCGATAACGGCTGATTGCGCAGCCGTCTCAGATACCGCCCTCTCCCGCGTCGAGACAAACTCGCCCAACACGTCGATCGTAGAACAAGCCCCTTTCGCCATTAGCTGCTGCGTTACACGCACAGCGTCGGAAAGTTTATCGCCAGCGATATAGCGCTGCGCGACTACTTTTACGATACCCTTCGGTATGGCCGGTAGTGTTGCCACTACCAGCTTATTGAACAGACTCACAATGTTTCTCGATTATCGAACAATCATCAATGGGGCAGATACCTGCGCATTACCGTCACGAACAACAATTCGGTAGGTACCGCTAGAAAGATCTGTCAACGGCAGTTCAATCGTTTGGGTTCCAACAGCAACACGCTGATCGTTGCGCAACGTGAGCTCACGACCGTCTACTGCAACAAGCAGGATACTGCCGATGAATTCCTTGTCACTGGCAACTGTAACGCGTACAGATGTCGATGCAGGATTCGGCGTAACCATTGTCATCGCAAATGGGGTTTCGCCGGTAAGTTCATCAACAGAAACAGGTGAGGCACATGAATCAACGGTGATGTCTGTTTTTGTGTCTAGTACCTGATCGGTACCGGCATCGATAACACGCACCTGAACTTTTGAGCCAACCGTAAGATTGTTCATGTTTACGTTGCGACTGAATACTTGCCATACTGTTGGATCAATCGTTGACTGCTGCGTGGCCGTGCGCCAGTTCGAACCGTTATCAGTTGAATACTGAATCTTGATCGACTGAATAAAATCAGCGCTCCAGCGATACTGGTTTGGCTGGTTCTTACAGATCTTTCCACCCGTGACTGGAATTTCGAGAGCAAATCGGCGCTCACCGATTGCGAAGAGTCCGCTTGTTGCTGGCACTGATGGACTGCTAATCGCTGTGACACGAATACGTGCTGTCTCGGTAGCCGTTGATGGCACTGTCCATGCATACGTGTTGGCTGCTACAGAAGATGCTAGTGTTTGATACGTTGTTCCGCCATCTGAAGAATACTCCACATTGCAGTTGCCAACACCAGATGCCTTTGTCCACCTAACAGTAAATGTAGAACCAGCACCGATGCGCTCGCCGCCCTTTGGTGCATCAAGCACTACAGGCACGCTCATCTTATACTTGGCCAGCGATGTATCGTTCACATTTGGATTCGATGCGTCTTCGATACGGATCCAGAACTCCGGAACCGGAAGAGTTGGAACCGTCCATGTATAGAGCTGATCGGCCGACGGTACGTTGCCGGCGATCTGCGTCCATGGTCCAGATACAGACGGACCCCACGCAATGTTGATAGCGCTTACCCGAGCCGACGACCAACGAATGGACATCTTTTCGTTTGGCTGATAGGAATCTGTGCCTCGTGGTTCTGTAAGTGAAACCAACGGTGAGGCCACAGGCACAGCGCACGGAGCTGCTTTGATCCATGTTCGCATGCGCTCGCTAACGCGTGGCCCGAAGGTAAGGGGCGTGCGGTTACCGTTTGCCAGGTGACAATAGCTCATGATTGTGCCATTGACGACCTTCTTTAGAGCGCGATCTGAGAAACAACCATCGGTACCATCAATAGCATACGAAAGCTGACATGTGTCAACAGGTGGATTCCAGAAGCAGTTGTGCGTGTGTGGCGATCCAATATTGTGACCCATTTCGTGGGCTGCAACGAACACGTCCCATACAAAGGCATTCGAGCGATTTGGATCCCCTGGAATATCGCCTGCATTGAGGTACACCGTGCTTACGCCGTAGCCACCTTTGTTCTTTTTATTGCAGAGCTGGTCTAGGTAGGCAATACCTCCAACAAATGAGCCCCCTACCGGACGGATCAGTGCATACAGGTGCGCTGTAACGCGATCTACGCTGTTCATTCGACGCGACCAATCGCTTGAGAATTCCTCGAGAAGCTCACCTGGCTGCCGGCCATCGTAGAAATATCCCGATGGCTCATCCTGCGTGTACTTCTCGAAATAGCCCATATAAAGGTGCACGTTGAGTTCCTGTGCATAGACCTGTGCCATTGAACCAACAACCTTGACGAAGTACTGAGCAACTTCCTCATCGGTCTCACCACGGCGCTTCATAACGCTGTCGATATCTTCACGCAGAACCACAGCGATCTTGAACTCGCGCAGGTCTTCTGCCTGTGTACCTTCGGCACCCTTTACTGTTGCAGGCATCGACATCTTGCGGGCCATGTCGTCCTGATCAATCTTCATCGATTCGCTGCCGCACACAAAGCGTGTGATTGGGTCTACGCCAAACATCGTTGCCTCATCACCAATAACGTGCGGCGTTGAGCCAAGTGTACGCGAGCCCGAAAAATCACGGCCGATAATTGTACGCTGTCCGTTTGACTGCTGAATGAAGCCCGTTACACTTCCCTCGCTGTAGTGCACCGATACCATGGAGGTAGGATCGCCATCGACCTTACCCCAGTATGACACTACAGGACGTACCTTCATCCGCACCTTGCCAGCCTTCGTGTGGGTATAGAACTCCGTGTTTGCGTCAACTACTGGACGCGCCAATGAAAGCTTCAACGTGGCTTCCTGGTTGCCCGGCAACGGAAAGTTCTTGAGTTCAACCTGCTGGCTGTATTGCTCGAACACGTTCTTTGCCGTTACGTGCGAAAGCAACGTTGTCTTTAAGAAGCCTGTTTGCTGTGCAGTTTCCTGCTTGCCAGCTGCTTCGTACGGCACGAACAGCGTGCGCGTATCAATCGAAACTTGTGCAGAGAGTGCGAGCGCTCCAACGCAGAATAGTACCAGCGTTTGGAGCATGCGGAGTGTATGTGTTTTCATGGTGATACTCATGTTGTTTCAATGAGAAATGGGGCCTCTAAGATACGCAACGATGTCGGCATGGATGGCTTCTCGATCGCGGTGTCCATCGATTACCACAAATCTCTGTGGCTCTGATGCGGCTATCTGTAGATACCCATCGCGAACGCGCTCGAAAAACTCTCTGCCAGATCGCTCCATGCGGTCCGGCTCGGAAGACCCGGGCGTGAACTGCATGCGCTGCTGAGCTTGCTCATATGCAACGTCGATAAAGAACGTTACATGGGGAATAACACCGCGAGTGGCAATATTGTTGCACTGACGTACCTGGTCCATGTTCAGTTGGCGTCCATAGCCCTGATATGCCGTCGTGCTGTCCACAAACCGGTCGCACAAGATGTACTTCCCGTCCCGCAACGCCGGCTCAATGATCATCTCCACGAGTTGCGTACGAGCGGAGCTAAAGAGCAATAGTTCGGCCGTTGGTGTAATAGTCTGCTTTGTGCTGAGAAGGATCTCTCGTATGGATTCAGACAACAGGGTGGCCCCAGGCTCGCGAATCGTGAGCACGGTGTGTCCCTTGGACTCCAACCACTCCCGCAGCAGGGAAAGCTGTGTGCTTTTGCCTGAACCGTCTATACCCTCGAACGATATGAACACGCTGATGTTTCCTTCAATTACGTTGCCGACGCTATGAGCACAACACATTCGCCCTTGATGCCGGTACGTTGTTCAAGAACGCCCCGAAGGTACTGCACTGTGCCACGAAGATATTCTTCATGGAGTTTTGAAAGCTCACGTGCGATCACCACTTCCCTGTTCGGACCTGCAAGTTCTTCCAGTTCGCTCAGTAGCTGCGCCATCCGATGGGGAGATTCGTACAAGATCACCGTAGTGCTGGGTACGTTCAGGAGTGACTCTAATGCGGCTGTGCGCCCCTTTTTATGAGGCAGAAATCCGCCAAACAGAATCCTATCGGTGGGCAGGCCAGAGGCAGCTGCTGCAGTTATCACCGCAGAGGCACCCGGTAGGGCAGAGACAGGAAGTCCCTCCTCCACGCATGCCCGCACGGCTCGGTAGCCTGGATCACTGATGCCGGGCATGCCCGCATCGGAAACAAGTGCTACGAGCTGTCCGCTCCTCACACGCCGTACGATTTCATCTGCCCGCTCACGCTCATTGTGTTCGTGATAACTCAGAAGTGGCTTTTTCGGTACATCGTATTTCTTTAGCAGGGGGCTGGTCTGACGTGTATCCTCGCAGACGATCACATCGGCCTTACGCAGTGTCTTGACAGCCCTAAGCGTCATGTCTTCAAGATTACCGATCGGCGTAGGCACCAGACACAGCATTCCCGGCGCACCTGCTGGTGGCTGTTCCTGCTGTGGCACGTGTACCTGCGTACGCTGTTGCTCAAAGAATGTAGACAACATAGCCGAACAGTCCTCTTCGAGTATTCCGGTACGAACGATCACGGAGTGATTCAGCCGGGGGTCGTCTACGAGCTCGAACACACTGCGGCACGCGCCAGTCTTTGCATCCGAAGCGCCATAGACCAAATTTGGAATGCGGGCCAGAACGATCGCACCTGCACACATCGTACATGGCTCAAGTGTTACGTAGAGTGTGCAGTCGTGCAGAAATTTTTCGCCGATCGTGCGAGCGGCATCCTCGATAGCCACGATCTCAGCATGACGTGTAGGATCGCCTAGCTGCTGGATTTGGTTAGCTCCTCGGCCAACGACGTCGTCTCCGCGCACGATAACGCAGCCAACCGGTACGTCTCCACACTTGGCTGCGTCTGCAGCCAGCGCCAAGGCCTCGCGCATGTATGTCTCATGCCTGCGGGCAACATCAGACATATTTACCGGCCCTGCTGTGCTGCTTCGTAGAGCTGTGTGTTTCCAGGATCAAGGAATCGCAGGTCCGACCACAGCCCTGCACTTTTGACGCCCTTGAACATCCCGGCGATCTCCATTGACTTTGCATCGAAGAACACCTGCATCAGCACGCTTCGGCTCGAGAGTTTATTCTTCTTAAAATCTGCAAGGTCCTTGATCACGAGTTCGAGATCTGCGAGCCCCTTGAGCTTGTCCTTGTCGTAGGTATCCATGGCATCATGGTAGTCATAGATAAGTCTACGGAACGGCTGAAAACGCATGTCCATGATTTCTGTGATCAACGACATCCGTGTAAGCTGTCCCGGCTGATAGACCGTTGAGAACTGACTTACACCCTGAGCATTACCGTTCTGGGCGATCTGCTGGGCGATCTTGTAGGCCTCTGTTCCTGCAAGATCATCGTAGGTGTCCATGTCGAGACCGATCGCCACCAGCATGTAGTAGTCTAGAACGCTGGTAAACGGATCATAGCGAAGGGGCTGATAGACAAGTGTTGGGCTAAAGGACCAGTCGAACGTCCAGTCTTGATCGAACACCCGCAGCAGGCCCGAACCGGTGCCCACAACGTTATTGACCAAGCGCTTACTCACCACCGAGAGACGTCCACTTACCCGGTTACCGTTGCGGGCGTTTACGTAGATGGTTACATCTACAGGGACCAATTCACCGTCCCAATCGCGATTGAGATACCTGTTGTTGTTCAGGTAACTCTCAACGTCGCGCGCCATCGTCATCATGTCCTGACGCTGGTCCTGTGTAAGCGTCTGCATGTTCACGTTCACCGTTGCCTGCAGTTCCTGAGCAGAACTTGTCACGTTCTGCGCGATGAACAGCACAAAGAGTACGAATAGGGCAATTCTCAATGTCATGATGTCTGCTCTCCTTCAACCAAGTTGGACGAATCTACGCACCATTATCGTGTTCTTCGCAGTAGTGGTTATACCCATACGTCCACTCTGCTCTCAGCCAACGATCAGCCCCCTACATGCACTTGCTGAAACAGACGCCAGGGAGTCGCCGTTGTTTGCTATCCGCCCCGAACTATCCCTTGATGTTCTGCCCATACCATTTGGACATGCCACACTTTCTCAGATCCAAGCGGCATATGGGATGCCCCAGTATCATTCATCGCTGTTCGCTGCTCTGCAGGGGGCTCCCGGAATGCTGCATTCGGTTGTGAGCGCGCGCACGCACTGGCGGCCGAGAGAAGACTACCTCCTAGCATTGCAGACCTCGGCCGAATGGTATGCCGTGAGTTTCTTCCCAGACCAATGGTCATGCGGAATAGACATTGCAGCAAGTATGCGCCTGGTTGACTGGCACATCAGCTCCGGAATAATCGACGCCGTAGTATGGGGCAGACCTTCGCAACCGCAATTCATGCTCGGTATATCGCAGAAGTTCAGCAGCGGTGCAGTCAGTTTCGAGATGGCATCATCATGGAGATCACGGCTCCGTAGCACGATCAGCGCAACGTATGATGTAACAGATTCTGTGTCAGCCCTTGTTCGCCTCCAGGCAAGCCCCATCGGTGTAGAGTTTGCAGTGCGCTTCCCCGTTTCGCAGAGCATGCACGTTGTTCTCGGAATCAAGCAGCGAGAACTCATTGGGCTGCAGCAAAGGATCTCGCTATGCTGGTACTAGCAATCATGGTTGCGATCATGGGATGTGATTCATCGCGGACTGTGCTCGACGAGGTAGACATAGATACGATCGACATTGCATCAGACGTCGACGCACTCGACTGGTATCAGGACATTCCTGCGTCCCTCCGTGTAGTTGTTCTGCAGCGCGATACAGCAATGAGTACACTATCCTATCGCGTCGATGCTTCGCTGGCTAAGGTTCAGGCAGGATACACTGCCCAAACTTCTCCCACGGAAACAGCACCTGCCGGATACTGGCTCTCAGGTGCAGCGGGCAACATCACGGCACATCTGGGTGATATCGGACTCTTTGCCGGCACAGGACTGCTATTGGGGTCTGCAGGCATAGGATTTCGCTCGGTTCGGTCAGTGCCTATGCCGCGTCAGAACGACACGTTTGTCGAGCCATGGAAATCCCGATACCGCTCTCCGGCACTGCGCGGGTTCGGTTTATCCGCGTTGATCGATAGCGGAGCTATGGCAATAGGCCTAGCTGCCGGACGGGCATTGAGCGATTCTACCATGAGCTATGCCATGGCTGCAACACTGCATCGTCCGACATATACTGTTGGATTCAACATTCTACGTCGCACCCCAATCGAACCGTTCAGCGCAAGCTGCTGGCTGCGAACACGTAATGGACCACATAGCGCAATAGGTGAGATTGCCTGCACCTCGCAGGGTCTGCCGGCAGTACAGGTATCATATGCGTACCGAAGCCCCCTGCTCTCTCTTGGATTGAGTGCATGGATGTGCGCTGATTCTGTCAATCTGCCGCTTGGATCTCTTTCTGCGGTGTCATCGAGGCCGCAAAACATACAGGGTGTTGCTATCTCGGCCGGACAGACCATTCGCTCGCTAGTTGGGTGGAACGTCTGGCTTCTGCTGAAGCAGTCAATGTCACGAACCTACAACGCCCCCTTTCCCGAATCTGAGATCTCGCTCAGAACAGAGATTCGTCAAACAGTAACGTCTCAACTGCATATCGTATGGAGGGGGCAGGCCAGCCGCGATGATGACGGCGTATCCCTGAACGGTATTCGGGCTCAGAAGCATGTGTATCGTGTTGGACTTCAATCGACGATAGAACGCATCATCCGTCCGTCGCTTCTCTGGCGGGCCAGAGCTGATGTACGATGGATCTGGGACGTCTCTGGCACGGCATCATCAACTACAACACGCGTAGAGGTGATATGGCGTCCACATACCAGCACAACTCTGCGTGCTAGGGCCCTGCAGTTCGCAAGCCCAACCTATCTGATAGCGCCACGGATCATTGACTATGTGTCGAGAGATCTGCAACGAATGGTCTATTGCAATGGATATGGACTGCGTTGGAGTCTGGGCGCAGAATGGACGTGGAACCGAATGATCAGTCTATCGGCATTGGCAAGTGTTACGCATTCACCAACTGTGGAGTTGCCAGTTCCAGAGCTATGGATTGGACTTAGCGGATACCTTTCACGAGCACCCGATATGCATCTGCCTCAAGAAGAAAATGCTGAGCAATAGGCAGCGACATCGGATTGTCGAAATCAAGGCGCTCTGGATGCCATTGCACAGCAAACAAGAATGGTTTACCCCCAAGCGACGCATCGCCCCATTCCAGAGCCTCGATGATACCGTCCGAGGAATAGGCTGATGGTGTAAAGAGATCGGCAAGCTGATCGACGCACTGATGATGTGCTGAGTTTACCATGCCTTCGAATGTTCGCATGTGATGCCGCATGATCGTGCCGGGCTGCAGCTCTACGCTGTGAACAGCATCGATCTTGGTTTCTGCATCCTGGCGATGCTCAGTTTCCGTAGTGTGCTGGGACGGAATGTCTGCAACGAGAGAACCGCCGTAAGCAACGTTCAGGATCTGCATACCTCTGCAGATACCGAGGACGGGTATTTGAAGCTCGCGTGCTTCCTCTATGAGGGCAAGCTCCATCTCGTCTCGCACCGGATCCATCTTGCAGAGCGAACGCAGATCCTCGCGTCCGTAGCGAATCGGATCTACATCTGCTCCTCCGCTCAACACGAGCCCGCATGCACCTGCTAATGCCTGCTTGGCCTCATCCGGCGTTAAACCAGCCAATTCGATTACTTCTACATCTTCTCGCGCGGCACCAAGCCACGAAATGTAGTTGTCAATGGTTGCCCCTTCACTCTTCGAGACGGCGATGTTCATTCCGAATATCCTGGAGAAGTCGTTCTGTAAACTCTGGTTGATTAATCCGCATGCGGATGTGTGCTACACGGATGCTTGTGGCATGGAGGTCATTCGACGAATCAACACTGCGAATCTTTGCAATGTCTTTGTCCGTTGTTACAACAACCGCACTCATCGAAGCCGCGGCATCTCTGATGTTCCAGATATCCCGTGTTCGATATCGATGATGATCATCATAGACCATGTGCTTAACGATCATGTATCCGGCGTGCTCAAGTGATATCCGCATTCGATCTGGATGTGCAATGCCACTTGCGATGATCACCGGACTATCTAGCGGAGCATCGCAGTGCATCTCTATCGTCGAAGACACAACAAGAGCGTTAGACGCGCTGTAGTCTTGTATGCGATTTTCGAGAGACGCCTCTGCACATATGATGATCGATGCACGGCGCAGTTCATTGATGGGCTCTCGTAGACGTCCACCGGGCAGGAGCGTGCTTGTTAGCGTTTCATCGTTTACTAGCACAACATCTATGCATCGATGCAGAGAACGATGCTGGTATCCGTCATCGACAATGATCACATCACACGGCAGACATCCGGCAGCATGGGCTGCAGCTTCGACCTTGTCGGAACTCACAACCACCGGAACATTCAGCATTGTAGCATGCATAAATGCTTCATCGCCCGCACGCTCTACCGTTGCGCAAATCGATGTGCCATCGTGCACTACAACAAGCCCCTTAGACCTGCGCTTGTAGCCACGAAGTACGATAGCAGGCCTTAAGCCATTGTCCATAAGAATGCGCGCCACAAGTTGCACCGCCGGAGACTTACCCGTACCGCCTGCGGTGATGTTGCCAACGCTGATCACCGGTTTGGTAACCTGCACAACGGGACGCTTGCCAGAATCGAACTGAGCATTGCGCCTGCGCACTACCCACGCATATAGAGATTGAAGCAAGCTGATCATTCGGCAGAGACCAGAGACTTCATACGGTTGTTCATTGCGGTGATCATCGAGTCCAGCTGCTCGCGCGATGCATCAGCTGGTATCGACCATTGATCATCAACGTGTAGGTCTACTTTCGCAAACGGAAGTGGCAGCTGAAATCTGTCCCAAGAACGTGCGAACACCTTCGATCGAGACGTGGACATCCGCACGAGAATCAGCGGAACACCTGCGCGATGTGCAGCAATAACAGCACCTGGCTTGGCCTGATGCAAGGGGCCCCTGGGCCCGTCGGGTGTAATGAGCACAACCTTCGACGACGCCTCATGCACAAGCTGATCAAGTGCTTCCTTTCCACCCTTCGAGGAAGATCCGAGAACCACGGTGTACCCCCAATCCTGCAGAAGCCGGGAAAGGAGTGAACCATCCTTACTGGAGCTTACAAGTGCAACGGGTCGGAGTGCACGGAAGGAAAACCACACAGGCAGCATCTCCCCGTGCCAGAACGCTACGATGGAGGGTCCGGTTGGTAAGCGTCCATGTACGCGAATCGTCCATGTACGCGCAAGCATCCGCACGAGGATTGAAAGAAGTATCGACTTCATCGCTTACTCAACATTGACGTAACAATGTGGGCAGCAGTCGTGCTTGCGCCCTTACCAGCCAGCATCGTTTGAATCTCGTGCATGGCCTGTTGGAGTTCAAGACGTCGTGGTTTGTTTTCCAGCAGATCAAGAATATCCGATGCAAGCGCTTCCGGACGTGCCTCCGACTGGATAAACTCTCGCACAACACTGCGCTTGAGCAGGAGGTTTGCAAGCGTAACCGATGAAATGTTAGCCAGATGCTTGCTGATATGATAACTCAGAAACGAGGTGCGGTAGAATGTAGAAAACGGCAGGCCGCTCAGCGTTGCCTCTAGCGTAGACGTTCCTGCCTTGATGAGTCCGGCCGCAGCAGTCTGCATCTCATGTCTGGCATCGCTGCGAAGTTCTGCCCCAGCCTGCAGCAGCGGACGCAGCAGTGACTCATCGACGTTTGCAGATTTCGCAACTACGAACTGCAAGTCAGAATGGGATGATCGAAGTCTTCGGACCACATCGGTAAGCAAGGGAACGTGGTGCTGAATCTCCTGACGTCTACTCCCTGGCATCAAGAGTATCTGATCGTGTTTTCGTTCTGGGCTGACATCTGCAAGTGTTTCCATCAGCGGATGCCCAACGTATTCAGCAGCAATGCCGCGCTGCTGGAAGAATTCAACCTCGAAGGGAAACACCACAAGTAGCCTGTCCACAACTCTTGCCAATTCAGTGGCGCGCCGCTCGCCCCATGCCCAGAGCTGTGGAGCGATATACCACACAACGGGCATTCGCGGACTGCGCACACGTGCGGCAAGACGCATGTTAAACCCCGGATAGTCTACCGGTATGAACATGTCGGGTTTGTTGGCACTGATGGCCTTTTCACAGCGCTTCATTAGGTCGGTAAAGAACGAATACCGTTTAGCCACCTCATAAAACCCTGTTACGGCTAAGTCGCGGATATGAGCCAGCGACCGCAGACCCTCCATCTCCATGCGGGGTCCGCCAAAGCCCTCAAAGATCACATCCGGCACCTGCAACCTGATGGCCGCCATCAGTCGCGCCGCATGTGCGTCTCCCGAAGGTTCGCCTGCAGTAATGAAGATCCGTGGCGGTTTGTACGTGTGCATGACTTAGTTACAGGTGCCACGAATTTCGCTATATTTTCGTCGGCCAAACAGAGGTTTCTCATGGGCACACGCCTTTTCACATTCGCAGTATCGTTCCTCGCAGTGCTCAGCATCAGCATTGCGGGTCAGGCCCCGCGCCTAACGCGTGTTGCGGGATGGGGCTCTAAACCTCTCGAGCCAATGAGCACCGTACGCGTTGCACACGGCACACCGGTTACACTTGGTATTGAGCTCGAAAAGCAGGCCAAGTATTATGACATCCAGTGGTTTAGGAATGATGAGCCCCTTACTGGAGCAACAACTCCGGAGATTCGCATCACATCAGCATCTGCCATCGGAACCTACCATGCCGTACTTTCTACGCCATGCACCCAGATACGTACCTCTGCTGTAACTGTTGAGCTGGACCAACCGGGCACGGGTGTTGTATCAAGACCGTCCACGGTATCAGATGTCGAGCTGGAAGACGTCTACCCAAATCCTGTTACAGAGCGGGCAACCATTACCTTCCGCTTACCGAAACCACTGCCTGTAGTTGTTCGTGTGACCGACCTTGTAGGTAATGCGGTTGCCACACTTGTTCATTCTACGCTACCGGGTGGCATTCACAGCATTGAATACAATGTGATCGAAACACCAGCTGCATCAACGTTGTACAATGTTGTGCTGGAAGCTCCTGGCTATTCGGTTGTGAAACCGATGCTTGTTGTTAAGTAATCGGCACACAGCCGTTAGATCTTTTTCAGCACCACGCGCTCTACTCTGCGAGGAGTAGCAGACAGTACCGTACACTCGTATGTCTCAAGCGGCACAACATCACCGGCTGCCGGGATACGTCCAGCATAATTGTTGATCATGCCACCAAGTGTTTCGTAATCATCGCTTTCAGGAAGGGGCTCGAGCAGGAACTCATTTGCCTCATCTATCCGGATGGATGCGTCAAGTTCGATGGCATCCGATGTTTGATTCGTGTGCAAAGGTGCTTCATCATCGTACTCATCCTGAATATTGCCGACCAGCTCTTCGATAATGTCTTCGAGAGTAAGAAGTCCGGCCGTACCACCAAACTCATCGATAACGATGGCCATGTGCACCTTGTCTCTCTGCATATCGCGCAAGAGACGCTTGATCTTTACATCCTCCTGCACCACGTAAGGGGCATGCAGAACATCCTGCAGGATGATGAGGTCTCGGTGGTGCATCAACGTGAGTAGGTCCTTTGCATAAATGATTCCAATGATCGTATCGATAGAGTGAGAATACACTGGCAGACGCGAATATCCCTCCCGCATCACCGTATCGAGAAGCTCCGCAACGGGTAGATCACCGTCAAGTGCGGTGATCTTCGACCTTGGCACCATCACCTGTGCCGCTGTTGTCTCGGTAAACTCAAAAACGTTTTCGATCAGCTCCTGCTCGGATACCTCGAGTGCTCCCTGTTTGGAGCTTTCAGCGATCAGGTAACGGAGTTCATCCGGTGTGTGCACGTCATGTTCGCCTGCTGGATGGATACCAGCCATGTCAAGCATAGCATTGGACATCCAGTTAAGCAGGGCTACCACCGGACGGAACACAACGTAGAACGCACGCATAGGGACGGCTACGGCAAGAGTCACGGCTTCAGATCGACGTATAGCGTATGTCTTGGGTGCTATCTCACCAACAACGATATGCAGTACGGTAATGATGGCAAAAGCGATTACGATAGAGATCGTGTGCAGATACTCAACAGAAAGCTGAACGTTAAGCGCAGAAGCAGCCTGCAAAACAATGTGGGAGACAACACTCTCACCAATCCATCCTAACCCAAGTGATGCAAGTGTAATGCCAAGCTGGCATGCGCTCAGGTATTCGTCAAGGTGTTCGAGAATGTGCTTCGCAATGCCCGCAAAGAAATTTCCCTCTCGAGCTTTGATGGTTATCTGCGAAGCACGAACCTTTACGAGAGCGAACTCTGCTGCAACAAAAAATCCGTTGAGCACAACAAAGAATAACGTCAGGGCTATATCACCAATCATAGCAGCGAATATAAGCCCCTTACCGTAGGCTTGAGTACGACTGTGCTACGATACGTCGTTCGAGATGATGAGAGAAGTACAAAGACAGAGTGGATTCAATCTCAAGTCTGTCTGCATCGGAGACAGCAGTCCAGTGTCCTTTCCGGGACGAATACATCGCTTGATATGCCGCGCGAGACATCTGCACGCCCATACCGCCAACGAGGACGCTTCCATCGGTAATGTCGATAAAGACCGCCGGCGTATCCAATGGAGGCACAAACTGCAGTCCAAAGCCCATTACTTCTGCAAGCCGGCACCGCATGGCAACGCTTACACTATATGCATGGACCTCATCTGTTGTTTCCAGTACCTCGAGTGCCTTTCGAACCAGCTCAAACACGTCGGTCTCTGCCTGTTCCTGTGCCTGCGTGCGGATAATGGCCTCGCAGATCAACAGCCCAGACTGTAGATGCTCCAACGTTGTTAGGTTACGCCTTGGGGTAACCGTCTCTGCCTGTGATAATGTATGCAGCTCTTTGTTCTTACCGTGATAGATCGTGCATCTGCAGTGAGAAAGGGGCTCCAGGGCCGCACTCATCGAAGATTTCGTGGTCCTCACACCCTTTGCTACCACCGAAACCTTGCCCAGCTCGCGCGTGTACAGCGTAACGATCCTTGACGAATCGCCGTAACGACGTGAATGCAGCACGATGGATTCAGCAGAGATGATCACGGCGCACCATTGTATAAAGCAAAAAGGCCATACTTATTCAAGTATAGCCTTTTGTGTGATGTTGTGCTCCGCAGCAGGGACTTGAACCCCGGACCCTCTGATTAACAGTCAGATGCTCTAACCAGCTGAGCTACTGCGGAATAGGGATTGCGAATTTAACACTTATTCGAAATCTACCAAGTTATCCGCGTAGTGCTTTTTTCAAAAACTCTACGTCTTGGCGAACCTTCTTATCCGTGTCGATGTAATTCAAGATTTGCTGACACGAGTGCAGGACCGTTGTGTGGTCGCGTCCACCAAAGTGCATACCGATGCTCTTCAGCGATGTCTGTGTCAGGTTCTTTGCAAGGTACATCGACATTTGGCGTGCAAGTACGATCTCGTGCTTTCGTGTCTTAGCAGACAACAACGCTGTCTCAATGTTGTAGAACGTAGCAACTTCCTTCTTGATCTCATCAATTGTAAGCGTGCGGGAACTTGCCGCGCTGGAAATACCCCGTACAACTTCTTTGGCAAGATCTAACGTAAGTTCTCTGCGATCCAACGACACCTTTGCTAGGATGGAGATCAGGCATCCTTCGAGTTCACGTACGCTGCTTGTTACATGCATACCAACGTACTCGAGAATATCACCTGGAAGGTCCATGCCCTCTTCCATGCTCTTCTGCTGGAGGATTGCGATGCGTGTTTCGAGATCAGGGGGCTGAATATCCGTTGTAAGGCCCCACTGGAAGCGGGAGATCAGACGCTCATCGAGATCAGCAAGATCCTTCGGCTGTTTGTCTGACGTTAGAATAAGCTGCTTGCCATCCTGATGCAGAGCATTGAACGTGTGGAAGAAGTTATCCTGCGTCTTTTCTTTTCCGCCCAGAAACTGGATGTCGTCCACGATAAGTACATCTACGCTACGGTAGAAGTTCGTGAATTCCGGCACCTTGTTTGTCTGGATGGCATTGATATACTCCATCGTGAACTTCTCGGAGTTCGTATAGAGCACCTTTGCCTGAGGGTTGCGCTGGAGAACGCGGTTACCAATGGCCTGTACGAGGTGTGTTTTGCCAAGACCCGTTGGACCGTAGATCACGAGCGGGTTGAACTTGGTCTTGCCAGGATTATCTGCAACAGCGATAGCTGCTGATGTAGCGAGCTGGTTGTTTTCACCGCGGATGAAATTCTCAAATGTGTACCGCGGATTGAAATACGTTGGATAGTGTGTTGTTCGAACCGGAGCCTGCGTTTGCGGCTTTGCTTCGCTGAACGGTAGCGACGGCTGAACACCGCCACGAAGTCCTGGAAGCTTTACGGTCTTGCGGTCCTGCGATGAACCACCATCGTCAACAACAACCTCAAATACAACCTTTGCCTTGGCGCCGAGCACACGCTGAATGGTCTTCTGCAGCAGGTTTGAGTAGTGCTGCTCGATCCACTCGTAAAAGAAGTGGCTCGGCAGTTCCAGCGTAAGCTGGCTACCATCCCACTTCATTGGACGCATCTTCTCGAACCAGGTCTTGAAGACTTGATCAGAAACGTTATCGCGAACAATGTCCAGACACTGACCCCAAAGGCCCTCTGCATCTGTAACGCTTTGCTGCGAAACCCGTGTCGTGCTCTTATTCATAGTCAATTTCTGTATCCCAACGTAGTTATCTCCCCCCAACTACCGATTCAATTCCCCTCTGCTGCTGTTCCCGTGCTCCGAAGTGCGATCGGGATGCGAATATCTCTTGCTACGTCATCTCTAACAAGCAAAAAATGTGGTAGCTGTTAATTTTTTTCGCTTGCTAAAGTCCAAAAACATTTTAGGTGCTCCTCCTGCGTATTTTCGCAGCACCTAAAGCTACAAAAAGGCAGAATCTTCAGCATGTCGTCAGCAACACAAGAACCCGGAAAAGAGATGGGATTCCTCGATCATTTAGAGGAACTCCGGCGCCGGCTATTGTATGCTGCTTACGGACTCCTAGTGGCCTGTTGTGTGGTGGGGTACTTCGGGGACGAGATCATGAATCTCCTCCTCTTGAAGCCAGCCATAGATTCCCATGTAAAACTGCAGAATATCGAGCCGTTTGGACAGACATTTCTGTACTTCAAGGTGATCTTTCTCTCGGGTATCATCCTGGCATTCCCGTGGATTCTCTATCAGGTATGGTGTTTTGTTGCCCCAGGCCTGTACATGACCGAGCGGAAATGGGCCCTAAGGATCACCTTACTTACCAGCTTTTGTTTTCTTCTTGGGGTTGCGTTCGGGTATCTGTTTCTCATCCCAAGTATGCTGAGTTATGTAACAGAGTTCGCAAATGCCAACATTGAGAACAACATCTACGTTGGGAGTTACTTCAGCTTTCTGGTAAACATGCTGCTTGCCAGCGGACTGATCTTTGAACTTCCAATGGTAACCTTCGTGTTAGCACGTATTGGGATGCTTACATCGGCTACAATGACAAAGTACCGCAGGCATGCCATCGTTGTTATCCTTATTCTCGCCGCCATCATTACACCCTCTCCCGATCCCGTTAGCCAGCTCATGGTTGCTGTGCCACTCTGGGTTCTCTACGAGATCAGTGTGGTAGTTGCCCGGATTGTACAACCTAAACCGGCAGTTTAAGCCCCCTCCATGAGTTCACACAGCATTTCATCGATCAGCGTACCAGTTGCAACCGAGATTGAGCGTTTTGAGTCGTACATGCGCGACCAGGTTCGTTCCCGAACAGCACTACTAGATACTGTTGTACGCTACATCATGAAGCAACGCGGCAAACGCGTTCGACCTGCACTGGTGTTTCTATCTGCTGGTCTGTGCGGTGCAATCAACGAGCGTTCGTTTATTGGTGCGGCCATGGTAGAGTTGCTTCACACGGCAACGCTGGTGCATGATGATGTTGTAGACAGTTCAGACGAACGCAGAGGCGTGGCATCGATCAATGCGGTCTGGAAAAACAAGGTTGCAGTGCTCGTTGGCGACTATTTCCTATCAAGGGGCTTACTGATCGCCGTCAATACCAATGAATTCGACTACCTGCGGGTTACCAGCGAGGCCGTGCGGCGTATGAGTGAGGGCGAGCTGCTGCAGATTCAGAAAAGCCGTCAGAAGACAATTGACGAAGAAACCTACTTCCGCATTATCTCCGACAAAACCGCCTCCCTGATATCTACCTGCTGCGAAGTGGGTGCGATCAGCGCGTCCGACGACGTTAACGTTCGCTCGGCACTGCGTGACTATGGAGAGTTGGTGGGCCTTGCCTTTCAGATTCGCGACGACGTCCTAGATTACACGAGTCGCACGATGATTCTCGGAAAACCTGTAGGCAACGACATTCGCGAGGGCAAGATCACATTGCCGCTGCTCCGGGCGCTTCAGAAAGCCGATGCGTCTGAGTCAAAGAAGATCGTCGGAATCGTAAAGTCGAAGAAGGCAGACACAAAAGACGTTCAACGGGTGATTGATTTTGTGACTCGTCACGATGGTATAACCTCTGCCCAGCAAACAGCTCACGACCTTCAACAACAGGCGTGTGAGAAAATCGTCGTGTTTCCCGATTCGCAATACAAGTCGGCACTGTTGGACTTTGCTAACTTTGTCATAACGCGAAACAGGTAGTACTATCATCGTTGAGGTTCATCATGAACATGCAGTCAAACACAACGTTTTCGCAGGCGATAAGCCAGGAGGCTATCCGTTCATACGTGCAGCGCGTATATGCGTGGATGGTTGGAGGTCTTCTACTTACAACAGCTAGCGCAGCACTTGTTGCCTCGAGTGAAACGTTACAGGCGGCGATCTTTGGCACACCGCTCGTATGGGTTGTGATGCTGGCCCCTTTAGCAATGGTGTTCTTTTTATCGGCCCGCATCGACAAGATGCAGCCAAGCACGGCAGCCGGAACGTTCATTGCCTACGCCCTTACCAACGGCTTGTCCTTCGGGGCAATCTTCCTCATCTACGATCTAGGTAGCATTTTCCAGGTGTTCCTGATTGCTGCAGGCATGTATACGGCTGCTGCTGTGTTCGGATACACCACCAAGCGAGACCTAACGGGCATGGGATCTTTCCTGTTCATGGGGCTTATTGGACTCATCATCGCGTCACTCGTCAATGTGTTTCTTGGCAGCGGCGTTCTTGAGTTCGCCGTCAGTGTAATCGGCGTCCTGATCTTCACTGGTCTTACAGCCTATGAAATGAATAAGATCAAGGAACAGGCAATCGTGATGTATGCTGGCGAAGGTCTTGCCCATAAGCGTGCGATCATCGGAGCATTGTCTCTGTATTTGAACTTCATCAATTTGTTCCTGTACCTGCTCCGCTTGTTTGGTAACCGCGACTAATCGCCCGGACCCATCGTTTGCTGTTACTGCAATTCACCTGTTGCAGTCTAATAGCATCCTAGAGGCTGCGCAGCTTTGCGCATCCGGTGTTGAGCACTACCCGGACTATATCGGCGGGTACGTATTGCTTGCTTCGGCCTATGAATCGTTAGGTCAGCATCATGATGCACAGGTAATCCGTGAAGCCCTCCACACGAGGTTTCCGGGACTGCCGCTGCTCAAATCCTACATCCAGGCGCAACAGGAATCTCTGGTAGAAGACACGCCAGATATCGAGGAACCACAAACGTTTGACGAGGATCAGGTTCCTGAAGTGGAGCTGATTGCCGAATCAGTACCGGTTCTCGAGGTAGAACCTGCGACCGAATCTGAAGTAGTGTGTTTTGAAGAACCTGCGATTGAACCAGTGGCAGAGTTCTCTGAAGATTTCATCATTGAGGCAGAATCAGAGGTCCACGTAGAACTCGCGATCGAGCCAGAACTTGAGACCTTCGAAGGCCCATCGCCAGTGACGTCTCATCCGAACGTCCTGCGGCTTATCGAGATGGCTCCGATCACAACTGATACGAGGATCATTCGAAGCTCGAGCGTACGACTGATTCCCGGACTCGAGTTTACGAGTCTGCGATTCGAGGGAACGCGCTCGCGCGGGCGTCGGGAGATTACGTCATTGCTGGACCCACCGGCATTTCGAACATTCCACCCGATTCGCCGCACAGCGCGTCCGTCTGAAACACAGGAGCCTCGCAAGAAACCTGTAACACTGGAAGAACTTGCAGCCCGGCTTAACGATGCACGCCTGCCGCGCAATACTGGCGGAAACGACCAGGAGATCTCACGGGAAGACTTCAGTGCTATGCAGTCACCCATCATGATCACCGAGACGATTGCACGCATCTACATGCAGCAAGGTTCTTTCGAACTTGCCATCGAGGCATTCAAGGCACTGCAAAAGCAAAAGCCCGAGAAGACCGTTGAATTCGAGAAGCTGATCAAGGAATGTGAACGAAAGCGGGCATAAGCCACATGCTTATCTACCGCTACATCCTGCGCAGTCATATAGCCCCCTTCGTCTTTGGGACGTCGGTAATCATGGCCTTGTTCCTGATTCAGTACATGATGCGCTGGGTAGACAAGCTCGCCAGCAAGGGGCTTGATGCGGCCACCATCGCGCAGTTTCTCGTCCTCAATCTGTCTTGGATCGTTGTACTCGCCATCCCGATCGGCGTACTCTTCAGTACCATCATGGCATTTGGTTCCATGTCCAGCAGTCACGAAGTAACCGTGATGAAGGCCAGCGGCATGGGGCTTTTCAAAATGATGATACCCGTGATGGCCGTTGGATGCTTGTTGTGGAGCTTTACGTTCTGGTACACGGACAGCGTGCTACCGGATTCGAATGTACGCTTGACTGGAATGATGCGGGACATCGAGAGCACCAAACCCTCGTTCGCGGTCGAGGAGGGTCAGTTTACAACGTTCAACGCAACCACATCGATTCTAGCGCGCAGAGTGCTCCCTGATGGTTCAATGCTTGGTGTGTCTATCTACGACAGATCAAAGATGGACTTCGTAAACGTCATCAGTGCCGATAGTGGACGCCTAGCGTTTTCTCCCTCACTTACGCGACTGGTGATTCAGCTCTCCAGGGGAGAGATCCACCAACGCGGAGTTCGAAATCCGAACGACTACCGTGTTGTATCGTTCGATCGGTATCAGATAGTTCTGCCGGCTGATAAATTCTT
The DNA here is from genome assembly GCA_044238605.1 of Patescibacteria group bacterium. Classification (GTDB taxonomy): domain Bacteria; phylum Bacteroidota; class Ignavibacteria; order Kapaibacteriales; family Kapaibacteriaceae; genus UBA10438. Next base: position 133,456 of record JBIICY010000006.1, read on the forward strand.
TTACGAAGCCAGCGACGTAACGGGTAGCTCCCGTGGCGAGCGCGAAATGACCATCGCCGACATGCAGTCCATCGTAGACAGAGCGCAGCTTCAGGAACGTCTTGCCAACCAGCGCTACGATTCGTCAATGCACCTGCACATCAACGACTTGCGCAATCCTGCGCCGGTTGTTTCGAAAACACTTACCAGGACGGAGATCCTTGGTCGTGCCAGCTCATTTATCGCAACGGCGCAAATGATCGTCGAATCAGAATATCAGCGTGCAAAAAGCGAACGCATCCTAGCGAACAAGTACCTTGTCGAGATTCACAAAAAGTACGCCATTCCATTTGCCTGCCTTCTCTTTGTGATCGTTGGCAGCCCCCTTGGAATCCTTACAAAAGGGGGCAACTTCGGTACCAGCGCCATGTACTCTCTGGGCTTCTATGTGATCTACTGGATGTCCATGATCGGTGGCGAAGAATTCGCAGACCGAGGCTACCTCTCGCCGTTCCTCGCAATGTGGCTTGGTAACATCATCATCGGCGTAATCGGAGTGTGGATTACGATACGGGTGAATAATAGATAGGTGAGCCATAATGACGAATGACGAGGTACGAATGACGAGGTACGAATGACGAAGTACGATCGCCTGGCACCAGTTTACCAAACGAACCTATTCAGCGCCAGGTTCGCACGCTGAAAGGCTTCGTCTACGGTAGCGCCGGTGGCTGTTAGGTGACCCATCTTGCGGCCCATGCGGACGTCTTTCTTGCCGTAGAGGTGCAGCGCCACGTCGTCGACCTTGAGCATTTCGATAACGCTGTCGGGGATGCCACTGCCGGTGCGCTCTCCAAGAAGGTTGATCATGCATGCGGCGGGCACGCGCATGTCGGCAGAGCCAAGGGGCAGGTTGGTTACAGCGCGTATGCAGTTCTCGAACTGTGATGTGTGGCAGGCCTCGATGGTATAGTGTCCGCTATTATGTGGACGCGGCGCGATTTCGTTAAAGATGATCTGATCATCGGTTGTGAGAAACATCTCGATACCGAAGACGCCAACACCATTGATAGTCTCTACGCATGCAACTGCGATCTCCTGTGCACGTTTCTGCAGTTCCGGTTCAATAGGTGCCGGTGCAAGCACAGTAACGCATACATGGCCCTGCTGGATTGTCTGCACGCATGGATACACGGCGATTTCGCCGCGCTTGTTACGCGCAACCATCACGGCAAGTTCTTTCGTAAACGTCACGAATGATTCGGCAAGCAGGGGGCGAGGGTCTTCGCCTTCCATAAACCTGCGCCATACCATATCGATCTCTGTCTCGCGCTTGATCGTGGCATTGCCGTAACCGTCGTAGCCAAACTTGCGTGTCTTTGCAACAAAGGGATAGCCATGCTTCTGGCCAAAGTCCACGAGATCCTGTTTCGATGTGATCTCAGCAAAGTGCGGAGTTGGGACACCAACTGCTGCAAACGTCTGCTTCTGAATAAACTTGTCCTGCACCAGACGCATAGTATCTGGTGTTGGGAAGACAAGCCGGCGCTCTGCGATCACGTCAAGAATGTCTGGATCGATGAATTCATTTTCGAGCGTGATGATATCCGAGGCCTGAATGAATGCTTCAAGATCTTCAGGGTTTTTCCAGCCCCCTGGGAATTCCTTCTTCGTCATCATGCCAGCAGGAGAATCAGCACCATGTTCAATAACAGCTACACGAAGCCCCATTTTGTAGGCTTCTTGAGCAGTCATCTTGGCAAGCTGTCCGCCCCCTAACAATCCAAGGGTAAATGGCTCTGACGGATTATAGATCGATGGAAGCATAACAGGGTGTGATTACGATTGCGAAACTGATTCAATAACAACCACAGCCAGAGCTACGGTTGCTGTGTGACTAAGGCTTACGTGAATCGTGTGGCTTCCCCAGCGCTCGAGCATGGGACCGAACAATTCCATGATTGGCTCTCCAGATGGAAGATTGCGAATCCCTACCTGCTTAAACGACATTCCATCTCTCATACCTGTTTTAATGGCCTTGGAGAAGGCCTCCTTCGCTGCAAAGCGAGCGGCGTAATGCAGATAACGGGTGTCGCCAAAATGGTTGCAGTAGGCGATTTCTTCTTCAGTAAACACTTTTACTAAGAATCGCTCACCGTATTCCTCCAACGACTTTTGAACGCGAGGTATATCCACAACGTCGGTGCCGATGCCGATGATCATGCCATTGCCTCGAGAAGTTGTGGAAGCACTACAGCACTGGTGCCATTGAGCACATGGTGCACGTGTGGCGTGAGTGATGTCTGATTCGGATTGACTTCTACGATCTGTGCTCCCGCCATCTTGGCAGTATGGGGCAGGCCAGCCGCAGGCCACACATCGGCGCTTGTACCAACAACGAGCATAACGTCGCATGTGCGGGCGGCTTCTTCCGCCGCTGCGAAGACGTCCTGTGGGAGGTCCTCGCCAAACCACACTACATTGGGACGCATAGCACCGGAGCATGCTGGGCATACGAGCTCATCGTCACTGCGAACAGCTTCACAGTTGCTGCAGCGATTCTCATGAATGTTACCATGTACCTCGAGCACGCACACACTGCCAGCACGCTGATGCAGTCTGTCTACGTTCTGGGTAACGAGTGTGAAGTTCTCGCCCCAAAGCTTCTCAAGCGTTGCCAATGTTACATGACCTTCATTGGGTTCTACGCTGTTGATGATAGCGCGACGGTAGTTATACCAATCGCGCACACGATCTGGGTTGGCTAGAAAGCCATCCATGCTGGCAAGCTCATATGGAGAGAAGCGCGCCCAGAGTCCATCAGGGTCGCGAAACGTTGCAACACCCGACTCAGCGCTAACGCCCGCACCTGTCAGCACGCACACACGAGCGCTTGTATCGAGCACCTTGGCTACAGCGTGGATGCTACTCGTGCTCATGAGTTCTGCAGTTCATCCTCAAGAAGCAGGTAGGCCTTTAACAGCTCATCGAGATCTCCGTCCATCACCGAGTGCACGTCTGTGATCTTCGTTTCCGTACGGTGATCGTTCACCATGGTATAGGGCTGGAAGACATACGACCGGATCTGCGAGCCCCATTCGATCTTCTTTTTGGAACCCTCGATGGCGGCCTTGGCTGCTTCTTCTTCTTCGCGACGTTGTTGATAGAGACGCGACTTCAGCATCTTCATCGCATGCTCGCGGTTCAGGAGCTGCGAGCGCTCCTGCTGACATGCCACAACGATGCCGGAAGGGATGTGACGCAAACGAACGGCGGTTTCGACCTTGTTCACGTTTTGTCCGCCCTTGCCCCCTGATCGAAACGTATCCATTTCAACATCAGCGGGGTTGATCACGATCTCTACTTCATCGTCTACTTCAGGGTACACGAAGACAGATGCGAACGATGTATGACGTCGGGCATTAGAGTCGTAAGGGCTAATGCGCACAAGCCTGTGCACGCCGTTCTCTGCCTTGAGATATCCAAAGGCATAGCGTCCGCGGATCTCCAGCGTACAGCTCTTGATACCTGCAGTATCGCCTTCCTGCTCTTCTGCAAGGTATACTTCAAAGTCGTGCTTTTCGGCCCACCGCGTATACATCCGCATGAGCATTTCTGCCCAGTCTTGAGCCTCTGTTCCACCTGCTCCGGCGTTGATCGTGAGGATGGCATTGCGGTTATCGTCTGGACCAGACAGAATCTTACGCAGTTCGAGTTCATCGACTGCTTTGGCGCTGCGATCAACTTCTGTGACGATCTCAGACTCCATCGACTGGTCGTCTGCTTCTTCTGCAAGCTCAATGAGTGCCTGCACATCACCAACGCTTTGCTCTGCATTCTTCCAGGCGTCAACCCAGTCTTTAAGTCCCGATGTTTCGCGCATCACTTTTTGCGCGTTCTGTGCATCGTCCCAGAACCCCGGGGCCTGCGTGAGCATCTCACGCTCGGCTATCTCATCAAGTTTACGATCGATGTCAAAGGAACCTCCGCAGTTGGTCCACACGGTCGCGGAGAGTTGCTATCTGTTGTTTTTGTGGTTCGAACATGGATGCAAAATTACATCAGCGGACTGGATAACGTGAGGATCCAGCCAAAGCTGCCCTGCGATGCTCGTGCTCCTACCGGCCAGCGCGCATCAACTCGCAGGAAGATGAAGTCACTGAAGTACGATGGGATTCGCGATACTGCGAGCCCAGCCTCCATGTAGTAGCCATTCGATGAATCAAAGAACTGCCCTGCGGCAAGGGGCTTTGCACGTTGGACAACGTTTGTAGCACTGAAGCGTCCGATCAGGTCAACACCGCGTCCAAATGTCAAGGCTGGCAAGCCGATAGCTCTCCACCAAAGGTCGGTAAAGTTATGCTCAGCATGGAGCGTTGCATACTCTGTACCAGCAAAGCGGTTGATATTGATCGTTGCGAACATATTCGTCATGCCGAGCACCGGAAATGTTCGTAGCGTCACGAACCGATACTGCTGCGGAGTTTCTGCCGGCTGAATGCCTCCCTCGAGAGTCAGATCCAGCATCATCGGAGAGTAACCGGTGCGCACGGTCGGGATATGTCCGGTTATGCTTGCATCGACGCTCCAGAATGAAGCGTTCGACGTTAGTTCGGTGCCGTAGATGCCATGGATCGATCCGGTGACGGGGTTATCCTTAGCAGCACCAAAGAGACTGCCCAGTGCGCCGCCGCCGCCCTCGAACAGCTGAGACCGTACTCCAAAAACACGATAGTTACCGGGAACAGCTAATGCCCTATCTCGTTTGAGGTCTTCAACAAGAGGTGCATTGAAATGTCGTGCCCATGAGCCCCCTACTGTTGTCGTTCCCCAGGGGGCTCGAAGGCGCAGGCCTAGGTCAAACCCATCACGTCGGTAAAAGTCAGAGAATTCGGCGTAGATCAGGTTTGCAACGTCAATCGAGGTAAACGCAAGCTGCGAGTTTCTTGCATCCTGGACCGACGCTGTCGAGGAAAACACAGAGCCAAGAGCGTTGAGACCATACCCACGCGATCCGAAAAGCCGCACGTCAAGATCCGCGCGTCCAACACGAGTTCCTTGACTGCCCCACCCGGCGGAAGCGGTCAGGCGAGCTCCGGGGGCCGACACCGCAAATGCCGGACCGTACAGCGTGCCCGTTATGCCTGTACGGTTGATGTATGGGTCTAGTCCAAATGCTACATCGCCAATGCTTCCAAGATCGATCATAGAGCCCGAGAGCGGACCCCTCGACTCGCTGTCGTCAGACGGCGGGGCATTTTTCTGTATGCTGTCCTGACGTGCATACACCTTGCGTTCTTCATCAGACTGTTCGGCAAATGCGTACTTGTCCCAATACTCAGGTTTTACAGAATCGGCCTCCGGATCTACCACAGTGCGTCTGCTCCCATCCCTGCTCCTTACCTCAATAGTAGCACCGTTGGCATCTGTACGTACACGATTCTCTGCTGAGTCCGGATCAACGGTGGGAAACAGCGAGTCTGGCACATCGATGTTTGCTCGCACAGCACTAACGTTGATCTGCGCCGATACATTGGCCTTAATCTCAACAAATGGCATAACCTTTACTTTAAGTTCTGCCGAAGCCTGCTGATAGGTAGGTACCCAGAGGGTATCCTGCACCTTGTCATATCGCTGCTCAATTGTAAAGTTCTTGAGAAACGGAAACGCGGTCTCCTGAGAAGGGGCAAACTTGGCTGCAACAACCTGATACGAATCCTCATAGATACTCAAGGTGCCTTCATATCCGGGAAACAGCGTTGACTTCGGAGCAAAGGAGATCTCATAGACCCATAGGTTGTCAAGAACAACCTTGCGGTCGATGGTAAAGTTGTATTCGTCGAGTGCATTCTTCCCAAGGGGCGTTACAAGCCGGGTATTCAGGATGTTATTCTCATCCTCGGTGAAGTCAAAGAACGCATCAAAGACAGCAAGATTTTCCTGAGAACGAACGTTTGCTGTCTGACGTCGCTGCGTGATGCGCGTGTGCTTTCTACGCTCGGGAAACCGTTGTTCGGTGATCGTGGAAAAGGTTTCGGTAATGATATCTGCTGGGCCCTCCTTACGACTGATCGCACCAGCATCAAGCGTTGCTCGAACCTTTGAATACAATGTCTGCTCAAGTGTCTGAATGCGCTTGTTGTTCTGATTCTTTCGAGCGATGGCTCGTTTGATCACTTCCTGAGCAGAGATCTCCTCTTCTACATTCACTGTGGGCAGATTTACGTTCGTTGGAAGCAAAGCAATGCGCAATTCCGCTGCATTGTCTACGACATCAATCGTGTATTGCTGATACCCCATTCCTCGCACCTGCAGCTGCCGCACCGATGATGAAACAGGCAGTCTGAAACGTCCGTTAGTTTTCGAATACGTGCCAATGCTTGCCCCCTTCGCGCGGATGGCAACCCCCGGAATAGGGCGCTTTGACAGGCTATCGAGCACAATGCCCTGAAGCACAACGCCGTCGTCTGCAGTTGCGATTTGCACAGAAAAGGATGCTACGAGGATGGTGATGAAGATGCTAAACAACATGAGTATTGATGTCGTAGAGTGGAGATGACGTAGCGAAGATGAAATCTTCAGCGGTGATGTTGCGACCCGAAACGAGCTGGCAAGGTTTCGCCGGCAATTTATTCAACACATCGTGAGGGAGCTACTATGAAACGATTTCTTGCTGCATGCATGCTTGCGGCGGTCACATCGCTAAGCGTCTATTCGCAGAGCGAGCCAACGGTACAGAGCGCATCGGGGGCATCTGCGCTGCTATTTGATCTGAAGGGTCTATCCGACCTTGGCGCTTCAAACTACCGCGGTGGTCTTGGAGCGATGACGTTTGTATCAGACAATCTTGCTGTTCGTGCAGGTATTGGCTTCTCGAATAATGTGGAGACAAAGAACAACACGGCACAAGAAGAAACCACAACGATGGCGTTTACCATTACGCCGGGTCTTCGTTACAATGTCTACAACAACAGCAATGTGGCTCTCTATGCAGGGGGCGAAGTACTCTTCGGAATAGGAGAGCTTAAAAACGAAGCGGCAGGAACCCAGACAAGCAAGGTTGCATCGACCACAATTGGTGGTGGTGCCTTTGCTGGTGCAGAGTGGTTTCCGTGGAGAAACGTGTCGCTGATGCTCGAATACGGAATTGGCTATCAGGGCGCTACCAGTAAGCTCACCAATGCAGCTGGAACGGAGACTGATGGACCAGAGACAGCAGACATCAGCCTTGGCCTGTCATCGGCCAATTTCACTCTTGCCTGGTATTTCAACTAAGCGATGATCGTGATGCGCTGCGCCGTCATATGTCTCTCAGTGCTCGTTAGCCTGGGTCTAGGTGTTTGGATGCCATGTGTCATGAAGGCACAGACCAACCATGTACCCCTTACGATTCAGCGGCAGCGTGTGATTCAGTCATGCGGCGCAGCGCTTGTCACGAAGCATCCCTCTACGCGTTTTTCGCTCAGCACCATCGTTGGTCTACCCACGATTGGCACAACTTCTTCGGAACGGCATCAGGCCCATCTCGGCTTCTGGGTTCCGTTGTCTGTGGTAACGCTCATAGACGACAACGTCGATATCGTCACTGGTGCGCGTCCGCATGTATGGCCCAATCCGTTTACGAACCAGCTTACGATCGACATCAGGCAGCAGCACATCGAGCGGCTGCGCGCGAGTGTGTATGACATGCGGGGAAAGCATGTGGCAACGCTATCAAGCAGCGAATCTGATACCGATGGTGCCCGGCTGTACTGGGATGGAATTGACATGAATGGCAACTCCGTTCCAACTGGCACCTACGTGCTGCGCGTATTTCTGAAACAGTATTTCAATAACCAAGAGTCGCTGTTCTCTTCCATTGTTTCCTGTTCGAGGTAGCTGCATCATGACTCGCTCAATTCGCATCATACTGTTCTCCATTGCCTTCGTTGCAGCATTGTTGGTAGCATCCTCTACAGCGATCAAAGCACAAGGCGAAGATGTGATTATTCCACGCCTCCTGTCGTTTCAAGGGGTGCTGGTTCAACCGGACGGAACAGTGTATCCTGACGGACAGTATCTGATTGCGGCCCGGCTCTATACCACCGAAACAGACGGAGTTCCTGTCTACATCGATGAACTGTCTACAGCAGTTGTTGGCGGAGTCTTCAACCTTATCCTCGGTGAACAGAACAGTCTTGAGGGTGTCGACTTTACACGCCAGCTCTGGCTCGAGATAGGGCTTCCCGGAACACCGCAGGAGACATTTTCCCCTCGTACCAAGCTTACCTCCGCCCCCTACGCCTTTATGGCGCAGAATTCTGTAACAGCCGGCGGACTCTCCCCCAACGCGAAGGGGGCTGTTCTTAGTCTCAACGGCGGCGCAGGAAATCTTGCGATGCAAGGCATGGGTGGTCTCGTGATAACACGGAATGACTCAACGATCAACATTGATGCTACGAATGTTACTGGCAACATCACAATCACGACTCTCGACTCTGTGATTCGCGTGTCGCAATCGGCTACAAATAGTGTTCGCGTTGGTGTCAACGACACATCAATCTCGTCAAGACATCTCAAACCATCGGGTGCGGTTGCCGGTGTGTATGGAGACTCAGCACACATACCACGCATCAATGTTGGTCGCGACGGACGCATCACATCAATTACCGAAGTGCCCCTTTCCTTGCTTGCAATTCCGATCTCATCGGGCAGGTATATAAACACCTCAACTGCACGGCAGTATTCCGTCACAATCAACACTCGTACTTCTCAGCCATCACCAATCGAAGATCTGCTGGCAACGGCACGCATCCTCGTTACCATGGAATCAAATCAGGGCATCAGCTCCTGCATTGTTTCTGCTAGAACACAACAGGGCTTTACCGTCGTGTTTTCCGGCGGCCTGCCCCCTAACGCTGCTTTCAACTGGATTGTCCTAAATCTCTAGGCATCCGCCATCTCATTCACCACCTTTTTTTGGAGATGCACATGCGCATTACCACCATCTTGACACGCCTACGTGTCGTTCTCACTCTTGCGGTCCTCATTGCTGTACCGTACGAATCCTTTGCTCAGCTTCCGTTCGAGTCACGTGAGCTTAAACTGCAGGGTTCAACATCCGGTACACTGTCTATCGTGGCTCCTGCTACGACTACTCCCTACACAATCACTCTACCAGGAGCCGTAGGTGGCGCTGGGGCACTGCTCTACAGTAACACGACCAATGGTGGTCTTACATGGACAGGTACACCTGCCGGAACGGGATACACCCTTCGCTGGAATGGCACTGCAATCGAATGGATTGATCCAGCAGGTGCAAGCAACCCGAACTGGTCTCTCACCGGTAATGCACTCGCAACAACAGGTGTGCTGGGTGCAACAACCAATCACGGTATCAGCATCATTACCAATAACCTTGAGCGCATGACGGTCGCCAATGACGGCGTGATCGGCATCAACGATGGCACTAACGCAGGTTTGACTACCAACATTGGTAAGGCAGGCAATACCGTTAATCTGCTTGGTACGGTTAACGTAACAGGTATAGCAAACCTCAATACAACTGGTACTGCCGCAACAAACATCGGCACAGGTACAACGGCAGGTACTGTGACAATCGGCCGATCTGGTGGCACAATCACAACGGTTGGCGCAATAGGACATACTGGCAGCCTTACAATGACCGGCAACCTTGGTGTAACCGGAGATGCAACAATCACGGGCAACATCAATCTTTCCGGCACAACACGCGAGCTTCAGATGAATGGCGCAGCAGGTACAGATGGATACGTGCTTGTTTCAAAGGGCGCCGGCGCGACTCCGCAGTGGCAGAGCATCAACAGTGCTGTGGGTATTCGCAGTGCTGCACTGGTCTCTACGGGTGGCAGTGTTACGTCATATAGCGTTACAGGCCTTACAACGCTTACTGCTACAGATGCAATCCTTGTAACAATGGAAGGCTCTACATCTGTTACTGCAACTGTTACTGCCAGAACAGCAGGTACAGGCTTCACGATTACGTTCTCTGGTGCCTACAACGGCAACTTCAGCTACATGGTCCTTGCAGCCCAGTAATACCTCGACTCTCCCAACTCCAGCAGATATCTGCTGGAGTGGGGAGCGCCGACACACCCACAACATGGATACATGAACATGAACATTCTGCGCATAACGCTGCTCGCGCTTACACTCGGCACAATCATTGGCATCAATGCCTCCAATGCCCAAGTACCCTTGCTCACGAGGCAGCTGTACATCCAGCATAACGGTAGCGGTAAACAAGTACAGATCATTGCCCCGACAATTGACTCATCGTATACACTCACGCTGCCCACCGGCCAAGGGGCAAACGGGTCTGTGCTATCAAACGATGGCACGGGAACACTTAGTTGGACCTCGACATTGAACGCTGCAACGATAAACGGTACAACAAACTACCTGACGAAATACACATCGGCTACGAGTCTTGGCACCAGCGTGCTATACGACAATGGCTCGAACATTGGCATTGGGACAACATCTCCAGACGCTAGGCTTCACATCACAGCTTCCAGTGCATCAACAAAGGGGCTCATACTACGAGCGGCGGCAAGTGCTACGGCCAATCTTCTAGAAGCTCAGAACAGCACCAGTACGATCAATATGAGCATCGACCCAAACGGCGACATCACCCGGATAAGAGGTGTGTCATACAATTGGCCGTCGAGCAAACCTGACATCGCAACCTCCAATACGCAGCTCGGCTCAGGAATACTTGAGGTTTCAAACACAGGAGCAATGTCCTGGCGTCAAATGACCGTTAGCACTGCAACTCTCAATTTCCCGACAACAGCCACGAGAACTTCCAGCGACCTTAGCTTTAATGTGACTGGTGCAGCCACAGGCGATGCTGTTTCCCTTGGCGTCCCAAACGCGGCTGTTCTTGTGAATACATGTTACACAGCATGGGTTTCTGCCGCGAATACTGTGACTGTTCGATTCAATAACTACGATAACGCCGAAAAGGACCCAGCATCAGCGGTGTTTAAGGTTATGATCCTTAAATAACAGATAACGATTGATATTAAACCCCGCATATTGCAGCTTCATCAAAGACGCTCTGTCTACGAGAGGATCTTCTTATGAAGCTTTCAGCTGCCTTCGTTCTTGTGTTCATTTTAACACAATTGAGTCTTCGTGCACAAAGCACAGTGCCTACCTGGTCGTCCGACATCGCCCAGATCATCTATAAGAACTGCACCTCGTGCCACCGCAGTGGTGAGATAGCCCCCTTCAAGCTTGAGACCTATGAAGAAGCACAGGATGTTGCCTATTCTATCAAGAGGGCGGTAACAAAACAGGAGATGCCGCCTTGGCCACCCGCAAAGGGCCATGGCAATTTTATCGGCAACCGCTCACTCTCCGAAGAGGATATCGCCAAGATTGCAGCCTGGGTTGATGCCGACATGCCTCCAGGAGATCTTGCATCTGCACCTAAACCGCCAAGCTTCCCAAATGGATCACAGCTGGGTACGCCAGATATGGTCCTTACGATGAATCAGAAGTGGATAGTGCGGGGCAACAATAAAGATGTGTATCGGTTCTTTGTGTTGCCAACGAATCTGCTTCGCGACCGGCATATCAAGGCATTGGAGTTTCGGCCAGGCAATGCCGCAGTTGTACATCATGTGCTGTACTTCCTCGATACTACGGGTACGGCGAGAAAGAAAGATGCGGAGGATCAGCTGCCCGGATATTCAGGATTTGGCGATCCCGGGTTTGAGTCCGCAGCATCGTTCCTCGGATGGGTGCCCGGTGCACAGACACGATTCTATCCCCCAACGATCGGGGCTAAGATGCATGCGAACTCCGACCTGATCATCCAGGTTCATTATGCCCCCTCTACAACTGAGCAGACCGATCAATCCCACGTGAATGTCTTCTTCCATGAAAGCGACGATGTGCGTCAGGTGCAGGAGTTCCCAATGTCTCCCAACAACCTGATTGCCGGACAGAAGTTTATCATTCCGGCCAACAAGGTTCCGGTGTTTAACACATCATTTACGCTTCCCTTCGACATCAGTTTGATCGGTATTGCTCCGCACATGCATCTTCTTGGACGAGACTGCAGAGCGTTTGCTGTTACACCGAAGGGCGACACGATAAACCTCATCAAGCTCGACTACTGGGATTTCCACTGGCAAGGGGGCTATACGTACAAGAACCCTGTGCGCATACCACGTGGATCAAAGCTCCAGTATATCGCTACATATGACAACACGATCAACAATCTGAACAATCCGAATAATCCGCCCAAAGAAGTGCGATGGGGCGAAGGCACAACGGATGAGATGCTGCTGTGTTACTTCCATTGGCTGCCATATCAGCCGGGTGATGAATCACTCGACATGGAAACAGCATTACCAACGTCGGTTGCAGCCGAATCCGATGGCCGTGGATCCGGCATAATGGTGTTTCCTAATCCTGTTTCAGACCGACTTCGCATAGTTATCGAAAGCAGCACAGACCGCAGCGTTTTCCTTGAACTGCGTGATGTTAGGGGAACCGTGGTGTATCAGGACAAGACACAGCGACTGCTTCAGTCGGGCTTGAGCTCTGTGGAAGTGGACGTATCCCGCATTGCAGCGGGCACCTATACTCTTTCCGTTATCGGTGAGAGAGCTACCCAATCAGAGAACGTAGTGATTCAACGCTAATCTCCGGAACGCCGATTAGACCTTCGGGCGTTCGCCAAACACTGCGCTTCCTACACGGACAATTGTAGATCCCTCTGCGATTGCCCATTCGAGGTCGTGCGACATGCCCATCGAGAGCTCGCTTACAGTGCCATGCGATTTATCATAGGCATCTCGAATCTCTCTTAGCATCTCAAAACCAGTACGGACAATCCGCTCGTCATCGGTGTTGGCACCGATGGTCATAAATCCCGTTACTTTCAGTGTTGGATAGTTCGCAAGTTCGTCCAAGAGGGTCTCAACACGGTCTGGATGAACTCCATGCTTGCTTTCCTCGAATGATGTGTTTACTTCTACCATCACATCGATGGCTGTCTGTCTCTTCACGCACTCGCTATGCAGCGCTTGGATCAGAGAGGGCCTATCAACAGATTGAATACATGTGACTCTGCCAAGGACATCCTTTACTTTATTGGTCTGCAGATGTCCTATGAAGTGCCAGACAATCGGCAGATCAGCAAGATCATCGGTTTTGGGCATAAGCTCCTGTACTCTGTTCTCACCAAAGAAGAGCTCTCCGCACGTTACAGCTTCACGCAGGGTTTCGACAGACTGCGTCTTGGTGGCCAGCATAAGTTTAGTTGCCTCTGAACGGCGTCCAGCGCGATCTAACGCTGCTTCCATGCGCTGATGGATGGTCGTTAGACTATTGTGTAGTGTGCTCATGCACAAAACTAGCGCCAACTTCTCCATACGCAGCAAAGGGGCTTTTTTGGATATTGTACCGCGCTACCAGGATCGTAGCTAACAATCGTCCATCAACTCCTCACCATACTCAGTGTTGCTTGTGAAGAACGTATTCGCGCAGATCTCGAACATTTCGTTTGGTACGAAATGTCTTGCTGGCCTCATGTTCGGAATTCTGGCCTCGTGGTTAGTTCCTGAATACACACACTATTGGAAGGCAGCAGGCGACATCTTCATACGCTCGTCACAGCTTGTAACAATGCCGTTCATTATGCTCGAGTTGGCCTGTTCATTGGGGGGATTAAGCAATGCTTCCCTGCGAACATTGCTAAGGACTGGCGGACTCGTCTTCGTGCTACTTGTCATGGTTGGTGGTCTAGCAGTGATCCTCGTCCCAACCTGGCTGCCCCCTCTTACTTCATCGAATTTCTACACCCCTACACTGCTTGCGGAGCAATCCCAGACGTCGTTGATCGAGAGGTTTATACCCTTCAACATTTTCGCTGCCATGGCGGAAGACAACTTCCCAGCCATTGTAATGTTCAGCGGGTTTGTTGGATTGGTTTTGCAAGGTCTCTCGAACAATGAGATTCTCCTTGCGCCTATGAATAGCGCACGTGAACTGTTTCGCAGGCTCAACAAGATTGTCTTGAAGATGACTCCAATCGCGGTGTTCTCGCTAGTGAGCACAACACTTGCAGCGGCTGACACCGATGAGCTTCTACGACTTCATGCACTTCCTGTAATCGGTTTGTCGGGTCTTCTGCTGCTGTCCGTCGCGGTAATCGGGTTAACAATGAGTGTCTCAACGCTCACGTGGAAAGAGTTCTGGAACATTACAAAAGCACCCCTGATTCTTACTGCCAGCACGTCCAATCTGATTATCAGTCTTCCAACACTCGTCTCAAGCCTTCAGGAGGTGTTGAGTGAGAAGTACAAAGACCGAGGCCCAGAAATGATCGAGACATGTAACGAGCAGATCGGCGCGGCTGTACCTGTTGGATTTGCGCTACCCACGCTTGGCCAGGTATATATGCTCATGATGATACCGTTCATGGGGTGGTATGCAGATAGACCATTTGGACTTCTTCAGAAACTTAACATGCTCGCAACGGGTATTCCGGGGTCGATAGGGGGCATACAGTCTGTTGTTCGGCAGGAGCTTGCGGCAGCATCTCTTCCAGAAAGTCTCCTAAGCGTTTTCTTCTTGAATAGAGAATGGGTCTTTCGAACCGAGAAGATATTGTCACTCTTAGGGCTCATTGTGCTCGTCTTGTGCATCGTTGGCGTTACAACGGGCACTATTCGTTTACGGAAGCGTAGATTTATCGGCGCACTTGCGGCCTCGATACTCCTTGGCACATCATTGACCTATGGTGTCTACGGCCTACTCTCTAAGACACTTGCAGGCACATACAAGAAGGATCAGGTGTTATTAGACCGTGCGCCGCTGATCTCCGTAACAACTCCTATTGCGTCGATTTCACGTGTTTCAACAATTGACGAAGCATCAGAAACGGCATTTCCATCATTGCCCGTTAAACTCGACTCGATGCGAGCCCGAGGAATTCTGCGCATCGGCATAAAAACCTCTGACGTCCCTTGGTCCTTCCATGGAGCGAATGGTAAACTTCTTGGATACGATGCAGATGTGATTCAGGCCATTGCAAACTTTAGCTCATTGAAGGTCCATGTCGTTGAGGCACCTCTCGAAGTCTTGGAGCATATGATCAACAACAGTCAGTTGGATCTGGCGTTGGGTGGAATCGAAGAGAATGCATACCGAGCAGCCCGAGTGCATACCAGCAACGGGTATCAGACTGTGCATAGGGCGCTTGTTGCATGGCACCAAAACGTACTTACTGTGCAGAGTGCTGAGTTAAGCAGAATTAATCGTCCGCTCCGCATTGCCGTGGCAGACCCGTATATGCCTTCGGCCGATCTCAAGGATGCGATTGAGGAGTTTCTCGGTAATCCAGGCCCAGCAGTTCCTGTGAGTTTTGCCAGGATTGCTAACGTCAAAGACTTCTTTGTCAAGGGTCCTACAGACCGTTACGACGCTCTCCTGTTGAATGCTGAGGGCGGATCGTCGTGGTCTGTGCTTCATCCGCAGACCGACGTGTTGACGGTGTTCGGCAGTGAGCTACCCAATCAGATTGTAATGCTGCTAGGCGGGACCGATTCGGAATGGCAGAATTACGTTAATGAATGGATCGGGATACAAACTTCAGAGCGACTCTTCGAAAAGCTGTATCGTCATTGGATCTTGGTTACAGAGTAACTCTGTGTGGTCATTCCTTGCTTCCGGATAAGCAGCGTGTAAGAACCTGCCGACAACATCCTGAGATCCAATTCAAGCTGACTTCCCTGAGCAACGTGCTGCTGTATAGTGCGCCCTGTGACATCGCATAGGACCACGATTGCACCAGTTAGCTCTGCGTACGTTACGACTATGCGATCTGTTGTTGGGTTAGGACGCACCACACATGCGACTTCCATGTTGTCGGCAACGTCTGAGAGCACACCGGTAACAAACGCGCTGCGTTCGCTGTATACACCTACAGCATCTGCGTTTGCACTTCGCACCCGCCAGAAGTAACGTTTGTTATTATCGAGTCCGCGCACAAGAATGGACGTGTCCATGTGATTGTCGATGTGAACGACCACAGGATTGAACGCAGCGTTGGGTGAGACTTCGATTCCGTACGATACAGCTTGCGATACACGTTCCCATGTAAGCTGTGCCTGAACAACATCCTTCTCACCGTTGCTAGGAAGAAGAAGCGCAGGTGGCCGAACGGCTGTGCTGAAGGACCATGTTTCTGACACCGGACCTGCACCACCCCCACCATAGGGCTCTACGTTCCATGAATACGTTACCGGACCCTGTGCCAGCCCCTTTACATCGAGTTTTGTGCCGGCAACACCTTGTATTGTGCGCGCTAGCTCTGGCCTACCCTCTACCTGTAGACGTACCGTATAACTCACAGCTGATGCCGACGGATTCCACGTCAACACCGTATCAGGTAAAATGCCACGCACATTTGTACTCGGCGAGACAAGCGTTGTGGTCAGAGGTTTTTCCGGCAGCGTTGTGATACTTCCGACCAGGACACCGCGACCATGAGAAGCAACAGCGATCCGTTTGTCACTGGTGCGTGTCACAACCATGTCACAGGGAACATTTCCAAGTTCATCAACAGCTGTAGGTGTCCACACTGTAGACATACCGTTTGTGTTCGGCGTGAAGTACAATCCAGTAGATGTTGCAGCCACGAGAATGTTTGAGGTAGCATCGTAGGGAACAATGCCAACCCAATTCACAGCTGGACCATTTCCCGATCCCGACGGGGCTTCTTCAAGATTTCCCGCTATTGCCTGCCAGGTTGTTCCGGCGTCAAACGTTTCCCAGATGCTGATGAGTCCATAATTCGAAAAACATGCTACTAGATGTTTGCGGTCGCGCTTGTCAATGGTAATGCTGTTTACAAATCCTCCACTGCGCATCGCAGACCATGTAACATCGCGTGGTGTAGGATTTCCAACATCGGCACTATCAAGCATGTAGATCTTGCCATTGGAGGTGCCGTAATACACACGGTGGTGCAGGCCATCATCAGTGACTGTTGCCGCAAGGCATGATATCTGGTTGATGCCAACATCTGTTACCGATAACGAATCCCAATTCACGCGTGTTGAGTCGGAGTTGCCCGTAGGTATAATAGTTACATCTCTGTTACGCCAGAGTGCATTACCACCGGCAACATAGACGCATTGCTCGTTGACTGGATGCGGCACATATGGGTTAATGAAGAGATAGTCAGTTGGGCCTATGGGATCGATACGCGTACGACTCTTCTCTGTTCCGTCCATGTTGTATGCTACACGATACACACGACCCTGCTGGGAGGAATAGTATACAGCGCGTCCCGAATCGGCGAAGTACGAGTATGCACCGTCACCGCCACCAATGCGTTTCCAGAACGCCTCGGTTAACTCAGTCGACGTCATCCATACTGAATTGTCCTGCATGCCCCCTATCAGACGCGGGCTAGCATCCTTCTGCTCCATGTCTACGGTATAGAACTGTGTTGTGATGTATCCCCGATTAAGGTCGGTCCACTCAACATTCTCAGCAGCAACATTGCTCGTGCGATACACACCACCATCATTGATGCTTACCATCTCCGTGGTACGGGTTGGATGGAAGAAGACATCGTGCTGGTCTGGATGATGATTGATGTATGATGTGTATTTGTCGAAGGAGGGTGTGGGTTTCCAGTATCCCCCAATCCAGTTCCATTTCGTTGGTGTTGTGAAGCCATCGGCTGAAACGTAGAGGTTTGTGCCACCAACCACAACGACATTGGGATCATGTGGCGAGACCTTTACAAGAAGATCATATCCTCCTTGAGAGTAGAAGTCGCCCCGTTGCTCATTTGTCAGCGGAAGATTCGCCGAGAGATTCGTCCACTCACCAGGCGGTGTAGCTCCGTATCCATAACGCCAGAGACTGTGCCACTCAAAGCGCTCTTCTCCACGATAGAGCGTACTGCCCTTGGCGCCTTGTCCGGGTGTTTCGGCGAGGGCGTAGATACCATCGGGGGACTGTGGAATGCTGGCTAAGACGATTCGTTTGACATCATTACGCATGTCTGCCGGCGTAACATTCGTCCACGTTACACCATCCGTACTCTTGAAGATTCCCCAGCGAGATGCCACAGAACCGGCAGAGCCTGTAAATGCACCAAGTGCTGCATACAATGTTCCATTGGGCGTAACGACAACTTCGCTAAACAGTGCATTGCTCGAAAGCACGCTCTTCCACGTTGTGCCACCGTCAACGGAGCGATACAGCCCCGACCGTGCAGTTGCAACGTAAACTTCTTGAGTATCGCGCAGTGGGTGCACAAGGATCCGCCATGTATAGGCAAACTGATGTGAGGCAGGCGCACTGTTTGACACGGTGGAGGCAAGGGGCTTCCACGACGCTCCGTTATCGGTAGACTTGAGAATACCATTGCCGGATATCTGTGCAGAGTTTCCGTAGATCTCGCCTGTTCCTGCATACCATGTGTCTTCGAACCCAGCGCGTGTGTCTTGCGCTAAGCATGCTATGGAGTGCAGCTGCTCAGGTTTGGTCTGAAGTGTCCACGAACCCCCTTCATTTGTCGAGCGCCAGATGCCACCTGATACCGCGCCAACAACCATCGTCTTGGCATCACGAACATCATATGCGCCCGCTCTGGTGCGTCCGCCAATGTTCCAAGGTCCGTTAGACTTCCACTCCCCATACGATAGCACATCTTCAACGTTCTTATCGCCCAGAACATCCCGCTGCAGACGTGCAGCAAACGCAAGTTCCCGAGCTCGCATACCATCCGGGATAGCCCCTTGATCAACGTCGCGATACTTGAGCTGCTCAAACTCCCGCCTGCCCTGAACGGATGGTCCGTCGGGGGTATGCGTTGTCGAACATGCTATGATGAGGAACGGGGCAAGGAGAAGGAGTGTTTTCATGTTCTATTTCAGTTTCACGTTCTTCACAAACGGCATGCATCCCAGAACATACACTGCTACCCCAAGAGTTCTGATCACGACATCGCCAATTGAAGATGAAATGTTCGCACCCGACAACTCTCTAGACAGCATGGCGTATCCGGTCCCAAACCATACTGCAGCGCAAAGCAGGATTATCGCAAGAACCTTCCCCCACTCATACTTCATGGGGTAGATGCGCCGGACGAAGACGTAGAGGATTACGGCGCTTACGAGGTAGGCCACAACCTTTGCCCAGGCGGCACCCTCGAGACCATAGATGGGAACGAGTAGCCATGTGGCAGCAACGCTGATCACAGCAGCGATACCCGTGGCTAGAGGAAAGAACCCAGTGCGTTTCTGAATGTGAAGCCCGGCAGCCATGTTGATGAAGACGCCGTTGAAGAAGTAGGCGATCATAACGATCGGTATAATCGTCATCCCATCCCAGTACTCCGGATTGATAAAGCGTCCACCGATAAACGGCATGCGAACAACATACTCGATAAAGAATGTTGTGATCAGAAAGATCGCTCCGCAGACTGCCGTAAATACCGTAAACACTCTTGCAAAGAGATCCCTTGCCCCGGGCTCGTCACGATGGTTTAGATAAAACGGTTTCCACGCGTATTCAAACACGGTAACGAACATCATCATGGGAATAGCCAGACGGAAGTTCGTCTGATACATCCCGACGACGCTTGCACTCGTAAGCATGAGCATAATAGGTCTATCGGCCACCTGCACCATGATCGATGAGAAATTCGACGGCACGGTTGGGAGTCCAAAGGCAAGCATGTCTTTGAGAAGGGGCTTCCAGGAGGAGGGTACGGGGGTACAAAGGGTACGGAGGGTACTGGGGACGAATGCGACAAACGTTACGAGACTTCCAATGATGCCACCAAGAAGAGCCCCTTCGATGCGCCAGCGCAACTGCTCAACAAACACAAGGGTGAAGAAAAACGTCACCACAACACTCAACAGACGCAAGAGGGCAAACGAGCGCGGACGCTGTTGCATGCGAAGCCGGGCAAACGGGATGAGTACAAGCGCGTCGAGAAGTGGTATGCAGGCCGCGAGTACGATGTAGCGCGAGCCCCCTTCGCCAAGTTGCAATACGCTTGACTCAGCGATGGGCTGGGCAAACAGCATCGTCAGTGTTGTCACAACAACGCCCAACAGTGCAACAGTTACATATGAGACCGTGAACACTCTGTCGTTGTTGGCCTGATTTCCCTTTTGCCAGAACCTCATAAACGCAGGCTCCATGCCAAGCGAGTACACGATATTCACAAAGGCAATCATCGCATAAATGCCCGATACCTCGCCAACCTCCTGCTTTGTTAAGTAGTTGGTAAACAGCGGCGTAAGCAGAAAGGTCAGGAACCTTGAAAGCACGGTCGAAACGCCGTAGACAACGGTATCAGAGGCTAACGATGAGATCGAGGGTGACATCAATCGGTGTTAGTACGCGTCGGTGAGAGGACGTAGTTTTGCAGCAGTATTCTACCCTGCAGCACTACAAACATAGGCACAGCACCATGCGGAATCTGATCAAATTCCTCGCCGTTACCGCAGTTCTCACGTTTACCACAAGTCCATATGCCGCAAGCCAAGTAGCCGCCACTATGGAAGGACAGCGCGTGCTGGACCACGTACGAGTACTTGCCTCTGATAGCTGCGCCGGACGCGGCCCGGGCTCTGCCGGTATCGAAAAGGCGGCTGCCTATATCACCGACTACTTTTCGCAATTGCGATTGCGTCAGGGCGGACGTGCAGGGTATGCTGATACGTTTAGCATGACAACTGGCATCAAGACAGGACCAAAGAACTCTGTCTCGTTTGGTGTGCTCATCGAGCGTCCTGGTGTGCCCCTTGACCAGACAAAGCCCATACAGATCGGCTGGAAGGTTGGCGCAGATTATCAACCGTACGGCTTTAGCGAGTCGGGTGTTGCCTCTGGCGATATCGCATTTGTGGGCTATGGTATAACGTCGTCTACCTACGACGACTATGCCGGTATTGATGTGAAAGGCAAGATCGTAATCATGCTTCGCGGCCTTCCAAAGTGGGCAGAAAAGAACGAATCCATGCGCCAGCTCTCATCGATCCGCACCAAGGCAACAGCCGCGCGTGAAAAAGGTGCACTTGCGGTGATCTTCGTAAACAAGAACGGCGATTCTGCTGATGTGCTTGAACGCTTCGGGCTAGACCGCCTCGGTAAGAACTCCGGTATCATTGCACTACAGGCAAGGCGCTCTACCTGTGCAAAGGTCTTCCCTGCCAAGGGTACTTCGCTGTTTGTTGCCGAGCAGGAGATCGAGAAAACACAGAAGCCAAAGTCCTTCCTCCTTGCAAACACAACAGCAAATCTTAGCGTTGACCTCGTGTTCCAAGAAAGCACCACACAGAACATCATTGGAATCGTAGAGGGGACAGATCCACGTCTGCGCAATGAGTACGTTGTTGTAGGTGCTCACTACGATCATATCGGCATGGGAGATGAGAACTCTCTTGCATCAACAACAGAACCAATGATTCACTTTGGAGCCGACGATAATGCCTCTGGTACGGCAGGTGTGCTCGAACTCGCACAGGCGTTCAAGCGTAAGCCGGCCAAGCGCAGTATTGTCTTTATGACGTTCTCAGGGGAAGAAAAGGGGCTTCTTGGTTCGAAGCATTGGGTCTCAAATCCGACAATACCAATCAACCAAGTTGCGGCGATGATAAACCTTGATATGATTGGTCGTCTCAAGGACGGCAAGCTCAATATTCAGGGTACCGGCACATCTTCCATCTGGCCAAGAGTGATCGATTCTGCAAAGGCCGGTCTGCCCCTTACAGTAACGACAACTGCAGATGGATTTGGTCCTAGCGATCACTCATCATTTACGGCAAAGAACATTCCGGTGCTGTTCTATTTCACTGGATTACACGGAGACTATCATCGTCCGTCCGATACATGGGACAAGGTGAACGCAGACGGCATTGCAACTGTTGTTAAGATGGTCGAGAAGACTGTTCGCATTATTGCTGATTCTGCGGCACGTCCAGAATTCACCAAGGGCGCAGAAAAGCCTGCTGCACAGCAGTCCTCAAGCATCGCGCTGAAGGTAACCTTTGGTATCATCCCTGACTATGGCGATGATCCTCAAGGTCTTCATATCACGGGCGTTAAGCCCGGCAGCCCAGCCGAAAAGGGCGGACTCATTGGTGAGGACATCATAACTGCCGTAGGTCCTACAACCGTGAAGAACATCTACGATCTCATGGCCGCATTGGGTACGTTTAAGCCTGGCGATACAACCACAGTTAAGGTTATCCGCGACGGCAAGACACTAGAAAAGACCGTAACATTCACCGGCAAGTAACCCACTCGCTACTCGCTACTCGCTGTTCGCTGCTCGCTGCTCGCTGCTCGCTGCTTACCTGTTTGCCCAACACCACGACAGCACCGCCATTGCGTACACGCAGTCGTTAACCTCGTGCTGCTTGAGCTTGTCTACTGTATCACCCTCTGTGTGGTGATACCAGAAGTACCGGTCACCCTGTACTTCGAGTCCGGCCATAACAGCCCCATAGGCCTTTAACGGACCAATATCTGCTCCGCCACCGCCTTCTGTGATGTTGTTGGCGTGGACTGGTGAGAGAAGCTTGGCAATGTCTTCCATGGCGGCTTTCTCAGCTCCCTTTGCGTCGGTGTTGAATCCTGTTGGCGCAAAGACACCTGCATCTGACTCTATCGCAAGCAGGTGCTTTTCGTTTGGGGTCTGCTTAGCGTATCCCTCGCCCCCTCGCAAGCCGTTTTCTTCATTGGTCCAGAAGCATACTCGGATAGTACGCTTAGGACGCATACCAAGCTGCTGCATCATGTACAGCGCGCGCCATGCGGCTATGCATCCGCCTGCATCATCCATAGCGCCGGTGCCGATATCCCACGAGTCGATATGTCCGCCCATCACCACTACTTCGTTTGGTAGCTCCGAGCCAGGGATCTCAATGATCACATTGCGGGAGGGGGCATCTGGCATCCACTTGGCTTCCATGGAAACTGTCAGCTGCATGTTCTCTTCCCTATCCTGCATGCGCTGCATCAACAGAGCATCCTCAATGGTGATTGCTCCGCACGGAATCTTTGGCACACCGTCCTTGTACCCCATGCCCCCTGTGTGAACCGTTTGGATGCCGTCTGGACCAACACTGCGCATCAGTGTGGCAACAGCGCCAAGTTCGGCTGCGGCAGATGGTCCGTTATAGCGGTAGTTCACGGTCTCACCGTATGTCGTAAACGGCACGTTATACACCACGATCTTGCCCGGCACTTCTGCCTTGCGCTGCTTGAGTTCATCGTAGGATTTCACTACGAGCACACCTGCGGTAAGGGGCTTTCCGTCTGTACCGACACTGCCGCCCAGACCACAGAACTGCATCGTGCGAGCCATTGGCTGCGTCATCGATAGCGCTTCCTTGCCACGCTTCCAGTTCGGAACCATCACCGGTTGGGTTTTCACGTTCCAGCCTTCTGACGTCATTTTCTCAATAAGCCAGTCAAGCCCCTTCTCAAGATTCTCCGAACCGCTGATGCGGCGAGGGTAATGATCGGTGAAGTCAGCGATCAGGTCATAGCAACCACGGTCTTCCCTGGTCCATGCCAGCATTCGGTTAGCATCAGCCTTAAACCGCTTCGATAACTCGTCTCCAGCGATCAGGTTGAATGTTGA
Source organism: Patescibacteria group bacterium (assembly GCA_044238605.1). Classification (GTDB taxonomy): domain Bacteria; phylum Bacteroidota; class Ignavibacteria; order Kapaibacteriales; family Kapaibacteriaceae; genus UBA10438. Next base: position 157,097 of record JBIICY010000006.1, read on the forward strand.
TGTTGCAACGAGGGCAATCAGGAGAAGCTGTTTCATGGAGAGAGTGCCGAGAATTTTCGAGAAAGCAAAAAATACGACGGCCAGCCGTTGGTATCTTTGCACGTGGCGAATTTATTTTTTCAGTCTGCAGAGCGCCTACCATGAGCCTTGTTGTACGCCCGATTCAACCGAGCGAAACGCTCCGGTTTATCAAATCGCAATGGTTGTTCTACAAGAATGAGAAGCACTGGGTCCCACCAATGCTCATGGATAGAAAGAAGCTTCTGGACACAAAGAAGAACCCCTTCTATCAGCACAGTCAGGTTCAGTGCTTCCTAGCCGAGCGAAACGGACAGATCGTTGGTCGCATTGCAGCGATCATCAATGGCAACCACAACAAAACACACCGCGACAAGGCTGGCTTCTTTGGCTTCTTCGACTGTATCAACGATCAGGAAGTGGCCAATGGGTTGTTTAGAGCAGCCGAAGCATGGATTCGCGAGCGCGGTATGGATGAAATGCGTGGTCCAGTGAATCCATCGATGAATGATGAATGTGGTCTGCTGATAGATGGCCACGACGGACCGCCAGTAATGCTGATGACCTATAACCCGCAATACTATGCGGGCCTTATCGAAGGCGCAGGCTACCACAAGGCGCAGGATCTCTACGCATACCTCCTTCGCAATGAGAACTTCGCATCAGAGAAGATCCCGCGTTTGTTCGATGCCATCGTAAAACGGTACGACCTCACGTTCCGCTCGCTCAATCTCAAGGGCGGGTTCAAAGCTGATGTTGCCGCTATTAAAGACATGTACAATCGGGCATGGGAAGACAACTGGGGCTTTGTAAAGTTCACCGATGCCGAGTTTGACTTTCTTGCAGCAGACCTTAAGCAGGTTGTGAATCCAGAGTTCGTGTTTTTTGTCGAGTCAAAGGGGCGTCCAGCAGGCTTCTGCATCGCTCTTCCGGATATCAACCAGACGCTCATCCATAACCGCAACGGCGGCACCCTGGGCGGTGTATGGCATCTTCTGACCAAGAAGAGCAAGATCGACCTTGTCCGCATTGTCGTTCTTGGCGTACTACCGGAGTTTCGCGGTACCGGCATCGATGCAGCATTGTACATGGAGATCGCAAATCGCGCAAAGAAGCAGGGCATCCTCAAGGGCGAGGCATCATGGATCCTTGAGAGTAACGAGATGATGAATAAGGGGCTAACCCAGACGATGAACGGAGAGCGCTACAGAACGTATCGCATCTACAGTAACAAGATCTAGATCACACACTTTCCCCGAACAATCAGCACCTATGGGTAGAGCATTTGAATTTCGACGGGCCCGCAAAGAGAAGCGCTGGGCCAACATGGCAAGAACGTTTACCAAGCTTGGTAAGGAGATATCGGTTGCGGTAAAGTCTGGTGGACCCGACCCCGAGACAAATCCACGTCTGCGCGTGATCATCCAAAACGCCAAAGCTGCCAACATGCCCAAGGATAACGTCGAGAACGCTATCAAGAAGGCAATGGCCAAGGACTCAGCCTCCCTCGAAGAGATCAACTATGAGGGATACGGTCCGCACGGCGTAGCGATCTTCGTCGAAACGGCAACTGACAACCTTACCCGCACAGTGGCGAACGTGCGTTCGTATTTCAACAAGTGCAACGGGGCTCTCGGTACCTCAGGCTCACTAGAGTTTATCTTCGACCGCAAGGGCGTGTTTACGATTCCATCTGCAGGAGTAAATCGTGATGATCTTGAGCTAACGCTGATCGAGGCGGGCGCCGATGATATCGTGGAACAAGACGACGATATTATTGCGTACACATCGTTTGCAGACTTCATTGGTGTGCAGCGCGCACTAGAGCAGGCAAACGTTACGGTAACGAGCGCCGAAATCAGGCGCATTCCGAACAACACCGTATCGCTTACCGACGAGCAGGCAGAAGACATCATCAAGCTCATCGATAAGCTCGAAGACGATGATGACGTCCAGAATGTATTTCACAACATGAACGAGAACGAATAACATGTGCGGAATTGTTGGCGTATTCAACCATCCTCAAGCACCTGTTCTTACATACTACGCACTGCACGCTTTGCAGCATCGTGGACAAGAGGCTGCTGGCATTGTGTCGATGTACAACGACGAGCGCAGCAGCAAGCCCCGTTTCGGTATTCATAAGGGAGAAGGCCTCGTTCTCGATGTGTTCTCCGATCATGGCGTGTTCGAGAAAACTCTCAAGGGCAGCTCTGCTATTGGACACAACCGATACTCGACCACGGGCAGCAATTCGATTGCCAACATTCAGCCGTTTCACTTCAACTATACATCGGGCAATTTTGCTCTGGCGCACAATGGTAATCTGACGAACACTCGAGAGCTGCGCCAAAGGCTCAAGTCCGACGGTGCGATTTTTCAGTCAACATCCGACAGTGAGTTGTTCCTGCATCTCATTGCTCGTAGCAAAAAGACATCGCAGATCGAACAGATCCGAGAAGCTGTACAAACGGCAAGGGGCGCATATTCGCTTGTGATGATGTCTGAGACCGCAATGTATGCTTCACGAGACCCACAGGGGTTTCGTCCACTCTGCATTGGACGCATCAAACATGAAAATGGCTATGGCTATGTAATCGCATCGGAATCGTGCGCACTGGACATCATTAGCGCGGAATACCTGAGAGATGTAGAGCACAACGAGATACTCGAGATCAATCAGCATACCCTTGAAACCGGTGAATTCACCTCGCACTACATCAACGAGTCGATGGAGACATCACGCCATTGTGTGTTCGAGTACGTTTACTTTTCACGACCAGACTCCAAGATCTTTGGTCATCCCGTGGACAAGGTCCGACGGAAGATGGGCAAGAATCTCGCTGATGAAAGCCCTGTCCAATCTGCCGATCCAGAGAAGAAGGTTGTTGTTATCGCAGTGCCTGATTCGGGTAATACTGCTACACTCGGATACTCTCGCGTGAATCACGAGCGATATCCATCACGATATGAAATCGGCCTTATACGTTCACACTACGTTGGGCGCACGTTCATTGCTCCAGGACAAGACAACCGTCAGTTCAAGGTCAAGACAAAGTTCAACATCGTGCGCGGCGTGCTTGAGAACAACACGGTTGTGGTAGTCGACGATTCAATTGTGCGTGGCACAACTTCAAAGTCATTGATTTCACTTATCCGTGAAGCACATCCATCACAGGTTCATCTGCGCATCACATCGCCCCCTGTCAAGCATCCATGCATGTACGGCATGGACTTCCCAAGCGAGGGTGAATTGATCGCAAATCATTTTGATTCTGAAGAAGACATTGCCCGTGAACTCGGGGCCGACAGTTTACGTTACCTCAGCGTGCAAGGGTTGATGGATTCAGTACCACAGGGTCCTGGCATTGACTATTGCACGGCATGCTTCACGGGATCGTACCCGGTTGAAGTAGACTTAACTGTAACCAAACTCGTTACCGAAGAATGAGCGACAACCTGCAGGACTCTGAAGAGTCCATGCTTCCTGCAACAACCAAGAATGGATGGCTGTATATCTACCTAGTTGTTGCCACCTTGGCAATCACTGCCGTTATACTTGGTCAGCTCTACCGCGACGTAACAAAACCGGGAGAGGTAATCTCGCGCGACCGCCGGAAGTATGCGAGCAACGTTGTGTACACAATCGTGTATGGTCAGATACAATCACAGCGTGCAGACAGCATCATAAACATCATTAGCAACGACATCGGCAAGGACAGTCTGCGAACAGACATGATCATTGGTTCGCCCACAACCGACCCTTGGTGTGCGTCGATCAGCGAGTATCGACGAAACCTCAAAAAGGCGATGTCAACTCCAAAGATTATTCCCCTAGGTAAACAGTCTGTCATCGCTTCGATGATAGGGGGCTTGCTTACCAAGAATGACCTTCCGGCTAGACTCTACCTCGTAGGCAACCTTACCGGCAACGATGCTTCGATGATCCTTGGCCGCACAGAGAGTACTGCTGCCGCGTTAGAGCTCCGCTCACGCATAATGGGCGCAGTAGAAGTCATCAACTTCATGGACACAACACGCCCGGCTAACAAGGCCTATGTGGATGTGTTCAGGAAGAAGGGGATTGTTAGGGACTAGGGACGGGGGTACTGGTTACTGGTTACTGGGTACTGGGTACTGGGTACGAGGATACTCTGTTTGCTACTCGGCACTCGCTGTTCGCTGTTCGCTGTTCGCTGCTCGCTGTTCGCTGCTCGCTGTTCGCTGCTCGCTGTTCGCTGCTCGCTGTTCGCTGTTCGCTGTTCGCTGTTCGCTGCTCGCTGTTCGCTGTTCGCTGTTCGCTGTTCGCTGTTCGCTGTTCGCTGCTCTTTACTTCCCTACGATAACAATCTCGGTTCGCCTATTAAGGCGGCGCCCGAACTCTGTAGTGTTATCGCCGATAGGTTTGCTGGCTCCTACACCTACGGCTTGGAGACGCTTGGGGTCTACGCCCTTCTTAAGCATGTAAGCGCGTACAGCTTCTGCACGGCCGAGTGAGAGCATCTTGTTTACTTTGGGTGACCCAGTGTTGTCTGTGTGGCCTTCAATGCGCACAACTACCCGGGGTCTGCTCTTCATAAACTCGTGGAGAACCTCAAGTTCCTCAACCGAATCTGGAAGTACTGCTGATGCTACAGGGAACAGAAGATTTTCGATAATGATCTTGCGACCGATTTCAACGATAGGAATGATCTGGCGCACTAGCTCGCGCTTACGGTCATCCATCAACGCAACGTTGATTGAATCGCTTCGCACCTTTGAATCGCTGCGGTAATAGATCGTATACATGTTGGCCAGGCGGTCTGAATACTGATCCAGGATCTTTGCAAACGGCTGGTTAATGTCGAATGTTATGCCTCGAGTTCCGTTAGCCAGTTTAGGGTATTCCTTAAGACTCGGTGGTACGATGCAGAAGACCCGCATACTCTGTTCGTTGAGATACTCGGTTATCGACGCAGTAGAGAATCGTGTTCTACCACTGCCGCGTTCACCTGTCTGGTGGTATCCAGCGTCGGTGATCAGGATTGCAACGTGATTTGCTGCCGGACGCAGGCGTGTTTTGCTCGCATCGTGCAATGCCTGAAGGGCGTTCTCTTTTTCATCGAAACCGCCAAAGGCTGAGACCTTCGACATCCATCCCAAAAACTTCTCAACTGAATCCGTTGGATCGTAGACGGCTTCGACAACGTCGCTAAATGTTACGAGTCCTATCTGATAGTCGATACCACGCTTCTGAAGATTAGAAACAAACGTCTGAATGTTGTTTCGAATGCCATTGATGTAGGGCTGCATTGTACCAGTTACATCAAGTACGAAGAGAAAGTCGACAGAGACTCGCTCTTTTACATCGATCTTCTTGATACGCGTAATGGGACGCTTGACACCGTTCTCTAGAACGTGCATCGTACCAGGATTTATCGTATCCAATACAGAACAAGCCCCGTCGCATTCAACGACGAGGCCTATTTCAGGAAATGACGAGAGTGTTACATTTTGGATGGTGAGGTTAATACCATCCAGGGGCGACATTACTTTTGAGCGTTCGGCTTGGCGTTTACGCAGATTCAGGGAATCTTGCTGTGCATACGCACTGCCCGCAACGATGCAGATCGTTGCAAGAAAACAAACAAAAGACTTCGCACTCGTGGTGCGCATGAGACCTTAGAACGTTAGTCGCAGAACTGGGCTTATCATAAACATGTTGCCGCGCTCGAACGGACGCACATCACGAAGGATTGTGGTGTACTTACCTTCAAGATACAGCCACTGTCCAAGGATAGGGATGTATGCATGAGCGAGCAACGATTGGTTAGCATATTGGAACGAAACGCCAAATGGAAACGCACTCTGATTGCGGTATTCAGCCTTAAGATAGATCCAGTCTGCAAACTCGTTTGGCTTCCAGAGATTCAGGCCGTCTACACCGTCGATTGCAAAGTAACTGCGGTTTCCGTCGGCCATCACCGCTGCTTCACGAACTTCGTAGTAGTTCAGACCAACGTCAAAACGGAAGAAGTTCTCTGGCTTTTGATCGTCAAGCCAGTAGTTATAGAAGAACGTAACCTGCCCCGTTGTGCGGATAAGGTTTACCGTGCTCTTCAGTGTCTGGTTCTGATCAAAACGATCATCAAGCGTAAGGTTTCTATCTACGTCGATAGAATTCAGCACGTATGTTGATGTATCGACATTTTCCGTTGTCTTCACAGGGACAAGGGGCATTTCTGCATTGACACTAATACCAAACTGCGGTGCGAATGGCATGTTAAAGTCAAGAGCACCGATGAACTTTCCACCGTAGCCAGCATCAAGCTTGCGTGATGGAATGAAGTTCATGATTGATGACTCATTAGGATCCGATGTTAGGCGATATCCAAAGCCGAGGCGGGCATTCAGGAGATACGGAATAGCACGGCGTGATTCAGGATCATCATTGATGTAGAGCGGACGCTGCAACACAACCTTGGCTTCGCCTGCATTCCAGAAGTGATACCCAGCCTGATCTGTACCCATGATGTTCTTAAGCCAGAAACCAGACTTGCCCAGCTTGAGCGACTGCTCAAAGCCAGAAAGGAGGAACGAGTGGTTAACATTCGTTGGCTGTAGGAAACTAACGATCGCTTCGGCCTGTGGCTGCGACGTTGGCGTAGTTGTTGGAATGTCTGAGTAGCAATACTGACGTGCGCGCTCAGACAGCTTCGAAAGAATGTTTGGAAGGTTCGCAGACATTTCCTGCGAGGTCATTCGCTCAAGTCCGCATTCAACGATCAGAATCTCGTATGGATCTTCAGCATTGGCAATTGGTTGAGCTGTAACCATGATCTTTTGCTGATCTAGACGGTCGCGACGATATCCTAACACGCGAAACGCGTTAAAAATCTTAGCCTGAAGATCTGTCTCGCATACGTACCAACGAGGGAAATACTGCAAAAGCTCTGGGTCGATCGATGTAAGACGTGTATACACCGATGAATCAGATTCTTGCGCCTTTATCGCTGATGTTCCTGTCATCAGGAACATTGCAAGCAGACCAGATAGTACAATCGAACGGGTGATGATTTTCTTCATGTTAAGTTTCGTCAGAAGTTAAGAATTGCTCGGAACGACGGCATAAAGACTGATGAGTTCTCCCATGGGCGTGCATCACGAAACACAGGAGTAAACATGTTTACGTCAAGGCGGAATCCAAGCTCATTCGAAGCTTGAACATGCAGCCACACGTTTCCAAGAATTGCATCATCAAAGTATTGGAGCGATGCACCAAGTGGTGTGCTCCAGCTTGTATTCATAAACTCTACCTTGGCAGAAACACCGCCGTAGAATTTGTCGCTGTGCATGTTAAATGCAGTGCTGTCTGTTTCGTCTTGTGCCTTAAACGTCTGCTCAGACCAACGCTCAATACCATACGCAGCACCACCAAGTCGCATACGGAAGAGATTAGCATCATCAACGCGCAATGCAAACGTGTAGTGAACTTGCGCATGGTAGCGGATCAAATAATCCGTAAAGCTTCCTAGATACGATGCGAACTTTACATCCTTGTCAAAACGCTGGTGCTTTGTCTTTACAGCATCACCGAACACGTAGCTACCTGCGATGTTGAACACACCTGATTCAGCAATCAACTTGATCGGTACTTCGATCGACGTGTTTACACCAAAACCTGCGTGAGTCATTGTGCGAGTGTTACCAAGCGAGCTTGCTACTGACGCTAGACCACTGGTTGGGAGGATGATACCCAGCTTTGCCTGACTCCAAATAGCGTTAAGGGCAAGGCGCTCGCTCCATGTTGATGGATAGTTCAGATCCTCGAGACCTGAACGAAGCTCAAAACCATACTGTGCAAGACGTGAGTTATACGTTGGCACTTCCTTCTCAACTTCAACTTCAGTTCCAGTTGAGTCCATCTCCATAACCTTGATTGTCATGCCAACCGGGTCTGGACGATAGCGGCGATATGAGATAAGATCTGGTGCTGAGATCGTGAGTTCGTTCGGACCATAATACGATACCGGAATACCGTTTGTGATCTTCATGAACTGCTGAACGTCATCTTCATTTACCTGGACTGTGTTGCCAAACGTCTGACGCACAAAACGTGTATCGAGATCATCAATACCTTGAGCTTCAAGAGTAACGTTCAGCACGTTGTTCTGAATTACCTGATCCTTCAGATAGCCATACATCTTGTCGTCGTAGTTCTTCGTTGATGTAGGGGGCGGATCAAGACGCGTAAGTTCATAGCGTGTGATCACATCGCCCGGGTTTACACCACGGAGATCCTTGATTGTATTGCCAGCAGGCTTCACGCGCGTCTTCAAAAGACCAATCACAACGAGATTTTCGCCTGTTTCACCACGCTGATACTTTGACGTAACAACGTAGGCGCCAGAGAACAGTTCGTTGAGGTATGCTCGTTCATCTAGATAGAACTGGATAACGTTCTGAGCATCTTGGCTTGTTACATCGTCTGGCGAATAGCCAGCTTTGTCGAGTGATTCTTCGATCTTATCGCGGTCTTGTGACTTACGAACAGCACGACGGATTTCATCAACAAAGTCCGCATTCTTTTCTTTGAGTCGATCAATTGAGCCGGACTTATCTACCGGCGGCGGATTCAAGTACCGCTGAAGATCTGTAAAGAGTTGTCCCTCGATGCGAAACACCGAAACATCACCGTAACGGTAATTCGACAACGAGCGCAACACACTCTTAAACTTGCCGACATACGCACCGTCGTTTTGTGCATTCACAACCTGCAGAGATGCCGCGGTCATGATACCTAACGCAATGATGCTAGCCCTGCGAATATTCATTCTTCTTCTCGCTGTTCGTATGGATTATCTGAATTCTGGAATTGAAACGGTCTTGTTTTCAGAGACCGTTGCGCCGGCTACACCAGCTGTGATTGCGAGCTCAATGTTGTCCCCGCCAAACTTCATGCGTGGCCCCTTGAGCTGGAGGATGACTCGGTAACTTCCGCTGCCTTCAGGTTCGATCGATGAGAAGACATTGTACTTACCAACGCTTGGCTTATCGAGCTTAACGTCAACCTTAAGATCCTTTTCTGGTGCGTCCTGCCCGCAATCAACACGAGGAGACTCGATCTTGATGCCGCTTACGATAAGCTTGAGAGCTTTTGCATCCCAGCTTTCGGAAGACTTCGACATATCGATTTCTGGAGCCCCTTGACGCGCCTGTGCTACGGTCTTGTCATACAGCACAACATCTTCTGTGTACTGAGAACCCACCGGCTTGTAGCGCCACTTGATCTTGACGTTCAGTGAACTTGTTGACTTTGGAACACATGGTACTTCAACCTGGAGTGGGTTCGTACCAGGGAACGTGTTCACCTGTCCGTTGAGCGTGTAAGACATCTCATACTGATTTGCTGGAATTTCGCCACCTGCAGATGGATTTACTGGAAGGCGCAGCTTCTTACCGATAGTAACACGCTTATCCAGCAGGATGTCCATAGCACCCTTGTTGGCGAGTTCTGAAGGGAACACAGCAATTGTTGAGATGTTTTCTTCGGTCTCGTCACAGAGCTTTACGTTTGTGAACTTTACCGAGTACGTCTTTGGTCCGCCAGTTGTGGACACACCTTCTACGTGGATCTCAAATGGTTGGTTACGCGCGCCCCCTGCAGCTTGTGCTGCCTGGCCGAGAGGAACAACCTTTACTGCAACATCGCTAGGTGTTACAGAAACCGTTGGAAGAACGCCACGGTAGTTGTTAACTGTGAATGGAATAACAACCTTCTGCACTCCTGAGAGTACACGCTGTGAATTGACCAAGTCGGCAATACATGGTTCTGCACGTTCGATCGTTGGCTTCTTCACAAAGACTTCAAAGCGGAACGTTGGGTTGTTCTGCTCCATCTGGTTTGCATCACCGTGGAGGAGAACTGTGATGTTCTTGAGAAGTTCAGCACGACGCAACATGTCTGATTTAGACTTTACACCGATCTTGGCGTAATCCATCGTAGCCACTTCGGCGTCCATTTCCTGACTGTATTGTTGATAGGTAAAACCTTCTACCATTTCAAACTTGCTGCACAATGCTTCGACCTTGGTACCAAACGTCTGCTTAAGACGGTCTTCAACCTTTGCTAGCTGTTTGCGTGAGAGTTGGATGGTACCGATGCTGATCACATCTTCGGGATCTGTTCCCTTTTTCGCATCTAGTCCAGAAACACCAAGAATGTTGTTGGTCTTTGAGCTAAGGTTAACCCGATAGAGACCCGGCGACTTCTGCTTAAAGGTATACTCAAACACCTTGATGCCATTTTCAAACGCCGACTTATCCAGTGTGGTAAGGTGCGGGCTAAAACGGAAACTTGCTGTTGTAGAAGCATCTCCACCGTACGCAAGAGAATCCGGCGTAATGGACTTCAGGAACTCGTAAGAATCGGTGTAGGCGTCCGAAATAGCACGCTTTGCACCGAGCTTGTTGATTACCTCATCGGTCTTTTGATTCAACCAGAGATCGTTAACCTTAAGGAAAAGGTTTTCTACCTGATTTGTCTCGTTCAGCGTATCAAGCAGTTTTAGATCCTGCACGTTAAAGAGCTGGATGATTTCGCGAACCCGTTTTCTTTTTGCAGCTGCTTCATCTGGAAGATCATCACCAAGGATATCCTTGATCTTCACAGTTGATACGCGCACTTGGTATGTACGCTCGTCTTTTGGACGGTCGCGCTCAGACACTCCCGAAAGAACGGCTGGATCAAGAAGTGTGATCTCATCCTGTGGCAGTGCGTTTACACCACTAGCACCAAAGCCCGTATTGAGCTGGGCCATAACGGCTTCAACGATTTCTTCCGCTTCTTTTTGTTTGCGGATCAAATGCTCTTCGGCCTCGTCGCGCTCCACGATAATGATCAGGAGCTCGAGAATAACAGCCAAATACAACACGAAATATACTTTTCCAGCACCGCCCTTGGACATGCCGATCCTCCAGTTAAACGTTGAACGGGGCACCACGCCACGTTCTGTAGACGACGCCCAAAGGCGTCCCCCTATTTTGTGTCAGCAGATAATTATTTCTGTGACTTGTCTGGTGTAACAACACCAACTTCTGTCTTTGGTGACAATGAAGTGGATTTTACATCCTTTGCCTTCATTGAGCAGCAAGAAGCCCCTTCCTTCTTGGCGCTGGCAGTAGAGCAGCTTGCAGACTTCTCTGTTGAGCACTCTTTTGAAGACTTCGCAGCTGTTGCGCAGTGATCATCTGATACCTTCTTCACAGCGGCCGTAGACTTACTTGAGCAACATGAGGCGCCAGATTTTGCCTTAGCAGCTGAAGATGTTGAGCAAGACTCGCCGTTGCCAGCTACTGCAAGTGTGGTTGCGGCAAACAAGCCTGCAGCCATCATTGTGATTGTGCGGAAGTTCATGATGAGCTCCTGTGTTGAAATGCTATGTGTGGATTTTTAGGTTTTAGTCGTACAAAATAGGACGTAGCAAGCCTTTTTTGCAAAGGAATTTGCGTGCCAATCGGCATATTCCCTTTGAGAGTACTAAGCAGTAATACGTAGCAAAAGAAACCTCCCGCTACCACTTGGCTGTGGTTAGCGGGAGGATTTTATAACCTTCTGTATGAAAATCAACTACAGCCCGTTGTGGTACCGCAGTTGAGGCACATTGTGCATGCCCCATTACGGACAACTTGGGTGCTCTGGCACTTCGAACAAGACTCCCCTGTATACCCCATATTCTTGGGATCGAGGGTCTTGTGCTTCGCACCATCTCCGTCAGTATGGGCTGATACGGCTTCCATCACCTCGTTAAACGTTGCTGCCGGTGTGATCTCTGAATCGTGAGAAGGGGCTACAGGTTGCGCAACTGCCTGAACAGGGGCAGCTTCAGTTGACTCTTCCTTTGATGTGAGCGCGGCTGGCTTGGTGTCTGCACCAGTAACGTGCACAAAGTCTGTCCGGTTTAGGTAATCATAACCAAGCGTCCGGAAGATATAGTCCAGGATCGATGTCGCGTTCTTAATCGCTTCATGACCTTCCACAAACCCGGCTGGTTCGAAGCGGGTAAATGTGAAGGTGTCTACCAGCTCATCAAGTGGCACACCGTATTGCAGGGCCTTCGACGTCAGAACTGCAAAGCAGTTTAGGAGCCCCTTGAATGATGCACCTTCCTTGTACATGTCGATGAAGATCTCACCAAGTGATCCGTCGTCGAACTCTCCCGTGCGGATGTAGACCTTGTGTCCGCCAACCGTAGCTTCACGGACGTAGCCGTGACGACGCTTCGGAAGTCTGCGGCGCTCCGCACGCTGATACACGCGTTCAACGATAACCTTCTGGATTGCCTTTTGGTCTACTGTTTCGTCCCAATCGTCCTGGTCTCCAAGAAGCACCATTTCGTCGAAGTTGTCGTTGCTGGCGTTCAGTGGCTGTGAAAGCTTCGACCCATCACGATACAACGCAATTGCCTTGAGCATCAAGCGCCAAGAGGCCAGATGCACATCACCTACGTTATCTACAGTGGCATCAGCCGGCATGTTGATCGTCTTCGAGATTGCACCTGAAATGAACGGCTGAGCAGCCGCCATCATGTGCACGTGTGCCATGTAGTCGATATAGCGCTCGCCACGCTTTCCGCACTTGTTGGCGCAATCAAAGATGGCAAGGTGCTCATCCTTGATGTGAGGAGCCCCTTCGATCATCATCGTGCCACAGATGTAGTCGTTTACTTCGTCGATCTGCTTCAAACTGAAGCCGAGCGACTGAAGCATGTCAAAGCCGGGATCATCAAGCTGGGCGGCGTCAAATCCGAGCTGGCCGCAGAGCTCTTCACCAAGCGTGTACTTGTTGAAGACAAAGCGGATGTCGAATGTGCTGTCGAGCTGACGCTCAATAGCCTCGATGGCTTCATCAGTGAAGTTGAGCGACTTCAGCGATGCACGATTGATATGCGGGCACCCCACGAGTGAGCCGTGCCCCTTGCAGTACTTCTCAATATCGTCGATCTGCTCATCTGTGTATCCTAGGGCACTAAGTGCCTTGTGCACAGACTGATTAACGATCTTGAAGTATCCGCCACCGGCAAGCTTCTTGTACTTGACGATGGCAAAATCTGGCTCAATGCCAGTTGTGTCGCAATCCATAACAAGGCCGATCGTACCCGTAGGTGCGATAACCGTTGCCTGTGCGTTGCGATATCCATGCTCTTCCCCAAGAGCAAGTGCCTTGTCCCACGCCAAACGAGATGCCACTGTCAGATAGTCAGGGCAAACCGCCTCATCAATGCCAGATGGCTTGATGGTGAGACCTTCGTATTCCTCATCAGATGCGTTGTATGCTGCACGCCTGTGATTTCGAATGACGCGAAGCATCGCGTCTTTGTTCTTCTTGTATTTCGGGAATGGACCTACGTCGCGCGACATTTCCGCACTGGCCGCATAGGATTCACCGGTCATCACCGATGTAAGTGCTCCGCAGATCGCAAGCGCTTCCTGTGAATCGTATGGGATGCCCATCATCATGAGCACTGTGCCAAGGTTGGCATAGCCAAGCCCGAGCGTACGGAAATCGTACGACCGCTGAGCAACTTCCTTGGACGGGAACTGGGCCATCAGCACGGAGACTTCGAGTACGACCGTCCACAGACGCACTGCATGACGGTAGTCTTCAACCTTGATGGTCTGCGTTGCTTCGTCGTAGAAGTGCGCCAGATTCAGCGATGCAAGGTTGCACGCTGTGTCGTCAAGGAACATGTACTCAGAACACGGATTCGATCCGTTGATCCGCCCGTCTGTTGGACATGTGTGCCATTCGTTGATCGTTGTATCGAACTGCAGTCCGGGATCTGCGCTCTTCCACGAGCTCATGTTGATCTTGTTCCACAAGTCGCGGGCACGAACGGTGATGGTCTTGGTGGCGTCTGTTCGCCAAACAAGATTCCATGGACTGTCTGTGATCACAGCTTCCATGAAGTCATTCGTCACTCGAACAGAGTTGTTTGAGTTCTGTCCGGATACGGTGTTGTATGCTTCGCCTTCATAGTGTGTGTCGAACGCCTGGAAATCTACCGAGGTGTATCCTTGATCAATCAACGCAAGTGTGCGCTTGATGATGTTGTATGGGATACCTCGGTTAAGACCGCGCTGGATCAGCACGCGCAGGCGCTCGTTGTGTGCTTCGTCTGTACCGCCGTCTGCCGCTGCACTTGCGATTTCCTGCATAAAGGTCGAAGAGATCTTCGAGCCTGCTACGAGAGCGGCTACTTTCTCTTCTTCCTTGGCCTTCCATTCAATAAACTTCTCGATATCTGGATGGTCTACGTTTACGATAACCATCTTTGCTGCTCGACGCGTTGTACCGCCACTCTTGATCGCGCCAGCGGCACGGTCAAAGATCTTCAGGAACGACATCAAACCACTCGATACTCCACCACCTGACAGACGCTCGCTCTCACCACGCAGATTCGAGAAGTTCGAACCAGTACCCGACCCGTACTTGAAAATGCGGGCTTCACGCGTAGCAAGGTCAAAAATGCCCCCTTCGTTCACCAGGTCATCGCTGACCGACTGGATGAAACATGCATGGGGCTGAGGGTGCGTATAGGCGTCTGCTGAACGCGTAAGCTTCTTCGTGTCGGGGTCTACGTAGTGGTGACCTTGTGCCGAACCAGTAATGCCATAGGCATAGTTCAGGCCAGTATTGAACCACTGCGGAGAGTTCGGCGCCGCCATCTGCTTGAGCAGCATGAACGAGATTTCGTCATAGAAGGCCTGGGCATCATCTGCGGTGTCGAAGTAGCCATATTGCTCTCCCCACCAGCGCCAGCAACCTGCAAGGCGGTGAACAACCTGCTTCACGGAATTTTCAGCACCGGTAAGGGGCGTACCGTCGTCGGTTAGGATGGGCTGCCCAGAGGCGTCAACCTGCGGGACACCGGCTTTGCGGAAATACTTTTGAGCAAGGATATCGGTTGCTACCTGAGACCATGCCTCTGGTACCTCGATGTTTTCCATGCGGAAGATTTCCTTGCCGTTTTGGTTGCGCAGCACGGATTCTCTAACCGTGTAGCGGAACATGTCGTACGATGTCGTACCGGCGGTTGTAAAGCGGCGCGTAATCTTCATGCGCACTCTCCCATCACGTTATGTCGGTTATGCAAATACCAACACCCTGCCTACGGGGATCGTAGGATAGTGACGCTACCGCTGCGGAATGATGGGGAATCATTCCGTTCGGGAACACCGGCTCTTCGACTGTGGGAAGGGTTTGGAACGTTACGACGAAACAAAACGTGGTGAGTGCACTTCCTCTTTATGCTGCCGTGTTTCGGTCGTAACAACGGCAAGATAGCGTGTCAATTTTTCAACGTCAACGTGCAAGACGTACTTGTGGATAAAATCCACTGAAACAAATTGTTATCAACGTACTTGCATCTTTTGAACTTGGTTTTTTCTGAAAAAGAATATTGTAGTTTCACCGTAGATGTCTTCCCTCCTCGAACTGCTGAAATCCCTTGATACATGGGCGTTGTACGCGATCAACCACGGGTTGTCCAACCCGCTGTTTGATGCCCTGATGCCGCGTATCACGGCAACATCGTTCTGGATGCCGATCTATGTAATCGGGATCGTTGGTTTAGTAGTTCAGGGAGTGCGAACCCGGTACTTACGGGGAAACCGCCTCATCGTGTGTGCTTGCGTAATGGTGCTTGGCATTCTTGTTCTTGACCAGGCAGGAAACAGACTCCTGAAAGAGGTTATCGGCAGGCCCAGACCCTACGAGGTCTTGCCGGATATCTACAAGCTGGTTGGGTCGGGAGGGGGCTCCTTCCCGTCGAATCACGCATTAAACAATGCCTTTATCGCGGTGATCCTCAGTGCATGGTTTCCACGCTGGCGCAAGATCTGGTGGAGCATTGCAGCCCTGATCATGTTTACGCGTCCGTACTGTGGGGTGCATTATCCGAGCGATGTACTAGGCGGACTCCTTATCGGGCTCTCGGCAGGGGTGCTTACCGTGCGGGCAGTGCGCTCTCGATGGCCGCAATACCTGACCGTGCCGCCCCCTCAATAGTTGCCGGCAGCCCGGTGGATGTCCAGTCCCCTGCAACGAACAGATTGGACACCTCTGCGGTAAAGTGATTGGCTGATGGACGCATGGTAAGCGGGCCCAGCAGGGGCGTTGCGGTCTTTTCCTTGATGACAAGGCCTTTGCGCAGCTCTGCATCATGTATCTCGGGCAGTAGCTGGCGGAGTTCAGTATCGCACAGAGCAACAATCTCCTCTTGAGACGTCCCCACGATGGCGTGTCCTGCACTTACCGTGAGTGCCACAAGTCCGGGCGCAATCCGACGTTTGTTGAACACCCACTGAATCGTGGTGCCAAGCGTTGCAAGGAGCTCATCGTGCATCCACTGACGATCGTACCAGAGGTACACGCTGGCGATCGGGCTCATCTCAGGTGCTACAGGCAGCTGTGTTTGGATGCCAGATGCAGCACATAGTCTGTCCAAGGCACGCTGCGGCACACAGCTTACGATGGCATCAACCGACTCAATCGCCCCGTTACTCAGCAATACCTGCGAGCAACTGTTACCATCTATGACCAATTGATCTACCGAGGTATGGAGCAACACGCGGCCGCCTCGTTGGTCAATCCACGAAGGAAGGGGATCAACAAGGTCGCTCAATCCGCAGGTTGGAATCAGCAGGGCCGAATCCGTGCTCGATCCCAGAAATGCAAGTTTCATCACGGCAACAAGCAGATCTGCAGATGCTGCTTCCAGAGGTGCATTAAGTGTAGCCAACACCACAGGTTCCCAGAACCTCTCAACGATGTCTGCCGGCTGCCCGCCCTGCCGAAGAAACTCAGCACAAGTTTTGCCTGTGCCGTTAGCGGAGCCCCGTGCAATGGAGATAGCTAATCGTATGGCAGCGAGCCGCGACCGCATTCTTACGCCTGTAAGCCTGAGTATTCCAGCTACAACCCCCAACTTGCCCGGCAGAAGAGAGGTGTCCAATGTGTGCTTCTGCTGAGAGGCGTCAACAAACGTGACGCCTAGCGATTGCTGAGGCTCTAGCAGATGCTCCGTGCCGAGCGTTCGAACTACATTGAGAAAGGCGCTGTAGCACCCCATCATCACGTGCTGACCATTGTCGATGTGATGTCCGGTGTCTCGATCAACGAACGATCTGGCACGTCCACCAACGTATCCGCGCTCCTCTACAAGCAGCACCTCATGGCCCCGCCCGGCCGCCTCAACAGCCGCCGCGATACCTGCCCAGCCCCCTCCGATCACAAGAATCTTCATTTCGTTGCAAATTAGAGCATCTATGTTCTGCTCATGGGAAGATTTTGAAAAACTCCAGCTGCGCGTTGGCACGATCGTCGATGCCCAGCCGTTCCCCGAAGCCCGCAAACCAGCCTACAAGCTGATGGTGGATTTCGGCAAGGGAGACGTGCGCCGCTCTAGCGCACAGATCACGCAACTCTATACACCTGAATCACTTATCGGACTCCAAGTTCTCTGCGTCTGCGGCTTCCCACCCAAACAGATCGGCCCCTGGGTCTCAGAAGTCCTCGTAACGGGCTTCCACCGCCCCGACGGCGCAGTGGTCCTGTGCGTCCCAGACGGAGAGGTAGAGAATGGAGAGCCACTTAGGTAGGGACGAGGTACTGGAGGTACTGATTACTGATTACTGATTACTGGGTACTGGGTACAATGAAGCCCGTAATCAGTAATCCGTAATCAGTAACCAGTAATCAGTAATCCCTCTTCTTTCGTATCTTCGCAACCCCTGCGGAAGTGGCGAAATTGGCAGACGCACCAGACTTAGGATCTGGCGGGGCAACCTGTGAGAGTTCGAGTCTCTCCTTCCGCACAGCTTTTTTTCATTGAAGCCCCCTTACTGGACCTGTAGCTACCTTTTTGAGCAGGGGGCTATCAGGAGACTCGTTTGGAACGCACCGTGTCAACCCTCGAAGGCTGCAAGCGCGAAGTTCGCATCAGCCTTACCGAAACTGAACTCAAGCCCCATTACCAAGAAGCATATGTACGAGCACAGGCTAGCATCACGCTGCCAGGCTTTCGTAAGGGCAAGGTTCCAGTAAACATTATCAAGCAGCGTTTTGGCAGAGACGTCGAAGCCGATGCTCTCGAGACGATTGCTGATAGCGAGTTTCGCGCTTTTGCTCAAGCTGAAAAGCAACGCGTGGTTGGCAATCCGGCATTGATCGACATTCAAAAATCGCCAGAAGGTGTTGCCTTCGTAATCAAGTACGATGTGATGCCTGAGTTCGAGCTTGGCAACTACCGTGGGCTCACGATCGACCGTCCAACAAAGGCGGTATCAGAAGACGATGTACAAAAAGAGATCGATCGTATCTGTCTACGCTCGGCATCATTTGACCCGGCAGAGCAGGTAACCGACACAATGTACGTTGTTACGGTATCGATGCACGAGCTCGACCGCGAAACGTCAATGCCGATCATCGGTGCAGAACCTCGCGAAGAACGCGTATTCCTTGACGATGACAATGCAGACATGCACCTGCGTTCTTCGCTTGCTAACACAAAGGTGGGCGACTCGTTCCAGTATGTTGCCGAAACAGCCGACGAAGACACGCAGCCCCCTTCATACCGCGTAACTGTAACAGATATCCAGAAGGTTGTGCCAGCTGAATTCACAAACGAATTCGCGACCATGATCACTGGTGGACGTTTCGAGTCCACCGAGGAGCTGCGCTCAGATATCGAACGCCAAATCAAAGAGTACTTCGAGCAAGCCTCGCAGCAGAGCCTTGAAAACCAAGTTGTTGATCAGCTCGTGCAGGCACATGCAATCGAAGCACCCGAGCCGTTGGTTCATGCAGTCATTCATCAATTGTTTGATGATTTCAAGCGTCGCAATGAAGGGGCTCCTGGACTCGACAAGATCTCTGCGCACGATGTAGAGCACGAGTTCCGCCCAAATGCAGAGCGCATTGTTCGCTGGGAACTGATCCGCGAAAAGATCATCGAGGCAGAGTCAATCGGAATTAGCGACGAAGACATCGAGATTGCTGGTACGCGCTTTGGCATTCCTGGCGATCAGCTTCGTATGTTGATGCGTCAGAACGCTTCAATCGAAGATCAGCTGCTTGCCGAGAAGGCAGTGCGTACGATCCTAGACTATGCGATCATTACTGACGTCAACGTAGATTCTGAATAACACGCTATTGCATTTTACGTAGAGGACGGTACCATGCAGAACCAACTCGTTCCAATGGTCGTTGAGCAAACTAGCCGCGGCGAACGTGCTTACGACATCTATTCCCGACTGCTCAAGGAACGTATCATTTTTATCGGTACTCCGATCGATGATATAGTAGCGAGTTTGACGATCGCTCAGCTGCTGTTCCTACAGAGTGAAGATCCAACAAAGGATATTTCGCTCTACATCAACTCTCCTGGCGGCAGCGTTACGGCGGGTATGGCTATCTACGACACAATGCAGTTCATCAAACCGGACATCTCCACAATCTGCGTTGGCATGGCCGCCTCAATGGCGCAGGTTCTTCTCTGTGCTGGTGCTAAGGGCAAGCGCTATGCGTTGCCGCACTCACGTATCATGATGCACCAGCCACTAGGGGGCACGCAGGGCCAGGCAACAGACATCGAGATCTACACCAA
Source organism: Patescibacteria group bacterium (assembly GCA_044238605.1). GTDB lineage: Bacteria > Bacteroidota > Ignavibacteria > Kapaibacteriales > Kapaibacteriaceae > UBA10438. Next base: position 176,761 of record JBIICY010000006.1, read on the forward strand.
GGAAATGCTGCGCATTCGCGACATGCTGTATGGTGTGATCTCTGTACATTCGGGCAAGGATTACGAGACTATCAAGAAGGATGCAGACCGGGACAACTACATGTCTCCTCAGGAAGCTCTTGATTATGGTCTTGTTGACAAGATCTTGGAACGCACGGCATAATTGACGCATACATGCAAGAAAATCTCAACTGTTCTTTTTGTAATCGCAACTCGCAAGAGGTTACCAGCCTTATCGCGGGCAAGGGCGTATACATCTGCGATGTATGCGTTCAGAACTCTGTAGAGATTCTTCGCAAGAATGCTCCATCGGCTCAACTAAGAACCGATGTCTCAGCTCTTCCGCGTCCATCCGAAATCAAACGTCAGCTCGACGAGCATGTCATCGGGCAGACCGAGGCCAAAGAGGTGCTCTCCGTCTCTGTCTACAATCACTACAAGCGCATCCAGGCAAAGAATCTTGTCAGCACGTTTGATGAAGTAGAGATCGAAAAGAGCAACATCCTCCTGCTGGGTCCAACAGGTACTGGTAAAACTCTGCTTGCCCAGACGCTTGCACGAATTCTGGATGTTCCCTTTGCCATTGCCGATGCAACAACGCTTACCGAAGCAGGATACGTTGGCGATGACGTAGAGTCTATCATTGTCAATCTTCTGCAGAATGCCGACTACAATGTTGAGCGCGCTGAACGCGGAATCATCTACGTTGACGAGATCGACAAGATTACCCGCAAGAGCGACAGTGCGTCCATTACACGTGATGTATCAGGCGAAGGTGTTCAGCAAGGCCTGCTGAAGATCCTCGAAGGCACGGTTGCTGGAATTCCTCCGAAAGGTGGACGCAAGCATCCCGAGCAGCCCCTTGTCTATGTAAACACCAAGAATGTTCTCTTCATCTGTGGCGGCGCATTCGAAGGCCTGGAGAAGGTTATTGCCAAGCGCAAGCGCCCAACAACAATCGGCTTTACAGCGCCAACTTCGGTAACGATCGAAGAGTCGATGGAACTCTTGGGTGATGTGGAGCCTGAAGACTTGATGAAGTTTGGATTTATTCCGGAGTTCATCGGACGTCTACCAGTGGTTACTGCGCTGCATCCGCTTACCGACGAAGCAATGCTGGACATTCTCACGAATCCGAAGAATGCAATCGTTAAGCAGTACCAGAAGCTTCTGCTTCTAGAAGGCATTGAGCTTCAGTTTGAACACGAAGCCCTGATTGCATTGGTGCAAAGAGCACAGAAGCGTCGTACGGGGGCTCGTGCTCTGCGTGGAGTGATGGAGGATGTTATGAATCCAATCATGTACATGCTTCCAGATGTTCCAGGCGTTCGTAAGTGCATTGTTACGCGCGACGTTGTAGAGCACAACGGATCACCACTGTTGGAACTAAGCGAACAGCCCGCAGCTCGGGCATCTTCGTAACGTTACGGCCGAGATAGCCGCCTGTTAGCGACCAGACCCGCAACTGCACCCGCAGCCCATACGCCGTGGATAATGGCATAGATCAGCGGTGCAAGAACAAGCGTTGCAATAACTGTTCGCGTCATTCCCGTCCACTCACGTGTGGTTGACAACGTGTGAAGCGCACTAACCGCGCACACTGCCGCATACATGTAGGACAGGTACACCAGTAGCTCGAGGTAGGAAGGGCTGCAGACCGTTATAATACCGAGTGTTACAAATCCAAGCAGTCCGAGGATTGGTATGGCCTGCCGTGCATGCAGCGATTGGGGGTATGCAGACAGTACGGCGGCCTTCCACCAACCATAGCGCCAGCGCTGCCGCGTAAGCCCCTTGAGTGTTGGTCTTGCCATGGTATAGAACATCGGACGTGGCAGTGAGTACACAGCAGCACCCTTGAGCGTTGCCCGGTAGTCAAAATCAAAGTCCTCGTTCGTAAGCAGCCGCTCGTCATACCCACCAAGTGTTTCCCATATGTGCCTGCGATACGACGACATCGCGGCATGTGCTACCTGCACAGGGTGCGTAAGATGCGTGCGAGATGCGCTACCCCCGGAACCAAGCTTGCTTGCCGTGAGCATACTGATAGCCTGTGCTACGGGGCTATCACCACCAGGAATGATGCGGATACTTGGTCCAACGAGATCAAACCCCGGCTGCTGTAGTGCATCAACGATGCGTTCGATGTAGTCGTTCGATAACTCAGAGTGGCAGTCTATGCGAATGATCACATCGCCCCTTGCTGCCCGCACAGCTGCGTTGAGTCCGCTCGGAATAGTCTTCTTCTCATTCTGCACAACATGCACCTCGAACGGATAACCGCGCGAGTCAACAAGTGTTGCGATGAACTCCGGCGTTCCGTCGATAGACATTCCGTCTGCGATGACAACCTCGAACGCCTCCGAATATGTCTGCTGCCGCAGACTCTCAAGGATGCGCTCTACCGTGCCCCGTTCGTTCCTGCATGGAATAACAACGGAGACAAGCGATGTGGTTATTGCCGGCATGCGGCAAATATACCCATGCTACTTGGCTACGATCATTGCCTGATGTAGCCGCTCGCCGTTAAGCGTGAGCTGCACCATGTATGTTCCACTTGGAAGTCCGGACACACCAAACGGCTGCATGTAGACTCCGGAGTCCTGCCGCTCATTCACAAGTGTGGCTACATGGAATCCGAGGTTGTCGAACACATCAAGGCGCACCTGATGCGTTGCGCGCAGCTCGTAGCGAATTGTTGCATCTGCGCGAACCGGATTCGGCGCTATCGGATGGAATGTGTAGTCGGCACCCTGCTGCACGGCATCATCGGAATCAACAGATGTTGTACCGCCCTTGATAACCTTTACCGTTGAAAAACTGCCGAACAGCACGTCCTTAATAACGGCCTTCTTGGCACCGAACCATTGTTCGAGCACAGAGGCATAGACCTGACGAAAATCGTGCTGCATCTTGAGGTTGCCGTTATCAAGATTCTTCATGTCCGGATTGGTGCCGATGATGCCATCCTGAACGGGAACACCGAAGAACATCATAGGAGCAGCAGTACCGTGGTCTGTACCTAAACTTTGATTCGAGGCTACTCGGCGTCCAAACTCGGAGAACGTCATCGTTACAACACGCTCTGCAATGCCGAGAGACTCAATGTCGCGCTGAAATGCCGTAACCGCCTCAGAGACCATCTGCAGAAGGTTTGCGTGGGTACCAGTCATGGTATCATCTGCTCCCACCTGCGAGGCATGGGTATCAAAGCCACCGAGCTGAACCACAAACACGCGAGTCTTCAGGCCCCCTGCCACAAGACGCGCAACGATCTTGAGCTGGTCTGCTAAACGGTTTGATGTTGGATACGTGGCTTTGTTCTGTGCCTTGTCTGCAGCGGCTTTGATGACGGTGCTGAATTCCAAGGACTTCATCTGAACTTCGCGGACGTACTTGATATTCTCTGCTGCGATCTTGGTCGACGGCAGATCGTTGCCCGGCGTGTCGGTGCCGCTTACAAGCTTGTAAAAGGTCTCTGGATCTTGCAGTGCAATACCCATCGACTGGTGTTCGTATCCTGTTAATGCAAGGCTAACGACCGGTGCCATCTGGATCGCTACCGGATCGGGCATCGCTGCATTCGGATAGCCTGTTGGATACTCCGGATACTCGGAGTTGAGATAACGCCCGATCCACCCCGTTGTCTCATTCACATTTGAAGCACTGCCGCTCATCCAGATATCAGTTGAGCGGAAGTGGGACAGATTGGGGTTAGGATACGTTACACCCTGCACAACGTTCATCTTCTTTTCCTGCCAGAGCTCGTGAGCCCCCTTCATCACAGGATGAATACCCGTTCCGCTGGTGAGTTTCAGCACCTTGTTTTCGGGGATCGCAATGTTGCTCCGCAGTGATTGGTACGTTCCGTACTCACTCAGCGGAATAACCGTGTTGAGTCCATCATTACCGCCATTGAGCTGCACTAGCACAAGCACGCGATCTGTTTCAGCTTCAACGTTAAACAGATCATGAACTACGGGGCCATCGAATGCCTGTAGCGGTATGCCATTGAACAGCATTGGCAACGCTACTGCACCAGAGGTGCGAGCAATAAACGATCTGCGTGAAAAGCGAGTAGGTGTGTTCTTTTTCATGGTTGCCCCCTTACCCTAACTGATATTCCGCTAGGCGGAAGAGGTAACGGAAAAGTCTGTCGAGCGGTGTGCGCACAGCGTTGAAGTTGGCATTAGACGGATTGGCTTTATAGGCATTCCACAGCGTTGCCCATTCGTAGTAGCGTCCGCCATTCATCAAAATCTCTTCAGCAAGCATCATCACGGTAGACTCAACAAACGGCACCGCGAATAGAATCTCGTTGATCTGCTCGATCATTCCGAGTGAATCCTCGGGAGAACTGAGTTTGTTGACAAAGGCAACCGTATCGAGGATTGGCTTGCGTCCAAGAGAATTGTTGTTTGTAAGGAGAGCATCCGTAAACCCATTTCGCAACGGGAGTGTTGCTGTCGTGAGCCACATTCGGTAGTAATCAGGTGCCTGATAAAAGGCCTCGTAACCCGCCACGCTGGAAGGCTCAACAAGGTCCATCTGCTGGGCAGCAAGTGATGTTGTAAAGCCCTGAAAATACCGTCCTACAAGGGTTTGGTCTGTAATCAGCGTCCAAGACGGAAACGCTCTTCCTAACCCAAGCACAAGGTCTGCCGGACTTCTCAGCTGGCATCCCCGCAGGCTTGCATCGAAGAAGTGCTCAGAAGCAAACAGCTTCTTTAGGACTGGGCCTACGGCCCAATTACCGTTACGAAGATCTTTTGCAAGGGGCTCGATAACGTTCTTGCGAACGTCGTCAGTGATATCACTGTTTACAAACCAGATATACAGCTCCTTAACGATGAACTCGGACGTTGCATTCTGATCAAAGATCATGTCGAGCATTTCATCGAGTTCCTGCACTGCCCCTTGCGCTCCAGTGCGTCCCTTGATAACCCTGTTGCCATAGCGCGCCGAGAACTGCTTATCGGTTGTGTCGTGCTGAGCTGCAACAAAGACAACATTGGGATTGTCGGGAAACATCGGTGGATTCCGCGGCTCGTTGTCGCGGTAATCTCTATCACCAGTTGTTAGAACTAGGTCACGTCCGCCAAACTCTCTCCAGCCCGTCAGCACGCGTGCAGCCGCACGAACGTCCTGCTCCGTATACGTTGTGTAGTCTCCTTGCGAAACCTCCGGCCCCTTACCAATCGTGAAGAGCTCCTGCAGCTCGCGTCCGTAGTTCTCGTTTGGACTACCCTTGGTATTCACGTTGCCATTAAGGTACCTGAGCATAGCCGCATCTAATGTTACACGGCGCGCCATGGTTTTCACATTTCCGAATGCGTTTGTACGCATGTATGCGAGCAGCTCCCAAGAGAAGATCGCATTCTGCACAACGCTCATTTCGGTTGCAAAGTGGTTAGACCAGAACAAGGTGAGCTTCTCTTGAATAGACGGGGCGGACGTCATCATGTGCGCCGTCCACCAGACCTTGGTAATACCATTGTAATACGCTGGTCCCTTGGAAAGGTCGTATGCTGTTGACGCAGACGGATTGCTCGGATCTCCAAGAATGACCGTCTTTGTGAAGACCTGTCCCGGATCTGGAATCCACTTGGAACCATCTGTTGGATGTACGGGTGCTGCAGGCACAGGAATGGGGCTAAACAGCGAATCGATTGTTTTTGTGCAACCGTCTGCTACGGCTTTATCAAGCTGTTCGAGCGTTGCACCAAAACACGCACGACGCATCACATGCGCAGCTTCGCGCCGTGTCCATTGTCCGCGATAGGGGTCGAGAAATGCCATGTCAGTATCCCGCGAATTCTACGTAGTACCATACAACCCAGTGGGCTGTTCGAAGTTACAACTATTCGAAAGGTTTAACATCAGTGCAACGGGCGCGGTAACTTGCGTCCGATGCATAAGCACACCCGGGAGATCATCCTCACCAATACGCTCACGGTGTTTAACGCTGTAAACGCCGTTATCATCGGTTTGCTCTATGCTGCCCTTGAGCATACAGGCGATACCCGATTGCTATGGGACGGCTTAGGCGTAGGTATTTCTTCGGTTATCAATACCGTGATGTCAATCGTGCAAGAGTACAGGGCACATCTGGCATTGGAGAAAATCTCGGTACATGCAGACCTCCCTGTCAAAGTCCTGCGTTCCAACGGAATCACCCTGGCATCGGCAGATACGCTTTTGCCGAATGATGTTGTCCGTGTGGTTCGTGGCGATGTGATCCCCGCAGACGGAGTCGTGATCGATGCAGTGGCATGTCAGATCGATACATCGATGCTCACCGGAGAATCGGAGCTACTGAGTCTAGAGCAAGGGAGCAGCGTCTCTGGTGGTTCGTTCTGCACAGCCGGACAAGCCGATATTCGGCTTACTGCAGACCGCGAGCATTCGCTGTCGGGTAGGATTGAATCCCATGCTCAGAAGCTCGATCTCTCGCCATCTCCACTTCAGAAGAATGTCAATGCAATCTTCGTATGGTCGTTTGGTCTTGCAGGTCTGTTCGCATGTATTGATCTGCTTCGTGACCCATCTACCATGCTCAATAATGTGGAGAGTATCCGCCGCGCTGCAACCCTTGTGCTTGGCTTGATCCCCGAGAGCCTCATTCTGCTTTCGACGATCACATTCATCGTGGGCACAATACGCATTCGAAAGCTTGGCATCATCGTGCAGCGCTTGGCTGCACTTGAGTCGTTTTCACAGGCAACAGATGTCTGCTTTGACAAAACAGGCACGCTTACCACAAACCACCTTGCCGTAGATGCATTTCTGCCACTCGGCATCACAACAACGGACGATGCGAATCGCTTAATCGGGGCTGTTGCTGGAGCACTAATAGATGATAGTCCACTGATCCTTGCCATCAGAAGCCATTTCCCCCAACAGGAACTGCGCTCGCTTGCCAACCAAACGGCGTTTACATCAGCAACAAAATTCAGCGCACTGCGCTTTAGCAACGAGAACCAATCCTATGTGCTCGGAGCGGTAGAGGTGGTCTGCACTGTGGATCATCCTCAATGGAATCACATGCATGATGTGCTACGTGCATCAGGGGGCGAGCATAAGCGCTGTGTTGTGCTTGCATCTTCTGACGATCCAGAGCGCCCGTGCGGGGTCCACACACAACCGCTCTGCTGGGTTACGTTTCATGATGTTCTTCGCGACGATGCACGGCAGACACTTGTGATGTTTCATGAAATGGGCATCAGGACACATGTTCTAACGGGTGACAGGATGGATACTGCCGCAGCCGTTGTTGAACAGCTTCAGCTTTCGTCGTCGTTAGTCCCCATTCATGCCCGCTGCACACCCGACGAAAAGTATCGCATCGTTGATGATCTCTGTTCACACGGCCATGTAATCATGATCGGAGACGGCATCAACGACATTCCGGCGCTACGTCGCGCAGATGTTGGGATAGCCCCCTCACAGAGTTCTGCAGCAACCAAGCTGGTTGCCGACATTGTTCTTGAGGAAGGGGGCTTTGCAGATTTCCCGGCAATGATCGACGAAGGACGCACAGCCGTGCGCACAGTGCAGGCCGTTTCTACGATGTTCCTAACAAAGAACGTGCTGCTCGTTCTGCTTACGCTCTCCTCATGGCTTTATGCTGCACCTTATGTGTTAAGTCCTCGCCGTGGCGCGCTCCTAAGTATCATTGGCATCGTTATTCCATCGATCTGCGTTACATGGTGGCCCTTACGCAGTGTTGCAACGAGGCGGTTCTTTCGGGAGCTTGTAACCAAGGTGCTGGCAGGATCGTTGGGAGCTGCTGCTTCGTATGCTCTGACGCAAGTTCTGTTTGCTGGACATCCTCAATTCGACAGCATTGCAGTGTATTCACTACTAACGTCCTTCCTTACGGCATTTGTTCTTCAACACCGACAACATCGCCTAGCATACACTGGTGTGTCTATTGGAAGTCTCGCAGCCATTGGGTTGTTGATGATTCTACCAACGACAATCCCAGTCCTTTCCTTGATTCAGTCGTTCTATGAAATAGGCAACCTAGGAAGCAGTGCTTTTACGCCATTGCTAACTGCCGCTATGGGTAGTTTTGCCACGTCATTCACGATAACAGCTGCAACGTGTCAACTCGCAAGATCCAACTGTTCGTAGTCCTTTCTGCCCTTCTTGTTCTGCTCCCATCACTTGGAGCAGTGCGGCTGTTTGATTGGGACGAGATCAATTTTGCCGAGTCTGCTCGTGAAATGATCGAGACAGGAAACTACCTGCAGGTGCAGATAAACTACCGTCCGTTCTACGAGAAGCCCCCTCTCTTCATATGGTTGCAGGCGCTGTCCATGCAGGTGTTTGGCATAAACGAATTCGCGGCGCGGTTTCCGAATGTTGTTGTTGGCATTACAACGTTGCTCGTTGCCTTCTCAGTAGGATCGCGCATACATTCACAACGATTCGGTGTTCTCTGGATGATCTGCTTTGCCGGAAGCCTCCTGCCGCATTTTTATATGCGCTCCGGTATCATCGACCCCTTGTTTAACCTGCTCATATTTCTTGCGATCTGGTGGATCTATCGATCAGTGCAGGAACCATCGACATTTCGTTGGCCCCTTGCTGCTGGCATTGCTACGGGGCTTGCAGTACTCACAAAGGGTCCGGTAGGTCTTGGCCTTGTTGGTCTTACATCGATTATCGCATGGTTTGTAACACACAGGACGTTGCCGTTTCCCTGGAAGACGCTCTTCGTTGTTCTTTCCATTGCATTGGTCGTTCCATCGCTCTGGATCGGTGCAGAGTATTTGCAGCATGGCCCCACGTTTATCAGAGAGAACCTTGCCTATCAGTGGCGTCTGTTAACCACCGGCGAGGCAGGTCATGCACAGCCATGGTATTACCATCTCGTTGTGGTTGCCATTGGCTGCTTTCCTGCATCGGTCTTTGTTTGGCAGGGGGCACGCAGCTCGCCACATGATCAGCCAGAGCAGCATGCATTTCGACTATGGATGCTCGTGCTCTTCTGTGTTGTTATGGTTGTTTTCTCTGCTGTTACTACGAAGATCGTTCACTACAGCTCGCTAGCCTACCTACCGCTCACGTACCTTGCCGCAAGGGCTGTCAATCGACGTTTCGATGAGAGCTCTCCGGGGCTTTCTCGGCTGCAGGTTGTTGGACTTCTAACACTTGCTACGCTGCTCTCTGCCGTGTTTTGCATTGTGCCCTGGGCATTTATGCACAAAGAGTGGCTCCTCGGCTTGCCAACATTTCGCGATGTCTATCTCCGTGCTGCAATGACCCGAGATGTTCAGTGGCTCGGCATAGAGCCATACATTGGCGTGATCATACTCGTAAGCACGATCATAACGCTCGTTACGATAAGGAGTCGTCCACGCATTGCAATTGGATCGCTCTTTGGTGGAGGCGTCCTCATGCTTACACTGTTTCTCCCACTTGTTGCTCCGCGGATTGAAGCCTACACGCAAGGGGCTGCGCTAGATTTTTATGAATCACTTTGTAGCACAGGACAGTCCGTTGAGCCCCTTTCCATGAAGAGCTATGCACACTTGTTTTATACGCAAAAACCGCAAAATCTTGCCGGCATAGAGCCAACATGGTATGTATGCCGCATCAACAACATCGACGAGTGGAAGGCAGACCCAAGTAAGACTGTGGTTGATACCGCAGGAGCATTTGTCATTTACCGTCGGACTTCGCTTCTGCAGCAGCCCCGTATCCCGTAAGCTCCATTGTTTCGTAGTTCTCGAGCGATGTTTCGAGCTTTAACTGCACGGTGAATGGCCCCTTCATAGTGGGAACATATTCAACCTCGATGGTAACAGGCTTTCCCTTTTCAGACGTCATTGTTGAAGCCGAGACAACTCTGAGTCCATCGGTAAGCGGCACGGGGCGGATCATTACTGGTCTATCTACGAACGTATTCACCGTAACTGTTGCACGTGTGGGCTGTCCGGCAACTCCGGCGTTAAACCCAAGGAAGCTCGATGATAGCTGTATCGGACGCTGGATCTCGGCTCGTAACTGTAACACATGCGAGCCAGCTGAGTCGTTTGCGAAGACCGTTACATACTTCGAGATCTTGCCACTACCCGCAGGAAGATTCAGCGTCACGTTCATCGCCGTCTCTTCTCCTGGCTGAAGTGAATCTTTCTCAATCGGCGCAGTCGTGCATCCGCATTGTGGGCGCACGCTTGTGATCACGAGAAGTTTATCGCCAACATTCTTAATCGGAATACGAGCCTTCACTGATTGCACACTCGTGATTGGGCCTTCAGGAGTAACACTTTCCCAATTCTGCTCGGTCTGCATTTGCAGACGTGGTTGCGCCTGCATGATAGCCGCAGCACTGCAGAGAAAAGAAATGAACATCAATGCACGAGTCTTGGTCATGGGTACGTCTTCATCGTAGATTATGCGGATAATGATACCAGCAACAACACTTGCCTACATAGTCTCTGCAGGCGTGGCCATTACCGTCTCGCTGTTCGGCTATTTGCATACACAGCAGGAACCAACTCAAGAAGATAGATCGCCCCTTACCGGAGTAAGTGCTGCACCACTTGAGCGTGCAGCACGCATAGCCCGCGCCGGCGGTGTTGATTCGGCCTACATTGAGTTGTTGCTAGCTGACAGCCTAACTGCGTTCAACGCAAAATACGTGAAGAACAACGTTACCAATTTTGCATCCGCGTCCAAAGCAGACTACTCACACAACTTCACGCCAGAGGCCGTAAGCAACGTACGCGAGTTTGTACAATCTCACGACTCCACTCTCCAGCTCGCCAAGCAGCGCTTTGGCGTGCCACCGAATGTGATTGCTGCGCTTATGTGGGTAGAGACAAAGCATGGACGTGTCACAGGCAAGCACCATGTTCCCAGCGTGTACCTTTCGGTGCTTCTTTCATCGGAACCCGAGTATCTAGAATCGAACACGCAGGTTGTTTTGAAGGCCAAGGAGCTCGATTCTACAAAGCACGACAGCATCTATGCATCCATAGAAAAGCGTGCACAGCGCAAGGTTACCTGGGCCACATCACAGCTTAAGGCACTAGCCACAATCCAGAAAAACAAGACGATGAATACGCTTGTGCTAAGGGGCTCATGGGCAGGTGCATTCGGATATACGCAGTTCTTACCGTCATCGTACCTCTCTTGGGCTGCCGACGGTACAAGCGATGGCCTTATTGACCTGTATGTATTCGGCGATGCGATCTTTAGCGTAGCAAACTACCTCGACCGCGCTGGATGGGGCTCCTCAGACGAACAGCAGCGAAAGGCCATTCATCACTACAACAACAGCGATGATTACGTCAATGCCGTACTGAAGCTAGCGAGGATGAGTAGCGAGTAGCGAACAGCGAGTAGCGAACAGCGAACAGCGAGTAGTGAATGTTAAGGTGGCTGCAGTACTGTCTAACGTCCCATAGAGGGGGTTTATGAATCCGCGTGATTTCCAGAGAAATCAGGCGTCCAGACAGGAACCCGCGACGTATCAGGATGCAATTCGTCGGCAATGGCAATCAGCGAGCTTACATCTGGGATAAGGGGCGATTCAGGATCGAGATGAACAACTTCGTTGTCAATCATCGTGACGATTTTTGTGCCCGTACGTTTCGCACGAGCTGTTATATCAAGACTCATGCGAACCAATGCCGCAGCTTCTTTGCTGCGCCTTATGTCTCTTGAGAGTAGATCATTCTTCAATGCTTCGACCACTTCCTGTGGCGATTTCCTCGGGTGGTTGAGGAACTCCGTAATACAGTCTCCATTCATGAGATAGCTTCCTGTATAATGAGAAGAAGTTCGTGTAGCTTCTATCAAATCGTCTCAGCTGGTCCATTAGTGGTATGTCATGTCCGCCCGATGCAGCTCGAATTGCTACGCGTTCTATCGTCACTCTGACCGATGGTACCCATAGAATAATAATCGCAATATAATATGCCATGTCGCTCGCCTGACGCAACCGTTGCGCCAGGGACTTACCAGACAATATACTTTCGATTGCAAACGATTGACGTAGCTGAACCAGTTCGTCAAACCTTTGTAGTACGATCCGAGCAGCGAGCACTTGAGCATTTAACGCTTCGTCACTGGCAACCTCACGTGCAATTGCGTCAGGATCGATATAGCATGAGCAATCATCAACAGTTTTGAGATACCACTCCGCAAAGGTGGATTTCCCAACTCCATTGGGTCCTGCGATGACAATAATGCAAGGGTGTCGCACATAGTACTAGTGCGACGAGCATCGCCAAACGTGACATTTGTCCGCAGCTGTTACTTGTTCGACGCTGCCACTACCGCCCCAATCACAACGTTGTGCTCCGTGCGTGTTCCACGACGTTCACATACTATGCGCGCAATCCCTCCCGGTTGAAGCGCCGCCACAATGCGGGCTGCATCGTCAGAATTTTGGATTGGCTGTCCATTGATCGACAACAATTTATCGCCGTCATCAAGGCCGGCATGATAGCTCGGTCCGTGGCGCTGCACACGTGAGAGCATCGGAACGCCTGAGGTTACCACAACCGTAGCGCCAAGATGTGGACGAAGTTTAGCAAGTCTATCTCGTTGCTCGAATGGAATTTCCATGGAGTCCAGCACAACGTCCACGGACATTGTATCGCCGCTGCGTCCAACACCTACTGTGATTCGTTGGCCGGGACGAAACATGGCCATGTATTGAATGATATTGTCCTTTGTTCGCACGATCATTCCGTTGAGCGTGCGAATGATGTCACCTGTTTTGATTCCTGCACGTTCTGCGGCACCACCGGGCTTCATGCGATCTACGATCACTGTTTCTTCCACTTTGGAGCGGTCGTACACCAGCGATGAATCGAAGCTCTCTGACCGCGCAGCAACGCCAATGCTTGGACGTGAAATTCTGCCATCATCGCGGAGATCTTCATAGACGGCAATAACGAGGTCGGTAGATAACGCGAGACCATATCCCACGTTATATCCAGACCTTGAGAGGATTGCTGTATTGATTCCTACAAGGTCACCTTGTAAACGGAATAACCCGCCCCCTGAGTTGCCGGGATTTATAGCAGCGTCGGTCTGAATGAAGCGCGTAACAGAGTATCCATCATCTGCGAGATCATCCCGATTCACTGCTGAGATTACGCCAGATGTAACGGTAAAGGTGAGTCCTAATGGACTACCGATTGCCAGTACGAGTTCTCCAAGCCGCACAGAACTTGGCATTGCAAATCGCGCTGCAACAAGATTGTTTGCGTAGATCCGAATGAGAGCCAGATCCGACGACGGGTCTGACCCTACAACATGAGCGTAGTAACGCCTACCATCATGCAGTGTAACCAGAATAGAATCTTCGTCGATGTTGTCAATGACGTGATGATTCGTCAGGATGTACCCCTGATTATCGATCACTACCCCTGACCCTACGCTTCCTTTGGGAAGTCGATCGAGATCTAGCTCCTCACCTAATCTCTTGGCGTGTTCCTCAAGATGCTTGAGTCGCTTGCGTGTAACCTTACTAACGCCAACATTTATGCTTACAACAGACTTCTTGCACGTCTCTGCAGCATTTGTGAAGGCAGTACTTAATGCCACTGCATCCACGCTCTGTGCAGACATATCCGCAACAGCAAGGATCAGCAAGAGAAGAGCTAGACTAGAAGTCAAACTTCTCGCCTTCCTTGCGCTGCTTAAGCGTCGGGAACGGAACATAGGAACCCTGCCAGTACTTCGGGTTGAAGATCCTCTCGACAGCAACCTTTGCTGCATCAACGTACGTATCGCGACCACTTTCGATAATGGCTTCGTTAACAGCAATACTCAATGCCTGGTTAGAAAAGTTCGGCGTCTGCGCATTAGATACAAGACCATAATACGCGCTACTCCAGAGGATACGCCCGGTTTTTACGTCAACAAGAGCGGCGCTTGGAATAACGAGAAAACCCTCGTAATAACTAACGTTTATGATCGTTGTGCGAGAGTTATAGCCAGACACAGTGTTCGTGCCAGAAATTTTCTGCCAACGATTGAACAACGTATAGGTGATCATGAATGCAGCATCGTAACCAGATTTAGCTGCATGACTCAAAATAGCTTCACTCGTCACGATCCCCTTGTGCGGCGCATCCGTGGCAGCTTGTGCCTTATACCCACGTTCTTCGAGCTGCTTCTGCAATGCTAGCGCAACCTCAAAGCTTGTACCTGCATTTGCTGAATCGGTTCGCAGCTTAAATGGTATTTCGATCTTATCGGGATAATGACTCGGCGTAAATCCATATGGATCGGTACCATTCATACGCGTAATCAACGGACCTGCATATGGGAACGGAACGAGATAGAACGGCAGAATACCAGCCATATACATTCCGATTGTTGACTCCTTGATGGATTTAATTTTTCCATCAGACAATGCATAGACACCGATTGAAGTAAACTTCATCGTGTCGAGCCCCTTTGCTTTCTCTGTTTGGTAATGCATACCCATTTGTGATAGCGAAAGGCCATAGCAACCAGAGAGGAAAACAGCATTCGTAACCAAGAGCGCTACAAGAGCCCATTTCATGAGATGCGTTGTGTTCATTGGGCACCCGTCGGGTATTGTGGTCGGTTCAAGTTCAGTGCAACTTCTACATGGATGCCAGCTTGGAAGTACGAATCCTCTACATCTACAAATCGCGGTTCTGTGGTAAACGTCTTCATGCCTGTTCCCAACTCGAAGTATGGTCCAGCATTGAGTGCAACTCCACCAACAGGAACTCGCAGAAGCGCGCCCATCTGAAGATTGGCGTAAATACCGCTCTCTGCATTCACACGTTCTGCCCATCCAAATGATCCATCAAAGAGGAAGCGCATTCCAACGCTTTCCGATGAGCCAGTGTGTGCTGAAAGTCCACCTCCATAGCGTGTTTCTGTAATCGACGTTACCTCTTCTCTGCCGTAGTAATCGGTATAAACGCTCGAAGCTGATGCGAAGCCCATTTCGAGGACAGCTGCAATAAAGCCATCGCGTCCAACTGTGCGCGGCATCAACCGTATGTATGTTGCCTCTGGACGCATCTCAAATCCAACCTGCCAGGCATCGTAATAGACCATCACGCCTGCTCGCATTGGATTTGCAAAAGACGTTCCCTCATCGGGCTTTCCAAACAATGGTAGCGATCCATGAGCGATCACCCCAAATGGCACAGGCACACTCGCCTGATACCAATCCTTTGGATTGTCTGCCGCAAAGGGGTCAACGTGTTCAGATTCTTGCCCGTAGCATCCAAGTGTGAAGGCTACAAAGGCCGCAATTCCAAGAATTGATTTTGCCCATAAGGGGCTCATTCGGCGTTGTCTGTGCATGTAAATGACTTCTAATGATGTTGACTATAAATCAATCGCTGTTCGCTGCTCGCAAGATATCCCGCCGCTATTAGCCAGCCAATTCCTCTGCCTGCTTCAAGAAGTTCTCGATAAACGTAAGACCGTTATGCCAGAAGGTTGGACTTGTGATATCGAGACCGAATGGGGCGAGCAGTTCTTCCGGACGCTTTGAGCCCCCTGATGAAAGAAGCTCGATATACTTGTCTGGGAACGAATCTGGGCTTTCGAGATAGATCTGATAGAGTGCAAGCACGAGGAGTTCGCCGAACGCATACGCGTAGACGTAGCCTGGTGTGTGGATGAAGTGCGAAATGTATGACCACCATACCTCATATCCTGGCGTGAACTCGATCGTATCGCCAAACTGATCTTTCTGGGTTTGCATCCAGATCTCATTCATCTGGTCAAGACTGATCTCGCCCTGTGCACGACGCGTAGTGTGAACGGCATTTTCGAAGCGGTTTAGGGCAACCTGACGGAAAACCGTGGCGATCATTCCGTCGAGCTTAGACATAATAAGCGCAAGCTTAGACTGATCGTTCGTTGTTGCCTCGAACATCTTCTTGAAGGTGATCATCTCACCAAACACGCTCGCTGTTTCGGCGATTGTTAGTGGTGTGTCCATAAGCAAGGGGCCTTGCTGACGCGACAAATACTGGTGCACGCCATGGCCGAGTTCGTGCGCAAGTGTCTGCACGTCGCGGCTTGTGCCGGTGTAGTTCATGAATACATACGGGTGCACAGATGCGATGGTACCGGCACTGTAGGCTCCAGAACGTTTGCCTTTCTTGACTGGACCGTGGATCCAGTTCTTGTCGAAGAACATCGACGCGATATCACCAGCGCGCTTGTCGAATGATGTATACGAATCAACAACGATCTGGCGTGCCTGTTCCCATGTGTAGAAGTCAGAATCTTCCGTCACTGGTGCATAGCGGTCGTAATCATAAAGCTTATCTAGTCCGAGCAGACGCTGCTTGAGCGCATAGTAGCGGTGCACAAGATCGTAGCGAGATTCAACGGCATCGACGAGTGCCTGCACCGAGGGATCTGATACTTCGTTGGACATATTCCGGCTCGATACCCATGATGGGTAGCTACGTAGACGGTCGTTTACTTCGCAATCGCCGATGATCGTGTTAAACACATAGGCATGCGTCTTGGCGTCGGTCTTGAGTCCGGCCGACAACGTCTCCGCCGCTTCCTTTCGCGTTGCACGATCAGCATCATAGAGCATCTTCGTCATCTGCGCGATTGTAAACTCTTGTCCACGGAATGTAAACGTCTTTGCATTCGAGATTTCATCATGCAAGCGCACCCATGCAAAGCGTGAAGTAACACTCTTTGCCGACAGTGCCTGCTCAACATCCTCGCTCAAGGTATGGGGTTTGTAGTCCATCACACGCTCGAGCCAGTGCTTGCGGCTTGCCATTTCTGGTGCTGCAAGCAGTTCACTGATCCGCGCCTCAGAGAGAGCAGAAAGCTCTGTGTCTACGAAGATCAAATGCGACGATGCCTTACTGAGCATTTCTGTAACACGCTGCATTAGCTTGCCATATTCTGGATGCTCCGAGTCGGTAGACCACTGCAGGTGCGCAAATGAGCCCATACGATCGTAGTTCTCAACAAGCTGTTCGTACTCTTGGACCATCGACATAAAGTCTGCAATCGAAAGCGTAGCGAATTTGCCGTACCAGCGATCGCGAAAATCTTTTGAGCGCTGTTCGATGGTTGCTAGGTCTCCCCCAAGCCCCGTTTCATCAGTCGAAGCATAAAGGTCTGACAAGTCCCAGAAAATATTCTCTGCACCGGTAATCGTCTGCGTATCTGCCATGGGTATCGTAGTGATGGTGTTACTGTGAAGTGCTAGTTTTCGTGATGATTGAGCCACGAAAGTACAGAAGGAATACCGTACGAGCGAGTGAGATACTATGGAATTTTCTCGTTGCCTGCTGCATGCTCGTACTTGCCTATCGCATTCCGGTGGATCTCGTGATTCCTACCCTCCAGTCTGCCTTCTGGCAGAGCGTGATTATGGCGATTGGCATTCTCTTGGTTGCTGATCCCCTGATCAAGTATCGAAAGCATAGGGCCCGTGGGGACGAGGATTACGAACGCTATCGCCGATTTCATCTCGCCATTGACTTACTCGTGATTATACCGTTGCTGTTGGACGAGCATTCGCCCCTCCGACTTCTTGTTCTGCTAAAGATTGTTACTGTGTATGGGTTTGTGCGGCAGTGGATGCAGCAGATGTATCGTGGCAATGCGCTGATTCGCTTTGGTCAGTTTGCCTACATCCTTGCCATTACAGTTCACCTTGTTGCATGCGGTTGGATGTCCCTGCAGGGTCCGGCACAACAGTCAGCCTCAGGATACTTGAAATCTGTCTACTGGGCAGTTTCCACGCTGTGCACGGTTGGTTATGGAGACATTACCCCAACAACCGAGAGCCAAATGATGTATGCCACCGGCGTTATGATATGCGGCTACGTCCTGTTCGCATGGCTCATCGGTAACATTGCAGCGATCTTAAATCGGGTTGATCCTATCCACCAGGAACATGCAATGACGATGGAGCGTGTAACCTCGTTCCTGCGGTTTCATAAGGTGCCTCTGCCGCTGCAAGCACGGATTATCGACTACTTGTCGTACATGTGGGACCGCAAGGTTGGCTCGGACGAACCTACGTTGCTGAAGCTACTCCCGTGGGGTATGCGCAGCGAGGTAGCCATGTATCTACGACGAGACCTTTTGGAGCGGGTTCACTTTCTCAAGGATGCCAGCGATGCTCTACTCCGCGAGATTTCTGATGCTGGCCGGGCAATCGTTGTAACACCAGGTGAGTATGTCTTTCATGTAGACGACTCACCGAGATACATGTACTTCATCAGCACGGGCATGGTAGAGGCTATCGACCGCGAAGGGGCTACCCTGGGCACGCTGAGCAGTGGTGACTTCTTCGGAGAGATGGCCCTGCTCGAAAAGCGCAAGCGGAATGTGAGTATCCGTGCCCTTGAATACTGCGATTTGTTCGTGCTTGATGCTCGCACATTCGACCGTGTGATCGAGTCGTATCCAGAATTCCGAATGGTCATAGAAAACGTCGCTCGTGAACGCGCAGCATCCACGAGCGAGTTTGTTCGAAGTATTCAGTAACGATGATTACGGTACGATACGGTAGATCATCCGTGGGAATGGAATCACCTCACGAATGTGCTCGGCGCCAGTGATCCACTTTACCGTACGCTCCACGCCAAGACCAAATCCTGAGTGCGGCACCGATCCAAACTTGCGCAGGTCGAGATACCACTGGAAGGCTTCTTCCGGAAGATTTTCGTGAAGCAAACGCTCGCGAAGCAGATCATGATTGTCTTCGCGCTGTGAACCACCGATGATCTCGCCAGCCCCTTCCGGAGCAAGCATATCCATAGCAAGAACCACCTTCTCATTTTCGGGGTCGCGCTTCATGTAGAAGGCTTTAACCTCTGATGGATAGCGGTGGATGATGCACGGACGATCGAACTGCTGCATGATGGCTTCTTCCTGCGGTGCGCCAAAGTCTTCGCCCCATGGGAAGTCGATCTGGATTTCTGATCCGTCTGGCTGCTTACGGTTGAGCTTTACGTTGTTCTTGTTGAGCCAGTCTACGGCTTCGGTGTAGGACATTCGATAGAACGGACGCCTCACGGCTTCGAGCTTTGAGACATCGCGACCGAGTGTTGCGAGCTCGCGCTGACAATCCTTGACGCACGACTGGACGATATACTCAACAAGGTCTTCGGCAAGGTCCATGTCGTCGTTTAGATCAAAGTAAGCCATCTCCGGCTCTACCATCCAGAACTCTGTGAGGTGACGCCGTGTCTTGGACTTTTCTGCACGGAAGGTTGGACCAAACGTATATACCTTGCCAAGCGCCATTGCGCTGGCTTCGGCGTAGAGCTGACCCGACTGCGTGAGATATGCTTTGCCGAGATCGAAGTACTCTGTTTCGAACAACGTAGACGTACCCTCGCACGCATTTGGCGTAAAGATCGGCGAGTCCATAAGACGGAAGCCGTTACCGTCGAAGAAATCACGGATCGCCTTGATCACGCGCGCACGCACGCGCATGATGGCATGCTGACGCGACGATCGCAGCCACAAATGGCGATGCTCCATCAAAAACTCAACGCCGTGTTCCTTGGGCGTGATCGGGTAGTCCTTGCTGATCTGCCAGATCTTTACGTCCGTAACATCAAGCTCTACTCCCGAGGGGGCTCGCTGTTCGGCGCGCACGGTGCCGGTGATGGACACGCTAGACTCTTGCGAAAGCATGCCTGCGTTGGCGGCAATCTCTTCGCTTACGTTCGGCTTAAAGAGCACGCACTGCACAATGCCCGAGCCATCACGGAGCTTGATAAAGATGAGCTTGCCTTTTTCTGTCTTGTCGTATACCCATCCGTTGAGCGTCACAGTTTGGCCGATGTGATCGCTAAGGTTTTCGATGGCGACAAATGATTTGTATCGTGATTCCATGCACGAAAATACCGAAGAAGTTGGCGAAGTTTGCGTTATGCATCGCCCCCTATCACTGAAACGCATCAACGACGTAGTCCTGAACTCCACCTGGTCGGACGGGTTGGAGTCGGCCATACTTCTTTCCGACCTCCGCGACGCCTGCCCATGCGCCCATTGTACTGGCGAGGAGATCATGGGGCAAGTGGTCTTTGCCGGCATGAAGACCTTTCAGCCGGGCATGAACGAACTGGCGTCCATTACCCCCGTGGGTAACTACGGCGTCCAGGTTGCCTGGAAGGACGGACACGACACCGGCATCTACACCTGGGAGATGCTCCGGACCCTCTTCGAAACGAAACGCCTCAGCCAACAGACGTTGGCGGAAATCGAACAGCGAGTAGCGGGAAATGCATAGCGGCACGATACATCGTGCCGAGCCCCTACCCCACCAGCGTCGCGACTTTTGCGAGGAGTTCCTGCAGCTGATTGGCAGTGAGAACTCCAATCTTCCGCGCTTTTCGCTCCTTCCAATCGATGGATCGCAGTTGATCAACGAGCACTGCTCCGTCGACTCCCTGATCTGAGACAATCTCCACCTCAAACGGATATCCCTTGCGTTGGCGCGTGATCGGGCACACCAGAGCAAGTCGTGCGGCCCCGTTATAGAGCTTTTGGGAGATCACCACCGCCGGACGCATTCCTTTCTGTTCCCTGCCGAGCGTTGGATCGAAACTCAAGAGAACGATATCACCGCGATCTGGTGTATAGGCCATATCTACCAAACCTCCCTACCAACAGGCCCTTCGTCCAACACAAGCGTGTGACGCGTCGACGTGGTAATGCCCTTGACAAGATCTTCGAGGTTGTATGCAGATGCTGACCTCAGCGGCCGCACACGCAGTTCACCATCTACGATGCTCAGCTCTACTTCCTGATCTGCAGAAAGCCCCATTTCCTCGAGCATGTGTTTAGGTATTCTCATAGCCATACTGTTTCCCCATTTCTGTATACGTGCTTTCATATGCGTAAAACGTGACAGTGATACAATGTATCTACAATATAATCAACGGCAAGTAGGGGCGACCCTACGTGGTCGCCCTACACATTGAGATACGCTCCTACGTGGTCGCCCTACACATTGAGATACGCTCCTACGTGGTCGCCCCGCACATTTGCATGTGGAACCCCAAGACCGAGCTCCGTTGTTGTGGTCGCTGCGCAATCATCGGCACGATGTATCGTGCCGCTATATGCTACTCGCTGTTCGCTGTTCGCTGTTCGCTGTTCGCTGTTCGCTGTTCGCTGTTCGCTGCTCGCTGCTTGCTGCTCGCTGCTTAAATTGCCCTCATCATGACACGCATCATCAAAGCCCCGACTGGTTCGCAACTCACATGTAAGAATTGGCAGATCGAAGCTGCCTACAGGATGATTCAGAACAATCTGGATCCGCAGAATGCGGAGAAGCCAGATGAGCTGATCGTTTATGGTGGTCTCGGCAAGGCCGCTCGAAACTGGGAGGCATTTGATGCCATTCTGGCGTCGCTTCGGGACATGGACACCGACGAAACGCTGCTCGTGCAGAGCGGCAAGCCAGTGGGTGTGGTCAAGACGCACGATCTTGCTCCCCGCGTGATCATCGCGAATTCCAATCTTGTTCCGAAGTGGGCAACGTGGGATGAGTTTCGCAGGCTTGATGCCATGGGGCTTATGATGTACGGTCAGATGACGGCCGGCTCGTGGATCTACATCGGCACGCAGGGCATTGTGCAGGGCACGTACGAGACGTTTGCAGAATGCGCACGTCAGCACTTTGGTGGCACACTTAACGGACGCTTCCTGCTTACCGCTGGTCTTGGCGGAATGGGTGGTGCTCAGCCCCTTGCCGCAACCATTGCTGGCGCAGCAGCGCTGTGCATTGAGATCGACGAAGAGCGCATCGATAAGCGCATTCGCGATGGCTATTGCGACCGCAAGATGAACAGTCTCGACGAAGCACTCCAAGTGATTCGCGAGTATCAAGACAAGAAAGAACCAATCTCTGTCGGACTCGTAGGCAATGCGGCAGAGATTCTGCCAGAGCTGCTCAAGCGTGGCATCATCCCTGACGTCGTAACCGATCAAACATCGGCGCACGACCCGCTCAACGGCTATTATCCAGCAGGTCTGTCGAAGTCGGAAGCTGATACCTTGCGCATCTCCGATCCCGCGACATACCTCGAGAAGTCCTATGCAAGCATCGGCGCCCACGTGCAGGCCATGCTCGAATTCCAGAGGCGCGGCGCAGTAACGTTTGACTATGGCAATAACATCCGCGGTATCGCGCGCGACCATGCAGGTGTTGCCAACGCCTTCGACTTTCCAGGCTTTGTACCAGCCTTTGTGCGCGAGCTCTTCTGCGACGGAAAGGGTCCGTTTAGGTGGGTTGCCCTTTCTGGCGACCCAGAAGATATCCGCGTGACAGACGAAGCCATCATGAACCTGTTCCCTGAGAACCACCATCTGCACATGTGGATCAAGGAAGCGCAGGATCATATCGGGTATCAGGGTCTGCCCGCACGCATCTGCTGGCTCGGATACGGAGAACGTGCCGCAGCCGGTAAACTATTTAACGACCTTGTTCGTACAGGAAAAGTATCTGCCCCGATCGTGATCGGACGTGACCACCTCGATTGTGGCAGTGTTGCATCTCCTCACCGCGAAACAGAGGCCATGATCGACGGCTCGGACGCCGTTGCTGATTGGGTTCACTTGAATTTCGCACTCAACGCGGTTGGCGGTGCAACGTGGGTGTCGCTCCATCATGGTGGAGGGGTTGGTATGGGGCTTTCCCTACACGCGGGGATGGTTGTCGTAGCCGATGGGACACAACTAGCAGAAGAAAAATTGGCACGGGTATTGACTTACGATCCATTAATGGGCATTTTGCGTCATGCCGATGCAGGCTACCCAAGAGCATGTTCCAACGCGAGAAAGTTTGGCATAGAAATTCCACTACCTCTTAAAAGCTGAGTTTATCACTGATTCAGGACAACATGGCATAACTGCTACGTCGTTTTAACAGATCTACTGTCAGATTGACAGTTTTGCTAACACAACTAGCAGGAGTTGCCATGAGAACCGCAGACTTCCGTCGCCGTACGGGTATTGCACCTCGCCAGAATCAGCTGAATTCTGAAATCACCACATCAGGAGGTAGTGCCATGGATCTCGCACTGCAAATCGAACAACTGTTCCGCACAGACCGGAACAAATACCTTGGCTTTATCCGCCAACGTGTCCGCAACCAAGAGGATGCGGAAGACATTCTTCAGGACGTCTTTACAAACGTTCTCGCCGCCTCAAAAGACGTCAACAAACCAATCGACAACCTGGCATCATGGGTGTTTACATCCGTGCGCAACAGGATCATCGATTCCTACCGCAAGAAGAAGGCCGACAGTTTCGCAGACCTCGGAACGCAGGAGCAGCATGATGAAGGGGGCTCAGACCTGATCGAGCGCTACCTGGGCGATCTCTCCTACAACCCGGAGAACAGCCTCGTGCGCGAAACTATCTGGGAAGCCATCCTGCAGGGACTCGAGGAACTGCCAGCCGAACAGAAATACGTCTTCGTGAAAAATGAATTCGAAGGTATTTCGTTTAGGGAGATGTCCGAAGAGACAGGTGTAAACATCAACACTCTTCTGGCCCGCAAGCGTTACGCCGTCCTGTTCCTTCGCAAGAAGCTGCAGGCGCTGTACGACAACATCAACGACTAGCCCCTTCCCCACATATGTCGGTTACGACAACGAAAACACTCCGCACGATGATGTACCTCGGTAGCATCGGCGGAGTGTTGCTATTTCAGGGGGCTATCTTCATGTACGTCTGGAATTTCCTGAGCGACAACCTCGAAGACATCTCCCTGCTCGAGGGCATTGGGCTGTCTGCCATCTCCTACGTTATCATGTTCTCGTTCAAATACGGTGCCTCCGACCGCACGTCTGCAAGCCCCTTATTCCAGCGCAAAACCAACCTCGAAAAGAAGTGCGCCGAGATGACGCCCCAACAACGCGCCGAGCTGCGCTCGGAGCTCATTGAAAAGTGCGGATGTGTAGAGCAGCGAGTAGCGAACAGCGAGTAGCGAACTACGCCGTAAACGGAGTTACAATACGAAGATGCTTCAGCGGCTTTCATAAGATCCAGCATACGAACAGAACTGTCGGCATTCTCGCGTAAATCACCGCAATGGAACCTTCGAATGCCCATTAGAGCCCCAGCATTCCAAGGTACCGTTGTCCAGTTCCATCCAATCTCAAAGTCGCTGATAACTGGTGTTGGATTAGTCGGCGTGGAATCAGCGAGATTCCACATCATTTCACGGCCGGGAAGTGTGTCTGAACGCACCCAGAGCAGACCAGGCAGCACTTCTGGCTCACGGAACTGCGCGTTGCATACCTGCGTGGCAATAACACCCAAAGCCGCCACAAGAAATGGCAGCATCGTAATGGTTTTCATAGATCACCCTAGTTCTTTACAAGGGTGAATTGCTGCACATGTTCTGCAAGCACGTCGCGCACGAGCAGAGTATAGTTGCCTGATGCAAGGTCGTTAGCAAGGACAATGCGTACGGCGTTTCCTTCTCGCATAGCACTTCCATAGTCTACCAGCTGTCCAGTCGCAGATACAACTTGCCAATGAACTGTTTCATCGGGCCATTCCCAGCGCACGGTCACAACTCCGGTTGTGGGGTTGGGGTAGAGAGCAGCTTGCTCAGGGTTCGTTGCGTCACCTTGGGGTATGCTAGTAACGAGCTCATCGAAGCGCATGGCGACCAGATCACATTGATATATGGTGGCTCTTGGATAACTCGCAGCAACATAGCATCTGGTTAAATCTGGTGAGAAATAGGTGTACCCAACATGCCCAGCCGTATTTACAGATGGATCGAAGCCTCCAGTTGTTCCCGGTTTCGATCTTGCTATCGGAATAGTGTCTGGAAGTCTATAGAAAAATCCTTCGTTGATTGCTTTTCCGCTGATCGTATCATTTCGATATGCATAGACAAGGCTCCCATTCCCAGAGATTGCATAGCTAACAAGGTCATCTCGCATGTTGCCATTGCCACCTGTCCAATCCCAGGAACCGTGCAACTCCCATGTTATCTCTCCCGTCGCAACATCAAGAATGCTGATTCTGGGGTATTGGTTTAGGCCTTTTCGTTGTGTTGTGCTTGCAATAATGTATCTGCCATCGGCCGAGAATTTTGGATTGTTGAACATGCTTGCTTTAGGAAAGAAGCGAACAACCGGTTCTAAAGATGATAGATCAATAACTGCATTTGCATATGCAAGTTGGCGACTTGCAGAGTCAAACGACCAGCGAGATGTCCCACCGAATTTCAGTACAAACGAAGTGTCACGTTCTGTGTCATAGAGCATGTATGTATTGCCGGCACTTGGCTGATATGGTGCAACAACCCACCTGCCATCTGGAGAAATACTGGCATGGTAGGAGTAGGTCCACTCTATATCACCAACGAACGTAAAGAACTTCGTTGCCTTGATTTCGGGGTACAACATCAAAGCAGTTACAAGCGAATCTCTGTTTTTGGCAGTCCTGTTCAAATACTGCAGCACAAGTTTGCGACCCTTTCGATCAGAGTATATTCGACGTGGCTCACCCCAACGTCCGAGTCGGTCCACAACTAACCCATTCTTTATGCTATGGACAAGGATGTTATAATTGGTGACCCTGAACAAAAGTCCAGCATCCTCTGCAACAGCATGCCAAGGCCCCCAGCCACTGCCTTCTGGACTAACTTCGCAGCAGTCAGCGTGCACGTGCGTCCACAACGTATCCCCGATAATCGGCGGCAGCGTAACCTGTGCAGAGAGGAGTCCCTGCAGAAACACCATTGCCAGCGCATGGTATACCAGCAAACGAGCTAAGGCGCTGAGTCTGTACTTGAACATATACACCCTTTCGTGATAGCAAACCGTGAATAAGACAACATGACATTGACGAAGAGTTACAATGTATCTGGCTTATAGGGAAATTTCTTGAACAGATTCAAAGTAACCAATGTATAAAATGATGATTTTTGGACAGCGATTTTTGCCACAAATATGGCATGATGTATCGGAATCAATGAAGGGTACGATGTATCGGAATCAATGAAGGGCACGATGTATCGTGCCCCTATCAGTGATGCTCGCTGTTCGCTACTCGCTGCGTCCACAACGTCACGTGTCCGTCTCCCACGCGGGCAACGATGATTACGCCGGGGTGGCCCCCTTCCACAAATGTGAGGCGCGAGCGGACAACCTCGGGGTCTTTGTCCCAGCCGCGTTTTTTGATAACGGTGTCGGGACCCCATCCAAGTTCGTAGATACCCTCCTGCATGCGCCGCTCAGATGCGCCGTCTTCCATGTGCACGATCTTGTATACCGTGTACCATGGTGATGCAGGGGGCTCGTGTTCCGTGGTGCCGTATCCAATGCGTGGATCAAGGGTGCTGATGTTGTGCTCATTAAAGAACTGCGTAAGCAACCCCGATGCGATCAAGGCGTTATGGGGCTCGATGATGAATCTGCGGGTATCGTCGGCACGATGTATCGTGCCGCTATGTTGTTCTTGCTGCTCACCGTTCGCTGCTCGCTGCTCGCTGCTCGCTGCTTTATACTCGCTGCTCGCCCCTACCGTGCCTTCGTGGACCAACGTGACCCACGTTTTGGCGTTGCTGTTGCCTTTCCACAAAATGCGTTCGCGGCATTCCTTGCCGAAGCCGATGTATTCGGAGGCGTAGCCTGTGGCGTCGACGATATCTCCCGGTCCAACTTTGATGCCAACGATGGGTGCGGCAGGAATTGTGGAGAGAGGGGGCTCGTATTCTGCAGCGGTGCGTTTACGCTGCTGCTGTTCCCTGCGCGAGGGGTCGGCCCATACTCCGTCTGCCGACAAAGACGCAGTGCCCGTCCAGCGTTCGTTGATGCAGGTAACGTTACGTGCGCCCGAGCGGCGCAGGTTACCCGTCGAGCAGGCGTGGATGAGCGCGTTGGCCTCGTATGTGGTAACGCGCGCGGCCACTCGCGAGAGTGCGAATGTATCGAGAGCGGCACCGGTGCAGATTTCGAGCACGTGCTCGCATCCGCTGAACGCCTGTGCATGATATGCGGCGATATCGGGGTGGGTGGATTGCTCGGCCATTTGGTTGGTAAACAGCCAGAGATGACGTCGCTTGCCGAGACGTTCTGCGCGCATGGTGCCTGTTGCTAGTTCGATGAGCAGCCGTGCACGCTCTGCCTGCCCCTTACAGATGTGTGTGCGAACACGGTCTACAAGTGCAGGAGTTACAACGGATTGGTTGGAACGGAGATCTTCGATAACGCGTTCTACGTGGTCCAGGACAGCGTCCGAGAGAAGATATTCACCGTCTGCAAATGCTGTCATGAAAAAGCCCGATATTTGCACGTGCATCTGCACATCACAAACGCACAATTACGAGAAAGATCGTTCTATGAGCACCAACGTCCTCGAGCAGCAACTTCACGGAATGGGGTTGCACAACCTTGGCGACATTCACTACAACCTTACAGCAGCCGACCTTGTGGAGCATGCACTGAGCTTTGGCGAAGGCATCCTCTCGGAGCACGGCGCGCTGTGCGTGAACTCTGTGCCGTATACCGGACGTCGAGCAAACGACAAGTTTGTGGTTGAAGAGGACGACACCAAGGCAGACGTATGGTGGGGCAAGGTTAACAAACCTTTTGCAGAAGACAAGTTCAACGCGCTCAAGACACGCGTGTTTGCCTACCTGCAAGGACGTGATGTATATGTGCAGGACTTGATCGCTGGTGCAGATCCAGCCTACTCCCTCCCTGTGCGCTTTATCCAGGAAGAAGCCTATCACTCATTGTTCGTGCAGAACATGTTCATCAAGGCTTCTGAAGAGCAGCTCGAGAACTTCCTGCCAGGCTTTACAGTGGTTACGGTGCCTGGATTTAAGTCGATCCCAGAGATCGATGGCACACTGAGCGAAGTATTCATTATGCTCAGCTTCAAGCAAAAGCTCGTTCTCATCGGCGGCACAAGCTATGCCGGCGAAAACAAGAAGTCCATCTTTACCGTCCTGAACTACCTGATGCCAAAGCTCGGCGTGATGTCGATGCACTGCTCTGCCAACATTGGCACGGATGGCGATACCGCACTATTCTTCGGTCTCTCCGGCACAGGCAAGACAACGCTTTCAACAGATCCAGAGCGCGCCCTCATCGGCGATGATGAGCACGGCTGGAGCAACGATGGCGTGTTCAATTATGAAGGGGGCTGTTACGCCAAGGTGATCAACCTAAATGCAGAGGCAGAACCGATCATCTATGGTCTTACACGCACCTTTGGTACGATCCTCGAAAACGTAGACATCGACGAAAACACTCGCGTGATCGATCTCGATTCGCAAGTGCACACAGAAAACACACGCGCATCATACACGCGCGAGCACATCCCGAACATCGCACCGGATAACCGTGGAGGTCATCCAAAGAATGTTGTGTTCCTTACAGCCGATGCATTCGGCGTAATGCCACCGATCGCAAAGCTCACACCAGAGCAGGCGATGTATCACTTCCTCTCGGGCTACACAGCAAAGGTTGCCGGCACGGAAGCAGGCGTCAAGGAACCATCAGCAACGTTCTCTACATGCTTTGGAGCCCCATTCATGGTGCACCATCCAAGCGTGTATGCCAACCTGCTGCGCGATAAGATCAATGCCCACGGATCTACCGTATGGCTTGTGAATACGGGCTGGAGTGGCGGACCGTATGGCGTTGGACATCGCATGAAGATCAAGCACACGCGTGCTATGCTTCGCGCTGCACTCAACGGCGACCTCAATAATGTCGAGTTTGTGAAGGATGCGTTCTTCAACCTCAGCATCCCAACGTCATGCCCGGACGTGCCAGCAGAGGTGCTGAACCCACGCAACACATGGTCCGACACAGCCGCCTACGACAAGCAGGCACAGCATCTCGTCCAACTCTTTGAAGACAACTTCAAGCAGTTCGCAGACAGCGTAGACGAGAAGGTTGTGAATGCGATGAAGGGATAGGATGAGCAGCGAGCAGCGAGCAGCGAGTAGCGAACAGGAAGCAGCGAGCAGCGAACAGGAAGCAGCGAGTAGCGGGATGGAGCCTCGATGGATTGAGGCGTCTGAATCTCCGTTTGGGGTTCGTGTATTTGACTGCAGAGCTATCGCTACCACGATGGCTGCATCTTCGCCATCGCAGGATGTTGCGGAGCTCTTCATGCAGACCAGAACGTCGGACGGGTCGCATCTCTTTGGTAGGCATCCATCGAATCCTGTAAAGTTCGACGTGGATATGACCTATCCCAAGGAAGCTCGCGAACTGCCGGACCGTGGAGTGATATTCCGTGCGGGGTCGCTCGAAGAAAAGTGGGACATTGTGATCGACGACCGCGTGATCACCTTTGCCCGCAGCTGGACGGGTGAGCCCGTCTATCTGTGCGACATCTCAGAGGAAGGCGACAACTATGTGGTCCGCACGGTGGTAGTCAGCGACGACATCATCGATCCTGCAGACGAAGGCTACCACGTTCACGTGGTGAACTACCTTCTCTGGAGTCATGTCTTCGACGTGGTCTATCCGCACCCACTACCTCTTACAATGCCCCTAGACGAAGATGAAATCCTCATGCACTCCTTCTCGGCCTACGGCCGCAGAGGGTGGTTTGCAACGATGGAACGGTTTGGATAGGAAGCATAGACGGTCGCACACGCGAAGGTAGGGTGCGTGGTCCCTCGCTTCGCTCGGGATGACGCAGCAATATTGAGTATTTGTGAGCGGGCGCGCCTTTGGCGCGCCCGCTTTGTTTTACCCCACGTTGCACGCTGCGTCATCCCGAGCCGCGACAGCGGTGAGGGACCTCGCTTCTCACACCATTACCTTCTGTCCATTCGTAGCATTCTCCCTGCACGTGCGCAGGGCGCTTAGCACCAGCCGGTGAACCTCTTCGGCGATGTCATGTAGGGGGCTTGCCACTTCGGGGTCTACCATGCCAAGATCGTCGAGCAGGCGAAGCCAGAGTTTAACCAGACGTGTAGAGGTATTGATCTCGTACAAGCAAGTGCGAAACACCTCTCTCGAGGGGGCTCCTGCGGCCTTTTCCGTCCAGGAGCCAATGTCCGTGGCTGCCTCAAAAAGACGTCTGTGAATGTCCAAAGAGTGCCCAGCCCCCTGTCCGTGAAGCCAGATGTTGGCAACGCGCAGGGTTAACTCGTAGGACCGTTGCTGCAGAGGTGTACCCATGACAAAATCTCCGTGATTGGTGGTAGAAAAACATGCCTCTGTTCATCGTGCCGCGAGCGCATGGAAGTGTGACACCTACCGTATCTTTGTGGCCTATGCAGACGCTTGAACTTCCCGTATTACAGAACGTTTCCGAGCCATCAGCCCCTTCCAATGGGATGAAGGTGTACGTTGAGACCTATGGTTGCCAGATGAATGTGAACGACTCCGAGATCGTGCTCGGCGTTCTTCATAAACAAGGCTATGCATCTGCCGAACATCCAGATGATGCAGATGTGATCTTGCTGAATACATGCGCGATTCGCGATAATGCAGAGCGCAAGATCCATGAGCGTCTTAATCACTTAAAGCACAACAAGAAACAGAACAAGGATCTCGTCGTTGGCGTGCTTGGATGCATGGCAGAACGTCTGCGTACCAAGCTGCTCGATGAGAAGATGGTAGACATCGTGGTTGGACCCGATGAGTATCGTCGCGTTCCGGAGCTTGTCGAAACAGCACGCGGTGGAGAGAAGGCAATCGCCGTAAAGCTCTCACGCGTTGAGACGTACGACGATATCGTGCCACTTCGCACCGAGGGTATCTCTGCGTGGGTTTCGATCATGCGTGGATGTGATAAGTTCTGCACGTTCTGCGTTGTGCCGTTCACGCGTGGACGCGAGCGCTCACGAGCATTGCAGAGCGTGGTGGATGAGGCAAAGTCACTCTGGGACTCCGGCTTCAAAGAGATCACGATGCTGGGTCAGAATGTAAACTCGTATAGAGACGATGTTTCCGGCTACGACTTCGCTGATCTGCTTGCCCACACCGCCCGTGCAGTGCCTGGCATGCGTATCCGCTATAGCACATCGCACCCGCAAGACATGAGCGACAAGCTCATCGATACCATGGCCGAGCACGACAACATCTGCAAGTATATTCACCTGCCGGTGCAGTCGGGCTCGAACCGTATTCTCGAACTCATGAACCGCACCTACACCGTAGAGCACTACATGGGGCGAATCAACCGCATCAAGCAGGTGATGCCCGATTGCGCGTTGAGCACAGACATCATCGCAGGGTTCTGCACGGAAACAGAAGACGACCATCAGCGCACACTTGACGTGATGCGTGCGGCACGCTACGATGGTGCGTACATGTTTGCCTACTCGCCACGTGAGAACACCAAGGCTTGGAAGATGGGCGATGACGTTCCGGATGAGGTGAAGAGTCGCAGACTAGCCGAGATCATCGACGTGCAGAACGAGATCGCCAAGGAGATCAACCTTGGTGAAGTTGGCAAAACCCATGCAGTTCTTGTAGAAGGTCCAAGCAAGCGCAATGCAGCTGAGTGGAAGGGTCGCACAGACACAAACAAGCTTGTGATCTTCCCGCACATCGATCAGCGCGGATATGTTGTCGGCGACACAGTAAACGTTACAATCAATCGAACAACAAGCGCCACATTGTTTGGCGATCTCGTTTAACTCGTATTCGGAGTACCCTGATGGACACGTTGGTATTTCTTCATTCGAAGATGCATCATTCGATCTACCTCCTGGCAGCGCTCTCGCTGGTCTTTCCAGTGATCGCACTCGTGAAAAAGACTCCGATTTCTTCACTCGGTGTTGGATTGATCCGCACGTATTCCATCGTGATCACAATCCAGCTGTTGATCGGGCTTACACA
Source organism: Patescibacteria group bacterium (assembly GCA_044238605.1). Lineage (GTDB taxonomy): Bacteria > Bacteroidota > Ignavibacteria > Kapaibacteriales > Kapaibacteriaceae > UBA10438. The sequence goes on from JBIICY010000006.1 coordinate 208,578, forward strand.
GCTAATCATGCGCTGGAGTGATTTTGGAGACGGACTTCGCTACCGACTCGAGCATGCTACGCTGATGATTGTTGCAGTAGCACTTGTTCACCTTACGCCACGCTTTATGAAACGTGCAGATACGGCAGGCACACGAAACACGCTGATCATGATCGCAGGATCGCTTGGACTTGTTCTGCTCGGAGTATCACTAATCCAGCGCGCAAAACTGGGCGCGTAAACACCATGCCTCCTGTACACACAACATCACTCTCTGGGTATCCACTGTTTCGTCGTGGCAAGGTGCGCGACGTCTATGATCTGGGCAATGAATTGCTCATGGTTGCCAGTGACCGCATCTCTGCATTCGATGTTGTGATGTCGGAACCGATACCCGACAAAGGCGCACTCCTTACGCAGATTGCAGCATATTGGTTTGAAGAACTCAAAGACATCGTTCCAAACCACGTCGTAAGCCTCGATGTTTCGTCGCTTACCAAGTGCACTGAAGAAGAACAGCAGATGCTGCGTGGCAGGTCGATGATCGTGCGTAAGACAAGCCCCCTACCGGTTGAGTGTGTTGTGCGTGGCTATCTGTCTGGATCTGGATGGAAGGAATACAAGGCCTCGCACACAGTATGTGGCATTGAGCTTCCGGCAGGATATGTAGAATCATCGAAACTCGCTGAGCCCATTTTCACACCTGCAACAAAGGCAGAGGAGGGTCACGACGAGAACATCTCCTTTGAAGCAGCCGCATCTATTCTTGGCAGCGACGTAGCACATGCTGTGCGTGAATACAGCTTCGCACTTTACAACGCAGCGGCAGAACGGGTTGCTGCAAAGGGGCTTATCCTGGCCGACACGAAGTTCGAGTTCGGCATCGACGATGCCGGACAGATCATCTTGATTGATGAGGCACTTACGCCTGATTCTTCCCGCTACTGGCTCGCTGATTCGTATGCTCCGGGTACATCACAGATGAACTTTGACAAGCAGATGCTACGCGACTGGCTTGAATCGGGCACGTGGGACAAAACGCCCCCTGCTCCAACATTACCGGACAGTGTGATTAATGGCACTCGGGCCAAGTACATTGAGGCCTACGAGCGCATAACAGGACAGCAATGGCGATAAACTCATTCTTTCTGGATGAAGACGACGTCGAGATGCAGCGTCGGATCAACGACATGCTCGATTGGGGCTTGTTGCTATCTGTTGTTGGTTTGCTCGGCATAGGTCTTATCTCGATCTACAGCGCAGCCTTCAGTCTCGGATCTGACAGCATCTTTATGCGTCAGGTCTACTATGCCATCGCCGGTACCGTAGCCGCAGCGGTATTGTTCTACGTCCCCGAGCGTACCCTTACTGCTCTTGCCTATCCGGCATATGGAGTGGGAATTCTTTTGCTCCTTGCTGTCTTGTCTCCGTTGGGTCATAAAGTAAACGGACAGCAGTGCTGGATCCAATTGGGCTCGTTTACCTTTCAGCCATCCGAGTTTGCGAAGATCTCCACGCTTCTTGCGGCCGGCAAGTACATATCTCGAAAAGGATTTTCGATTAACGCCATACGCGATGCGCTCGGACTTCTCGGAGTCTTTTTGCTGCCGATTGGCTTGATCATGATGCAGCCAGATACGGGCTCTGCAACAGTGTTCTTTGCCATGCTGCTGGGCATCTATCTATGGTCGGGGGGAGATACGTTTGTTATCTACTCGTTTGTCGCTATCCCGTTCGTTGCTGTGGCGGCCCTCTACGGTGCTCTTTTCGGCAACATCTTGTGGTTCATTGCACTCGCGGCCCTGTTCAGTCTTGGAGCATACATGTTCCGTAAGCCCCTTGCCATAACGGTCGCTACATGCCTTGTTGTGATCGGCATCGGACTTGCTGTTGAACCCGTATTTGATAGCTTGGAAACCTACAAGCAGAAGCGTCTTATTACACTGTTCGAGCCCGAAAGAAATCCCCGTGGCGAGGGATACCATGTTATCCAGTCTATTCTTGCCGTTGGTTCTGGTGGCATTACCGGCAAAGGGTTTCTGCAGGGAACGCAAACGCAGCTTCGATACATTCCGGAGCAGTGGACGGACTTCATCTTCTGTGTGCCAACGGAGGAGTTTGGGTTTGTAGGGGGCGTTTTGGTGATAGCCCTTCTTGCCACCGTTGCCTTGCGTTCATTTAGCATTGCATCGATGTCGCGTACTGCCTTCTCCAGCATCATCGCTGTAGGATTTGGGTCGCTCGTTACGTTCCACACCATGGTCAACATCGGCATGGCTGTTGGACTGTTCCCAGTGATGGGCATTCCGCTACCGTTTCTGAGTGCTGGGGGAACCTCCCTGATAGCAAACGTTGCGTGCATTGGAATGCTGTTGCACATGTATCGATCACGACGCCGTCGCATGGCCTAAGCAGCATATGCCCAAGCGCATTGTTATTACCTGCGGTGATGTAAACGGTATCGGACTTCGGTGTCTTAGCAAGGCAATTCACGAGTGTGTTTTCGATTCTGAACTCTGGTTAGCCATTACCCCTTCGGTGCTGCAGCACGCTATTGATGTCTATGATCTGGGCGGATCTCTCAACGGATTAACCTGGACATGTGGAGATCAGTCCGTGCATCTTCATGTACTGGATGCCGAGTGCACAATTACACCAGGTATGCCCTCGGACTCGGCCTCTCTCCTTGCAATTGCATCTCTTGACGTGGCTATTGCAGCTACCGTGAATGGCACGTATGATGCAGTTGTAACACTCCCGATTAACAAGCATGCACTCTCGAGTGTAGGATGGCCGTACCCCGGGCAGACGGAGATGCTTGGTGCATATGCCAGCGGCGACCCACTCATGGTTTTGTGTACACACGACGTGCGCGTAGCACTAGCCACAGTGCACGTACCGCTCAGAGCCGTTGCAGATATGATCACACCAGACCTGATTACCATCCGCGTAAAGCAACTGACCCAGCACCTGCGGGAACGTCACGGCATAGAGCATCCGTCAGTTGCAGTGCTTGCTGTTAACCCGCATGCCGGAGACAACGGCGTGATCGGCGATGAAGATCAGCGTATTGTAGAACCCACGATCAGGCGGCTACGACTTGACGGTTTTAATGTAGACGGACCACATCCAGCAGATGGGTTCTTTGCATTTGGGAGTTACACCAAGTACGACGGCATCCTGGCCATGTATCATGACCAAGGTCTGATACCATTAAAGTTATTGGCCCAGGGGGCTGGTGTAAACGTAACAGCCGGGTTGTCAATCGTACGAACTTCTCCAGACCACGGCACAGCGTATGATCGGGCACTGGCTGGCGACATAGATGCTGCAAGCACACGGATGGCTATTGAGATGGCAGAATTACAGATTACGGTAGTTACGTAATTACAGTAATTACGTAATTACAGTAATTACGTAATTACTCGCTGCTCGCTGCTCGCTGTTCGCTGCTTAAAAAAGGTAAAGCCCTACGATCGTATAGACCATAGGGCTTTAACAGAATAACCTGGCGATTACCTACTCTGCCACACCAGTTCAGATGCAGTACCATCGGCGCAACGGGGCTTAACGACTCTGTTCGGAATGG
>JBIICY010000010.1:0-53460 GCA_044238605.1 Patescibacteria group bacterium
TACACACGCATCGGGCGATCACGCACATATCGTACCCACGCATCGGGCGATCACGCACATATCGTACACACGCATCGGGCGATCACGCACATATCGTACACACGCATCGGGCGATCACGCACATATCGTACACACGCATCGGGCGATCGTTATACGTCAGGCATGAGCAGCGACGCCGGTAGGGGCGAGCCGGTGGCTCGCCCGCACATGTGGCACACACGCATCGGGCGATCACACACATATCGTACCCACGCATCGGGCGATCACGCTCACATCGTACCCACACATCGGGCGATCACGCACATATCGTACCCACGCATCGGGCGATCATGCACATATCGTACACACGCATCGGGCGAGCACGCACATATCGTACACACGCATCGGGCGAGCACGCACATATCGTACACACGCATCGGGCGATCATCGGGCGAGCCACCGGCTCGCCCTTACCGGGTGGTGTTATCACATTCATGCAGGTGGATTCCCGCTTTCGCGGGAATGACGATGTACGTGGTACTTGGTACCTCGTACCTTGCACCCCGGACCCCGTAATCCGGACGGGTCGCCCCTACGGGATGTAATGTCACGTTACGTTCATCTTGAAGCACTACGAACGTAGGGGGCCTTCGGTAACGATTCGTATGTTTGTATCAACAATACCCGCCAAGGCTATGCGCGCAAGCGTACCCTCAAACTGGCGGGTTACTTTTTTGGTGTACGATGCCAAAACAAGCGTTTGCGAAACTGGCAACGACTGTCGAGGATCAGCTAAAGATCCTGCGTAGCAGGGGTATGCAAATTGATGATGAATCAGTAGCAATTGAGTTTCTGCAGCATGTCAGCTATTACCGACTAGCAGCCTATTGGCGGCCTTTAGAGCTTGATTCCACGTCACATGTGTTTCAGCCAGGATCCACGTTCGAGGATGTTGCAGAGCTCTACACCTTCGATCGCGAGTTGCGGCTCTTGTTACTAGATGCAATAGAACACATCGAGGTTTCATTTCGTTGTAACTGGGCTCATAACCTTGCATTGGAAGCTGGCCCACATGCCCACCTTGACCAATCAATGGTTAAAAATGAAACGCGATGGCGCCAATTTCTTGGCGCGCTTCTGTATGATCTCAGCAGATCGAGGGAAGTCTTCATACAGCACTTACAAAAGACCTATGATGAACTGACGCCTCCAATTTGGGCAGTAAGCGAAGTGCTGACACTGGGAACATTGTCAAAGTGGTATGAGAACATCGGTCCTAAACGTGTTAAATCACGCATTGCGAATAACTACCATGTTAATGAGCAGATCCTCGAATCGTGGTGTCGCCATTTGACCTACGTACGAAACATATGCGCGCACCATAGTAGGCTATGGAACCGTGATTTCACAATAACGCCAGCGATTCCAAAATCGCGAACATCTGAACTTCGGAATGACTTTGTAAATGGTTCTAGGGGAATCTACAACACTCTCGTTATCGTGCTCTATCTGGTGGATCAGATCTCTCCCCGTCACAGTTTTCGTGAGAGACTTTTCTGCCTAATCAATAACCAACGAGTTTCGATTACCGCAGGTATGGGGTTTCCTGATGACTGGCAATTGAGGAATATCTGGAAGCTACGTCATCCCTAGCGAAGCGAGGGGCCTCACGTTTTGAGCGCCCACGCTGGGTCGCCCCTAAGCTAATCCGTACCCCGTAATCCGGCAACTACTCCACCACCGATACGAGCCACATGTTGTTGGACTCTCGCACACAGACAACGCCGGTAAGGGGCTCGTTTGATGAAATGGCATTACCGAGTAGGTCGTATACAGACACGTTGGAGCCGAGGCCGGAAAGCCATTGCTGGTAGGCGTCGTTCGTGAACATGAGCCGATCTGTAACCCAATCGCGTGAGTTGTTCGGAACTTCATCAGATACAGAAACCGTGGGCGTTGGTTCGGCGTATTTGTAGAGAATGGTGGTGGTGGCGTCCCAATTTTTCGGTGAGGCGCTGTCGATTTTTTCTACTGTGAAATAGAACGCCCCTTTCCACCAACCTATACCATATCCCCAGCGGATAGTGTTGGGGATCTTGATAATGTCCCTAACGGGCGCAGCGCCGAACCGTTGGTACAGGACCACAAGGCTATCGTAATAACCGAAACCGCGCGTATTCGTTGAAGAAACTGAAACAAGCATCGCGAGGAGCAGCACTGCGTAAGCTGAAGCAACTAGGAACATTCTACCTCGATACAAACGAAATGGCTTCACGGATGAGCCCCCCTGTATACATGCATGAGATGTGTCGTACTGATGTTAGCGAGAAACTGTACACGCTAGTTTAGGGGCGACAACAGTAGGTTGCTCCTACGTTGGTAGGTAATCCCTTCTTCGTAACCGTCATAGTTCCTCGGTTTACATCACTCCTCAATAACCATGACTTTTCGTGTGATTGATCTGCCACCTTGGTCTGCGAGCTGCGCTACATAGACGCCTGGAGTTGGGGCAGTGAAGGGGCTGAGTGTTTCTCCTGTTAGCGTTGTAAGGGTTGTGCATGTGTATCCAGCGCTTGACCATGCCCGGAGGTGGCTCGTCCACGTTCTTGCCTCTGATGGTTGATTGTTGGACGTTGAGGACTCTTGATCCTGAACACTTGCAGTGACAAGTCGGTTCTTGAATACTCCCGTCGTGGTACAGTAATGTACTTCTTCTGCCTCGTCATCAGTAAAGAATGTTATCACTTCTGTTGCTTCGTTGAATCCTGGCTCATGATAGTCCCAAGACAAGCCATTGTCGAAACTCTCGAGAGGGCCATCAATGCCATTGATGATCAACCGACCATCTGCAAGACGCACTCCTGAGCTCCCAATAAACCTGAATCCTTTGTTAACGGGACGCGAATAGACCTTTGACCACGTTATTCCATTGTCGGTTGATCGGATAACATGACAGTCCTCCATGATGGTAAACAATGTCTCATTGCGTCGTTCCTCTGAATATTCAAGGTTGTTTCGCTTGAGCGTGTCACGAACCATGGTTGTATATGATGCAACAATGACATTAGAGTCGACACGAATCACTCCGAGAAAGTACGGATCTTGGTCAGGCAGATTCGATGCCTTCCAAGAAAGGCCGTTGTCAGCGCTGCGTACAATGCCACCACATCGATATGGAACTGGTACGAGGTTCTCGTTGTCGAACAAATGCAGCCCACTAACGAATGAAATGACCGTTGTATCGTTGATGGCAAGCATCGTGCCGATAAATCCCGATCCAACACTGTCTGCAGATGTGAGTAGTACTCGCACGTCCACACTATCGATGATGGTGTCGTTCGACCATCGGTATATTTTTGTACCATTACCTATAAGGATATGATCTGCATCTGTTCGAAGTGCAGACGTCGATGGTAGGTCACCTACGATGCGCAAGAACGTTCCGTCGCGTCTAAACTGCATTAACCGAACGCCTGGAACGAGTATGTCAGATGCACTGACGGATGGTATGCACATGCCTGATGTTGTTATACTTGAGGGCGAAGGCTTGAAACTACGGCTGAGTGATACCTCATTTCCACTCGTAGTTGCCGAAACGAGGCGGCCGACACCCGTACTTTCCGGACGAACCATGTGTCCTGGGTATGAGACGATAAATGGTGGCTCACCTTTCCTTCCACTAAAGCCAAAGAGCATCGGGTAGGGTTCTACATCCTGCATGTCTCGTAATGTGGAGCTAAGTATGTAGCCACGGCCCGACTTCAACGTAAGAATCATCGGGCCATTCCAACTATGCGTAGCAGGAACTATGTTTGGATGTATAGCTGGAAAATAACGGATATTGTTGTAACCATCGTAGTATTCCTTCACCCGTACTTCCTGTTCAACTGAATCGTTGAGATGTAAGATCGTGTAACCAGTTTTGCCTCCTGGCATCATCGTCGGATAATACACCTGCTCCGGACCGAACAAAGGCATAAGCAATGAGGCATGTTTAAATCGTAACGTGTCGATTGTGTGCCACTGGCCTTTACGGTACTCGTGAATTAGACCATTTGAGTCCAGAAGAAATACTCGTCGGGTAGCACTATACATTATCTGACAGTGATTCCTGACGATGTTAACTGTTCGCCCTGCTGCAGTTTGAACCGATGATCCAACAAAAGCTGCTATCGTGTCACCTAATGCACCGATCCCAAGGATCATACTCCCTTTAACGTCATCTATCCAGAGAACTGTATCACGACCATAAAAGCCAATGTTGAAGTACTCGCTTGTCTCAGAAGTCTTATTGCGCCTGGCAAGGATGGGCGTCTTCTGCGGCTTAATACCATCCGATCCGCTTGAGTAAGGATGCACTATATCGCAATACTTGTCGCTATCTCCCTGTGTTAGTGCCCCACCTACCCTATCATTTGCAACGAGCGTGGCGTGTCGGTTCCTCGGTAAATCCACCCAAGTATCACACCCGTCAAACGACATCACACTTCGATAAAGTGGAGGTTGAGCCGACGGCATCGATATTGAAAAAAACAATGTATTCGCCGTCTTGTACTTGACCGCGGTGAAGTAGTTTAGAGTGTCTATCCTCTCTGGAAGTGTATCTCTTGTTATGGCAAGTCCTTCATCAAACTTCCACAACCTGCCTCCCGCTGAGCCGAATTGAAGACATGCAACTCCCCCAGTTTTGCGTCTGACAATTGTGCTGTATTCATACGCTCCCATATTGTCGAGTTCCGGTATCTGATGCGCATTCCAGCTAACGGTATCGACCACATATACGCCACGCCCTGCAACGTCAAACATCAACTTGCCGCTTCCATCGAACATTGCAGCCGTAGTGATTGCACCAGTTGGATGGCCGCGCTCCCGGTACACAGCAACAGGGCCAGTTTGCTGGGCAACAGCAGAGTGCCAACAACCGTGGACTACTATAGCTGCGCAGACAGCTCGAATGAAATGGCGTGCTAAAGGCTGTATCATGATAGTGCTTCCATTGTTCATAGGGGATATCGTATCAAAGTACAAATAGCATAATTATTTATAGATGGTCAACACTTTAGTTACGTGTACAGCAATTCGTTCGTTCTGGACATCCTACCAGCACACATGGGCTTTGACCGCAGTCAGCACCTGGATCTGGACAGTACTTTTCGTAACCTTCATCACTGGTACTAGTTGAAGGCCCATTAGCAGTCTGCACCCAGCGCATTTCATATCGACAACAAAGGGTATTGCACGCGTATATACAACCATCTACTTGATTCACGGTGGCACACTTCGGCGTAAATACCGTCCAACACCAGACACTTCCTGTGTTTGGCGGTATCACGCCATTGTTCCAAGAGCTGTCCCCTGTTACGGGCTTCATTGTACACAAGATAGCCGAGAGTGTTTTTAGAGGTTCAATTGGTACAGGACGGACACCGTTGAAGCATACGCGACGAATCACGGTGTATTGATTCTGTTGATACGTGAGGGTACAGGTTGGATCAAGTAACGGTGCAGCAAAACGCACGATACTGCAACCATACACTGTCACGTTGTACGTTACGTTATCGATACAAATATCAAGTGTCTTCAGTGCTACCGGCGTTTCGCACGAGCAGCCCTGCGCAACAAGATTGCAATGACTCATTGTTATTGTAATAACAACTACGGTGAGTGTTATGAGGTGCGCAATCATTGTTGCTACCAGTTTGCCATGCATTTGGCTATTGTGCAACAATCGCCCACAGCATTTTTCTTTGACTTCTTGCATTATATCGTCCTCCGTGAATGTGTGTTAAAGATTCATTGGGTCTATTATCACAACCTGTGGCGACTGCGTACTCCCAGAAAGTGCTTGCTGGGTTGTAAGCGTATCGCTTGCGACTTGCTGAATAGCTGTTGAGTTCGCTTCTACAAGCTGATAATATTGGGTTGCCGTGATCTGCTGTCCAGGTGAAAGCAGACCCATCCATACTAGAATTGCCATAATCAGTTCCATATCTCGCCCGTTTCAGATGATGTTGATTGAATTGCACCAACAACTTCAGAAACCGCTAACTTTACAGTCCTTCTTACAGCATATGTTTTCCGACAGCACTATTTGTCATGAATTATGACACAATACTTGTATCTACAGTCACTAGTAAGCGCTGTTTCACAACGTCGTTTTAAGAGCATTGAAGTATTCAACGAGCAAGACAACGCGAAATCGTCGAAAGCGTACAAGCTCTATAAGCTGGCGCTAGATCCGAGTGTTTCATCACATCAGGCGTATACTGCACTGTATGTGGGGAGGAAAGGCAATGCTCATGAGGATTTGGCATTTGAGAGATTGCTACAACGCACAATTGGACGCCTCGAGAATCTGCTGTTGCTATCCGATCCAAAGCTGAATTCCAAGGATGAATTGATTCGCGCAAACATTCAGGCTGTACGTTGGATTGTGTCTGGCCTATACCTGGCACAACATGGTCTGAGAGAGGGGGCTGCTTACAACCTGAAGAGAGGCTTGCGTTACAGCGATACAATCCCAGCCGAGTGGCAGGATCTATGTACTGCAGCGCTGCGTAACATGGTGCTCCATCATTCGATGGTAGGATCCAAATCTGCTGCAAGCCGCTATGCAAAGCTGCTGATCGCACAGGTTGCCGCAACGTCAGAGGAAGCTGTACTTCGCGCTCAGCACGACGTACTCTATGCCGGTCTTCGGAGATCAAGCATTCCAACCGAGGCGGCTAACAACGCGTGGCTGCAACTCGATGAATCCCTCACCTCACTTACGCAGCGCTTTCCGCAGACGTGGATAAAGGTCTCGGCGTTTCGTATGCGCCAAACAGTGCTGCAGGTAACTGGACAGCACGAACGAATGCTGTTGGAACTCAAGACAGCCCCTTTGCCAGAATCAGAGCGCCATCTAATGTCAGCCGTAAGCTCGCTTGCAGTAGGCAGACTTTCCCATGCCACAAAGCATGCGCTCTCGGCACGCATAGCCTACCGAGAAGGCAGTGCGAATTGGCTGGTCTGCACGGATGTCGCAATTCGCAGCTGTCTACTTTCTGGCACTGTCGATCAGGCAATCACACTTACAAAGGAGCTGCGCAAGTATCCAAAGGCACTTGCTCATGGGTCAGTGATGGAAGCCAGACTTTCGTTGCTCGAGGTATACTGTACGTCGTTTCACCAGCTTCTCACCAACGCCCCTGTTCGCAGAGGCAGGCCTACGGGACAGAACAGACGCCTAAAGGCTCAGATGAACGATGCCTCAATTGAGCAACATCTTTATATCTCACTTCATGTGTGGCAATTAATTGACGCTAAAGCGCAACACGACGACATCGAGTACGATCGTATCCTCTGCAATATGCTGCAGTACGTCCGCCGCAGAAGTAACCTACGAGCAAACCATCGTTTCGGATTGTTCGTAGAGTTTCTGTTCCACAACAGAGCAGAAGCACCAAGCAAGAAAGAGCTACAGAGCTTTGTACGCCAAATTCGATCACTAGATACTACCTTCTCAACAGGCGAGATCATTTCATACGAGATACTTGGGGATGTGCTAACGCGCTGATTCTTGGGCAGAGGTTGCTGTGACCTAAACGCTGTTCTTTGGGCGACTACGTTATGCGGGGCGACTGCGCTGGGTCGCCCCCACGGGAAGTAATGTCACGTTTTGATCGGCTGATGGCACGTAGGTGTGATGGACACACCTTACATCATCGTCATTGCCGGACCAAACGGAGCTGGTAAATCAACGTTTGCGAAGTGGTTCCTTGCAGACCTTCCGGACTGTGCTGGAATTGTGGACCCAGATGCGATTGCGAGAGATCTGAACATAACAGATGAAGCGCAACGCAATCTAGCGGCTGGACGCATTGCCCTCGACACGATTGATGCAAACATTCGCAACGGGATATCATTTGCTATCGAGACCACGCTATCGGGCAAAACTCTAGCTTTACGATTAGAGTCCGCCCAACGTGCCGGCTTTTCAGTCAAGATCGCTGTACTCTGGGTTCCGTCGGTAAGGCTAACTTCAGAACGGGTAAGGGTGAGAGTTTCTGAAGGAGGACATGGCATCCCAGAAGAAATTCAATTCCGTAGATTCGAAAGAACATACATCAACTTTTTTGATATCTATGAAAGTCGATGCCATGAGTGGAGCCTGTTTTACGCAATACCACGACCGCCTCGAGAAATCTCACGAGGAAGTGGTGGATTCTCTGAAGAATGATCTCCTTTCAGGAGACCCAGAACGGCAACGCCTTGCAGCCGCGCTCGTGCGAATGAGCTACGACATTCGTGGTCAGGCAATCGCGAATGGTCGAGGTGTAGTTACCATGGTGAATGGAGTGGTAACGCACGAAGAACCCGATTCTCCTGTCTTTCCTGACCTTTCATCGTTAGTCCCGCTCGTGAAGGAGCTGTTCCCTTTGCCCCCTGATAAAGAACCGCCGGGATTTGAGTAAGGGGGGCAACGATGTATCGTCATTGTATGGAATTCCGGGTACTTATGTATTGTGCCCCAATGACGTGTTTGCTGTTCTTTGGGCGACCACATAGGGTCGCCCCTACGTTACTCTCAACACAATCCCTACCGGACAATGATCTGATCCCATGACGTCGGGAAGAATGAATGCGTTCTTGAGCGATGGACGCAGACCTGGGGTGATCCAGAAGTAGTCGATGCGCCAGCCTACGTTGCGCTCGCGTGCACGCGTGAAATAGTCCCAGTAAGTGTAGTTATCCGGCTCGTCGGGATGGAACTCGCGGAATGTATCGAGCCAGCCATCGGCTGACATTTGATCGAGCACGGCACGCTCTTCTGGAAGGAATCCGGTGTTGCCTTCGTTCTCTTTCGGACGTGCAAGATCGATCGGATGATGAGCAATGTTATAGTCGCCGCAGATCACGATGTGCTTGCCCCCTGCCTGCTGCTCCTTGCAATGAGCAAGCAGTGCCTCGTAGAACTTGAGCTTGTACGGCACGCGGGAGTTGCCCGTGGAGCCATTCGGGAAGTAGACGTTGTAGAGAATGAACGATCCGTAGTCCAGCTCGAGGATGCGTCCTTCTTCGTCGAATTCCTGGATGCCAAGATGGTGATTGACGGAAAGGGGCTCCTGTTTGCTGAGCACTCCCACGCCAGAATACCCACTCTTGCGCTCGCAAGAGTGCCAGTAGGTGTGATAGCCGTGTTCCTTGACCTCAGTAGGGATCTTGTCTTCGTCTGCCTTGGTTTCTTGGAGACAGATGATGTCTGCCTTGACCTCGTCTACCCAATCAAGAAAGCCCTTCTTCATCACAGCACGGATGCCGTTCACGTTCCAACTGATGAGCTTCATCGTCCGGCCTTGAGTTCTGACATTGTAAACAATGATGTTAACTCGTATCCGGCTTCTTCGAGCTTACCTCGTCCACCCTGCTCACGATCTATCACGCACACAACCTGATGCACATCAGCACCAAGCGCCTTGAGGTCGTTACCAGAGATGATGACTTGTCCGCCAGAGGTAATGACATCCTCAACGATCAAGAGCTTTTTGCCTGTAATTGATGGACCTTCAGCAAGCTTGCATGTTCCGTACTCCTTCGCATTCTTGCGCACGAAGACGGCAGGGATACCGGTTTCGAGGGATAATGCAGTTGCAATAGCGAGTCCGCCCATTTCGAGTCCAGCCAGATATTCTGTGCCGGCTGGCACCATCGGTGCCATGTGCTCTGCGATTGCCTTGAGCAGCTTTGGATCGCTTTCGAACTGGTACTTATCGAAGTACTCGTTGCTTGTAATGCCACTGCGGAGCTTGAATTCTCCGGTGAGGTGTGCAACATCGTAGATAGCTTGGGTTAGGTCGTGTTTTGTCATGGGGCAAAAATAGCGTTCACAAAAAACAGAACGGCACGAGCTACTGCCCGTGCCGTCCAGATGTGAATAACTTTGCTTGAGGGTTATCGAGCGATCACCAACCGATGTGCAGTATGCTTCGAACCTGAAATGACCTTCACAGAGTACACGCCATTTGCGAGTGTGGCAATATCGACGTGCGCTGATGCGCGAGGCGCACCATCAAAGGCATAAACAGCAACTTGTGCTCCTGCAGCGTCAAAGATCTCGATCGCTGTTACGCGGACGTCCGATCCAAAGGCAACCCGTACATCGGATGATGCTGGGTTTGGATGGATCATTGAAACTATTGGGGTAGCATCGTTTTCGTCTACCGATACTGGTTCGTTTTTGTAGACAGAAACATCCGATACGTATGACACATCGAGTCCACAGTCGTTCTTCACAACGCACACATACTTGCCATTGTCAGTAAGTGCCGATGCTGGAATTGTGAGTGTTGGAAGTGTAGCCCCCTTGATATCCTTTCCGTCGCGTGCCCATTGATACGTAAGTGTCGGTGTGCCACTGGCATTAACACGGAGAACGATTGGATCCCCCTCCTTTACACGGAGGCTCGGAACTGGCTGCAGTGTAAACAATGGCTTTTGTGCATTTGTTATTGTTACGGTCTGTGATGTAGTTGTCTGACCACACTCCCCAACGACACGCACTGCATATGTTCCTGGCTTCGACGTTGCATAGGTATTCGCCGTTGCAAGCGCTATCGGCGAACCATCACGCAGCCATTGGTATCTGAGCGACGCAGAGCCAGATGCAGCTACACTGAACTGGAAGAACGTTCCTTGGCACAGCACATCGGAATCCTTGCCGTTTGGTGCCGTCGGCTGACGCAGAATACTTGGTGCTGGACGCACGTTTACAAGTACGTTGCGAGAGAATCGATTGTCGTTTGATGGGAAGCCCGTTACTACACAGATGTACTCTTGAGCATCAGCTGATGTTGCCTTGGCAATTCGCAGGGTTGGGCTTGATGTTCCCGAGAAACGTCCACCATCATTAAGAACCGTACCGTTTGCAGTGCGCCACTTGTATGCAACACCTACATCACCACCACTCGAGGCAGCGCGGGCATTCAGGATTATGGTATCACCTGGGCATACAGTAGTATCAACAGGTTGCTCTGTGAATTGAATACGGGGGATGAACACGCGAGCATCACGAGTGCGCACGTTACTGCAGCCCCCTACCACTGTGCAGTAGTAGCGTCCGGATGTGTCAGCAAAGGTGATGTTCTTGATTGTGAGCTTATTGGTTGTTACACCGCCATACTTAGATCCGTTGGCAAGGGGCTGTCCAGCCCGGAACCACTGCAGTGTCTCGCCTGCCGTGGTAGTTGCTTCGAAATCAATATCAACCGTTAATCCTACGTCGATTTGTGCAAGGGCACGTGGCTCGCGGATGATACGTGTGCGTGTGAAGATCGTAAGGGCCGTTCCACGCGTCGTTGCTGCAAGTCCGTTGGCTGGTGTTACCGTACAGGTGTACACCCCAGCAGATGAGCTGGTTACATCGAATGTGAACGACGCGGATGTTGCGCCGGAGATTGCTGTGCCGTTGCGGCGCCACTGATAGGATAGAGATGGGCCTTGAGCAGTTACAGACAGCGTGATACGATCGCCGATGCACTGCACAAGCGTTGCAGCTGGTTGCGTGAGGATACGAGCTGTTTTGAGCTGCATGATGCTCATTGTTCCGCTGATCTCATTGCCAACAAGCAGAAGGTCTGTGTTGTTCGGACTTGCTGTTGAAGGGATGTGGCAGACAACTTCTGGACCAAGGTCTCCGACAGTTCCGTTGTCGACGTTCGCAAGATTTGGCGTGACCGTGAAGTTGCGCGCGTTGAAATAGTCAGAATACGATGGCGATGTAACATTGGAGACGTTGTACATGAATACACCACCAATACGCTCATTTCCAACCATCACATACGTTGAGTCATTGATTACTGTAGAAGCAATGGCCTCTGGCTCTGGGCCCTTGTTATCCGAGCGATCATCCATGCTGTTGGTTGTGTGACCAGCATTGAAGTTTGATGGATAGTATGCTGCTGTCCGAGTCTCAAACTCATTTCCTGAGTCCCAGATGAGATTGCCATCAGCATTCCACAGCGTAAAGCCACGTCCACCAAGTGTGTAGATCTCGTCAAACACTCCATCACCGTCGAGATCACCAAGATTGTTAACAACATTGAGTCGTCCGAGCTGAGCATTCGTCTTGAGTGATGGGTACAGATTCAATAGAGACGCATCAATTGGATACGTCGCAGCACCAGCACGTACTTCTTCAATAAACGTGCCCCACTCGCGGGCATCGCCTTCGTTGGCCGTTGCAAGATATGTTTGGCCTCCGATCGTAACGGCAGTGATAGCATCTGGCTGATACATGCCATAGACAGGCCAGTTGCCAATCCTGATAGCTGCACCTGTACCCGCTGCATTATCGCGGTCGCTTGGGTCGAGTCCATTCGGACGATCGAAGGTGATGAGTCCAAGGATTGGATCGTTTTGCGATACCGTGATACTTCCATTAGGCGGCGAAGGCAGGAGTGATCCACCTACACCAAAGTCGTTATCGTTTACAACTGCGAAGGTATTGGCGTTTACACGTGCGATGCCTTCTACCTTGTCCACAGAACCATAACCAACCCCAGGAAGATAGATGCTCTTCTTCTTTACTATTGGCTTTACGCCTGCGGCTGCAAGTTCTGCGAATGTGCACTGCTCGAGTGTCTTACCTGCAGGAAGTGTGGGCGTTGCCAATACAAGGTTCGTTGCACCCTTCAGATTAATCTCGAAGATATACTTACGCGCACGCAAGCCTGTTGCATCATCGCGCTCTACAACATAAAACTTGCCGCCACCGAGCGATACAGCGTCACCGATCTTATCGCATGAGCCCGCCTTTTCGAACATCGGGTAGAGGTATTCACCAACGATCTGCTTCGTGACAACGTTCATTGCGATGATGCGACAGAATGTCGATGCCTTTGAGGTTGCATCTGTTGCGTTATCTGGATTATCGATGGGGCTCTGAATGAATGCATAAAGAACATCGCCCTCAATTGCACAGGCCTCAAAACCACGATTTGCTCTGCGCTGGGCGTACACAGCGGGCAGCAGCTCGTTACCATACGTGCCTGCGGCTGCGCCTACAGAGGCTGCAGTTCCTGCCGGGATATAGCGATCTATGAGTTTACCGGTATTCGTGAAGTTGTAAATAGCTGGACGATACTCATCGACCATCCACCATGTTCCAGCGTTGTCTACCACAAGACCTTCGAGATCGGCACCAAATGGATCGTTTGGCAGGTCGTTTCCAAACAAATCAATGGGAAGTTCATCTGTGTAGGCTGTTCCTTGCGCACCTGCTTGAAGGTTCGGCAATCCCGTAATCGGTGTTGTTCCGTCAGCGCGAGTAAGCTTTGTGCGATTCAGAATGGTGAATGATCCTGTTACACGATCCAACTCAAACCGGATCACTTCGGCCTGATAGTTTGGAAGTGCAAACGGACGACGTGTCTGACCACGAATCACAAGGGGCTCGGCATTCGGTCCACGATCTGGATGCGTCAGGAATCGCAGCTTGTTCGTATCAGTGCCGTATCCATCGAACCACAGTCCCGAAAATCCACCCAGCAGGATTGATTGTCCGGCAGGTGTTGTACCAAGCACAGGACGATTTGACCACGTATAATTGGTTGATCGAGGAAGCCCCTTGCTGTAGTCTTTCCAGCCAAGCGGCATTACGCGAACCAACGTTGCAGCATTGATATCGATCACAGCAATGGCGTTGTTCTCCTGAAGAGTAACGTATGCAGTGGCACCGTCTGGCGTTATCGCAGCGTACTCTGGTTCAAGATCTTGCGCAACAGAGGAGAAGATCCTTGTGCCGAGAGAATCACGAAAACCATAGATGCGAACACCCAGGGCACGGAGTGAATCTTGGCGTCCGTTGAGAGAAGAGAACGATACCGTCTGAACTGTTGGACTTGTAGGATTTGTGACGTTGATGATTGAGACGCTTCCTTCAGGATCGACTGCGTAGTTATTCTCCGGTTCCCCTTCGTTACAGACGATAACGCGCTGTCCGTTTGGAGTAAACACCAGCATGTCTGGTAGTGCACCAACAGTTACCTGTGAGCGAAGATTACCCAGCATATCGAGAAACACGACCTTGCCCGGATTTGACTTGAGCGTTGCATCTTCGAGTGCAACTGCTACGAGTCCGTTCCTCACAGCAACACCATTTACTCGTCCATTAAACGGTGTAAGTGCAACTTCACGAGCTACTACAGGTAGCAGAGGATTAGCAATGTTGACGAATGTGAGCTTGTTACCGGCTGCATCCGACAGAATTGCGGTCCGCGAAGCCGAATCATAGGTTACAACTTCTGCAGAACCTTGATCGAACGTTGCCGGACGTTGTGTGTGGCGCGACAAGAGCTGTAGAATGCTTCCTTGTGCCGGCGATTGAGCCAAAAGCTGCGGTGCGAGTATTGAACAACTCAGCACAACACAGAGTACGATAATGCGTCTCATGCATCAACCTTGATATATTGTGTGCGGTGGAACTACGACGCAAAATTCCCCCGTCAATGTATCGTAAAGGTCATCCCTACGTTACGTTTGTGCAACTGTATTACGGAATTGCAATGCATTATCGATTGATCACAATCACGGCTCTGGCGACACTTCTGCTCACATCGTGCGCTTCTGTTGGCGATTGTCTCAAGGGCGTAACTGTACAGAATTTTAGCGTAACACTGGACAAAGGCATGTGCTTTGGACAGTGCCCTGTCTTCAACGGCTCTGTGCTCGGTGATCGCAACGTAATGTATAATGGCATCAGGTTCACTGAACGCGAGGGTATGCACAAAGGCACAGTATCTGAGTCCGATCTGTGCGACATCATCACAGAGATCCGCAACAACAACATCATGTCGCTCGATACGAACTACCGCGAAAACGTGGCAGATGCACCCGAAACAGAGCTTCGTGTTGTCTATGCCGGAAAGGTTAAAACATTCCGATGGAATCTCTCAACACCAGATCCCCTCAAGAAGCTCGAAGCGCTAATGATCAAGCACACGCACGAGAATGGGACGTTGAGGAAGTTTTAGGGACTAGGGACAAGGGACAAGGGACAAGGGACTAGGGACTAGGGTACACAAGGGTACACAAGGGTACTGGTTACTGGGTACTGGTTACTGGGTACTGCGTACTGGTTACTGGTTACTGAGTACAGCAGATACCATCATTACCGATAATGCAGGTATAGTCGGTAGCGCTGTTCGCTGCTCGCTGTTTGCTGCTCGCTGCTCTCTCTTCGCTACTCGCTGTTCGCTACTTGACCACCCCTGAATACAAAAACGCTATCCCACCGGTGAGTTCTTCATAGGTGCACTCGGTGAGGCGTCCGGTGGATTCCATAAGTGCAGTGAACTGTTCCCTGCATGGAAATGCTGCGGCAGTTGTTGGCAGATACTCGTAGGCTTTGCGATTACCTGTGAGCAGACCACCAATGAGTGGGATGATGTGCTTGCTGTAGAAGCGGTATGTAATGCCCATGATGCCACGCGGCTGACCAAACTCGAGCACTACGATGCGTCCGCCCGGTTTGACTACGCGTGCCATTTCCGCGAGCGCAGTCTTGGGCACGTCTACGTTGCGGATGCCGAACGAGATACTTGCCACGTCGAATGTTGCATCTGCGTACGGCAGGTGCATGGCATCGGCCACTTCAAAGGTAACATCAAGCCCCTTGCCCTTTGCCTTCGCAGGAGCGTGGGATAACATGTCGGCGTTAAAGTCTGTACCGAGCACGCGTCCTTGAGCGCCCACTGTGCGCTTGAACTCTAACGCCAGATCTCCCGTGCCTGTAGCACAGTCCAGCACCGAGCTGCCAGCTTTCGCGCCGCTAACCTTGACCGTACGCTTGCGCCAGAGGTGATGAATGCCCAGCGAAAGAACGGAGTTTGTAAGGTCGTAGCGAGGGGCGATGTCGGAGAACATCGAGTGGACGGCTTGGCTCATGCGTCAAAAATACGTTGAACGGTGTTCCATGCACTCAGCATCACGGCTGGCGTTCCCTGACCTGGAAATGCGCTATCGCCAATGTGATAGAGTCCACGAAATGGTGTCTGGTTAGGTGGTAGTGTTACAAGTGGACGCGTCACATTGTGCGGAATGCCGCCCACATAGCCATCATACCGCTGCGTATAGTCAACCCATGTTTTCGGCGTACCGGCATCTTCATGAGAGACCATCATACCGGCAAACTCAGGCATACGACGCATGATGATGCGCATGATATGATCGTGCACTCGCTGCTTTTGTTCGCGATAGCCTTCTTCTGAAAGCCCCTTCCAATCATCTGCCCGGGCATGCGTGCTCACGGTAACGGTGCTGTGTCCAAGGGGCGCCTTCTCGCGATCATCCGGATGCGAGATGGTAAGAAACAACGACTTCGAATGCACATGCGGCACTGGTTCATCAAGATGCAGTTGCACGTATTGTCCGGGCAGTTTGGGCACACCTTCCAACACGAAGTATGCAGTTACGGCACACCATACGTCATCGAATCTTCTGCCCTTCTTTTCGTACCACGATGCCACCTTGCCCTCGGTGATCGCCGGCATATTCCAGATGGGAATCGATGAAATCACGTTGCTGCCAGTGTAGGACTCTCCGTTTGCGCACGCTACGTGCCATGTGCCGGCATGCTGCGTAACCGATGTTACGCGCCTGCGGAACTTGATCTCTGCGCCGTTGGCCGAGGCAGAGCGCATGAGCTGCAGGGCC
Organism: Patescibacteria group bacterium; assembly: GCA_044238605.1. GTDB lineage: Bacteria > Bacteroidota > Ignavibacteria > Kapaibacteriales > Kapaibacteriaceae > UBA10438. Next base: position 16,672 of record JBIICY010000010.1, read on the forward strand.
GGACGGTACATGCCACCCATCGGGTAGTAGGTATCACTTGGATAGGTAAGCCCCATAGCACCTGTAACGTAGGGGGCTGCCGATGATGTGTTCTGCGTGCTGATCAAAAGCTGTTCATCGATGAAGTCTCTATACGCAGGATCACGATGCACTTTGTAGCGCTCCATGAGCACGTCTACTGGACGTATCAAGCCGGTTGCAAGGGGCGCCCCCTTCAATGCCGATGGCGATAACAACGTGAGATAGTCACTAAGCTGTGCAGGTGGAAAATGCGTAAGCCCGCCGATCAACCCCCAGACGCTGGACTCCAGATGATAGAGCTTATTCCAAAACCCTTCTTGATCGCCGTCGGGAAACAACCGTTGCACCTCACGGATCCATGCCTGTTTGTCGGCGTGCCGAACTACATCAACCGTCGGCGTACGGATGAGCATTCCGGGATCTTGCCGAAGAACATTGGGCGTTATGCCAAGGTGGTCAAACACACGTCCAGCCGGCTGATGCTTGCCCAACCCAGCGATTGTGGTTGCCCCAACATCGAAGGTGTACTGTCCACGCTTAAAAAACGACGCACAGCCTCCGAGCGTGTCATGCGATTCAAGCAGTAGCACCTCGCGTCCGCTCTTTGCAAGCAGCGCAGCTGCTGTTAGTCCGGCGTAACCAGCGCCGATGATAATGGTTCTTTGTTGTGCAGACATGGGGCTAAAAACACCATAGATGACTGATCCGTTCCACAGCCATTCCTGCTAGATTTGTGCATGCAGAATTCCACCCTCTCCCTAGCCGTAGTGATGATGCTCATGATGAGCATGGGCGTAGGTTCCGCGCAGGAGCCTCGCGAAGATGCAGATCAGATCCGCACACGTTACGAAGACTTTCTGCGAAGACGCCAGCCGCGCAACAAAACCCTTGCGCCAGATGTTCGCGCACGCGCAATTGATGCTCTCGCACGATCACAGTCGAAGCTGCGTGAGACCAATCAGGCAGAGCAGCCTCAGTGGACGCAGAAGGGTCCGCTGCAGATCGGTGGACGCATCAAGAACATCGTTGTAGATCCAACCAACAACTCCCTGATCTACATCGCTGCTGCTGCAGGGGGCGTATGGAAGTCAACAGATGCCGGCGAAAGCTGGAATCCCATGATGGACTTTACCAATGCCATTGCGATGGGGGCATTGTGCATGGATCCAAAAGATCCGAAGACCATCTATGCGGGTACGGGTGAACAGGTGCGCGGTGGTAGCATCTACCTCGGTGCAGGCCTGATGAAATCAAGCGATGCCGGTGCAACGTGGTCTGTTGCGGGTCTTACATCTGTTGGCTCATTCTCGCGTGTCTTTATTCATCCAAAGCAGCCCAACCTGATGATGGCTTCTACGATGAATGCCGATGCCGGTGTTTGGAAGAGCACAGATGCGGGCCGCACCTGGAACCGCGTGTTAAAGGGTCAGGCGTATGATATGTCAATGGACCCAACAGATCCGCTGCGCTGGGTGGTTGCAATGCCGGATGATGGCTTGATGTTCACCTTCGACGGCGGACTAACCTGGGAGGCCCGCAATAATGGCATCAATGGATCTATCGGACGCTCCAGTGTGATGATCGCCCCCTCTGATCCCAATGTTCTCTATGCTCTTGTGGAACTTGACGGACTTGCGGTGCTTGTAAAGTCAACAAACGGCGGCGAGCGTTGGACGGTTACCTATCGCGACGCACAAGGATGTTTCTTTGCTGGTGATTGCTCACCGAGTAGCAGTCAAGCCTTCTACGACAATCTACTCACGATCAACCCGCGTGATGCCAATCATGTGATCGCAGGAGGCATCGACCTTTGGATGACACGCAACGGCGGCGCGTCGTGGCAGAATGTTACCAATGGATATGCCGATGGTGATGGTGCCAACACGCCACACGTAGACCAACACTGCATAACCTTTGATCCAGTAGATGAGAATATCGTGTATGCCGGAAATGACGGCGGAATGATGAAGAGCACGAATGGAGGCACCTCGTGGACGGCTATCAATAACGGGCTTGCTGTAACACAGTTCTATGCATTTGATGTGGACCGCACTGCCCGTGAGCGGATGTTCGGTGGCACGCAGGATAACGGCACGCTCGGCACATATGAAGGCACCGTGGACTGGGAGCGCATTTGGGGCGGTGACGGCATGGTTACACTCGTCGATCCGTCCGATGGCAACATCGTGTACTGCACAAACCCGAATGGTTCGATCGTGAGGCTCGACTTTGCACGTCAGTCTGCTCGGGGAATCATGACAGGCATCAATACAAACGAATCCGCAGAGTGGGTTGCCCCAATTGCGATAGACCCGTTCAATGCCAGTGCAATGTGGACCGGACGTCAGCGCGTGTATTTCACCGAAAACAAGGGCGATGTATGGTCTGCTTCCTCCCCACAGTTCGCCGGCAATGTCTCGGCTATCACCTGCTCTCCAGCCGATGAAGAAGTTGTCTGGGCGGGTGGTGCGATGGGTGATGTTTGGGTTACAACAGACTATGGCATGAAGTGGACGGAGGTAAGCGGAAATCAGCTCAGCATGCTGTATGTGAGCGATATCGCCTGTGACAACGAAAACAAGAACATCGCCTGGGTTACCTATTCCACATATGGCACCTCGCAGGTGTGGCGCACAACAGATATGGGCAAGACGTGGGAGCCACGCTGGACGGGCATGCCGGATCTGCCAGTGAACTCTATTGAGCTCCACCCAGATGACAACAACATTGTCTTCGTTGGAACAGATGTTGGTGTTTTTGTGTCCTTCGATGCAGGAGGTTCATGGATGCCCTATGGAAAGGGGCTTCCACGTTCACCCGTGCTCGACTTACGCATCGATCCAACGTATGGCTATGTACGGGCAGCTACGCACGGACGCTCGATTTGGGAAACATCGTTACTATCGGTGCGTCCTTCAGAGCCCCTTGTCACATCTCCAGTTGGGGGTGAACATCTTATCGGTCTGCAGCAGACTGTATTGTCATGGACAGGTATACCGTCTCCTGTTACCGTTGAGTATTCAATCGATAACGGCACAACGTTCAAAACAATCGCAACAGACATTGCTGCTGGATTGATACAGTGGCAGGTTCCGAATGCTCCAACGAGCACTGCTGTAATTCGTGTTGTATCGCAGTCAGCACCGTCAGTTGTTGCGAGCAGCCGCACATTTTCTATCGGACGTCTGGCAAAGGGAATCATCCAGTCGCAACGAGGCATGGGATGGATTCCATATGGACTGTCATATGACGGCAAGGGCGGACTATGGACGTCCAACTTCCGGGCGAACACCTTGCATAAGATCGACCCAACCACGCTCGTGCCGATCAAGACCGTAACAATGAAGAACGCCGGCGACAGTTTGTTCACCGACATCTGCTACGACCGCGTAAAGCACGAGATCTATGTTCACAGGCTCAATTCGGGTGATGGCGCATCAACAACGGTGATCGTGGTAGATACCAACGGCAACCGACTGCGCTCGTTCCCGTCGGCTGCAAATCGGTATGGTATTGGACTCGAGCTTGTGAATGGCATACTCTATGCTGGCGAGCGCGATGGCGACCGCCGTTTTGTTGGGATGAGTCCTATCGACGGGCAGGAACTCTTCTCTGCCTACAACCCATTCCAGCAGACGTATGGTCCACGTGGACTTACCACAGACGGCAATGGCAACTTCCTACAAGTATGTACCGGATTTGCTGCAGGGGGCGGAGCGCTGCAAAACTCGTCCATTGCGGAGATACCTGTGCCGTCTTCTTCCTCGATGACTATCACCAATTCTCTGCCTCTTGAATCAACCCGCGGGCTGATCAATGCACGCGGAGTGGAACTCGATACGCGCGATCAAACAATGTGGATCAGCGACATCAACGGTACAATTTGGAAGTTCACTGGACTAAGGTTTGTTGAGCCCCCTATCACCTCTGTTACCGAGCAGACGGAACCACAGCAACAGTCAATTGCAATCATTCCACATCCGGTGCGGTCAAGCGCGCTTATCAGCATAGCTGCAAACGGACGTGACCGGGATGTAATGACGACAATCTATGATATCACAGGGCAAGCAGTGCTCACACTGCCACGCGAGCACCAATCGGCAGACGAGCTTCTGCTCGTGCGAATTCCTGATGGTAAGCTGGCCCCAGGCACATATGTTCTCAACATCCATACAACCAACGAGCCCCCTCTTCGTCGTACGTTTGTGGTCTGCGAGTAAGCATCGACCACATCATTCTGCACTGATTCCCTGCCTATGCAACACATCATTCTCTCAATCATCACGATGAGTATCGTGTGGTATGCATGGCAGAATTTTAAGTGGCTTGGGCGTCTTAAAGCCACAGATCTTGAGTTGAGCGACGAGCAGCGTCAGCAGCGCCAGATGAGCTACATCATGCGCATTGTAGTGTGTCTGCTTACTCTTGCAATGCTCCCATTCGTATTTACGTTTATCGTTAAGTGATGTCAAACCATCCACAGCACCCCTCGAATCAGCATTCAAAGACGTCTGAACGTCAGTTCCTTGAAGGTCCTCATTCGCGCTTACGTGAGTTCTCATTCGTAGTACGCGTGATGCTTGAGTTCATTCGCGGTTTTCGCATCCTGCACTTCGTAGGTCCATGCATCACGGTCTTTGGTTCGGCTCGATTTAAAGAAGACCACCCGTTTTACCAGATGGCTCGTGATGTAGGCTCGCGTCTGGCGGACATGGGCTTTACGGTGATGACAGGGGGCGGCCCAGGAATCATGGAGGCTGCTAATCGCGGGGCTAAAGAAGCCGGTGGGACAAGTATCGGACTCAACATTGAGTTACCGTTCGAGCAGCATGCAAATCCGTGGCTGGATGTGATGATCAACTTTGAGCACTTCTTCGTTCGTAAGGTGATGCTCGTGAAGTATTCACTGGGCTTTGTTGTGATGCCCGGAGGGTTCGGTACGATGGATGAGCTGTTCGAGGCCATCACGCTGATGCAGACGAAGAAGATCTTCAACTTCCCCGTGGTGCTGATGGGTAAGGAGTACTACGGAGGCATGATGGATGAGATCCGTAAAACCATGATCGAGAATAAGACCATTAGTCCCGAAGATCTTGACCTCTTCTTCGTTACCGACAGCATCGACGAGATGGAGGCATTTCTGCGCAAGAGTGTTGTTAAGCGTTTCGGGCTCAAGCAACAGCTCTTCATACCAAAATCATGAACATCTGCATCTACTGCGGGTCTCAGTCAGGCTCGAACCCTGCCTACACAGAAGCTGCTGAGCGTATCGCGAATGAGTTGTTGCGGCGCAAATGGGGGCTTGTCTATGGCGGTGGGAACATCGGCATCATGGGCACTATCGCGCGCAATGTTCGCGCAGGCAACGGCTACGTGCACGGAATCATTCCATCGTTTCTTGCAATCGATGAAGTACTCTACACAGAATGCTCGAAGCTTACTGTTGTAGATTCTATGCATATCCGCAAGCAGCTCATGATTGACGATTCTTCCATGCTACTTGCCCTGCCAGGGGGCTACGGAACACTTGATGAGCTCTTCGAAGCCATCACTTGGAAACAGCTAAACCTGCATGATCGTCCTATTGGACTACTCAATATTGATGGGTACTTCGATCCCCTGCTTGCGATGATCGACCACATGGTTGCTTCTGGTTTCATTCGCACAGATCACCGTGCGATGATGATTGTTTCCGACTGTGTTGTTGAACTGCTCGATGCTCTGTCCGCAAACACAGGTGATCCAGCATTAGACAAAACGGAGCGCGGCTGACAACATGCTACGAGACCTGCTGTTTCACAGCGCGGGATCGATCATTCGTATCGGTCGCACACGTCCACTCCAGCCAGAAGATGCGCCTACACTGCCAGAGTATCTCGAACCTCGAAACTCTCCGAAAGACTTTTCCGTACTCGATTCTTCGCACCCGTGGACGTTCATACGTGGAGTCTTTCTAGCCACTGGGAGTCCTGCCAAACGAATAGGCATACTCCTTACATCAAAGGTTCTCCTCGGAGCACTCTCTCCGATACTGCTGCACAGGCTTCTCGAGATTCTTCCAAACGTCAGTGCAGCCCCCTTCGAGCCATCAATGCGATCGTTGCCAATCGCAGCCTTCGTTACAGCATTACTCCTTGGTCTTCTCGGCTTGATTGGCGCACTCGTACAGCAGCACATCTACTTTACGATGCTCCGTGGCTACGCAACCATCGTCAACGGCATCAACAACCGCGTGATGCGTCACACGCTGCACCTACGACGCTCTGCGCGCTCCATGATGCAGACAGGCGACATGGTAAATCATCTCTCCAGCGATACCGATGCAATGGCTGAGGCAATGTTCTTCATACCTGAGTTTATGAATTCTGTGTTGCAGACTATTGTTGTTGTAAGCCTTCTCTGGTATTACCTCGGTGCTGCAACGCTGGCTTCACTTGCAATGCTGGCACTGATCTCTCCCCTTACGATCATCGTTGCTCGAAAGTTTAGAAAGCTCGATCATGATATCATGGAGCTTCGCGACACACGAGTAACGCTGATGTCGCAAATACTGCAAGGGATCCGCGTTGTAAAGTTTCATGCCTGGGAGCGGTCCGTTATCGACGAAGTGCAGGGTGTTCGGAAAGAAGAGATCGCAACACGGCTTCGCATCGTTCGTGCAGATGCATTCAGCAACGTGATCTTTGTCTCTACGACAACCCTTGTAGGCTTTGCCGGTTTCGCAGCATTTGTCGCACTCGGCGGCACGCTCACAACGCCCGTGGTCTTTGCATGCCTTGCCCTGTTTACAATGCTCGAAGAGCCATTCGGCATGATCAGTCATTTACTCAAGAACCTACAGCATGCCAAGGTTGCCACGAACAGGTTGAATGCGTTTTTCAACGCTGCCACACGTCCAGTCGATGTATCGGATGTTTCAGACGCTTCGTCGCCGGTCTCGATCTCTGTTAACAACCTAACGGTCCGCTTCCCAGACAGCGATACACCAGCGCTCAAAGGCATAGAACTCAATATCCCTGCCGGTGCGAGTGTAGCACTTGTAGGATCTGTTGGCGGTGGTAAGAGCACGCTTTTGCGAACGCTGGCCGGACTTCACTATCCGGAGTCTGGCACGATTACATTTTCCGACATGCCAGATGGTCTGCGCCACCGTCAGGCATACGTTCCGCAGGAAGCATTCATCATGAATGCTACCATTCGCGACAACATCATGTTTGGCGAACAGGCCGATTCGGGTAAACTGCAACGTGCTGTTGCTGCCTGTGCGCTTTCGCGCGATCTGGCGATGATGCCTCATGGACTCCAGACAGAGATTGGCGAGCGTGGTGTGAACCTCTCGGGTGGACAGAAACAGCGGATATCACTGGCACGCGCTGCCTATTACGAATCAGGTATCGTGTTTCTCGACGACCCCCTCTCGGCTGTTGATGTCGAAACAGAAGAGCACCTGATACAGCGTCTACTCTTCGGCGAATGGTCAACAATCACACGCATATGTGTTACTCACAGACTGCAGCACCTGTCACGCTTCGATCTGGTGGTTATCGTTGAAAAGGGGCATGTTGTTGCCGCCGGCCCCTTTGAAGAGATCAAACATCATCCGCAGATGATGCACCTGCTGCAGGCGCAAAGCCAGGCAGAGGCTACATCACATGCTACCCGTGAAGCACTGCAGAATCAGGCGCAGCATGCGCCGCACGGATTTGTTGATGAGCCGCAGCAGGAAGTAGGACGCATTACAGAAGACGAAGATCGCGCCACTGGTGCTGTTCGGCTGGGAGTGTATCTCGACTATCTGCGGGCAATGGTGGGGCATTCCTGGAGAGCCCCGTTCATTCTCAGCGCACTGATTGCAACAACCGTAGGACTTACACTCCTGCCAATGACACAGATGTGGTGGCTGGGCAGTTGGACAGATTCTCAATCCTCGGGCCAACAGGTTACAACCTACACGGCACTTGCCGTATACGGACTCCTAGGAGTACTGGTACTTGCCGCATGGTACGGTGAGCGTCTCTTCTGGATGTATCGCTCCGCTACAGCAGGAGTAACAATTCATAACAATGCGCTGCATGGAGTTATGAGCGCGCCGCTGCGCTTCTTTGACAGCACACCGATAGGACGCATTCTCAACCGCTTTGCGCGTGATGTTGAAGGTGTGGATGACTATCTCTCGTGGAATGTTGAACAGTCTATTCGATCTCTGGCACAGACTATCGGCGCACTTGTACTGATCATCAGCATCATTCCTGTTGTTCTTGTGGTTGTTGCACCTGTGCTGACTATCTACTACGTGCTTCAGCGCGATTACCGCAAGAGCGCCCGCGAGGCCAAGCGTCTGGAGTCGATAAGTAGGTCTGGCAGATATGCACATTACAAGGAGCTCGTTACCGGACTCGACGTTGTGCATGGATTTGGCAAAGAGTCACTGATGATGGAAACCTACTTCGACATCCTTGCCCGCTATCAACGTCAGTACTGGTGCAGCATCATGCTTAACCGCTGGTTCAGCACTCGCGTGCCACTGATCAGTGGTGGCGTATCGCTTGCAACATGTGTAATCATCGTAGCTGTTGCCTGGACAGGAAGCATATCGGCGAGTGTTGCTGGGATAGTGCTGACCTACGCACTGAGCTTCTGGGGAAGCCTCAACTGGACGGTGCGATCGTTTAGCGAGGTAGAGTCGCGCATGACGTCCGTTGAGCGCCTCCTCACCTATGCAACACTCGAACCAGAGCCGTATACAACAAACGAGCCAGTACTCACCGATACAATACAGTGGCCCACACACGGATCGATTACAGCACGCGATCTCTGCGTCCGCTATGCTCCGAATCTGCCCCATGTTCTTCAAGGACTCTCGTTCGAGATTGCCCCTGCAGCTACGGTTGGCATTATCGGCAGAACTGGTTCGGGCAAGAGCACGTTGTTTCAAACGCTGTTCCGGTTTGTGGAGCCAGAGAGCGGATCTGTGCTCATCGACGGCATCGATATCACAACGATACCGTTGGAGAGGCTTCGCAGGAGTATCGCCATCATTCCGCAGGACCCAACGCTGTTCATTGGCACGATTCGGGCTAATGTAGATCGGTTTACGAACTGCACCGACGAAGAAGTCTGGGATGCACTGCGTCGTGTGCAGCTTGCAGATATGGTGCGCGCACTGCCCGGTGGACTCCAGTCTGAGGTGTTTGAAGGGGGCGTAAACTTCTCACAAGGTCAGCGTCAGCTTCTCTGCATGGCACGAGCCATTCTTACCCGCGCACGAATCATTGTTCTAGATGAAGCTACAGCAAGCGTAGACGTTGCCACGGATGCTCTCATTCAACAGACGATCCGAGAAGAGTTCAAGGATGTAACGGTGTTGATCATTGCCCATAGACTTGACACCGTTGCCGATGCCGATATGATTATCGAGCTATCAGAAGGAAAGGTTGCCTCGATTACCAGACGTTGACCTCTCGCACGAGTGCGATGTTAAAGGTATCGAGGACTGACTTCTGAATATTGGCCGATAGGTCTAAGATCTCTACGCCGTTAGCACCACCATGATTCACCAGTACAAGTGCCTGACGGTCGTGCACGCCGCATGCTCCCATACGCGCCCCCTTCCATCCGCATTGTTCAATAAGCCAGCCGGCAGCAACCTTTACCGTTCCATCAAACTGCGGATAGACCGGCATTGCAGGAAACTGCTGCTGAAGCTCCTGTGCCTGCTCGGCAGTGATCACTGGGTTCATGAAGAACGACCCTGCGTTGCCTATAACTCGAGGATCTGGCAGCTTGCGCGAACGCACACGAACCACAGCTGTGTAGATGTCGTGGGTTGTTGGCGTTTCGATATTCATCGCCCCAAGCTCTTCCTGAACATCCCGATAGGATGTAATTCGCTGCTCTTCGAGGGACAGCCGATAAGTAACTGATGTTATCATCAGCTGATCGCGGAGTTCACGCTTGAATACGCTAACGCGATATCCAAATGCACAATCGGAAGCCGTGAACTTGCGGATCGCACCGCTTGCGATATCGAACGCTTCGAGTTCTTCAAAGATCGAGGCCTGCTCTACTCCGTAGGCTCCGATGTTCTGCATAGGAGCAGCGCCCACCGTACCTGGGATGAGGGCAAGATTTTCCATGCCAGACCATCCCTGCTCTACGGTCCACGTAACTGTGTCGTGCCAATTCTCGCCACTACCAAATCGCACATGTACAGAGGGCCCGTCGATACACTCAGCACGCTGACGGATCTTGTTCACGATCACGAGCCCTTCTACGTTACCAGTAAGCAATACGTTGCTGCCACCACCAAGAATGCGTGTTGTAAGTCCCTTGTTTTTGGCAAAGGCCACCGCTTCGGCAACATCATCAAGACTGCACACAACTACTGCATACTCCGCTTTGGCAGAGCAGCCAAATGTTGTGAGGGGGCCGAGGTCGATATCGTGATCAATGGTAAGCATTAGCGGACAAGATGCATGATGGTTCGGACATAACAATCATTGCCGTGTGTACGTACGACAGTATAGATGCCGGTTTGCATGCCGATTGTTGGTATCACCAGTCTTGAAGCTTCTGTTCTCTGCTCTGTAATGAGTTCGCCAATCAACGAATAGACTTGAACACTGCCAAGGGGCTCGGATGATGTAACAAGCAGCGCATCCATCGTGCTCGTCACGTTGAACAATGACTGTGCGTTATCGTGTGCAGATGAAGTTTGCTTCGTCCATCTGTAGACAAGTCCCGATGGCATATCGGTCAGCTCAGTGATATTCTCGAGGTGATCACCCTCGTATCGAAAACCTGCAAGTGCCTCGCGCGCACTGTTCTCTTGGAAGCTCACGATGGAGTTGTCAAGGACATCGGCACCGCGAATACCAATGTGAGCAGTAACAGGGTACGTAATAGCCACAGGACGCAGATACGCAAACTCTATGGTGCCGTCTTCATGAACACGAAGCTGGAACGAGAAGCGTCCGCTCATCTTGGCTACGCCTGTCTCAGGATCATACACGCGCGCTGCAAACTCCTGCCATTCTACAACTACCATGCGGCTTGGTGAAGCTCCTTGCACGCTATATCCAACATGCCATGGATTGGGGGCATTTGTATCGGGAACGAGCTGCATTCCGAGTGGAGCAATGATTGCATCTACGTCGTCTGTCATGAGCAGTGGATAGATCGTGTACAGCGGCAGCTTGTTTGTCCCAAAGGTTACAAACCCGTTTCGATGCACCGACATGCGCTGTCCACCAGACGGAAGTGTAAAGGGGACGTCGATTGTCGAGATGGCGTTGAACGGTGTATATGGATCCTGCAGAATACGTGGCGATGGAAGGGGCTTGTACGTCTCTACCGTTGACGAGAATCGATAGGTGCGAGCGAGCAAGGGGCGCTTGCGCTCGCGCTGCACGAACAGTGTTGATGGCTGACCATACAGTGGGACGATTGCATCATGTTCCTGATACCACGGGGCATACGCCGATGTATCAATGCTGAGCCGAACACCATAGTAGCCCTGTGCCGGCACATCGTCAATCACGGCAACCCCCGAGGGCGGCATAACACCTTGCGCTATGATCTGCTGCGTGTCTTCGTTGTACAGCGTGTAAATGTTTCCTCCAGCAAGCTGCGTTGCTGGGAGCTTTGTTCTGTTGGCAATGCCAGACCCTATCACAACAGATGCAACATCCATTGATGTTGAATTTGCAGAGAAACGCACCTCTACCTGCGCAGAGTCCTGCACGGCCTGCATCGCAGCAGTTCCCGGAGAGAACTTCCATCCGAGGGCGCTCGGCGCAACAACATACGAGCCGGGTAGAATGTATCGCTCAAAGATCGTGGTCGTTGCTGTGTCACTGGTCGGTGCATTGTCAAGATCAACACGCAGATCAGGAGCGCTTTTGAATCTGCAGAGAACAACAGTATGCAGGCCAATTACAGAGTCGATGATCACACGCATCTTCACTGCCTTTGCAAGAGTGAGTTCGAGGCGAGATTGGGATGACTCTACCATCGTGATGGTGAATGACTCATCATCATAATCGTTCGTTGTGATCCTGATGTAGGGCTTTGTCACAGAAACGGTGTAGAGTGCAGTACCAAGAGACTGGAACCTAACCTGACCTTCTGCGTCGGTGAGAAGCGTGTTGGGCACAGGTGCCGGCGGCAATCCGCGGTACAGATCGTCCGAGATGACAGATAGCGATAACGCTACTCCACGAAGAGGCTGTCCTGATTGGTCACGCACAACCACCGTGAGTGCGTTGGTATCGGCACGCACCGGCGCAGTGCCGCTGCAGAGCGCCTGCTCGATGTAGGTACGCAGTATTAAACGCTGCCGAGGATGGAACTCAAGCACAGAGACAGCACCGTTTCTGCGCTGCATGTGGCAGTACGACATGATCGTACCGCGCGTTGGACGCACGTCTTCGGAGCTATAGCATCGTCCTGATTCAGATGTGATGCAACTGTCAAGGGGCTGCGGCCAATAGCAGCTCTGTGTGTGAATCCCTCCGCAGATGTGCCCTATCTCATGACACAATACCTGTGCGTCCCACGTCCACGCAGGGTAGGCATCTACCACGCCATTGACGTCAATAGCACAGTAGCTTGCCCCCTTCTCACAGAGTCCACCGATAGATCTGGCTACACCACCTTCGCCGCCGCGCGCTGTGATAACAACTGACAGGTCTCGATCAACGGTAGACATGGTTGCTTCATAGCGTTCAACGAACTCGTTCAGGAGTCCGTAGACCGACGTCTCCCTATCGTACGGCGATTCTTCCGGCGTCCACACCCGGAGCGACGAGATCCGAAGTCGCACACGAAGCTCGCGCTCGTACACCGCTGATGCAGCGGAGAAGAGGCGCAAGACATATGCACGTGCTGCATCGACTGAGCCAAGTTCAAGGGCAAGATCTCCATCGCATTCTACAGCAACATCAAGCGTGATGGTATCAGCAGACTGAATACCATCAACATACTTACCTGCTGCTGCGACCATCGCTCGTATGCGCTCCGGTGCAAGCTCCGGCGCGGTTTCACATGAACCCAGCGGATATGCCCGCTGAGGCCGACTACGAGTGTGCTGCTGTGCCTGTGATGTGCACAGACACAGCAGCAACATTAAAGCGATGGTACGTATGTGATTCACAACACGTACACTCGATCACAGACTTGGACCGAGCATGTCTTCCGGACGCACCCATTCGTCGAACTGTGCTTCAGTGAGAAGTCCGAACTTGACGGCCTCCTCCTTGAGCGTTGTTCCGTTCTTATGCGCAGTCTTGGCAATCTTGGCTGCGTTATCATATCCGATGTGTGGATTGAGCGCCGTAACAAGCATCAGCGTGTTCTGGTTGTAGTAGTTCAGACGCTCAACGTTTGGTGTAATACCAACAGCGCAGTGCTCATTAAACATCGTGCATGTGTCAGCGAGCAAACGCACACTCTGGAGCACGTTGTAGATGATCACTGGCTTAAACACGTTTAGCTCGAAGTTGCCCGATGCACCGCCAACATTAATGGCAACGTCGTTTCCAAACACTTGCGTAGCCACCATCGTCATAGCCTCGCTCTGGGTTGGATTTACCTTGCCCGGCATGATCGAAGAGCCCGGCTCGTTTTCTGGGATCGAGATCTCACCAAACCCGCAGCGAGGTCCTGAAGCCATCCAGCGGATATCATTCGCGATCTTCATCAATGATGCAGCAAGCGTCTTGAGAGCCCCGTGCAGGAATACAAGAGCATCGTGTGCGGCAAGTGCCTCGAACTTGTTTGGAGCGCTCACAAATGGCAGTGATGTGAGCTCGCTGATCGCAGCGGCCGAACGTACGGCAAACTCCGGATGTGTGTTTAGTCCGGTACCAACAGCTGTACCACCCAGTGCAAGCTCATACACGCCACCCAGGGCATGCTCGATGCGCGCGATGTCGTTGGTAAGTGCCTGCACGTAACCGGAGAATTCCTGACCAAGCGTGATTGGCGTAGCATCCATCAGGTGCGTGCGCCCGCTCTTGATCAGCGGAGCAAACTCCTTCGCCTTTGCATCGAGTGTGTCGCGCAGTGCGCGCAGTGCCGGAAGTAGCCGCGACGTAGTAGCGATTCCTGCGGCGATATGCATGGCCGTTGGAAAGGTGTCGTTCGAGCTTTGTGACTTGTTGACGTCATCATTTGGATGAACCGGCTTTTTCGAACCTAACTCGCCCCCTGCAATCTCGATAGCGCGATTTGCTATTACCTCGTTGACATTCATGTTCGTCTGTGTGCCCGAACCGGTCTGCCAGACACTCAATGGGAAATGCTCAAAGAGTTTACCATCGATCACTTCGTCGGCGGCCTGCACGATGAGGTCCTTTGTATTGCCGGCCAGCACACCGAGATCTGCATTGACCATTGCAGCGGCCTTCTTCAGGATTGCCATGGCCTGGATCACTTCCTTCGGCATGCGCTCTTCACCGATAGCGAAGTGGATAAGCGAGCGAGCTGTTTGTGCGCCGTAGTAGGCTGTTGACGGGACGCCGATTTCTCCCATCGTATCACGTTCAATGCGTGTTGACATAGTAGTGTATGGTCGTTAAATGAAGTGAATATTCGTCTGCAAAATTACATGGGGCTTACCAGACAAGGGTCCCCGAAATACGTAACGCATCGACGGCCGATGCAAAGACGTCGAACTCGAGCTGTGCTATACGAAGTACAACATCTATTGCGGTCTGCTGGGCCTGACGTACTTCAACGTCAGTTATGAGCCCCTCCTGATAGGACACCATCGCAACCTGTGCATTCTGCTGGGCCGATCTCAGCGACCGTTCTTCAATGCTGATCAGATCCTGACCCTGTTTGTAGCGCTCAAAGGCCTGCTGAAGCCGCGAGCGTTGATCGCGCATAGTCTCACTCGTGAGCAGCTGCCGGCGCTGTATCTCAACCTGGGCCAGCTCCGAGGCAGCACGGTCTGCTTGCCCTCGGAATAGATTGTACCGCAGAGTGAGGCCGGCATTCCATCCGGTAGTTCTGTTGTCAAGAATAAACCCTGCTTCTGTGCTGTTGTTCGTGTACTGGTAGCCACCAGTAAGATCAAGCCTAGGCCAGAAAGCAGCATCCAGTTCGCGCTCTCTTGCCTTCGCTGCCTCGACGGCCAGCTCTGCTCCTACGATCTCGGGATTACGCTTGGCGAGAGACTCCAGAAGTGACTCAAGTGCAGGTAATGTCGGTGACGTAAGTACGGTATCGACATCTCTTGTCCGCAAAGAGGTATCTGCTACACCCATGGCCGCCGTTAACGAGGTTACAGCATTCGTGTAACTCGTCTCTGCCCTGCGCAGTAATGCCTGTACTGTGTTCTTATCGATAGTTGCCTGAGCGAGCTGCGTTCCACTGGCACTTCCAGCGCCCTTGCGGCTCATCACAATCTCATACCGCTTCTCGGCAAGACCCAGAGCAGAACGTAAATCGCGAATCTGGTGCTGCGCCAGGACAGCCGCACCGTACTTCGTCATGACGTCTGCAATTACCGCGGCAAACTGTCCTCGTGCACGCTCGCGCTCGCTGGAGGCCATCAGTGCAAACTGATCATCGATTGCATACATGCGGAATCCATCAAACAACGTCCACTGCATAACGGCAGCCGCATTCATGTTTGTAAAGCCCGCGTTTGATCTATCGATCACTACTCCACTGGCAGTTCTCTGCGATACACTATTTGCACCACGAGTTGCCGCGCTTTGCAGGTCTGCCGTTGGCATGTACACGGATCGGGACTGCATGGCGCGCAAATCGGCTGACGAAGAATCAATGCGGGCAATCTTGATCAGTCCACTGTTCTGGATTGCAGTTGCGACGGCGTCAGACATGCTCAATGGTTGTGCAGAAGTATGCACGCTCGTCAAGATCATTACAAGGCACATAAGTGCAGCAGAGACAGCACTGCCGGAATTATGCGCTGACGTGCGCTTCATGCGCGAGAGAAGCACGTAGAGCGCAGGGAGTACAAGAAGTGTGAGGAATGTTGCGATAAACATGCCCCCTACAACAGCAACGCCAAGTCCTACGCGGCTTGTGGAAGCGGCGCCAAGAGAGAATGCGATTGGCACAGCACCAAGAATTGTCGCAAGCGACGTCATCAGAATAGGACGGAATCGCGACTGCGCAGATGCCAGAGCGGCCTCTTCCCAGGATGCGCCATGCTCATGCTGCTGGTTTGCAAACTCCACGATCAAGATCCCGTTCTTGGTTACGAGTCCGATCAGAGCAATGCAGCCAATCTGTGAGAAAATGTTCAGCGTCTCTCCTGCAAACCAGAGAGAGAGTACGGCACCAGAAAGTGCCATGGGCACCGTTAACATGATCGTAAGCGGGTCTACCCAGCTCTCGAACTGCGCTGCCAGAATGAGGTAGACAAGCACGAGCGAGACGATGAAGGCAAACAGCAGACTCGACGAACTCTCTTTGAAGTCTCGTGATGCTCCCGAGAGCGTGGTGGAAAGTTCATCTCCGGTAACAGAACGAATAGCGTTCTGCATTGCCGTGATTCCGTCCGCGATGGTAGCACCAGCGGCAAGCCCTGCGCTGATCGTTGCACTGGCAGACCTGTTATAGCGGTAGAGCTGAGGGGGCACGCTGTTCTCGCGCAGGAGGACAAGATCGGCCAGAGGGACCATTTCCCCGGTTTGCGAACGAACCGTGAGCTGGCGCAAATCTTCGGGCGTTGAGCGCTGTGTGCGCTCTAACTCAGCAATCACCTGATACTGTTTCCCGTCCCGCGTGATGTAGCCGAAACGCTGTCCAGACAAGCCGGCCTGAATCACGGATGCAATGTCTGTGGTACTTACACCAAGCTCACGAGCACGCGACCTATCGATCTCGATCACTAGCTCAGGTTTGGTGAATTTGAGATTTACATCAACTACACTAAACGTTGGATCTTTCTGAGCAGCCTCCAAGATTTCTGGCAGCTTTGCGCGAAGCTCCTGCATATCATTGGCAAGCAACACTACCTGCACGGGCAGGCCAGACCGCTGTCCGGTAGAGATAGTCTGTTCCTGGATCACCACCGCCCGCGCCGAAGGTTCGCCCTTCATCAGTGCAGTGAGCTTGCCAGCAATCTGCATCTGCGTTCGCTTGCGCTCGTCAGCGTCCTTGAGCAGCACACGAGAGAATCCCCCGTTGGTGCCTCCACCCATAAAGTTCGGAGATGTAACTGTGAGCAAGAATTTGCGCTCCGGAACGGTGCGCTCGATGGATGATCGAATGCTATCGATGATCACATTCATCCGCTCATACGTAGTTCCTTCTGGTGCGGTGATCATCAGCGTCATTGCACTACGGTCTTCAAGCGGGGCCAGTTCGCTCTTAAGAAGTGAACCCACGCCGAGGATCACGGCAAAGGAGGCAATCATGGCTATGATGGCTACCCACGGACGCTGCACCACTGCTGAAGCAGCACGGCTGTAGGTTGACGTCATCCAGACAAAGACCGGCTCAGTAATTCTGTACATCGCACCCTGCTCGGTTACCGGACGTAGCAGCTTTGTACTCATCATCGGTGTGAGTGTAAGGGAGACAAGTGCAGAGACCAGAATCGACGATGCAAGCACAACGCCAAACTCACGGAAGAGCTGTCCGGTTATGCCCTGCAGGAAGATGATCGGCAGGAACACCACTGCAAGCGTCATAGTGGTGGAGACGATAGCAAATGTGATCTCCGAAGCCCCCTTCTCGCCGGCTTCGATGTTTGATTCTCCCCGCTCGATACGCTTGTAGATGTTTTCCATCATCACAATGGCGTCATCAACCACAAGCCCCGTTGCAAGAACCACACCAAGGAGCGTAAGAAGATTGATGGAGAACCCGAAGATCCAGAGAAAGAAAAACGATGAAACAAGCGATACTGGGATTGCGATTACCGGGATGAACGTGGCTCTCCACGATCTCAGGAACAGAAAGATGATCAGAACAACGAGAGCAAAGGCGATAAGAATTGTCTCCTCAACCTCAAGGATTGCTGCACGGATGAAGTCTGTTGTATCAAATGCCACATCAAGCTTGATATCTCCGGGCGCATTCTTTTTAAGATCTGCAAATCGACGTTGAAATTCATCCGATATATCAACTTGGTTAGCACCTGGCTGTGGTGATATGGCAAGCGCAACCATCGGAACACCGTCGCGTTTGAGAATCGTGCGCTCGTTCTCTGCACCTAGGTACACTCGAGCTACATCAGTAAGCCGCACAGTTCCCGAAGTGGTTGAACGAATGATTAACTGCTCAAACTGATCTACTGTGCCGAGCCGGCCCAGAGTACGCAGCGAAAGCTCTGTAGTCTCGCCCTCAATGCGGCCAGCGGGGAGTTCAACATTTTCACGTTGAAGCACCGTTCGAATGTCCGTTGCTGTAAGGCCATACGCAGTAAGCTTTGCAGGATCCATGATGATGCGCATTGCATACTTGCGTTCGCCCCATATCGTAATGGATCCAACGCCCGTGATGGTCTGCAGACGTTCCTTGAGCACATTGGCTGCAAATGCACTGAGCTCGTTGAGCGTTCTTCCCTTGCTTTGGACCGTCATCACGAGGATGGCATTGCCGTTCGCATCGGCCTTGGCAACAACCGGAGGGTCTACGTCCTGCGGGAGCTGACGCTTTGTGCGCTCAACACGGTCGCGTACATCGTTGGCTGCCTGCTCAAGATCGCGTCCAAGCTCGAACTCGACGGTGATGGTTGAACGTCCGTCGGAGCTTGATGATGTGAGCGATTTAATGCCGTCGATCCCGTTGATTGACTCCTCAAGGGGCTCGGTGATCTGCGATTCGATCACGTCGGCATTGGCACCGGTGTAACTGGTTGTTACCGTAATGTTCGGCGGATCAACGTTGGGGAACTGACGTACGCCCAAGAACGACGCACCGACAATGCCGAGAAGAACGATCAGCAGGCTCACAACGGTGGCTGCAACCGGACGTCGGATAGAGAGCACGCTGATGTTCATCGACCAGACACCTTGACTGGTTTGCCAGGTTTTACGAACAAAATGCCATTGGTGATCACAGAATCACCTGCTTGTAGTCCGGCCGTAACGTGCACCAGTGATGGCGTCCTTGCCCCGAGCTGCACGTTGCACCGCTCGGCGCGTCCGTTACGCACGCGAAACACCGTTGCACCACGCATATCCTGCACAACTGCTTCGGTTGGCACGAGCAGTGCATCGGGAATCGAATTCTGAAACAGCGTAACCTCTGCAAACTGTCCACTCGCAATGCCCTTCGGAGCAGCAAGACGCGCACGCACACGTTGCGTGCGTGTTTGAGCGCTAACAATAGGTTCTATCGCCGTGATCATTGCAGAAACACGCTGCACCGAAGCATTGCCGCGTATCCTTACAAAGAGCTTTCCTCCAACAGCAAGTGAGGAGATATACCGCTCCGGCACGCTGAAGTCTACATTCAGTGCTCCAATACTGGTAAGCGTGGACATAAGCGTAGAGGGGCCAACAACAGCTCCGATACTAACGCCACGCAGCCCCATGCGCCCGGCGAAGGGGGCTCGCAGCTCCGTCTTCTCGATCTGCGCCTGAACTTCTGCCAGTTCGCTGGCTCGCATGGCCTCTGCCGCCACGGCCGACTCATAATCTTCGTCGGAAACGCCGTCAACTGCTCGCACCTTTTTAAGCCGCTCTACACGCTTGCGCTCCAGCTGCAGCTGACTCGCCACCTTGGCCTTGCGGGCCTGGAGGTCTGCATCAGCAAGTTTTACGAGTAGCTGCCCCTTGCCTACATCTCGGCCTTCCTGGAACAGAATCTTTTCCACACGTCCGGAGACCTCTGGACGCAGCTCTATGGCGTCTTCAGCTGAAACCTCGCCGGTGAGGTCTACGGTGTCTGTAAAGTCTGTTGGAACGATAACATCTACATCGACTGTTGGAGCGGCTTGCGTCTTGACTCCACCTCCAGGGCTACCTGGTCCGGAGGCACCGCCTGGCTCGTGAGTTACACGGTATTGGACAGCTGCAGCGGCAGCGAGCACCAGAATGAGGATAACAATTGGAGTTCGTCTGAGTTTCATGATGCAAAGTTCGCCATAATTTGCGGTTCGGTCCGTCTACAGGACCCAATCTGGAAAACCTCTATTGAAGTTACACGGAGTTGATAATGAAAACGCTCATCATGCTTCTGCTTGTGCCGTTTATCGCCTTTGCAGCAGAACAGAACATCACGCTCAAGGTTAGCGGCAACTGCGGTTCCTGCAAGAAGCGCATCGTAAAGGCCGCAAGTTCCATCGAGGGCGTAACCGATGCCTCATGGGATAAGACCAAAAAGGTGTTTACGGCTACAATAGACGACACCAAGACCAACGTCGAGTCTGTGAAGAAGGTAATCCTCGAGGCCGGATACGACGTAGAAGACGCTAAAGGCAACGACGAAGCATACAGCAAGTTGCCCGATTGCTGCAAGTATCGCGACGTAAGCCACGATTGAGTCGTATTTTTGCGCCGTCAAAACTTCATTTTTGAACAATCAACAACACCAACACCCTATGCATCGCGACGTGTTTGAGAATCGGCATCACGGACGTTCCAACGAAGATCTTTCAGCAATGCTCACAGCGGTTAATGCCTCATCTGTCGATGAGCTTATCGACCAGACTGTGCCGGCACAGATACGACTGTCGAAACCACTAACTCTGCCCGCTCCTCTAACGGAGATCGAAATGCTTGCAGAACTCAAATCGATTGCATCGATGAATGAGTCTGCGAAGTCATACATCGGCATGGGGTACTACAACACGCATACCCCGCCGGTAATCCTCCGAAACCTGATCGAAAATCCAGGTTGGTACACGCAGTACACACCGTATCAGGCAGAGATCGCGCAAGGCCGGTTAGAGTCGCTCCTCAACTTCCAGACAATGGTAACTGATCTTACCAAAATGGATATTGCTGGTGCATCGCTGCTTGACGAAGGAACAGCTGCTGCTGAGGCCATGCACTTGATGTACGCTGCTCGTGCTGCTCAGGTTAAGAGTGCCGACACGCTGTTCGTTGATGCGAATGTGTTCCCGCAAACACTCGATATCCTGATCACTCGTGCTACACCACTCAATATCAAGGTGGTTGTTGGTGATTGGAAGACCATACAGTTTGATGACTCGATTTTTGGTGTGTATGCGCAATATCCTGCCGGAGACGGCACGCTATGCGAGTATCAAGACCTCTGCGACCGTGCCCATGCAGCCGGTGCAATGGTTACCGTAGGCACGGATCTTCTGGCGCTTACGATGATCACTCCTCCGGGAGAGTTTGGTGCAGACATCGCTGTTGGATCTGCCCAACGTTTTGGTGTACCGCTCGGGTATGGCGGTCCACATGCAGCATTCCTCGCCACACGCGAGCAGTACAAGCGCATGATGCCAGGCCGCATTATAGGCGTAAGTGTTGATGCTCAGGGTAACCTTGCACTCCGCATGGCACTTCAGACTCGTGAGCAGCACATCCGCCGCGACAAGGCAACGTCGAACATCTGCACAGCTCAAGCTCTTCTTGCCAATGTCTCTGCCATGTTCGGCGTCTACCACGGTCCACACGGCCTGCGCGGTATTGCAGAACGTGTACATACCCTCACAGCAGCCTTTGTGAAGGGGCTTGCCGAGATGGGATATACAACATGCAACAGCACAGCATTCGATACGGTCTGCGTCAATGCAGATCCTTCAGCAATTCGCAGCCTTGCTGAGCCGGTGTTCGTAAACTTCCGCGATTACGATAATTGCACGTGCACAGGTGTTGCGTTTGACGAGACAACGACAATCGCGGATCTGCAGGTAATCCTGTCGATCTTCGCAGAGGCGAAACAGCTCTCTGCACCAAGCGCCGAGGAGCTCGTCAAGTCTGCCGGCAGTCTTATTCCTGCATCGCTTAAGCGTACATCTTCCTTTATGACGCATTCGGTGTTCAACAGCTATCATACCGAACACGAGATGCTGCGCTATCTCAAGCGCCTCGAAAACAAGGACCTCTCGCTGGCCCACTCGATGATCGCCCTCGGATCGTGCACGATGAAGCTGAACGCAACGGCAGAAATGATTCCGATCACGTGGCCGGAGTTCAATAGCGTTCACCCGTTTGCTCCAGTGAGCCAGACACAGGGATACCAACGCATTTTTCGCGAGCTCTCCGACTGGCTTAATGAAGTAACAGGCTTCGACGCCTGCTCACTGCAGCCGAATGCGGGTGCTCAGGGAGAATACGCCGGACTGCTCACGATTCGTGAGTTTCACATTGCCCGTGGAGACGGTCATCGCAACATCGTTCTGATTCCATCCTCCGCTCACGGCACCAACCCTGCCTCTGCAGTGATGGCAGGCATGAAGGTTGTTGTGGTTAAGGCCGATGCTCATGGCCACGTAGACGTTGCAGACCTGCGCGCGCAAGCAGAAGCGCATTCAGCAAACCTTTCAGCGCTGATGGTAACCTATCCATCTACGCACGGCGTGTTTGAAGAAGCGATCAAGGAGATCTGCGAGATCGTGCATCAGCACGGGGGACGTGTCTACATGGACGGCGCCAACATGAACGCTCAGGTTGGTCTAACATCGCCTCGCGCCATCGGCGCAGACGTTTGCCACTTGAACCTGCACAAGACATTCTGTATCCCTCACGGAGGGGGCGGACCTGGCATGGGACCGATCTGCTGTACAGCAGAACTCGCCCCGTACCTTCCGTCACACGTAGTTGTTGCACCGAACAACAACCCCAAGCAGGGCGCAGCCAATGCCGTGAGTGCAGCACCGTGGGGCTCTGCCTCGATTCTGCTGATTTCGTGGGCATATATCAGAATGATGGGCAGCGAAGGGCTAACCAATGCCACAAAGGTGGCCATTCTGAATGCCAATTACATCAAGAGTCGTCTTGAAGGTGCGTACTCGATCCTGTACACAGGCACTAACGGACGCTGCGCACATGAAATGATCGTAGACCTGCGTGAGTTCAAGCAGCGCGGTGGCATCGAAGCAGAAGATGTGGCAAAGCGCATGATGGACTACGGTTTCCATGCGCCAACGCTGAGCTTCCCTGTTGCAGGCACGATCATGATCGAGCCAACAGAGAGCGAAAGCAAGGCAGAGCTGGACCGCTTCATCGAGATGCTTCTTGCGATCCGTCAGGAAATCGAAGACGTCTGCACTGGTGCAGTTGATGCCAAGGAAAACCCACTCAAGTATGCCCCGCACACAATGTACGTGGTAACAGCCGACACGTGGGAACGTCCGTATTCCCGCTCGCAGGCGGCCTTCCCGCTCCCATGGGTGCGCGACAGGAAGTTCTGGCCGAGCATCGGACGTGTAGATAATGCACAGGGAGACCGCGTGCTGATCTGCACATGTCCGTCGATTGAGGAATACGCCTAAGCGTGCTGCCGATCTATGACGTTCTCGAAGATATTCGAGGCGCATTGCGTCGGTCAAACACCTGTATCCTTGAGGCACCGCCAGGCGCTGGCAAAACTACCGTTGTGCCATTGGAGCTCCGCGGTGAGCAATGGCTGGGTGGACGCCGCATTATCGTTGTAGAGCCACGCCGTATTGCAGCCAAGGCTGCCGCACGGCGTATGTCGTCGATGCTCAACGAAGACGTTGGCTCGACGGTGGGCTACCGTATGCGTATGGAGACATGCGTAGGGCCCACAACGCAGATCGAGGTTGTTACCGAAGGGATCCTTACACGCAGGCTTACGCGAGATCCAGAGCTTGATGGCGTTGGACTTGTGATGTTTGATGAAGTGCACGAAAGATCCCTTCAAGCAGATACGGGGCTGGCATTTGTGCAGATGACGCGCTCGCTGCTGCGTCCAGACCTAAAGCTAGTTGTGATGTCGGCAACGCTTGCATCTCTCGACTTCTCATCCATCCTGCCCGATGCGATCACGGTTACCAGTCAGGGACGCATGTTCCCAGTGGACATTTCGTTTGCAGAGCGCGCACCGGAGCGTAAGCTGCATCAAGAAATGGCTGCAGCGGTAGAACGTGCTGTAGCGCAGCACGAAGGTGATGTCCTGTGCTTCTTGCCAGGATTCAACGAACAGCGTTTAACAAAAGAACTGCTTGATGCGCATGCCGATGCACTCGGTAATCCAGATGTCCTTTTACTGCATGGCAACCTGAGCACTGAAGAGCAAGACCGCGCGTTGCGTCCGGCCGGACCTCGCAGACGTATCGTGTTATCCTCTGCGATTGCCGAGACATCCGTAACGATCGATGGCGTTCGCGTGGTGATCGACGGAGGATACTCGCGGGAACCACGCTTTGACGCACGGTCGGGTCTATCGCACCTTACCACGGTGCGTGTGTCGAAAGATGCTGCGGAGCAACGATGCGGTCGTGCCGGTCGAACAGCACCAGGTGTGTGTATGCGCCTGTGGACGCTCCAGGAGCACGATCAGCTGCCGCAGCGCAGGTCTCCGGAAATACTTACGTCGGACCTTTCATCAATGGTGCTCGAAGCGGCGGCAATAGGCCTCGACCCCGAGACCCTTACATGGATCGACAAGCCCCCTGCTTCGGCATGTTCCCAAGCGAGGGAGCTTCTTGTGATGCTGCATGCCCTCGATGCCGCGGGAAGGATAACAGATCTCGGACTACGCATGCTCCAGCATGGGGCTCATCCGCGCGTTGCTGCCATGCTTGTGTTAGCAGAGCAGTTTGGGCTATCTGCCAAAACAGCGGCCGATTCTGCTGCCTTGCTCGGCGAACGAGACATCATACGGCATGCGAATGACCGCGACATCAGAAGACGTATTGATGCGCTCAACGGAGGATATGACGTCCACACCGATAAAGCAGCTCTTGCAGCAGCGCGGAAACGTCGCGACCACTTTTTACGGTCAAGGGGCTCGCACGATTCTATTGATGATGTCGGTGCTCTTGTTGCTCTTGCGTATCCCGACAGGGTTGCCGTAAATAAGGGTGGCGGACGTTTCATGATGCGCAATGGGCGCACGGTTAGCATCGATCAGTCAGATCCTCTTTCCAAACATGAATGGCTGGCAGTAAGCGAGATCGAAGGATCTCTCACCAATGCGCGTATCATGATGGCCGCACCCATTGAAGCTGAAACAGTTACATCGATCTTTCGAGAAGATATCATATCGCTCCACCAGGCAGGATGGATCGACAAAGAACAGCGAATCGTTGCACGCGAAGTAGACATGCTTGGATCGATCCAGCTTTCAAGCCGCGACCTTCAGCGTATTGATGCCGATGATGCACGAGCAGCATTTGCTGATGTTGTCCGCTCAAAGGGGCTGAGCATTCTCAGCTGGACACCCGCGGCCCTCCGTTTGCGCGAGCGCGCCGAGTTTACATCGGCTCACGGTTGCGCGGAGCTGCCGAACTGGACAGATGAGATGCTTCTGGAAACACTCAGCGATTGGTTTACCCCTCACGTTGCGGGCTGCAGAACGATGCAGGATCTGCAGAAGCTGAACCTTCGGGAGATGCTGCAGAGCACGCTCTCGCATACGCAGATGTCAGCCATAAACAGAGCAGCTCCAGAAACCTACAAACCCCCTAAAGGACGCGAGGTAGAGATAGATTACACTAACACGAAGCAGCCAACTGTGTCTGTCAGACTTCAGTTCATGTTTGGTGTGCGCTCAAATCCCCAAATCGCAAACGGGAATGTGCCCCTTACCATCGAACTGCTCTCTCCCGCAGACCGTCCGTTACAGAAAACTACTGACATCGGAGGCTTCTGGAAGGGTTCATACGCCGCCGTACGAAAAGAGATGAAAGGCCGCTACCCCAAGCACGACTGGCCCGAGAATCCGTAGATTGCGGCACTATAGTTACGGCAGAAAGAATGCGACTACTCATCCTCCTCTTGTTTTGTTGCGCAGCGGTTAACGGACTCGCTCAGCGTCCATGGATCTTACGCACAACAATGACGTCGGGCCCCAAGCCAAACGTGATAAGCACAGCGTCCAGCGTATTCGTGTTTGATACAGCTGCAATGCGCACATTCGATCACGGAACAACGTGGGAACCGATTACAGGTATCGCTGGCCGTATGTGTGGTGTGTCCGACTTTACCGCAGGGCTTACGATCTTAGCATCATATACCGAGCTCGATCGCATGGTGCACATGTACTATACATTGGGCGGATCGGCGTGGACGCAATTCACTGAGTTCGCGTCGAATAGTCGCCCATCAAAGCTTACTGCCTCTGCAACCGAATGGTATCTGGCCTGCGAAAATTCCAACGCAATCTTTGTCTATGGAGACAAGCTAGAGACCGTGAACATGCCGGCTGGTTCAGCGGCCATCGACCTTAAGTACTGGGACTCAAACCTCCTGGCACTCGATGCAGCAAAGGGCCTCTATGTTAGCTCCGATAAAGGTGCTACATGGAAGTTGATTCCTGTCACAGGCGCTTCATCGATCCATGCATCATCGATGGGCATATTTCTGGCAACTGCCACTGGTGTTGTATCTGTCAATCTTGATGCACCAAAGGTATCGCCTGTTGGGACATGGCCCGGACGCACAACGCTTCCGCGTATCACGGACGTAGACAGTTACATTAACTCGTTGTATGCATACAGCGATGATGGGGCTTATCAGATGTACCGTTTGCTTGGTCAGAACTGGGAACCTATTGGATACCCGCTACCCGGAAAACGGGCCGAACGGTCGGCCTCTGTTCTTGCAATTGATGCCGGATACGCCGTGCTGGGTCATTCCATTGCAGAAGGATTTGTAGACTCTGCCGGTGTCTACGTCTATGATCTCAATGATTTCACAGACGTTGCTGCAGAGCCACAGGCTGCTCTGCGTAGGCCATACATCGCAGACAACCATCTTTACACACAGGCAGAATCTGCAGCGACCGTCGAGATCTGGTCGTTGCGCGGCGAGTGCCTTCATGCAGATCAGTACCATGCTCCTATCGTGGAGCTGCCTATGCTGACAAGTGGTGTGTACCTCGTACGTGTGCAGGCAGTAGGATCAGCAGCAGCTGCTGCATCAAGTCTTCTCTACGCTCGTTAGACCACGTCATCCCCATGCCACGCCTAACCAACGCTCAGAAACAACAGCAGCAAGAGCAGAAGCAAACAATGACGCGTAAGCGTTTGCTACTGACTATTGGCCTTACAGTAGCCGTTGGCATTTTTGTCTTCTTTTCGCAGTATGGCGTTGTTACCAGCATAGGTCTTTCATCGGACACAACCGATCTGTCGATGCAGCTGGTTCGCCAGCGCACTGTTTCGGACAGCCTCCGTTCAGTGATCCGAATCCTTGAAACGGATACAACCGAGATAGAACGTCTTGCGCGTGAGCGTTACGGATACGTTCGTGAAGGTGAAGAAGTTTTCGTAATTAAAACCGATTCAGCACAATGATAAACATCATCATCATCGCACTCAGTGCAGCACTTGTTTCATGTTCAGCAGTACGGACACCTATGATTCGCACATTTTCAGCTCCAGATGCCGCTCAGCCAATCGGACCATACTCACATGGCGTAGAATGTAGCGGACGAATGATCTTTATGAGCGGCCAGATTCCGCTTCGCGCAGACGGCACCATGGTTGATGGGTCTGTTCAAGACCAAACCAAGCAGGTGTTTGCAAACATCCGAACAGTGCTGGCATCACAAGGGGCAACACTTTCGAATGTTGTCAAAACCACGGTGTTCCTGCAGTCGATGAACGACTTTGCTGGGATGAACGAAGTCTATGCATTGGAAATGGGTGATCATCGCCCTGCCCGCAGTGCCGTGGAAGTTGCGAAACTTCCGAAGAATGCTCTCGTCGAGATCGAGGTCATTGCATGCATGCCATAATACTGGCATTCCTGTGTATCGTCTCCTGCTGTGCAGCATCTCCATCTGCTGATACCACAGCTACGCCCCGAAAATCTCCCTCGACGGCCGTTCTCTACTCGTTTCTTCTACCCGGCCTTGGACAGGTCTACACAGAGTCGTACTGGAAGGTCCCGATCTTTACCGGTGCCGCCGTTGCGTCTGCCTACTTCATTGTCGCAAACCAGTCCAGCTTTTCCTCAGCCTCGCTCGAGTACGATGATGCCCTTGCGCAGGGACAAAGCTCGGCCATCACCGAATCGCTGCTGCGCAGGCGCGAGTTCTACCGGAACAACCGCGATGTAGCAGGGCTGGCGCTGCTGCTGACCTATGCACTTGCAGCAGTAGATGCCTATGTGGGCGCGAATCTGTCGGAGTTTACGGTGGATTCAAATCTCTCGGCCACTGTTGGCCAAACATCATCCAGCCCCTTAGCACTTACCCTACAGGTCAGGTTCTAAACCTCTCTATTTTTGCACATGCGATCTCTCCTCCTCAGTTTCTTCCTTGCAACCGCAGCAGCCAGTGCTCAGCCATCTCTTGAACGTCTCGGCGTTCGGGTAAATGCTGGGTTTGGGACAACATCTCATTCCGGCGCGCTCCATGCTACACGTGGCATCATCGACTGTGGAGAGATTACCACAGGTTCTGGTACGGGGCTTAGCGGCTCTGCAGGTATTGAGTTTGCACTTGGTTCATGGTTCGGGGTTGGACTCGAACTTGGCGTTGCTCAGCGTGGCGGCGTCTTCACGAGAGAGAACATCTACCCATTGCGGGATTCTGCCACTGGTGCAGAAGTGAACATGCTGGCTGCACACACACTGAGCACAACGCTGTCTACGATTGATATCGCACCGCAGCTTATCATACCTGTCATCGGGACATTTAAGAACCGTATGCTTGGCTTGCAGATCGGCCCGCGGTTTGCCCTAGTGCAAACGGCGTCGTACCAGCAGGAAGAAACAGTGCTTTCTCCCGACAATGCCTTCTTTATTGAGAACGGCAAGGCGCTGCAGTCTCGAGTGGTTGATGCTAACAACTTTGCGGCAGCTGCATCAATGCTTACGGGCATCACGGCGTCGCTGGAATCTTTGATTGGCCTGAGTGACCGTGTTGCTCTTGCACCACGCGTATCGTACGACCACTTCTTCAGCAGCGCTCTTACCGATGTTCAGTGGGACGTTCGAGGAGTACGCGGCGAAATCGGCATCCGCTGGTCTATTCCTCCGGCTGCACCTGAGTTTATCCCGCCACCGCCGCCGCCTGTCATTGTAATGGAAGAGCCCCCTTCATTCGCACCACCCCGCATAGCCCTTACTGCGGGTCCGTTTACCGGTGAGATCGTTACAGGCAATGCTCTGCGTGCATCCGTCCCGATCGTAAACGCAGTCTTCTTCGACAGTGCCTCAGCTGATATCTCGGTAAACTATCGGCGTACACGTGATGGATCGGTAATGAGTACCGATGCGGTTGAAGCGCACAATTGGATCATGGTGCGGATCGCCAACATTGTTGCAGAAAATCCCAATGCCCGCATCGTACTTGAAGGTGCTACAAGTGGCGTGAGCAACGAGCAGGATGCTTCGCTTTCGAAGCAGCGCGCTGAGCGTGTGCGTCAGGTGCTGCTCGACCTCGGAGTGGCTAGTTCAGCGATAACGGTAAAGCCCCTTACTCTGCCAAGAATCGCGTCGAATAGCGACCTATCTGGCGGACGTGAAGAGAACCGTCGTGTAGATATTGTTGTCCTCGATGCCCCACTCCAGCGCTGGGTGCAGAGCGAAGAGTTTGCCGAAGCTCGCGGCAGCTTGGCGCTTACGTCGCAACATCTGGGCGGTGATCCATCGCGCCGACCAAGTGAGGTAACCTATACCATTCTTGAGCAGGACACTACGGCTCAGATGCAGACTCCATCTATCTCGAAGAGCATGATCATTCCGGTGCAACCATCTTCAGCAACCCTATCCATCCCAACGCGGGCTTCGGCAGGGGGCGTATCAGCCAGCCAACAAGTTGACGTAGATCTTGCCAAGCTCCCACGGAGGCGCATTGCTCTGCGAACTGATGGGTTCGAGGCGGTTCTACGATTTGACTACAACAGCTCTGAACTGCCCGAAGATGTGAAGATCCTGCTGCAACAGCTTGCCGAGCAGCTGCCCGAGGGTTCAACGATAACCATTGACGGGTCGGCAGACGTTCTCGGTTCGCAGGAACGTAACCGCGTACTTTCTGAAGCGCGCGCAGCAACAACGCAAGCATATCTGCGCTCGATCACGAAGAAGTCGTTTACCTTTACATCGTCATCGCAGAACAAGTCGTTCTCGAATGCAACTCCTCAAGGACGCTTCCTGAATCGCAACATCAGGATACGCGTTACAACGCCTTAAGGCTTCGGCTCTTCGGCCTTGCCTTCGGGTAGCATCCCCATCTGACGCTTCAGTTCAAGTAAGTCGTTATCGACCTGACCTGTCGATGTCAGCTGGCGGAATTGTTCATCAAGACCCGTGTTCTCACTGGCAAGCTGTTCAAATGCGCTTGCTTCTGCTTCGAGCTTCTCGATCTTGGTCTCGAACTTATCGAACTTGCTGAACGCATCCGTGCCAACGCCCGCAGCAGCCTGTGCCAGCTGCTTCTGCGCCTTGGCTGCCTGCGACCGCGCGATGAGCGTGCTTTGACGCGCACGCGCTTCATCAAGCTTGCGCTTTAGTGCGTTGAGCTGCTCACGCATCGTAGCAGTTGCCTGCCTTGCCTGCTCAACACTTGGATGAAGGTCTGCGACATTTCGGTCTGCAATAGATTTCTTCTCAAGTGCGGCCTTGGCAAGTTCTTCGTTGCCTGCCTGGAGAGCAAGCTTAGCTTTCTCGTGCCATTCCTGACTGTTCTTGCGCTCTGCCTCGATGCGCCGGGCAAGCCCCTTCTCATTTGCCATAGCATTGGCAACGGCAAGAGTTGTCTGGTTTACCGACTCTTCCATGTCCAAGACCATCTGCTTGAGCATCTTCTCGGGATCCTCTGCTTTGTCTAAAGCATCATTCACATTTGAGCGAAAGAGATCGGCTATGCGCGAAAACAGACCCATGACAATTGTTCCTTTTGAGAATATGGTTCGAAAATAGTGAAGGGGGCCGGCATGACCGTATTTTCGCAACCTATGCTTCCATCAGAATCAATCGAGCGGGTGGTGGAACTCTTTGCCACGCTGCCTACGATCGGCAAAAAAACAGCCCGCAGACTTGCCTTTCACGTGCTCCGTCAGTCCCGCGAAGAGGTGCAGACCTTTGCAGACGCCCTTGTGCACATGCGCGAGCACGTGCGTGAGTGCAGCGCGTGTCATACGTTCACCGATCAGGAGGTGTGCGGCATCTGCGCCTCCCCAAAACGAGATGCATCGATGATCTGCGTTGTTGAACAGCCGTCTGATGTGTTTGCGATCGAGCGGACGGGAGATTTTCGAGGACGCTACCATGTGCTGCACGGTGCGCTGAGTCCGCTCGACGGCGTTGGTCCAGACGACATCCGCCTCAAGGAACTCATCGCCCGCCTTGGCGGCGATGTACAGGAAGTGATCCTTGCTCTGAATCCCAACGTAGAGGGAGAGGTAACCACACAATACATCGCTAAAATCGTTGGACCGCTGCAGGTGCGTGTTACCCGAATAGCTCGCGGAGTACCAATGGGGTCTGACCTAGAGTTTGCAGACGATGCAACGCTCGCCAGGGCATTTGAAGGAAGAGTTCCTCTATGACAGAGACCACTACACCCTGGTACAAGAGCTGGTTTAACTCTCCATGGTACACAAAGCTCTATCAACACCGAACAGAACTTGAGGCATTCGAGGCTGTTCAGCTTGTGAGAGATGTTGCCGGCATCAGTAAAGGGGCTCATGTGCTTGATCTTTGCTGCGGCTATGGCAGGCATGCCAATGCCCTTGCGGAACATGGCTACGTCGTAACCGGACTCGATGCGTCGGAACACCTTATCCAGCTGGCCAATGAGCGATATCCTCATCCGCAGGTTGAATACGTCATCGGCGACATGCGCGGTCCGTACCCTGAGCGTTCCTACGACGTAATCGTAAATTTCTTTACCAGCTTCGGATACTTCGACGAGCACCAGGACAACCAGCAGGTACTCAATACCATTGCCTTGCATCTCCGCAGTAATGGCATCTTTGTCTTCGACTTTCTCAATGAAGCCCACGTGCGGCGCAATCTTGTGCCAGAAACAATGACGATGCTCGGTGAAACGCATGTGATTCAGGAACGGTGGATCGATGAGCCATACGTACGAAAGCGTATCACGGTAAACGTTCCATGCTCTGCCGAACATACGTTTGAAGAGCGCGTACGCCTCTATTCCAGAAGCGAGCTTACCACCATGATCGAGCAGGCCGGCTTGATTATCCGTTCTGTTCATGGATCCTACGGTGGGTCTGCCTTTGACGTTGAGACATCGGACCGCTGCATATTCATAGCCGAGAAACCATGAGAGCCCCGCTTACCGTCGTATGCTTCTGCTTCGTGGCAGTGCTCTGGGGCTGCGCCACGAGAACACCGGAAGAACCATCAGGAAATCGAGGAACGTACGAGCCCCCTACCAGTCCAACCATTGTGATCGAGAATCTGCGCAATGCGGTGATCGAGAAGAACATGCAGAACTTTATGCTGTGTTTGGCAGACCCGTCTCGTAGTCCATTCTCCTACACCTACGAACCATCTGCTGAAGCCGGTGCACGTTACCAGGCGGTGTTTATGAACTGGTCGGTAACGAAGGAACGTCAGGCATTTCTCAGCATGACGTCTCGCCTTGCAGCAGATCAGCAGCCGCAGCTGTTGTTTTCCAATTCGCAGGTGGCCTTTAGCTCTCCTGATTCTCTTGTCTGGGTTGCCGAGTATGTTCTTACAGCACAGCTCGGCCTAACATCGCTCCCGTCAACACTCTCTGGAATCATCGCTCTGACCATCTGCCCGGAACAGAGCGGTTTATGGAGTATTGCTCGCTGGAGCGATGCTCGCCGGCCGAGTGACACCACCGAAGCAACATGGTCGCTGCTCAGGGGGCAGTTGTCGAACTAGTCGTAAAGATCCACTTGGCTGTGATACCCGCACGTAGGTTATGGGTCTTCCAATTGATTCCGTCGATGATGTTGCTAAAGTTATACGTGAAGTTCACTTCGGGTCCGACAACCAAGTTGGGTGCATCGTTGAAGTGAAAATCATATCCAACACCAAGGTTTAAACCTACCTGCCAGTCATTGAGCTGGGGAAGATCCCCAGTCTGGACGTTGCGTTCGCGAGTTCCGTCTTTGTAGGTTATCGAAGATGGTGACGAGATCTGCTCCCTCTGTGTAAAGGTTGCATCAACGAGATATCCAAGCTGTACACCAAGCCCCACATTAAAGCCGCCATCAGCGGTAATCCGCAACCCAGGCTCGATCACGAGAGCATGTACTCGTGCATCGATTGTGTGCAGAAACGATGCCTGCGTCGAGGCAAGAATGCCTTCGTAGACATACTTCTCTTCGTTTGAGGAAAAGTTGCCGCCAAGCTGCGTGTAGAGAAGTCGTAAGCTTGGGGCAAGTCCAACGCTCAGCGGCATCTCAGCAATCGCTCCAATGGTGTAGCCACCATGTTGTTCATCGGCAAAATTCTGACAACACGTTGGCACAGTAGGCAATTGCGAAAACGATGCATTGAGGTAACGCTGATCGTACGTTGCAATGATGCCAACACGCAGTTCGTCGGTGGTTCTGCCGCTGATCTGTGCTCGCAACGAACTTGCTACGGTTAGTAACAGCAACAACGAAATAAAGTGTCTCATGCTGGCCCCTTATCGAAGAACGATGATTTGTGTGGCAACAGAATGCGTTGGCGTTTCGAGAGCGACAAGGTAGGTGCCGTTTGCAATGGCACCTATCTCAATTGGTATTCGGAAATCACCCGCAGGTAGCCTACCGGTAAAGAGCGTTGTAAGAACCTGACCATCAGCTGTGTACAGAACAAGTCGCACAAGCTCCTCGGTACCGATTGTGCCAGTTGCTTCCCCCTTATCGATAAGGGGCTGGGGGCTTACGCGCAGAGTGGGATGGCCGGCCACGGCAAGGAGTCTTGGACCACCGGCCTGACAGATACTCTCGTCGGTAAATGATCCGTTCTCCGTGTAAATCCGCATGCGGTCACTTTCATGCCAGGCAAAGGAATCAACCTCTACCGGTGTTACAGAGTCATTGCCTAGCCGGACAAACACACTCAGGTTCGCTATCGTCTGCACGGTATCGAAAGCCTGACCAACGAGCGTAACGAGGTACGAGTCATCAGTTTCCTGAACATCACTAACCATGCGTGGTTCGAGCATGCTCTTGTTGAATCTGACACGCAGAGTATAGTCTCGCAGCCCAGCAATGCGCATGCGATCGGTGGAACGCATCGTAACTGGTATGTTGATCAGCTGACCATTCTTACCACGCACATGAGGTATGCTAACCGTTGTGTGCCAGCCATTGCCATCGTACACACGACGCGAGCTATACCAGAATCCTTGCTCCGTCCACTTCGTCGAATCATGCGTGATGCCGATGGCAAGCTGACCAACAGTTCCGTCGATGCTGCGCGAGAAGCTTGACATCATCCGACCACCAGAGCTTACAACCGATCGGGCCACGCGGTGTGCCCCTCCGTTCTGCGCAAACGCCTGATGTGCTATACATGCTAGCAGTGCCATGATCAAGACCCTCCAAAGAAGAATTACGTGATTTTTCATAGTTGTGCCCTGGTTAGTTGTTATGGGAGATCTCAACCCAGCGCTGCAGAGATGCGATGTAGACAAACAGCATAATGCCGTTGTCATTCAGCGTATGGTTACTCGTGAAGAGTTCAATCTGATTCTCGTTTGCCGAGCGGGTATCGTTACTCCAGATCTTAAGCTGTGCACCTGATCCATTGAAGAGAATCATGAGGCGTCCGTCTGATCCGTTGTCGAATCCCGTGAGATCCGTCTGGCCACTTGAGTTGACAAATCTGATGAGTCCAGCATCAGGGATGTTGATGTCGTTAAGCGAGCCGGCGACCTTTGTTGCATTGACATCAATCGTTGTGCCCTCGCGCAGATACACGCCCGTTGGTATATCGCCCTTGGCGGTGTTTTCCCAACGGTTATTCGCTGAGATCCAGGTCAGAACGTCGTTGTTTGCCGGCGCCATTCCTGCCTTTACTGCAAGACCCTGAATCTTTGCTACCGTTGGATTAGGATAGGTACCGCTCAGATCGCCCCCTGCCGGACCCGAGGTACCAGTAGAAGTTGGTGTTGCCGGCATCCAAGAGCTTGATGCAGCGTCCCACGTTAGAACGTTTCCGTCTGATGGAACGGTCACTGCAAGATTGCGTCCGAGCAGCTTTGCTACCGTTGGATCTGGGTACGTACCAGAGAGATCGCCACCTGCTGAGCCCCCTGGTGTAACGCCGGAGATCGTGACATTTGCGGCAGCCGTCAGACGTCCGTCCGCATCAACTGTAAACTGTGGTACTTGTGTTGCCGAACCATAGCTTCCTCCAGTGACCGTTGTCGAAGCCAGCTCGCTACCAGTAACAACATCAGGTTTGAGATCAACAATCATCGCATTGACATTCCCAGAGACGAATGCATCTGATGATGCATCCTCATCTGTTGCAGAAATCTTCGTTGCTCCGATCCGTGTTGTTGCCGATGAGTTGATCGCCGAGACAATGTTCTCACCCGC
The DNA here is from genome assembly GCA_044238605.1 of Patescibacteria group bacterium. GTDB lineage: Bacteria > Bacteroidota > Ignavibacteria > Kapaibacteriales > Kapaibacteriaceae > UBA10438. The sequence goes on from JBIICY010000010.1 coordinate 52,274, forward strand.
TGTCGATGCAATCGCTGGATTTGGATACGTGCCCGTAAGATCACCGCCAGCTGAGCCGCCTGGAGTTGTACCTGTGATCGTAACATTGGCTGCGCTTGTGAGGCGTCCGTCTGCGTCCACCGTAAACTGTGGTATCTGTGTTGACGAGCCGTACGTATTGGCAGCAACCGTTGTTGGCGCAAGCTCTGAAGGACCAACCACATCTGCTCCCAACTGCAGGTTCATGGTGTTGATGTTGCCCGTTACTCCCGCGTCGGATCCGGCAACTGTTGAAGGCACAATCGTAACATTCGCGGCGCTCGTGAGGCGTCCGTCTGCATCAACCGTAAACTGCCCCACCTGTGTTGATGTACCGTAGCTGCCGGCTGCAACCGCGGTTGAAGCAAGCTCTGGTGCGCCGACCACGCCCGTCTTGATATCGAGGACAAGTGCATTGAGATCACCTGTAGCATCGATGTCTGATGATACTGCATCTGTTGCAGCAGAGATCTTTGTTGCGCCTATGCGCGTTGTTGCCGACGTGTTGATTGCTGTTGCGACGTGTTCACCAGCCGTGGATGCGATAGATGGATTTGGATACGTGCCCGTAAGGTCGCCCCCTGCTGATCCACCTGGTGTAGTTCCAGAGATCGTAACGTTCGATACACTTGTCAGACGTCCGTCGGCATCAACTGTGAGCTGTGGGATCTGCGTTGACGAACCATAGGTGTTAGCCACAACCGTGGTTGGTGCAAGCTCTGTTGGCCCAACTACGTCGGCACCAAGTTGCAGGTTCATCACGTTGATGTTGCCTGATACGCTTACGTCGCTAGAGGCTGAATTGCTTGGCACGATGGTAACATTAGACGCTGCCGTGACTCTTCCCTTGGCATCAAGTGTTACTTGCGCTACCGCTATTGGCGAGCCATATGTACCTGCCGATACTCCTGTTGCTATCAGCGTTGGATTTGGATAGGTGCCCGTAAGGTCGCCCCCTGCTGCACCACCCGGTGTTGTGCCCGTGATTGTTACGTTCGACGCGCTTGTGAGACGTCCGTCTGCGTCTACCGTAAACTGCGGTATCTGTGTTGATGAGCCGTACGTATTGGCAGCGACCGTTGTTGGGGCAAGCTCTACCGGACCAACTACGTCTGTGCCCAGCTGCAGGTTCATCGTGTTGATGTTGCCTGTTACTGCCGCATCCGATC
>JBIICY010000011.1:0-49966 GCA_044238605.1 Patescibacteria group bacterium
ATTACCGATTGCGTCGTTTTTACTTTTCGATTGACGGAGTAGATCTGTTAAAACCTACCCTCTCGTTTGCATGTTTCTTCTTGCTTCCTGTTGTCAAAGAACACCACCGATTGTCGTACGCGACTGTGTCGCTCGCTTTTTCGGCGCCCGTCGTTGCAGAGTTGCTGCGCTGAGGGGCCACAAACATACGGGGAAAAATTGAATTCGCAAATGGATTGTGAGAAAAAGTTTCATGGACGACGAAAAAGTTTCGCTGGTTCGTGTGGAAAACGCCGAGAATGCACGTAAAAGCCGTATTTTTGGTAACTGCGGAATTGTATTGTGTATTGAGAACGTCGGAATACTATGGCAAAACCACACAGCATCTTGTTCATCACGAGCGAGATCTACCCGTTTGTCAAGACTTCAGAACATGCTGATCTGTGCTATGCACACTCACTTGGTGTTCGCGAGGTTGGACACGACATACGCGCAATGATGCCGAAGTATGGATACATTTCGGAGCGCAAGAATCGCATTCATGAGATCAATCGCCTTCGAGATATTCCAATACCCGTTGGTGAAGAGCCTCATCTAGCTACGGTTAAGTCTAGCTCGATCAACAACCCGCGCGTGAAGGTGCAATCGTACATCACGACAAACTCCGACTACCTTGACGTGAACAAGGGCATCGAGCACGACATCACCACGGGCAATGAATTCGCAAACAACGACGAGCGGTTTATTTTCTACAGCCGTACTGTGCTGGAAACGTGCCTGCTGCTTGGCTGGTTCCCCGAAATCATTCACTGTATTGGCTGGCAGGCAGCGCTGATACCAGCATATATACGTACCCGATATCCGAATGAGTTCAAGAAGACCAAAATCGTGATGACGATCACCGATTTTGATCAGCAAGGTGTGTTCCCAATAAAGTCTTTGAAGAAGACAGGTCTGCCTGATGAGGTTGCTGCCTTCGGAAAGTACAAGAACAAGATGAACTTCCTCCGCATCGGCATGGCATATGCTGATCGCGTAAACACAACCTCGCCCGGCTATGCCGCCGAGCTCATGGCCAACAAGGAATTCAAAGACAATTGGCTTTCGTTGCTGAATAATAAGCCCCTTGTCGGAATCAATCACGGCATAGATCTGCTCCATTGGAATCCAAAGACAGATGCCTTCGTAAAACCGAAGTTCGATGCAAAGGACCCTTCCAATAAAGAAGCAGCCCGTGAGGCACTGCAAAAACTTAGCGGACTTCCAGTGGACGGAAAGAAGCTGGTTGTAAGCTATGCAGGCCCCTTGCGCGAAGACCGCGGTGCAGATGCGTTTCTAGAAGCCGTCCCAGAGCTCGTAAAGCTTGGAGCGCAGGTCATCATCGCCGGCGATCTCGTAACACCTCTGAAGAAGCAGATCGAAGCCGTTGCAAAGAAGTTTCCAAAAGACGTTCACTTCCGCATCATGGACGAGGAATACCTCCACCATCTCATTGCGGGCTCAACTGTTTTGGTGAAGCCATCGCGCAGCGAGTCTAGCGGACAGTTCCAACGTATTGCCATGGCCTACGGCACCGTGCCTGTTATTCGTCAGACAGGGGGCATCGCTGAAGGCCTCATTGATGCCGATGTGTCAGAAAAGGGCAATGCGTTCTTAATGAAGAAGGGCGATGCTGAGGATATCACCAAGACGATAAAACGCGTAGCCGCGCGGCATGCAGCACAAGAATCTTGGGATACGATCGTTGCCAATGCAATGACTTCCCCTGTAGGTTGGGCTGCATCTGCAAAAGCATACGATGAGTTTTATCGCACTCTTGTCAAGGAAACGAAGTAACCGTGTCCCATCGCTTGCGTCTGCACTGGTATAGCCTGTGCATGAGCGTCCTGTGCACTGTCGTGCTTTCGTCGTGCAATGATGCTCCGTCTATCATCGGATCTGAGGTTATAGATCCAACAGACTCGGCGTTCGCGTCGACGTTGTCAAAGGTTACGTCAGACTCGCTGCCTATGTTCGTTGGTGATTCGACTCTCACCGAACGTATACTGCTGCCCCTTCGTAGTAGTATAGCCGGACCAGTCCTTCTTGGCTCTACCCCTACGTCCGAAGCACGCGTTCTGCTGAGTTTTGCGACCGATGAGTTTGCGCTTCTGGCAACCGACACGGTTGACTGGGATTCGTATATCACCAAGGTTGACACCACGATCAACGGCAAAGACACAACAATCGATAAGGTCAACAAGGTTCGCAAGCCCCTTCGTGATGCTCTCGCTCAGGACTCGATCTTCATATCGCTTGCTCAACTTCGTGTGAATGGCGATGCTGCGCCATATCGATTTGGAGACACCACAGATAACAGTGTCTCGTTTGGTGTGTATGAGCTGCTAAAGAACTTCAGCGCTTTTGCAACGTGGGATAGTGTCTATGATGCAACTGGCAATTCTCTGCTGTATTCGCCGTTTACGGTTCCGCTGGGACAATACGTAAACACTCCCCTGATGCCGTCGCTCGATGAGTCATTGAGCGATCCGAATTCAGCATACAAACCCGACATCTACACCTACAATGAATCGGGAATCCCGCTGGCACGCATTGCGATGGACAAATCCTACATCCGACGCATGTTCAAGCTGGGAATCGACTCTGCAGGGCGCGACAAGATCTACGGTTTAGTGCTGCATCCTACAGGCATGAAGTCCATTACGCGCTTCGATGGCACGATCACACTACAGGTAAACTTTAGAAAGCTTGGCTCGGACAACCTTCCATGGATCAGACGTTTTGCGCTTACATGCTTTAACATGGTCCAGACACCATCTGCGCCCGCAGACGAAGCAGTTGTTCAAGGGGCTCGCAAGCATAGCGCCCGAGTGCTCGTGAATCTCGATGCCATTGATTCAACGGCAATCATTTTTGACGGTGAGCTGTCATTCCCAATTGATAAGGATCGCTCTCAGTTTGGCACAAATATCCAAGACCAAGGTGTGGTGGTGTATAGCCCCCTTGAAAATGCTGATACAGTAGTGTTCGCCGCACGCATAACACCGGATAGATCCAAGATCGTTGTCTCAAACTTTGGTCAGCGATTCCGTCGCATTGAGTCTCAGACGGTGTCTGTAGGCACGCTATCTATGGGACGGTTTCTTGAAGAGTATGTCCAGAAACCGGGAAGAAAGCATCCGATCTACGTTGGATCACAGACAAATACCCGAATCGATCGCATCCATCTCATGAAGTCTACGAACCCTATCGGACAGAGACCGTTTCTTCGCGTGTATTACTCCAGACAAAAGGCTACATCGTGATGCGGATGCTTGTTGTTTTGCTGGTTGTATTGATTGGAACCACGACTCTGTTTGCTCAAGGCGGCTCGAACTATTCCTCCGTTGGTATCGGAGATGTGATTCGCTCCGTAGGTGCTCGCTACGAAGGCATGGCAGGAACGTCAATCGCTATGCCGAGTCTGCAGGGTATCAACGTTACCAACCCAGCGCTGCTTGGCATGTCGCCGTTTACTCGGATCCAGACCGGCTACCGTTTTGAACAGCATCTTGTTCAGGGGGCTCAAGGACCTGCAGCGCAGACAAGCGGCGAGGTTGACGGACTCCTGGCACTTTTTGCTGTTGATACGTCTATGGGGCTTGGTGTCTCGTTCGGCGTTATGCCGTACAGCAACATTTCCTACAGTACCAAACGCGAGTTTACGACATCAAGTCCTGAAGGTACATTCAAGGGCTCCAGCTCGCAGTCCGGATCTGGTGGCATTTCCTCGATCTACTTTGGTGCATCCTACCGTATCGAGGGGATCTACGTTGGCCTGAGTGCACAACCGCTGTTCGGACAGATGAATTATTATGATGACAATGTGGTTTCGGGGATCACCACATTGTCTTCGTTTACGATGCAGACAAAGTATCTCATGACTGGTGCAGCCTATCGCATTGGGGCCTGCAAAGAAGTTGCCCCTTCGTTCAATCTTGGCGCATTCTTCTCGTTCGGATCTAAACTTCATTACGATAGAACAGCAACAAAGACCGTGTTCACACGAGAGATTTTTGATTCTCTGAACCTGCGCGGTAGTGATGAGTACACTTTCTCTACACAATCATCATCTGGTGACAGCCCCTTACCGACAACTGTAGGTATTGGTCTATCCTATCGCGCCGGGAGAACACAAATAGGCCTGGACATTGAGCGCAGCGATTATTCTGGGATTACCATCAACCAGCGCAGCGATGCATCTACCGGCTCGATGTTTCGAGCAAGCCTTGGCATCAGTCAACAGGCGGCAGGATATGCTCCTACGTTTTTTGATAAATGGGGCTACCGTGGCGGGCTGGGCTATGTTAAGCAGTACTTTACGTTTAGAGGACAAGACGTCCACGAAGTGTTTGGATCTATTGGCGTAGACTTCCCTCTCGGGCAGAGTGCTACCGTAGACGCTGCCATGCAGGCAGGATTCAGGGGTCCGTCGACAGGACTCTACGAATACATCGGGCGGTTCTCTGTTACCGTCAGCATCGGCGAAGTTTGGTTTAAGCCGTTCGCTCGAGACTAACGATCATTACGATCTCGCCTTTGCAATGATATTGGTTGTAGATCTTCCCTCGAGTAAGGGTATAGTAGCTACTATCCCACCGTGAGCTTCCACCGCATCTGCTCCAACAATTGTGTCGCGTGTGTAATCGCCACCCTTTACAAGCACGTCGGGAAGCAATGTTGTGATCACTCTCAGTGGTGTATCCTCGGTAAAGAGTACCACGTGGTCAACACATCGCAAGGCGGCCAGCACCTGGGCTCTGTCAAGCTCGGTGTTAACGGGTCGCGTAGGCCCCTTTAACCTGGTTACAGACTCGTCTGCATTGAGGCCAACAACAAGTACATCTCCCATACTGCGCGCCGCAGCAAGGTACATTACATGTCCGGCATGCAGAATATCGAACACGCCATTGGTAAACACGACTTTCTGCCTCTTCGAGTGCAGCTCTTTCCGCAGCTGCTCTACCTGTGATGGCGTAGAAATAATCATGGGTGTCTGCGCCCTATGATGCGACTGCAGTGAGTAGCTCAGATGCCGTAATAGCAACAATGCCGGGCTCGGCAACTACATGTCCGGCGGCGATGTTGGCCAGCGAGGCAGCCTCACGAACAGGCACACCGATGCTCATCATTGCGCCGAGAGTAGCAATCACCGTATCACCGGCACCTGATACATCAGCAACATTCATGGCTCGTGTTGGAACCGTACTGATCGAACCATCCTGTTCGATGAGTACCATACCAGCTGCGCCAAGCGTGATCAGCACGTTGTCGCACTTGAGTGTGTTTCTCAATGTGCGCCCTGCTTTTTCAATCTCCTCAAGCGTCGTCAGAGGCATTCCAAGAGCATCAGCAGCCTCTTTCTTATTGGGTTTAAACACCGTGCATCCAACAAAATCAAAGAAGTGTCGGTGCTTGGGGTCTACGAATACAGGAATCTTACGTGAACGGCCCAGCTCAATCACAGATCGAATAAGCCTTGGCGACAGCAGTCCCTTATCATAATCCTCGAGGATGATGCCCTTGAGCGAGGTATGTTGTGATAGCCTGTTAAGAATGTCATCAGCAACAAATTCTGATACATGTACACGAGTTTCGTGATCGAGCCTCGCGATGTGCTGATTGTTACCGATGATCCGCGTCTTCATGGTTGTCGGGCGGTCTGTATCGGTTGCGATTGCATCGGTCTGCAGGCCAGCTTCACGGCACAACATGTGCACCTGTTCGCCGGCTTCATCATTACCTACAACACCGCACAGAACGGGGCGAGCTCCGAGACCAAGCAGATTAGTTGCAACATTTGCTGCTCCACCAAGGTGCACGGATTCGCGCTCTACATCGATAACAGGAACCGGTGCTTCCGGAGATACACGATGCACCTGACCCCAGAAATACTTGTCGAGCATCACGTCGCCAACAACGGCTATCTCAGCCCCCTGCAATGATGCGAGGTACGCCTCAATGTGCGCGCGCTGCAGATCATGCATTCGGAAGCGTCCTTGTGCCCATTTCACGATCGAACAGATAGATCGACGGACCGTCCGACCCTACCATTCGAAGTCGTTCTATGATGTCAACAACAAGCGCCTCTTCTTCGACCTGCTCGTTGATGAACCATTGCAGCACGATTTGCGATGGGAGGTCTTTCACCTGCAGCGACAACTCATAGAGTGCGTTGATGCTGGACGTGATCTTCTGTTCATGCTCACGCACTTGCTCAAAGACCTCAAGGGGCGAGCTATACGTTGCCGTGGGAGAGGCAATTGCGTGCAGTACAACTGCTTCACCACGGTTGTGGAGAAAATCCACAAGCTTCATAGCATGCTGGGTTTCTTCTTCCCACTGCACCCGCATCCACTGCGCAAATCCCGGTAGATTATGTTCTGTGAACCAATTCGCCATGCTGAGGTAGACATATGCGCTTTGGAATTCTGCCTGGATCTGCGAGTGAAACGCATCAACGAGATTTGTCTTCATAGCCATGGTTAAAATTACCCAATTCAGGGCTAGTTTCGGACTGAAAATCTGTTCATCACACAATGATCATCACACATGAAACGCAGTACCGCCCTTACGAGAATATCTGTTACGAACGCCGAATTCTACGGCTATCATGGCGTGCGGGAAGAAGAAAAGAGTCTGGGCGGACGCTACCAGGTGGATATCGATGTATGGTGCGACACCGTTAAAGCAGTGGTCAGCGACGATATCAGCGATTCCGTGAATTACGAAGAGTTGATCTTTATCGCCAACGAAGTGATGACCGGCGAGCCCTGCGAGCTTATTGAAACGCTGGCGTACGACATTGGCTCGGGCGTTATGGACCGTTTCGCTCAGGTAAAGCAGGCAGTAGTACGCGTACGTAAGCTCACTGTACCAATTCAAGCGGTGTTTGAGTTCGTTGAAACGGAGATCACCATTACCCGCGAGGGTTAAGACTAGTGCATCAAGTCCTGCTCTCACTTGGCGCGAACCTGGGTAATCCAATTGCTACACTCCACCATGCCATACAGTGCATAAGCCAGCAGGTACTGACGAACGTTCGAGTTTCTGAATTCTATGAAACCGCACCCGTCGGTGTAACGGATCAGCCAGCATTTATCAATGTTGCAGTCGTTGGGATGTCGGTAGCAAACCCGCGTGAAATTCGAGATGCCTGCAAGTCAATCGAAGATCAACTTGGCAGACAGCACCGTGAACGCTGGCATGAACGGGAGATAGACATTGATGTGATCCTGGTAGGTGACTGCATATACGACGAGGATGATGTTCACATCCCCCACCTGCGAATGCACGAGCGCAGATTTGTACTCTTGCCAGCGTGCGATCTTATACCCGAGGCAGTATGTCCCCGCATACAGAAGAACCTAGCCCAACTGCTGGAAGAATGTGAAGACGGTGTATCACAGCCGAAGCGAGTAGCAAGCAGCGAGTAGCAAGCAGCGAACAGCGAGCAGCGAGTAGCAAGCAGCGAACAGCGAGCAGCGAGTAGCGAGTAATTCCGTAATTCTGTAATTCCGTAATTCTGTAACTCCGTAATTCTGCACTTCCGTGATTCGTCATTAGTAATTCGTAATTGATCATGCGCATCCCTCCACATATCATCGATGAAGTACGCGTCAAGTCGGACATCGTTGACGTGGTAGGCGAGTATGTGAAGTTGCGTCACACAAGTCGCAACTACCTCGGACTGTGCCCATTCCACAAGGAGAAGACACCCTCGTTCAACGTTAACCCTGAGCGTGGCATTTACAAGTGCTTTGGATGCGGCAAGGCTGGCAATGTGATCACGTTTGTTGAAGAACACCTCCACATGGGGTTTGTTGATGCCGTGAAATTTCTTGCCACCAGAGCAGGCATAGAGATACCGGAAGAACGACGTGAAGATCCAACGGGAGAGTATGCTCGGCGCGACAATGCGTTAAAGGCTCTACGCGAGGCAGCCGAATTCTTTCAGCAGCATCTTGGTACTTCTGATGGTGCCCCGGCGAGAGCCTTATTTACGAAGAGGGGCTTTTTAGCGCAGACACAACAGGACTTCAAGCTTGGTGCAGCACCCGCCTCTTGGGATACTACCATGAATCATTTGCTGGCAAGGGGCTTTGCTATCGAGCATCTTGTAGATGCCGGCATCGTGATCACGCGTGAGGATGGCAAAACGTACGACAGATTTCGAGGTCGGGCGATGTTTACGATCTCAGATGATGCCGGGCGTGTGGTAGGGTTCTCGGCACGTACGCTGACTGATGAGCCCGGACAGCCCAAGTATGTGAACTCTCCTCAAACAATTGTCTTTGAGAAGAGCCGACTCCTCTATGGCCTAGATCGTGCAAAACGCTCTATCTCTCAACAGCGCACTGCCGTGCTTGTAGAAGGCCAGGCAGATGTGATCACGTTGCATCAAGCAGGTATCACAACAGCTGTGGCAAGCTCTGGTACTGCGCTAACGCCTGATCAGCTGCGCATTCTCAAGAAACATGCCGACGTAATCATTCTTGTGTTCGATAGTGATGAGGCCGGACAAAAAGCTATCTCGAGAGGCATCGAACTGGGCTTGGCTGCAGGCTATGATGTAAAGTGTGTAGCCTTGCCTGCTGGACAAGACCCAGACTCACTTGTTCGCGAGCAAGGGGCAGATGTTCTCAAGGACATGATGACGCATGCCCCATCGTGGCTGCAGTTCCAAACAGAACGTTTCCGATCATTGGGTCAGTTAGACGATGCCGCCCAACAAGCGCGCGCTGTGCGTGTGATGCTCGAGTGGATCTCGCAGGTTCCAGACATGCTTCGGCATCCGTTTCTTGTGCGAGAACTCAGCGACGCATTCCGTCTCAATGAACAATTTCTTTCGGCCGAACTACAACGTCTGCGCTCGGGAAGCCGTCAAGCAGTGCAGGCTGCGCCGAGCGTTCAGCCTGCGCAGCATGCAGATCCAATGCCGGGCGTGCCCCAGCCCCCTCGCGAGATTCTGCAGCCTACCACAACAGCTGTTATGCTACCGCCAGAGCGCGAACTTATTCGGATAGCACTGAGTTCAGAGCATGGCTTGGCCATACTTCTGAACGAAGTGCATGTTACCGAGAAGCATTTCTGGAGTCAGAGTGGACGTAAGATCTTTCGTAGCATACTTGTTGCCGAAGAAGAACACGGCAACGCTGCGGAGCACATCATTCACGACCCATCGCTTACCTCTGACGAACGACGTGAGCTCGCAGACGTGCTCTTTGCGCATGCCACCCCAAGCTCTGTTTGGAAAACATTTGATGTCGACCTGCCAGAGATTGACCTGCTGCGAGTGATTCGAGATGCACTTGTGAAAATCGAGATCCATCGTACACTTCAGGAGATCGATGTTCTAACGCAGCAGATCGAAGCTACACCAGACATGGACGAGCGTAAGCGTCTGGTGTACATGATCTCACAGATGTTTCAACGCCGGGAAGAACTCCGACGTATTCTTGAATCCGACACAAAGGATTTCTCGTGGCTGCGAGACGATTCACATTCCTGAACATCATTGGGTCGGTGCTACTTGCCATGGCCCTCTGGCTGTACGTTTCTCTGACACGAACGTACGAGGGGGATGTGCAGGTTCCAGTGATCGCCATACCACCTCCTGGACAGACGATCCTCTCGAATGTACCCAAGTTTATCACTGTGCATGTCCGTACAAATGGCTTAAACCTTGTTAACATGACGTACTACAATAAGCCACAGGCGTGCACTCTGTATGTAACGAAACTGACATCTCTTGGGCCTGAACAGTATGCAATGACCAATGCCGAACTGCTGCGGGTGTTGTCGGATGTGGTGCCCTCGCGAATGCTTTCTACAGTCCCTTCTGAACTCGCATTCACGACTGGTACACCAGAGATAAAGAAGGTGCCTCTAACTGTTCCCTACTCTATTACTGTTCGTCCTGGGTTTATTCTTGTCTCGCCCCCTACACCTGAATTGGAAATGGTAACGCTTCGCGGGATGAAGTCGGTTGTGCAGAACATTACACAATGGTCTACAAACAAGATCTTCATCGAAGACGCACACGAAGCATCGACAATCGAGGTTCCTATCATGGACTCACTTGCCAGTGTGCTCGATGTGTCACCAAAGACAATCAAGGTAAAGCTTGACATCCAGCGACTGGCCGACCAGGTGATTCTTGATGTGCCCGTCACTCTTGTGGGCACCGCCGCCCAGTCGGACGTTGTGCTGCGTCCAACTCGCGTCAATGTTACCCTTCGTGGTGGTGTTCAGAATATCAGCACTCTTACCCGCGACGATCTCTCGGTTGAGATTGAGAGCATCCCGGCATCAGGTTACGCTGTGCCAAAGATTCGACTAACGAAGAACGCACGTGTCGTTAACACGGCACCTCGCATGGTCCAGGTTATTCGCACAACACGCCAGTAGCTCTACACGAGGTGGTGTTAGCGAACAAGGAGTGATGAATCTCCATATGAGAGAAACCGGTAATCATTTTCTAGTGCAGAGTTATAGAGGTTTCGCCAGTTCTCCTCGCCCATGAAGGCCGCAACAAGCAGCATGAGGGTGTTTCCTGGTTGATGAAAGTTTGTGATCAGCGCATCTGCTGATGCTATTCGGCAACCAGGGGCGATCATGATACTGGTTTGTCCCCACAGGTTTTCGAGTTGTTTCGTCTGCATCCATTCCTGCAATGCCGTGAATGCCTGCGCACGGCTTATATCGCTGAGTGACTCATCAAATGCTGCCCATTGGTCAACATGCACGAATACTGTTTCGGGCAGCACACCAGTTGCAATGCGTGCGCCGACCACAAAGAGGGATTCCATCGTCCGTAACGAGGTTGTACCAACCAATGTAAGCCACGGTGTGTCCGACGAGGCATGGCGAGCCAGGTGCTTAACAGCTTCGTATGAAATGCCGAACCGTTCGGCGTGCATCGTATGGTCGCGGGCATCTGTAACCGTAACAGGCTGAAATGTTCCCAAGCCAACATGCAGCGTGAGCAGAGTTGTCGAAATGTTCTTCGATTCGATCTGATCTAACACCCTCTGTGTAAAATGCAGTCCAGCCGTAGGTGCGGCAACAGATCCTTCCTCCTTTGCATAGACCGTCTGGTATCGCTCAGCATCTACTGCCTCTACCTCACGGTGAATGTATGGCGGCAATGGAAGACGTCCGATGTGTTCAAGCACTGCTCCTAGCATCTGGCCCCCTTCCCAATGAAGCTCTACACTTGCGCTCGTTCCGTTGCGCTCCAGGACAGTTACTGTTAGCCCGCAATACTCATGTGTAAGCACTGCGCCTTCATGCACGTTGCGTCCGCCGATCATGCAGTTCCAGACGCTCCGATCGGTAGACTGGAGCGTGATAGCGGGATCGGCAGATGGGGATGTTGGGTCCACCAGTAACACTTCAACCCTCCCACCGGTCTGCTTCGACATCAGGAGGCGTGCAGCGATCACGCGGGTTGAATTCATCACCAGCCCCGACCCCTCGGGCAGCAGAGATGCAAGATCCCGGAAGTGATAATGCTCAATTGACGAGTCAACGGCCGAGAACCTCAGCAACTTACTGGCATCTCGCTCGTCCAGCGGATAGGATGCGATGCGATCTGGTGGCAGCTCGTACGAATATCTCTGAATGTCGATGGTCGGGATAGACGGCCCGGGCATGAATACCTCTAGTTTTGCATGGAACTTCTGCTACGGTTGAAACCTTCTGGCAATACCTAGTGTCTCAACCAGCATACTGACGTAATCCTTGTTCATTTCACGTTACGATTACCATGCAAGATACTCATCAGCCCATCCCACCTCCGCCGCTCATGCAGTCGCCTAAAAAGCGTTCGCGGTGGTGGATTCCAGTAGCAATCATTGGTGCTGTGATCCTTATTCCTGTGATCATGCTTGCCGTGTTTGCTGCATTTATCGGAGGAATCGTCGCCGGATTAGAATCTGGAGACCACGACGTTAAACCAATTGCTGAATCAACAGTTCTGGTTGTTGATCTTTCAGGGGGCTTGCCGGAGTATGCGACAGACATGCCGTTTTCTCTCGGTGATGGTCCCAAGGGACCTACACTCTACGAATCACTAGATGCGATCGAGCGGGCCGCGGCCGACCCAAAAATCAAAGGCATTTACATACGCAATGGTGGCTCTGGAATGGGCATGGCAAAGCTCACAGAAGTTCGTGATGCTCTGCTCGGCTTTAAGAAGTCTAAGAAGTTTGTCTATGCATTCATCGATAACGGCACCAAATCACATTACTATCTCGCTACGGTGGCCGACAGCATTTTCATGCCGCAGGAGGGACTTCTGGAGTTTAATGCGTTTGGAGCTTCAGCCCCTTTCATGAAAGGCCTGTTTGACAAGGTGGGCGTTTCCTGGCATGTAGAGCAGTTTGAAGAGTATAAGTCAGCTGCCGAAACGATGTCTCGCGAGAACTGGTCTGCTCCGGCCAAGGAAGAGGTGCGCGCTCTGATTGAGCAGCGTCAGACAATGTTTGCCAATGCCGTTGCAACCTCCCGTAACATCTCGGCTTCGGATGTTTCAACGCTTATGTCCAAAGGTTTGTACGTTCCAGATTCACTGCTCAAGTACCGTCTGATCGACGGCTTTGCGCGGGAATCGGAGCTTAAGGAGCGCATACAACGACGTCTCGATCCTGCAACAAAGGACGAGCATCCTAAGCTCGCATCAGTATCGATTGAGCGCTACCTCGAAGCAGTCGAAGATCCAACGGCAACTGCAGACAAGGGCATCGCCATTGTCTATGCAAGCGGCGCAATCAGCGAAGGTGTAAACAAGAATGCTTTTGATCCAACCGGCATTTACTCGCGCACGCTGATCAAAGACTTGCGTTCTGCTGCCAGCAACGATGATGTCGATGCAATCGTGCTGCGCATTGATTCTCCAGGGGGCTCTGCATACGCATCCGATGAGATCTGGGCAGTGATTCGTGAGATCCGCCTTAAGAAGCCTGTGATAGCCTCGATGAGTGATGTGGCCGCTTCCGGAGGATACTACATAGCTATGGCATGCGACACAATCGTTACACATCCTGCAACGATAACGGGTTCGATTGGCGTGATTATGGCAATTCCAAACTTCTCTGGAACAGCCTCCAAGCTTGGTGTTACCGTAGACACCGTGTCAATGGGCGCTTCATCGAACTTCATGAATCCGTTGATGCCCCTTACCGATGCCGACAAATCCCAACTGCGGTCTCTCGGCGCCGGTATCTATAAGCGGTTTGTAGAGAAGGTTGCCACATCAAGAAAGAAGGAGTTCGAAGCTGCACGCTTGTTGGCTCGCGGACGCGTTTGGACTGGTGAAGCTGCACTTTCAGCTGGACTTGCAGACGTTTCTGGGGGGATCCAAAGCGCAATTGCTATTGCGAAGAAGCGCATTGGTGCAGCCGATGGCGAGCGCGTAGAGATCCTTACCTATCCCGAATCTGAAGACGGGCTCAACACCCTGCTACGCATGTTCAACATCGACAACAACGAAGATGAGACCGCCGCATCTGCAGCATCGCTGATATCTCAGCGTTTTGCCCGAATGATCGGCACATCCAGCAGCAGTGTACCAGAACAGGTGGTAAATCGTCTGCCGCTCGGTCTGCGTCAGCAGGCCGCGTATTCCCTCCAGCTTGCAGATGTGGCCGCCAAAGACCGCGTTGTTATGGCCTTGCCAATGATCTTTCCAATGGAGTGATTCCTGCGTGTGGAATGTTCACCACGCATTCCGCAAACAACACGCAGATCATGCTCCTGCACAGCGGCGTCCACCTGAAAAGGAGGGCGCCGTTCTTCGTTAAGCCCGTATCTTTGCACCATGAATCTAGAAACATTTCCCAATCCTCGGCCGGGACGCCGGTTCACGATCACGCATGTAAACCCTGAGTTTACATCTGTTTGTCCAAAGACGGGTTTGCCCGATTTTGGCACGATCACCGTTGAGTACATTCCAAATGAGGTCTGCATAGAGCTCAAGGCACTCAAGTACTATTACTTCGACTTCCGTCAGCGCGGAATTTTCTACGAAGCTGTTACCAATCAGATCCTTGATGATCTTGTTGCAGCATGCGATCCAATCTGGATGCGTGTAACAGCCGATTGGAAAGCGCGGGGTGGCATCAACAGCACGATCGTTGCAGAGCACAATAAGGCCTGATCTCATGCGAACGACAATCTCCAAGCAGTTCCGTTGGGAAATGGGACACCGTCTCCCCATGCACAAAGGCTTGTGCCGCAATATCCATGGCCACTCTTACGAGGCGCACGTTATTCTTAGCGGCGAGCTCGATGAACAAGGTATGGTGATGGATTACTTTGACATGAAGGGGCTTATTCAATCCAAGGTTGACGAGTTAGACCACGCATTCCTCTGCGACAGTTCCGATGCCGTAGTGCTGGAGTTTCTCCTCGAGCACAAGTTGAAGCATGTTATCGTTGATTTTCCAACAACAGCAGAAAACATTGCTCGCATGCTGTGCGACCATGTTGTATCCATGCTGCCATCTGGACACCGTCTCGATGCCGTAAAGATTCGTGTGTTTGAAACAGAAAAAACCTACGCTGAAGTGGAGCAATCACTATGAGTGTTCGAGTTCGATTCGCCCCCTCTCCAACGGGCTTTCTCCATATTGGTAGTCTGCGCACAGCGCTCTATAACTACCTCTTCGCCAAGCATCATGGCGGCACATGTATCCTGCGTATTGAGGACACAGACCGCACGCGCTTTGTTGACGGGGCTATTGAAGAACAGATCAGCTCTCTTGCATGGGCTGGCGTTACCTTTGACGAAGGCCCCCATGTTGGCGGCAACCATGGTCCGTACACCCAAAGCGAGCGCTTCGATCTGTATCGTGAATACGGCATGAAGCTGGTAGAAAACAATACCGCATACTACGCGTTTGACACATCAGAAGAACTCGACGCCATGCGTGCACGTCAGCAGAACGCAGGCATTGCACCTAAGTACGATCGGTCGGCAATGCGCAATCAATACACGCTGGGAGAGCTCGAGACTGCCCGGCTGCTGGCTGAAAACGCTCCGCATGTTATCCGACTCAAAGTGCCGCTGCAGCAGGACATCAGATTTAACGATCTGATTCGGGGGGAAGTGGTGGTAAATGGACGTGAAATCGATGACCAGATCCTCCTTAAAAGCGACGGCTTCCCAACATATCACCTCGCAAATGTTGTTGATGACCATTTGATGGAAATCACGCACGTTATTCGTGCCGAAGAATGGCTGCCGTCAACACCAAAACACATCATTCTGTATCAAGCATTTGGTTGGGAACCACCAAAGTTTGCGCACGTGCCACTTCTGCTCAACCCAGACCGCTCAAAAATGAGCAAGCGTCATGGCGACGTGATGGTTCGCGACTTTGCTGCCAAGGGCTTCTTTCCTGATGCACTCGTAAACTTTGTTTCCTTGTGCGGATGGAATCCCGGGACGGACAACGAGTTCTTCTCAATGCAGCAGCTTATTGATTCATTCACACTCGAACGTGTGAATAAAGCCGGTGCCGTGTTTGATTATCAGAAGCTCAACTGGATGAATGGTGAGTATCTGAAGAATCGCAACCTTCATGACCTTGCGCGCGAGCTCCATCCACGTCTTGTAGATCGCAACTTCCCATACATCGAGGAACACTATGTAGCGGATGTGATCGAGCTAGTTCGAGAACGCGTAGCGTTTCTTGCAGACATCACAGACTTTGCAGATTACTTGTTTGGCGACACGCTAGCACCGCTCACTCCTGAAGCTCTCGAGGTGCTGGGGAAGGTTCCTACACTAAAGACCGCAATGGAAACGTTCAAACAAGGTCTGGGGGCCGATACACTTGCATCACAAGATGCATTTAAGGGGCTTGCACAAGCCGCTGCAGATGCAGCTGGAGTAAAGCAAGGAGCTCTAATGAAGCCCCTTCGACTGGTACTGACCCACCGTGAAGTGGGTGCTGATTTGTTTAGAACGATACAGTTGATCGGAGTGGAAAGATGTCTGCAGCGTCTCGACGCATTTCTCGCTGGTTGATCCTGACAGGATCTGTGGCTGTGCTGGTGGGGTGTTTGTCTGCAACACGACAGCGTCCAACCGCGCCAGCCCCCTGCATTCGTGAGAATCAGCGGGATATCGTTGTTCGTTGGGGCACCGAAGATGACTCGCTGAAGACGTTGACACGGTTCTCAATGAATACGAAGGGCGAAGTGTTTCGATACAGTGGTCCAATCACCGACACCATATCAGAAACATATGTCACGCATCTTGACGCCTCCGACTATTGCGACGTAGCTGCATCTGTGAACACCACATTTCTCAAAACTCAGGCACTGAGTGTACGTGGCAAACGCGCTCGTTACATCGAGTACATCAACCCGCATACAGATGTATATTTACGGGCAATGTGGAATCCAGATCTTTCTACATTTCAAAGTCGAGATATGCGCGCCGAGTATGATCGACTCATGGACTACATACAGAAATATTGATACCGATGAAGATCCTGATCGTAGACGATAATCGAGATTTTTCAGCAACCATTGCCGACGTTGTGCGCGCACAAGGCTGGCAGGCAGAGGTGCGTAATAGCCCTGAGCAGGCTATTGCTCTTCTGCAGACAAGTGCGAAAGAAATCGCACTGATGCTTCTCGACATCGAATTCGGCAGTGAATCATCGATGACTGGAATCGACGTACTTGGACGCTCGATACGAGAGTTCCCCAATGTTCCCGTGATCATGATATCCGGCAAGGGAACGATCGAAATGGCTGTTCAGGCAACGAAGCTTGGAGCTATCAACTTTATTGACAAGTCCACGCTTACCAATGAACGTCTTGTTGGAGTGCTGACGGCTGCGATGGACCGCATCAAAAGCGGTACATCAAACGAAGACAAACGTCGTATCATGGAGTCGTACGGCATCATCGGATCGAGTCAGTCCATGATGGACGTTGCCGATCTTATTCTGCGCTACGGCCGTACAGATCTTAATGTGTTGATCCTTGGCGAGACGGGTACAGGTAAGAAGCTCGTAGCCCAGGCACTGCATGCCGTTAGCCGTCGTTCAAAGCAGCCCTTCGTTACTGTAGACATCCCGAACATCCCTCGCGAACTCTTTCAAAGCGAACTCTTTGGCCACATGCGTGGCTCGTTCTCTGGCGCTATGGAAAACAAGCGCGGCTTGTTTCACCAGGCACACAAGGGCACGTTGTTTATGGATGAAATCGGAGACATGCCACAGGAGCTACAGGCAAATCTGTTGCTGCCAATGGAGCAGCGTGGCGTGCGAAGACTAGGATCTGTCGAGGTGGAGCCTGTTGATATCCGATTTGTTAGTGCAACCGATAGAAATCTCATCGAGGCCATGTCCGAAGGCCGTTTCCGCGAGCAGCTGTATCACCGCTTACGTGAATGCGACATTTACATCCCTGCCCTGCGCGAACGCACAGAGGACATACCAGAGATTGTAGAGTACTATGTTGGTAAGCACAACAAGGGTATGGGAGACAACAAGTCTGTTTCTCCTGGTGCCATCGACTACCTTATGCAATACAGGTGGCCGGGCAATGTTCGTGAGCTTGCGAGCACGCTTCGTGTTGCGTTTCAGACGATGTCGAACGACGAACTTGAAGTGGCCGATCTCCATCGAATTCTTGGTCGGTCGGTTTCTACATCTGCGCCTGCTCGCGCGCATGAGCCAGTGCCGCCTGCGCCAGTACCAGCGCCGTCTGCAACTTCCACAGCACCAGGTACGGCAAGTGAATCAGAGTCCGGCTCTGATAGAGAGAAGATCGAAAAGGCTCTCGAAAAAACAGCCGGGAACGTATCAAAGGCTGCCGCAGTGCTTGGTATCAGCCGTGAAACACTTCATACGAAGATCAAAAAGCACGGTATCGACGTAGCAAAGTTCCGCGCTATCTGAGCATCGCCGTGTGTAGCGAGCGCAGCTGGGCATGAAGCGCAACATTGTGCACGCGGATCACATTCACGGGTTTTCCAATCAGCAGTGCATGCGTCATCGCTGTTGCAACGTCCCGATGGGCAGGATCAGTAATGCCTGTAACAGCACCAAGGAAACGTTTACGTGAGATGCCCAGAAGGAGCTCGTTACCAATCCCTGCAAATGATTCAAGCTCACTGAGCAGTGCTAGGTTATGATCAACATTCTTGCCGAATCCGATTCCCGGATCAACGAGGATGTGCTGCACGCCCCTTGATCGTGCTACTTCTACACGCTGCTGTAGATATGCTGACACATCCCGAACAACATCCTCGTAATGCGGATCATCCTGCATTGTTCGTGGCGTTCCCTGAATATGCATAAGGATGTAGGGAGCATGAGCCTGCGCGGCTACATCGAGGATCTCAGGGTCTGCAAGTCCACCGCTAACATCATTTACCATCGTAGCTCCAGAGGCAAGCGCAGCGGAAGCTACTGAGGATCTCGTTGTATCGATAGAGATTGGTACAAGCGGATTAACGCTGCGGATGCCCTCGATAACTGGAATAACACGACTGAGTTCTTCCTGCACACTCACGCTCTCAGAGCCTGGACGTGTGCTCTCTCCACCAACATCGAGGATATCTGCACCTTCAGCCACAAGCCTCAGCCCGTGAGCAACAGCCTCGTGATGTGAGCTGAACTGTCCACCATCAGAAAATGAATCGGGCGTAACATTCACCACACCCATGATGCGGGGGAATTGTCGATTCATACCACGTCACGGATCATCGCCACTACTTCATCAAGCCGCTGCTGAGTATTGCAACTTGGCGGGATAAGGGGCAGGCGGTATGCAAGTTCAATGTATCCGAGCTTGTGCATGACATACTTGATCGGAAGCGGATTGGACTCCCAGAAATTGGCAGCATAGAACGGCATGCACGCCATGTGATGTCTGCGGGCCTCTTCAACGTTGCCCGCCCGTGCAGAGCGAACAAGTGCACCAAACGTGCGTGGCAGATAGTGCGAGATCACCGCGATCACACCGGTACCACCGCACGCAATGATGGGGAGCGTGAGCGAGTCATCTCCAGCCAGTAACGAGAAATGTGGCGGAGCGTGACGGATGATTTCTGACATCTGCTCGAGATTTGCCGATGCTTCCTTGGTGCCAATGACATTTGGACAGAGCTCAGCAATAGCGAGCTGCGTTTCCGGGAGTATGTTACTTGCGGTTCTGCCTGGAACATTATACAAGATCTGCGGCAGGTCTACCGCTTCGCTGATTGCTTGGTGATGAGCGATCAGCCCGGCCTGCGGCGGCTTGTTGTAGTATGGCGAGACCAGCAGAAGCGCATCCACACCGCAGTGTTGCGCCACGCGTGAAAGCTCAATCGTAGCGCGGGTGTCGTTTGAACCTGTTCCAGCAATAACCGGGATACGCCCTGCTGTGTACTGCACAGCGGTAGACCAGAGTATCTGTTTCTCATCCGTGGACAGGGTTGCCCCCTCGCCAGTTGAACCGCACACAACAATACCGTCAACACCAGCATCGATCTGCTGGTTGATCAGGGCAGTGAATGCATGTAGATCGAGATCGCCGGCAGACGTCATCGGCGTGATCAACGCAGTATAGAGACCTTGGGCTTTCATCATCCCTTTATTGACTGTCGTTTTACAAGGTATTCGCGCAGTGCGGTATCAAACGGCGTATCTGTTGTTACGCGCATGTAGTCTATGTTCAGGTCGTGACAGCCCCGTCTGAGGTTCTGTGTGAATTCTTCAACGGCAGCACGATAGGAGCCTCTGATCTGCAGAGGCTGTGTGGGCATTTCCTCACCAGTTTCGATATCGCGAAACACAGCAGATGCACCGAAGTCAAAATCTACCTCTCGCGGATCTAGAATCTGCATCACGAGCACATCATGCTGATCATGACGGAAATGCCGCAGTGCGCTCATGACCTCCGAGGGGTCGTCGAAGAAGTCGCTTAGAATAATCACCAGACCTCTGCGCGAGAGCTGGTCGGCTACATGATGGAGCGCAACAGCTGTACCCGTCTGATCTGCAGGCTTTGCAGTTTCAAGAGCCTTCATTAGCTCCTGGACATACGACATTTTCGATCGTGACGGAAGGAACGTCTGCACATCCGTATTGTACAAGGCCACACCCACTGCATCGCGCTGCTGCAGGATAAGGTATGAAAGAGCCGCAGCCAGATAGGTGGCATATGCATACTTGGTAATCTGGCCCTCAGAAGCATAGGCCATCGAAGCACTCATGTCTACACACACCATTGCACGAAGGTTTGTTTCATCCTCGTACTGCTTGATGTAGAATCGGTTAGACCTACCATAGATCTTCCAGTCGATGTGCTTGAGCTCGTCTCCACGTCTGTACTGACGGTGTTCAGAGAACTCCGCAGAAAAGCCATGAAAGGGGCTTTTGTGAAGTCCAGTGATAAATCCTTCTACAACGAGACGTGCCCGTAGCTCCATGCTGCCCAGTTGGGCAACAACTTCCGGTGTTAACTGCATCTACAAAGTTAGCTTGTTGCGTGTTCTGCATTCAATGAAGTTGAATGCTGCAATGCAAGACGAACCAAACCGGCTGCATTGTTTACGCCAAGCTTTGTCATAATTCGAGCGCGGTGTGTTTCTACCGTTCTGCGACTGATGCCAAGACGATCTGCGATCTCATGACTCGTTAGACCGGCGGCCACGTGCGATACGATCTCCATCTCACGCCGTGTTAGTGCCGCATCAAGTTTGGTATGGATCTGCGCTGGCGGCTCTGTTGGCCCCTGCTCAAGGGTTCTACGAACCGTGGCACTCAGGATACGCTCCCCAGTAGCTACAGAACGCACCGCATGGGTTAGCTCATCCGAGGTTACGTCCTTCGTGAGATATCCATCCGCCCCATGTTCAAGTGAAGAACGAATGACGGACGTGTCGGAGGCTGCAGATAACATGATCACCGATGCCGTACTGTTATCCCGCTTAATGCGCTTGAGAGCATCGATCCCAGACATCAGGGGCATACGAACGTCCATCAAAACAACCTGCGGTCGTATTTCATGAGCTATCTGAACAGCCTGACCACCGTCCGCGGCTTCTCCAACAACCACAACGTCGGGATCTTTCGACAGCATATGACGGATTCCGATTCGCGAGACTTCGTGGTCATCTGCTATCAGAACGGTGATTGGGGGGCGCATCTATAAAAACAACCAAGTTTTACAGTAAAAAGTTACCGGCGAAACCAAAATAGTTTAAAATTCGCCGAATTCCTGCTTAACAGCCTCGAGCTCCGCGAGCCAGAGCGTTGTGCTCACATCACTAGGCATGCGCCAATCCGCGCGCGGAGATAATGCCACAGAGCCAACTTTAACGCCGTCGGGGATGCAAGAACGTTTAAACTGGTTGACGATAAACCTTGTGAGAAACACCCGGAACCACCCGAGTATCTGGGCTGGTGAGTACCTCGGTGCGAACGCAATACACGCTAGGATTGCGATTGTTTGTACAGATTCCTGAAGCCTTACGAAGCGGTACAGGAAGAAGTCGTGCACCTCGTAGGGCCCCAATACATCTTCTGTTCGTTGCACAACCGAACCGTCGGCCCCCTTGGGGAGGAGTTCCGGCGAAATCGGCGTATCGAGTATATCGCGAAGGATTACGGCTACTTCCTCGGCGGCATCATCAGCATACCATGAAATGAGGTGCTGCACCAGCGTTTTGGGCACACCCGCATTGGGGTTATACATGCTCATATGGTCGGCATTATAGGTGCTCCAACCTAGAGCGATCTCAGAAAGATCACCAGTACCGACAACGATTCCTCTATGCATATTCGCAAGATCCATCAGGATCTGTGTGCGCTCGCGTGCCTGTGCATTTTCATACACGACATTGGTATTGGATGGATCATGTCCAATGTCTGCGAAGTGCGTTAGAACAGCGTTCTCAATAGAAATCGATTCAAACGAAACACCTAGAGCGCGTGCAAGAGCGCCAGCATTCTTTAGCGTACGGTCTGTGGTTCCCATGCCTGGGAGCGTAACAGCAAGGATTGTGTCATACGGCAGACCCAATGTCTGGCAGGCCTGGATGCACACAAGTAGCGCAAGGGTAGAGTCGAGTCCGCCGGAGAGCCCCACAACAAGCTTTCGTGCACCTGAGCGTTGGATACGAACAGCAAGTCCGGCAGCCTGCAGCGACATGATCTCCCTGCACCGTTCTGCTCTATCGTGCTCACGGCTCGGAACAAAGGGGCTGGTGTCGATACGTCGCTGGACGTCGTGCTTAGGCGAGAATGGCATACGCGTGGGTACTCTTCGCACCTGATGCACAGGCTCTTCCTGCGCAAACGACGTAGCCCCGAGGCGTTCACGTATGCAGCGATCTACATCCACATCGGCGATCACATATGATCCATTCAGTACGATTCGCTGGCTTTGGGCAACGAGCTCGCCACATTCTGCGATCATGCAATGCCCGCCGTAGACCACATCCGTCGTGCTCTCTGTAGGACCAGCAGACGCATAGGCATACACGGTGTACGTGCGCGCGGACTGCATCTGCACAAGAGAAGTACGGTACGACGCTTTGCCAACTATGTCGTTGCTTGCCGAGCAATTGATGATGACCGTTGCGCCGTTTCGGGCAAGGTCACCCGAAGGGGGCTCAACAGACCAGAGGTCTTCGCAGACCTCAACACCAATAACCGCGTGAGCTCGTGTTGAATCTGCAACAAGCACATCAACCCCGAACGGGACAAGATGTCCGTTCAGTTCTATGTGTTCGTTGCGAATTGCACGCCCGCTGGCAAACCACCGCTGGTCATAATACTCACCAGTGTTGGGAAGGAACGACTTGGGAATAACAGCAACAACGGCGCCGTCGTTTATCACGACGGCCGTGTTGTAGAGTTTTCCCCGCCATTCCAACGGAGCACCGACAACCATCAACAGATGGAGGTTCTCGCTAAACACACGAAGATCCTCAAGCCCCTTAAGGGTTGCCTGTAAAAGCGTTGGCTGACGGAACAAATCGCCACAGGTATAGCCTGTTATGCACAGCTCTGGAAAGACAGCAACGTCTGCCGACAGGGCATGAACCTCAACAGCTCGGCGCTTGATCTCCTCAACATTCGCAGCTATGTCAGCAATCGCAACGCGCGGAGCGCAGGTTGCAATGCGCAAATAGCCAAGTGAAGAGATCAGCGCAGCATTCATGTTGTGTGGTCGAACACGTTCGAGAGAACTTTCTCGAACGCTGCGATTCCCTTGCTATCTGCGAAGATCTGTTTGTCCAGCTTGCCAAGTGCTTTTTCGAGCTGCTTGACACGATTCGTGCCCTCGCGTGTGAGTTCAACGATGCGAGCGCGTGAATCATGTGGGTCTTCCAATCTGCGCACTACACCTGCTTCTTCAAGTGCACGCACGTTCTTGGACAACGTCATAACATCGACACCTGCATATCGCGCGATGTGAACCTGCTTTGCAGATCCGTCGTTTTTCTGCAATGCTTGAATTGCAATCAAGACGTTAAACTGAAGTGGAGAAACACCTGCCTGACGATAAGCGTCGTCAGCAGCAGCGCGCCAACGGGCAGCTGCGAGGTACATATGTATGCCTGTTCCGCTTACAAGCGGGGCTGGGATTGTTGTTTTCTTTGACATGGGCTACAAACCTATGGAATTGATTGAATTCTCCACATAGTTACGATAGGTGAGAAGCAAAATCACTGCGGTATCTTTGCATTCTCTGTCCACCATCTAACGAACTATACACCGACTTAGTTCGTTTAACGAATAATGAGAACTTTTGTTACTTCCCTGCTACTACCTTTTTTTACGACGTGCGTGCTCGCACAGTCAATCAACATAAAAGGACGCGCCCTCCAGGCAGCTGATGCCAGCCCCGTGCCTGGTGCATCCGTGCGAATGGTATCAGTCAAGGATTCGGCGGTAACTAAGGGAGGTTATACAGAACGCGACGGTGCGTTTTCTATCAAGGATGTGCCAATCGGTGCATACAAGCTCAGTATATCAGCTATCGGATTCCGAAAACTTGAATCAACTGTCTTTGTTCGCGAAGGCAAGGCTGATGTTGGTGTATTCAGACTTCAGATAGACACGGTTCGCGCGTCTGCAATCAACGTAGAGGCTACTGCAATACGCATGGAGGTCAAGGGCGACACCATGGATTACAATGCCCAGGCATTTAAGACCAATCCTAATGCAACGGCAGAAGATCTTGTAAAGAAAATGCCTGGCATCACCGTTGAGAATGGCACTGTCAAGGCGCAAGGTGAAGAGGTCCGTAGGGTTACTGTAGACGGACGAGAGTTTTTCGGTGATGACGCGCAGGCAACCCTGCGCAATCTTCCTGCGGATATGGTAGACAGGGTCCAGGTGTTTGACCGTGGCAGCGACTTGTCGATGTTCTCAGGATTCGACGATGGTAACACATCAAAGCAGATGAACGTGGTAACGCGGAAGGACAAGCGTAATGGTTCGTTTGGTCGCATCTATGGTGGATATGGGGATCAGGACCGCTATCAGGCTGGGGCAACCATCAATAACTTTTCTGGCGCGCAGCGCATTTCACTCATCGGGATGGCGAACAACATCAATCAGCAAAACTTTTCCTTTCAAGATATCCTTGGCACTATGGGCGGTGGCGGAGGGATGTCTGGGGGCATGGGGCGTATGATGTCCCGCTACATGAGCGGCGGCGGTTCGCAGATGATGATGCGCATGGGCGGTGGCGGAGGTGGTGGCGGTCCAATGGGCGGTTTTTCGAATTTCTTCGTCGGCCAGCAAGGCGGCATCGCAGCAACAAATGCCATTGGTGCCAACTACAGTGATCAATGGGGACAGCGCACGAATGTTTCTTCGAGCTACTTCTTTAACAATGCCGATAACGACCGTACAACCGATCTCAACAGACAGTACCTGGCAGCACAAAGTCTTGGACAGGTTTATACGCAGCAGGATACGGCAAACACCAACTCCAATAATCATCGGTTCAACATGCGCATCGAGTCGTTCATCGATAGCGCAAACGTCCTTGTGATCTCGCCCCGTGTAACGTTGCAAGGCTCACAAGCACTCAACAACGTCGCCGGATCAACTACATTTCAAACGAATCCCCTCAATACGACTTCTACACTCAACGACAACACGAACGGCGGATACAACGCATCGGTCTCAACAACCTATCGTCGGTTATTGTCGACCAATGGCCGCACTATTGCCGCAACGTTTAATGTAGACGGTTCAAACCGTTGGAACGAGGGGGCGCTGCGTTCGATCAATCAGTTTACCGTGCCACTCGACTCTACATTCCAATTTGACCAACGCTCTGTTGGAGGATCAACAGGTCTTACCCTCAGCGGTCAGCTTGCCTACACAGAACCAGTTGGCGATCGCGACATGATTCAGGTGTCCTATGAGCCGTCGTTTGCTGACAATACTTCTCGTCGCACGACATTGAATCTCGACAGTACCACTAACACACTTGCCAAGCTTGACAGCTTGCTGAGCAACAGTTTCAACAATGGTTACAGCACACAGCGCGTAGGTGCTCTATACCGCATGCGTGGCGATAACACGATTATCACATTCGGCGGCAATTATCAGCTTGCACAGCTCACTGGCGAACAAACATTCCCGCAGAGCTTCCGGGTGGAGCGTACCTTCCAGAACTTTCTGCCGTCATTGATGTGGCAGCAGAAGTTCTCTCAGGCCAGCAATCTGAGATTGTTCTACAGAACAAACACCAACGCACCATCGATCTCACAGCTGCAGGACATTGTCGATAACTCCAATCCTCTTCAGCTCCGTATAGGCAACCCGAATCTCGTTCAGGAATACACGCACTCGCTCAATGCACGTTTCGTAGATGCGCAATGGATGCAAGGCAAGACCATGTTTGGGTTTGTCAATGTGAGCTATACGCAGAACTACATCGGGAACTCCATTGATTTCCTGCGTGCCGGAGACACCATTGGCAGAGCCCAGTTCAGCGGCATCGTGATCGGCCCGGGAACACAGCTTTCCCGCCCCGTAAACCTCGAGGGTAACTGGAACCTCCGAAGCTTCTTCACCTACGGGTTCCCGGTAATGGGATGGAACCTGAATCTCAACTCGGGCGTGTTCTACACACGCACACCCGGCGTTATAAACGATGCAACGAACTATTCAAATTCGACCACGGGAAATGCGGGGCTCTTCCTCAGCAGCGCTGCGTCGGAGGATCTCGATGTTTCAGTTTCGTACAACGGGATGTATACCTGGGTAAAGAACACAATTCAGATTGCAGCTGATGACAACTACTTCACCCATGTTGCAACTGCGCGCGTGATCTGGAATGTTGGTCCAGTAGCCTGTAGCACCGATGTTAACCAGACACTCTATTCCGGTCTCGGTACTGAGTTCAATCGCAGTTTTACTGTGTGGAATGCTGGCGTGGGGTATCGTTTCCTCGAGAATCGTGCCGCAGAACTACGATTCTCTATCAACGACATCCTTAATCAAAATGATGCCATCAATCGAAGCATCAATGATGTGTCGATCGAAGACACCAGAACAAATGCATTGCGCAGATATATGATGCTGACGTTCAGTTATGATCTAAAGTCGTTTAACAAGCAATGACCGGCGGCAACTAGCTGAGTTTACGTTTGCTCTTCATAAATGGCTTTTCAAAGAGCACGAAGAGCAGCGAAGATATTGCGATCACCGACGCCGTAAGAACAACGATCTGCGTCATGATAGCAGAAAGTGTTGTAGGGATGTCCTTCCCAAACACTAGCCAATCCCACAATTGATGCAGTGGCCAGAACATCAGGGTGTGGTAGAGATAGATTGTGTAACACATGCCACCTATCGCCACGATCCAGCCGTTGCGGAAGAAGGATGATAGCAGAACGCCACGGAAGGATGCTACGTAGGCAATGAGGATGAGTGCAAGTACGTAGAGGTCATTCGTGTGACTTTGCCCAACAAGAAAGGGCCCAACGCACCATGCAGCCAAACCGATTCCATCCCAGAGATACGACTGCTTCGGAGCTTGATTCTTCCAGTCGATAATGTAGATGTCGACGAGCAGGAAACCGAGCAAGAAATAGTACAGAAACGGTACAACGGTAACTGCGAAGGGGGCTCGGGGAACCACGTACATCATCGTATGAGACGCGATGATAGCAAGCACGATAAGCATGCGCCGCTTGGCGTTGTCGTGCACCCGATAGACCATGGCAAGCAGCGGCGCGATGATGTAGAACTGTACTTCAACTTCGAGAGACCATGTAACATGGTTCAGGGCGAAGTAACCTGGTGTGTCTAGTGGACCATAGAACGCGCCATGAAGATAGAACGCGTGAGCCACGAGGTGCTCAAGATACTTGCCGATGTCTGCTGCAACCTTGCCGTAATTGTTGATTAGGGCAACAATCAGAAACAGCACAAGACTGATCATATACGGCGGCTGGAGTCGGGTAATTCTTCTCCAGAAGTACTTCTTGAGCTCAACCGGACGCCCTCCCGCAAGTTGGGCCTGGGCAAATGGTAGTGCAAGCACAAAACCGCTGATCACAAAAAACAGCTGTACCCCAAAGAAGCCTGTATACACTACCCAGCCTGCGATGTCCCCGCCAGGTTCCCAGAACGGACGAGCAGGACGCTCAAAGTAGCGTCCACCAAGGTGAAACGCCACCACAGCAACGATAGCGATGAACCGCAGTCCGTCTATCTCAGCGATAAACGCTCCCGACGACGTAGCACGAGAAACTGCTTTCTGCAGTCTAGATAGTAGGTCCTGAACACGCATATGAGCGTCAAACATACGGAGGACTGCTGGGGAAGTCTATAGCCCCCTACTCATCTACCTGGTGGTAATGCAGAGGCGTACACTTGATATACTTTGTACGTGGGTCTACGTCATGAATAGTAGACATTTCCGGAACGATGCTGCCCCTTGACGCCACACGTTCATTGATGCTGAAGTAACGAACATCAAGGAGGTTTTTACTTCCGTCGAAGAGTTCTGCACGGAGAATGATACCATCGATGTCAACAGCTAGGTTGCTTCGCACATCAAACTTCATTTCAGCGACGTTGTCACTGGCAACCTCGAACTTTGTAAGTCTTATCTCAATATCATTCTTACGCAGTGGCTTCAAGCCTAGCTTCTCGAGGAGCTGATTGTCTGCTTTATCAAAAGCCCCATGAGATACTGCATCGATCTCTCGTGCGCTACCAACCAATCCAAAGATTGGTACATCATCACTTGTGATTACCCTTCCTGCAGGTACAGCATGTGATGCGATAATGGGGCGAACCTCGATTGGTACTATCGGAAGACCATAGAACATCACGTCGATAAGCACATCACGCTGCCTCTGATGCGTTGTGTTGTTGAGTACAAACTTTACGTCGCAATCTCTGCCCTTACGAAGGTACGTTGCCTGAACTCGTGCCGTTACGTTCGGAATATCAAAGCCCGACATCTCAAAGTCATCATGCGTTCGAGCTGGCATGTCGTAGTCTTCATACAGACTATAGGCGTATCCCAACGAAAGAGAAGGTGTAAGCCCGATTCCATTAAATCGCCACCGCAGTGAGGACTGTCCGCCCAGCTCAATAAAACCTCCGAGCCCCACAGTGAATGGAGGCACGCCCTCTTTGTCGGCATCCCCTACTCCAAGATTAACGTATACAGGCAGCTTGCGAACAGGATAGAAGAAAACCCCAGCCTCGAGCCCCGGACCAGCCGTATAGAACGACGTATACGCATACAGCACATGGTGAATCAGTTCGATATCTACCGTACCATCGAGATACAGTCTGTCGGTCCAAGGTTTACCACTTGCGATCTCCTCCGGAATTCTATTGGCATTCTCAATTGAATAGTGGAGAGACCCACCAGCACGAATTGTCTGTGCAGGAAGATCGATGATTGTTAACAGCGCGATCAGCAAAGCAGGAATGCAGATTATACGTGAGGTGCTCATTCCGACCTGTGGTGCAATTGTTATGCCAGCAATCAAGGGATTGCAAGAAATACCACGTAAATCACATCTGCCATTTACGGTAAATCCAACAGTGGATCGGCTAAAGTAGCTGAATTGCCGTACCGGGCTGATGGTATGGCAGAACTCGATTTTTGATAGATTGTCCCATACTTTCCAAGGGGTGTATCATGCGTCGTCTTTTTGTTACGATTGCTGTCCTTTTTGCGTGCCTCATTCAGCTGAGCGCGCAGTCACCTTTTACGGGCTCTGCCACATCAGATGGCTTTACGATTACGAAGGTTGTAAGCGATACAGCCGTTAACACGGGCCAGACCTTCTCGTATTCGATTTACTTTACCATTCCTGCTGGCGCAACGAATGTTACCGTTAGCGACATACTGCCCCCTAGCCTAGAGTTTCTCGCCGTCGCATACTCAGCTCCCGGGACAACCCCAACGGTAACGTCTCCCACTGTAGGGACTCTTGGTGGCACTTACTCATTATCGTGGACATCGGTGCCCAGTGGGTGTGCAGGTTCAATTTCGATAACTGTGCGTTTTCCGAACGGCATTACATGCCCTGGCACTACTGCACGAAATAGGGCGTGCCTAACGGGTACCATTAACGGCAAGACCGTTGATTTGTGCACGCCATATCTTTCAACTCGTGCCAAGGCCGTGGACCCATGGCACATCAACAAGTACGTAACGAATGCAGCATGGCAAGGGGGCTCATGTCCTTACGCAACAGCAGACTCAGTGGTAACGTATCAGGTGTGCGTTTATAAGGATGTTGGCAACACTGGACAGCTGAACCTTGTGAATGCGGTGGTAACAGACGTACTCCCACTCGGTGCCGTGCTCCAGTCATCAACATGCGGTGCAACTCAGAGCGGACAAACGATTACCTGGAATGTTGGTAACATGTCAGCCTTGTCGCAATACAACCAGACTTGTTGCTCGTTCACAGTGCTCTATCCTCGGGCTTTGTTCCCAACCGGATCACTCATCACAAACCAAGCCACACTTGCTGGATCACTCGGAAGTACGCAGTTACCTTGCGGCCCAACTGCCGACACTTCTCAGCAGACATGTGTGGAGATAAAGAACATCATCAAGGGCACAATTTCAAAGTTTGCCTATACAAACAGACAGCCAGGTTGCCAAGGCAAGTATGTAATCTGGGTCTGTAACAATGGCAATACTCCGATAACCAATTACACGGTGACGGATAATGTTCCTGCAACACTAACTGGCTTGTCTATCGGCGCTACATCACCACAATTGACCGTAACGCTTGTAGGAACGACAGTAACAGCAACCACCACTGCAACGCTAAATCCGGGGCAGTGTGTTTATTTCGAGATCAACTTTACCATCCCTGCCAATGCAACGATTGGGTCAACCATAACGAACTGCGCAACACTAGCTATCCCGTCAGTTGCACCTGTAACGGCGTGCAATTCATTCGTTGTAGATGCCCCGGCTCCAACGGCCTGTGTTTGGAAGGAAGTTTGCAACGAACAAGTCAACTACACACCTGGCTCAACATTCAGATACAGGTTGCGGGTGCAGAACATTGGTGGCCAGCCCCTTACTGGAGGAACAGTAAGCGATCAGCTCAACCCGAATCTTCAGTATGTGGGTAATCCATCGTACTATTCTTCAACGAACTGGGCCGCCCCTTGCCAAACGACCTCAACCTGGTCAGGCGTTAATCTCACCTACAATGCGGGCACAAATACTGTTGTTGCCTCGCTGCCAACCATCCCCGCATCATGCCAGACGATCTTCTACCCGAACTGCGGCATGTATGGCACATCAGGCATTCCGTTCTACTACATCGAGTTTGATGTTAAGGTGGTAGACACGTCGGCACTTGGTAATGTTCCGAACCAGTTTGCATTATCAGGAGGAACGTTGCCAGCAACTGTCAACTCGAATATTGATTACGTAACCGTTGTTGGCGTATCTGGCTTTACCCTGACGAAGGGTGTACGAAGCGGCGGATCCGGCCCGTACACAACCGCTGCAAATATTGGCGCAGGAGGCAACATAGACTATAAGCTACAGCTAAGTATTCCAGCTGGTAATGTTGCGCTGCGGTACATCACCTTCGCAGATCTGCTGCCAATCGATGATGTTACTCTGCCGGATAAACTAACCATTGGGCCTTGCACCAGCCGCGGCAGTTTGTTCGATGTTCAGTATTCGTCATTTGTTACTGCAAGCCATGCGTATTCGCCATACACAAATAGTACACCGGGATTCGCTTCAATCTCGAACCTGGTGCCTATTGGAGCTCCCGCTGGAATGTTCGCCGCATCATGTGGGACAAGCGGCACGTGGGCTCTAGGTATGGCTATAGGTTCGCAAAACCTTGCATTCGGTTATACATCAAACGCCATCGGCTCGTCGACACCTGCTTCGATCGAGTTTTCTGCTACAACTGCGGCAACAGCTCAGACCAATCAAATTGCATGCAATTCATTTGTCGCAAGCGGAGCAGTCCGTCACTTGTTATCGAGCACCATAACACAGGATATTCCCGTTGGTATGTTGGAATCGAATCTTGCCTGCGTAACAATCAAGGATCAAGGTTGTCTGGGTAATGCAAGCATGAAGGTTGACTGTGCTGGTAGAGATCAGTTTGGCAATCAGCAATACACAATCACGATCAACGGATCGTATGCTACGACGCCTACTGCTGTGCTAACGATGAGTTCACCGCAAGGCTCGTTTGCTCCAGCTTCTTTCCCAATCACGTCTGGGCCATTCACAATCACCTCAACATTTACCGACCTAGCCCCTGCAAATTCTACTATCACGATTTACTACTCTATTGTCGGCCCAAATGGCGTTGAGATATGCAAAGACAGTATTCTACGCGACTTGCCTTCATGTCCAGGAGGTGGAACAGCCGATGACTGCTGCAAAGAGTTCATTCGCCGTGTTACAAAGAAGAACATCGGTTACAACAACGCCGGGAACGTGACCTTGTCTACAACACTCATGGCCGGACCAGCGCCGATCAAGCAGGTATCTGCGACGCTGGTAAGCGTTCAGCGCAGACGTGTTTGTGGCAATACGGCAAGTGCGTGGGAACGTTCATTCGGTGACATCAATTCTGGGACTCTCGTTCCAACATTGGCACCTGGCCCTGTCACCTTGCAGATATTTAGTCGCGAAGCATCATGGGGCCCTGGCGAGTGCCTCAACTTCATGCAGGGAGCTGGTATGCAGCTCAACATGACCTTCCCTGCTGTCCCTACTGGGCTGCTATGTCGCGACACGTTGGTGTTTGCGATTCGCTACTCATTTACGGATTGCAAATGTGTCACATGTAACGTGCTGGTATATGACACAATCGTCCGCAAGTATAAGCTCACTCCTTGGGACCAGTCTGCAAAGTCGTTTACTGGCATACGTAGCAGTTCTAAGGGCTCGGTAGATCGCACTCAGGCAGATTCTGGTGCTGTCACGGCCTTCGCGATGTTGAACTACGACAATGGAACGCTTACAATCGTAAACCCAGAAGCAAACAACGACATAAAGATCGTTGGCATCGAAGCGATCTCTCCCGTTGTGAAGCTCAATGGAATCAAGGCAGGTCAGGTGAATGGGGTTATCAACGGATCTGTCGTGTTCCTCCCACTCGACTGCCCGCCCGGCAAGTCATTAGACGTTGCATTTACTTTCACAAATTCTATGAAGGCAATGCAATTCCCAGTAGACGTGCGATACCTATACACAGACAACCTCACAACCTCGCCTACGTTTAGTGAGCCTGTGCGCTATCTCGCACGTGTGCCAAACAACAAGCCTGATGTTGTTGCTGGGGACGCTACAACAAAACCATTAAATGTAAAGACCTTTGCACTAACGTTTACCAATGCCAACGGCTATAGCGAGCGTGTTGCAGGATTTACACTTACCTCGACAGGGAGCGCCACTATCCTTGCAGCTGGACCAAGTAGTCACAACGCGAAGTCTGCAACGTATGCTATCATCAATAGTGGCAGCACTTATGTTCTCAGTGCTCAAGCCGACGGTGACCTCGGCGTAGCTGCTGGCGGAAACGTGAAGCCGATGTTCCTGACGCTTGCAAATGTTGAAGCGAAGGAAGTCCCGTTTGACTTTGAAACATATGATGCGGCTGGACAGTTGCTCTCGAAGGGCTCGTTTATCTTGAGCGACCCAATCTCATCTGTCCGTGGAAATAGTGATGCACCGGCAGAGGGCATCGTACAAAACGTCATGCCCAACCCAGCTGGACAGGCCGTTACAGTTTCTCTTACGGTCGCGACGCTAGTTCCACAAGCATCCCTCACCATCACCGACCTGCAGGGCCAGCTTGTAGCAACGTTAGTGTCGTCAATGCTTGATGCTGGCAACCACATCATTCATGCTGACATCTCGCACCTCCCAGCTGGTTCGTACTTCGTTACACTTCGCACTCCAACTGGCATCGTAACAAGTCCACTTAGTGTGGTCAGGTAATCTGCGTGCGCTGCCTCGTGCTTGCACTCTAACGTTCTATTCTATGAATTGTCAACGCCACATCGGTTTCCGCCGATGTGGCGTTTCTGCATATGTGGAGCATTTGACCTAGCATTTCAAACTACTCGTAGGTTGTTAGTGTTGATCTCCCTTACTGCGTGACGACACTCGCGTCTGAATGAACTCTGTAGTGCGGCGGACAACTTCATCAACGCTTTGTGATTCCGGTGAATAGCCAATCTCATGTGCGTGGGCATCTAACGCGAAAAACTCCTTGTTGCTCGCCGCTAACTGATCATGCATCGTGCGCATGGCAGCAACACTCACAAGTGAATCCTGCACTTCGTTGTTCTTATACCAGCACATGGTTAGCACCGGCTGCGTTATGCTCTCAAATGTTTCGGGGGTCATCCCGGCCTCAAGCAACGCCTGTAGCTGAGGTATTGCTTCCACTCGGTACTTCATATACCAATACTTTGCCCTGCGTGGATCCGGCA
This sequence comes from Patescibacteria group bacterium, assembly GCA_044238605.1. Classification (GTDB taxonomy): domain Bacteria; phylum Bacteroidota; class Ignavibacteria; order Kapaibacteriales; family Kapaibacteriaceae; genus UBA10438. The sequence continues at coordinate 33,981 of JBIICY010000011.1, forward strand.
TGGTAACCTGACGGTAGTCTCCACCAACAATCAACCTGGTAAGCTGCAAGCCCCATGGCCCATTACTGAGAAAACTTAGCGGGTGTGCTAGTCGAATGTTGGGAGACCAATTCACGACTCCCGCAACATCGTCCGGATGTCGCGCGGCAAGCATCAACCCGAGCGTTGCACCTGTTGATGTGCCCACCACTATAACGCGTTTACCTAATTGTTTTCCAATCGCCAGAGCCTGAAGTGCGCTTGCATAGACAGAATCGGGAGAGTAGTCGAGAAGGGGCTCATCTACGCGGAGACCATGTCCGTGCAAACGCGCCAGATAGACGTTTGCATGTAGCTCTTTTGCCACACGTTCAATCGCAGGAGATCCGTCGTGCCATGTACCGGAGAAACCATGCAGATATACAAGCGCTATGTCGGTCTTCGTAGGAATAGAATCTGCCCATATGATCTGAGCTTCTACCTCCGGCTTTGTCGGATAGAGGGCTTCATGCGCGCTCACCATGCTATCGAGCTCGACGAGGCTGGCTGGCATGCTCGGCATGGCCACATTGAAGACAGGGGTTGGTGTGGAAGGGCCGAGGACAAATGCCATTGCCAGAAGGGTCACGGTTACGACGGGGATCACGACAAGCTTGCGCATATGCATATCTGTTGGTGATTCAATCCACCAATTTACAATTATGTGCTCTCGTTCCCGGGCGAGCCACCGGCTCGCCCCTACCTGTAAACGCGTGCTCTCGTTCCCGGGCGAGCCACCGGCTCGCCCCTACCTGTAACCGCGTGCTCTCGTAACCGGGCGAGCCACCGGCTCGCCCCTACCATAAATGCTCTACCCGTACTTTTGTCCTATGCCATTTTACATAACGGTTTTGTTAACAACGCTTCTGGGCACTTTCTGCTCTGCTCAAGATCTCACACGATACGTAGATCCCATGACTGGCACGGGGGGCACGGGGCACACATATCCAGGAGCTACGCTTCCCTATGGGATGGTGCAGCTAAGTCCAGACACGCGGCGCGATGGTAGCTGGGAGGGATGCAGTGGTTACTACCACAGCGATTCTTTGATCTATGGCTTTTCGCATACGCATCTGAGTGGCACCGGGTGCTCTGATTATGGCGATATCCTCGTGATGCCTTTTGTTGGCAGCATAAGCTTTGATCCGGCTACTTATGCCTCGATGTATCGTCATAGCGATGAATATGCAGAGCCCGGCTACTATGCCGTTACTCTAACAGATCATGATATACGGGCTGAACTCACTGCCACGAAGCGCACTGGGCTGCACAAATACACGTTCCCTTCGCGAGCCTCGCGAAATCAGCAAGTACTCGTAGATCTGCGGCATCGAGACAAAACGATAGATGCCGAACTACGCATAGTAGGGCCAACGCGCATCGTTGGATTTCGACGCAGTGAAGCTTGGGCCAGAGATCAGCATGTGTACTTTGTGATGGAGTTCTCTCGCCCCATCATCTCATGTTTCCGAAATCCTGACATGACATCCGTGCCCGTTGGTAGCGCCATCAGCGGTACCGATGTTGCTGTTGCGCTTCAGTTTGCACCAGGTCCTCGTGAGCTACTTGTGCGAGTTGGAATAAGCAGTGTTGATGTTGAAGGAGCCAGTAAGAATCTGCTGTCTGAGCTGTCACATTGGGATCTTCAGAGAGTCCGAAAAGACGCTATTGATGCATGGAACGAGGAGCTCGGACGCATCACCGTACACGGTAACAACAAGCGCGATCTTGCAAACTTTTATACCGCGCTCTATCACACGATGGTGGTACCCAATGTGATGTCGGATGTGGACGGACGCTATCGCGGACGCGACAACCAGATACATGTTTCAACGACGCACACCCAGTACACGGTCTTCAGTCTGTGGGATACCTTTCGTGCAGCCCACCCGCTCTATACGCTGATAGATAGCGCCCGCACGCTGGACTACATCAAGACCTTTCTGAATCAGTATCAGCAGGGCGGACGCCTGCCGGTATGGGAGCTAAGTGCCAACGAGACAGACTGCATGATCGGATATCATAGTATTCCCGTCATCACCGACGCGCTTGTCAAAGGCATCACTTCTTTCGACACTACCCTTGCATTTGAGGCAATGAAAAAAAGTGCCAACTGGGATCATCTTGGGCTGCCCGCATACAAGGCACGGGGCTACATCGCTGTAGAAGACGAACATGAATCTGTTTCCAAGACGCTCGAGTATGCATTCGATGACTGGTGCATTGCAGAAGTCGCGCGCATGCTTGGCAAGACGCAAGACATGCATACATACTACCGCAGGGCAGCTTCGTATCGCAACGTCTACGATTCAGCTTCAGGCTTTATGCGTCCTCGGCGCAATGGCGAGTTCCTGCCGCGATTCGATCCTCGTGAGGTTAACAATCACTATACCGAAGCCAACAGCTGGCAATACTCGTTTTTTGTCCCGCATGATATCCCGGGTCTCGTCAATCTCATGGGCGGACCCACACAAGCCGAACGGAAGCTCGATGATCTCTTTACAGCTCCAACACAAACAACTGGCCGGACACAGGCTGATATCACGGGGCTTATCGGACAGTACGCACACGGCAATGAGCCGAGTCACCACATGGCATATCTCTACAACTACATTGGCAAGCCGTGGAAGACGCAGCGCCTTGTTCGGCAGATCATTGATAGTCTCTACAAACTCGGACCAGAGGGACTTCCTGGAAATGAAGATTGCGGACAGATGTCAGCATGGTATGTGTGGAGTGCTTTAGGTCTCTATCCGGTAACACCGGGGAGCCCCTACTACGCTATTGGATCGCCGCTGTTCGATACTGCACGCGTGGCCATTGGTAATCGCTCCGTTAACATCGTGTGCAAGCGTGAGTCACCATCGTCGATCTATGTTCATCAGCTACTCGTTGACGGAACGCCACACGCAGGCAATCTCCTTTCACACCAACAGCTCACTCAAGCACGGGAGATCCGTTTTGAGCTCGGCGACCTAGTGAACACGGAGCGCGGCACGGATATTGAGTTGCGAGGTGCCATGCCGGATATAACTTTCGTTACTGCACCGATTATCACGGCACCTGATAAGTTGTTTACCGACAGTACCCGTATCATCATCAACGGCAGTAGTGTGCGATATAGCGTAAATGGTGATTCCACCGTTTTACCGTTGCACTATAACGGACCAATCACGGTGACTTCCACGACGCGCATTCATGCACGGGCATACCGCGGAGATGACAGCAGCGGGATAACCTCTGCAACGTTCTATCGCGTCCCCGCGCGCTGGCAGGTAACACTCCACAGCACTCCTAACCCACAGTACCTTGCCGAAGGCCCCATCTCAATGATCGACGGTATTCGCGGGTCTGTTGTATGGCGTAAAGGTGATTGGCATGGCATACAGGGGGCCGATATGGATGTTGAGATTGCCATGGACACAATCTCGCAGATCAGCAACGTGGGCGCAGGCTTCCTGCAGGATGTTCGCCCTTGGATTGTATTCCCAACCTCGATAGATGTTCAGACATCCCTCGACGGCATTGCGTGGACCGATGCAGGTTCGGCATCACACACAGTTCCAGTCACCGACATGACTCCGCAGCTCGCCACGCTGGACGTCTCCTTTGCACCGCGATCTGCAAGATTTGTTCGAGTTCGTGCACGCACCTTCGGGAAGCTCCCCGACTGGCATCCAGGGGCTGGAGGCGATGCGTTCATCTTTTGCGATGAGATAACTGTGAGGTAGAGGTGCTAGGTACTGGGTACTAGGTACTAGGTACTGGGTACGAGGTACTGGGTACAACGAGCTAGAACGTTGTTGTGACCTTGCGAAACGATCCTGGCTTGGTGAATGATCTTACCCATGATTTACCGCCATCTGTTGTGCGGACGATGTGACCTAGTTGTGGGAAGTTGCTTGTTTCTCCACATGCGATAGCATAAGAGTTGTCAAATGCGCTGATTCCAAGCATAAATGCCGCTCCCAGTCCTGGTCGAACATCCGTCCAGCCCTTGCCAGCATCATCAGTGCGAATAAGATGCCCCATATCCATAGCGGCCATCCATGTGTTGGCACTGAGCATGATAAGATGGTTGATATCAGCTCCCCCTCCACCACCAAAGATCCTTGTTGAGTCGTTACGCCACGTCATGCCATTGTCCGTGCTGAGGCTGTAGTAATTCGTTGTACCGTAGACTATGATTGAGCTACCGTATGTCGCAGCAGATATCCACGTGTGTAGCGAATCAAACTTGTTCGGTAGTTCAACTCGCTGCCATGTAGCACCACCGTCAGTGGTTTGACGTATTACACCAATACGCTCTGTATCTGAAACTGGAACATTGCCAACGATGTATGCTCTCGTATCTGTAAGAGCCACAACGCCTTGAAATTGTGCCTCTTCCATTCCAGGAACCTGAGACTTTGTCCAATTCAACCCGGCATCATTCGAAAAGTACACAGTACCATGGCTGCCGCTAACAACAAGGGTATTTGCCCCAACAGTACTGATGCAATACAGCTCGCAATCTAGATCGTTGGCTGGCGTCTGGACTGCCTTCCATACCTTTCCGCCATCGGTTGTCTTTACAATCCTATTGCGTGAACAGACTACCCACACTGTATTTGCATCAATAGCCTTGACGTCAAGCACATTGACATCCTTAAGTGATTCCTGCCCCACCCCCTGTCGGGTAAACGTTACGCCGCCATCACTGGTGTGGTATATCGCACCATAGTGTACTGAATCAGTATCACCAACGACCCATGCATAACGGTTACCTGCTACGGGTTCATCAGGTGAAGTACAACTAACAACAAGGATCGCAAGACCAAGAATTGCAATGAGGGTTCGCATGGATGTGTAGTCAATTGTGTTACAGATCGGCAATTTACATTAACGGAATTCGAGTGCCGAGTGCCAAGTGCCGAATCCCTCGTCCCTAGTCCCTTGTCCCTTGTCCCTAGTACCTAGTCCCTCGTCCCTAGTCCCTTGTCCCCAGTCCCTAGTCCCCAGTACCTAATATCTTTGCCTTATGCACTTCATTGTTTTTGTCCTCATAACACTCACATTCACCGTCACTGCCCAAATCCGTCCTTCACGCACATGGCATACGGATGTTGCGCGTGTGCGAAATGTTCATGGTCCAATGCCATCACTCCTTGGTGGCGCTGAGATACAACGATCATCTGGTTCGTTAGGTGGCGAACAAGCGTGGCAGTTTCGGACACATGTGCAAGCTGAGACATACCGGTTTACAGACTCTACAAGTGATCTGCAGCTCACAACGTCTATTGAGGCTCATCAGGAGCTGACTGCAAATCCCCTAAACGACATCTCGTTCAATCCCAGAGCCATGCGATGGGAGGAGTTTTTCTGGTTTCATGCTGCACTTCGAGATGTATCTCTACGTGCAGGCTTCGTGCACAGGTGCAAGCATGATATCGATAATCTTGGCGGTGCCGATGAGGCCAATCCAACAAGCCCCTTACTTGCAGAACAGCGAACACTCATACTCACCGGGCCAACCATTGCGGCAACGTTTGCACCTATGCAGGGCACGGCGGGTACTTTCACGGCCTCATGCGGCGCGGAGTATTTTCTCAACGCGTCCGATAATCGCAACCCTGCAACAACGAACATGTCGTGGAATTCCATGCAGGGGGCTGCATGGTTCCGCGCTCATCATGCGTATGGACTATCTCCGCATTTTGAGCTTGTAGGCACAGCTTACGCAGCATTGCCTTGGTACTCGTCGAGAGGTGTTTCCGATGGCTCTCTACCCTACGAGGCCAGAGCAGAGGTTGCCATTGCTGTTCGCGGGCCTGCTGCCAGGGCAGAACTTGCACTGGTTGCCGAGCGAATGTTCGACGAGGTGGCATTTACCGCACCTCAGTCCACGTCATTTGTTGGGATTTGTATACGGTTTATACCCCCGGTGAGATAATCGGAACCTTTTTGTCCCTTACATTGTCTATGCGGTTGTAGACAAATAACTTCTTTCTAGGTAACAACATGAAACGCACGATTCTGCTCTCGATTCTCGTCGTAACAACTTTTCTGTCTGCAATGGCTCAGCGCGACACCACGGCGCTGGGACTAACGCTCTACGGAAAGCTGCTTCAGGTTTCGCCTACCCTGCTGACAATCGAGGAGTATGAGAACGACAGCGCGGTAAGGGTCCAAGAGGTATCCATTATCACCGAAACGCTGATCGACGGTTGCACGCTAGACAGCGTTCAGCTTGGAGTGAATACCTTGGTTGTGCTCTCTCCTACGAGGATCTATCCGCCTCAGGCAGAGATCGTCAAGTTCGACGGCTGCATTGCACATGTCGACGTTATGGCTGTTGTCAACTCGATTACGGCAACGGCCCTCGAGGTAACAACAACCTCGTCGTCGGTGTATGGTGTGGCCGGAACAACGGTGACGTTCGATGTTACCTCACTTTCACAGTACTACTCATGCGACGGACTTCCCCTCACTCGCGATGATGTACGTGTGGGAGACCCCATCTACCTCAGGTCGAGTGGTCCAACAACCGACCCTGTTGTAGCATATCTGCAACTTCAAAACGATTGTTCTCAAGTTTCAGCTGCCGAAGCAACGTTTGTGTCAGTTGTTGATTCTGTGATGTATCTGTTGGTAGACAACTCGGCAGATACACTTGCACTTCTGCTCGATGCCGACTTTATCAACTCGCTTGTGCCCGGAGACAGTGCCCTTCCGCTTTACAGATGTGACGGAACACCAATGGAACTTGATGAACTTCTTCCAGGGATGTCGATGTCCGTTACGTATTTGATTTCCCCACGTAAGGGTACGTTCTTCCAGTATGGATTTGTGCGGGAGAACTGTCCATCATATCTGGGGGGAACAATCACAGATATTGACGGCAATGTTGTGACAGTCACGCAGTACAGTCAATCATGGGAAGGAACAATCACAAGCGAGACGGAGATTGTGACATGCAAGGGCGAGTTCATGTCAGCAGCCGACCTAACAGTCGGTATGTATGTTGATGGGTATGCCATGGACAACGGCGGTGTGCTCGAAATCGGTCGCCTCAAAGTCCTTGATGACTGCCCTTATGCTTTCAGCACCGCAGGGATGGTGAAGGAAATCACGTCATCGGCTGTAACAATCGAAACAATCGATCCGATCACTGGCGAGCTGGTTGGTCTCGAGCTTGCATTCGATGACGCTACACAGGTTGTAGACTGCACAGGCTTGCCAGTTACTCGTAATGAGATCGTCACCGGGACAGTTGTCACTGCATACTATCGCATGAGTAACGGGGCTGCCACGGCCGACATGATTTTTGTGATGGATCCATGTGTGTCCAACTACGTCAGCGGATCAATCAAATCGGTTAACGACTCCACCGTAACGATACTGTGGGATAACGGTGATGAACGTACGTTACTGTTCAACGAGTCATCAAAGATCGTGAATTGCCGCGGTGAACTGTACACCCTCACAAACGATGCTGCCGGTGCTCGCATTGAGGGTTCGGCAACGGATGCTCGCAACAGTGGATTGATCCTCAACGCGACGGTATATGTGAACTGTATTCAAGCAGGCATTATCACTGGTACAATCTCTGGCGCAACAGACTCCAGTATCACAGTTGTTACAACACAGGGAACACGAGATGCACTGCGGGCCCCGTATAGCATGGTTTCGAATGATGCGGGAATTCTTCTTGAATGGTCTGAACTAACCGTTGGACGCACCGTATGCGCTACGATTGATGAAACAACGCAGACGATCCTTCAAGCGTTTGTTGATGTATCATGCGAGAATGGCGTACGCCAAAGTGTTGACCCAACAATGATTGTTGGTGTACTCAAGGGCGTTGTAAACAACGAGCTCACAATCTCCACACAATCAGGCGAAATGGTGTTTGCTATCTCAGCTGCGACGCAGATGATGGACGAGAAACGCTCGACACTTACTGCCGAGAACATGACAACTGGCAGCGCCGTCCGCGTGATGGCGAAGAATCACAATACAGCACTCACACCTATCGCATCGATGGTTGTTCTGCTCTCAACAACTAGTGTAGATGACGAACAAGCCTATGTCTCAGACCTTACGGTGTACCCTAATCCAGCATCAGGCATCGTAACCTTCCAGTCTGCAGAACCTTTCGTTTCGATTACGATTTCAGACCTGCTTGGAGCACGCGTAGCCGAGCTTCGTGGTACAGCAACGTTTGATGCGTCGGCTCTTGCACCTGGCACATACGTTGTGAACGCTCAACGAGGATCGCAGCGCATAACAGCGATGCTGGTAAAGAAGTAAGGGACTACTCACACTCTCCTGCTTCACACATCACCACAGTTTTCCCTGCTGGGGGCTTGAGGCCTGCAAAGCGCTTTGTGTATTGAGGTACGCGGATTTCAACACCGGCGGCGCGCTTGAGTGAGTACGGCAAGTCTCGCTGATCGATAGCTTGACCGCGCGAACGGACTACCAGTACGCCTCGGTCTTGATACTCTCGATAGAGTGGTATGGTCTCGCGGCAGAGGTTGTCAAAAAGTATAGCAAAGTACATGGAGCGTAGGTCGCTCAGGAGCTGGTTGCCCCCTGCCAAGCCTCCGTACCCTCCTCTGTTAAAGTGCCTGCCCTCCTTGATGAAGGGGATAATCATGCTGTCTACCTCGATGTGGGGTGCCAGCGCATGGACAGCATCAAAGTCGCGTCCGGTATACATGCAGTTTGGATGAATACTGCGGTCGTCGGTGGTGCCGATATACGTTACAACTACTCGCAAGCCAGCATCAATAGCGTTTTTCACACACTGATCCGTTAAGGCACTGCGCACTTCATCTCGCATGTGCTCGATGGTACGGTCTACCATGTCGGCCCAGACTGCACCACTGTCCGACAACTCATTGTAGTTCACGCAGTTTTCTGCGCCCCTTCGTGATCGGATGAGCTTTGCAGGCTGGAACTCGTAACGGTAAGCTTCGTTGGTTTCACAATGCTCTGGTTGTTTGAGCTCTTCGCATGGCACGTCGTCTGTGAAAAGTGATGTGCACGGCGTGTACTGTTTGTACTTCTGCGTTGTTGGACACCAATACGTTGTTACAAAAAACGGTACGTTAAAGGTGCGGAAGGTAAACTCACATGTGCGGCGTCGCTCGGTTGTATCGACAAGATAGATCGTGTGTTCTACGTTTGGACTGCATCCGTTCATGCCAATGACAAGTGTGTCGATACTACTCACAAAGCCAGTGGGCACATTCACTGCCTGCACAATGTATGTGTGTGTGCGGGTGTCTGAAGTAGGGCCAGTACCTGTGGTGGCAGACTCTATCTTCCAACGCAGATAGCCGTCTGCATCTGTCATTCTCATGAATGATGTGTCGCGGTCTGTATCGTAGATGCGAATGCTTGTTCTAACGGAATAGATAGAATCGAGCCGACCAAAGAACTTGATCTTCTCAGGATCTCTCACGAGCGTGCGTGCCGTTACACGCAAGCCTACAACTGGATCTTTGATGCGCTCCAGCTTGCGGTAGTAGAGTCTGTAGAGGCGCTGACCATTTACAACTCTGTCGCTGGAGAAAACTATCCAGCGTCCACCGGGTGTGATCACCGGATGGTACTCATGCGAGCCACGCATATTCACACCAGGCATGGTAAGGGGCTTTGCTGTTCCGCGCGGCATGCCTGTTGAAGGATCTATCTCAACGGTGTAAATATCCTGATCGCCATCCTTGTTTGTTGAATAGTACAATGTTGTACCAACTACAAAGGGCGATGCTTCGTGATCATTTGCGCTACAGATCGACTGCAGCAGAACAGGCTCCGTCCAGGTACGTCCATTAAATGTGGTAACATACAGGTCTGCAACGCCAGACCCCGGACGCCTTCTATCGGATGAAAAGTAGAGCGTTGTGCCCTTTGTGCCGAATGCTGGTGTATCGTCCCACGCATCAGTATTGAAGGGCAGCCGTTCTGCCGTCCATGTGCCACTAGCCCCTTGCCGAGCTAGGTAAAGATCGTTCGATCGGCGTGCAGAGCCCTGCCATGGCCTGTCCGACACAAACACCGCACGCGTTGGATCGCACGGATGGAACGTTGGCACACCGTCATACGTAGATGCAGGCGAATTGAGAGCCTCATCAGCAATCACCTGGGGCGCGGCAAATCCCTGCTGCGCCGCAGTCGACGTAGCGAGGACGCGCTTGCCATCATCTGTTGCTGATTGGGCCAACGTAAGCCATGCTTCATGCTTGTTCGCTACAGTTCGAAACGACAATGCATACACATCTGACGTTCCGTTGAGACGTGGATCAAGAACAACATCTGTGGTGTCTGCCATTAGCGGCAAACAGCTAACTAGTAGAGCAGCAATGAATCTCATAGGTTAAACACCGGATAGCATACTTCCATACATACTTGGGGCAGGAACACTGCGCCGGGACGGTCGGGTCCAATCGACTGAATCCAGATCAGTGCGCACTGCTTCCCCGTAGCCCCCTGCTTTACATACAGCACTACATCGCCTTGCTGGAGTCCGCTTAACGACTGCGTTCCCGATCCGCTGCCTGACTTTGCATTTCCACAAACAGTCTCGGCAAGCATCGGATACGTGTCGCAAATGTTCTGTCCCGGCAGCACAGCAAAGCCAGAAGCAACACGATAGAACTCTCCGTACGCCTGACCTAGCAGGTTCGTACCCGTTGCCAACGTTGTTGTGTACGTGCCTGCTGTCTGTGTTATGCTCTGAACGTAGATATCGAAAACCTGGAATCGCTGATTATCATTCTGATACAGAATCTGTGCCTTCTGATCGAGCAGCTCCATGCTTTCGGCATAGACGCTTTCAAAGCCTTGCGGACGGAACTGACGTAGACACTGGTACTTGAATGTGTTGCACTGAACAGTGGCTATGCCGTCTACATCAACAGTCGATGGTATATCGCACCCTGTAATTTCGATCTGCCCACGGAAGTCTTTCTCACCCAGAGCGCCTCGTGGCTGCATCAGGTTGCCATCCCAGTCCGATCGCTGAGCAGTAAAGCGCACATACAGTCGTGCGGTCTGCCCCGGCGCTATCTGAATTGTACCTGATGGGGCAACAGTAAAGAGTCCGCTTCTACTCGCAACATTGATCGTAATCGGACACCTACCTGTGTTGCGCACCTCGATGGTGTCTACCGTTGATGTATCATTGTACACACATTTACGAAGGGGGCCAATCTGCCTCTGTACGATCTGACACGATCCAGTGATCACATCAATCTGATTTGTGATAACAAGCTCGTCCGGACACTGCTCCGTCTTGCCTGTTACTGTATTGCGCACAGACACCGAATATCGCAGCGTGTTACTAAACGTGCCCGTCTTGGTTGGCGTGATGCGAATCGGCAGGTCCTGATACTTCTCTCCTCCCTTCACCGTAAACCGTGTGGATGGCGAGAACACATCCGTTGCACCGGAGGTAAGCGTAAACTCGGCAACACATCCTGGGTCGAGATCCAAAGCCGGCAAGAGCTTAGAGAGCGTTACTACCGTGTCCGTTGATGTGTTTACGCAGTATGTTCCAAGATTTTCACTGGTATCCTTGACCGTTGGACATGGACAAACATTGCAGTTCACTGTGCCCCGAACGCTTGCCGTGAGCTGGAACACCGTTACGCCGCCCGATGCAACACCCTGCACAACAAACGATGCAGTCTCAACTGTACCCGCAGGAGCACTTGAAGCGGGTTGGTACGTAACACAGAGCTCCAGTGCTGACTTTGTTGTACCACTGGACGTTGCTATTACTGTGAACGGTCCAGGCTGCAGACCGCTTACGTTGAATGATACTCCTGATGGACAATTCGTTGGATAGATCTTACAGATTTGCTGACGTCCGCTCCCCTCTGTAGGACATGCCTGCAGCGCAAAGGAGTCTGCATAGTTCAGCGTTCCACATGCGATCACGGGGCGCACACGTAGTGTGATCGTGGTGTCGGTACACACGTTATATCCCACCCGAATAGGTTCTATGCCCGACAGATCCGGGTCTGGTGGCATCGTTACGAGCATCGCGACGCTATCCCGTGTGAGGGACACGTTCGGCACATCAAACTCAGCACTGCCATCGCCCCCTGTTCGCACAGTGCCACCAAGTGGTGCATTCGCGCCGGTGACTTTCGCCCAGTCTACTCGAGCGTTGTTAACCGGCGTGTTGGGTTCCTTGATCACGTCTACCGTTATCGTACGCGTAACCGTAAGATCTTCTGGCGAAAACGGCACCTGACATGCTGCAACGATGATAACGAGAAGTGCAAGCAGTATATATCGTGTCTGTTTCATTATTACCACCCCCATGCAATCATGATGCGCAGCATCACTGCATGCACATTGTTTGTATTTACTTGATACACATCGGTACAACTCTCACACGGCGTTCGCAGATTTAATCGCATGTACCTATAAGCGAGCTGCGCATGAAGCCATGATGTGATCGGGATGCCGCCCCCTGCTCCAACTTGATATTGATTGTACTCTTCTGGATTCACCGATGGACGTGCCCATGCCCCCTCAAACGGGCCATTGAATATCGGTCCACCCTCTACGAAGATGTAGGGGGCATGCTCTGGATATTCAATCACGGTCTTACGTAGCAGGATTGCAGACTTATCTACACTGTCGGGACCATCCCGCCGTACAGATCCTTCTGGCGGGGTGATGGTATCGCCCCCTGCCACAACACCGCAATCAAAGCGGCATGCATCAGGGACATATTGAATCGACTCTTTGCGAGACGGTGTAACGAATGAGCATCGCAGATGTCCCAGTACCGGCAGTCTCATGCGTCCGTCTTCAAAGAACACTCCACCGCCTAGCGCCAAAGCAAGTTTCTCGCCAAGCATGCTACCGAATGGTGCATACAATGCCTCAACTCCATACGTCACATCTGGAATGCCAATCTTTGGTGCAGAGGATGAATCACTGCCTACATATCCAGCCCACGGACCAATCTCAAAGAATGAGTTCTTTAGTGATGGTTCTCGCAGCAGCTGATACTCTGCAACAGGAGCAATCGGTATGTACAATGGCGGCACCTTACCGAGCGTCTTGCCTACAACGAGATTATCTACATGCCCGGCAACAATCGTTGTATCTCGGCATACACCATCGGCTAGACCAGTAAAGCGAAATGCCTGGAGGTATTCGCCCCCTTTCCATACCGTGTCTCGGATAACACGCGAAAACGCACGCGACGGATCTGGACGTCCACCCGTAAGCCGCACCGTGAATACTTCATCAGGCGAACGCTTGCACGGAAAGGCACAGGTGCTGCATGTATCTATCTGCGCTGTGGCACTTGCGATGACTAACAGACATGCTATAAACACGTTAACCATAGATACACTCTCTTCAATGTCGCAAATTCGTCGGTGGCAAAACTATAACTTCAAATGCATATGACTCATTGCCGCAATGTTGCCGCCACACAATAGTTAACGGTCGGGAGAAGATAGCAGCGAGTCTATCGATACCAGGATAGAGTCGCCGTTACGCTGCAACATCAGACTATTCAATGGACGCACTGGTCCGCCGTGTAGTATGTCGGCATACTGTGCATACTCCCCTGTTGCGAGCTTCTGGCGAGGACCTCCACCACCGCCGGAGACAATAAAGCGCTTTCCATCACGCTCGAACATCTCAACAGCATGGCAATGTCCGCTTAGCCAAAGTTGCCCCTTACGCACCTGCAGGAACAGCGGCACAAATTCATCGCGCGATATCACGTCATCATGCACAACCGTTGAATTCGTAAATGGCGGATGATGCGAAGAAACCACGATGGCACGAATCGTTACATCTTGCTCACAGCGTTGTAGCTCACTGATAAACCACTCACGCTGCATGCGAGTTGAATCATCACCAATCGAACTCCAGTTCGAATTGAGCATGATGTATGCTACCGAATCAGCATCCCATCGATACCATGTTGTGCTCGCAGCTGCGAAACGAGACTGCATGTTGATGATGCCTGCATCTCCGCAGCCCATGTATTCGTGATTTCCAAACAACGGAAACACTGGAATATTCAGCGCATGAACCGGCTGCATAATGTCATCAAAGAATCGCCAGTCAGAAGCAGACGTGCTCCAGAACACCTGATCACCCAAGAGTATCAACGCATCAGGCTTTTGCTCAGCTACACGTTGCACCACCTCAGCATGTGCAGTGTTGCTTTCCTTCCAAAACTCAATCCACGATGTCCGCTGCTGATCACCGATAACTGCGATCCGCTTTGACCCTTGCGGCACTTGTGCAGTGAACTGACGTTGTGGCGGATGTGGCGCAGCACAGGAAATGAGGAGAGCAGCGAGCAGAGAGCAGCGAGCAGAGAGTAGCGAACAGCGAGGGAGAATCTTCATCTATGGTCTGACAACAACCAGCGGCTGATGAGCTGTGACTCCACCGGCAGAGACCGAGACGAGATACCAGCCAGTAACAAGACCAAGTTGCTCGTGAGAGAAGGTAGTGCAGCCGTGCTGAAGCGGAACAGTAGAGACGAGCTCACCAGCAGAAGATCGAATTGTTGCTTGAAGTGGAACGGCTGTTTGTAGGCCTTGAACAGAAATCGTAACATCTGATGTTGCCGGCTGAGGATAGACTGTTAGCAGAGGATCCCGCGGTGTCTCAGAAGGTTCTTCGGTTACATTCGTTACTACCTTGTCAACAAGAGCTGATAAACCCTGCGCATACCACCTGGCCATATAGTCGTTGGGATGCAGGGAGTTGGATGTAAAACAAGCTGGCCCCTTGCGAGCGTATAGCGTATCGCTCATGGTCGTCATGTCGAATACGGCGATCCCCGATGTTGCGAGTGCATTCATCTGACGCAAGAACTCATACATCCACGTTTTGCCATCGCTCGGCGCACCGGGCGCTGTTACGTCGGGGAGCATGTTGCCAATCAGGATGAACTCTGCATTGGGGCAACCCGACTTGATCTTCTGTATTGTGGCAGACAAACTTGTTCGGAATGCCGCGCCAGTTGTGGTTCCCCAGATGTCATTCATGCCCATGTCTATAAGCACAAGATCTGGCTGGTTAGGGTTGACAAGCGCCTCGCAGTACTTCTCTGCCCAGGCAATCGTCTTACCACCACAGGAGCTGTTAAACATCGTTACGTCCGATCCATACCGCATGCGCAACTCTTCGCAGAACATATCTACATATCCGCGCATGTAGGGGTCGGATGGAGGAAAGTTCTTTGGATCACCTGCAAAGCCGCTCACATTGAGTCCAGCCGTAAGGCTCATCCCCAATGCCTGCATGGTAAGGGGCTTGCGCTGCTGCAGGAGCATGCGTGTGCGAGGAAGTATCGCGATGCTGGAACTGTTCCATAGCTCGATCGGATTCCAACCAGAGCGATCAGGAACGTATGTAACGTACGTCCAAGATGTAGCCGCAATGTTGATCAGTCCGTTGGGTGTGCCGTTACCACGAACGCCCTGCTTAGCTACATACGTTGCAGATGGTCTAGCTGACCTCTGTGTGATGGTGCGTCCAGCAATTGTGTAGTCGGCCCCTTGCTCAAATGCCACGCTGCCGTTGTAGTTCATTACAGAGAGGATCTGCTTCGGAGGATACAGCAGTAGGGACGTCGTGTTTGGTCCGGACAGCACAACAGCTTCCCTGTAGATAGTATCTCCACTCCAAAACGGCTTCATCATCTGGCGATGATCTACCTTGGGGAACGTGCCTGTATAGTTTGGAAACTCATAATAGCCCCCCGATTTCGGAGTAACCACGGCCCAGGCAGCCTTTGCAGGTGAGCACGACCACACGGCCTCGGCAGCATCTACATCAAGGAGCTTAGTGCCGGCTGCATCATAGAATGCACACCTGCCCCCTGCATAGTATACAACGTTAGGATTAGCAGCTACGGCACCCGAAGGAACCTGAGCACTCATGACTCCTGAAGCGACCAGGAAAATCAACAGTGTTACGGT
>JBIICY010000001.1:0-578626 GCA_044238605.1 Patescibacteria group bacterium
GCGCAACTGCCGCTGCTCTGAACTCGTCGTCATAGCGACGACCCCTGTTGTCATTTCCCATCGTTTCCTCCAATCCAAATATGTGATTAGAGATCGACTTACTGTCAACTAAATGGGGGGAAGATCAAACCTAGCTTAATGAGACAACTTAATTCGTCTCCGCAGAAGGTTGAATTACTGACTTTAGATCTACTGCATCAGTAGGTTTCAAAAGTTGCAACTTCATCGATAAAAATAAAAAAGCAATTAGGGAACATATATTTACAGTTACACGCATGTAGGTACCAATATGCAGCAGTGGCACTAAAACTGCAATAGAGAGTGCAATAGTCGAGCATAATACAATAGGCAGCCAAGCGTATGGTATGTAGTATAGTCTTTGACTTATCGAGATCATTACTATGGTCAATAGTAGCGAACTTGTCATCGTTGCAACAGCGGCACCAGTAATACCTAGAACAGGAATTAGCACATAATTCAGGGCCAAATTTAAAGTGGCAGAGCCAAGATTCGTCCATATTAGGATACTTGATTTCTGCGATATACCTATACCAGGTGCGAAGATATCCATGTTTGCCAGTATTATAGCGGGCATCAAGAATACCAAAGTATTAGATGCCTGATAAAAAGATTGCGAAGTAAACAAAACAATCAAATCAGTTGCAAATAGCGAGGCGACCAGATATAAAAACAGCACTACGAATAAATATGTGCGCAGGATTATCGCAATCTTCGCGGGTGTTTCGCGATCCCTGAGATTACTATACACTAGAGGCAAAAATGCGCTTCTGACACCAGCGACAACAATACTAATTACACTTGACAGTCGATATCCAACTCCATAGACACCAACATCAGCCAATGACAGTAAATCATTTATCATTATACGGTCTATGTATATACTACCCCAAAAAGCAATGCCAGCCAACATCAGGGGGAAAGAAAACACCAGCATTTTCTTGAGAAATGAAATATCAAATCCTGCCAGCAAATTTGAGCGAAGCCACCATAAACCAACGAACACGGGGATAGTGTTTGCGATAGTCATACCAGCCAACAACCCATCAATACCCAAACCATATTCGTTCATCAGATAAAGCGTCACACATGCCGATACAACGGTCATCAAGGTCATTAAAAAAGAATATTTAGCACTCTGTAGCTCTGCACGAAGTGCATTGAGCACAAAGAAAAACACACCGTTAAACCACAGATAAGCCACTAGGGTATGATACGTTGCGCCCAAGTCCACACGCTGGAAAATTAGAAACGAGAAGTAGGTCGGGAATGCCTCTAATGAAATTAAGAACAGCGAATACACTGAAATGGTGAACCAAAAAGCAGTGGAAACAGTTACTCGTTTGCGTATCGGATCATTCTCGGAAGGGACAAAACGTGCAATGGCCTGATTAATCTCAAGAGCTAAAACTAAGTTGGCTATGCTTGCGAATGCCAACAGCATATCAAGAAGCCCATAATCTTCTGGAGATAGAATCCTTGTATATATAGGAACCAGAATAAGTGATACGATGCTGCTAAAAGCAGTTGGAACCGCATAAACGAGACTATCTTTAATGAACTTTTTAAGCATTTAGCTTGATTGCCGCATTGTACCACAACCCATTATTTCTGCACATTAAACCGCCAAGGCGCCTTTTTTGAGCCTGCTTCTTTATTCCCAGTTACCACTCTCGAAAATACGCGGACTTTTCTTAAATGGACTAGCGCAAACAACTGGCTTATTGTTAAGCATCCCGTCTGATCTATGTACTCTGAGCGATCTGCTATTTTACTCAGCAGTAGGCAGTTGATATCAGACATAGAAATGCGACGAAAAATCCTGCCAGTTTCTGTTGACATACAAGTGTTATTGGTCAAATAAGAGGGTCAAGTTAGAGATGAACCACCGATGATTGTTTTTTACAGAAACACCCACAAACGTCGGAGATCCGGCATCTCATAGCTACTCTGTCATACAGCGAAAGTCCAATATATAGCACGAGATTTATAGGTGCATAGAAATGAAGAGAGATTGCGACCTAACTAGAGAGTTTCTGTTTAGAAGTGTTCCTTTAGCTATGATTTGCACAGCCCACAGATAGCAAGCCACTTAGTTTATAGACTTACATTTGCTTACGGTAAATTGTTACTCTAAGAGTTTCGGCCATAGTTAAGTGGAAATCCAGATGCTGATTATGACAGTTGTGGGTGCCCGTCCGCAATTCATTAAGGCCGCAGTTGTATCGAGGGCACTACGAGAACTACATCCCGACAAACGCGAAGTAATCATCCATACTGGACAGCACTATGATGCAAACATGAGTGATGTATTCTTCGATGAGCTTGAGATTCCAAAGCCTGCATACCATCTCGGTATTGGCGGCGGAACCCATGGGCAAAACACTGGACGCATGTTAGAGGGAATTGAACAGATCTTGCTTGCCGAGCGTCCCGATTGGGTTTTGGTGTACGGTGATACCGATTCGACACTTGCAGGTGCGCTTGCGGCAGCGAAGCTGCATATTCCTGTCGCGCACGTCGAGGCAGGTTTGCGTTCCTATAACCGCCGTATGCCTGAAGAGATCAATCGTGTGCTAACTGACCACGTTGCCTCTTTACTGCTTACACCAACAGCTACTGCAACACGAAACCTACATTCTGAAGGCATACCTGTTGAGCGGGTAGTTGAAGTAGGTGATGTTATGTACGATGCAGCCTTGTTCTATAAGGATAAAGCAAAGCAACCTGCTGGGGTTACCGACGACAGCCCGTTTGTATTGGCTACAATTCATCGTGCAGAAAATACAGACGACACTTCTCGGTTACGCGCTATCGTGCAGGCTTTGAATGAGATTGCACAGGAAACTTGCGTTGTTCTTCCTCTTCATCCGCGCACCCGTAGCCGCGCTACAGCAATGGGCCTTGACCTTGGGTCGATCACTGTTCTCGACCCTGTTGGATACCTTGAGATGATTTGGCTACTTGAGCACTGCCGCATCGTCGTGACCGATAGCGGCGGACTACAAAAAGAGGCATTTTTCTTTGGTAAGCCCTGCGTTATCACGCGTGATGAGACCGAGTGGGTTGAGCTTGTTACTACTAATTGGAACGTGATTGCTGGAGCAGATAATGTTGGGAACATTACCCAACATATCCGAAGCATCAAGGCCCCATATACTCGTCAGAGCATCTATGGTGATGGAACAGCCGGCAAAAGGGTTGCATCACTCCTATAAGGCAGAGACCTGACGAGTAACATTCAACTGATCAGCCTCGCTGAGATACGGCCCCATCGGCAAGCTCATTACTCGCTTTGCAGCTTCGCTTGCAAGTGGTGTACAGTCTGGACAACAATGGTGCTGGTATGCAGGTTGTTCGTTGAGGGGCACAGGATAGTGCACAGCTGTTGGAATGCCGTTGTCTTGCAAGTGTTTTTGAAGCTGCTCACGTTGCGCCGAGAAGATCGTGTACTGTGCGAAGACGCTCGTGCGGTCTGAACGCTGATGCACACGCTCAATGCCAGCCGAATCGCAGAGGGTGTTATAGCGCGCACCGATCTCTAACCGTTTTTCGATCTCCCATTCTAACTGGTCCATTTTTGCAAGGACGATAGCGCATTGCAGCGTATCCATACGTCCGCCCACACCAATGCGGGTGTGCACGTAGCGCTGACTCTGACCATGTACACGGATCTCACGGCATGCCTGCGCAATAGCGTCGTCATTTGTGAAGATTGCTCCCCCATCACCGTAGCAGCCTAGTGGCTTGCTTGGAAAAAAGCTCGTGCAGCCAATCGTCGAAAGATTGCAGCTTTTCTTGCCCTTGTACTCGGCACCAAAACTCTGCGCCGCATCTTCGATAACCGGGATGTTGCCATGACGGGCGGCGATTGCGTTGATCTCGTCCATGTCGGCAGGCTGACCATACAAGCTCACGGGCATAATAGCCTTGGTGCGACTCGTGATCTTTGCTTCGATCTTCGATGCATCGATGTTGCATGTGTCGGGTTCGATGTCCACAAAGACTGGCTTCGCACCCAACAGGACGATGGTCTCCGCCGTGGCGACAAACGTAAAAGGCGTTGTAATGATCTCGTCACCGGGTTCGATCCCCAGCGCCATGAGGCTGATGAGCAGTGCCTCTGTTCCGCTCGCAACCGTTATGCAGTGCTTCGAGCCGGTGTAGTCTTGGAGACGTTCCTCAAGCTCGCGTACCTCGGGCCCCATGATGTACTGACCGTGTTCAAGAACACGATTTATACGCTCTTGAATGTTTGGTTGTAATGCGCGATACTGAGATTTAAGGTCGATAAACGGAATCATACTGCATCAATTCGCTGAAGTTGCCGATCTGTTAAACGATAAATGTGTCCAGTATGCGGACATATGTACTCACCCTCGCCTTGGACCGGCAGAGGGATTTGCTCCCCGTACTCACTCATCCACCCGATCTGACGCGCAGGGACGCCAACCATTAAGGCATATGGTATCACGTCAGCGTTCACAACGGCACCAGCACCAATAAAGGCAAACTCCCCTATCGTTATTCCGCATACAATGGTGCAGTTTGCCCCGAGTGTAGCACCACGCTTCACAAACGTATCGCGATACTCACTCTTGCGCTCGATAAGAGCCCGCGGATTGTAGACATTCGTAAAGACCATGCTCGGACCGCAGAACACACCGTCTTCGAGGTAGACGTTGTCGTAGATCGAAACGTTGTTCTGCACCTTGCACTTGTCTCCGATTGAGACCTTGTTTCCCACGAACACGTTTTGTCCAAGGGATACGCCCTTGCCAATGTGGGCACCACCGCACACATGGGCCCAGTGCCATATGCGGCTGCCTTCGCCGATGACTGCCCCTTCGTCTACAATGGCTGTAGAGTGTATTGTAACTGTGTTATTCATAGTGGCAAATTAATCATCAGAGTCAATGGATACATGAACAATGAGGAATCGTTCTGCTACGATCTTCCAATCATAACGTTCATAAAACTCCCTGCCCGTAGCCGCACTAGTGCTGTCAGTCATTGAGAATGAGCGTTGTAGCTCCTGAGCTAGATTCTTCCAATTCTGTAGCGAAACGATATGTACTTGGCTAGAGCTGCTTAATGCTAACTCTTGGTGCCCCATAATATCACTCAAGATTACTGGCAACCCACACGCCATGGCCTCGAGGACAACGTTGGGCATGCCTTCGTACAGTGAGTAGTTGATGAGGCAGTGAGCAGACTGATATTGTGATAGGAGTCCTTGTTTGTCCTGCCATGGCAGGAATTCTACTTGATGCTCAATGCCGCACTGCTGAACTTGGCGCACCAAATCAGACTTTAAGGGGCCGTCTCCGACAAGGCGTAGGTGGACGTCACGGCCTGCAAACGCGTCTGCGAAGGCGTCGATAACTACCTTGAGATTCTTTTGTGGCTGGAAGCGGCCCACGAACAAAAAGGTAAAGGGTCCGTCGGGACGTTTTGTGGGCGGACGAAAAAACTCTGTGTCTACGCCGTTTGGGATTACCTGCACAGGGAATGGATCTGCTCGTTCAGATGCTGCTGCAAGCCCCCTGGAATTGGCTACTATGGCATGTGCATTTCGAAGGATCCTGCGCCGTACTGGCGTGAGCAGCTTGTGGACGTTGTCCATGCCTGGTTCCATGCCAGGTACGTCTCCGCCGCGCAGTGCTACGATGTATGGGATGTTGTAGGTGTTCTTGAGCCTCGGACCCAACAGGCCGCATGGAATGCTAAAGAACAAGATTGCTTTGTCAGGCTTATGCTGCTTGATTATACGGTCCAGACTGCGCCAAGCATGCCAGACAAAACTGAGCATTTCTCGTGGATTGGATGATGACACCTTAGCACGTGCAGATGCGAGTCTGTGCACATGAACACCACCATCCTCAACGCTGTATCCCACCGTATCACCAATCCCTGCCGTGAGCACAACTGCGGTGTGACCGAGCTCTACCATGGCTTTGGCGATATGACGTGTTGCATTGGCTGCGCCAGCGCCAATTGGAGGGTACTCGTAGTTGATGAGGAGGATGATCATACTCTCCTGCGAAACACAAACTCATTGCAGCCCGTTGGTACTTCTGCAGGAATAACCTTAACTAGCTCAAAGCCTAAGGCACTCATACGGCGATTCGTTTCGGGAATCGACTCATATTCATAGGGGTAACCGCCTACCCAGTCTTTGACGTTATACATAAAGTCCATTCCTCGTTGCTGCCGCATAGGATTCTTTCCCGTGACGATGAACTTGGCAAGCCAGATTACTGGGTAGAGTATACCGATAAAGATACGCTGAAGCCACTCCGGAGATTTGCAATACAGCCATTTGATCAATAGCCACGCGCTACTTGTCCAGTGACGATTGTAGAGTGCTAACACAAAAAGCCCGTCCTTGGCAACTAATGAAGCTGCATGTTCGATAGCCTTCGTCATGTTACCCGTATGGTGCAATACGCCCCATGAATGCACAACATCGTATGTGCCATCAGGTGTCTTCGTTGCCAATTCATCAACAACGGTACGATCTAGAATTGAACCAACAAAGCACGGAATGTTACGATCAGATAGTGCCGAGAAGAACCGCTGTTGATTTGCACCTAGTACTTCTTTGCAGGTGTGATTGATGTCACATCCAACAGTATTCGCACCGCGTTCGGTGGCTAATAGTAAGCTCAGGCCTTGGCCGAAGCCTATGTCCAGAAATGACACTCCCTTCAGATCTGCATCCAAGAGCTCTGCAAATGCGTGCCGCGCCTGTTCCACCTTTCTATCTGAAAGTGCATGAATTGAGAACTCCTTCCAATTCTTGCCGAAATCAAACTGCATGGTGATCTCCATGTGAGTTAACTGTATTCCCCATCACCAGCATGTTCCACAAGAATGCACGGTTGTCTGCGGTAAGGGTTGTGTGCTGATCGAGCTGACGCTGCACAAACGCGGTGTTGAGGCCTGTAGCTGCTTGTGCTGCTGGGTCTACCGTGAGCTTGCCGCTACTCATCCACTTCCCTATCGGCACGCCAAAGCCTTTCTTTGGACGGTACAAGATTTCGTGCGGGAGATAGGGCTCCAGGGCTTTCTTGAGGATGTACTTGCTCTGACCCTTTGCATAGCGGTAGCTGGCTGGTATGCGGCGGACGTGGTTTACAAGGTTGATATCGAGAAACGGTGCGCGCACTTCCAATGAGTTCATCATGCTGGCACGGTCTACCTTTACAAGGATGTCGTCCTGCAAATAGAGCTTTACATAGAATTCCGTTGCACGGTCCAAGTAATTATCCGAGGTGCACCCCTCCCATGCGGCAATGGCTTCGGAATAGAGTTCGTCGAGATACACAGGTTCGTTAAAGAGGTCTTCGATGTCGGAAGGGGCTAGTGGACCCATCCAAACGGCGTTCCATAACGATGGTTGGTAGCCGAGTCCGCGCAGCGTGCGCTTGATCTTGAAATCGAGCGACATGTTCTTGTGGGATACGGGCAGCTTGTTCACGAGCGACGTTACTAGGTTGTGAACGGCACGTGGCATAACGCGGGAGTACATTCGTGCCGGACCAAGCGCCCGGAATGGATCGTAACCGCAGAAGAGTTCGTCGGCTCCATCGCCACCGAGTGCCACGGTTACATGCTTGCGCGTTTCTCTGCACAACAGATATGTTGGCACGATGGAAGAATCGCCCATGGGCTCGTCCAGCTTGCCAAGGATGGTTGGCAGAAGCTCGAGAGCTGTATCAAGGTCGAGAACCTTCCGCGTATGGTTGGTGCCAAAGCGCTCGGCTATGAGGGTTGAGTAGGCCGACTCATCGAAACTGGCTTCGGTGAAGCCAATAGAGAAGGTGTTGATCTTGCTGCCATCAATAAGCGTTGCAGCAAGCGCAACAAGTGCAGATGAATCGATGCCGCCGCTGAGGAAGAACCCCAAGGGTACATCGGCAATCATCCTGCGCTTGATGGCGGCGGTGAGTAGCTCGATGATCTGCTCGCCCCATTCCTGTTCAGGATTGGCTGGCAGTGTTTCGTACGGGTCTATCGCAAACGTCCACCATGTATGCACGCTATGCTCAAGCGAGGCACAGTCTACGTACATGTAGTGTCCGCCCGGCAGCTTGTACACGTGCTCGTACAAGCTATGCGGCGCAGGAATGTAGCCGTAGGCAAAGTACTTTTTGAGCGACTCCCTCGACTGTGCACAGGTGATGTTCTGGTGCTGCGTAATCGACGTAAGCTCGCTAGCAAAGGCAAAGGTGCCGCGCTGACGTGTATAGAAGATGGGCTTTTTGCCAAATCTGTCACGAGCGATAAAAGCTTTGTTGGTCTTGGTATCGTAGATGCAGAATGCGAACATGCCATTTAGGCGTGGCAGCATCTCTGCGCCCCAGACCTTGTATGCCTCGAGCAGGGTTTCTGTGTCGGAATCTGCGGTGGTAAAGACTGCCCCGCGCGGAGCAATCTCTGCACGCAGCTCGCGGTGATTGTAGATCTCGCCGTTGAAGGTGATAACATACCTGCCAGAGTGGTCGTGCATTGGTTGCACGCCGCCTGCGATGTCTAGGATGGAGAGTCTGCGGTGACCAAGGTAGATGCCGGCATCGGCATTGGTGTAGAAGCCATCTGCGTCCGGACCCCTGTGCGCGATGACGTCCGTCATGCGCTTGAGGGTTTCGGAATCTCCCTGACCAAAAAAACCTGCTATGCCGCACATACGTTGATGATCTCCGTGCGGTTACGCATTCGTAAACTCGTTTGCAATACTGTAGCTCACATCTCGCGTGGTGCCAAAGTATGTCTTGATGGCGATGTCCGAGAGGAGTCCGGCAACGAAGAGCTGCAGGCCCGACAAGAACAAGAAGATCGTAAGCAAGGCCCATCCAGAGTCATTTACGGCTTTGCCATTAACCACTTCAATAAAAGCTCCGATTCCAGCGCCCATGCCAAAAAGCATGAAGAGTATACCGATGCCCCCAAGCAAGTGCAGGGGCCTTACTGCATAGCGGTTCCAGAACCAGACACTTGTCATGTCGATAAGCCCCTTGAGGGTTCTGCGGTAGTTATACTTTGTCTCTCCCGCTGTGCGCGCACGGTGGCTCACAACAGCTTCGCCAACGCGGTAGCCTTTGATCTTAAGGATGGCCGGAATAAATCGGTGCATCTCTCCATAGAGCGTCACACCGTTGAAGGCATCGCGCTTGTAGACCTTGAGGGAGCAGCCACTATCGTGAATGCCATCGTTGATGAGGATCTTCCGTAGAAAGTTTGCGCCGCGGCTCACAAAGTTCTTTGCGAACGGGTCCTTGCGGTCCTTGCGCCAGCCACTGATCACATCAAGACGCTCGGCATATAGCCGATCGATGAGCATGGGAATATCGTTAGGGTCGTTTTGTCTGTCACCATCCATGGTAACGATGAGGTCTTTGGTCGCAGCCTTGATACCTGCGTCCATTGCAGCGGTCTGACCAAAGTTTCTGCGGAGCTCTACAACTCGAACTGGCGAGAGAGTTTTGAGAACATTAACCGTGTTATCCGACGAACCATCATCGACAACGATGATCTCAAAATCATACCCCTCGCGCTTACACACCTCAAGGATCTCTGCATGGAGGGGTGCTACATTGTCTTCTTCGTTCATTACTGGAACGACGACGCTAATCGATATAGGGCTCATAGTGTACCACCACGATAATACTCTTTATACCACGCCACAAATCTCTGCAATCCTGTGCGCAGATCTGTCTGTGGACGAAACTTTGTGAGCTCAAACAACTCTTCGCAGTCGGCCCATGTTGTTGCTACATCCCCCGGCTGCATGTCAACATACTCCTTGATCGCTGGCATCCCAAGCTCTTGCTCGAGGATCTCCACGAAATCGAGCAGGCTTACAGGAGCCCCGTTGCCGATGTTATACGTAGGGGCGAGCCGGTGGCTCGCCCGCATGGCGTCATCAGCATGTGCCCGCATGGCGTCATCAGCATGTGCCCGCATGGCATCATCATCATGTGCCCGCATGGCGTCATCAGCATGTGCCCGGATGGCATCATCGTCATGTGCCCGGATAGCGTCATCAGCATGCGCCCGGATGGCGTCATCAGCATGCGCCCGGATGGCGTCATCACATGCCCGCGCGGCGCCGTCACATGCCCCGTCACGGGCGAGCCACCGGCTCGCCCTTACCTGATCGTCGTGCGTGTCTACTGCCCCGACAAGGCGCACGATGCTCTCGACGATGTCGTCGATGTACGTGAAGTCGCGGCTTAGGTTGCCATGGTTGTAGATGTTGATGGGCTCTCGGGCAAGGATCTTCTCGGCAAAGGAGAAGTAGGCCATGTCGGGACGTCCCCACGGACCATACACGGTAAAGAAGCGGAGTCCGGTGCACGGGATCTGGTAGAGATGGTTGTAGCAATAGGCCATCAGCTCGTTGCTGCGCTTGGTTACCGCATACAAACTCACGGGCTGGTCTACTCTGTCGGTTGTGCGAAATGGAACATCCGTATTGGCCCCATACACGCTACTGCTACTAGCATAGAACAAGTGACGGGGCTTGTGTCGCCTACAGGCTTCCAGAATATTCAAAAACCCAACGATGTTCGATGAGATGTAGGCATCGGGGTTCTCAATGCTATACCGCACACCAGCTTGCGCAGCAAGATGACACACCAACTCGGGCTTGTGAGTTTCGAAGATGGATGCGATAAGCCCCTTATCCTCGATATCACCCAGATAGAACGTAACAGACGTCCCAAGCTGGGCAAGACGTGCATGCTTTAAGGAGGGGTCGTAGTAGTCGTTGCAGTTATCGATGCCGACAACATTCCAGCCGTCTTCCACCAGACGTTTTGCTACGTGATACCCTATGAATCCGGCAATCCCCGTAACGAGAATTGTACGTGTATCGTGCATAGATATTCCCCCGTGGCAAAGATAACAGGGGCACCAATACAGGGGCACGATATATCGTGCCCGCAGGGTACACATGGGTACGGGGGTACGCGTAGGGGCGACCCAGCGTGGTCGCCCAATGAAGCGTAGGGGCGACCCAGCGTGGTCGCCCAATGTCGCCCAATGAAATGGTGGGGAAACAATGTCGCCCTCGCGGTAGCGAGGGCATATGCATCATGCGCGAGCTTCCTCGGCACTACGTGCCTCGGAATGACGCACGCCTTCGCTTTTTTCAATAGGCGCAAGCGCGCCTGCGGCGCGCTTGCGCCACAACACCAACCTAATGCATGCCGCGTCATTCCGAGCGCAGCGAGGAACCCAATGCACGCTGCGTCATTCCGAGCGCAGCGAGGAACCTCGCTACTCAACTACGTCCGTGTTTACCCAAGAAAGTAGTTCAGCATTCGAGAGCGCTGCGATGCGTGCCATTAGGCTAAGGGGTGGGTCAGCGCAGAAGTGGATGAGATCATCGAGTTCTTCTTCCGTAATGCCCACAAGCTTCGCAAACTCGGGTTGTGAAATCTTGCGCTCTTCCATGATCTGACAGAGGCGTCGAGAGAGGGAGAATTGCCAACGATGATATGTGCGAGTTTCAGCAGGAATGTGCTCAACCTTTTCCTTGATGTTCAGCATATCTATGCCCTCCACAATGAAAGATCAAAAGAATCATGGTAACGGGCCATTAACTCCGAACCTACAATCATAATCTCACCGGTATCGATTCTAGAGTTGAGAACATGAGTTATACGTCCAAGAAACCCTGCTTCGTTATTTGCATCGCTGTTTGCCTGGATTGCCTCGTTTTTCGACTTGACGAAACCAGATCCAATCAGCAGTATCCTATTGCTAGTGCCCGCGTACGAACATAGCAATCTACTGGGATTGTAACGAGTACGCACACGTTCCTTGTGGTTGTACATAGCAAACACACCTAACTCTGGTCTTTCGGGCCGCAGATATGCTTGCCGGATAACCGATTCCTGTGATAACCATTCCAGGAAATCCATTAAGGCATCCGCATTGTTGGCGTCTGACTGATAGAGCTGCTCCATGAACTTATCCGCAAGACAAATGCCGTTGCGCTCAATGGCATAGAACGAACAGCTTCCCTCCAACCATGGAATGGTTCGAATTGACTCCGGCATAGAGAACCCCGCAATGCGTGTTTTGATGCGCGAAGGAGGTTAGCCCCCTTCTGGTTCTCTGTGCCGTGAATGCCTGTGAACGTGACATGCGTATGGACGACCCAGCGTGGTCGCCCAATAAAATGATGGCGTAACAACGTCACCCTCGCGAACGAGGGTCATATGCACCATCCGCGAGCTTCCTCGGCACTACCTGCCTCGGAATGACGCACGCCGCGTCATTCCGAGCGAAGCGAGGAACCTCGCTGTTCTTGATGTCACGTTTTGAGATCCTGACGGCACGTAGGGGTGTGAAAGCTCATTTTCCGGCAGGAGTTTAATATGTCCAAGCGAATTGAAGTCCTCAACGTAGGTATTCGAGTTACACCCATTGGAGACAAAGAATACATCTGCTTGACGGACATCGGCAGATATCGAAATCCTGCAGCAAGCGATGATCTAATACGTAACTGGATTCGTAATAGGAACACACTGGAGTTTCTTGGGCTGTGGGAGTTGATCTACAACCCAGAGTTTAAATCCGTCGAATTCGACGGGATTAAAATGCAGGCGGGCTTAAACAGTTTTTCACTAACCCCAAAGCAATGGATTGATCAGACATCAGCTATTGGAATTCAGTCAAGAGCTGGACGATATGGCGGAACGTATGCGCATCCAGACATAGCGTTCGAGTTTGCAGCATGGATCTCCGTAGAGTTCAAGCTCTACCTCATCAAAGAATTTCAACGTCTCAAAGAGTCGGAACGACGCGAAACGGACTGGGATATACGTCGGAACTTAGCCAAAATCAATTACCGCATTCACACCGATGCAATTCAACATAATCTTCTACCTGTCCAGTTAACTGCAAGTAGTTCGGGTCGTGTCTTTTCCTCAGAGGCCGACCTTCTAAATCTTGCTCTATTTGGCCGAACTGCATCCGAATGGAGAAGCTCTCACCCCAATGAACATGGCAACATACGCGACCATGCAACAGGTGCTCAGCTCGTTTGTTTGTCGAACCTAGAAAACCTTAATGCGTTATTCATTCAGCAGGGCATATCTCAAACAGAGCGGCTGCAGCGCTTAAATGAAATAGCAATTGCCCAGATGAAGATTCTAACCAGCGACCGGTAAAATCAGCAATCCCGTAGGGGCGACCCTACGTGGTCGCCCAATGAAATGGTGTTCGTAGAGCCGACCCTGCGTGGTCGCCCAATGAAATGGTGTTCGTAGAGCCGACCCTACGTGGTCGCCCAATGAAATGGTGTTCGTAGAGCCGACCCTGCGTGGTCGCCCAATGAAGTATTGGGGTGTGTGGTCGCCCAATAAAATGATGGCGTAACAACGTCACCCTCGCGAACGAGGGGCATATGCACCATCCGCGAGCTTCCTCGGCACTACGTGCCTCGGAATGACGCACGCCTTCG
Source organism: Patescibacteria group bacterium (assembly GCA_044238605.1). GTDB lineage: Bacteria > Bacteroidota > Ignavibacteria > Kapaibacteriales > Kapaibacteriaceae > UBA10438. The sequence goes on from JBIICY010000001.1 coordinate 13,499, forward strand.
CTTTTTTCAATAGGCGCAAGCGCGCCTGCGGCGCGCTTGCGCCACCACACCAAACATTGCACGCCGCGTCATTCCGAGCGCAGCGAGGAACCTAAATGCATGCCGCGTCATTCCGAGCAAAGCGAGGAACCTAATGCATGCCGCGTCATTCCGAGCGCAGCGAGGAACCCAATGCACGCCGCGTCATTCCGAGCAAAGCGAGGAACTGCGCTACTCAACTAGGTCCGTGTTTATCCAAGAAAGTAGCTCAGCATTCGAGAACGCTGCAATGCGTGCCATTAGGCTAAGGGGCGGGTCGGCGCAGAAGTGGATGAGATCGTCGAGTTCTTGTTCGGTAATACCCACCAGCTTTGCAAACTCGGGTTGTGAAATCTTGCGCTCTTCCATGATCTGACAGAGGCGTCGAGAGAGGGAGAATTGCCATTCAAAGAACTTATTCTCTTCTGCTGGCAACTGGCCAACGACATTTACTGCAGAGCTCATAGTGTTCATTCCTCAGAAATCAAATGAATCGTTAGATAAAGGCACTAACTCCGAGCCGATCACGAGTATCTCACCACATTCTATTCGTTGTCCAACCTTTCGCGCAATATCATAAAGAAACTCTGCTTCACGATTAGCTAACCCATTTCTTTGTATCGGCTGATCCGTTAACTTGATAAAGCCCGACCCCAGAAGGAGCAATCTGTTACTTTGCCCCACATAGCTACACAGCAACCTGCTTCTGTTGTAGGGCTCTGCTACTAGCTCCTTGTGATTGTACATTGCAAACACACCGAGCTCCGGACGCTCTGGTCGCAGATATACTTGCCTAACGTGTGTTTCGTTGGATATCATTTCAAGAAATGCACGGAGTCTCTTTGCAGCAAAGGGATCTTCAACGTCGAGTTCTTCTAGGAACGCATCTGCCAAGCAGACTCCATCACGCTCGATAGCATAGAACGAACAGCTTCCCTCCAACCATGGAATGATTCGAATTGACTCCGGCATAGAGAACCTCGCACTGCGTGTTTTGATGCGCGAAGGAGGTTAGCCCCCTTCTGGTTCTCTGTGCCGTGAATTGGTTTGAACGTGACATGCGTAGGGGCGACCCTACATGGTCGCCCTTTGAAATGGTGGGGAAACAACGTCACCCTCGCGAACGAGGGTCATATGCACCATCCGCGAGCTTCCTCGGCACTACGTGCCTCGGAATGACGCATGCCTTGTCATTCCGAGCGAAGCGAGGAACCCAACGCACGCCTCGTCATTCCGAGCGCAGCGAGGAACCCAATGCACGCCACGTCATTCCGAGCGCAGCGAGGAACCTAATTGCATGCCGCGCCATTCCGAGCGCAGCGAGGAACCTAATTGCACGCCACGTCATTCCGAGCGCAGCGAGGAACCTAATTGCACGCCACGTCATTCCGAGCGCAGCGAGGAACCTAATTGCACGCCACGTCATTCCGAGCAAGGCGAGGAACCCATGTCACGTTTTGATATCCTGACGGCACGTAGGGGTGATGGATACACCCTACATTATCGTTATCGCCGGACCCAACGGAGTTGGGAAGTCAACGTTTGCGAAGTGGTACCTTCGGCAGCGACCTGCTTGCAAAATGATCGTAGATCCCGATGCAATTGCTAAAGAGCTGAATATCCCTGATGAGGCTCAGCGCAACATTGCTGCAGGACGCATTGCCCTGGAAACGATCGATGCCAACATCCGCAATGGGATATCGTTTGCGATAGAATCAACGCTCTCTGGTAAGACGCTGGCTGCAAAACTCGAACAAGCGCACAACGCGGGGTACTCAATCGAGATATGCCTGCTTCAGATTCCCTCTGTAGAGATATCTACCCAGCGCGTTGTTGAGCGTGTAAATGCTGGCGGACACAACATTCCGGCTGACGCACAGCTACGCCGATTTGAAAGATCTTATCGTAATTTTCACGACATATACATCGAGGTATGCCATGAGTGGAGTATCTATGACGCAGACACCAACCCTCCAGAACTCAAGAGCACAGGCCGTGGTGGATTCTCTACGCAATGAGTTGTTGTCCGGGCATGAACATCGCGCGTGCATTGCCGCTGCCTTCATCCGCTCAAGCTATGACATTCGCGACCAGTATCGCCGGGCGGGACGGGGGCTCGTTGTTATGATCGATGGGGTGGTACAGTCTGTCCATCCCGACTCTTCCCTTCTACCAGATCTTTCTTCCCTCGTTCCGATCGTAAAAGAGTTGTTTCCGTTGCCACCAGACGAAGAACCGCCAGGGTTTGAGTGAGAAACAATGACGAAGTACTAATGACGAAGTACTAATGACGAAGTACGGATGACAAGCGAAATCGTACTTGGTAATTCGTCGTTAGTACTTCGTCATTCGCGTCTCTACTTCCCTATCGCCGCATACGACTTCTGAAGATATTGGTTTATCAGCGGGAGTGTGCTGCCCAGACTGCGGGCTTTCTCGAGGTTTGTGATTGCTTCGCGGTGCTGGCCGAGAATACTATTTGCAATGCCCAGCGTGATGTATGGTTCTGGCTTGGTTGGACGTACCTGTATGGCATACTGACTATACGTAACAGCTGTTGCAGGGTTATTGGTCTTGAGAGATTCTACTGCCGCGCCGTAGGCTGCAGAATATATGCTCTCCGTGTTAGGCGCTCCGTTCTCTTCAAGAAGTCTTGCGTACGAGGCTTTGTAATCGCGCAGGGCGCCGGTGGATTCTCTAAGGTTAGACTTCGTAACAGCACGATTGAGCAGAATGCGCGGGTGATTAGGATTGAGTGAGTCGGCCTTGTTGAGGATCATAAGGGACTTTTCCAATTGGCCACGTTCGCCATAGAGAATGCCAAGCAACTGATAGGTTCGCCATCGAACTACGCCCCGCTGCTCAAGCACCTGCAGGTCCTGGAACGCCCGTGCTTTGTCGCCGAGGAGGTAGTAATTCAGTGCACGAGATTCGTAGGCAATCTCCGATGCCGAACCGTGCAGCGCGATGACCTTGCTCCACAATGTTTCTGAGTTCTCCCATACTGCTGCCTGCGCACGCGTAACAACCAAGCACATGCCGGCGAACCCTATTGCCAAGGCCCATCCAGCAGCTGGGTATCTGTCTTTGATCCATGATGCACCGTAGGCTAGGAGCAACAAGCTGCCAATGTAGGGCACGTATGTGTAGCGCTCTGCCATGACTACCTGTCCAACAGAAACAAGCTGAAGCACCATGGCAACAAACAAGACAAAGATTCCGATGCACAGAACAATCAGCCTCTGTAGGTCTGGGTTACGTCGTGCGGCATACACCGGTCCCACAACCATTCCAAGCGCTAGCACTGGATACCCATAATACCAGATTGGCAGAGCCCCTTGCTTGAGAACCGGATATGGATACAATGCCGATAGGTTGTACGGCACAAGCATCTTGAACCAGTACGTCACATAACCAAAGCCCGCAAACGCAATACGTTGAGTAAAGCTGTAGGGGTCGGCCTTGGTGATGGCCTCTTCCGACTGAAACTTGACGGCTATAAGGCCCATCACAACAGAGAAGGCCAGCATTGGAAGCTTCTCGAGTACCGCACGTTTATCTATCTGACGTCGCAGGTAGTAGTCAACAACCAACAAAAGAATCGGCAACGGCGTAGCCATAGCTTTCGACAACACGGATAGTACGAATGCAGCCATGGCGATGGCAAAGTGGAGCATGCTCCTCTCGCGCACATAGCGCACATAGAAGATCAGCGACACCAGCAGAAACAATGTGTAGAGCACATCTTTTGGCTCTGAGATCCATGCAACACTCTCGACGTGCATTGGATGGATACCAAACAATAGTGCCGTAAAACCGGCCACAAACGTCGCATTTGGTAGAAGCCTGCGCACAAAGACAAACACAAGAAGTGTGTTAATGATGTGCAGAAGAAGATTCGTTAGTGCAAAGCCAGATGCATCATCACCGTGCAACTTGTAATCGACTGCCAGAGAGAGCATCGTGATCGGGTGATAGTTCGATGCAACCTGAGTCCCGGTATCAAACATTTGGGAAATCGATTGACCACTAAGCTCCTTGACAAGGGGCTGCTCGGTTACATACTGGTTGTCGTCCCAGTTTGTGAACTGCTTTGTTGATCGCAGCGCCGGCTGGAATGCAACAACTACAGTAACAATCAATACAACTGGCCACAGCCATCGCTGCAGCAGACCAGAAGCAGGCACTGGTGGACGCTTGGTAGCGCGTTGATCTGAGTGATCTGTAGCCTTCTTAGACTTCGATGATTGTCCCATGCAACATGCTAACCCAAAAAATGTAAAACGCACAGTCTGCAGTCGCAAGATAATGCAGTACCAACTCGCGACCGCACCAATCAGGCATTACTGATTACATGGACACGTTACATTGAGTTCGGTAGGATTTGTTACAACCGAGCACGTAGCCGTTGAAACCACGCATCGGTATGGCCCCTTTTTAGAAAGTCGTGCGGAGTTCAACGTCAGCACTGAAGTAGTACTTCCTGAAACATCAGGACTATTCGAAAGAGCCACATATTCGCTACCATTAAACACTTGCCACTGATACGAAATAGATTCGCTAGGGCTGGAAGTAGCTGTTACAGCCAACTGAACCTGATGACCGCCTGCTACTGATGTCTGATGTACAAGATCGCGAACAACCAGATTACATGTGATAGCTGATCCACGCGTTACCCATTGCCAGTTTTGGACGGAATACGTGCTCTGATCGATAGCATTGGCAACCGTTTGTCCTCCGCCCTCGTCAAAATGCCAAAGCCCCAAAGCATTTGCTGGGAGATCTGCGAGCTCGTATCGTGATTTGGGCGTGAAGTTGGATGAATGCATCACATTTCGCGTTACGATCACTTCGTCGATTTCGCCATGGAACCGGCGTCCACCGAGCGGCCAATTTCCAATGTACACCTCAGCAGCTGCTCCCCAGACAAGATTCCAAGCGGCCTGACTTACAAGAGTACCGTTTACATAGACCTTTGCCTGACCATCCCCATACGTACACAGAAGATGCTGCCACTGCCCTTGCTGAAGAGTAAAGTTTGCACCCAAAAAGCCCCAAGTTGCCCCGCTATTCAGCGACTGAACAACCCAATTTGCGTTCGGCAGTACCGCTACATTCCCGTGGTTACCATCTACAAGAACGGCATAGCCCTGTCGCTGCGCGGCAGGCTTAACCCACATAGCGACGGAAAACGCTGTAGTCTGGGTTCCGAGGTCGCCCAGGAGAACATATCCCGCATCTGCCGCAGGTATGGTTATCCCACGCACACCTCCTCCTGGATTGGGAGTGCCAGGATTCTTCACGGCTGCCGAATTGTCTGTAGGCATCCGAAGTCCGCACTCAGCAGTATAAACAGCACATGTCGGATTCGAAACGATACACCGATATGTTCCAACGAGCTCTGGCTTCATTGACGCAATTGTTAGCACAGATGATGTCACATTCTGATAATCTGTTCCGTTTGCCAGATTAACAAAATATGCCCCCTGCTTTCGCTGCCATTGATAGCTTAGCACTCCAGCAGTTGAGACTGCTGTTACTTGAATAGTAGTATTTAGTCCGGTGCTTACAGTCGCGCCAAGTGGTTGCGATTGTATCGTAACCGTAGAGCAAGGTTCGTTCTCGAGTGTACGACTAATCCATTGCCAGTTCGTGACGGAATTTGACTGATTTGTATACGCATTCGTAGTCGTGGTTCCACTACCTTCATCAAAATGCCACAGCCCTAATGTGTTAGCAGGAAGGTCAGATAATTCGTATCGATTTTTTGGAGAAAAGTCCGTTGTTTGCAAAACATTGCGTGTAACGATTACTTCATCGATCTCACCGTGAAATCGACGCCCACCCAGCGGCCAGTTGCCGATGTATACCTCTGCTGCTGCTCCCCAGACTAGGCTCCAGTTAGCCTGACTTACAAGTGTGCCGTTGACGTACACCTTTGCTTTACCACTTCCATACGTGCACAGAAGATGCTGCCATTGTCCTTGCTGTAATGTAAATGTTGCTCCGAGGAAACCCCATGTAGCACCAGCATTCAGCGACTGGATAACCCAGTTTGCGTTAGGCAATACAGCGACGTTTCCGTGATTACCATCTACTAGCACAGCATACGTTTGAAGTTGTGAAGCAGGCTTAACCCACATTGCTACAGAAAACTCTGTTGTCTGGGTTCCAAGATCACCAAGGAGTATATACCCCGCATCTGCGGCTGGTATTGTTATGCCACGGACGCCCCCGCCTGGATTCGGCGAACCGGGATTATACAAACCCCATGATGTCGTTTGAGTTGATGCCTCGAAAGACGATGCAAAAACAATAAGGAGGATGCAAAAGATACTGCGCATACTGGCCCCGTCTCATAATACGCCGAGGAACAAATCCTGCAGAAACTAATGGTGCTTCAAGCCAGCTCCGGCGCCAGGCTGGGCCGCAAATCTAGAGGGGTACGTAGTATCTAAAAATGTGAAACAAGTAGTATCTGCACAGCGGTCTTAGGGGCAAAAGTCATACCCTACATTATCGTTATGGCTTGGCCCAACGTAGATGGGAAGTCCACGTATGTGAGGTGGTACCTGCAGAGGCACCTGATGCACGCTGCGTCATTCCGAGCGTAGCGAGGAACCCAATGCACGCCGCGTCATTCCGAGCGTAGCGAGGAACCCAATGCACGCCGCGTCATTCCGAGCGTAGCGAGGGACCTCGCTGTTCGCTACTCAACTACGTCCGCATCTTTCCAAAAGAGTAACTCGGTGTTCAAACGGGCGGAGATCTGCGCAAGCAGGCTCAGAGATGGATCAGCTCCGGAGTGAAGCAGGGCATCGAGTTTATCTTCCGAGATTCCAGCCTTTGCAGCAAACTCGTGCAACGTGAGCTGCTGTTCCTCCAAGACTTGAGATATTCTCACTGCAAGCGAAAGTTGCCAGTCAACAAGGAGGCGTTCTTCAGGAAGCAGCTGGGCCGATAATTGTTCAACGATGTGCATGTTCTACTCAACATGGTTAGAATGTAAATGAATCGGGATATAACGGCAACAGTTTCGAGCCCACTATGATTATCTCGCCACATTCAATTCTATCGTTGACCTTCTTCGAAACCGATGCAAGATACTGAGCTTCGTAACTCGCCCTGCCGTTCATCTGAATTGGTTCATTTCTTGTCTTAATAAAACCCGAGCCAACAAGAAGGATTCGTGCACTGTCACCAACATAGGTGCACAACAGTCTGCTTGGATTATACTGCTCAGATGGGAACTCCTTGTGATTATACAGAGCAAACACACCAAGGCCTGGAAGCTCTGGACGCAATATCGCCGGCCTTATTTGTTGCCTCGTGCGAAGTCCCTGGATCATTCTCGATAACCGCAGCGAGTACCCCCTGTCCGTACCTTCCAATATCTCCATAAACTCATCTGCCAGACACACTCCATTACGCTCAATCGCATAGAACGAACACCTTCCTTCCAACCATGGAATGATCCGAATCGACTCCGACATAGAGAACCTCGCACTGCGTGTGTTGATGCGCGATGAAGGGTAGCCCCCTTCACGTTCTCTGTGTCGTGAATTGGTTTGAACGTGACATGCGTAGGGGCGACACTGCGTGGTCGCCAAACAAAGTATTGGGGTGTGTGGTCGCCCGATAAAATGGTGGCGTGACAATGTCACCCTCGCGAACGAGGGGCAGATGCACCATCCGCGAGCTTCCTCGGCACTACGTGCCTCGGAATGACGCACGCCGCGTCATTCCGAGCAAAGCGAGGAACCCAATGCACGCCGCGTCATTCCGAGCAAAGCGAGGAACCTCGCTACTCGCTACTCGCTACTCGCTGCTCTCTTAATCACTTCCTTCAGCGCATTCGTCAGATGAATGTACTGCTCGCGCAGGTTTTCGGGCATGGCGTCGAGCTGACGTTGCACGGCGTCCATGTCTCCGCGGACGAGTGGACCTGTGAGCGCAAAGGGGGTGCCATCGTGCATGGCTTTGGCGGCGTTGTCCAGCGTGCGCTGCATGATGGGCACGAGAAACGTCTCCGCTGGTATGCCAGCCTCATTTGCCAAACCACGCGCTAGATCATACGCCGCATAGGTAAAGTTCGATGCAGCTACTGCAGCTGCATGATACCGCCGCTTCGACACTGGATCTGTCTTCGGCAACCGGAACGGGAAGCCCCCTGTGAGCTTGACAAACTCTTCGGTAAGGGGCCACGCATCATCATCACACTCCACGCCCCAGCCTATGCCGTTAAGCGCCGATGGGTCTACAGAACCAAATGTCTGGAATGGGTGCGCCGCCGCAATCCTCGCCCCACATGCACGAAGGGGCTCCAAGATGTCCGTACCGAGCGAGCCGTTCACATGCATCACGAGTGATCCTGCAAGGCGCTCTCCATACTGCTCCGCCAATCGCTGGATAACTGCCGGAAGAAAGGCGTCTTTGCAGGCGAGGAGGAAGATGGATGACGAGGGACTAGGGACTAGGGACGAGGGACTAGGTACTAGGGACGAGGTACTGGGTACTAGAGACGAGGTACCTGATACGACAGCTCTTGTTCCGTGTAGAAACTCTCTCGCAGATAGGGTTTCCACATTCAACGTCATCTGGTCCCCAGTCCCTAGTCCCTCGTCCCTAGTACCTAGTCCCTCGTACCTAGTACCTAGTACCTTCCCAACCGACTCCCCCACTCTTCCTTTTCCGATAATCGTAACATGCGTTATCATCACGTTCCTTAGGAAAGGGGCTCGAGGGTGTAGCTGTCTTTGCCGTCCTTCATTATCCACCCGAGGGATGTGAGCTCGTTGCGGAGTCTGTCTGCCTCTGACCAGTTCTTGGAGCTGCGCGCAGCCCAGCGCTCTTCGGCCAGGTCGCGGATGTTGTCGGGTACGTCTACAGATGGACGTTCCGTAAAGCTCCACACGGCAAGCACGTTGTTGATTGCGCGGAGGCGCAGAAGTACTTCTAGCGCCTGCACTGGATTGCTCTTCGCATCGGCATTGCTCGAGAGATACTCGTACATGCGAGCAAGCGCCTGTGGCACGTTGAGGTCATCAGCAAATGCTTCGGCAACTGACGTCGGCATCGGCGCAGCATCATCTGCGCTCGGCACACCTGCAACGTCGATAAGATCCCAAATGGTGTTTTGTACTCGCCCCCTAGTAACAGAAGCGGCACGCAGGCTGTCGAAGGTAAAATTCAGTACTGTTCGGTAATGCGCCATCATGAGCGCCAGACGAATATCCAATGGGTCGTGTCCGCGCCCAAGCAGGTCGCGAAGAGTGAAGAAGTTGCCAAGCGATTTTGACATCTTCTTGCCTTCCACTTCCAAGAACTCGTTGTGCATCCAGAACCTGGCCTGCTCATGCACGTGATACCCTGCGCAGCACTGCGCTAGTTCATCTTCGTGGTGTGGGAAGCGGAGGTCTACGCCGCCTGTGTGGATATCAAAGGGCAAGCCAAGAAGCTCCTTCGACATCGCAGAACATTCAATGTGCCAGCCCGGACGTCCCGGGATGCTCTCTCCGTTGAGTTCGAAGTCCCAATATGGCTCGTCATCCTTACGCGCTTTCCACAATACGAAGTCGCTCACGGATTCCCGATCGTATTCATCAGCATCGATACGAACGCCCTCACGGAAGTTCTCCGTATCGATCGCAAAGAGACGTCCGTAGGAATTCTTGGATGAGTACGATGCAACGTTGAAGTACACCGATCCTTCCGACACATACCCATAGCCGGCATTCACGATCTCACGCGTGAGATCCTGCATCTGCCCGATGTAGTCCGTTGCCCGCGGCATATGGGCAAAGTGCGACATCTCAATTCCCAGCGAGACAAGGTCTGCTCGAAACTCTCTGTCAAAGAATTCGGTATACGCGCGAAGATTCGCGCGCACGTCATCCGACTGCTCTCCCATCGCACTGCGCCATCTGGCAGAGCCCACAGCACTGTCGCGAATGGTCTTGTCATCAACATCGGTAATGTTCATCACCCAGCGGACAGGGTAGCCCCCTACCTCGCGCACCACACGCTGCAACAGATCCGTAAACACAAAGGCACGCATGTTCCCAAGATGGGCCACATCGTACACGGTCGGACCACACGAGTAGATGCGCACCGCCGCTGGGTCAAGGGGCGTAAAGGGTTCGACAGATTTTGTGAGGGTGTTGTAGAAGGAAAGCATTGTCAAAATTACTCCGCTTCGCGTAATTACTCCGCTCGACTGCGTCGAGCAATTACGAAGGACCCATTACGCTCGTTTCGGCTTTCGCAAGAATGGCGTAGATTTGGGCATGGAAAACTCAACCCAAAACCCTGAAAAGCGCGTTGGCTGGTTTAACAATGTTGAGCCTGACAGCAACTTGCTACAAGATATTCCATTAGACGAAGATTCGTCAGATTGGTGCTGGGACTCAGAAGACGAGGACTAATCTGCTGTACCCCTGTGTACCTAGTACCTTGTACCTTGTACCTAGGCCTCAAGCTACCCACACCCTCTCCACATGGTTTACACCATAGTGGTACACAATGTCCTTGTACGAAGGCACATCGTAGAGTACAACGTCTGCTCGTTTACCAACTTCGAGGGAGCCACATGTGGCTGATATGCCAAGTGCAGCCGCACCGTTGATGGTGGATGCAACAATGGCTTCTTCGATGCTCATACGCATGTTCATGCAGGCAAGCGACATGATCGTTGGCATGCTCTCGCTGTAGCTCGACCCCGGATTGCAATCTGTGGCAAGGGCAACGACAGCCCCTTCGGCGATCATCGTGCGCGCATCCGGATATGGCAGACGAAGCGTGTAAGCAGTGCCTGGAAGCAGCGTGCATACAACTCCTGCATCACGCAGAATGCGTATCTCGTCGATTGTACTGTGCTCCAGGTGATCGGCGCTGATACACCCAAGCTCCGCAGCCATCTGCGAGGCTCCGATGAGCGCAATTTCATCCGCATGAACCTTGAGCTTGAGCCCAAGCTCCTTGGCTTTCTTCAGTATTCGCGTAGACTGCTCAACAGTAAAGAACCCTGCATCTGTGAACACATCACAGAATTCAGCAATCCCCTGCTCTGCAACAGCGGGTAACATCTCATTGATAACGATGTTTACGTATGCCTCGGGATCATGCTTCCACTCAGGGGGCACGGCGTGAGCACCGAGGAAGGTGATGAAGACACTAGGTACTAGGGACGAGGGACTAGGTACTAGGGACGAGGAACGAGGGACTAGGGACGAGGGACTAGGTACCGGGGACGAGGGACTAGGGACGAGGGACGGAGACTGCTGTACCTTGTACCTAGTACCTTGTACCTTCTTCGTCGCTTCCAACATCTTCAGCTCGCTCTCTGTATCCAACCCATAGCCGCTCTTGATCTCCACCGTCGTGGTGCCATGAGCCAGCGCAGATTGAACGAGCTTGCGTCCGTTTGCTGCGAGCTGCTCGAGCGTTGCCTCGCGCACGGCGCGCATGGTTGTGAGGATGCCACCGCCTTCTGCGGCGATCTCTGCGTACGTTGCGCCTGCGACACGACGCGCGAATTCATGTGCGCGAGAGCCGGCAAACACCATGTGCGTGTGAGAGTCGACAAATCCGGGCAGAACAGTTTTGCCTGTGCATTCGATGACCGTTACATCTGTATGATCAAGGTGCTTGGCGTCTTCTGTTGTGCCTATCCATTCGATCACATCGCTAAAGAGGATAGCCCCTTGATTGATCTCTCCTACTTCGCGCATGGCTTCGCCAGTAATGAAGGGGGCTCCGTTGGCATCAACAGTTACGAGAGAAGAGATGTTGGTAAGGAGTGTCTTCATGAATTGCTCTCCTCTTGCCCACGCGCATGGTCGGCGCGGGATTGTGCCTTTTCGAGCTGACGTGTGATGATGAGGTCTGCCAGGTGGATGGGCACTTCGAGCGGGAACGAGGTGGACATGATCTGATTGACTGCGGCTTCCTTCACATCGATGCGATAGAGAATGGCCATCAGCTTTTCGGGATTGCGCGACAAAAGCTCGGTGATGCGGTTGATGAGCATTGCCCGCATTTCTTCGAACGTCCCAACAAACTCGAGATCATCACCGGCTAGGTCAAACGCTGCGGCGATGCGTTGTGATGCGCTGTGCTTTACAAGCTCAGAGGACATCACTGCGTCCTTGCTCGCGAAGTGCCTTCACGATATTCTTGACGTCCTGTGCCTTATGCTTCGGACAAATCATCGTTGCGTCGTTGGTTACAACAACAACGAGATTGTCTACTCCAACGGTGGTAACCACATGGTCGCCATCGTGTGCGTTTACAACAACGGAGTTCTGCGAATCCAGTGTTAGCGTGGAGCCCTGCCGCACGTTGCCCCGATCGTCATTCGGCTGCATACGGTCGAGCGAATCCCACGACCCTACATCGTCCCATGGGAAGGACGCCGGCACGGTATAGACATTCTCTGCACGCTCCATCACGCCATAGTCGATCGAGATATCCGGCATCTCGCTAAATGTGAGTCCAAGCGCTACGCTCTTATGTTCCCTGCACGAAGCCGTCATTGCTTCGATATGCTTGCCTACATCGGGCAGCACAGACATCATCGCATCTCGCAGGGCGTGTGTGCGCCAGAAGAACATGCCGCTATTCCAGACGTACTCCCCGCTGCGCACGTATTCGAGTGCAACGTCAAACGCTGGTTTTTCTTTGAACTCGGCGACCTTTGCGATCGTCGATGGCTTCGCGCGCTCCGTCATACGGATGTACCCATAGCCCGTCTCCGGACGTGTTGGCGGAATACCCATGGTCACGAGGGCATCACTCGTTTGTGCATGCGCAAGCGCAAGTGCTACGTCTTTCCGGAAAGCCTGCACATCACCGATAAAGTGATCGGCTGTAAGCACTGCCATCAGCGCATCAGCCCCTTCACGAGCTTCGATTACGCTGCACGCAAGTGCCAGGCACGGTGCTGTGTTGCGCTTAGCTGGCTCTGCGACAACATTTTCTGGGGGCAGGCCTGGAAGAGCATCGATAATGGGCTGACGCAACATCTCGCTCGTGATGATAAGGATGCGCTCCCTTGGGATAAGGGGCTCGATACGCTCTATAGCCTCTTCGATCATCATCGCATCTGGCGATGTAAGCTTTAAGAGCTGCTTTGGCTTGCGCATGCGGGAAAGCGGCCAGAATCGTTCGCCGGATCCGCCGGCCATAATCACTACGTATGAGTTCATGTTGTTGTGGTATTCGTAAGAAGTTGGAGTATCTGAACGGCGTTGGTTGCCGCCCCTTTCCGCAGGTTGTCTGCTACAACCCACATAAGTAGTCCATGTTCTACCGACGCGTCCTTTCGGATTCGTCCAACATAGACTGGGTCTGTACCCTTGGACGCAGTAGGCGTCGGGTACGTGTGTGAAGCGGGATCGTCTACCACGACAATTCCCTCTTGCGCAGAGAGCAGCTTGCGTGCGGCATCGGGATCGCACGCATGCACGGTCTCGATAGCCACGCTCTCGGCATGTCCGCCAAGCACGGGCACGCGCACGCACGTGACAGCGATCGGTAGTTCGGGCAGGTGGAGAATACGACGTGTTTCGCGCATCATCTTGACTTCTTCTTCTGATGATCCGTTGAGTTCGTTGATGGTATGAAACACCGTATTCATGGCTAGGGTATGCGGCGTGATGCGGTTCTGAGGCTCTTGGCCGGCGAGCTCGGCAGTTAGCTGGTCTACACCCTGCTGTCCGGCACCGGACGGACTCTGATACGTGCTCACTACGAGACGCTTCGCGCCATACATGTCGATAAGGGGCTTTACTGCCACCACAAGCTGAATTGTGCTGCAGTTCGGATTGGCAATGATCCCCGAGTGCGTATGCACATCACCAGGGTTTACCTCTGGTACGACCAGCGGAACGGCTGGGTCCATGCGCCAGGAGCTGGAGTTATCGATGGCCACGCACCCTGCTGATGCAGCAATGGGCGCATAGATCTTACTGATGGCCCCACCGGCGCTGAACAGGGCGTAGTCCATGCCGGCAAAAGACTCCGGCGTTAGCTCCTGGACAACATTCTCACGTCCAAGACCGTGGATGACCACTCCGGCAGACCTCTTCGAGGCAAGTAATCGCAGCTCGCCAACCTGCACCTGATGTTCCTCAAGCACACGCAGCATGGTGCGTCCAACGAGCCCCGTGGCTCCAACAATGGCAACATTTATCACGTTCGAAAATACGCCCTGCCCTACTTTTGCACATGAAGCATTTTATCGTACTCATGTTGGCCGTGTGCTCTTTGAGCGCTCAGGATGTTGATGTTGATTACTTCGGCTGGGATGGACGTCTGGTCTATGAGATCAACTCCATCAAGAGCGAAGGCCTCAAAAACGTTTCTCGGTTCATGTCCGATGCTGCATCAACGGTCTATGTTGCCGTGCCTGCATCGCTCTATGCCTATGGCGTGCTCGCTTCGGAGCTGGATAAGCCGTCGGCAGACAGACGGTATGCAGCAGAAACGGGGATCCAAGCTCTAACCACACTTGGCATCACCTATGGCATTGCCGTGGCAACGAAGATCATCGTGGATCGAGAACGCCCCTACCAGGCATATCCCGGACTGATAGTGAACGGCGAAGGGAAGAACGACAAGTACCTTAGCTCCTTTCCATCTGGACACTCTGCTGGTGCCGCTGCCATCGCAACGACGATGATGCTGCGCTACCCTAAATGGTATGTAATCGCCCCATCCGTTGGATACACACTCTGGATGGGATTCTCTCGCATGAACCTTGGTGTACACTACCTCACAGACGTGCTCGCTGGATATGCAGTTGGTGCAGGCGTTGCCTACGGAGTCCATGTGCTGAGCAAAGAACTCTTCAGCATCGCAGAACCTCTGTTGCCTGCTGATGGCTCAATTGTTGTGGGCATGGCGGGTACTCCGACAACGCCGATCTTTACGATCTCGATGAATTTTTGATGCGCATTGCCTGCATTCAATTCGCACCCGTCTTTGGTGATCTCGATGCCAACACGCAGACAATCACCGAGGCCATTCGTACTGCCAAGGCAGATGTGGTTGTGGTGCCTGAGCTTGCAACATCGGGCTATTTCTTTGCCACTCGCGAAGAGGCACGCATAGCAGCAGAGCCTGTTGATGGTGATCATATCTCGTTAATCGTTCAAACCGCGCGAGATACCGGCAGCGTTGTGATATGTGGCTTTGCAGAGTCCACCGGTGAGAACGTCTATAATTCAGCAGTTATTGCCGGTCCGGACATCGAAACGCAGGTGTACCGAAAAACGCATCTCTTTTATAAAGAGCGCTACTGCTTTGACGAGGGCAATACAGGATTTTTCTGCACGCCCCTTCCCCACCTAGACTGCACACTTGGCACGATGATATGCTACGACTGGCGCTTCCCGGAGTCAGCACGCACACTCGCGCTGCAAGGGGCCGACCTCGTTGTCTGTCCGTCGAATCTCGTAACCCACCTCTGGCGCATGGCCATGCCCGTGCGGGCACTTGAGAACAAGGTGTTCCTGGCAGTGGCAAACAGAACCGGCGCAGAGCATAATGGCGGTGAAGACGTTGCGTTTAACGGACTCAGCGCCATCTATGGCACAAACGGTGAGACGCTTGCTGAGACGGGGCCAACGGAGATGGCCATCATCACTGCCGATATTGACCCTGCTGCCGCAAGAACAAAGAGCTTCAACTCCATCAATGATATTTTCGCGGACAGACGTCCAGAAACCTACCGTACATGAATTTTTCGTCCGTTAACCACATCCACTTCGTCGGCATCGGCGGCTCCGGCATGAGCGGCATTGCAGAGATCCTGCTTTCTCAGGGCTTTACTGTGTCCGGCTCGGATATGCAGTCCTCCGAAACCACAGCCTACCTAGCCCGACAAGGTGCGTCTGTTTTTATCGGACATGCCAAGGAGAACATTGAGGGGGCCGAGGTTGTGGTCTACTCCTCTGCAGTACGGCCAACGGACAATCCCGAAACATTAGCCGCTCTCGAGCGAAAGATTCCGATCATTCGCCGAGCCGAGATGCTCAGCGAAGTCTCACGGCTGAAGTACACGCTGGCTATTGCCGGAACACATGGGAAGACCACTACTACATCGATGTGCGGCCTGGTGATGATGAAGGCCGGTCTTGACCCTACCGTTATTGTAGGCGGACGCCTCAAGGGGCTGGGCGGCACAAATGCACGGCTGGGCAAGGGAGACTGGATTGTTCTCGAAGCTGATGAATACGACCGCAGCTTCCTGCAGCTTCTGCCAACCATCGCAGTTGTAACGAATATTGAGGCAGATCACCTGGACATCTACTCGGATTTGGACGACATTAAAGGGGCATTTACTGAGTTTTCAAACAAAGTGCCCTTTTACGGGACCGCCTGTGTGTGCCTCGACGACCCCGGCGTTCGGGATGTACTCCCGCTAATCAAGCGTGTTGTAACCACTTACGGAACAACACCCCAGTGCGACGTGCGCGCAACCGAGATCTCGTATCACGACAACACTTCGTCATTTACGCTGAATTATCATGGCGAGCCCCTTTGCCAGATAACCCTTAATGTACCCGGTGAACATAATGTGCTCAATGCTCTGGCGGCATGTGCCGTTGCCTTGCAGTGCAACGTGGCGCTTGACGTAATTGCCGAAGCACTTGCCGAGTTTGGAGGCGTCTACCGCAGGTTTGAGATCAAGGGAGAACGCAACGGAATACTCGTAATCGATGATTATGCGCACCATCCAACGGAGATCCTGGCAACTCTTGAGGCCGCCCGGAATGGATGGAACCGGCGTATAGTGGCTGTGTTTCAGCCCCATACCTATACCCGCACGCGTGACTTCTACAAAGAGTTTGCCACTTCCTTTGATAACGCAGATATGTTAATCCTTACCGACGTCTTCCCAGCTCGGGAAGAACCGATCGAAGGGGTCTCAGGTAAACTTATTTCTGATGCGGCCAGAGATGCTGGCCACAGGCATGTTCAGTACGTTCCAAGGCTTGTTGATGTGCCTTCCGTGCTCCGAGAGATCCTCAAAGACGGCGACATATTGTTAACAATGGGTGCCGGAGACGTCTGGAAGGTAGGTCAAGACGTCCTGAACTGACTATTTTTGCAACCCGGTCGTCTAAACCCGTCCGCATTACATCATTGATTTTACGGTTGTTTCATGTTGCATAACGCCATGATGATTCGTCTTCGCATCCTTGCCCTGACGGCAATCGCCTGCTCAGCGGCGATCTCTGCTCACGCTCAAAAGAAAACGCGTCCATCAAAACCCGTTGATCAATCGCAAACCATCATTGCTACCGTTGGCACCGAGAACATCCCGTTTGGTGACGTTGAGCGTGCGTTTCAGAAGAACCTCACACGCCGCGACACGAAGCTCTCAAGCGTGCCGAAGGACACCGCGATGGAGTTCCTGCGCCTGTATACCAATTACCGGCTAAAGGTCCAGGATGCCCGCGATAGGGGGCTCGACAAAGACTCAGCTGTGAAGGTAGACCTGGCAAACAACCGCCGACTTCTCTCAGAAACATTCTTCTACGACAAGGCCGTTGCCAACCGTCGCGTAGAAGAACTGGCCCAGCGCCGCCTTACAGAGCTTGAAATTGGTGTGATTCTCTGCGCTATTCCAGATCCGGCAACACGTGGGTGGGATACCCTGGCAAGCCGCCGCAAGGCAGAACGTCTGATTGCCCAGTTAACTGCTGGTGCTGACTTTGATAAAACAGCTCGTGACTCATCAGATGACAAGGAAACGGCAGCCAATGGCGGACGCCTTCCATGGATCAGTGGTGGCACGATCATCAAGGCCGTTGAAGATGCTGCATACGGAATGAGCATCGGACAGGTTAGCCCTGCACCGATTTACTCTCGCTTCGGTTACTTCATCGTAAAGCTGTTCCGTTCGGCAGGACGCGAATCAGTGAAGTTCCGTCACATTCTTCTGCAGCCAAAAGACACACGCGACAGCATCGCAACACAGCTGTTTGCAGACTCCCTCATCAGCATTCTCAAGATGCCTGCAGCACAGCAGAATGCAGCGCTTACGGGAAGGGGCTTGCAGCCATCTGGCGATATTTTCGGCGATCTTGCCAAGGCATACTCAGACGACAAGACGTCTGCATCTAAAGGTGGATACCTCGGAGCCCCCTACACCCGCTCTGGAGGTATGGAAAACAATAACTCTCGTCTGGTGCCTGACTTTGAGCGCGCGATCTTCGACCTCAAGGACGGACAGGTCTCTGGTAAGGTTAAAACACTGTTCGGCACACACATCATCATTCGCGATTCAACCAAGCGTCCAGATGCCTTCGTAGAGCGCGACGCAGCGAAGAGATCATATCGCAGACTCTACTACGAAGAAGACAAGCGCCTAGTTCTGGATTCCGTGAAGAAAGCCAACGGCTACGGATGGAACATTGTAAATCTTGCCAAGCTGTTGAATTCAATCGATACCAACCGCAACACGCAGGATACCCTGTGGCACCGCTCAATCATGGACGACCTCCTGCCACAGCCGCTGTATTACCTTTCTAATGGCAGCTACAGCGTGCAGCAGTTTACCGATACGCTACGCAAGCGGTCAGATCTGCGCGGCTTTACGCTCAATCGTGCTGGTTTTGACCGTGCGATTAACAAGATGACGGACCCGATCGCTCTTGAGCAGGCAACAGCAAATCTTGAACGTGACTATCCAGACTTTGCTTCACTGATGCGCGAATTCAATGATGGTATTCTGCTCTTTAAGGTGGAAGAAAAGGAAGTATGGAGCAAGCTCAAGTTCGACACAACGGATGCCCGAGCGTTCTACGAGACAACGAAGTCACGCTGGATGACCGAGACCAAGTATGACGTTACAGAGATCTTTGTTCTGAACGACTCACTTCTTGCTGTGATCCAACAGCGCTTGAACAAGGGCGAGAACTTCTCGTCACTTGCGCAGGAGTATACCCAGCGCGACGGCATGCGCGATAAGAAGGGCTACACCAATGCATTGTCGCCCAAGACATCAAAGGTTGCTCAGCAAATCACTGGCACAACGAAGATTGGCGATGTGATCGGTCCTGTAAAACTCGATGCCGGCTGGTCGATGATCAAACTTGAAGCGATCATTCCACCTCAGCAGAAGACATTTGAGAATGCTATGTCGGAGATTGCCCCTGCATATCAGGATGCCCTGCAGAAGCGTCTAACAGAGAACTGGTTGTCGGGTGTTCGGACACGTCACCCAGTAACGTACAACGCTAAAGTGCTCGATGCTGTTTGGCCAGCTGAGAAGACCGACAAAAAGTCGAAGAAGTAATGAGCATCCTTCGTCGCATATCGCTGGCTTCGGCCATAGGCTTCGCCCTGATATCACCCTCGGCATGCGTACTAGCGCAGGATGCTGTAGAGGGAATTGTAGCGATCGTTGGACGTGAGATCATTTTGAAGTCTGACGTAGACGGGCAGCTAGAGGTAATGGCTCAGCGAGATCCACGGATCAATAAAAAAGATCCTGCGATGCGCAGAGCAATCGTAGACCAACTCATCAATGAGCGGTTAATCGTTACAAAGGCGATTGAAGACAGCGTTGACGTTCAGGAAGACGAGATCACGCAGCGGATGGAATATCAGATCCAAATGCTGGTACAACAGTACGGCTCGGAAAAACGGATTGAAGACCTCTACGGCATGAGCATGTCGCGCATTCGCAAGGACTTTCGTGATGAGATCCGCAAGCGCCTGCTTGTTGAGAAGATTCAAGGAGAGAAGTTCGGCGACGTCAAAGCATCGCGTTCCGATGTTGAGGCTTTTTTTGCGAAGTACAAGGATTCCATACCTCAGATCAACGACCGTGTAGACCTGTACCACATCGTAAAGTATGTTACAGCCTCCAGCGCAAAGAACAAAGAAGCTCAGATGCTTGCTATTCGCGTCCGTGATTCAATCATCAAGGGCAGCTCCTTTAGCGACTTTGCCCGCAGGTACAGCGGAGATGCTGTTTCTGCTGCAAATGGCGGAGACCTTGGTACTGTAGAAAAGGGAAAGTTTGTCCCTGCATTTGAGTCGGCCGCATTTGCTCTCGAGTCTAACGAAATCTCACAGCCCGTCGAGACGCCGTTTGGCTGGCACATCATCCAGCTTATCGGCAAGACATCTTCAACAATCACCTGTCGGCACATCCTTATCCGTGTTGGCCAGAGCGATGAAGACCGCGAAGCAGTGAAGAAGCAGTTATCAGATATTCGCGAGCGTGTGAAGGCCGGAGAAGACTTCGAAGCACTAGCAAAGAAGTTCAGCGAGGAGAAAGAGACGCAAGGCTTTGGTGGTGCGATGGGGCAGATTGATCTGCAGCGTCTCCCAGAAGATATGCGCAAAACGATCCTTGCGATGAAGGACGGTGATGTTACGGAGCCGCTGCCGTACGCAGCAGATCCCACAAAGCCTGGTTTCCATATTCTCTGGCGTAAGAAGTTTCTTAAGCAGCACTTCCCCACAATCGAGGAAGACTTTAAGCAGCTTGAACAGATGGCATCAATGGAAAAGCGTCAGCGCTTGGAACAGGAATGGATTCAGGAGCTTCGGAAAAAGCTTTACTGGGAAGTGCGATAGGGGTGCCTGCTGCGCGTTGATAACGTGCGCGACGAGGAAATACACCCTGTGCCGTAACTTGCAGGCCTACAATTACACTACGCCATGTTTTCCAGCCGATTTTCGCGAATAGTCCTTTCCCTCTTTGTGCTGGCCAGCTCTATCTGGCTTGGCTTAGCTGTTGCCCGCCTGGCTGTTGGCTATGACGCTTTTGTTGCAGGCACCGTTACGCTGAAGCAGAAACTCAGTCAGCCCGTGTTGCTCCAAACGATCTGGCTGTACACCAGTCTGGGAATGTGGACAACGATTGCGTACGCAACGGCAGCTGCAACGGGGCTGTTGGTTCTGTGGCTGGTTCGGCAATCCTTTAGAACACATGGCTGGGTGTTGATGTCGGCCATCCTCTTTGTGATACTGATTCCAGCGCAGGCCTACCTGATCGATGCTGATCTCCTGCTCTGGAGCTTCTTTGACTACCACACCGGCATGCCACTGGCACAGCCGGGTCAGATCATCAATGTCTTTACATCGCGGTTTTCTAATCAGGCGATCGGCATAACGACATCGCTCGTGCTCTTGTCTGGCATCACGATTGTCCTCTTCACCACGATGCGTCCGTTACACAACACGGCAACCAACGAATGAAAGCAGATAAGCTACTCGAAGAACTTACAGCCCTAGCAAAATCGCTGGAATACACAGTGCGGCGCGAGCAAGGAACGTTCCGCGGCGGCGCATGCCTTGTCAAGGAACAGCGTCTTGTTATCATCAACCGGTCCATGCCTATAGAGGCAGCCTGTGTGATCCTGGCGCGCGCCATGTGTCAGTTCGTGCCCGAAGACATTTTTTTAAAGCCAGCTGTCCGGGAGATCATCGATCGTGAACGGGCATGGGTGGCCGCACATCCGGATGTGACGTTCGAGCCAACGTCGAAAGAGGCAGCGTGACGAAGTACGCAACTGTTGCACTTATCGGGCGTCCAAACGCCGGCAAGTCCACGCTCATGAATGCTATCATGGAAATGCATCTGAGCATTGTGACGAACAAACCGCAGACTACCCGGCGAAGGGTGCTTGGCATTGACACAAAGGACGATGCCCAGCTTGTGTTCTTGGATACGCCAGGAATCCTGAAGCCAAAGTACCGGCTTCAGCGCTCTATGATGGGGTTTGTAGACGAAGCACTAGACGAAGCAGATATCATCTGCGTTGTGGTGGATACACCGAAGGCCATTGAGCGGGGCAACATCCTGGACCCCATGTGGGCCGGCATCATCGAAAAGCGGAAGCGTCCAACCGTTCTCGTCCTCAATAAGATGGACGCAGTAAAGATCCGCAAGGAAGCACTTCCGTTGATGGAGCAGGCACGCACAAGTGGTCTCTTCGCAAAGGCTATCGCTCTATCAGCGAAGGGCAACACCTACGTCGAAGATCTCATGGCAATGCTCCGTGAGATTGCGCCTGAAGGCCCCTTTCAGTATGATTCTGAACTTGCTTCAGACCAAACGGACAGGTTCTTCGTCGCAGAATTCGTGCGCGAAGCTGTATTCAAACAATTCACCGAAGAAGTCCCCTACGCAACCGAGGTTATGATCACCGAGTTCAAAGAGCGCGAAGGGGGCAAGTGGTATATCTCTGCCGACGTGATCGTTGAGCGGGAGAATCAAAAAGCCATTCTTATCGGCGCAAAGGGTGCTGCACTCAAGCAGGTGGGATCGGCCGCACGCGCCACCATCGAAGCACACCTTGGGTATCCTGTCTTCCTCGAATTGTACGTTAAAGTGCGAAGCGACTGGCGCAATGATCGCGCCCAACTTGCGAGCATGGGATACTGATCGGCATGACGAACCTTCTCCGGCATCGCATTCTTCTTGTCATCGCAGGCATAAGTACTGCGCTGATGCTGCATGCGTGCTCGAGTGCAGAAGGGGCTGGTGCCAAGAAGTCCGTTGACGACATCTACTCGGCTGGCAAGAAATCATTCGATGACGGGAACTACCTTGATGCCCAGTCACAGTTTGATGTGATCAAGCTGCAGTACCCTGCATCCCAGTATGCTGATGATGCTCAGTACTATACCGCTGAGATCAACTTTGAGCGTGGCGAGTACATCATGGCGGCCTTCAATTACAATCAGGTTCGCAGATCCTACCCATCAAGTGAGTTCGTCCGCGAGTCAATGTTCAAAGCCGCGCAGTGCTATGAGAAGATTGCGCTACCGGCTGACCGCGACCAGGAGAACACTCGTAAGGCAATACAGGCGTATACGGACTTTCAGGCGCTATTCGTGCGTGATTCATTATCGCTCGAGGCATCGAAACGCATTCGCGAACTTCGTGATCGTCTTGCAGAGCGCTTCTGGCTTATTGCCGATCACTATCTGCTAACGCTTTCGCGCAAAGCAGCCATGATTCAGCTTGACGCTATCGTTGATGAGTATCCCGACACGAAATGGTTTGAGCCTGCGTTAGTAAAGAAGATTGAGTTGCTTACCGAGCTCGAGCGTATCGACGAAGCACGCACGGCTATTTCGACATATCGACGAACAGTAAAGCAACCTCAGCAGCAGGCTGTGGTTGATGCAATCGAACGAGGACTACGATGAAGACTCCAGCAAACAGTCAGGTTGTCATGACGGAGCTTGTGCTCCCGAACGACACGAATTATCTCGGGAACCTGCTTGGCGGACGCCTCATGCATTGGGTGGACATTGCGGCTGCATTATCCGCGATGCGTCATTCCGGGAAGGTCTGTGTTACAGCTTCCGTAGACCAGATCACATTTGAAGAACCGATCAAGCTGGGTCACGTGGTCCACATCACGTCTATCCTAACGCGTGCATTCAAAACGTCCATGGAAGTGTACGTTCAGGTAGAACGCGAAGACCCTCTTAACGGAACTCGCACGCGTACGTCTGAAGCGTACCTCACATTTGTGGCAATTGACCAATACGGCAAGCCCCTTCCTGCTCCTGGACTTGTCGCTGAGACAGAGGAAGAAAAACACCGATTTGAAGAAGCGGCAATGCGCCGGGAAATCCGCCTGCGTGCGCGTGAAGCAATGAAAGCGCGCCGGGGATGATTGGCCGGCTGATTGGACTGCTGCTCCTGGTAAGCATGCGCCTTTCAGCGCAGGATGGCGATGTAGTGCTTCGCTACATACGAAGCTATGGGGCTAATGATGAACGTCTGCCTCCCGTGGTTATTCTGAATTCGACAGAGTCAAATGACGTTGGCTCGGAGTACGTAACCGTCGAGTTTGATGTCTCTGCGCAGTCAATTCCAAACGTGTATGCGCGTATCACCCACTGCACCGCAGATTGGCAGCCGTCTGACAACGGCTTTCTCAATGACATCACCAACCGAACAAGTCTTGCCGACTGGGTAATAGCACCGGAGCGCTCAAAGTACTCGCGATATCGTGGCAAGATGGTCTTTCCCAACCCGCAGACATCTATCCGGTTCTCGGGTAACTGGAAAGTAACATTGTATAGTTTGGATAACGACTCCGTGATCGGCGAGACGAAGTTCTTTGCCGTTGATGCCCGGGCGTCAATGAGAATGTCGTTCATGACAGATTTTTATCAGCCCCGTTTTCAGGTATCCTCGATAGCCTACACCATTGAAGCTCGTATCTCAGACCGTACGAGCAAACTCCTGAGCACGAACCTTCATACGCTGGCAATGTATAGGAATCACCGTTGGAACGAGCCGTTCTACGCTAGCGAGCGTTTGCTATCGGCAGGCAACTCCAGTGGCGTTGGCAGCGCTGTTGTTGGCATGGTGCAAAGCGGAAAGGTCTTTCGGTTAGAGCGCATCCCTGCACAAAACGAATACCGCATTCTAGATCTCACGGACATGTCGCGCTATCCATTTGTCGGGGCACCCGTACGTATGCCTATGTCGGACATGCGAAGAAACGGGACATTTTTCGAGCGCGCTGATGACGGCGCGATGACCTCCATGGGTATTGTCGGAGCCAATGATGAATTCGTACCTATCGAGATCCTTCTCGACCCCAACCCCGGAGGGCTGAGCAGAGAGGATGTGTTTGTGGCCGGATCATTCAACAACTGGAAGCCGGACAAGACCTGGATGATGTGGTACGACGAATCCATGAATCTCTACCGCCTGCGCCAATGGATGCGCAGAGGACGTCACAACTACCTCTATGCCACGGGGCGTCTCAACGCCGATACAGACCAGATCATGGATCTGAGCTACGAAGAATTCGAGGGCAACACCGCATCTGCAAACAACTCTTTCATCGGCTTTGCCTACTACCGCGAACTCGACTACGGCGGCTACGACGGCATCGTTGCAGTGGGCGCTAGCACGATGTATTTGGGAAGATGAGGGAACAGGGACTAGGGACTAGGGACCAGGGACTAGGGACGGTACCTAGTACCTTGTACCTAGCAAACTCTACATACTTTTGCCACATGACTCGCAAGCACCCACAAGTAGATCCCCACAAGATGGACGACGATGTTGACGCATCACTTCGCCCCCTATCATTTGATGATTTTACGGGGCAGCCGAAGATCGTGGAGAACCTAAAGATCTTTATTGCTGCTGCTAAGGGGCGCGGCGAGGCATTGGATCATGTCTTATTGACCGGGCCGCCGGGGCTTGGCAAGACAACGCTATCGCACATCATAGCGCGTGAGATGGGTGCTCAAATCAAGATTACGTCGGGTCCGGTGCTTGAGAAGCCTGGAGACTTGGCTGGACTTCTGACAAGTCTTGACGAAAACGACATCCTCTTTATCGACGAGATCCATCGGTTGTCTCCAGTAGTTGAAGAGTACTTGTACTCGGCCATGGAGGACTTCCGACTCGACATCATGATCGACTCGGGTCCGGCAGCACGCTCCGTGCAGCTTGCCATCCCACGCTTTACGCTTGTTGGTGCAACAACGCGACAAGGCTTACTGACTGCCCCATTGCGCTCGCGCTTTGGTATTACCAATCGCCTTGACTACTACGATGCAGAAGAGCTCGCACGCGTGATAACACGCAGCGCCCACCTGCTGGGGGCTGAGATCGACCCGCAAGGGGCTCATGAACTTGCACGCCGTGCACGAGGCACCCCACGCATTGCGAACAGACTTCTGCGTCGCACTCGTGACTTTGCAGACGTTAAGGGTACGGGTGTTATCACCCGAGACATCGCGCGCATTGCCCTCGAAGCTCTCGAGGTTGACGAGTTTGGTCTCGACGAAATGGACACGCGCGTAATCCTTGCACTGATCGAGAAGTTCGGTGGTGGACCTGTTGGCATCTCTACGCTCGCTGTTGCCGTTGGTGAGGATTCCGGAACGCTCGAAGAAGTCTACGAGCCGTTTCTGATTCAGCAGGGATTTCTGCAGAGAACACCACGTGGACGCATTGCCACACCCCTTGCATACAGGCACATGGGTCTGCAGCCACCGAAACCAGATGCTCCCCTGTTCGATCCTGCGTAAATTCGCAGCATATGAGCAAAGACATAACCTCCCGCAGCGAAGATTATTCACAGTGGTACATCGACCTTGTCCGCAAGGCCGGCCTAGCTGATTACTCAGCCGTCAAAGGCTGCATGGTGATCAAGCCCTATGGCTTTGCCATCTGGGAGAACATGCGCGATACACTCGATCGGATGTTCAAAGAAACCGGACACGTTAATGCGTACTTCCCGCTCTTCATCCCGAAGAGCTTCTTAAGCAAGGAAGCGGCGCACGTTGAAGGCTTCGCCAAGGAGTGTGCAGTTGTAACGCACTATCGTTTGAAGAATGCCGAAGACGGCAGTGGCGTCGTGGTGGACCCCGATGCGCGCCTCGAAGAAGAACTCATCGTGCGTCCAACGTCTGAGACGATCATCTGGAACACCTATCGCGACTGGATTCAATCCTACCGCGACCTGCCGTTGCTCATCAATCAGTGGGCCAATGTTGTCCGCTGGGAAATGCGCACACGCCTCTTCCTGCGCACAGCTGAGTTCCTCTGGCAAGAAGGCCACACGGCCCACGCCACGCGTGAAGAAGCCATCGAAGAAACACGGAAGATGCTGGACGTCTACGCAACGTTCGCCGAAGAGTGGATGGCACTTCCAGTTGTGAAGGGTGTAAAGACGGCAAACGAGCGTTTTGCTGGCGCGGAAGACACCTACTGCATCGAGGCACTCATGCAGGACGGTAAAGCGTTGCAGGCAGGAACATCACACTTCCTGGGTCAGAACTTTGCTAAGGCGTTTGATGTGCAGTTCTCGTCAAAAGAAGGCACACTCGAATACGTATGGGCTACCTCATGGGGCGTATCAACACGTCTGATGGGCGCTCTCGTGATGGCCCACTCTGACGATGAAGGCCTGATGATTCCGCCGAAGATCGCGCCGCATCAGGTTGTGATTGTGCCGATACCAAAGCCCCTTGCCGAACTTGACGAGGCGATCAACAACGTTGCCAAGGAACTCCGTGCTCGCGGTATTCGTGTAAAGATCGACACCGACGATCAGAATCGTCCGGGCTACAAGTTTGCCGAGTATGAAAAGATCGGCATCCCTGTCCGCCTAGCCGTTGGTGCGCGCGACCTTGCAGCGGGCACCATCGAAGTTGCTCGTCGTGACACGCGCGAGAAAACCAGCGTGGCTCTTGAGGGCATTGGCGAGTACGTTGCTACCCTTCTTGATGAAATTCAGCTCAATCTCTTTGAGCGCGCGAAGACCTACCGTGATGAGCACATCACGCGTGTTGATACATGGGATGAATTCGTGAAAGCCCTTGATGAGAAAGGGGGCTTTATCAGCGCTCATTGGGACGGCACAGGAGAGACAGAAGACTTGATCAAGGATGAGACCAAGGCAACGATCCGCTGCATTCCGCTGAACAATCCGCAGGAAGATGGCCTCTGCGTGCGCACAGGCAAGCCAAGCACACAGCGTGTGTTGTTTGCGCGGGCGTATTGAGACATCGAAGGAGTTTGGTGCTATGAGGGCACTTAGCATTGCTGTCGTAGCTCTGATGCTCATGCAGCAGCGAGTGGCAATCTGCAGTGAGGCAGACAGCATGTCCGTAACTGTTTCGCTGCTCGCAGACATGGTGTATTCCTCATCGAATGCAACGTTTGAAAACAACACGAGGTTGTTTACGCTTCAGCCCTCGGTGGACAGAACAGTGGGCCTTATGCAGGGGCAGATAAAAGTAGCTGGAACATCACGTTCTTTGTGGTGGAACCTCACAATCCAGGAGGGATGGTTTACCAAGGCCAACTACCTCGGTGAAGATGCAAAATGGCGTTTCCTACAGGAAGCATCGGTGCACGGCCGCGTGAGTGACAAGCTCGTCATCCGTGCTGGTGTAATGCCATCACACATTGGTTACGAATCAATGATCGCTCGCGAAAACATCACGCTTTCGCGGTCGTTCACGGCAGATAACACGCCCTACTACGAAACTGGTGTAGCTGCACGATATGAAGCACAGGACAACCTGACGGTGCAGTTTCTTGTGCTCAATGGATGGCAGCGCATTGTTGACAACAACGACGACATCTCCTGTGGCACCAGTGTAAGCTATGTTCCCCATCCAAAGCTTGAGATGTCATGGAACACATATCTTGGAAATGATCAGCCAAGAGGTTCGGCAAAACTCTTGCGCCTGCACAACAACTTCTGGACATCTATCAATCTAACCGAAGAGCTTACGCTTGTAGGATTGCTGGATGTGGGTATTCAGGAGCGAGCACAACAAGGTACAAGCCAACAGTGGTATGCTGGTGCAGTAGCACGGTATAGCATCACCGAGAACCTGCGCATTGCTGGTCGCATTGAGCATTATTCAGATCCAGATGCCTTCATTGTACAGACTCCGCTCGGTGGATCGTTTACTGCATCTGCTGCATCGATCAATGCAGACTTCCGTCTTCTGACAAATCTCCTCATCCGAGGTGAGTGGCGGACTATTCACTACAACGACGCATTTCTTAACAGGCAGACAGCCACGCCAAGATCTTCTGAGTCGTACGTTACGTTGTCGATATCAACAGCATTTGGGAATCCGTTATGAAGTACATTCTAGCCCTCTTCGGTATCGCCCTTGTTGGCTGCGCGTCTGCGCGAAAAGAGCCCCTTCCCAACACCCAGATCTGGATTGCGAAGTTCGACGAGCGTACGCTTGAAGTCAGCGATGTACGACAGATCACCTTTGGCAAAGGATATAAGAACCAGCCATGCTTTAGCAACGATAGCAAGTATCTGCTCTATGCATCGGATGAGGATGGCAGCGGATCACCCGATGTTATGAAGTACGATCTTCAACGAGATTCTGCAATGCAGATCACATCGACAGATGCATCAGAGTTTTCACCAACGCCAACAGCCAATGGCAGATTCACGGCCATACATGTTGCCAAACCCAATGCCGAAGGCGAAGCATACACAGAGTCTCAAGAACTCTGGGAATACGATTCATCAGGTAAGGGGCTTGGACCGATCATCCCGGCAACACGCGTTGGATATCATGCATGGCTTGATCAGAATCATGCAGCCGTATTCATTGTTGGCAGTGAGGATGCGAAGGTTCCACACAAGCTTGTTGTCTATAATACTGTGGACTCAACCAAACTGGACGTAGCAACGAACATTGGCCGCTGTATCAAGCGCGCACCCAACGGCATGCTTACCTATGTCGATAAATCAGATTCCACTGCCTACAAGATCATCGCAACAGCTGGGGATAATCAGAGCGGCGATACACTCGTTACCCTGCCAAAGGGCACCGAAGACTTCTGCTGGATGTATGAGGGTACGATCTTTACCTTCGCGAATGGAACGCTGTATGGGTGCGCTACGTACAATCAGCCTCGCACATGGAAGCCATTTGTTTCTCCCTATGTTGACGGCACGATCAGCCGGCTTGTCATGAGTCCCGACAGCAAGTTTTTTGCCTGGGTGGTGAAGAAGAACAGCGAGTAGCGCATAAACAAAAAGGGCAAGCCACCGGCTCGCCCTTTTGATTTTTCTCGATATCTGGGCACGATGTATCGTGCGGCTATGTGTTTCTCGCTGTTTCGGCACGATACATCGTGCCGCTATCTTGCTACTCGCTACTCGCTGCTCACTCTTCCGTGTACAACGTCGAATTGTCTACGTAGATCAAATAATCTTTGATCTTGCCGTCTACCATGTTGAACACGTTTGCAAATGGCACTTGAAGCGTGGAGCCGCTGTGACGTGTGTATGTAACGGTGCCCTCTGTCAGAACGAAACCATCGCCTTCGCGTACGTTGAGGTCTGAGTGCTTGATGGCTGCGATGCTCTGGAACCATCCCTCGAGGAAGGCCACGATCGTATCCTTGCCTACAACTGCTGGGTGATTTGCGAAACGGAACTGTGCGTCATCTGTCAAGAACGTACCGAACAGGACATGATCCTTTGCATCGATACCATTGAACAACACCGAAAAATCTGGGTTTGCCATGGGGCTGATTCCTATACGATGAAAAATTTGACCTAAAGCGCTGATAACTCGAAACTACGAACTTTGGTTCCGTTTCCGACCAGCGGGTCGGGATGAGCAGCGAGCAGCGAACAGCGAGCTGCTCCCTTCTTCCGTATCTTTGCTCACTTATGCAGAACTACCGCAACTTTTGCATCATTGCGCACATTGACCACGGAAAGTCCACCCTGGCAGACAGGTTGTTGGAGCGTACCGGACGGGTCTCGGCGCGTGAGATGACGATGAATCAAATCCTTGATGACAATCCGCTCGAACAGGAACGCGGGATTACCATCAAGCTGCACGCCATTCAGATGGACTACAAGGCCAAAAATGGCGAGACGTACAAGCTCAACCTGATCGATACTCCTGGCCACGTAGACTTTTCATACGAAGTGTCTCGCTCACTGAGTGCCTGCGAAGGGGCACTGCTGGTCGTAGATGCTACGCAGGGTGTTGAGGCTCAGACGATATCAAACTTGTTTATGGCCATTGATCAGGGTCTCGAGATCATTCCGGTCATTAACAAGATTGACCTCCCGAGTGCCGTCACAACAATCGAGAATGTGAAGAAACAGGTGATGGACCTGATCGGCTGCAAGGAAGAAGATATGATCCTTGCATCTGCGAAGGCAGGCATTGGAATCGACGAGATCCTTGAGGCTGTTGTTGATCGCGTACCAGCGCCTAAGGGCGACCCCAAAGCCCCGTTGCGCGCGCTCATCTACGACTCCGTATTCGATGCCTATCGCGGTGTTATTGTCTACGTGCGCGTTATCGACGGCACAATGCGTGAGAAGGATAAGATCCTTTTCATGGCAACCGGGCAGACGTACGATCTGGACGAGGTGGGCGTGCTCTTTATGCAGCGTCAGCGGACAGGTGTGCTCTCGGCTGGTGACGTAGGCTACTTTACTGCAGCCATTCGTAAGCTGCAGGATACGAAGGTGGGCGATACCGTTACGCTTGCATCCAACCCAACAACAGAAATGATTTCGGGCTTCCGCGAAGTAAAGCCGATGGTCTTCAGCGGTATCTATCCTGCCGACAGTGATGATTTCGAAGATCTCCGCGAGGCGCTCGGCAAGCTTTCGCTCAACGACTCCGCGATTACCTTCGAGCCTGAATCTTCAAGTGCTCTTGGGTTTGGCTTCCGTTGCGGATTCCTTGGTCTGTTACACATGGAGATCGTCCAGGAACGCCTCGAGCGTGAGTTCAATCAGACGATCGTTACCACGGTTCCGAACGTTCAGTATAAGGTTATCACAACACGCGACGAAGTTCTCTGGGTTGATAACCCTGCGCAATTGCCGAATCCAACGCTGATCAACGAGATACAAGAGCCATACATCCGAGCACAGATCATCGCGCCGTCGGAATACGTTGGCACGATTATGAAGCTCTGTATGGAGCGTCGCGGACAGATGCTGGGTCAGTCCTATCTCTCTGCCGACCGTGTAGATATGACCTTCGAGCTACCGCTTGGAGAGGTCGTATTCGACTTCTACGATAAGCTCAAGTCGAACACACGGGGCTATGCATCACTTGATTACGAATACGCTGACTACAAAGCCGGCGAGCTTGTTCGAATGGACATTCTCCTTAACGGCGAGCAGGTAGATGCGCTCAGTTCTATTGTGCACCGTCAGAAGGCCCATGAATGGGGCAAGAAGCTCT
The DNA here is from genome assembly GCA_044238605.1 of Patescibacteria group bacterium. Lineage (GTDB taxonomy): Bacteria > Bacteroidota > Ignavibacteria > Kapaibacteriales > Kapaibacteriaceae > UBA10438. The sequence continues at coordinate 45,245 of JBIICY010000001.1, forward strand.
GCACAAAGCTTCGCGAACTTATCCCACGGCAGATGTTCGACGTAGCCATCCAGGCTGCTATCGGTGCAAAGATCATTGCACGCGAGTCCATCAGCGCCATGCGCAAGAACGTTTTGGCAAAGTGCTATGGTGGAGATATTTCCCGTAAGCGCAAGCTTATCGAGAAGCAGAAGGAAGGTAAGAAGCGTATGAAACAGGTTGGTAAGGTGGAGATCCCACAGGAAGCATTTCACGCTGTTCTTTCATTGGATTAATCTATGTCGCTTGCCGAATGGTTCTACGACCTACTCCCAGATGCAATTGGTTCGTTTCTGAAGCGCAGACGCGACAAGCGTCTGAATGCTCCCAAGCCGGAGACATTTGTCGAGCATATCGTTGCATGGATCAAGACCCTCGTCAGGGCCGTGTTGGTCGTTACGATCGTAAACGGCTTAGCACTGGCATCATTCGTTGTGCCAACAGGTTCGATGGAAAGTACGGTGATGGCGGGCGACTTCCTGTTCGTCAACAAGTTTATCTATGGTCCGTCAACTCCACAGATCATCCCCTTCATTAACCAGCCCCTTCCCTACTACAAGCTCCCACCGATCTGGAAGCCTGAGCAGGGAGATGTAATCGTGTTTGTGTTTCCCGGGAATCGGGATGAAGCAAAGCCTCAAAATTTCGAGTACTACCTTAAGCGCTGCATTGCAGTGGCGGGGGACAAGCTCGAGATCAAGGGCGGCAGGATCTATGTGAACGGGGCGGAATACCCGCTGCCCGAACACGGACAGTTCTTTGCATGGCCCCCTGAGATCCGTCAGCAGATCTATGAAAGCGACAGGGCATCGACGTTCCCGCCAGGACGCGGCTACACTCGCGATGATTATGGTCCGATTCGCATTCCGAAAGAGGGCGACGTAATCAAGCTCACGGAGCAAAACTTCAATGAGTGGGCAGTCTTTATCGGACGCGAGGGACACACCGTTGATGCCTATGCGCGTACGATCGACGGCGCTCCAGCAACGTCGTATACTGTTAAGCGTGATTACGTATTCGGCATGGGAGATAATCGAGACAATTCACTCGATTCCCGTTTCTGGGGCTTTATCCCAGAAGAGGACGTCGTGGGTACGCCTGTGGTTGTCTATTGGTCTTGGGAACCAGATGATGCCCAAACAGGCAAGCGCCTCTCCCTGGGACAGCGATTTAAGTCGATACGGTGGAGTCGGCTCGGCACGCTTATTCACTAACGCGCAACAACGCTTCTATGCGTGATACGCCTGGATCAGGCTTTGAGAACACACGAATGCGCGACATTGCGGTTACAGCATTGTACGCCGTAGTCGTTGCGCTGCTCCTTCGAGTCTTTGTCCTTGCCGCGTATGAGATTCCATCCCACTCCATGGAAGAAACGCTTCTACCGGGAGATTACATCATCGTAAGCAAGCTTGCGTATGTGTTTCGCGACGTACAAAGGGGCGACATCATCACGTTCAAGTACCGAGATACCGTCAATAGCGACCGCCATGAACTGTTTGTCAAGCGCATTGTCGGGCTCCCCGGTGATACGCTTCTCTTTACGCCCGACGGAATCATCGTAAACGGAACTCCCTTGCTTACGCCTCCCGAGGCCAAGATCCCTACAAGTCCGCTGCTTCCGTCGATGAAATCAGGTGCCCGCATCGTTGTTGGGAAGGATTCTGTTTTTGTGGTGGGCGACAATCGACGTAACTCATTTGACTCGAGATATTGGGGCGGTGTATCACTAGAAGACATCACTGGCACGCCGTTGTTTATCTACTGGTCTCATGGTCCGAGCACAAGTAACCCTCTGCCCCATATCCGGTGGGAGCGCGTCTTCAACGGGATTCATTGATGTACGGAATCTACCTTCATATACCGTTCTGCGAAAAGAAGTGCTCCTATTGCGACTTCTACAGCATCGAATCGATGACGCACATCGATCGGTTCACTGATACGCTCCTGCAAGAGATTGATCTTCGTAAACATCAGTACGATGGCACAGCTATTACATCCGTCTTTTTTGGAGGGGGCACCCCTTCGCTACTTTCTCCAGAGGCCATTGCACGGATCAATACAGCGGTGCGCAATGTAGCGCAGGTTGCAGATGATGCCGAGTGGACGATGGAATGCAATCCTGGAACCGTCACGCTTGAACGCCTTCAAGCATACCGTGCCGCCGGCATCAATCGCCTTTCCTTCGGTGTGCAGTCGTTCACCGCCTCAGAGCTTGAATTCCTCGACCGCATACACGATGCCAAGCAGGCGGAACAGGCAATGCAGCTTGCCAGAGAAGCCGGCTTTGCAAATGTGAACATGGACCTCATGTTTGCAGTACCGGGCCAGACACTGGAGTCATTGGCACATAACCTCGAGCGCATGATCGCGCTATCCCCAGATCACATTAGCGCCTACTCTCTGATCTACGAGCAAGGCACTCCGCTCTATACGAAGTTGAAAAAGGGGCTCGTACAGCCCCTTGCTGAAGAGGTCGATGTTGAGATGTACAAGCTCGTGATCGACACACTACGTGGGGCAGGATATCACCAGTACGAAGTGAGTAACTTTGCCAAGCCAGGCAAGGAATGCAGACATAATCTCACGTATTGGCATGCAGAGAATTACCTGGCCTTTGGTCCGAGCGCCCACGGCTATATTGGCAACACGCGCTACTGGAACAAACGCTCGCTCACGGCGTGGATGCAAGATGTTTCGAACGACACTCTGCCCGAGGCCAATCGAGAAGAGCTTTCTAAAGACGACCTGTTATCGGAATTCCTCTTCCTTCATCTGCGTGCAGATGGCATCCCACTTGACGCTGTCCAGCAGCGATTCGACATCGATCTCCGCACACTACTACAGCCCAATCTCCGCTATTGGATCGAAGAGGGCTTCATCGAAGACACAGGCACCATGCTGCGCCTAACAGCCGAGGGGTATAGGGTGTGCGATGAGATAACGGTGAAGGTGTTAGAAGCAGCGAGCAGCGAGTAGCGAGCAGCGAATTACTCAATTACTCAATTACTCAATTACTCAGTTACTCAATTACTCAATTACAGAGTTACGGACTCGCTGTTCGCTGTTCGCTGTTCGCTACTCGCTGTTCGCCGCTCGCTGTTCGCTGTTCGCTACTCGCTGTTCGCTGTTCGCTGTTCGCTGCTCGCTGTTCGCTGCTCGCTGCTTTATCTTGCCGCTCTTCTTGCCGGATAGATCGCGGCAATGGCAGCAAGTATAATGCCCAAGGCAACAACGATCAGGACATCAACTGCCTCAACGTCTATTGGCAAAGCAGGAATGAGGAAGCCCTGCTGCATGTCAAAGGCGATCCAGTGAAACTGCTGTTGTCCGAAGCAAAACGCAAGACCCAGCAACGCGCCTATAGTAACGCTTACAAGACCGATAGCTAGGCCCTGCTTAACGTAGATGGACCGGATCATCGAATCTGTTAGCCCGATGGTCTTTAACACCTGAATATCCTGACGCTTCTCAACAACACCCATCGTTAGGGATATCACGATATTGAACGCTGCAACAACAACGATCAGCATCAGCACGATGAAGGAACCCATGCGTTCAAGTTTCATCGTATCATACACGCCGCGGTTCATGTCTTCCCATGTCTCGATACAACCCTCTAGGCTGTAGAGACTTGCAAGGTATGCTGCGCTATCACGAGCGTGTTCAGGATTTTGGAGCCGGATATCCCATGCGGATGGGCCCTTGCCAGTAAGACCCTGGATAAGTTCACTCGAGCAGATGATATACGTTGCATCGATGTCGCGGGAGGAGTTCGATTGAAACACGCCCCCTACCACTGCCCGTGCACCAGTTGGTATCGACATTCCTGCAATACCCGATTCAATTTGCTGCGGGGAAACCATTTCAACAGTGTCGCCCAGCATAAGCTGCAGATTCTGCGCTACACCAAGCGATACAACCACGCGTGGGAGACCATCGGCTGGCGTAAGATTCGACGAGCCATAGATCACTGAGGTCGTAAGTGCATGCATTGCCCGTTCATCACCTGGCAAGTTGCCTTGCGCGTATACAACAGACATTCCCGAGGGGGCTCGCAGAACAAGCTTCGACAACCATACTGGCGACACGTTCCAGTGCTCACGTTCAGCTGCTGTGAGGGTGAACTGCGGGCCTCCATGGGCATCTGCCGCATAGATGCGTATATGAGGCCCGAATGAAGTCATGAGTTCGCGCGCGACACCTCGAAAGCCATTGAACAACGACATCACGATGATCAATGCCGCCGTACCCAGAACGATGCCAAACACAGAGATCACCCCGATGATCCCGACGTAGGATAACCGGCGTGGCCGCAGATATCGTTTAGCAATAAAGGTTGTAACGTTCATCGACGTTTAGTCGCAGCAAGAAGATCTGATTGAACCCGCACAGGTGCTGGACCAATTGTACTGCGAACATACGTACCATCACTTTGAAGAAAGCGTGACTTTACATCATCGGATAGGTACAGAGAAAGGATGTCTCGCAGCTTCTTTCTGACCTTGCGGTCGTGAACTGGGAACAGGAGCTCAACGCGACGCTCCATGTTGCGATTCATCCAGTCTGCGCTGGATATGTACACGTCTTCTTCGCCACCATTACGGAACCAGAACAATCGGCTGTGCTCTAAGAACCTGTCGAGAATGCTCCGCACGGTAATGTTTGTACTTACACCCTCAATGCCTGGCTTTAAGGCACACACACCGCGCACGATAAGATCAATCTTCACTCCAGCCATCGATGCCTCATAGAGGGCACGAATAATCTTCTCATCGATCAATGCATTCATCTTGGTGATGATATAGCCTTGACGTCCTTCCTTTTGGTGCATCATCTCGCGCTGAATAAGCTCAATGAAGCGCTCCCGAAGATTGATCGGCGCCACACCAAGGTGCTGCCACGATGCATGCTTTGAATAACCCGTAAGAAGGTTAAAGAGATGTACAAAGTCCCGCTCGAACTCCTGACGTCCAGTAAAGATGCCAACATCCGTATACAGCCGCGATGTACCAAGGTTGTAGTTGCCTGTTGCAACATGGGCATATGTGAGTACGTTCTTTCCTTCTTTACGAATCACCAGGCACACCTTACAGTGCACCTTTAGCCCCATAACTCCGTAGACAACATGCACGCCGGCCTGCTCTAGTGCGCGTGCCCATGCGATGTTGGTTTCTTCGTCAAATCGCGCCTTGAGCTCTACAAACGCTGTAACGTTCTTACCAGCACTGGCGGCATGCTTTAATGCCTCAATAACAGGAGAGCGTCCGCCGGCGCGGTAGAGCGTCATCTTGATTGCAAGCACATTCGGATCGTTTGCGGCAGTCTCAATAAACTTGACAACCGAATTTGTAAACGAATCAAACGGATGATGCACAACAAGGTCGCGCTCCTTCAAAACGTCAAAGATGTCCGTTGCATCGTTGGCAAACTCCGGAAGTACTCTTGAATTGAACGGGGCGTCTTTGAGCTTTCTCTTATCCAGCTGCAGCAACACGAGAAAGTCCTGCAGATTCAGCGGCGTATCTACACGATACACGTCACTGTTTTCAAGCTCTAGTGCCTTGGTAAAGAACTGCAGCAGCTTTCGCGGCATATCGGATGTGATCTCCATCCGAACTGCATCAGTTCCCCACCGCCTGCGCCGAATGCCTTCGGCAACTGCCGTAATAAGATCGTTGGCTTCGTCTTCTGCTATCTCGACGTCCGCATCTCGTGTTACGCGGAAAATGTGACTCTCATGAATCCTATGGCCCGGAAACAAGATATCCGCATGGGCGCGGATGAGGTCTTCGACAAGAACGTAGTGATGTCCGCCTTGACGGCTGAGCTTGATCATACGCGGTAGCGCCGACGGCAGCTGGACTACCGCTACCTTCATCTCTTCTTTTACATCATGCTCATCATACAGCACAAATGCAATAGTGAGCGATCTGTTGAGAAGCCGTGGGAAAGGATGCCCGGGATCAAGAGCAAGTGGCGTTAGCACCGGCAGTATGTTGTCTACAAAGTCCTGCCGAAACTCATCGCGCTCGTCCTTAGTCAACTCGTTGATCTCGTGCAGGATGATGCCTTCTTTCGTCAACTCCGGAAGGACCTGTTTACTCCAAATGGCTGATTGACGTTTATACAGGGGTACTAGACGCGACCGAATCTCCTTGAGCTGCTCGGCAGGCGTCATGCCGTCTTCCGACAAGTCGGTAACGCCGGAATAGATCTGTTCCTGCAAACCCGCCACGCGGATCATAAAGAACTCATCGAGATTGGTTGAGTATATCGCTAGAAACTTCAATCGCTCAAGAAGCGGGTGTGTTTTATCCTCGGCTTCTTCGAGTACGCGCTTATTGAATTCGATCCACGATAACTCACGGTTCAGGTAGAACTCCTCGCTGTGAAGATCAACAAGGGGCTTGCGTTGTGCTGCTTGTGGACGCGGATTTCGGACGGCTGTTTTCTTTGTGGACGGCATACTATCTCACTTGTGCTTGGTCTGAGCCAATCACGAAGCTAGGAAAGGTTTCGTGCATCTCTATGTAATGATTGTTTTACCGGGACTCGCCTATCACAACAGGACAGGTTCCCCTGATCACCTGGTTCGTATTTGCATCGATACACTCAAAAGCAGCAACATAGATTCCAACGGCAGCATTGGCACGCGTGGCAGTATTGCGACCATCCCATGCCACCGACCCACGTGTTCCGATAAATTCTCCGTTCAGCAACTCTGCAATGGCAGATCCATCAAGCCCAACCACGAAGAGACGTCCGAAGGCCTGTTCAAAGGGCTGCGACCATGATAGGATGCACGGAAACCGCGCGGCACCTTCATAGGTTGAAAAGGGGCTAGGATGAGCAGACAAGATCGCTGTTCCAGCAGAACGGTCCATCGCAAGCGTATTGGGTGCGCCTGGCGTGCTGCCTACATTGGCGGTGGATGTTCCCCAAGCGGCAGACCCGATGTTTCGTGCATTCTCCATGCGTTTCTCAAGCGACTTTCCCTTTGTTGTCAACAACAGTGAGTTGTGATGTTTCTTGTCATAGACTGCTACGTCTGCAACGAAGCCCGAAGATGTGCGAAGGGTCAGAGAATCGGAGATCGCATGCACATTCAATGAAGGTCTCACCAGAGCCCAGCGTGCTCCTGCACTCATGCGTGCGATTGCTGTGTCGGAAGCGCATGCAAGGAATGTATGAGGAGCCAAGCGCTGCGGACCTAAGATCCTGCATACCTGACCGCTTCCGTCATCTATCGTCCAGTCGGATAGCTCTACGGTATCAGCTGTGCCATTCCATAGCTCAACAAAGTCGCAATCGCCTTCGACCGGCTCTGCGAGGATCTCTGTGATGGTTATCCCTCCTGCCGTAGGCGGTATCGTAATGGTTGTTACATACTTATTGTTCTCCATTCGCATATCGGTAGTTGTCAGGATCACGCACAGTGTATCTGTTCGCAGAACCTCCGTTGGCGCAATATCTCGTAGGTGGACCCGGGCAGACCACCATGCTTTGGCCATAAGGGGCGGACAGTGCCGCTCTGTCGAATAACTACCAACAGTAATCCGCACTAGCTGTCCTTCAGCACGAGTTCTCCCTGCATTTACGACACCAACATTCAGCACTGAATCGTGAATGAATATCCCGGAAATGCCAACATCATGTTCATACTCTACATGTGAATTGATTCGGCCGCATGTTGCGCTGTCGAAGGCAGCGGATGCTGACCATTGGGAGCCATAGGCGACCACGCCATCATCAATCATGCCATGGCGTTCAATGCTACGTCCTCGCTCTTCGGCCCGGATACTGTAGGCAACACTATCAGTGATTGAGGAGTCGATTCGACGCAGTTCAACGCGATCAGACGTGTTATTCAGCGATGGTAATGCACATTCCACAATGACTACACCCGTGGGCACTGGGCGTGTCTCGCGCAGCGCTTGTTCATCGCGAGTGAGGATTAGGCAGGCCCCCTTCTCAACCTTTACATTGGGTAGGCGAGCACATGACCTGTTGTCGCAAACCAGCAGAGTGTCAAGGCGTACGGGACCAGCAGTCTGGATGGCACATTCAACCCATTCCGGCTCCCCTGCAGCCGGTGTAGGATGAATTTCGGTGATGAGGATCTGGAGAAGTATGAGGTATTCCATACTTCTCCGTGCGTTCTATGGTGTGCAACGTGACATCAACAGCTCGACGATGCGTTCCAGATGTAGACGATCGACTTCGTTAAATCTATTCAGCACAGGACTGTCGATATCCATTACGCCGATGCAGCCACGTGAGCTGATCATGGGCACAACGATCTCGCTCGCACTTGCAGCGTCACACGCAATGTGTCCTGGAAACTCATGGACATTGCCAACAACAACCGTTTTCTGCGTGTCTGCTGATGTTCCACAGACACCCCGTCCGAGAGCAATTCGAATACAGGCGGGCTTGCCATGAAATGGTCCAAGTACAAGCTCGCCGTCGCGCATCAGATAAAATCCAGCCCAGTTAACATCGGGCATCATGTGGTAGAGCACTGATGCAGTATTTGCAAGGTTTGCGATCAGATCAGACTCCCCATCAGTAACTGCAGTAACAACCGAGGTGATCTCCTGATAGAGCGCATCCGGATGGTCTGCAGTTGAAGATGGAATCTGAAACATGTTCAGGCTGTCCTTTATCGCTGAACTGAGAGTCTGCGTGTTGTTACACCATGCGCAGTTGCGCAGCTGACGATATACGTGCCCTGTGCCAACATTTCAATCGGCACGGTGACTGCACCACGCTGATCAATCTCTGCACTTGCCACGATCCTACCTTGTAGATCGAGAATCGTCACCACTGCCGCATCTTCAGAACGAATCGTTACAACATCATTCGCTGGATTAGGCATGATCACTATATCATCTGATTGATTCACTTCATCTTGTACACCTACCAGAACAGGTAGCACAACATTGATCTTTGTCTCATCGGTGCAGCCACCGGCAAAGGTTCTGCGCACAACAACCGTGCCGACTGAATCAACACTGTTCCACTGTACCAGGATCTCATCAGATTCCTGACCACTGAGAATTGAACCGCCACGCACTTCCCACGTATAGGTAGCATTGGGCACCCTTACTCGAGTGTAGCGTGCTGTGTCTCCACGCTGTACAATGCGGCGTCCATGCACCAGTGCTGGTGCGTGCATGAGTGATGACGTGACAGCTTCGCCCCACATGGGCTCCGTAGGCGCTGATCCCGACATCAGGGCATTGAGAGCATCATTTATCTGCGTTCCCTTGCCTTCGTCCAGGTAATAATTGGCGAGCAGATTTGGCCGCGGCTCAGTGATGTGCTCGAACATTGAGTTTGCGATCTGTCGTTCACTGCGCATGGTATTCCATAGTCGGAAATTCCGAATACTACCCTTGAACCAGGTAGAGCTATGTGGATTGCCCCCTATGGTTAGCTGACGTAGCAACTCGGGAGCGCCTGTAAACGTTGATCGCTTAGCAAGCACACCATCAAGGTAGATCGCCATTGTGTCGTATCCATTTGATACAAGAGCCACATGTGTCCACTTACCGATGTTGCTTTCATATGAAGAAGACACCCGACCGTTTTCACGCCAATCGCCGTAATCCCAGTACAATGTCTTGTCGCCCCATGGAGCATGAGCTTGCAAACGTCGAGCATCGTCTGCCTTTTCGCCAACACTGAAAGAAACGGAGTTCATGAGCTGCGTCGGGTCGATGTAGCTCCAATACTCCACAGTGGCTGCCTTGCCGCTATACAAGAACTTGTCTACGGTAAACCGCTCTTTATTTCCATTGAACGTTACCATTGACCCCGAACATGGCGTCGGCGTGGTGAGAGTTATCTGTGTTTCGTCACTTGATCCATACGTATTGCGGATGCGAACGCCCACTGAGAATGAACTATCAGCTGGAAGCCCCCTGAGAGTATATGTCATCTCACCCTTGCTGTTTGCAGGGATGTTGTTGATCAGCTTAAGCGTGCGAGCAGATGGCGTTGCGACCTCAAGCTCGTACCAGGTTGATCCACGGCTTGGCATGGTATGCTTCCATGAAAGCTCATACTCATGCACACGCAGATTTGGAGCAACAGGCGCAACGTTGATCGTTGTAAGCGATCGAATATCAACTGGATCTTCACATGATACAAGTGCCTCACTGTCCGTCCACATACTTCCTGATGTAAGGGAGAGTTGGCGCTGACGAACCACGTCTTTTGTGGTAATACCCGAACCTTCATCCAATCGCCACCATCCAGCAATTTTTGACGTTTCTGAGGCCTGCGGCACCCTACGGTTCATGTTCGAACGAATCTCTTCTGGAGTGCGTACCTCTGTCCAAACACGAAACTCATCCACCATGCCATTGAACCAGGTATATGAGCGCATGCCGCCAATAGTAAGCTCCTTGAGTCCCGTTGGAGATGATGCATCCTTAGCTGAAGCAACCTCTTCGCCATTAACATAGATTGCCTTGAATGTAGCGCCATCACTTACGAGTGCGATGTGCACCCAGCGGTCAAAGTTGCCATCTCCGAGTGGGCCACTGATGCGCCCCTTGTCATTGATATTGCCGTAATCCCAATAGATGCGTCCATCGTCCCATGGAGCATGAGCTTGGAATCGGTTACCAGCATTGTCGCTTTCGCCAACCATGAACGTTGTTGATGCTTTAAGCGTTGATCGCTTAACAAACGTCCAGTACTCAATTGTTACCGGTCCGCCGTTCCACGTAAACGTTGGATCAATTGCTTTGTTTCCGTTGCCGTTGAACGTGAGCGCCTTACCTGCGCAGTTCTTTGTTGTAACAAACGTAGCAGGCGTTGACCACGTGCCCGTAGCAGTTTGGTTCATCGCACGCACGCGCCAGCGTCGGGTTGTGTTGAATTCGAGAGGCAATGTGAGCATGCCTGGGTCGCGGACCACGGCAACATGCTCGAGGTCCTGGAAGGAATTGTCGAGTGCAATCTGCACTTCGTACTGATCGCCCGCTTGAACGGATGTCCACACAAAATCGGTCAGCGCTGGGACACCCACCGTGCCGTTGATTGGTGAGATATGCTCAGGTACACCGGGAGCGCCAGCGCCAGGGAATACTTGTGGCTTGGTGTACACAAAGGGTGTAAACACACTTTGCTGACTTCCCTTGACGACGCGCAAAGCATAGATATACGTTGCATCGTTGGTGAGTCCATCGTCTACAAACGTGTTGACAGATTCTCGAAGTGTGCGAATCTTTTGCATCGATGCAGTGCTGGAACCCCTCCATATCTCGACGCGCTGAGAAGCATCACTTGCACGCACACGCCACTGGAGTAGTACTCGATTGGGACCTTCTTCATACCGGATATCGGACGGTGGCGTAAGCCCCCTTGCTGAGAACTCTCTCCAAAACCGGTCGTTGGCTGCATTTGTATCACTAGGAGCATCAACATAGAGCTCCATTGTATGAACACCGTCTGCAAGGACCGGAGTTGGCGCTAAGGTGAGCGTGTCTTGAGCACGGGCCTTAACAAGTGGGAGCGTAAAGGTTGTATCGTAACAGGGTCCAGTAGCACGGACCCACTTCATGAAGAAGCGAACCTTAACATCTTTTGCATCGTTAGCACCGATGTTCCGAACAACGATCTTTGGAACAAGGGGCGTGTTTTGCGGATCCTTTGTTGCTGGGTCTACGATGTCATATGCCTGAAGATCAAGCGGGGCATCGATGGAAAACCGTGCATTAGACACATCTGTCACTGCGGCATTCGCTGTGCTAAACACCCGCACAAGGCACTGATTTGAGACAATAAACGGCACCACCCATGCCTGTTCCTTTTGCGAAGACGCATTTGCATTCACCAAATACTGCAGCGTGGTCCATGTTGCACCATCGTCTGTAGAGTACTGAAGTGAAACCGTCTCAACCTTCGTCGCAGCAAATCGCACAGTGACCGTGGAGCCTGCAGTGAGTTTCTCACCACCATTAGGATAGAGAATCTCAACAGAGCCTGAGTCTGAAGCAACGATGGCAAACGGACGCGTCATAATATCATTCGTGGCGTACTGATCATTTGCAACATTAGCCGTGATGCGTGCCAGATAACTGCCAGCAGTATCAATGCTTACGCCCGTAAACTGGGCAAGGTAGGTTTGTCCAACGCCAAGCTGAGCTACCGTTGTATTCAGTGTTTTCTTTACAACGTTGTTAAGATCTGTTAGCTCACAAGTCACGGTAATGTTGTTCAGCGCCTTGTCACCCAGGTTCCGGATATAGGCCGAAGGCTGGAACGTCTTCTTGGTAAGGTACGCGGCTCCATTGAGCGGTACGTTGATGCTAACAACGGCAACGTCTGTGTCCTTTCGTGTCGGCACAGGTGCATTGCACCATGTTGTAGACAGCACCCGGTTGAACAGAGTTGCCACGCGTGGATGGAATTGGAGCTCGGTGCCCTTGTTTGTGAGGTGACAGTAGCTCATGATTGTGCCACGGCGTGCACGGGTGTTTTCGTAGCAACCGCCCTCGGCATTCCAACACGAATCGATCGGCGGATTCCAGCCACAGTTGTGCGTGTGGGACGAGCCAATGTTATGTCCAAGCTCGTGCGAAGTAACATCGATATCCCAGATGTAGTTTGGTGCCGGGAAGTTGACGCGACCGTCAACACCGCTAACATTGTATCCGTAACCGCCGCAGAGCACACCAACCCATGCAAGACCACCACCGCCCTCTCCAGAGAGCAGACATGTAACACTGCGACGAACATGCTTCATGTTGCCTTCCCAGTGCTCGCGGATCTTACCAAGCTTGTTGCCAATATCACCCGGATAAGGGTCGGCAACGGTCCACACACGCAGGTAGGGAACTCTGATAAGCACATTCGCATCGCGGAAATAAACGGCTCCGCAGGCGCCTGTGATTGCAATAGCTGAGCTTGCTGAGGTAGTCAGACTATTGCCGAGGTTCTTATAGAACGAGTTTGTGCAATCCAATGCAAGCTGAAGTGAATACTGCGTGGCGTCCTGCGTATCGTCACCAGCCCCTTTCACAGACTCATCTCGATTCGTGATAGCAAAGATCGAGTCCACCTGACGCTGATACGTTGGCAGCTCCTCGGCATAACATTGAGTAGGTGTTCCCTGTCCAGAACGCACCTCATACACAATGTGATTTGCCATGCGGCCTTCGATAACCGTATCTGGACAGATCATGAATCGCCGCTTGCCCTCTGGCTCGTTGATCTCCAGCACGCCAATAACGTGCGTTGAGAAAGCTGCCATGTAGACCGACGAACCCGGATATCCCTTGATCGAACCACGCACAAGGGCGTGGTCGGGAATCGGCACGTATTCATCTCCCCGCTCGGTTCTGCTGATCATCACAGCGTCATCTGTAAACAACTCAAAGGTTGTGCCCAGAACTTCGAACATTCCACGCGAACTTGGGATCGACATCGTGTGCGTTGGAACAGCCCGAAGATCTCGCACGATCGACGACGATGGAGCCACTGCCCGTGCATCGCTGGGAAGGGGGCTTCTTGTCCGTAGTGTTGCCGGATCAACCGATCGGAACTCGATCTGAGCAGTCAAAACAACCGTTTGCGCAAGCAGTACGAACAATATCGTACGTAGACTACGTATTCTGTCCATGGTGTTCTCAGGTTTATCTCGTCCAATATACTCCCGATAATCCTGATATTTGGGCATGCAATCACTGTTTGACCAGCCCGAAAACGGTTCTTTGAGGATTCTGGACCTGCGGAAGCAAATTCTGCTGCACGACCACTTGTATTACGTGGAAGCAAGGCCCGAGATCTCAGACCGTGAATACGATGCATTGTTTGCCGAGCTTCAGGATCTGGAACGCCAGCACCCTGAACTCGTTACCCCCGACTCCCCTACCCAGAGAGTGGGTGGTACTCCGGTGAGTCAGTTCTCAACAGTTCCTCATTCCGTGCCAATGCTGTCGTTGGCCAATACTTACTCACGCGAAGAAGTAGAGGATTTCGACAGGCGCGTCCGGGAAGGCTTGGAGGGGGCTTCACCTTCGTACGTATGCGAGCTGAAGTACGACGGTGTAGCCATGTCTCTGACATACGCAAACGGAATGCTGGCCCTGGGTGCTACCCGTGGTGACGGGCAGTCGGGTGATGACGTAACGGCAAACGTCAAAACGATCCGTTCAATCCCCCTGCGACTTCATGGGTCTAGTATCGCAAATGCTACCGTACGTGGCGAAGTCTACATGCTGAACGAGACCTTTCTCAAGATCAACGAGGCGGCCGTTGCACAGGGTGAAAAGGCCTATGCCAACCCGCGGAATCTCACCGCCGGCACGCTCAAGCAAAAAGATTCGCGCCAGGTTGCAAAGCGCCGGCTCGAGTTCGTTGCGTATTGGTTAGACACAGATGATGTGCCCCTTCGAGATCACTCAACGAACATCGACGTGCTGCAGTCCGTCGGGTTCCCAACCAGTCCGGCCGTACAGCGTTGTGCCAACGTGCAGGAAGTAATGGACTTTATTACCGAATGGGATGAGAAGCGGTTCTTACTGCCGTTTCAAATCGACGGAATCGTGATCAAGGTTGATTCGCTTCGACATCAGCAGGAGCTTGGCTTTATTGCCCGTTCACCCCGCTGGGCGATTGCCTACAAATACGAGGCCCGAAAAGCAGAAACAGTCCTCGAAGACATCACCCTGCAGGTTGGCAGAACCGGAGTTGTCACTCCGGTAGCAGAGCTGCGTCCAACACTGCTTGCTGGATCAACGATTTCTCGGGCAACTCTGCATAATCAGGACTTCATCGATGAGTTAGACCTGCGCGTGGGCGACACTGTAATCATCGAAAAAGGGGGCGATGTAATCCCCAAGGTAAGTGGCGTGGTGCATCAGAAACGGCGCGCAGACTCTACTCCCTGGGCAATGCCTCATGTATGCCCATGTCCGCGGACTTCTGCCCTGCACCGCCCCGAAGGGGAGGCAAACTGGTACTGTGATGATACGCTCTGCCCATGGCAGCTTAGGCGCAGACTCGAGCACTTTGTTTCTCGCGACGCGATGGACATCGACGGCCTTGGAGAAAAAGCCATATCACAGTTTATAGACGCAGGTCTGCTTCATAGCATTGGCGACATCTACTTACTACCGCAACGCGGAGAAGAGATTCTTGCGCTAGACCGATGGGCACCTAAGAGCTTCGAAAAACTCGTCGCAGGCATTGAGTCAAGCAGAGCCCAACCCTATCACAGAGTACTCTATGCCCTCGGGATTCGATTCGTTGGCGAGGGAGTTGCGAAAGTGCTATGCAAGGCCATCCCCACCGTGGATGCGCTCATGAATTCCACCATCGAGGACTTAACGAGTATCCCGGATATCGGCGGTGCAATTGCTGCTTCCGTCCGTTCGTACTTTGACGAGGCAGACAATGCTGCGGAGATCGAACAGCTGAAACATGCAGGACTTTGCTTTGTCCAGGAAGCCCCTTCCCACCAGTCACAGACCTTTGCGGGCATGACGTTTGTCTTTACAGGTGAGCTCGTTACCGTTACCCGCAAACAGGCAGAAGAGCTCGTTGAGCTCCATGGAGGCAAGGCCTCTGGCTCAGTAAGCAAGAAGACAACCTACGTTGTGGCAGGCGCAGAGGCGGGGAGCAAGCTCAAGAAAGCTCAGGATCTCGGAGTGCAGGTGCTATCCGAAAATGATTTTCTCAGAATGATCAACTACCCATCGAATAGTTGACGCCGATCGTTACCTGATTGCGAAACTGTGTTGTCGGGCCAATCGACCCATCTTTTCGTTTGATCGGAATCCGGTCATCGTAAAACACATCCGTTAGCCACGAGACATTCAGCCAGCTATTGACCTTCATGACGATTGCATTTTCAACCGTCACCACCCACAGCTTTGGCGATGCGTACGGCATAAATCCGTTGAATCGCGTGCGCAGATTCACATTCGTCACAACTTCCCAGTCAACTTTGAGGTTTACAACCGTACCAATCGACGTGCGGGAAGATTCACCAGCCTGCAAGCCGAAGACACCGCGTCCGTCTCTGCGTCCAGACTCAACAAGACGTGAATCAAGGACCCATGTTGATCGGGATGATAACGGGGCTACCAATACCCGCAGCTCCGGCAGGATGGCCGCATCAAGTCCGAGAGCAGTTGTCAAAAACGCTGGAGCAAAGAACGACGAAATCCTGAGCGCAGTGCCAGCAGAACTGTCAAACACGGTGTAGTTAAACCCGTCAAGAAACTGCGTCCGGAAATCAATGAACCCCGTATACCTATACCAGTCGGATGTTACTCTCGATGCACGGCTGCTGAGAATGATCTGATCGTCTGACTTCTGAATATCCTGTTTCCCCTGCTTGATCACGCCGTACCGCAAATGCAAATCATTGTCCCACGAATGGATACTGTCCGCATAATCGTACGAAGAAAAACACCCAAGGTCGAGACTAAAGACGTCCTGTCCCCCCTGGGTCCAATTCGTAAGCTGTGTTGTCGAAAAGCCTGCATTCCATCGTGTGTGCCACTTCCACGGTAGGGAATCAGCCATTATACGGGGTACCCGGGCAAGCGAGTCAACATTTATCGCCATCTCGATCTGTGCGGAGGCTGCTGCTGTTGCGCACCATGCAGACAAGAGCAGCAAGAACATTCTCAACATGTAATTCCCAAGGTTCACGTGGATACAAAACTACATTGCCTCGTGGTGCAGACATCTAACTTCGTAGCATCATGCTACGGCAACCATCGATCAAACCCGTTCTCTCGCTGCCCCATCGTCTGCAGGCAGAAACGCTCTCTCGTGGCCGTGGCGTTACGATAGCAATGGTCGACAGCGACTTTGTATCACATCCTGACCTTGCAGAACCAGTTCAGCGTGTGAAGCTCTATGTCAATGCCGTAGACCAGACCACCAGTAATCACCTTCCAGACCATGCACTAGCAAGACACTGGCACGGCACGATGACGGCGTGCACAGCCGCAGGTAACGGATATCTGTCGCACGGGCTGTACACCTCTCTGGCGCCAATGGCCTCAATCGTTGCGATTCGGACGATGAACGACGTTGGACGCATCACAACACCATCGATTGTGTGGGCACTACGATGGATCGAACGCAATGCCGAGCACCTTGGAATTGATATTGTAAACATCAGTGTCTATGCAGACGAGATCGATCAGAGTCTGGAGCATCCCGTCAACGCAGCCGTCGAAGATCTCGTTGCTTTGGGCGTTGTAGTTATTGCCGCGGCCGGCAATAATCCCCAAGCTCCGATAAGGCCTCCGGCAGCCGCACCGAGCGCGATAACCGTTGGTGGTCTCAACGACAACAACTCTCTCGATCGGTCAGACGACAGCATGTACCACAGCACGTTCGGCATCACGAGCCTAAAGGTGCAGAAACCCGACGTTATTGCTCCCTCGATATGGTTGCCTGCGCCGGTTCTACCGGGAACATCAGGGTCCCAGCAGGCATCTGTGCTCTGCGCCCTGGACTGCATGAGTGATGAGCACCTCATGCGCCAAGGCATCGACCTCGCTATTGAGGCCAATATTATCAGCGATCCGACGATATCACTGGAGCATCTCAGACACACGGTTGCCTCCGGTATTCGAGAAAACATGCTCATCAATCCATGGTACAAGATGGTTGATGGGACATCGTTTGCGGCCCCGATTGTGGCCTCTATTGCGGCTCAGATGCTCGAAATTGCCCCCTCACTAACGCCGCATGACGTAAAAGACATCCTGCAACAGACCGCAAAACGGCTTTCCGGGGTTGATGCCCTCTGTCAGGGGGCTGGAGTGATCCAGCAGCGCGAAGCCCTAGCCTTAGCCGGCATGTATTCCGGCCGGGGAACGCATTCACCTGTCAGATAGCATTGGTATGCGCCGTAATTTTGGCGCATGACTCGTTTCCTCGTCTTTTTGTTTGCTGCAGCAGCAGTTACTGCGCAAGTATCAACAACATCAGTAGACGGCCTGCGCGATAAGCGCACGACCTACACTGCCTATGTGAATTGCACTGCGATTCCATACCCTGGTGCTCGCATCGATTCCGCGGTGATCATCGTTCATGATGAACGCATCGTTCGCGTGGGCAAGAACCTAGCCGTGCCGCAAGGTGCCGATGTGCGTGATTTGCGCGGTGCGTATGTCTATGCAGGTTTTGTTGAACCGTACCTCGATGTGGACGCACTCCGTGGAGCGGCATCCGAGCAGAAGCGTCCGCAATGGGAAGAAGATGAGAACCCCAACACACCAGAGCCGCAGGGAGCTCACTACTGGAACCAGGCCGTACGTCCTGAACGACGTGCAACAGACGCTCTGCGCATGAGCGATGATGCAGCAAAAGAATGGCAGTCACTCGGATACGGTGCAGCAGCGGCCGTATCGCAGGACGGTATCTTTAGCGGCAGTGCTGCTACTGTTCTGATGCGCGGCGGAACATCTTCAAAGACCGTTATCGCAGACAACGTCTACCAAAGACTGTCATTCTCTAAGGGCACGTCAAAGACTCCATACCCATCATCGCAGATGGGTTCCATTGCGCTCATTCGTCAGGCCTTCCTCGATGCATCGTGGTATGGCAAGGCGCATGCCGCAGCTCAACGCGTTAGCACAAACCGTCCGCCAGAAGTAAACCTTTCCCTCGAAGCTCTTCACAACGCTGTTGTCTCAAAAACACCGTTCCTTGCTGAGTCATACGATGAGCACGATATTGTTCGTTGGAACCGCATCGCAAAGGAAGCCGGAATTTCGGTCGTCAATCTTGGCAGTGGCACGGAGTTCCGTCGGCTAAACTCTATTACAGCAGCTAAACCCGATGCAATCATTATACCTCTTACGTTCCCAGACGTTCCGGATGTTCGCGATGCCGTAAGTGCGCACGAAGTGGGATTAACCGATCTGATCAATTGGTACTGGGCGGCAGATAACGCGCGCCTACTCGATTCTGCAGGGATTCACGTGGCGTTTACACTGCACGGGCTCAAAGACAAGTCTGCAATGCTTACTCGCATTCGTGAGTGTGTGCAACGCGGACTCCGCGAAGATGTAGCTCTGGCCGCACTTACAACAGAGCCTGCGCAGGTTGCACGTGTTGGAGACCGCATCGGGCGTGTCGACGCCGGATATTATGCCAACCTTGTGGTTGCCAGCGGCCCCCTTTTTGCTGATGGTACAGAAATTCAGCGTGTAGTTGTAGCTGGTTCTGAGCGCGTGTTGCGTCTGCCGGTAGACATCGATGTTCGCGGCCATTGGACAATCACATCGGCTGGCCTGCCTAATGGCAAGAGCCTAAAGGTTAAGCTCTCCGGCAGCATCGAACAGCCAACGGCGGAGTTTACGCGCGATTCGATTTCTCTCATCGGAACGTTTACACTCCAAGGAAAGAGAGCAGCATTTAATGTGCATCTCGACACACTCGGTGTGCCAGGGATGCTGCGCGCTGCAAGCATTGCTGATTCTATTATGATCGGTGGAGAGGCACTCCTGCCTGATGGACGACTGATCAGCTTTATCATGCGTCGTGATTCCACACTGAAAGACCGCAGCGAAACCTCCAATTGGGTGAGAATCCAACAGCGACTTCCGATGCCGAAAGTCTATCCAATGGGGCCTTTCGGGCTTGCATCAGCACCATCTGCAGCAGACGTTGTTTTGAAGAATGCAACCGTGTGGACATGCGGCCCGCAGGGTATTCTCGAGAACGCAGACGTAGCCTTGCGCGATGGAAAGATCATAGGGGTTGGCAAGGGGCTTGTAGCCGCCACAACTATCGACTGTAAAGGCATGCACATAACGCCCGGCATTATTGATGAGCATTCTCACATTGCAATCACTCGCGGCGTAAATGAGGGCACTCACGCCGTTACAACAGAAGTGCGCATCGGAGATGTGCTCGACCCCGATGATGTAAACATTTACCGTCAGCTCGCTGGCGGCGTTACCTCTACTCACCTTCTTCACGGATCTGCCAATCCAATGGGCGGCCAGCTGCAGTACATCAAGACACGCTGGGGTTCCGATGCCGAGGGACTCAAGGTAGAGGGCGCGGTTCCTACGGTCAAGTTCGCACTCGGCGAAAATGTCAAGCAGGCAAACTGGGGAGACCGCTACACATTGCGCTATCCGCAAACACGCATGGGCGTTGAGCAGATTATGCGCGATGCATTCCGCACTGCGCGTGAGTACGAACGTGATCTCAAAGCAAATGATCCAACAAAGCCTGTGCGTCAGGATTTGCAGCTCGATGCCCTTGTTGAAATCATCAACAGCAAGCGTAACATCCACTGTCACTCGTACGTGCAGAGTGAGATCCTTATGCTTATGCGTCTTGCCGAAGAGTTCGGATTCCGCGTTCATACATTTACACACATCCTCGAAGGCTACAAGGTTGCCCAAGAGATGGCAAAGCATGGTGTCGGTGCATCGTCATTCGCAGACTGGTGGGCCTACAAGATGGAGGTGTTCGACGCAATTCCGGAAAGCCCGTCCATTATGCACGATGCCGGCGTAAACGTCTCAATCAATTCAGATGACGCAGAAATGGCTCGCAGACTCAACCAAGAGGCGGCAAAGAGCGTCAAGTACGGCAACGTCGCTGAGATCGATGCCATGAAGTTTGTAACGATCAATGCTGCAAAGCAGATGGCCATCGAACAGCGCACCGGAAGCCTGGAGATTGGAAAAGACGGCGATGTTGTTGTCTGGACTGGCCATCCGCTCTCGAACATGTCTCGTGTTGAACGCACGTTTGTAGACGGACGTGAGTATTTCTCACGCACAACAGATGCGCAGCTTCGCGACCGTGATGCAGCTCTCCGCAGACTGCTTGAGCAGGAAGCAATCAAGGCAATCAGCAAGGGGGCAAGCACCTCTCGCGGCGGACGTGGACCACGCAGAGAATACCATTGCGATACGGCCGAAGATGAAGTTGCAGGACGTTGATACTCGCTTCTGCGAATCACGATCTCGTCAGGGAGCTTCGCGATCTCGGCTCGCACAACTTATACGTCAGTCTCTTGGTCATGTGCAGATCTCTGCACAGCAGGAATCTGCCATCAAAACACTGCAGAATCCAACGAGTGTAGTTGCCATAACAGGCCAGCAGGTAGGTCTGTTTGGTGGCCCGATGTATACGTTATACAAGATCCGCAGCGCCGTACAAGCAGCTCAGGATATTGAGCGTCGAACTGGTGTGCTCTGCGTTCCAATCTTCTGGATCGAAGACAATGATCACGACGCTCGCGAGGCGATGTCGGCAAAGCTGCTCTCTGCTCCGTGCGACGTTATCGATGTCGCACCGTATGACGGCTCAGAACCACGCCAGCGTGTAGGCGATCGCTTACTGAGTGCTGTAGAATGCGCAACCATTGATCGATCCTGCGAGCACTTGGTGGGCAGATTTGCAGATACCACCCGCGAGCGTATGAAGCGTACGTACACAGTGGGCGCATCGTGGAGCGCATCATTTGTGGATGTACTAGCCCCCTACCTTGCACACTGGGGCGTGCTGCCGTTGCGATCGAGTCTACTGGTAACATCTGGGCTGCACAGCTCCGTGCTTGAGCATCTGCTTGGCATCAACGCAGACCTCGTTCAATCGATGCGCACTGCCACTGCCGAGATTACTGCAAGGGGCGAACACGCGCAGGCTGCCGTGTTGGACATTCCGTGGATGTACACAACATCTGCTGGACGTCAGCGTATTGAGCCTGCAGCAAACGGCGTGCGGATTGTCGATAAGGATTTGTCTTTTGACGAACTGCTGCATGCCGCAAGAACCGAGCCCAATAACTTTACCCCAACGGTACTTACACGGCCAATGCTTCAGGATGCCCTGCTTCCAACCGTTGTTGCTGTGCTTGGAAAGGCCGAACTAGCATATCACAGCCAGCTTCCGCAGGCATATGCAGCTGCAGGCTTTACCATGCCCGCACTGCAGATGCGCTCAGGGGGCACATTGCTACCATCAAAGACCTGGCGAAACATCAGCAAATCAGGTCATGATACAACATGGTTTCTTCGGCCATGGCAGGAGGTAGAGCGTGATGTTGCATCTGAACTAACAAACGACCTCATACCTGCTGGCGACGACATACGTGCTCGCATTAACGAGACGTTTGAACCCTATCAGGGGGCCGCCCAGATCATTGATCCCACGCTAGTGGCAACTGTCAACGCTCAGCGTGCGAACATGATCTCAGCAGTTGAAGCACTGGAAGGTAAACTACGATCTGCGGCGAAGAAAAAACATACCGCCGCACTCGACAGAGCACGTGCGATTCACACTAGCTTGTACCCGCTCGACACACTTCAGGAACGTGTCTATCCGCTTGCAATGTGGGAGGCAGAATTCGGCGTTGAAGCACTGCTTGCCATGTGCGACGAACTTGCGCATCATGCTATTGGCACACACGTACCTATACAAGCCCCAGCATATGAAGAAGGCACGTAACTCGCGCGTATGCGTGATAGGCGGAGGTATCGGTGGACTTGTTGCATCGATCCAGCTGGCCTATGCTGGATTTGATGTTTCGGTCTATGAGCAGGCAGCCAAGGTTGGAGGTAAGTGCAACACGTCTGAGTTTGACGGCTGCACCTTTGAAACAGGGCCTACGCTCGTTACAATGCCATTTGTGCTGGACGAAGTATTCCGCCGTGTGGGTAGGAACCGTGAAGACTACATCACGCTTCGTCCGGTTGATCCGGCATGCCAGTACAGGTGGAGCGATGGTTCGCAGCTAAACATGCCCTTTGACCTAGAAGCGGTAATCCAGGCAGTTGAAGACTTTGCCCCGGGTGAAGGCAAGCATGCGCGAGCATATCTCGACCATGCGAAAGAAGTGTATGAGATGACCAAGGACATCTTCATCTTCTCTCCTTTTGACGGCTTTCGTGAGTTCTTTAAGCTAAAGAACGCCTCGCTTCTTCCGCGGCTTCCACGACTCAGGTTTGCATCAACGCTTCACAAGCATAACGCATCGTATTTCAAAGACCCGCGCATTCGTCAGTTGTTTGACAGATTCGCAACCTACAATGGATCGAATCCTTACAAGGCTCCAGCAACGCTCATGGTTATACCGTGGGTAGAGATCGGCTACGGGGCATGGTATCCCGACGGTGGAATGTACAGCATCGTTAACGGCCTGGTGACACTCGCATCTGAACTCGGCGTTGAAACACACACGAATCAACGTGTGACATCAATCGAAGTAGCTGCCAATTCAGTTCAAGGTATCCGGCTTGCTCATGGGCAGATCATATCATGCGACCATGTTGTATCGAACGCAGACGTATACGTTACACGAAAGCACCTACTCGGATTGCCGGTACCCGAGCCCCGTGACCTCTCGTGCAGCGGTGTTGTTGTTCAGGCCAGTGTTGATGCCGTTGATCACGGCCTAGCGCATCACAACATCCTGTTTGCTGATGACTACAAGCGTGAGTTCATGGCAATTGAGCAACAGAGACATCATGATCCACATGCAACGATCTATATCTCGCGATCTGGCTCTGCTGATGCAACTCTGAGTGCACCCGGACGGGAGAATTGGTTTATCCTTATCAACGCGCCAGCTAATGGAGTATCGCCAGTTCTAAATGCTCAGGAATCCTCTCAGTGGAAGGGGCACGAAGACGCGGTGATTGATAAGCTACTTGGCCGGTTAGCAGCGTTTGGGCTAAATCCTACCATTCGTGAGCATCGCCTGCGAACACCAGACACGATGGCGGAAGAATGGTCGTCGTATCGTGGGGCCTTGTACGGAGCATCTTCCAACTCACCATTCAGTGCCTTCCTGCGACCACGTCAGAAGTCGCGGGAGGTCGGAAATCTTTGGTATGTTGGAGGAAGTTCACACCCTGGCGGCGGTATCCCACTGGTAGCAACAAGCGGGATGATCGCAGCGTCGCTGATTGAACTATCATCACCACATTCCTAGAGTACTTCTATGATCATCAGAGTTGTTGCGGTTCTTACCGTTCTTCTTGTTTCCTCATGCGCAAGCATTCGCGATCTCACAAATGCCGTCATGTCTATGAAGGACATGCAGTTCCGCATTGTACGAGTCACAGATCTAAAGATTTCCGGTATCGATGCAGCACGGCTGTCATCAATCTCGGACGTAAGCCCAACAGACGCGGTTCGATTGCTTGAGGCATATCACGCGAAGAACGTCAAGGCAACGTTTACGGTGGAGCTCGAAGCCAAGAACCCGAATGATGGAACCGTTACGAACACTAAGCCCCTTGACCTTACTCTCAAGGAGCTTCCGTGGACGCTGTACTTCGATGAGCGGACTGTAGTAAGCGGTGTTGTCCGCAAAGACATCCCTTTGGCAGGTGGAGCAACATCGAGTGCAATCCCCGTTGACATAACAATGGACGTCTCGAAAGTGCTCTTTGACAAAGGGTACGAAGAGATCATGCAGTCAGTTCTTGCCCTTGGCGGTGCGAACGGCTCTGCTGCTAAACTCACAGTAAAGGCTCGTCCAACAGTGAGCACACCATACGGCATCGTTAAGTCGCCCAATGATATCACAATCGTTAGTACCGAGTTTCGCAGTAAGTAAATGGACTATGTTATAGTTACCCTCGCTATTGCTGTGAGCGGACTCTGTGAGTTCGCTGCTTCAGTGCTTGTGAACCTTCCTATGGGAGTTGTAGCAACCATGTCAGACGAAGGCTCGCCAGCCGGCATCAGGTTAAAGCATGCAATCGACGAGCCAGTAGAAGCGCAACTTGCCATTCGGCTGGTAGATCTTGCAGTTCTTGTTGGAGCAGTCCTAACTCTGGCGACACTCTTTGCGATAGACGGGAGTTCGTTCTACACCGAATCAGCAATTCTTGTTTCAGGTATCGCACTATTCAAGATCGTGTTTTCTGTGATCGGAGAGCGCATCTCTGATCGATCCTTGCTCTTTACCAGTAAGCTTTTCTCTGTGATCACCGCTCTCGCTACGCCAATGCTGCTGGTGCGTCGGGGATTACTTGCGCTCACAAAACCGCGCACACAGGAGGAAGAGGAAGAAGAGGCGAGAGAAGAACTTGAAGCACTGGTAGAAACTGCACGCGAGGAAGGGGCTCTCGATCCCGGTGAGTACAGGATCATGACCAATATCATGCAGTTGAGCAGTATTGAGGTAACAGATGTAATGACGCCTCGTACCGTTGTGTCTGGTCTTGCTTCGGAGTTAACGGTAGCAGAAGCAATCAAACGGCCAGAACTGCAGATGTTCTCGAGAATGCCAGTGTATGAAGGGGCAGATCTTGATTCGGTAGCAGGATATGTGATGACGAAGGACATCCTCCGTGCTGCGGTAGCTGGGCGTCAGTCAGCAGAGATAGGCCGTCTGAAGCGTGAGATCGGATTCATTCCCGAGAACATCACGCTTGACCATGCTCTGGAGCAGTTTCTGCAGCAGCGTCAGCATGTGTTCATGGTTGTAGATGAGCACGGCGGTGTCGAGGGCATCATCACCATGGAAGACGTCCTTGAAACAATGCTCGGTGCCGAGATCGTAGACGAAGCAGACCATGTTGTGGATCTTCGAGCTCTTGCAAAACAACGCCGAGATGCTCGCGTTGCCCGAATCAGCCAATCGTAATATTCTTTACGTTGACAAATTCCAGCATGCCCCATCGGCCGAGTTCTCTTCCGTAACCGGATTTCTTAACACCACCGAACGGAAGACGTGCATCGCTTCGAACGAAGTCATTGATGAACACCGTGCCGCACTCGAGTCTGCGTGCTATTGTAGAGGCACGATCCAGATCCCGGGAGCAGATGGCCGCGCCAAGTCCAAGCGATGATGAGTTTGCAAGCGCAACGGCTTCGTGTTCATCGCTGAAGGTGGTAACTGTTGCTACTGGTCCAAACAGCTCTTCCTGGAACGCGGGGTTCGACGCATCAACGTCGACAAGTAATGTTGGACAGACGTAGAAACCCTCCATCCCAGCATCGACTGCACCTCTGCGTGTTACGCACCGGGCCCCGGCCTGCAATGCTCGTTTAAGTTGATCCAGCAGAAGATGTTGGAGATCGTGTCGTGCCAACGGTCCGATCTCTGTTGCCGGATCCATAGGGCTGCCAACAACCATTGCATCAAAGCGGTCTTGCACTCGGCGAATGAACTCATCAGCGACAGATTGATGCACGATGAATCTCTTTGCTGCTATGCAGGATTGACCGCTGTTAATCGTACGTCCTGTTGCACACATCGCCGCTGCAATGTCTACATCTGCATCATGACATATGATGTACGGGTCGCTGCCCCCTAACTCCATCACAGATTTTTTGAGATACTTCCCTGCAAGAGCAGCTACAATAGAGCCTGCACCTGTGCTACCGGTAAATGTGACAGCATGAATTCTATCATCTGCAATCACTGATTCAACATGCTCAACGTCAATGCGCAGGTCTGCAACCAGTTCCTCTGGTATGCCAGCAATATGACAGAGCCGCGCAGCCATCATGCCACATCCCATTGTTGATGGTGCATGCTTGAGCAGGACCGCATTCCCAGCAAGCAGTGCGGGCACGGCAAACCGAAAAAACTGCCACATCGGAAAATTCCACGGCATGATCGAGAAGACAGTGCCCAAGGGTTCATGTATGACAAGACTGCTTCGAAATCCTGCATCAACACTTACATCTGAAAGCACTTCGGGAGCTATACCGGCCATGTAGCGGCACAGTGAGGCGCATTTGAGCAGTTCTGCCCTGCTCTGAGCAAGGGGCTTACCCATCTCCTTTGTGATCAGACGAGCAGCAGGCTCGCTATGCCGTTCTAACGCGTCTGCCAGATCAAGTATGCGCAGAGCCCGTTCATGAAGTGGAGTAGCAGCCCACAGTTTCTGCACACGAAATGCCTCGGATATTCGTGACTCGCATTCAGCAGCACTGTGACTTGGATATACAGCACAGATTTGTCCTGTAGCTGGGTTGACACTGGTAAAACTCATAAAAACAAAATTACATTTGTGCCCATGGAAACTCTCTTCACTGTCGACGGCATTGTTGCTCTTGTTACGTTAACGATCCTAGAGATCGTTCTGGGAATTGACAATATCATCTTTATTTCAATTCTCGTTGGACGCCTTCCCGAATCACAGCAGGCAAAGGCACGCTCCATCGGTCTGTCGTTAGCGCTCATCCTCCGGCTTGTCTTCCTCATGGGTGCTGTTTGGATTGCCCAGCTCACAACCCCACTCGTTACTATTCCGAAGATGTTACTGATGTCTGGAGATTGGGGCATTAGTGGACGTGACATGATCATGATGGCAGGGGGCTTGTTTCTTCTGGCAAAGGCCACTAGCGAACTGCATGCAAAACTCGAAGGTGAGCAGCACCCAGATCAGGCAAGTGCCAAAGGTTCTGCTTTTGGCATGATGATCTTTCAGATTATCCTTTTGGATCTTGTCTTTTCAATTGATTCGGTCATCACCGCAATTGGCCTATCCCAGGACTTCGCAGTCATGGCCATCGCTGTGATCGTGGCTGTTATTGTTATGCAGCTCAGCGCAGGCGGTGTTTCCAGGTTCATTCACCAGCACCCTACCGTAAAAATACTGGCACTGGCATTCCTTCTGATGGTAGGACTTGTCTTAGTTCTTGAGGGAGTAGCTGTACATGTGCCGAAAGGCTATGTGTACTTTGCAATGGCCTTCTCGATTTCGGTTGAGTTCCTGAATATGCGCCTACGAAAGAAGGTTCCCGGTGGTACAGTTGAGCTCAGAGAGCCCCAGCTTCCAGAATAAGTTATACCCATCGCTTGCTTTCTGATGAAGGTATTTCTATTATTATTGATAACTCGAAATGCCTAGAAAGGGGCCTGTATGCCCAAGAATCCAGCCGCGTCTATAGATACGTCGAATATGTTCGACACCTTGTACCGTTTTTCTGAACAGGTCAAGGATGCCGTACACATCGGTGAAAGCGCCCCCTTGTGGCGTCAGCAAGCTACCTCTAACCGCTATGCATTCTTCGGCTTAGGCGGATCTGCAATAGGTGCAGACCTCCTCCGAAGCTATGCGGCCGTTACGCCAGGAGCCGACCACCTGAACATCTCCGTGCACCGTGGCTATACGGTACCATCGTGGATGGATTCTGATACAAACGTGGTGTGCTCGAGCTATTCTGGCGAAACAGAGGAGACACTTGCGGCATTCGATGATATTCGCAAGAAGACGATGCGCGTTGTCTGCATCACGACTGGCGGACAGTTGGGCAAGCGGGCAATCACGTACGGATTTCCAATCATCAACATACCGCCGGGATTTCAGCCCCGCTGCGCCCTTGCCTATTCCTTCTTTCCCCTGCTTACCATTATGAGCAGATACGGGGCTATTGATTCGCGTGCATCACGAGCCAATGCTAAAGGATTAAGGGAGATTCTCGCACATACAGAAGAAATGCGCGATGTCTACGCATCCTCAGCAGCAAAGAATCCTGCACTGCAGATCGCCAAGAAGCTCCACGGGAAGATGCCGGTGATTTATTCATCCAGCGAACGCCTTGATGCAGTAAATCTTCGCTGGAGAGGCCAGATCCAGGAAAATGCAAAGCAAGTTGCCTTTGGCAATCTCCTTCCGGAGATGAACCATAATGAGATCAACGGCTGGCAGCACCCTAAAAACCACATGAAGGACTTTTCTGTTCTGCTTCTGCGCGACACAGACGACCACCGACGCGTGCAGATCAGGTTTGATGCCCTCAAGGATATCGTAAAATCATCTGTGGGCGAGGTTACAGCACTTGAAGGCAAGGGCTCAACTCTGCTATCCCGAATGTTTTCATTGATTTACCTTGGCGACTGGGTTAGCTGGCATCTCGCGGTGCTCAACAAGGTTGATCCATCTCCAGTGCCTGTTATTCAAACCCTCAAGGCAAAGCTCGCAAAGGCCAAGTAAGGCCTTCGACTGCCCCTTATCGTGCTAGGTGGTTCCAGTTACGGATTTCTTTCGTATCTTGCGAGCCCCGAAATTCTCTGGATACTCTATGCCGACCGTGAAGGCCAAGACGGCCACCGCAGAAAAGGCCCCAAAAGCTAAAAAAGCCGCCAAGGTAGTCGACGGTGACGTCGAAGAAGTAGACGCGCCGAAGAAAACCAAGCGGAAAGCTAAATACATGGTATTGTATTCTCCATTTTTAATGAAGGATACAAAGCACGAGCTTATCGGAGAGCCTACCGAAACTGAAAATGGACGCATGCAATGGGCCAAGTGTGCCGTTAGCCGTCACATGCAGATGGTAAACCTGGATACTCTTGCATCGAACACAGAAAAGAAGGTTACTGAAATCAAGCTTGCACGTGAAGACTCGAAGGAGTACTCACCAAAGAACGTGTACAAGGTTGGGGATGTGATCTTCCACAAGGCATGGGATGATGTTGGCATCGTTCGTGCGAAAGAAGTCATGTCGAACGGGCGTGGCTCTGTGTTGGTCCACTTCGAAAAGAACAAAGAAAAACGTCTCATTGAGAACTTCAAGTAATCATTTTTCCTCAAAGGATCTCTCGTGATCGGAGTCACAGTACAAAGCAACGAGTCAATCGACCGCGCTCTGCGTCGCTTCAAAAAGAAATATGAGCGCTCAGGCGTTCTTCGTGAGTTCAAGAAGCGCGCATTCTACGTGAAGCCTAGTGTTGAGCGCCGTATGTCGCGTCTCAAAGCTGCTCGTCGTCAGCACCGCGCGCAGATGGAACAAGAATAGGACTCCGGTCTCTAACGTAAGAGCAACCGAATGCGAAAGGCGCTCCTGTTACAGGGGCGCCTTTTTGTGCTTTGCAGACCATGATAGAATCTCCTCTGCATCGCTAAAGGGCAGTCGGTCATTGCCAACGATCTGATACTCTTCGTGCCCCTTGCCTGCGATGATTACCACATCGTCTGGACCAGCCTGAGAGAGCGCCTGATGAATCGCTGCACGGCGATCTTCGATAATGGTAACATTGGAACGGAGGGTAGCATCCACACCTCCCATGATGTTGTTCACGATATCCGTTGGACGTTCCGTGCGGGGATTGTCATTCGTGATGTAGACATGGTCCGCAAGTGTACTGGCGATTCGTCCCATTTCTGCTCGCTTACCTTTATCTCTGTCTCCTCCGCAGCCAAACACAACGTGGACCAGGCGTGTATGCTGCCCCGCTGAGGCAAACCGGCGAACAACGCGTAGCACATTCTCAAGTGCATCTGGTGTATGCGCATAGTCAACAACGGCTGTAACTCCTGGTTCAGTGTGATAAACCTCCATACGTCCTTTGGGTCCGTGAAGGTCTTGCACAATCTTCACAACGGTTTCTGAAGGCATACCATCAAGGATTGCCAGCACCGTCACCAATGCCACATTTGCAACGTTAAACTCTCCAAGAAGTCGCGTATGCACAGTAAGACTTTGCGGAAGCTGATTCAGCTCGGCACTCCTGCGGTTCAGGGTAAACGATGTGCCACGAACACTGAGCGAAACGTCTGATATCTGAACGTGATTGCCTGCACCAGTGCCCACCATAACAACTTGCCGTGCGTTGCAGTGACGCTTCATGTATGATGACCATTCACTCTCGCCCCATAACACAGCTATCGCATCAGGTTGAAGGCCGTCGAAGAGACGTTTCTTTGCCTTCGCATAGTTCTCCATCGTGCCATGGTAATCTAGGTGGTCCCGGGTAAGGTTTGTGAACAGCGCTCCTCGGTAGTTGATACCGAAGACGCGGTGCTGATCGAGCGCATGCGAGCTTACTTCCATGCATACAGTGTCGACGCCACTCTCTGCCATTTGCGAGAATAGCGACGCAAGCTCGCCTGCATGGGGCGTAGAATAACTGGTTGGATATTGAATGCCGCCGTATCGATTGCCTGTAGTTCCAACAAACCCCACATTGTGGCCAGCAGCTGCGTATAACTGTTCCATCAACGTAGCACACGTGGTCTTGCCGTTCGTCCCTGTCACGCCGAATACCCGCATTCGAGAGCTCGGATTGTGCTGCAGGGCAACAACAAGAGCCGAGTAAGCTAGCCGGGTGTCATGCACCTGAATCAGCGGCACCGGAAGGGGCCCCGAAGGAACACGCTCTACAACTACTGCGCGCGCGCCGCGCGCAACTGCATCGTCTATGGCATTGTGGCCGTCAAAATTGGTACCCACGACAGCAACAAACACAGAGCTCTGATTAACGTGACGCGAGTCTGATGTAATGTCAGTAATGCTCGTTTCACGCTGAGCGCTTGTCAATTCTGGGAAGACTCGCACGTTAGCGTCGAGTGCTTGTAGCAATGATCCTAGCTGCATCATCATGTATCAAGATACAACACGATTCTCTGCAGATTTGCATCATGACATTTATCGAATGGCTAACCAGTCGCATACTTCAACCATTGCCAGGACGAGAGGCTCATCAACGATTCGTTCCTGCTGTAAAGGACGCAGATGAGCGACTCTCGCCAGCGCCTGAAGGTGCACGATTAAGTGCCGTGCTTATCCCGCTGATCGAACGCGACGACCAGTCGATCGATGTTGTGTTTACCGTGCGTAGCGAGTCGTTGAGAAGTCATCGAGGACAGATATCATTCCCAGGCGGCCGCCTAGACGTGGGAGAAAATCATATTGAAGCTGCAATTCGCGAAGCCCGCGAAGAAATCGGCATCTGGCCGGAGTCGATATCCGTGGTCGGCACATTGAGTCCACTGTACATACCACCCTCGAATAGCGCAGTAACTCCGGTTGTTGCGTGTGTTCAGCAACCATCAACGTGGACGTTGAGCATGGACGAAGTCACCGAAGTATTTACGCGTCCACTCACAGACTTCCTAACGGATAAACACTATACTGAACGAAACGACATCATCCCACAGCTCCCTCTGCGCATTGCGATGTGGGACGTTCATCCCACCATTCCACTTTGGGGCGCTACGGCGATGATGCTCCATGAAGTTGTAATGTTGCACAACGAGTATTCGAAAGAACACGCATGAATGGCATCCTGCTCATCAATGTCTTGCTGATAACAATGCTGGTGGCAACATCATGCACGGAGAAGAACGAGGTTGATGAGAAGCTCCTGTCGACCTACACAGACTATGTCATCCTGCGCATGTCGTCAACAGACACTGCACAGACTGCTCGTCAGCTCGACTCATTACTTGCAGCGCACGGCTACACCAAGGATGCGTTCTTTACCGAGCTATCTCAATACGGGGCTAACCCCGAGCGCATGAAGGTGTTCTATGATTCTGCCCGCTCACGCATAGGCCGCATGCAGGCCGAGATCTCACGATAAACGTGATGTCCGTGCTGGGCAAATCCCTCGAAGTATCCAACGTACCATTGGTTGAGTGAAACACCCACTGCCCGAGATGCCGCGATATCATCTGCAGAGGCAACACCGCCGCAGCGGACAACATGAAACTCATGCTGAGGACGCAGCTGCTGCACAGCTGTGCATGCCGCTGCACATGATGCAAGCGATGATGCTCGGAGTAGCTCTCCGCTAAGGCCACCGCCGAATGTAGTCGTGAAGTAATCAAACAATGCACGATCTGCCTCGTGCACGTGGCTGCGCAGTTCGTTGTAGCGTGTGGATGTGTTACCGAGGATCACACCATCAAAGCCCCGTTCAATGAGAGCCTTTAGCAAAAGTGGGATCTGATCCAGCGACGTATCTGTGGAGAGCTTCACAACCACTGGTAAACGTCGGGCACGAACAGTAAGAAATGCAGTAGCTACCGCATCTAGCCTGTGCAGCAGATCGTCTGCCAATGCTGCGTGTCCGCCATGTCCCGGAACATTCGGACAACTCTCGTTAAGCTCGATATAGTCAACACCGGCATCAGCGTATCGATGAAGTCCCTCAACGAGTTCCGGCAGTGCCTGTACTGCATCAAGGGCAGGTTCGGCGCTCACGCTGGCTCCAAGCGGACATCCATTGAGCTTCTGCACCTTAGAAAGTCTGCCTGCCACAACAGCATGACCTTCATTCGGCAGCCCCATCCAGTTCGAAGCTGAATGTGAGTGCGGATACTGAGTGGACGGCCATGCTATTCCCCGCACAACATTTCCTTTTCGCGCACGAGATGTGGTAGTGCCTGCTACGAATGCTCCGGCCCCCTGAGCCGCAACCATCTCATATCCATGCCCCTTCTTGAACATCCCAGCGGCATTCCAGATTGGAACGCGGAAGGTTAGGCCCCAAGCCTGCACTGACTGAATTGCTGGAGGTGTATACTGCTCGCGTGGCACGTCGTGCGCAAATCGGGGGAGGAACATGTTCCGTCCGGCCGTAAACGAACGCACAACCACACTTGGTGGTAGCAGAGACGCTGCCGAACGCAGTGCGAACTCAGACTTAGCGAGAAGTTCGATCAAAGACATATCGCAAAGATACGCCTAGCCCTTTTTTCGGAGCTCCGACTCTTGGATCTCTCGTACCCACACGTCCTTACCCGTTGCATCAACGATCCGCAACGTAAGCACGCGCTTGCCGCGCACACCGGAAACTGTTAGCAATCCAAAGTTGTGTCCGACGTACTCTGTACCAGAGACGCTAAACGAGTTAGCTCTGTAGATCGGACTCGAGTTTAGTCCAGCGGAAAGGGGCGACGAGGTGATTTCGTAGAGCGGATATGCTCCCTCTCTCTCCAACTTGGAGAGTTCGGCAAAGTGAACATCGCCCGACATAAACAGCACACCCGGAATGTTGTTGCGCGTGATGAGATCAATGATCTTCTGACGTTCCTCGGGAGAGCGTTCAAAACCCTCACGGCGCTTGTTGTCGCTGAGAAATTGTGAACCTACGGCAACAATCTTAAATGTTGCCCTGCTTGAGGATAGCGCATCAACCAGCCATTCTACTTGATGATCTCCAAGAAGAGACTTGGACTGATCATGACGATCATTTGACGAACGGTGATAGCGGTCGTCGAGCAGGAAAACCTGTACGTCTGCCAGTTCAAATGATGATGTGATTCCAGGCTTGCCCCCTACCCCAAAAGACGGATTCGGCCAGAACAGCTTGAACACATCAAGTGCGTCGTCTTTGAGCACGTAGGACCTGTCTGCATCATTTGGACCGTAATCATGATCGTCCCAAATCGCATAGTTCGGAATCGTAGCAAACAGCTCTCGCGTGCGGCCATGAGCACGAGTATGCGAGTAACGCTTCATGATGCCGGAGCGCGAACCCCAGTCGGGATCCCGCAGGTAGACATTATCGCCAAGCCACAGCATGGCATCTGGCTTGCGCTTAACTATCGCATCAAAGATCCCGGTTTCTGTTCCGTATCCCTTTTCTTTGCCAGTTGAGTCGTATCGCTCAAAGCCAGCCTCGTTGACGTAGTGACAGCTGCCGAATGCAAGGCTCACTGATGGCCAGTCGTTTCCCCGATACCGAAAGATCGATCTTGACGTAAAGCGCGTCGGCACAGGTACATTCATCGGAACGTCACCAACACGAATCTCGTAGGAATAGGTGCGTCCTGGCTCTACGCTATCAAGTGAAAACGTTAGACAGCCGCCGTTACCAGGATATCCTACATATGCTGCCGGTGTTATGAAGCTTTTACCGGAACGAACATCAGTGTATGCCACACGGACATCCGTGCGTGAAGGATCGCCCGCAAACCCAATCTCAACTCCGATCTGCGCACCGCGCATGTCTACATGTCCAACTATCGGCCCCGACGTTATGTAGGGCTGAGCATAAACAACAATCGCTGAAGAAACACAGCAGGCAAGAAGTAGCTTAATCATACCGAAGATGTTTGATGTGTTCGCCCTTGATTCCGATCTCGCGCATGGCCTCGATGCCAATCGTAAGATGTAAATCTGCGAATTCCTGTGTTACCCGTTTGTCACTTTCTTCGGTCTTAATGCCTTCGGGCATAACAGGAACATCACTCACTAGCAGCAATGCCCCGCGTGGGATGTCATTCTTGTGCCCAACAATGAACACCGTTGCCGTTTCCATATCGATAGCCATACAGCTGAGCTGCTTTAGTCGGTCACGGAAAACGTTATCCCATTCCCATACTCTTCGGTTCGTGGTGTACACCACACCGGTGCGATAATCATGGTTGTGTGCAAGAAGTTTATCTGAGACAAACTTGTGCAGCTTGAACGACGGCAGTGCCGGCACCTCTGGCGGGAAATAATCGTTGCTTGTACCATCACCACGGATGGCGGCAATTGGGAGGATAAAGTGTCCGATTTCCGATGATTCTTTTAGTCCGCCACACTTACCCAGAAACAACACACCCTTGGGCATCCGTGCAACAAGCAGGTCCATGATCAGCGCTGCATTGGGCGAACCAATACCGTAGTTGATGATCGTCAGATTCTCATGCGTAGCAGTCTGCATGGGCCTATCAAGCCCCTTAACCTCCACACCAAAGCGCTTTGCAAACGCATCTACATAGCCACGGAAGTTGGTAAGCAGGATGTAGTCACCAAACGCTTCAACCTCGGTACCTGTGTACCTCGGGAGCCAGTTCATTGCTATGTCGAGTTTGGTCTGCATTGCCGTTCCTGTGATGTGCGTACCATGTACCCTCGTACCCATGTACCCTCGTACCCATGTACCCTCGTACCCATGTACCCTCGTACCCGGGCGACCACGCAGGGTCGCCCCTACGCGTACGTTGGCTTCCACATATGCTGTTCAATCAATTCGGTGATGTTGGCAGGACGTTCAATTCCTGCATGACCATCATCGAAAAGATACTCGGCGCATGCGATGGCAACAACCTTCGCTGCCTTTTGGATATCGGACATCGGCGGGTAGATAAGCCCCTTTGTGAACTGTTCTTCGCTTACCATGCCGGCAAGCGCTCTCGCTGCAACTCCAAATGTCTTGTAAGGGATGTTCGTTGCACTTACTGCATATGCTGCAAGACCAACGCCGGGGAAGATGTAAACATTATTACCCTGTCCCGGATGAATCGTTGTTCCATTGATCGTAACAGGCTGGAAGGGGCTTCCACTGGCAAAGATGGCCTTGCCATTGGTCCATGTATACGCTTCTTCTGCCGTGCACTCGCTCTTGGACGTAGGATTGGAGAATGGGAAGATGATCGGGCGGTCGCAGTACGATGCCATATGCTCGATAACTTCCTGCGTAAAGCTCTTCGGTATTGTGCTTGTACCGATCAGTACCGTTGGCTTTACACTGCGCACGATATCAGCCAGATTGCCAACTTCGGGATGATCGTGCGCATACCCGAGTTTTGACTCAGCAAGGTCCGTACGCGCGGCAACAACAAGCCCCCTGCTGTCGATGAGCCAACACTTTGAGCGTGCTTCCTGCTCTGTGCAGCCCTCGTCCATCATCAGACGCCAGAGCAATTCTGAGATGCCAAGACCTGCAGAGCCCGAACCAAAGAAGGCATACGTCTGATCGCGCAGACGCTCGCCCTTCATGCGCGTTGCAGCGATCACACCTGCAACGCCAACAGCGGCTGTACCTTGAATGTCATCGTTAAACGATGAAATGCGGTGGCGATAACGTTCAAGAATTGGGCTTGCATTAGGATTAGCAAAGTCTTCCCATTGGATCGCACAGCGCGGAAACACTTCCTGCACAGCTGTAACGAACTCTTCGATGAAGTCGTCGTACTCTTTCCCTGCTAGGCGCTTTTGGCGAATGCCGATGTAGAACGGATCCTCGAGTAGCGCCTCGTTGTTGGTTCCAACATCGAGAACGATTGGCAGTGTTACTTCCGGGGGAACACCAGCGCAGGCGGTGTATAGGGCCAGCTTACCGATAGGAATGCCCATGCCTTGTGCGCCAAGATCGCCCAGGCCAAGGATGCGCTCTCCGTCTGTAACGCATATCCAGCGAACATCAGCTTCCGGCCAGTTGCGCAGTACATCGGCCATGTGGCCACGATGACGTGCACTGATAAACATTCCCTTTGGTCTGCGGTAGATGCGTCCAAACGTCTGACATGCCAGACCCACCGTAGGAGTGTAGACGATTGGCATGTATCGGACGGGGTCTTTCTGCAGGAGCGCATAGAAGAGAACCTCGTTGCGTTCCTGAAGGTCGCTAAGGTAGATGTACTTTTCGAGATCGCTCGAGAGGGAGCTCACGTGACCTTCAATGCGCTGGATTTGCATTGAAAGCGACGAAACAATATCTGGCAGTAGACCTAGGAGTCCATACTGCTGACGTTCTTCTCGAGAAAATGCCGTGCCTTTACTGTCACGGGGGTCGCGCAGCAGATCGAAGCCACGCTTGGTGATTTGTGAATGTGGCATAGGGCACAAAAATACGGAGTCTTCGTAGCTTCGAGGCATGCAAAAACCAGTATTTCACGCAATCACTGCGTTCTTCCTCGCTGTATCAGCTCTTTCTGCACAAAACAGCGAGCCCCATCTCAGCAACATCCGACAGCTCACATTCGGTGGTGACAATGCCGAAGCATACTTCAGTCCAGACGGAACAAAGCTTGCTTTTCAGAGCAACTTTAAAGGCTGGGGGCATTCCTGCGATCAGATCCATGCACTCACCATTGCCGATGCAAAGGACTCATCATACCGTCCACCACTGATCTCAACAGGCAAGGGGCGAACAACATGCGCATACTTTATGCCAGACGGCAAGCATATCCTCTATGCGAGCACGCA
This sequence comes from Patescibacteria group bacterium, assembly GCA_044238605.1. Lineage (GTDB taxonomy): Bacteria > Bacteroidota > Ignavibacteria > Kapaibacteriales > Kapaibacteriaceae > UBA10438. The sequence goes on from JBIICY010000001.1 coordinate 82,892, forward strand.
TGAAGCTGGTGAGGCATGTCCGCCAGAGCCGCCCCCTCGCAAGGACCGCAAGTACTTATGGCAGGTGCTGCCATCATACGACATCTACGTTGCCGATGAAAAGGGTACGATCACCAAGCAGCTTACTAACCGCAGCGGGTATGACGCTGAAGCAACGGTGTCGCCAAATGGCGACAAGATCGTGTTCACATCCGATCGTACTGGAGACCTAGAACTCTGGACGATGAACATCGATGGCAGCAATCAGCGTCAGATAACGAATCAGCTTGGTTATGATGGTGGTGCGTTCTTTTCTCCCGACGGAAAGAAGCTTGTCTTTCGAGCTTCACGCCCGCTTACCGACAGTGCGCAGCAGGAATACAAGGAGCTGCTCGCACAAGGTCTTGTAGCTCCCACAAACATGGAGATCTACACGTGCAATGTTGATGGATCAGATCTCAAGCAAATCACGAATCTTGGTAAGGCCAATTGGGCCCCCTACTACCATCCGGGCGGCAAGAAGATTCTCTTTTCGTCGAATCATAAGTCACAGCGCGGCTATGACTTTCACATCTACATGATCAACGAAGACGGCACGGGACTGGAACAGATAACCAATGAAAGTATGTTCAACGCATTCCCGATGTTTTCACCCGACGGTAAAAAGCTGGTGTGGTCCAGCAATCGCAATAATGGCGGAACGCGCGACACCAACGTGTTCATCGCCGATTGGAAGGATTAACCAGTGACAAAGCAACAATTTCAAACAGTCCTCGCTGTACTTGTCTACCTTGGCGGGATTGTCTCGGCAAATCTCTTTGCAGCAACGTTTGGTCCAAGCGCTGTTCCGATCGTAACGTTTACGTTAATCGGCCTGGATTTGTCTCTGCGCGACTTTCTTCAGCTTACGATGAAGAAGTGGAGCATGTTTGCGATGATCTTCGTTGGTGGAGGCATCTCGTACATCTTGGTTCCTGAGGCTGGCATCATTGCTATCGCCTCGGGCACTGCATTTACGTTAGCTGCCCTAGCAGACTGGACCGTGTTTGCCTTATTGAAGGGCAAATGGATGGTGCGGGCAAACATGTCGAATGTGGTTGGCGCAATGGTAGACTCTACACTCTTTATCACCATCGCATTCGGACAGTTTATGCCCGGCGAGATCGGATTATCAGTTGTCTCGAAAGTGGCAGGGGGCTTCTTCTGGTCCTACCTTTTATCGATCATCTTTCGCAAGCGTATTGCTATGATAGATGAACGCGGCGGTCAGAAGTCCTGATCATTCTGCCGATAGGACGCAGGTTGGGTATTCCGGCAGACTCGGCAAATTCTATAAACTGTGTTACGTGCTCTGGGTGTACCGACACGAGCAGTCCGCCGCTCGTTTGTGGATCGCACAGCACATACCTCTGATGCTCGGTGAGCTCGCAGACCTTGTGTCCGTATGATGCGAAATTGCGCGTCGTTCCACCTGGGAATGATTTCTGCTCTAGATAGTCCGTGATAACTTGTCTGTCGATCAGTGGAACAGCATCAATGTCGAGCTCGGCACTCAGGTTGGCCCCTTCGCAGAGTTCGATTAAGTGGCCTAAAAGACCGAACCCCGTAACATCGGTCATAGCATGCACATAGTCAAGTCTACCGAACGACTCCCCTGCGCTGTTCAATTGGACCATTACATCGCGTGCAAGGGTGGAATGCTCTTCACGCAGAATGCCTTTCTTCTGCGCAGTTGTCAGAATGCCTACACCGATTGGCTTTGTTAGAAACAACACATCGCCCTCTTGCGCACCAGTATTCGTTTTGAGATAGGCCAGATCTACTCTGCCCGTAACAGCCAGACCAAAGATCGGCTCCGGTGAGTCGATGCTGTGTCCACCCGCAAGAGGTATCCCAGCATCCTTGCATGCAAGGCGCGCCCCTTCCAATACCTGCTGCGCTGCTTCCACTGGAACAGTATTCACAGGCCAGCCTAGGATCGCAATTGCCATCATGGGTTTTCCGCCCATGGCGTAGACATCGCTGATGGCATTCACACTCGCGATACGTCCGAAGTCTACCGGATCATCCACGATTGGCATAAAGAAGTCCGTTGTGCTCACGATGCCGGTTCCATCGCCCAAGTCATACACTGCTGCATCATCCTTAGATGCATTGCCAACGAGCAGTCGTGCGTCGTGAGGCATTACAATGCTTGACTGTAGAATGCTGTCCAGTATCGCAGGTGAGATCTTGCAGCCGCACCCTGCACCGTGCGAGTATTGTGTGAGTTTGATCATGGGGTGGTATCGTGGTTACGGTGTTATGTGGTTCGCTGACGCTGACAGTACTCGTAGGTCCTGTCGTAATAATCGAGGATTAACCTTACAGCAGTTGGCAAATCATCGCTCATTACAGCCTGCATGGCATGCTGGTAGCGTTCGCCACCAAGCTTCTGCTTGATCACTGAAAGCGCATCACAAAGTTCCTGCTTTGAGAAGCTTCCGTAATCGCGCACGAGATTTTGTACGCGGGTATCAATATCTACATCGAGCTGATGCTGCTGTGCTCGCTGCATAGCATCGAACATCACCTCGGGTAGATGCACTTTGCCAACCGTTCTGCTCTCGTCTTCAATCCATACCAATTTGTCTATATCGAATGCCGACATCACACGATGGATTTTATTGAGTGCATGTTCGGTGGTGGGCTGCGCCAGCTGCCCCAGCTTGCCAAAGACAGAGCCGCGGTGATGGGCTAGACCTTCAAGATCAACAACCTGCTCTCCTGCCTGTGCCTGCTGGTGAAGAAAGTCTGTCTTGCCTGCTCCAGTCTTTCCTGTAACAAGCCGATAGGTCCAAGGACGTGATACTAATTCGTGTGCGGCGTTGCGAAATCCCTTGTACCCGCGCGGCACTACACGCACCCTCATGCCTGCTGTTGAGAGCAGCCACGACATTGAACCGCTGCGCATGCCCCCTCTCCAGCAATAGACGATAAGGGGCTTATCAAGCGAGCGCGCCTGGTCAACGTAGTATCGAAGCCGAGGTCCAACGATTTCGAGTCCGCGGTCAATAGCCTGCTGCACACCAGTTTGCTTATACAGCGTACCAACTTCTGCGCGTTCCTCATTCGTAAACAACGGGATGTTCACAGCTCCAACGATATGACCTTGCTCATACTCTGCTGGAGTGCGCACATCCACAACGGCATACGTGCTGTTGTAGAGATCGTCAAGCACCGAAGTCATCATATTCCGGGAGTTGCGAGTATTCGCTCGGTGGTATCTGGGCTGCACGTTGCGTGCGCTCTTTGTCGAAACTATCAAATGCCTCGTGCACAAGATCAGCGATCATGCGGGCATCATGGATGATTGCCGTATGGGCACGCTCGCGTTTCCGATAGAGCCACGATGTAATGATCTGTAGCTCATCGAGCTCTTTGCTTGTGAATCGTTTTTGTCCGAGCGGACGTGTGAAATGACGTTCGATTTCTTCTACTACGGTTGTTCGGGGTGCGCGTAATCCAACTTCACGTTGATAGACGAGACGTCCGGATCTCATCACATACATCTCGATGGTCGTGTTACGCTCTCCAACAGGAATGCAAATCAGGACGTTGGTATCTGAGACAGCGAGCGGACGGTCGGTAGCGTGGATCGTTGCGCGTTCTACTTCGCGAATCCCGTCGCGCAGCATTGCCGCTCGTTCAAAGTCAAGCTCTGCCGCAGCCAACTCCATCTGTGTTCGCAAGCGTCCGATGGCCCCTTCTTCAACATTTGACAGGAACCTGCGAGCATCTTCGATTGAATCCTGATAATCATCAATGGTCTGATGCAGCGCGCAGGGTCCGTTGCACCGCTTGATGTGATAATCAAAGCACGGACGTATCTCAGCATGCGGGAAGAGCTCTCCTGAGCATGTTCGCAGTTTGTTCTCACGGACAACCATGTCCATGATACGCTCGGCCATGCGGCGCGAGCGGAATGGTCCGAAGTACTCTGCGGAATCGTCCTCGATAGTCGATGCCAGCTCCAGTCGAGGGAAACTTTCTTTTGTGATCTTCAAAAATGCAGGTGCACGGTACTTGCGGGAAGCAACGTTATGCAGTGGCAGTCTGTCCTTGATTTCACGAGACTCAAGGAGCATTGCTCCAAGTTCTGTTCCGGTTGTTTCCCAGTGGATGTGCCGCACATAGCGTATCATCTTCTGAACTGACCGGCCATGTAGCGGCGCATCATTGAAGTACTGATTCACTCTCGTTCGCAGACTCTTTGCTTTACCCACATAGAGCACATGCTTCTTGGCATTCAGGAAGTAGTACACTCCTGATTCATCTGGCAGTTCGCTTAAATAGGGGGCTAGCTGCCCCTTACGCTTTGCGGCAGCACTTGAAAGTGCCTTTGATGTGGCCTTTTGCACATGCTGCAGTGCAAACAGATCCTCAAGTGTTGCTGCATCGTGCTCGTTGCGCGCACGCTCGATCAAGTGGAGAAGCACCTCTGCAGTTGCTTCGGTATCGCCCATAGCGCGGTGGCGCGCTGCAATTACACAACCGTAGTGCTCTGCAACGGCACCAAGATTATGTTTTGCAAGCCCCGTACTTAATCTGCGAGACAGTCTGCACGTGCAGAGCCGCGGGATGTCTGGCGCTGCTTCACCCATGCGTTCGATGGCAGCTTTTACAAAACTCCAATCGAAGCCTACGTTGTGCCCAACAAACACCACAACCTGATCATCAGCGTGAATCTCTGAAATCACCGGCTGCAGAGCATAATCTTCTTCAGGAGCAGTAGCAACCATTTCCGGAGTTATGCCAGTCATTAGCTGGATGAACTCCGGAATTGGTTGACGCGGATTCATGAGGGATTCGTATCGACGTACGATCGAATCGTCTTCCACCACACACATTGCGATCTCCGTCATGCGATGATCGCCGGTTGTACCGCCTGTTGTCTCTACATCGACAACAACGAACCGGACCTGCTCAATTGGTGTGGCGAGTATGTCCATGCATCAAGTTATTGAACGAACGTGGGGAACGCAACCTCTATATCTGTTTCGCTCCCAGGAGTTGTCCCCGTTTTATCGGACTCGTTGTCATAGTGATACAACGATAGCTTAAGCTGACCCGGCACGGCCGATGCATCCATCGGTGTTGTCATCCGGAATCGCAGTCCTACCGGGAGATTTCTGGCGTCTAAATCTTCGACGGCGATCTGACCGAGATACGACGAAAGGTCATAGAAAACCTGATGATTGTTGCGGTCAGTCAGGATGTCCTGCGTAACGTTGACTACAGGCGTAACACTGCGGTTCTCAAACGAGACGCTGCATGCATAAGAAGCTGCCTTCTTCAACGTGACCGAATCAATACGGTTTGGATTGGCACCGCCGATCCCATCAATGTCTTCCCAAACTGCTGTAACGACGTCGTTCGAATCAGCGGTGTTAACGAACCTGAGCGTTACCGTCGTGATCACATCGTGTTCATCATGCGAATGATCATCGTGGAATGGGTCCTTGCATCCAGTGAGTATCACAACCCCAAGGATCATGGAGAATGCTGTTAGCAAAAATCTGTTCATGGCAACTGCCCTTTCAAAAAGATGTTGTGAATCGAAGAATGATGTTGCGGCCCGGGTCATCAGTGAAATACCTGTACTGACTCAGGTAATCACGGTAGGTCACGTTGAAGACATTGGTACAGGAGAGCGTCAGCCGTGCAAGCATTGTTTCAGAGAGCTCGAGCACGCCTCCAATGGAGATGTCGGTTCTGGCATAACCAGCAGGGGGCTCGACATAGTCTCGACCGGGAATAATGTTGGTCTGACGCCGCACGCCCATGACGCTAACGTCGACGTAGGCATCGTGGATCTGCCAGATATCGTCCGTATGGAGGTGCGCGCCAACACGGGCGCGGTCTGCTGGAACAAACAACAATGGTTCGTCCTGACGATTGTCGTACCCTCGCACGATCGCACTGGATCCGTAGAAGTTGAGTCGTTCATGCACATCAACACGAACATTGATATCACCGCCATAAAGTCTTGCCGGGAGCTGCGTAAACCGATACGTTGGGAATGTTCCACGCACGGTAATGGTTGGATTGGCAACATCCGGCAATGCCATGATGTATCCTTCAATGGCATGATAGAATCCCGACGCCTCGAGCTGAAGGATTCCCTCGTTGTACGTCAGTGAAGCATCGCCGCCGAGCACCTGTTCGTTGGTAAGTAGGCTATCCCCTACCTCGTAGTAGGCCGAGCCATGGTGTACATCGTTGCTGTAGAGCTCGTTCACCTGTGGCGGACGCCACGCGCTGGCGACATTCACGGATGCTGTAACACTCTCGCTCACGTTCCACATGGCGCCGATACTTGCCGTCATGTTCGCCCATTGCCGTGTCTGAAAGGACGGTTGTCTTCCCATACGGGAGAGCAGCATTGCCTTGAGATCCCGCACGTCATAACGCAGTCCACCACTGAAGGTAAAGTCGTTAAACGTCAGTGATTCATGAATGAATGCACCAAGACCCCAGAGCCTATAGTCGGGAATCAAGAGTACTGCACCACTTCGGTCGTTAACCTGCCACATTGATGTAACACCAGCAGCACCACGAATACGGTCTGATAATGAATGCTCAAACGTCGCATCAAGCGTCGATGTCGAGAGAACGAGATTCATTGCTGGTGTTTGCAGCGAAGCCTGTAGTCGTGCAATAGAATCCTGAGCTCGCGCAACTGGATCGGTGCCCCGACCTACAATGCGTGTGTTGTGTCCATCGAACTCATTGCGATCGTTGACCTGATGCCCATACGTAACGACGATACGTTCATCCTCAGAGACCTTTACATGCCCCTTGACTGAGAGCAGTGCATGCGAGATCTCCTGACGCGGATTCGTGATCTGATAGGAAAATGGCTGTGGATTCGCGGGGCGTCCACGTTCGATCGCACGCAACAGATCTGCCCCATTGCCGATATGTGCTCCGTCGAAGATTCCAAGAGTTGTCGTGAAGATCGAACCGATGGCTGTAATGCCCAGCTCTTCGTTGCCAGCTTGAAGCGTCAGACTTCCGTTAAGCTCTTCTACGCCTGTGTTGTTTATCATGTAGTTGGGCGCTGAAGCATCACCGCCTTTACGCGTGCTACCCTGCACACGGACATCGACACCTGTGCCCGCTACGTTGGCCGACTCAAGAAACAGACCAAAGGCAGCCTGTCGTCCGTTACTAAACACATTAAGTGTTGACTCCCCATGGATGCCGGGGTCTTGTCGTATCGGACGTGTCTCAAGATCAATAACTCCACCAATAGCGTTCGGACCATACATGACCGATGCAGGCCCCTTGACAACTGTAATCCGGTAGGGCGAGAATGCATCTATCTCGGGAGCATGCTCGATGCCCCACTGCTGACCTTCCTGGATAACGTTGTTGTTTCTGAGCACTAATCGCGTACCAGTCATCCCGTTGATCATCGGCTTTTTCAGGCTTGGCCCGGTCTGTAAGAGCGTTACGCCGCTGATCTCCGAGAGCGCATCAGCAAAGGTCTGTCCGCGGTGTTCATCAATTTCGGCAGACGACAACACCACTGCACGCTGCGTTGGCAGAGCGCTATGATCAATTCGAGAGTCTGTGACGATGATCTCACTCCCCCGAGCAGTTTCTTGCACTAGTGGGACATCGATACGAACATCTGCACCGCTCGCAACGATGAGATGCGCCGTGCGATACCCCACGTAGGATACATCGAGGTGTACACTATCCATCGGCACGTCGTGGATATGAAACCCACCATACCTGTCGGTGATAGCGCCTTTCTTGGCACCAATCACTTTAACCATTGCCCCATGTAATGGGGCTCGCGTTGCACTATCACGCACAACTCCATGAATGTGGGAGTCGGAAAACGAAAGAAGAAGTATGAGGAGGAAGGACATGGTGGGGACGAGTTACTAGGTACTAGGGACTAGGGACTAGGGACTAGGGACTAGGGACTAGGGACTAGGGACTAGGGACTGATTACGGGGTACGGAGGTACGGAGGGTACTGGTTACTGATTACTAGGGACTAGGGACTAGCGACACCTCGCTGTTCGCTGTTCGCTACTCGCTGTTCGCTACTCGCTGTTCGCTGTTCGCTACTCGCTGTTCGCTGCTCGCTACTCGCTGTTCGCTGTTCGCTGTTCGCTACTCGCTGCTCGCTACTCGCTGTTCGCTACTCGCTTGGCGGAGCTCTTCCCTGCTGGAGCGACGTGCATTCGTCGCTGATGAAATTGGCCACAAGTGGTGGCACGGAGCGGGTTATCGTTGCGTAGTGTACGCAGATAGTGATCTTGTTTTGAGTGGCACGTTCTTTTGTGACGTGGCATAGGCCGCAGTCGGACGTGCTGGTGTGGTCGTCATCGGCTGAGGTAACGACCGTGGTGTTGTGATGCTCATCTGCGTGCGTGTGGAATGCAGCGGCTCCCGAGACCATCATGAAGGCCGCGAGGAGTATGGTGCTGATCATTCGTGCGAAGAACATCGGAACAAACATACGGAGTAAATTGCGGACATGAAAGCCATCGTACTCAATGCCGAAGGACTCGGCGTGCAGGATGTATCGAGCCCCGTGTGTGAGCCTGGGAGTGTGCGTATACGTGTCCTTGCAGCTGCCCTGAACCACCGGGACGTCTACATAACCGAAGGCAAGTATGCCAAGATCGAGTTTCCTGCCATTCTTGGCTCGGATGGTTGCGGCACGGTAGTTGAAACACCAGACGCTACAGAACTTGTTGGCAAGCGTGTTGTTATCGACCCCTCGATTAACTGGGATGGGGATGATCGTGCGCAGGGCCCGGGTTTTTCCGTGCTTGGCATGCCCACACAAGGCACGCTCGCTGAAGAGATCTGTATTCCGGCGCAGTACGTTCACGAAGCCCCATCTCACCTTACGGATGAACAGGCGGCGGCACTGCCCCTGGCGGGCGTTACGGCATGGCGAGCGCTTATGCACCAGGGAGAGCTTAAGGGTGGGCAAACAGTTCTTATCACCGGTATCGGCGGAGGCGTGGCCCTTGCAGCGATGCAGTTTGCCATCGCAGCGGGTGCTAGGGTACTTGTAAGCAGCACGTCGGACGAGAAGATTGCCCGTGCACGAGAGCTTGGTGCCTCAGCAGGATATAATGTTACAAGCGATGGATGGTCAAAGTCCGTTACAGCTGAAGGCCCCATTGACCTTGTCATAGACTCTGTAGGGGGCGAGTACATCAACGACTACGTAAACATTGTTCGTCCAGGCGGACGTATCGTTGTTTATGGTGCTTCGCGAGGTGCAGTGCCGTCGCTCAATCTTCACCGCATTTTCTGGAAGCAGGTACAGCTTATTGGATCTACAATGGGCACTGCTGCGAACTTTGCCGATATGCTAACCTTTGTTAGCAAGCATCACATCGTACCCGTTATTGATTCCGTCATTGCATTCGAAGAAGCCCCGTTAGCCTTTGACCGCATGAAGCAGAGCAAGCAGTTCGGAAAGATCGTTATCACATGCAGGTAAGCTCACTACTCGGTCATGCTGCGGAGCTGGTGCGAATCATACGGAAAAGTCCACAGCCGGGCGACGCCATAGCGTCGGAGTACTTTCGCTCGAAGAAGTACATCGGAGCAAGCGACCGCCGATTTATCAGCGGACTTGTCTTCCATACGCTCCGAACACTGTCGCTCTCCGAAGCCATCCAGCAGAAGCACGCTCTTGAGGATGTTGTCCATGCGGCCCATATGCTCATGGAACAGCCAGAACAGGTAGACCCCGAATGGCTCGAAGCGCTGCCTCTGCATGTCCGTGCCTGCACGCAGGAATGGCTACTTGCCTCCACAGCAGAGCGCTGGACACAAGATGCCGCAGATGTGTGGGATGCAATGAAATCTCCTGCTCCCATGGGGCTTCGTGTTAACCTCCGCAGAGCAACTCGCGATGCCGTGCTCAAGAAACTCATCGACGAAGGCATCAATGCAACTGCTGGAGCGCTTTCTCCTGCGGCTATTCTTGTGCACCAGCGTGTGAACCTCTTACAGCATCCTCTATACCTCAACGGCATCGTCGAAATTCAAGACGAGGGCAGTCAGCTCATTGGCTATGCGTGTTCGCCCCGTGAGAACGATGTAATCTTTGATGCATGTGCAGGTGCAGGGGGCAAGACGCTCCACCTTGCCGATATACAGAATGACCATGGCCGCGCGATCGCGCATGACATCGAATGGAACAGGCTTAAGGAGATCCCGAAGCGCGCCGAGCGCGCTGGGCTGAGGTCGATAACCATAGAAACATCATCTCAACGCAGCAACAGACGTCCACTCGAAGCCGATATCGTTCTTGTAGACGCCCCCTGTTCCGGACTCGGCACCGTAAGGCGCCTGCCTACCGTCAAATGGCGCATCACCCCAGAGACACTTGCTCGCCATGCACGCAAGCAACTTCAGGTGTTAGAGCAGTATGCCGACATCGTAGCCCCAGGTGGGGTCCTTGTGTATGCCACGTGTAGCGTCATGCCCGAGGAGAACGAGCGCGTTGTTGAGCAGTTCCTTGCAGCACACCCAGAATTCGCACCCGACCCGCTAGCCCCCTGCTTCGAATCGCATGGGATTTCCATCTCGAATCTCGGCAAAGAGCAAGCATTCCTTCAGGTGGACCCCTACCATAACGGCACGGACGGCCTGTTTATGGCACGCATGAAAAAGAATTGATTTGGCACGGAAAATGATTCGACGGACTGTAACGTCAGTCTCTTTGCAGTTAATGATTTGACCAGTTTGTCTCTACCACAAGATCTATGAGTACTCCTATGAAACGCCCTTGGCTTCCCACAGCACTTCTTGCCGCAGCTATTGTTATCGCCGCAATTATTGGTTCGCTCACAATCTCCTCGGTGGTCTCTTCTCAGCGAGAGCTTATCTCCGTAAAGGGGCTTGCACAAGTCGAGTTCGACAGCGACGTGATTGTATGGAACGGACAGTTTGAGCGTAAGGCCAAGGAGCTCAACACTGCATATGCGATGATCAAAAAGGACGCTGACATCATCCGCAAGTATCTTATCGATAAGGGAGTAAATCCGAAGGAGATTGTGTTTGGCTCGGTTGCAATAACAAAGGCATATCAGGATGTGCCTGCGGGCGGAAATCTCGTACAGGTTTTCGATGGCTATCTACTCACACAGAAGCTCAAGATTGAAAGCAAGAATGTAGACTATATCGAGTTCGTCAGCCGCGAGATTTCAGAACTATTGAATCTTGGCGTTGAGCTTCAATCTGAGGTGCCGAAATACTATTACTCAAAGCTCGATGCACTCAAGAAGGACCTTCTCGCACGCGCCTCTGCAGATGGTACAGCGCGCGCCCAGGCTATCGCAGACAATGCAAAGGGAGGTCTTGGAAAGCTGCATAACGCAGACATGGGAACGTTCCAGATCACAGCACCAAACAGTGATGAAGACTATACCTGGGGTGGCGCGTTCAATACAACAAGCCGTCGCAAAACGGCAAGCATCACAGTGAACATGCAGTTCTTGGTGAAATGAACCGACGTGACATTCTTGCAATGGTAGGTTCTACGGTAGCTCTTAGCTCTGTAAGCACCATTGCAGATGTTCTGCCAGACACAGCAGACGTGATGTCAGATAAAATGCCCATTCTGTTTGTAGGTCATGGCAATCCCATGAATGCCATAACTGATAATGCATTTGCAAAGCAGTGGGAGCGAATAGGACGCGGTCTTGCACCGCGCGCAATACTCTGCGTTAGTGCGCACTGGGAAACAAGCGGTTCGCTCATCACTGCAATGCCGCAGCCAAAGACTATTCACGACTTTGGCGGCTTCCCCGACGAGCTCTTTCGAGTGCAGTACCCAGCACCGGGCAGTCCAGAACTTGCCAGCGACGTTGTTACGGCAACCCATCAACGCATTGTGCAGGATCATGAATGGGGCCTCGACCACGGCGCTTGGAGCGTTCTCAAGCGCATGTTCCCGAAGGCCAACATACCTGTGCTACAGCTAAGTCTCGACGTCCGCAAAAGCCCCTTACAGCATATCGAGATTGCTCGTGAGCTGTCTTATCTGCGCAGCAAAGGTGTTGTGATCATAGGCAGTGGCAACATCGTTCATAACCTTGGCATGATCCAGTGGCGAGGGGGCACCCTCGACTGGGCTCTTGAGTTTGATGAACTCTCCAAGGAGCTCATCACTACCCGCGACCTTGCATCACTGGCCAACTATAGTGCACTTGGGAAAGAGGCCCAGCTGGCCATCCCAACACCAGAGCACTACCTTCCAATGCTCTATGCGCTTTCACTCATCGAAGCTGATGAAGAGATAGAGTTTTTTAACGAAACAATCGACCTCGGAAGCGTAAGCATGAGATCGTTTATGACATCGTAACAGCCAGCGCTATTAGCTTTACAATGATCGTCATCGAACGATCGGCAAGGCTCGAACAACGACGCCCTTCCTCGTTGTAACTCGCAGGAAGTACTGCGCTGATGGAATTGAGGCAACATCAACTGTTACAATACGAGACGGCATTGGGCTGAATGTGCGAGCACCGACCGGCACCACAGCTCCTGTAACATCAACAACTGTGAGATCAACAATCTCATTGTCATCGTCAGTCACCGTGATCGTCAATCGATCCTGATTGACTGGTAAGGGGCTCATTGTAACATCACATGTCGTACTGTAGGATTCGTCATGTATTCCTGTGACTTCGTCTTCGATCACCTTGACGCGAAACTCAACTTGTGCAGTGGCGTTCGTGTCAACACAGAAGACACGTATGGCAGACGATCCAAAGACATTTTCCTGCGGGATCACTTGGAGCACAAGGTTTGGTGCATTCCCCAGTATGCTGATGTTTGACAGTGGTATGACAGTGGTATCAGACGACGTAACAACATACTGCAGTTCGTCTGGATGTTCATAGATAACCGAAAACACGTCCATCAGAGTGTCGCTGCTGGTAACAACCGTGTCTGCGAGACCACGAATGATAGGGTTTGCGACTGTTCGGCGCATCGGCTCAATCATGAACTCATAGGGATGCTTCCATGATGTAGTAGTGGCTTCGCCCGAGATCGAAATGTAGAGCTCAGACCCAGCAGCCGCAAACATCGCCGAATCAACGAAAACATCTACCGGGGTAGACGCCTGTACCGTTCGTTCGAGCAGCACATTGCTGTTTGCGGCACGCACAATAACCGTAAGATCTCGTTTGGATGCTACCGTATCGTACAGGCGCATGTGAAGCCCCGAAACAAGATTGTCGAGTTTACCAAGAGGCAACCTGTAGATGTCTGTATCCGATGTTCCTCCACCCGACTGGATTGTCAATGCACCTCTGTAGTGCCGCCCGAGGGCAATACCATACGCCAGCGACTGAGTTCCGGGTTCATCAAGACCTCGCATCATTGCTCCAGCATCCGAGAGAGCAGTCCAATGATCATAGAAGATGTTCAAGGTATCCGATACACCACGAGGGAGCAGCTCTCCTGAATCGGAGAGCACGACTTGCCTGGCAACCTCGACCACAAGATCGCTTGACAAAAACCCAAACTTTGACGTAATGTAGGTATAGGGCAGATTCAAAGGCAGGGGCAAACTTGACGTAACACCCTGATTGATTCCTATCACAGTATCCGTATCCCGTCCGTTGCAGTCCACGTCTCCGTTATGCCAGCCGCTTATGAGCCAGTTTGTATTCAGGCCCCCTTCATAGCCACCAAACATATAAATGCCCGTTGACTGACTCCCAGATGCATAGGTGATTCGAAGATCACGCACTGCCTCGGCTGAGGAGTTTGGCACAACTATGTCTGCCTGCGTACTGCCTTCTTCCTTTGAAACCCCAGGAACCCATTTTATAACATCGGTTCCGAGATGGGGCGAGCAGAGTGTAACAACCTTCGCAACACGATGTCCGTCTGCTGCCTGCGGATCTACCCACCACCGTGGCGAACCATCGACACGTCTCTGCAGATACTCACGGATAGCGATCCCGCCCATGGAAAACCCAAACAAAACAACCTTCTCGGCCCCTGTTGCAGCGAGCACCTGCTTTATGCATTGCTGCAGGGCATAGCCGGATTTCACGATAGCTGATTGATTGCTCTGTGACTCACGAGCGATGATCCAGAGGTCCTTATATGGGTAGAGAATAGGCTTCGACGGTACCTCATTCCAGCTTGTCTCAAAATTCACGGTATAGATTCCAGACGGCAAGGGGGCTGTAGGGTTCACGTATACATCGTCGTCGGTGTTCCCAGGTATTCCGTCTGGACCGAAGATGCTGGTCATGTCTCTATAACGGTTCAGCGATGCATGGAGCACCGTGCCAATATCATCACCCGTGGTACGCAGATGGTCTCCATACACCTTGGAAATGTCGGCAAGTGCCGGATACCAGATCTTGTCGCTGTTATCCAACCCATGAATAAAGATGATCGGATATGGCGTAAATGATCTCTGTGCGTTTGCTTGTGAGGCAAGGAGCACAAACGAGGCGAACAACATCCAGATCACGCGCATCATATCATCGTTCTTTCGTTGATTTCTGAAATGGAATCTGGTGCAATATATATGGCAGAGTCTGAGCGGTTCTATGTAACACAACTCCACCATATACTTGCAGTTGACGCTATTGCAGAAAAACCAGAGTATGAACCCATGATCCGCAGCATCGGCCTATGTTTTCTCGTGATTGTGCTCGTTACTGCTCAAGCACTTTCCCAGCGGTCCTACACTCCATATCCCATGCTCTTTGTTCACGGAATGGACAATAATGACAAAATTTGGTACAGCGCGTTGGGTAGTATCTCAAAAGTTTATGGAGATCATCTGCCCACCACGGGAGACGATGTTGGAACGGTAGTTCATGCAATGCTGAATCGTTACAAAGACATGACCAGCATCTTCGGTCGCGACGAAATAGCCGGAACAGCAGACGACGATGTTTTCGTCAACCCGACACTGCCTCTGCCGTCGGCAATCTATACAGTAAACTTCAAGACAAGCTGGAATGAGGTACCGTCTAAGCCTGTTCTCTACCCTTACAAAGACCTCTGGATCATTGCACGTGAATCGCAGAGTGATCAAGCGGCACTGGTCAAATGTGGTTATGCACTTCAACAGTGTATACAGCAGATTCTTACTGTAACTGGGGCAGATAAGGTTATTCTCGTTGGGTATTCGATGGGAGGCGTTGTTATCCGTGAGTATCTGCAGAGACGAGTCAATGGTTCGCCACGGTGGTGGATAGATCCGAAATCAGCAGACGGACATCGTATTGCAAAGGTTGTTACGCTCTGCTCCCCGCATCTTGGATGCGATGCGTTGAAATGGATCCCCGGAGTTTCAAAGGAAACTAACACCACACAGACAGGTGCCCTTCTGTTGAATTCCTCAAGTGAGGCAGTTCGAGATCTTCGCGTTACCTATGCGTCGGGGACACAGTCAAATGGTCTCTATCTGTTTGGTGGCTATGAAGGGGGCTTGAACACAAGCTGGCTGTTGGATGGATGGCATAATGGGGATGTGGATTGCAACGGACGGGAGACCGACACGATTGTGGGGATCAACAAGGCATTGCATACAAGCCTTCCCCTGCCAGAGAATATCCCCTACACCTACATAACGTCGAAACTAGCTCCCTTCTCGAGTGATCTCGTTGTCGAAACGTCTCGTCAGATTATTGTCTCAGATTCAGGTGAGCTCTTGCCGCGAGGATTTGCCGATACGCTCAACATCGATCTCGCACATTGGAATGCGCCATCAGATGCAGGAACACTGATGCGAGGACTCGATGAACCAGGTACTCAGGCATTGGCTTATGAGATAGCCCTTTCCCGACGTTACCAAGGTGCGCTCACGATTCAGTCAGGTGGGGGAACACTCGACACTGATATGTACCGGCTACCGTTGAGTAAAGTCGACAATCTTGTTGCAGGGCTTGAAATTGAGCTGAGCGATACGGTAGCGCCTGAACGTGATCTTACACTTACTGTGCGAGGAGCCAATGGCAACATTGTTTTTGAGCGAACCATGCAGGCTTCTGAGCCGAAAAATGTTATTGTAAATCCGTCAATGATCGCAGCTGTAGGTTCCGAGCTTTATGTTTCGATCTCAGGACTTGCCACGTCAACCTCATGGGAGTATCCTTATGCATTCGTCGTTGAGCCACTGCGCAAAACTGGTGCAAACCCCATCATGCGCGGTCTCGCCGATACAGTCGTTACAAGCACCGATACGTTAATGGATGCATTCTCTGTCGTCTATGAAAGCCCAGATGAGCTGCAGTATGTTGTAACATCATCTGACACCTCCGTTATTCCTCTTACAAACATTACCATGTTGGGAAGTGCGCCCAACTTTGTACTGCAAGTCATCCCGCAGGTGAATGTCTTCGGATCGTCTTCAATCCGGGTCTTCTGTGTTGACACCAACGCCACTGCACAAATTGAGTACCGAGTTAAAGTGATTGAAGACGAAGTAACTGGTGTACACGACGATTCCCGCATGGCGGCTTGTGATGTTACGGTGAGCCCTCTACCGGTAGATCAAGATCGTGTAACTGTCGCAACGAATCACGATGACGATGAGATTGTCGATCTGGCTGTTTTCGATGTTACAGGAGCTGTGGTACCGGTCGGTGCTCGCACATTCAGCCCAATGCCTTCTCGTATTGTAACAGTTGATGCTTCTGTCATCCCTTCAGCGCACTACTTCCTGCGCGTAACAACGAAAAAGGGCGCAGTTGTTCGATCCATGCCGATCATTCGCTGACAATGGATTACACACCAATGGGCTTGGTTGTTACCATGTCCTTTGAAATCAACGATTGGTTGAAAACAAAAAGTCCTACCACTTTTGACGTGATAGGACTTCTAACTTGTTGTACATCAGGGAGTTGAGTGTTCCAATCCCTGTGTTTTCAGTAGTCCCGAGCAGATTCGAACTGCTGAC
The DNA here is from genome assembly GCA_044238605.1 of Patescibacteria group bacterium. Taxonomy (GTDB): domain Bacteria; phylum Bacteroidota; class Ignavibacteria; order Kapaibacteriales; family Kapaibacteriaceae; genus UBA10438. The sequence goes on from JBIICY010000001.1 coordinate 99,842, forward strand.
TTTCAGCTTCGGAGGCTGACGTTCTATCCAGCTGAACTACGGGACCAGATGGACGGCAAAGGTAAGGAATTCGGAGGGACTAGGGACTAGGGACTAGGGACTAGGGACTAGGGACTAGGGACTAGGGACTAGGGACTAGGGACTAGGGACTAGGGACTAGGGACTACTTGTGAATGCGTCCGTGGATGACGGATCTCCAGAGGGAGGGAACAAGAGACAGCAGAAGCATTGCAGGATAGCCGTGCGGAAGCTGGGGGCTTTCATCATGAACGCGGAGCGACTGATATCGGCGCTGCGGCAAGAGATGGTGGTCTGCGTGACGTTGAAGTTTGAACAGCACGTAGTTGGAAACAACATAACGCGACTCCCACGCATGTTGGGGAGCAAACTTCTCGATGATGCCGGGCTTGATTTCCTTGCGCTCTAGACCATAGTGTTCAACGTAGTTTACAAGCTCTAAGAGCACGAATGCAACTATGGCTTGAGCAGTAAAGAGTGCTGCAACGTGCCAGCCCCCTATCAAGCCAAGCATGACTGTAAGCGCTGGAGAGCTTAGCCACCAGAACCACATGCGGTTGCCAAATCCATACGGGGCTTTACCTAGCTTACGCAATCGCTGCGCCTCCAGGTGCCATACGTGGAACCAACTCTGCACAACGCTCCGCATGATAAAGGCGTATGCGTTTTCACCGAGACGCGCGGTTGCTGGATCCTCCACGCGGCCAACATTTTTGTGATGTCCTGCCACATGCTCTGCAACAAAGTGTGCATACCACACTTCCGTTAGCAGCACGTATCCTAAGAGGCGCTCCCACCATATGCTGCGATGCCCAAGTTCGTGGGCTACCGTTATGCCAAGTCCTCCTGTTACAATTCCAATTCCCAAGACCTGAAACACGTGCTCGAACAGGGTAAACTCATTCATCGACCAGACAACACATGCACGCACAAGCAGCGCTGTTTGCGTGGCTACGATCACGTACAGAACGAACCTATACGACCACCGTTGCTCAAGATCAGCGATCTCCGTGGGCGATGGTGAATCGTTGTCAATACCCCGCAGAGTGTCGGCAAGTGGTAGCCCAATAAATGCAACAGCAGCAGTTAGCACCGTCCAATACCCGCCCCATTCCAAACCCATCCATGCCGTTAACGGCAAGACGAGTCCATAGTAATAGCGCAAGGGGCTTGTGGTGTATGCGGTAGACATCTACCTGCAAATCTAGTCTACGCGTTGGTTCGATGTCACGTTTACCACCCTAGATCGCTCAAAGAATTGTAGCGCAGTTGCTATGTTGTTAAATTAGTCGTATTGGTTAGCTAACTATGATTGAAGCTACTATGACAATTGTTAACGTTCACGACGCAAAGACACGGTTATCTCAGTTACTTCTGGCCGTGGAAAGCGGCGAAGTGGTAGTCATTGCCCGCAACGGCAGCCCAGTGGCCTCGTTGATACCCTATGCAGCACCAAGGCCGAGCCGTGTTCTTGGATGCGCAGAAGGCAGTGTTGTCTATATGGCATCAGATTTTGATGAGCCACTGGCTGACTTCAGTGACTACATGCCGCAGGATGCGTGATGGTATCAAACTCTCACGGACTCCTCCTCGACACGCACGCATGGCTTTGGGCTGTAGCCGATCCACTGCGGCTCTCGCCATTTGTGCGAAAGTTGTTAACCGAGCATTCCGGCCCGGTCTACGTTAGCACCGCATCGATGATGGAAATCGCTATCAAGGTGTCTATCGGCAAACTGCAGTTGGCTGACATGGACTTGGCTCGGTTTGCAACGCGCGCCAATGCAGATTCAGGAATCCAGCTGCTGGAGATGTCCATCAAGCATATCTCGGCACTGCAGCATCTTCCGTGGCATCATCGTGACCCGTTCGACAGAATGATCGTATGCCAAGCAAAAGAAATGGGTCTCACGGTGGTTACCAGAGACCCATCATTCTCGCTGTATGGAGTTCATGTGTTATGGGAAAAGGGCCGATAAGCGCGGCCAGTGAGTATAGAGATACCTGTGGTGATGGCATCTCCGACTCACGACCGCACACTCACATTTCGTGCTGAGAGCCACCAAAACGGTAGCTGAATCCAATGTTGATCAGGTAATCTGCGAATGCGGCATCACCAATAACCTCAACGCCACGCTGAGCCGTTCGAATCTTGTCGATGTAGTTCTGTACGCGGTTTCTGTAGAGGGCCACCGGTACCGAGACAAACACGGAGAAATCCTTTGTAGCATATCCAAACCCCGGTTCAACTGCAACTGCATAACCTGGCCTGCGCCAACCTTGACTTCCTCCAATAAGGTCTGTTGATGGAAGACCTTCGATTCGGCCACCAAGATATCCGCTCCAACCGTCCATAGAGTTATAGAACAGTCCTAAACGGGCCGCGTACTGGTCTGGACTGGAATACTCAGCAGAATCAGGAGCCCATGTAGGCTGTGCAGTGCGCTGCCGAACACCGTTTGTATTTGTGACATTGGCCATGTAGAAAAGGTTTGATGCTACACTCAACTCGTGGGTAATTGGATGTATACCTTGCATCTCGAACGTATAGCCGATGCCTCCGTCTCCGGGCTGAATTGACTGATCGACAACGGCCGTAGCAATCTGGTCACGGTTTGGACCCTGGTTGTAGAATGTACCTGTTGCCCCCTTCGCTCCTGTGGCAAGCTTTACACCCAGCGCAACGGAATAGTTGTATTCGCTTTCAGCAGGATCAAAGAGCCAATACCCAAGTGAAAGCCGGACGTCTGCGAGTCCGGATGCATACGTATGACGTCTGTCCCCTGCCCACGTACCAATCAATGCGCCAGTTGAATCAAATCGCGGATTGCCACCATGTTCGTAGAGCGAAGAACGGTCATGATGTACAAATGGGAGTAAGGCGCTTGCAAACAACCGTTCCGTGATGCCATAGCTGATGCCGAGGTCGAGGAACGACGAGATGTTGATTACCTCTGTACCCTGCTGCACGCGAAAGGCTTCTTCATGATCTCCGCGAAAGTGGCGAAACGACTCAAAATGGCGGACGCTCGAAAACAGATTCCACTCCCCCTTATGAAGGTTAATGGCACCACCAGCAGTCGAGCTACACATTCCGCCTCCGCGCACGGCAACACAGCCCTGAGCACGAAGGTCGGTAGCTCCCAAAGCCACCAAACACGTAATACCTGCAATTGCGAACCAATGTTTCATGATGTTTCCTGATAGTTGTTGTTACGATATCCGACGACAAACATCCGTGCAGAGTTGCACCACTTGCAATCGTAAAGAACATATGTTCCTTAAATTTGAGAATGGGACAACGTCTTACGTCAGAGATCTTACAGCGCCGACGTACTCGCGCAGTCACGCTCCGTGAGGAAGGCTGGAGGATAACGGACATTGCTCACGCTCTTCAGGTTAGTCCTGCTGCAGTGAGCCAGTGGATGAAAGCTTACACACAGCAAGGCGCTAAGGGGCTGGTATCCACCCCTAAGACGGGTGCAACACCCCGTCTTACCAAGCGACACCAACTGCTCCTGCGGGCACTGCTTTCTGATACTCCCCGAGACCACGGGATTGATGCGGATGCTTGGAACAGAGCTCTGGTTCAGCAGGCAATCAAACGATTGTTTGGGGTTTCGTTTTCAATACAGCATGTTGGTCGCCTTATGAAGAACGCAGCGCAGGAAACTTCGAGCCTCCCAAGAGTGACACATCTGGAGCTGAAAGATCTGATCAGGAAATCTGATATTGCACGCATTCGCACACGAATAAACGACTCACATGGCAAACGCAAATGACGAGATAACACGGCTGTCTGAGAGCATCACCCAATTGTCTAAGCTTGTAGGTGATGCTCAAAAATCAGCTGCTGCAAATGAAGCCCGTCTGGCACAGTCTCAAAACATCCTCTCAGAGAATCAACGCTTTGTAACCGAGACACAGGCTACGATATCAAGCGGCTTTGAGGATGTGGTTGGCAACCAGCAGACAATTATCCAGAACCAGCAGGTTATCATCTCAAACCAGAACACCATCATTTCATTTCTGAAAATGCTTGTCAATGCTGAAGAGTAACGTGTCCAAGCTGTTCGGACTTCGTTATTACCTTGTATTTGCTGTTCTGGTTGTTGCCGGGCTTGTTGTCTTCGTAACGTCTACAGGCACGCTATCCGAGGTTCTTGCCTGGTGGCCTGCATCAGTCACAATGATGTTCGGCTCATTTATCGCCGGGGCCAGTGCTGAAGGGGGCGGAGCAATAGCCTTCCCTGTCTTTACGCTGCTGCTGCACATACCACCTGATGATGCACGCAACTTTTCCTTTGCCATACAGAGTGTGGGTATGGTCTCTGCCAGCCTGCTCATCATCGGCAGGGGTATCTATATCGAGTGGCGCGGTATTGCCTATCCAGCTATCGGCGCTGTTGCTGGACTTATTGCAGGCACACATCTCATCGTCCCCTTACTTGAACCAGTTACGACAAAACTGTTCTTTGTCTCACTGTGGATGGCCTTTGGCATAGGGCTTTGGCGGGCCAATCGCAATGCATCTCGTATTGTGCGGACACGGCTCGAAGCCGGGCTATCTCAATCGGATGTGATGCGACTTGTCATAACAGGGCTTGTTGGCGGCATCGTCACAGCCATCTTTGGTAATGGTGTTGATCTTGTGACGTTCTGCATGCTCACACTGTGGTACGGTCTCGACGAAAAGGTAGCAACGCCGTCGTCCGTTGTGCTCATGTCTATCATCACTGTCGTGGGATTTCTCTATCACAGTGCAGTCCTTGGCGATGTCTCACAGCAAACATATTATGCCTGGATAGCTGCGGCCCCGGTGGTTCTGATCTTTGCCCCACTCGGCGCGTGGGTAATCTCTCACTGGCACCGTCTTTCGATTGCCCGACTTCTCTACACAATCATCGTAATGCAGCTCGTGGGGGCTCTCTACGTGCTTGGTCCAACACTACCGCACTTATTGCTCTCTGGTATCGTGATCGCACTTGGAACGCTGGCCATGAGTATGATCGATCGAACAGATACGGTCACAGTTTCAGAAACCACTGCACCATAGGAATCGGGAACGACGACCAACTCGAGTTGTTTTCAAGGTTCAGAAAATTGCCCTTGTAGCCTGTGAATCCAAACTGCAGGGAGCTCCTGGCGCTCATCTTCCAGCGAATTGATGGTGAAATGATGACCGTTGAGTACGTCTGGACATCTTTGACAACGCGATACCAATTGCGGTAGTAGCCAAGCTCATCGTACACCGATTCTTGGACAAGGAATGTCTGATCTGACGGGAGCTTTGCCGATCCTGCTTCCGAAATGAAAAAGGCATCAAGAACGAAACTGATCGTGTTGGAAAGTTCAGTGATTAACCCCACCGATATCCATGCGCGTGGTGTGTTTATGCGCACGTCAACAGGCAGCGTAATTGTATCCGTCACGAGTTCACCAGTGTACCCGTCAACCCTCTGAAACTCTCCTCCAAACCGATAAACTCCCTCTCTGAAGGTGCTAACTCCATATCCAGCTGAAAGGGATACGTTGTTGCGCGAATCGCCTGTTGTCACAGAGACAGTTGGCATCACGATCGCATTGTCGCGCGCAACGCTTCCTCCCCAGCCTGCGAAGCCCCCTACTGCGAAATGCACATTGCCTTGAGAATGAAATGTATAGCTTGTTCTGCCGATGATCGGCGCGGCAATAAGAGAAGACATGATGCCGATGGAAAAACGATCCGTGAGGTAGAGTTCGAAGTCGGTACTAAACGGCGTCAGCTGCAGATGCCCCTGATCTTCTTCGTGCGGGAGTGCTCCTTGGGTAAAACCATAGTACGAGCCGAAGGGGGCTTGACCTAGCTCCTCATAAAGGCTGGCTTGTATAGCAGCAGAGCTAGCACCTATCCTGCGTATTTCGTGCTTCGGCACGTAAAGGCGTCCGCCCGCTACGAGGATAACAACCTCCTTTGCATCGTTGGAGATGATACGTCCAACGATGATCGTCCGATCATTCTTCTCGATCTCGACAACTGTTGTGGTGTCGGCAAGTCTCTCTTGGGCCGGCAGCATTGATGCACTGCAAAGTGAAATCAACACTGCGATGATGACGTGTGTGAGTTTCATAGCATTACATCTTTACAAATACACCAAAGGTTGGGAACGGGGCTGCCCCAAACTCGTTGACAGATCCGTCCTTGATGAGGTAGAAGGGGTAGCCAAATTGGAAAGCTGTCGTATTCGACGCAAACCAACGAATTCCGGGAGATGCGAACATCAGCGTTCCACGGCTGTCGCTGATCTCTGGAAGGATCATCGAATCAAAGATAAACGCGACTCTTCCCCATACCGGCGTTGTGCCGGCAACAGATAACAGTGTGCGCGCATTCGACTCGCCATTAAGAGCTACAATTCCGTATCCCGCAGATACGGTTAGGTTATTGATGCGAGATCCGAATGTAGCCGATGCATACGGCACACCGAAATAGAGCCCCAGATCTAACCAGCCACTCGAGCCTGCAAGAAGACCAACAGCCCCGTGGAGATTCTCATTGATTGACGCACTGTACTTAAGTGATCCGACGGTTGGCGAACCGATCCACGTTGTGAGAATACCCGCAGTAACGTGATCCGAGATTGCAAACTGGAAGTCGGGACCATAAATGTTAAAGAGGATGTACGAACCATCTTCGGAATTTGAGAATCCGTTGGTCGTCAGGAAGTAGCGTGTCGAGAATCTATCCTGGCGTTCAGCTCGCTTGATGACTTCTGAAAGGGACGTATATCCTGTTCGAATACCTGCGATCAGATACCGCGGAATCACCACAGATCCGATCTGCGTCGAGTCAAGCCGCAACTCTCGATCGTCCATAGCGACGAGCTTGCCAAGATATTCAGCACCGTCTTCCTTTGTGACCTTGACATAGGACCCAAGCTGCGGCAGGCCATCTTGCTGTGCGTATGTCAAGACGCTGCTCAGTACGAAGCACATACATACGAGAAGAGTTTTCATGATTGTCCTGCGTGAGCTGGATACGGCGTGCAACTTAAACAAGAAAGGGCCCACATGGGGCCCCTAACATTTTGCGTATGTAAGCAGCGGGTTACCAGCACTTTTCCATTGGAACGTATTCCATGCCAAAGGCTTCAGCAACTGCCTCGTAGACAACCTTGCCGTCTACGACGTTGAGACCAAGCTCGAGTTCCTTGCTGGCCTTACATGCATCCTTCCAACCGTGGTTGGCAAGCTGCACTGCGTATGGCAAAGTTGCGTTCGTAAGAGCGATCGTTGATGTATACGGTACAGCGCCCGGCATGTTCGCAACACCGTAGTGCACAACACCATCAACAACGTACGTTGGATCCGCGTGTGTCGTTGGCTTACATGTTTCAACGCAGCCGCCCTGGTCAACAGAAACGTCAACGATCACGGAACCTTCACGCATGGTCTTGAGCATGTCGCGTGTAACGAGGTGTGGGGCCTTTGCGCCGGCGATCAACACACCACCGATAACGAGGTCTGCTGTCTTGACGGCTTCGCGGATGTTGGCCTTCGTAGACATTTGTGTGATCACGTTCTTCGGCATCACATCATCGAGGTAGCGCAGGCGGTAGAGGTTCGTGTCGAACATTGTAACGCGAGCACCAAAACCTGCAGCGATCTTCGCCGCATTTGTTCCTACAACACCACCACCAAGCACGATAACGCTTGCTGGCTTTGTTCCTGGCACGCCACCAAGCAGGACGCCACGTCCGCCCATTGGGTGCTCAAGGTACTTTGCGCCCTCTTGCGGAGCCATACGTCCGGCAACTTCCGACATCGGAATGAGGAGCGGGAGTGATCCGTCTGACTTCTGAACTGTCTCGTAGGCGATACACGTTGCACCACTGTTAACCATCGCTTCTGTGAGTTCGCGCGAAGCTGCAAAGTGGAAGTATGTGAACAGCGTCTGACCCTTGCGGATGAGATTATACTCAGGAGCGATCGGCTCCTTAACCTTCATGATCATGTCTGCCTGCGCAAACACTTCTGCTGCCGTATCGATGATCTTCGCACCAGCAGCGATGTAATCATCGTTCGTAAAACCACTGCCGATGCCAGCATTGGTTTCAACGATAACGTCATGACCGTGATGACGAAGTGTTTCAACACCGCCCGGGGTGAGAGCAACGCGCTTCTCACTCGGCTTGATCTCCTTTGGTACGCCAATCAACATACGTGTGATCCTCGTAGAACGAATAGGTTGGGGAAAGTTCGAATTTAGGCCTGCAAAACTGCGAAACGTTCGTCAATTGCCGAACATATATGCGAGTACCATTGCCAGCGAAACACCAGCAATCACTGTTTTTGCATACAGGGGGCTCATTTTATCATGCCATAACGGCATCGTCAAGAGCTTTACAAGCACCGCAAGTCCCACGATTCCCGCCAGCTCGGCGCCCAGCCACACCGCCCACGCGTGGATCGGCATAATGGTCCACCAGGCGTATACCTGCTCGCCCCCTGACAATCCCCTGATCGCATCGCGTACCGGATACGTATGGAGCGCAGAACCAACGGCAATAAGTCCCGAGCTCATGACAGGAATGAAGGTAAGGGCGAGCCGGTGGCTCGCCCGAGGTACCGTGACACTAAATACACGCCACCCCAACGCCACGACCCCCCCACCCATCACGAGCGCATGCATGATGTACGTACGAGAAAGCGAAAGCTCGCCCCGAAACAGCCCAAGCACCTTCGTGATAAATCCTCCCAAAGGGGCTTGCTGGAGTTCATTGCTTACAATCGTGCGGGAGATCATCGAATACACATCATCGGGGAGCACTCGCCCCGTCCATGCAAGAGCAAGGGCAAGCACAGCGATGCCGATGGATGTAAGCCAGAGCCGGGCATTACTTGCATACACCCCGGAAAACCCCAACAAGGCAGCCCAGATAAGACTTACCACCACGAGCATTGTGGCAGTGTGCTGGTGCAGCGATCGCACAAAGCCACCCAATGGTGCGTTCTCTATGGAGACGTTCACGCTTGCAGCGGCCTGGCTTGGGGTAGGCTCTCCGGCTCGTGCTGGAACCAGCGCGATGCGTCCTGCAGTGTTGATTGTGTCTACAAACCTTCCAACGGTATCGATCCGAAGCGATGATGTTATGGTAAGGGGCTTGCCGTCTACCGTGCGAGCGGGTGCATCAGAAGGGACATAGTACATGGACATCAGAATGCCCGTGATAGCCTGCACCAGTATCAACGAGGCAACGAGTATTCCACCATTGCGCGATGCACGAGACAAAAATGACGGCGTATCGCTGCTCATGACTGCGTGCCTGAGATATGAACGAGGAGGTCGCCGTTATCAATTGCACATTCGAGACGTGTAAGGGGGATCGTTGGCGGACCCGCCACTGGCTTGCCGTCAAGATCGAACGCCCCGCCATGGCATGCGCATGTGATGCGTCCACCCTTGGCGTTGTATGCCAGCGGACATCCCGCATGGGTGCACGTGAGGTCAAATGCGATGACCTGCTCGCCCCTTCTCGAGAGCAGAATAGACTTCCCTTCCAGCTGAATGGTTTTGCGAGCCCCGTCGGCAAGGACATCATCTACACGTCCAACTCGGAACGTTCTGCTGCCCACGCGCCCCTCCGGCGAAAGGAACCTCTCAAGACCAACGGCGGTTCCAAGAGCGCCTACCATAGCCACAATCGACCGCATCCACGACCGTCGATCCATTCTCTGTAATTTTGTGGAATTCATTTCCGTCCGAAAGTTGATCATGCCCGTTCCATTGCTGGACCTAAAAATACAGTACCAAGCCCTCAAGACAGAGATCGATGCCGCACTTATTCGCGTTGCCGAGTCACAAGCCTGCATTCTGGGTCCAGAAGTAGATGCCCTCGAGCGCGAACTTGAGGCCTACCTTGGCGTGAAACATGCCATAGGCGTCTCGAGTGGAACCGACGCACTGCTTATGGCGATGATGGCACTGAATATTGGTCCGGGCGACGAAGTGATCGTGCCAACGTTCAGCTTCTTTGCCACGGCGGGCTGCGTTGCTCGGCTGAACGCTACGCCGGTGTTTGTGGACGTAGACAACGTGACGTACAACATCGACGTAGACCTCGTCCGCAAGGCCATTACTCCGCGCACAAAGGCCATTGTCCCGGTGCACCTGTTTGGTCAGGCAGCCGACATGGACGCCCTTATGGCACTTAGCGCGGAGTTCAACATCCCGATCATCGAAGATGCGGCGCAGGCAATCGGGACGCAGACAGCAGACGGACGTCGTGTTGGCTCGATCGGCCACATCGGTTGTTTCTCATTCTACCCAACGAAGAATCTCGGTGCGTTTGGTGATGGCGGCCTTGTCACAACCAACGACGATACCATGGCCGTGCGCCTAAAGCAGATCCGTAATCACGGCATGGAGCCCCGTTACTATCACAAGATCATGGGAGGCAACTTCCGCCTTGATGCGATGCAGGGGGCTGTCCTGAGCGTAAAGCTTCCACACTTACCGTCGTGGCATGCTGCGCGACGTAAGAATGCAGAACTCTACACAAAGCTCTTTACAGAGGCAGGCGTGAGCTCGGGTCCAGGACGCACAGCGTTTGGTCCAAACGATCTCGTCCTGCTACCCAAGGCAGTGCATGAGGGCACCTCTGCCGACAACCACATCTTCAATCAGTTTACAATTCGTTCAGCGCATCGCAACGCATTGCGTGCGCACTTGGCAGAGTTGGGCATTGGCAGTGAGATCTACTATCCTGTTCCGTTTCACCGTCAGGAGTGCTTTGCAAGTCTAAACTGCAACGACGAGGCCTTCCCAATCTCAAATTGCCTTGCCGCCACGGTGCTTGCCTTGCCGATCTATCCAGAGCTGCCTGAAGCGCACATCCACGAAGTGGTGAACGCAATCGTTGCATTCGAAAAGTCTATGGCAGAGCACCATTCGGAATGCCCAGATTGCGAAGAGTGTGGCACGACGCAAGCCTAACAAGAGCAGACTATCATGATGCAGTTCAACTTTCAGTCGATGGGTGATCTTGAGCGGATGAAGCAGGAGTTCATTCGCAAGCAGCGCATTAATGGAGCGTTGCTTGGAGGCTCGCTTCTCATTGTTGGCATCGCGATGATCATGGCGCAGCTAGGAGAACCATCGATGTGGTTGCAGATCTCGATGTGGTGGCCGTCACTGGTAATCCTGTTCTATGCCGTGCGGCTTCTAGCCGGCATTGGCACCGTTAAGTGGACGCTTATCATGACGGTTGTCTTTGGTATCATTCAGCTGCAGAAGCTCGACATCGTTAGCTCGTTCTGGGGCCTGTTCTGGCCGCTGATACTCGTCGTTCTTGGCATTTCCATGCTCATCAAGCGCTTCCAGCGTCCAGCGGTGAAGCATGATGAGAACGTTATCTCCGGCGCCGTTGTTGAGTACACCGACAACGATCAATAAAGGCGCTTACCATGTCCGTTCAACCAGAACGCGTTCGGGATCTAACGCCCGATAGACCCGCATCTGTACAAGGTCCAGTAGTGTACTGGGTCAACCGCGACCGTCGCACTCGCGACAACTGGGCCCTGCTCTATGCGCAGGAACAAGCCCTAAGCCGTGGCACGCATGTTGAAGCAGTGTTCTGTCTTGTGCCCACCTTTCTTGATGCAGCGCTGCGTCAATACGAATTCATGATCAAGGGGCTCGAAGAGCTCGAACAAGAATTCGTTGCTCTCAATATCCCGTTTACTCTGTTGCTTGGCGCGCCCGCTGACGTGCTCGTACCATGGATCGAAGATAGCAAGCCATCTCTGGTTGTCACAGATTTTGAGCCATTGCGCATAAAAAAACAGTGGCTTGATGCAGTGATCAGTGCAACATCCGTCCCCATGCATCAAGTAGATGCACACAACATCGTTCCGTGTTGGCACGCTTCGCCCAAGCAGGAATTCGCGGCGTATACGCTGCGTCCAAAACTCAAAAAGCTGCTGCCGCAGTTTCTCGTAGAGTTCCCTGATGTCGTGAGGCAAGATTCGGCCTACGGTGCAGGACGCGAGCCAATACACTGGACGCATGTGCGGTCTTCGCTACGCGTCAACACTTCGATAAGCCCCGTATCCTGGATCACGCCGGGTCAGAGTGCATCAGAACAGGCGCTGACAGAATTCGTTGGCCGTATAGAAACATATCGCGAGAGAAACGACCCCACCAAGGTTGGTCAGTCGCGCCTCTCGCCATACTTCCATTTTGGTCAGCTAGCGCCTCAGCGCGCTGCCCTCGACGTGTCGCGCATTGGCAGCACTGGCGCTGAAGACGACCCCGTAGATGCATTTCTCGAAGAGCTGATCGTTCGGCGAGAGCTCTCCGATAACTTCACCTTCTACAACGACAACTACGACTCATTTGCAGGCCTTGCTTCATGGGCACAGCAAACCCTGAATGATCATCGCAATGATCCTCGTGACTACGTGTACTCCCTTGAGCAGTGGGAACATGCTACAACCCACGACGAGCTCTGGAATGCTGCGCAGCGCGAGCTTGCAACCACCGGACGCTTGCACGGATTCATGCGCATGTATTGGGCCAAGAAACTGCTCGAGTGGAGCTCTACTCCCGAGGAGGCGCTTGCCTATGGCATTTATCTCAACGATGCTTACGCACTCGACGGACGCGACCCAAATGGCTACGTTGGAGTAGCTTGGAGTATAGGGGGCGTGCACGACAGAGCATGGTTTGAACGTCCTGTATACGGCAAGATCCGTTACATGAATGCCAACGGATGCGCACGAAAGTTCGACGTCAAGACATACATTCGCAGATATGCACACAACACGCTCTTTTCGTAAGGCCCTGATCGTCCTCGGCTTACTTGCCGTCTCTGCAACAGCTTATGCGCAGCAGACATATCAACTTAAACTCGGGCGAGGCATTAAGGAGTACGACCAGTATCTGCTCAAAACCAGTTATGAGCAGCAGTCGCGCACAAGTATATACAGCGACAACATCAGGCGGGGCGACACCACAGACATCGTATCCATCCTGCTTACAGCGCAGTGCAAGGTGATCAGCGTAACCGTAGACGGTCAAGAGAAAGAGAAGCACATTGTAATACGCAACTTCCAATTGCGGACAAACACAGACACCTTTGATGTGCTCCCAACGGGCACCAAGGTGCGGTGCTGGTTTTCCGACTCAGGCAGTGTATTCACGGTGAATGATGTACCTGTGCATGATACCGTTTCAGCACTACTCTCGAATGTTGTCCTTGGTGAAGGGGGCTCTCGCACTGGAGACGTCCTCGATGCAAAGAAACCTGTAGCTCTTGGACAGTCATGGAAGATGAACGTCAAGGCCTTTCGCAAGGTCTTAGGCAAAGAGCAATCTAGGCTCATGAAGAAGCTCGACGGCACTGTTACCTTTGCTCAGATCGATAGTAGTGGCGCTCAAGCAACGGGTATTGTAACGGCGCGTGCAGAAGCCCCCTCATTTTCTATCAAGGTTCCAGGTGCCAATGCGCCAATGACGGGTTCCTTAGTGGCAGAGTTTTCGTACGAAGTACCGCTTGACAGCAGGTTCCCACCTGTTTCTCTGAGCACCTCAACGACACAGTTCTACACGGCTATTCAGGGCCTCAACAAGCTTGAGTCTCGCGTATTCACGAAGCGTCAGTCACAGTTCATTCGATGACGTCACGTCACAGTCAGGCACTTCTTGCGCTGATTCTCTGCGCTCTGCTCTGGAGTACTGGCGGCATGCTCATCAAGACCATACCGCTCTCGCCCCTTGCCATAGCTGGATCTCGAAGCGCAATTGCTGCATGTGTTATGCTGGCATGGCACCTCATGCGCGAGCATGCGTTCCGTCCGTCGTGGAGCGTTGCGCAAATTGGCAGCATCATCAGCTACGCCCTCACGGTGATTCTCTTCGTGATGGCAACGAAGTTTACCACGGCTGCCAACGCCATCCTGTTGCAATACACCGCACCAGTGTGGGTAGCGCTGTTTAGTGCCGTGGTTGCGCGGGAACGTCTTCGTGCAACGGACATTGCAGTTGTCTCAATTGTGATGACGGGCATGGTGGTGTTCTTTCTCGATACTCTTACACCGGGTGCCGTAACAGGCAACATCATCGCTGTTGCAAGTGGTGTTGCCTTTGCTGGTGTTGCGCTCTGCATGCGCGCTCAGCGTGGCAAATCAACAACTGAGAGTATCATTTTGGGAAACATTCTCACAGCTATCGTGTGCCTGCCCCTTGCCGGCTCCCTTGCTGTAGATGCTGATGCGCTAACGCGCCTAATCATCCTTGGCGTGTTTCAACTGGGCGTCTCATACATCCTCTATGCATGGGCCTTAGCACATGTGTCTGCGATAGAGGCGGTCTTAATTACCGTGCTCGAGCCCCTGCTCAACCCGATATGGGTGGGCTTGGCAACAGGTGAAACACCATCCACAACGGCCATTGTTGGCGGCATCATCGTGGTATCTGCCGTTGTAGCCCGTAACTTTGTGCATGCCAGAACCGCTCACACCCGATCAGGTACGTAACGCCATCCAGGCGTCGATAGTGACCAAGCAGCTGCTCCTTGAGCATTGTGCAGATGCCGTGCATGCCTGTGGCATCGTGTTATCCGAGGCTGTTGCATCCAACAGTTTGATCATGCTGTGCGGTAACGGTGGCAGTGCCGCTGATGCACAGCACATCGCAGCAGAGCTTGTTGTGCGCTATCGCAGCGATGTGAACCGCAGAGCAATACCAGCTATTGCCCTAACCGTGGACAGCAGCGTACTCACGGCCGGCGGCAATGACTATGGTTTTGAGAACATCTTTGCTCGACAGGTCGAGGCCTTCGGCAAACCCGGCAGCGTGCTCATAGCGATCAGCACAAGCGGTACTTCACCCAACATCGTGCGGGCAGCAGAACAGGCTCGCAAGAGTGGCCTAACCGTTATCGGATTACTAGGGGGCTCAGGAGGCCCGCTCAAGGATCTCTGCGACGCATCAGTGGTTGTTCCTTCAACCGTTACGGCTCGGATACAGGAGTCGCACATCCTCATTGGCCATATCTGGTGTGAGATGATCGAGTCACAGATAGATCTATAAAGCTAGCTTGGTATTGTGAGGCGCTCCTCATATTTTTGTGAGCCATCACTCACAATATACACCGCCTGTGATACAACGCCATATTACAAAGACACTTACGACGAGACTTGGTGAGCCGAGAAGGTTCATACAAATCGTTTTAGGACCTCGTCAGGTTGGCAAAACAACCACGGTCCGACAGGCTTTGTCGGCACAGGCCACACCATGCATTTCTGTTTCAGCTGATGAGTTAACTGTTATCGGTCCGGTATGGATTGCTGAACACTGGGAGCGTGCCCGAAGTGCAGCCCGAGCATCGGGATCTGCCATTCTGGCTATCGATGAGATTCAAAAAATCTCGAACTGGAGCGAGACAGTAAAGCGCCTATGGGATGAGGATACAGCATCAGGAACCGATGTGCGTGTGGTCCTGACAGGATCATCGACAATGCTCCTGCGAAAAGGGCTCTCGGAAAGCCTCGCTGGGCGATTTGAGGTATTAAGGGCGACGCATTGGCAATGGGTTGAGATGCGTGAGGCCTTCGATTGCTCATTCGAGGATTACCTACTCTTCGGCGGCTATCCGGGGCCAATGAGCCTGCGCCACGATCACGAGCGCTGGCTGGCATATATGCGTGAGTCGATTATCGAATCAACGCTATCGCTTGATGTTCTGCAAGTGGAGCGGATAGATAAACCAGCGTTACTGCGTAACCTGCTGATGCTAGGAACCTCGTTATCGGGTCAGATTGTCTCGCTTCAAAAACTCCTAGGCCAACTGCAGGATTCTGGTAACGCGGCAACGATAGCGCATTATCTATCGCTGTTAAGCGATAGCGGTATGCTTGCGGGACTCCAGAAGTATACTTCGACAATGACGCGGTCCAAGGCAGCTAGCCCAAAGTTGCAGGTGTTCGCACCTGCATTGATGACTGCTGTGATAGGAGTGCCGAACGCCACGCATGGGCATTCACCAGAACAGCTCGGACGTTTAACCGAGTCAGCCATTGGTGCTCATCTCCTTAGCCTAACGAATGGTTCGCTAACTACGTTGCAATACTGGAGAGAAGGCAAGCACGAAGTTGACTTTGTGCTATCCGCGCCCGGACGGTGCGTCCTTATTGAGGTAAAGTCCGGGACAGTCCGCAATGCTTACACTGGTAGCATAGAGTTTCGCAAACTTCATGGTCCAGCCAAGCTGTATGTTGTTGGGGGCAAAGAGCATATGCCTGTTGAGGAGTTTCTGTCTGCAACATTGAGTGATTTGATGTCGTAATCGACTTCTCGTAGACCATGCTCAACCTGCGTTTTGTTTTTTTCGATCTGACGTGTATTTTCGCAGTCCCTTTACGGGGGTCGCCAACTTAGCTCAGCTGGTAGAGCAGCTGATTTGTAATCAGCAGGTCGCCGGTTCAAGTCCGGCAGTTGGCTCCAACAATATCGCAAGGCGAGCTCTCGAGCTCGCCTTTTTTTATTCCCCCTACATTTGCACATGCTTACACTTACACTCCGGCCTCGCGAGGAGCGCCGCATCAAGGAGGGTCACCTCTGGGTTTACAAAGACGAGCTAAGCCACGCCCCCGATGCGGAGCCGGGAACGCTTGTCCGTGTGAGCGCGCACGATGGCGCATCGCTTGGAACGGGGTTCTACAACCCGTTATCGAAGATCGCCGTGCGCATGTTGGCCTGCGAAGAAGAGCGTGCCGACACAGAATTATTCGTCAAGAGGATACGTCAGGCCAAATCCCTGCGCGATCGCATGCTGCCGAATGAAGAGGGCTATCGTGTGGTCTTTGGCGAGGCAGATCTGCTGAGCGGACTCATCATCGACAAGTACAACGATTACCTTGTGCTGCAGATGCTCTCTGCCGGAATGGATATCCGCAAGCCCCATATCATTGAGGCGTTGCGGGAGATCTTTCCTGATGTCAAGGGGATCATCGAAAAGAACACCGCGCAGACCCGCAAGAAAGAAGGACTCGACCTCGTTGATGCCGTTATATGGGGCACGGTGCCGGATGTAGTTCGGTTCCATGAAAACGGACTGGAACTGGAGATCAATCTCGCAACGGGACAGAAGACCGGCTACTTCCTGGACCAAAAGATCAACCGCAGAGTTGTGGGATCTCTCTCGAAGGGCAAGACCGTCCTAGACTGTTTCTGTAACGTAGGGGGCTTTGCTCTCAACGCAGCCCTTGGCGGTGCATCTGAAGCAGTGGGTGTAGACAGTTCTGCGCTGGCCGTTGAGGCAGCAACGCGCAATGCCGAGATCAATGGACTGTCCAACTGCCGATTCGAAAAGGCAAATGTGTTCGACCTCCTACGCGAGCATGTGCAACAGGAGCGCACGTGGGATATCATCGTCCTAGACCCTCCCTCGTTCGCGAAGTCGCGCTCGGCAGTGCGGGGCGCGCAGGCCGGCTATGCCGAGTTGAATAGGACGGCAATGAAGCTACTGAGGCCCGGCGGACTGCTTGTAAGCGCCTCCTGCACGCAGCTAGTGCCAGAGCACGACCTGCTTGACATCATCTACCGGGAGTCTGCACGAATCCGCAAACGTCTGCGTCTTGTGCACCGCGGTTCGCAGGCGCCAGACCACCCCGTGCTGCTGGCCATGCCAGAGACACAGTACCTCAAGTTCCTGGTGTTCGAAGTCGCTGGCGATCCGTAACATTGCAGGCGGAGCACCACCATGATGGAATTTGACTACGACGACGAACCAGAAGAACTCAACAAGCAAGAGCTTGATGAGACGCTGCGTCGTTTTCGCGAGTCGGTGCGCAGTGGACAGTGGCAAAATGGGAGCCCTACGATCGAGTCGCTCGAGGCCATCGTTCAGTACTGCCTTGAAACGTCCAAGTACGAAGACGCCTTGACGTTTGCGAGGATGTGGACCGAGAAAGCCCCCTACTCAACCGATGCCTGGCATAAGTTTGGCATGACGTACGGCACGCTCGGACGTTGGCAAGAAGCACTAGAAGCATATGATAAAGCCGCCGAGCTTGACCCCGTAGATGTGGAGATCACCGTTAACCGTGGGATAGCACTGGAGCAGCTTGGCCTGCTCGATGAGGCACGGTCGGTTATCGACATGGCACTATCGATCGATCCAGCCAATCTCGATGCCCTCTTTACCAAGGCCGTGATCTTTGAGCGACATGCAAAGTACGACGATGCGATAAAGATATTTATGTTTTTATCGCGCCAAGAAACACATCAGCGGGATGCCCTCTTTGAAGTGGCGATCTGCTATGAAGGACAAGAGCGCTATCAGGATGCGATCGAGATCTACGACCGGCTCATCAACAACGATCCGTATGACCAGAACGCCTGGTTTAACCGCGGTGTGATCTATGGCAAGAAGGGTGCTCATCGCGAAGCGATCCGGAGCTATGAGTTCGCAACAACGATCAACGCCGACTTCGTCAATGCCTGGTTCAACATGGGCAATGCGTACGCGGGTCTTGGCAGAAATGATGAAGCGATAACAGCTTACCGCGAGGCTCACAGGTCCGATCCATCGGACGTACAGGTAGTGCACAACCTCGCGTCTTCCCTCGAAGAATCCGGACGGTTCACCGAAGCAATCGAGCACTTCACTAAGGCCATTTCTCTGGATGCTCTCCATGCTCAGTCGATGTATGGAAGGGGCACATGTTACGACGCCCTTGAGCAGCACGATAAAGCGCTTGCAGATTACGAGGCTGCGCTGGCCATCGAGCCAGACTATTCGGATCTGTGGTATGCCAAGGCAGATGCGCTGTTCAACCTTCGGAGAACCGACGACTCCATTGCCGCGTACCGCAAGGCGCTGGAACTTCAACCAAACGATGCTGAGTGCTGGTACGACTATGCCTCTACCGTCCTCGAAATGGGCGACGTGCTTGAAGCGCTCCATGGCTTCAACGAATGCATCCGCATTCAGCCGATGTGGGCCGATGCATACTATGCCACAGCAAAAACGCTCTGTGCTGCCGGACAGCCAATTTCGGCAGTGCCCTTTCTTGAGAAAACATTTGAACTTGATTCCACTAAGCGCGAAGAGTTTGCAATAGACTTCCCTCTCATTGCTGGTCCACTTGGAATGGAATATCTCAAACACGCCCTCAATTCAACCGATTCACAAGGAGACTGATATAATGCCATACGATCCAATGCTCGTTCAACCAATGCGCGAAGAGCTCACAAGTATCGGTGTTCAAGAACTGCTCACTGCAGCTGATGTAGACGCCGCCATGAAGCAACCAGGCGTTACAATGGTTGTTGTAAACTCCGTCTGCGGATGCGCAGCCGGTGGAGCGCGTCCTGGTGTTGCAAAGGCACTTCAGCACGCTACACGCCCAGACCACATTGTAGCGGTGTTTGCCGGACAAGACCTCGAAGCAACAGATCGCGCTCGCTCGTATTTCACAGGCATGCCGCCATCGAGTCCAGCAATTGCTCTCCTACGCGATGGCGAACTGGTTGGCTTTATGCCGCGTCATCACATTGAAGGCCGCTCTCCCGACATGATCGCTGCTTCGCTTACATCGGCATTCGACGAAATCTGCGCGAGCGCCTAATGCGATCATACGTTCCAGTGCGAGTTCTCCTAACGATCGCAGCAGCTGGCCTTCTTGCTACGTCTTGTTACGCCCCTTTTACGAGTCAGTCTGCGAAATGTCTTGATGATGGCAAGGTCGCCTACGGCGCAATGCTGGGACTCGGTAGCGGATATCGCGACCTCTACGTTGCCATGCCCACAGCGAGTTTTCGCTGGGGTGTTGCCCCGGGTCTTGAGGTTTCAGCCCGTACGAACATCATCTGGAACTATGACCTCGGATTCAAGCTTGGAATCGTCCAGAACGAGAACGGTGTGAACCTTGCCGTTGGAGGCAATGCATTTTACTCGAATGTTGGTGATGAGATCAAGGGACGTTTCATTTTCCGCACGCCGGTGTATTTCTCCTACAATCAGAAAAATGTGATTGGGTACGGAAGCATAAACCCGACGTATGAGGACAGCGGCATACATTGGGACATGAACCTAGGCATTGCCGGGCGCATCGGCGAAGAGCAGACCTGGTTGTTTATCGAGGGGAAGTTCAACAATGCCCCGCGCAACACGTTTGTATCGCAGAGCCGCTACGGACTCTACGCAGGAGTATCGATAGGGGGCTTTTAAGCACTGGGTAGGACACTCGTCCAGCAATCGAGAAGATCATCCGCCAGCTTGTGTTCCGGATATACGTCCGCCACAAGCTGGCGGAACTGTTTTCCGTGGTCCATATGCACCAGATGGCATAGCTCATGCACGATTACGCCCCTTATGCAGGCATCGGGCACACGGATCAGGTGCTCGTTGATCGTGATTACACCTGTGCGGGTACATGAGCCCCATCTGCGCTTCATCTTGCGCAGCCGGAGTCCGGCATAGCGTAGTCCGTGAACCCCAAAGAACGGCACATATTCGCGTATCAGCCCCGTAAAGAGCTGCTCTGCTTCGTTCCGCTGCCAAGTTTCAACCCATCGAAGTCCAGCATCAAGACTGCTAACTCGTGTAGGAAGGTTCACATCAGCCCCCTGCCAGCCCCACGTGAGAAGATTTCCGCGATGGTAAAACTGATTCTCCTGCGTACGTTGCGGTAGAACAGCACGGCGAAGCTCGAATTTCTGAAGCTGCGAGGTTATCCAGTCCTGTCGGACGGCTAGGAATCGCTCTATCTCGTACAAAGGCAATCGTACAGGGGCTCGCACGACAACGGTAGCACTTGGGCGTACCTCTACCGATACTGTTCTGCGCTTGCTTCGTCGGAGTTCGTAAGGGATCATAGCGGAAGTAACATTTTCACCCGTTACGTGTTAGTACGAGTTCATGCAGAGTCCATTCAGCGAATATACCGACACCGAGCTCTATGCGCTTCTGCGCACAGACAGGCGCGATGTTGCCTTCGCAGAACTGTATTCTCGACTTTCACAAAACGTTTTTGCCTATACGATGCGTGTTCTTGGAGACCGAGACCGCGCCTATGATGTGTTTCAGGAAACCTTCATGAGGCTCTATCAGAGTGCCGAACGCATCAGCTACTTGGAGAATGTTCGGGCATATACACTGACGATCTGCAGGAATCTGTGCCTTAACGAAAAGAAACGGGCACAAACCCAAACCGTAGAGTTCGACGATACCCTCTACAACCCCGGCGTTTCGCGTGAATCAGAGCGTCAGGAAATGCTCAAGCTGATCCACATGGCCATGGAGCTTCTGCCGCACGACATGAAAGAGGCATTTGTCCTGCGTGAATATGACGGACTTTCCTACCAGGAGATCAGCACACTGCTCAATATCAAGCTCGACACCGCCAAGGTCCGCGTGTTTCGGGCACGTCAGCGCATCAAGGAAATCCTTGAGCCATACCTAAACGAGTTCACTAAATAAACCGAGTACCACGAGGTCACCATGCCTACCTCATACAACGAACGTATTCATCAGCTTCTCGACGGTGAGCTAGACTCTCCGGGCGAAGCCGTGCTCTTTGGTGAGCTCGCGGAGAACAGCGACCTACGCTCGGAATTCATGCAGCTTCTGGCTATCCGCACGGCAGTTCAACAGGACCGCGCAGGCCTTGTCCCTCCGATCGCACTTACCAACTCCGTGTTTACCGGACTCGGCATAACAGCTCCGCTCGCCGGTGCCGCAGCCGGCGCCGCCGGTGGTGCCGTTGCAACGTCATGGCTAACCAAAGCCCTCCTGCCCCTTACCGCAGCCCTGGCCGCCGCCGGCCTTACATACGGGTTGATGAACAGCGCGCAGCTCGGTAGGGGCGAGCCGGTGGCTCGCCCGGACAACATCGCGGTGGCTCGCCCGGACAACATCGCGGTGGCTCGCCCGGACAACATTACGAGCAGCGAGCAGCGAACAGCGAACAGCGAAAACATGGAGCTTCGCCGGCTGCGCGCAGAAGTGTCTCGGTTGAGTGAGGCGTTAGCGTTGGCTGCAATGACAGAGGCAGAAGAGCCGGCACAAATTCAGGTGCAAGACGTTCAGGTGGAGCCGGCAGAGGTTCCGGTGAGCACAACAGCGATCGACCTGACGCATACGATCACGCTGGCGCGCGATACAGACCCTCGCGTGTTAATGCCGATGAAGGAAGCACCGATTGTGCCAGAGTATCAGGACTATCCGTCGTTTCTGGTGCAGTTCCGCGGACTTGCCTCGTCTGGTTTGACACAGGTCTCAGTTGCACCGCAAACGTCGCTCATGGAGAACGCAAATCTTGCGATGATGTATCAGCTTTCACCACAACACCTTATCGGTGTAGAGGTTGGCAATGAGAGCTTCCCGATGACATTTGAAGGCATGCGCAGTGGCCAGCTCATCAGGTACGAACAACAGCCAATCTCAACATGGGCAGGGATTACCTACCGCCATTCGTTTGCACCAATTGGCAATTCAGCATTTACCCCATTCGCACAGGGACTTCTTGGCGGGTCGCAGTTTGGTCCGCTTGGCCGCCTCACAGGTGGAATTCTCTACTCTCCAGCAGGTCCATTGAGCTTTATGCTCGGCGTAGAGGGCACATCAATGGCCTACACCTTCCAGGATCAGTGGTTTACCTCTTCAAAACTTGGCCTCACCTACGGAATGGCCATCCGGTTCTAACCCGATTGTTTCGACTTCTATGATTATGAACACCACATACCGTACTTCTCTGCTGGTTGCTTCGCTAGTGATCATCATGGGCATTGTTTCATCGTGCACATCCCCGCTCGATACAACAGCCCCCAGAAAAGAAACCGCAGTTACACCTGCTGAAAAGATCACGCCACAGTCGTACGCCGTTTCCTGCAAGACAGCATACGGCAGTTATGTGATCAAGGGGCTCCCCACGATCAAAGTGGACACTACCACCACACCAATGCGGTTTTGGTTCGACATTACCATGGATGCAACTGATACGGCTGGCCTGTCCCCGTTGTTGCATTCCTTCCGCATGCGGCTTGATTCATTTCCCGGGGACGGCCTGATCACAATCCTGTCAAATCGCGAGGTGCAACTTCAAGCCGATTTTGGACCAAGCTGGGGTGGCCTACAGAGCTACTGGACAGACCCCAATTCCAATACCGCCTCGATCATCGTTGCAGAACACCCTCGAGAAGCCGGTAAGCCCCGTACCGTAACGATTACCCTCTTTATCTTCCTCAATAAGGACAATTTCTACCGTCCAGCACCACAACAGCAGGTCCTGGGTACGGTTACGTTGACGATATGATTAGGGACCAGGGACCAGGGACCAGGGACTAGGGACCAGGGACTAGGGACTCCAATCAGAACGGTACCTAGTACCTAGTACCTAACCTGTAACCTTTCCCAGTTTCACGGTATCTTCGTCACTGAAGGTTCAGTGGAAATCCAAATTTTACTTCATTTTACTACGGAGGACGTCTATGAGAGCGTTCCGGTTACTACAACAACTTGGCGTGATGCTATCCGTGTTGGTTGCATCCGTCATGACAGTCAGCGCTCAGGCATTGCCTGCGCCAACTGATCTTACTGCCACGGTACAAGGTGCTGCCAATGGCACAGCAGGGTACGTGATCCTGACGTGGAAGGGTGTCACAATGACGCCTGCTCCGCTGAAGTACTATGTGTATCAAGCATCGGGCGAGACAGAAGACGTAACCAAGTTCAAAAAGGTTGCAACTATCCCTCATAGTGATAGTAACCGCGAGAATGTATACACGGCTACGATTCAAGGTCTCAAGGCTGGTGTCTACACCTTCTTTATACGTGGCTACTGGGACGGTGGCACGGAAGGTCTGCGCACGGCCGTGAAGGTTGTGGAGGTCAAGGGTACCGTCACAAGTGGACTGCGATTTGTGAGCGCACCAGTTCTTACGGGCTCAACAACGAAGGTCTATGTGTATGACGCAAATGCAGAATCCGATAAGTCTGCTGCGATTTCATACGTTCTAGTGAGCGGACCTAAGGGCATGACGATCAATAAAGAAAACGGCAAGGTTGTTTGGGAAAAGCCAACCGCCGGACGCTATGAAGTTGTGATCGCTGCAGTACAGGTAATCGACGGCAAAGAAGTAGTCGTAAAGCAGACGTATGTTCTTGTGATCACTGAAGGTGACGGTCAAACAGGAACGCTGAAGTTTGTATCACAGCCAGTAACTGTTGGTTTTGCAGGCGTAAAGTATATCTATGCTGCCAAGGCAATGGTGCCTGGAGTAAATACCACGGTGATGTACAAGCTTGATGGCCAACCTGCGGGTATGGTCATCGATCAAAATACTGGTGTAATCACATGGGAAAAGCCTGTTGTTGGAACATACCGATTCGTTGTTCTGGCTAAGGCTATTGTGAACGGCGTAGAAATCATCGCTACGCAGATAGTAGAACTCGTGATCAAGGAGAAAACAGGCGGCGAAGCTCCGGGTTGCGCCAAGGTTAAAGGCATGGTGAAGTATGACGGTAACGTCAACGAAGCCGTCAGTGGCGTCGTCACTGCATGGCGTCAAGAAGTTATCCGCACCAAAGATGGAAGCAATGGTGGAGTTACATACCGTCCGGTCTACAAGGCGGAGATCAAGAATGGTACGTATACACTCATGCTCCCGGCCGGCACCTATAAGATCCGCGTTGAAGGCCCCGGCATGATGGCCGAATGGTACGACAATGTCGTTGAACTCGCTGATGCCAAGGATGTTGTGATCGAGTGCAATACGATCAAGGAAATCGACTTTGTTGTTGATATGCGTCCGACACCTGTTTTTGCAGTTGCCGAAGGACGCGTATTTGATGCAACAACGAATGAGCCTGTCAAGGCACTTGTTGTCTTTGAGGTTCGCACAAAGGAATCTGCTGCAGACCCACGCTACATGCGCGTTGCTGCTGAGACACGCGAAGATGGTTCATATGAAGTAAAGCTTCAGTCGGGCGTTAACTACATTGGTGTTGCCCGCGCGATTGGACGCGATGCAGCAGGCAATCAGTATCTGGCTGAGTACTACAACAACACGCATGATGCTCTCTCTGCTACTTCGGTAAACATCACGGAGAACAAGGGTGGCGTTGACTTCCCAATGGATAAGCGCGAAGCCTATAACAATGGCTTTGGCGGCACCATGAAGAACAACTACACCCAGGCCGGTGTTGCTGGCAAGGTTGTAGCATACCGCTTTACAATCGTAACCAACGAGAAGGGCGATGTTCTTTCGAAGAACGTTGAAGCAACGACTGTAGAAACAGATCAAGACGGCAACTACAGCTTCAACAACATGATTCCAGGCAACTATGTGGTGTTCGGTATTCCTGCCAAGCGCCCAACAATGCCGGGCTGGATGGTTCTTGGAGCGTTGGCGGCAAAGGAATCTGGCAAGGCTACTCAGGTTGGTGTTGGCGACGTTATGGTAGCTGTGCAGTACGATATTCTTCTCGACACAGTTAAGACAGACAAGGGCAAGGGTCGTGTGCGTGGACACGTCTACGACAAGCGCGGCGGCATCGTGAAGTCGGGCTCAGAGAAAACACAAGAAGCTTCAGCAGTATTGGGTGCATTTGTTATTGCTCGCGATGAAGACGGCGACATCGTAGACTTTGCGCTTTCTGAAGGCGAAGGAGCATTCGACATGACAGAGGTTTCTATGGGTAATATCACGATCGTTGCTGATCGCATCGGCTTTGATCCAACGACACAAACTGTTGCTGTTGAGGCAACCAATACAGACCGCGTGATCTCAATCGGCCTGATGAAGAATTCCGTCACGAGTGTTGAAGTGCCAGTTGACGAAGTTGGTTCATCTCTCAACCTCTGGCCAAATCCAACATCAGTTTCTGCATCGCTTCAGTTCGTTGCTCAGCCTGGTAACGCCACAGTGCGTATCGTATCCATGACGGGCGTTGAACTTACTTCACAGCAGTACACTGTAGATGGCGGCATGCAGACGCTCATGGTCAACACCTCCGCGCTCCCAGCTGGAATGGTGATGATCCATGTGAACAATGGCACAACAGCATTCGCACTTCCGTTGAGCATTGTCCGTTAAGCAAGTTTTTCAGACAGCATCTCCAAGGGCCGCAGGAAACTGCGGCCCTTTTCTTTTTTCTGTCATTGGCTAGCTTTGCCCTTATGAAAGCGTTAGCCCCATTCATCTTCATCATCTCGGCCGTTAGCCTGTTCGGACAGATCTCCTCACCCGACCGGTTTCGTCCGCAGATCTTCGACGTTCAGCAGTACGACGCATCCATCACCTTTCCAAATCCTGCTGCACGTTCGATCGAAGCTGATGTTTCGATCACTGTAGACTGGACGGCTTCTTCAGATGCACCGACGTTTCCGTTCCATCTTCGTGACTTAACGATCGATTCGGTCTTCGTTAATGGCCGTCGTGCGCAATGGTCAACCATCGGAACACGCGATATGGACACCATGCATCACCGTGTTAGCATTCCTCATGCCGTTACATCAAGACGCAGAGATACGATACGGGTGTTTTACCATGGCGTAATGACAAATGAAGGGGGCACGTCGCCATGGGGAGGCGTGCACTACCAAGACCAGGTGCTCTACGCTCTGGGCGTTGGCTTTGCCAACAACTATGTAAGCACAACACAGCACTGGCTGGCATGTTATGACCATCCATCAGATAAGGCCCGATTTACCGGGCGCTTTCGTGTGCCCACAGGGGGCTGGGTTGTAGCTTCTGTTGGGCCTGAGATGCCGCCACAATCTGTTGATACACTTGTTGAGTATACGTGGACAGAGCGCAACCCGATTGCGACCTACCTTATCACCTTCGCTGTTGGCAAGTATACGTTCCACCGTCAGCAGGACCTCACGGCAAAGGGTACGCCCCATATCTTCTACTACCTGCCGCGTGATCAAGCCAAGAGTATTCAATCGTATTCACTCGTGCCGCAGATGACCGAACATCTGTCGTCGTGGTTTGGTGATTACCCATTCGCCAAGGTTGGCTACTGCAACACCTATAAGGGGGCCATGGAACACCAGTCCATGATCTCTATGCCAGTTGCCACAATCCAAAGGGGCGACACCATGTGCATCACCGCTGCACACGAGCTTGCGCACCAGTGGTTTGGAGACTACGTAACGCCGATCGACTTTCGCTATGCGTGGCTCACTGAGAGCTTTGCCACGTTCTCGGAGGCACTGTGGATTGAAAAGAAGCGTGGCTGGGACGCCTATCTACGAGAGCTTGAAGTCAAGACACGCAGCGCAATAAACGCGGCAAAGCAGGAAGGTGTTTTTGCACTGGAGAACTTCCCCCGCAAAGCCCCCTCATCAAATTATCCGCAGACGATCTACCAGAAAGGGGCCGTTGTTGTGGGTATGATGCGAGCAATCGCCGGCGACGATAAGTTTCGTCAGGGCCTGCAATACTACCTCAACAACAGTGATCAGAAGTACGGCAATGCACAGACAGAACAGTTTGTAGACAGGATGCGTGCATCCATGGGAAAGATCACGTATGATTTCTTCACTCAATGGGTTCAGAACAAGGGGTGGGCTAAGCTGCGTGTCGAACAGCGCAAAAGCGGATCCTCAACACTCGTAACGATCCAACAGGTTCAGAAGCAAGAGTTTCCCGACTGGCCGATCTTTACATCACTGCCACTGAACGTGACGTACGTAAATCTTTCCGGCAATGCGGAAGATGTGATCATGTACCCCGATGAGCGCGGCGTAATCGAGTTTGAATGTCAGGAACTTATCGGCGTGAACTCGGGCAAGAAATCTCGTTGCATGTGTGAGGTTCAGACCATCAGCAGCGTAGAAGATGCCAACGGCAACGAGTCCTTAACACTAGCCCCGATTCCTGCTAGTGAGCGCATGATCGTAACACGGCGTGGAATTGGCGAGCGAGAGTACACCATGACGATCTATGATTCACGCGGCGCAGCCTTGCGTACATGGACTGATGCAATGTGCGAGAGCGGTTGCGTTATCGATGTGAGCTCGTATCCAAGCGGTGCCTACATGCTTGTGCTAACGTTTGGCAGCAGCGTAACTCGACTCCCGTTTGCCGTCACACGCGGAGAGTAATCCAGCGAGCGATTTCTTTGAACGACGGCTTCTTACCGTAGGAGAGAATTCCAATGCGGTAGATACGTGATGCCAGCCACACCGCGCCAAAAAACGCACCGGTGCTGGTAAGCACGCACACTGCAAGCTGCCATGCTGGGACGTCGGTTGCAGCAACGCGAACCGTCATCAGGATCGGCGAGAACAGCGGAATCATCGACATTACCGTAGCAAACGTTCCATTGGGTGCCGATACAACGTTGCCGATGAACATCATCGTGAGCACAATCGGCATAGTGATCGGGAACGTAAGCGACTGCGCATCAGCTTCCTGATCAACAGCAGAACCTACAGCAGCGAACAACGACGCATAGAGGAAGTATCCTGCGAAGAAATCAAAGATGAACATTGCGATGGCTATCCATGAGATCGTGGGCAGCACAATTCCCTGCTGAGCCAAAACATCGGTTAACCCCTGAGGGCGCATAGCTGCAGGACCACTCAT
Source organism: Patescibacteria group bacterium (assembly GCA_044238605.1). Lineage (GTDB taxonomy): Bacteria > Bacteroidota > Ignavibacteria > Kapaibacteriales > Kapaibacteriaceae > UBA10438. The sequence continues at coordinate 128,445 of JBIICY010000001.1, forward strand.
ACTCTGTGCCGCACTTACAGCGTCTGCCGGCACAATATCTCCTACGAACATGCCGACAAGCAGAACCAACCCTATACCCAGCACAGCCCAGATCACCAGCTGCGTAAGCCCAACGAGCCCGATGCCAACAACCTTGCCCATCATCAGTTCAAAGGGCTTCACGGACGATGCCAGCACTTCGATGATACGATTGGCCTTTTCTTCCACCACCCCACGCATCACCATCGAACCGTAGAGGAAAATCAGCATGTAGATCAGAAATCCTGCGATGTATCCAACTGCAGCCGATGCTTCACTTGCATCGGCTTCGATACCCTTCTCCGTTACCTTCAGCGAGTTCACGCGAACACCAGCGTCAACTAGGTCTATAACGGATGTGTCTGCCCCCTGCTTTAAAAGCCGCGCACGCACGATCACCGGTTCGATGTCCGACCGCACGGAGCCCTCGAATGCAATACCCGAGCCGCCGCGCGAATACATCAGCACTTCAGGGTTTTCCAGCACGGTGTTTGGTATCACCACGTAGGCATGAATCTTCTCGTCTTGCAGATCCTGCTCCAGCGTCTTAATGGTGCGCGCACCTGCAAGCTCGTATGATGCCGTGTCGGCGGCCACAACCTGACGTGCCAGCGAATCAGTTGCATCAACGAAGACAACCTTACCCTCCTGTCCTTCTCCCGACAGCAAGGCGGCCAGCACCGGGACGAGCACCAGCAGAACTAAACCGAAAGGGGCTAGCAGGGTCGACACCAAAAACCACTTTGCTTTGATGCGCTTTAGGTATTCGTGCCGGATAATGACCGTAATCTTACTCATTGGTAACGTGTTTGTGGTGAACATGGGGGAATTTCCAGTCGGGAAAATACGTTACGCCGTGTTAGTTTTGCATGCTATACCTACGGAGAAAAGCCACATGAGCATTCTACACGAAAACCTCACATCGCAAGCCGAAGCACTGCGTGCGCAGCGCACAGCCCTTCTTAAGGAGCACGGCGAAACAGTTCTTGGAAGCGTTACGATCGAGCAGGTCCTAGGTGGCATGCGCGGCGTACCAGCGCTGGTCTGCGACACATCAAGTGTGTCTGCCGACGAGGGCTTGCGCATTCGCAACACGCCCATCCTAGAACTCACCGACATCACACCAGAAGAAACGTTCTGGTTGCTGGTCACTGGCCAGCGCGCAAGCGCAAGCGAACTTGATGAGCTTCGCTCGATCTTCTCGAAGTACTATGCAGTGCCTCAGTATGTGATCGACACGCTCAAGGCAATGCCGAAGGATTCACATCCGATGGCAATGCTCAGCGTTGGCTTGCTTGCTATGGAGCGCGAGAGCGAGTTCCGCGCTGCATACGACAAGGGCGCAGGCAAGGATGCTCTCTGGCAGTCAATGGTTAATGACTCTGTTCGCCTGATCGGCTCAATCCCTGGCATTGCAGCAGCGATCTACCGCATTCGTTTCCACGATGGCAACGTAATCGCTCCGCTTACAGACGACAATGATCTCTCGAACAACTTTGCACATATGCTCGGCGTAAGCAACGACGCATCATGGAAAGAACTCATCCGTCTGTATCTCGTGCTGCACTCAGATCACGAAGGTGGCAACGTTAGCGCCATGACGTCATACGTTGTGAGCTCAGCCCTGAGCGATCCATTCTACAGCGTATCAGCGGCTATGTGCGGTCTTGCAGGCCCCCTTCACGGACTTGCAAACCAAGAGTGTCTGCGCTTTATCATCGACGTCAAAGATCAATTCGGCGGCGTTCCAACAGATGAGCAGCTCACAGAGTACACATGGAACCGTCTGCGTAACGGTCAGGTTATCCCTGGCTACGGACACGCAGTTCTCCGTGTTACAGACCCACGCTTCACAGCGTTTTATCAGTTCGCAGAAAAGCACAACCTGCAGGACGACAATGTTCAGATCGTGCAGAAGATCTTCAACATCGTGCCAGGCGTACTCCGCGAGCACGGCAAGGCTAAGAACCCATGGCCAAACGTTGATGCAGCTTCGGGCTCACTCCTGTACGCATACGGCATGAAGGAGTTTGACTTCTACACGGTGATGTTCGGTGTATCACGCGCAATCGGCCTCTGCTCACAAATGGTAGTGAACCGCATGATGGCATCTCCGATCGTGCGTCCGAAGTCGCTTACACTCGCTGAGCTGAGCAAATAGCAATCAAAGCAAAGCAATACGGGCACGATATATCGTGCCCGTATTGCTTTCAGCAGATTCAATTCTCCATAGCCCCATAAAAAAAGCCCGTCAAATTGACGGGCTTACTATTTTTGTCCCTTCCCGAGGGAGGGGGCTTCGTGGACGCTACTGGATTCGAACCAGTGACCTTTACGATGTCAACGTAACGCTCTAACCAACTGAGCTAAGCGTCCTCGGGGGACGCAAATTTAGAAAAGATTTTTTGATGTATCACCTGAAAGGTTCTGCATGTCGATCATTCCATTGATCCTGGGCTTAGGCGTACTGGCCCTAATCGTCGCTGTGGTGTTCCGTCAGCGCGTGCACGCCGTCAAAGTAGAAGACGGCGCCGCATCTGCTGAAGAGCTCGCGCGTCTTACGGAAATCTCTACCGCCATAGCCGAGGGCGCCATGGCCTTCCTCGGTCGCGAATACCGTGTGCTTGGATTATTCATGGCAATATTTGCCGTGGTGATTTTCCTCACGGTAGACCACGGTGGCCACACTGCGGTGGCATTTGTCTGCGGTGCAGGAACATCGGTGATTGCTGGCTACATCGGCATGAAGATCGCCACAAAGGGTAACGTCCGCACGGCCTCTGCTGCTCGCGTCTCCCTCCAAAAGGCTTTCTCCGTAGCATTTGAATCAGGCGCTGTGATGGGCTTTGGCCTTACGGGGCTTGCAGTTGTGGGTCTGATCCTTGTATGGCTTGGCATCGACGCAATGCTCCCTGGAATCAGCCGCGAACTTCAAATGGAAATCCTCTCAGGCTTTGGTCTTGGCGGTTCTGCTGTTGCACTCTTTGGCCGTGTTGGTGGAGGTATTTATACCAAGGCTGCCGATGTTGGTGCAGACCTTGTGGGCAAGGTTGAAGCAGGCATTCCTGAAGATGATCCGCGCAACCCTGCGGTTATCGCCGACAACGTTGGCGATAACGTTGGTGACATTGCAGGCATGGGTGCCGACCTCTTTGGTTCGGTAGCTGAATCAACATGCGCAGCCCTTGTTATCGGCGCTGCTGGGTACGGCGTAGCCGGCGGAAACAACCTGAATGTGCTTCTCTTTCCGATGCTCGTAAACGGCGTAGGTATCGTTGCTTCGATCCTTGCGCTGCCGTTTATCCGTGCAACAAGTGAAGACAAGGTTGAGGCAGCTCTTAAGAACGCGCTGATCATTTCAACGATCATCATGCTTGCAGCCCTCTACCCTATCACCATGTGGGCATTCGAAGGCACAACGTTTGCCGTGTCGGGTGTTACGGTTACAGGTATGGGCGTGTTTGTTGCTCTTGCAGCTGGCTTGGTCGCCGGTCTCCTCATCGGCTTGGTAACGGAGTTCTACACATCACACCGTTATAAGCCAGTTCGTGAAGTTGCTGATGCATCAAAGACAGGTTCTGCAACGAACATCATCTACGGTCTAGCACTCGGTTATAATTCAGCTGTTATTCCGATGCTTCTCATTGCTATCTCTGTTGTGATTGGCTATGTGTTCGCCGGCATGTACGGTATCGCGCTCACAGCAATCGGCATGCTCGGTACGATTGCAGTTGGTCTTACGATCGACGCATATGGTCCAACGTCTGACAATGCTGGTGGTATCGCAGAGATGGCAGAAATGGGTAAGGACATCCGCAAGCGCACTGATGCTCTTGATGCTGCTGGCAACACAACAGCTGCTATCGGTAAAGGCTTTGCTATCGGATCTGCAGCACTTACATCTCTCGCTCTTACGAGCGCCTTCATCACACGTGCAGAAGGTGCGCTTGGCAAAGATCTAAGCTTGGAGCTTACAAACCCGCACGTCCTCGCAGGACTGCTGGTAGGTGCAGCTCTTCCATTCGCATTCTCAGCAATGACGATGAAGAGTGTGGGCAAAGCTGCATTCGCGATGATCGAAGAAGTGCGCCGTCAGTTCCGCACCATCCCAGGCCTTATGGAAGGCAAGGCGCGTGCCGAGTACGCTAAATGTGTTGACATCTCAACACAGGCATCGATTCGCGAGATGATCGCTCCTGGTTTGCTCGTGATCATTTCTCCACTTGCTGTTGGCTTCCTGTTCGGCGTGCAAATGCTTGCTGGACTCCTCATCGGTTCGCTCATCGTAGGTGTGATGCTTGCTATCTCCATGGCAAACTCAGGTGGAGCATGGGATAACGCAAAGAAGTACATCGAAACAGGTGTTCTTGGTGGCAAGGGTTCCGACACACACAAGGCTGCCGTTGTTGGTGATACTGTTGGCGATCCATTCAAGGACACATCTGGTCCGGCACTCAACATCCTTATCAAGCTCATGGCCATCATTTCCCTTGTGTTCGCTGCAGCATTCGCAACGAATGGCGGGATCCTGATTCGATAACCCTATCGCCCCGGGATTTATCCTGGGTGATAAAAAAGCAAAAGGGGCGCAGCATGCTGTGCCCCTTTCCTTTTTTGGGGGGAACAAATAGCCCCCTTGCATCGTTATCTGCATTTGGTACAACAATTTATCTGCACACCATGAAGCTCATTGCAATCCTTGCTGCGCTCGCGCTTTCTATTGGCCATACTGTGGCTGCCCCTGTTGAATCTGTTGGTACGATCACAGGATCAATTCGTAACGCTGTTACTCAAGAGCTTGTTGTCGGCGCTACCGTCAAACTCGAGGGTACAAAGCTTGGTGCGTACACAAACACCAAGGGCGAGTTCACGATCAAGAATATTCCGCCGAAGTCGTACACGGTTGTTGTTTCTGCCGTTGGGTTCAAGGGCAAGTCGCTCTTCAACACTGTGGTTACTTCTGGCAACATTGTAAGTCTATCAATAGACATCGAGCCTGATCTTACGAAGGCGGGATCGATCGACGTAGAAGTTCGCTCCTTCGGGAAAAGGTCTGAAACGCCCCTTTCCGTGCAGAGCTTAACCACTGAAGAGATCCGTAGCAATCCGGGCGGCAACTTTGACATCTCGCGCGTGCTGCAGGCACTGCCTGGTGTAGGGGGCGCAACAGGCGGGGCAAGCTTTCGGAATGACATCACCATTCGCGGTGGTGGGCCGAGCGAAAACGTGTACTACCTCGACGGGATTGAGATTCCACAGATCAACCACTTTGCTACACAGGGCAGCGCGGGAGGTCCAGCTGGTATCCTCAACGTCTCCTTTATCGAGGACGTTAACCTGAGCTCGTCGTCATTCGGCAGCGGCTACGACAATGCCCTTTCATCCGTAATCGCCATCAAGCAAAAGGACGGTAACAGCGAGAAGCTACAAGGAAACCTACGCGTAAGTGCTACTGAAGTGGCTGCAACAGTAGACGGTCCAGTATCCGAGAACACCACAGTAATTGCATCGGCGAGAAAGTCGTATCTGGACTTTCTGTTTGCAGCCATCGACTTGCCGATACGCCCGAACTACTGGGACTTTCAGTTCAAGACCACGACCAAGATCGACAACAAGACTACGTTGAACGTTATCGGCGTTGGAGCAATAGACGTGTTCCGCTTTGGCATACCGCGTGAAACGTCGCTGGAAAAGGAATACGTGTTGCGAGCAGCCCCTTCTGTTGACCAATGGAACTACACTATCGGAGCCTCTCTTCGTAAGGCGCTCGATAACGGACAGGTCTTCGTCTCGCTCAGCAGAAACATGTTTGACAACAAGCTTCAGCGTACCAAAGAAGCCCGTGCCGGCAATCCGGCAGAAAAGGTCTTTGATGTCTCTTCGCGCGAGATCGAGAACAAATTCCGTCTTGAGTACACGCAGGTAGCAGATGGTGTCTCCTACAAGACGGGCGTTCAGGCTCAGTACGTGAAGTACACGAACAACACCTTCAATAAGCTCAACGATTTTGTGACGTTGAATTTTAATTCGAACATCGACTTCTTCAAGTACGGCGTGTATGCGGATGCAACAACGAGCTTCCTCAACGACCGACTGCGCGCTACTGCTGGCATTCGTGCTGATGGCAACACGTTTATGGAAACCGGCAACGACATCTGGCGCACCATCTCCCCTCGCGCTGCATTGTCGTTTATCGTGGACTCTTCATGGAGCATCAATGCAACGGTGGGGCGGTACTACAAGATTCCGCAGTATCCGATCCTCGGCTATCGTGATGCAAACAGCAACCTCGTAAACACTGGAGCATCATACATAGGCACAACGCACTATGTGGCTGGTGTGGAGTATATGCCAGAGCCAAGCATACGTGTAACGATGGAAGGCTTTTACAAGCTTTACGACGGTTATCCTATCTCTACGCTCGACGGAATCTCACTTGCAAACCAAGGAACAAACTTCGGCATCATCGGCAACGAGCCTATTGTTAGCTCAGGTAAGGGGCGAGCATACGGCGCAGAATTGTTCTTCCAGAAGAAGCTAACGGAGAACTTCTTCGCAACGATCTCATACACACTGTTGTACAGCGAGTTCACAGGTCTTAACTCCGACAAGTACATCCCATCGGCATGGGACTTCCGTCACCTCGTAAGCGGCATCGTTGGCTACAAGTTCGGCGAGGGCTGGGAGTTTGGCGGGAAGATCCGTTATGCAGGGGGCTCGCCCTATACCGCGTACGATACAACGGCATCTCGCAGACTGTTCATCCTCAACGGGTTTGGTCAGCTTGATTTTGCCCGCCTGAACGAAGAACGCCTGCGTGCATTCCGTCAGGTAGATGTACGAATCGATAAGAAGTGGTCCTTTACATCGTGGTCGCTAGACCTCTTCATCGACGTCCAGAACGTCTTTGCCTTCTCCCTCGATGCTCCTGCTCAGTACTCCTTTACTCGTACGGCAGACAATGCAGACTGGGCAAGCACAGACGGCCAGCCCGTGCGGCCCGACGGTTCAAACGCAACAGCAGTATTTATCGACAATTCCTCGACGTTGGTAACCCCAACGATAGGAATCATCATAGAATTCTAAAAAAGCCCCTTGCCAGTTTCGGCGCGAGCAGTATTTTTGCTCGCTTCCTTAGCTCAGCTGGTTAGAGCAACTGACTCTTAATCAGTGGGTCCGGGGTTCGAGTCCCCGAGGGAGCACACAAAACTCAAAAGCCTTCGTTTCGAAAGAAGCGAAGGCTTTTTTGCGATTACGGGACTACTTGAATACGAAATACGGTATACGACCGTTCGCAATGTGACTTCCAGAAACAGATTGACAGTCGTTGAATGATGTTCCTTCCAACTGTTGACAGGTAGAAGCTAATCCTAACTCTGGTTTACACGGGTGTTGCAATCTCTGGATATATCTAATCGGACCCCTACTTCTCTTTGACTACGTCTATGATGCGCAGACCGAGATTTACAACTACGTCAGCATACTTTACAACCGGCAATGCATGCACTCTGCTATTGGATACATCTCGCCAGATAAACTCGAGCAACAACTACCCTCTTACACAGCGCGATAAACCACCCTGTCAACTTTGATGGGGAAAGTTCAACATACGTACCTTTGCACATGAAATTCCTCCTCGTGCTCCTCCTCGCTGCATGTACGATACATGCACAGCAACCAGACCTAAGCTCGCTCAACTGGGACGGCAGAATCGTCTACGAGTGCAACTCGATAAAGAGTGAGGGGCTCAAAGAAGTCTCGCGCTTCATTTCAGATGGAGCACGAACAGTGTATATCGGAACGCCAATAGCGCTGTACACATACGGTGTTCTCGCATCCGCAATCGATGAACCGTCTGCAGCAAATCGCTATGCTGCACAGACAGGACTTCAGGCAGCAACAACACTTGTTCTGTCGTATGCGATTGCCGTTGGAGCCAAGAACATTGTGAATCGTGAGCGTCCGTACGTGGCTCATCCCGACCTCATTGTCAATGGCGAAGGGAGAGTCGACACACACATGAACTCGTTCCCATCCGGACACAGCACGGGAACAGCAGCAATTGCTGCAACGATGATCTTGCGATATCCAACCTGGTATGTGATCGCGCCGTCTGTCGGGTATGCCCTCTGGATGGGATTCTCGCGCATGAACCTCGGCGTTCACTACTTCACGGATGTTCTCACTGGTTATGCCATAGGAACAGGCGTTGCATGTGGCGTCCATCTGATTAGCAATGAACTCTTCAAGCTTGCCGAGCCAATTCTGCCATCTGATGGTTCCATCGTTGTTGGCCTGGCCGGCACACCCACAATGCCGGTCTTAACGGTGTCGATGCGCTTCTGATTCAAGCAGCGTCAAAACATCATGACCTAGCAGCATGTGCTTGATATGGCTCAGTGAGGGCGCTAGTCGATGGATGTAGGAGTCCTTTTTAAGAACGTAGAACGACAGCAAAAGGAGCGGATAGCAAGCATCAATGGTCTTCATCCCGTGGTCGCCACTTCCATCTTTACATACAATGATGTCACTGCAGATGATTGGTTCGTTGTATAGAATTCGCTGGTCGCTCATACTAACCTGATCAGTTTACATTTGGAGATTTCGAACGTGGTTGCAGGCCGTGAAGGAACAAGCAATAGGATTCATGAGTTAGATGTTCTGAGGGGCGTAGCGCTTTGTGGCATATTTCTCGTGAATATGGTCGACTTCAGTGGATCGGCGCTCAGAGTAGGGACTTTTGCTGCACGAGGAACGGCGGTGGATCAGATTGTCGATCTGGCGATAGCCTGTTTTGCTCTGACGAAATTCTATCTGCTCTTCAGCTTCCTCTTCGGGGTCGGCTTTGCTGTGCAGATGCAACGAATGCAGCAATCCGGACGCCCATTTTTACGACTGTATCTTCAACGGCTAAGTGTATTGCTGCTGATCGGTCTTGCGCATTCGATCCTCGTCTGGGACGGTGACATTCTGCGACTCTATGTGCTTGCCGGCGTTCTACTACTGACGTTGCGAAACCAGCCCTCTAGGATGCTCTTGCTGATAGCAGGAGGTATTGCTCTTGCAGGAGCTGCCTACTTCAGCTGTGTCCCAATTGAAGATGCAAGCACGCTGACGTCACCGGCGAGCGTAAGGGCGTACTCGTCAGGCACATATGTTGATGTTGTCATACTCCGTGCTTCGGAACGATCCATTGTGGATATCCAGATCCCGATGGTCTTTACTATGTTCCTGGTCGGACTGGTTGTAGGACGTGAAGAAATCCTCTCGAACATTCGCAATCATGAGGTCTTTCTCCGCCGCGCATGGAAGGTGGCACTGCCCCTCGGCATCATTGGATCATTGGCATTGCTGGTTGGCTACATCACATCGAGTCCTTTACTCGTGAGCCTCAGCATACATGTAGGAGCCCCCTTGCTCAGCTTTGCCTACTTTGCACTGATAGTTCTCAACGCCCGACGTCTGCGGCTGTTTGCCTATGCCGGCCGGATGGCCCTTACTAACTACCTCATGCAATCGGTAGTTGCTACGACGCTGTTCTACGGGTATGGATTTGGACTATACGACCAGTTCTCGGCAACAGTGTCAACATTCCTTGCCTTACTCATTCTCGCCGCACAGATCGCCCTAAGCAAGATGTGGCTGTCACGCTATCCCATGGGACCGATGGAATGGGTCTGGCGCAGGCTGGCAGGAGTAGGAAGATAGGCCCCTCACCACCAAGCGTACTGGCGGGATTTGAGGAGACTATCGCTGTTCAACGTGGCAAGAAGATGGGTAGGCCAACCGGCAGCTGGATTGAGCGCGATTCACCACTCAATGCTCGACTCACATCCGCATCCAGCCTTAGCACGCACTGCAAACCTCATCACGACCAGCGAGGTTGTTTTTTTGACGCTAACCCAAAAACAATCAAGAAACCTAAGATTCGCAGCAATGGTCTAATGCAAACCGTTTGTGCGGAACTATTACAGTCATTTGCGGAGAATCTATGAATCCAAAGATCAATCGCGTGCTTTATGCAGGCTTCATTGCAATAAGCATATTCATGCTCTGCAAGTCTGATTACGTGACCGCTGCCTCCAACATGGGTATAGCCCTTGTGTTTGACCCATTCGACCCAAAGCAGGAGTGGAAACAACGTCCTGTCTGGCAGCGTGCCTGGCTTATCATTCACCTTGCAATCGTGGCAGGACTTTTCGGACTTGGCCTCGGGTTAGATGATCGCCCGTAATCGGGCCAATCACTGCATGTTGTTGAAACGATCTAAGCAGCGGCATACTGCTCCGTATCTTTCTTCTTCATCGTCATTCGCAAGGGTACATCATGAGCATCGCTGAACGTCTAAGTTTGATCGAGCATCCTGAAGGGGGCTTCTATCGCGAGTATTACCGTTCCTCGATAACAGTACCAACAGTAAACGGTCCACGCAGCGCTGCAACGTCAATCTGGTTCTGTCTTCCCGTAGGAGTAGTGTCGCACTTTCATCGCTTATCTAACGACGAGATCTGGTATTGGCACGAGGGTGGGCCCGTGAAGGTTCACATCATCCATCCCGACGGACGCTACGAATGTGTAGAGCTTGGACCGCCCCCTTACACTTACTCGGCAGTGCTGCCCGCAGGTACGTGGTTCGGTGCAGAATCTGTTGGATCAGACGTGCTGGTTTCGGCTATGGTGGCACCTGGGTTTGATTTTGAAGATTTTGAGCTGGCTAAGAGTGATGAGCTTACTGAGTTGTTCCCGCAGCATGCGTCGGTCATACAGCGGTTGACGTAGCCAATGTCTCTTCAGCTACGTTTATGGAAGAATCAACAGTTGGAATTGAAGAATGTCCCGTGACTTGTTGTTATTAAGTCTATGGTAAGGGAATTGATGCTGCACTGATATCCCGTATTTTCTTCACTATTGCCAATAGCATCAAAACAATAGTCAAGGCTCTGCAATGAATGTCTTTTCGCGTTCGCGTCTCTTTACCTGCATTTTCAGCATCAGTCTGGTGCTACTTTCGAGCTTCACCTCTGGATGCAACCCAGACTCATCACCAGTTACGCCAGCCGACCCAGGGCTTCTTGTAAGTCATGAACAGATCGCTACCTACGGGGATGCAGACTTTGAGAGGATAAGGTCCACCGAACTCGATGATTTCTTCATCGGTTCGACGATGAAGGGCAGCGATTTTCGCAGTGGCCTTGTCAGCACATACAAGAAGGTAACACTATATCGTGTTGCCTACGAAACCATGATACCCGAGTTTGGCAATCAAAAGGTTATAGCCTACGGCTTGGTCGCAATTCCCGAGGGAGCATCAAATGGATCGCCTGTTGTTTCGTATCAGCACGGCACCGAGTTCAGTAAGGAAGGAGCCCCGTCAAATATCGAGGAGTCATACGAGACAAAGGTTGCTCTTCTTCAGTTCGCATCGCAAGGGTACATCGTTATCGCAGCAGACTACATTGGCAACGGTCCATTGTCAGCAGAGACAAACACCCTTTTCGTAAAGAGAAGCTGTGAGCAAGGGATGTTCGATATGCACACGGCCTCCATGGCCTTTCTAAAGAAGATGAACATCACTCCGGGCAAGCTCTTCCTTCTTGGATGGTCGCAAGGAGGCTACAATACGCTGTTACATTTCCGAATGCTAGAATCAAACAACATACCTATCGCTGGTGTAGCCACTGCCACTGGCCCTGGTGATCCAATGCAGTTTATCGGACGAGTATTGTTTTCTCCTCGAGATTTTGATGCACCTTGGCAGGCACCAGGCATTACGAACATGCTGTTCGCATACGAGAAGTACTACAAACTCGAGAACTGCACAAAGCTGTTCATCAGGCCTTCGAAGTATCAGGTTGCTAAAGATTTCTACGAGTTTAAGGTCCCGTTCTCAAAGTATCTCGCGGCCCGAGCGGATGTGCTTGACAGTATTTTCACACCAGAGTTCTATGCTACTGCGAAAAACACGTCTCACCCATTCTGGGTATTGTTCTCACAGGCCTCTGCCTATCAATGGCTGAGCAAAGCACCGCTCAGACAATACTATAGTAATCGAGATGAAGCCGTGTCGGCCGATGTTGCTACGATGGCGGCTAGATATCAAACCAGCATTGGTAAAACGAACGCGACCACTCATGATGCGGGACCAACTGCAGATCACAGGTCTATCTACCTGTACACGCTCGTAGACGTTAAACCGTGGTTCGACAGCCTGAAGTAGCATGGCCCGATATACATTCTGATCAATTGGACGAGAACAAACAAGCCCCGTCACGCTGCTGTGTGACGGGGCTTTTCATTGTTAAGGGGCAACAGGAAGAAGTTACGTTACTGCATACTATCGAACCATGGCTTCGATTTGATGAGTGATATGATGTACACGGATCTGTGATCAGCATTAGGTGCAGCTTCTATTGATTCAGCAGTAGAGCCAGGGAAGTTCTTCTGATACTCTACGACTTTGCACGAGACTTCGGGGAAGATGTATTCATCTTTGTTGCTGTAATAAGCCCTATACGGACAGCGCACCTGGAAACTGTATGCATTCGCATTCTTAAGTGCCTGCCAAAAGGGCGCTGTACCAGCTTTGGCATCATCCAAGAACTGCTGCGTATACAGGCTATCGAACGTGAGAGGAATCTTTGAAAAGTAATCCTGATAGCTCATTTCCAAATTGTAGAAGGAGCGAGCATACTCATAATAGGCAGGTTTAACAGCTGCACGCGCATACCCATTAAGGCTATAATACTGGTCGTACGCGAACACAATACTCGAGGCAATTCCTACAGCGAATGGGGCTTGCGTCGATGGTGGTTCAATTGCCATCTTACGTACGAATGTATACGAATCGGATGGTCCAGATGCCGTAACAGTTGCTGCGACAGGTTCATTCTGTTCCTGCAAATGACGCAAGAAGACGTCAGTGCTAAATCCGCCCTGCGACCATCCGTGAAGGAAGAGCTTGCCGTGCGAGATATTGTTCTGCTTAAGAAACTCTTTTGATGCTTTAAGCATGTCGGAACACGCCTGCACCGTACTATTCATGATACAGTACGAATTAGGGAGGTCCGATCCAGGAGTTACACCAAAGTAGTCGGCCATAATCACGATGTAGCCCTGCGATGCAAACTGTGACAGCACAAACTGGGTTTCCATGGAGCCATCTGGATATGTTGGGCTCCACTCGTGAGACCACACCGTGCCGTGCTGATAACTGAGAAGAGGTGCTCCTGGCTGCACATCATCCGGGATTGCAACCAATCCGTACGCTGTAACAGCCTTGTTATTCATCTCTGGCACCACGGATGAATACGCAATTTTATAGAGCTTTACACCCTTTTGTGCACCCTCCAGCTGACTGCGAAACCCCGATGCCGGCATTGTACCGTTGGTTAAGAATACGTCGAGGACGCTATCTACAATTGCCTGTACTCGGCCCTTGCTGTAGTATCCAATTGTATCAACTCCTACGAGCCTGCCGGTTGTTGCTGGGACAACTGGAGAGTCAGAAGTACACGATGACCCCATGATGCATGCAGCAAGGACCAACGTGAGCGAAAAGAACGCGCGAAAGTTGTTCATATGCTTATCGATAGATATTGTGAAGACCGACAAATATATCACTTCGTGACTGGTCGTGATACATGCTTGTTTATCATTCCAAAGCCCACAATCCCTGCTCCAGCGCTAACAGTATATCCCGTGTTTTACCACCCAAACCCATCAAACAATGGTCCAGGCGTAACCATGAACATTTCACGTGCACATCTCCTAACACGCATTTTCAGCATCGGTCTGCTGTGTTTAGCAGTCTTCTCAACGGGGTGCGGCCCGGAGTCCACACCCATAGTGCCAGCCGACCCAGGTCTCCTCATTAGCCATGAACTTGTTTCAACATATGGCGATGCGGAGTTTGAGCTCGTAAGGACATTGGAGCTAGATACGTTTTCTACAGATGCCCAAATGAACGCTGGCGACTTTCGCGGCGGTCTTGCAAGCACCTACAAGAAGGTGGCACTCTATCGTGTAGCGTACGAAACCATCATTCCCGAGCTTGGCAATCAAAAAGTTCTCGCCTATGGTCTTGTGGCGATTCCCGAGGGAGCAACTAATGGAGCTCCAGTTCTTTCGTTTCAGCACGGCACTGCATTTAGCAGAGGCGATGCCCCAACCAACTTCAAGGGCCATATGGAGACAAAGCTGGCGCTTCTCCAGTTCGCATCGCAGGGATACATTGTAGTTGCTGCAGACTATGTCGGCAACGGTCCTTACAGCTCGGAGCCGAACACCTACTTTGTGAAGGGGGTCTCGGAGCAGGCAATGTTTGACATGCACACGGCCTCCATGTCATTCCTCAAGAAGTTAAACCTCACACCCGGCAAACTCTTCCTTCTTGGGTGGTCGCAGGGTGGGTATAACACGCTGTTGCACTTCCGAAAGCTTGAGCGAAGCGGGATTGAGGTTGCCGGTGTAGCAACAGCATCTGGTCCGGGTGATCCAGCACGGGGTGTGATCCGCAGCTTGTTTGCACGACGTGATTTCGATGCACCATATTCTGCAGCAGCTACAACCAACATGATGTTTGCATACGAGAACTACTACAAGATTGCCAATTGCACAAAGCTGTTTATCAGACCAGAGAAGTATCAATTGGCCAAAGACTTCTATGATTTCAAGATCTCATTTTATGATTATCTTGCTGGCGGTGGCATGAACATTGACAGTGTCTACACGCCGGAGTTTTTTGAAACAGCAAAAACACTATCACACCCGTTCTGGGATCTCTATTCCCAGGCTGAATGCCTTAGGTGGCTTAGCAAGGCACCAATACGTCAGTACTACAGTGGTAGGGACGAAGTTGTGCCAGCAGATCTCGGCAAGCTTGCCGTTGATTACCAAACCAGCATTGGCAAGACAAATGCAACCAGCCACGACGCTGGTCCAAATGCAGATCATCGCTGCGTGTATGTGCACACACTGATCGATGCCAAAGCATAGTTCGACAGCATGAAATGAGAAAACACGACTTCTGCACTAACTAATCAACACCGTAGGATAGGTCAAGCACTATGATCAACGTTTTACTCTCATGTCTCAACACACGCATCCGCAGCTTCTGCCTCGTTGCTGGCACTTTGTTCTTGTTTGGCTGCGGCTCAGAGTCGAATCCCATTGCACCTGCAGATCCTGGTCTGCTCATAAGTCATGAGCTAATCACGACATATGAGAGTCAGGATTTTGAGAGAGTCAAGTCAATCGTGCTGGACTCATTCTTTATTGGTGCGCAGATGAACGCCAGCGACTTTCGTGGCAAACTTGTCAGCACATTTGGTAAGGTGTCCATGTATCGCGTGGCCTATGAGACCATGATACCTGAGCTCGGGAATCAGAAGGTAATTGCTTATGGTCTCGTGGCGATTCCCGAGGGGGCTACAAACGGAACGCCGATCCTTTCGTATCAGCATGGTACGACGTTCACCAAGGAAGAAGCCCCGTCGAACTTTCAGCGGCATATGGAAACCAAACTGGCTCTTCTCCAGTTCGCATCACAGGGCTACATCGTTGTTGCAGCGGACTACATCGGTAATGGTCCGTTAAGCCCCCAACCAAATACCTTCTTTGTAAAGGGGGCCTTGGAGCAGGCAATGTTTGATATGCATACTGCTTCCTTGGCATTTCTCAAGAAGATGAGTATTACGCCCGGCAAGCTCTTCCTTCTGGGATGGTCGCAAGGCGGATACAACACGCTATTGCATTTCCGCAAACTCGAACGAAGCAATGTACCGGTTGCGGGTGTTGCAACTGCATCTGGACCTGGCGACCCAGTTCGAGGGGTAATGCGGAGCTTGTTCGCCCGACGTGATTTTGACGCTACATACCTAGCAGCAGCAACAACGAACATGATGTTCGCCATCGAACATTATAACAAGCTTGCAAACTGCTCAAGTCTGTTCATCAAACCAGGGAAGTATCAAATCGCCAAGAACTTTTATGATTTCAAAGCAAGTTTGGAAGATTATTTCAGAGATGGTGGTTATAGCATAGACAGCGTTTTTACGCCAGAGTTCTTTTCAACAGCAAAGACCGCATCTCATCCATTCTGGCAAGTGTTCTCGCAGGCCGAATGTTACCGCTGGCTAAGTAAAGCGCCGCTGCGTCAGTACTATAGTAGTCGCGACGATGTTGTACCGGCTGACCTCGGGAAGCATGTCGTTGACTACCAAACCAGCATTGGTAAAACAAATGCAACCAGCCACGACGCTGGTCCAAATGCAGATCATCGCTGCGTGTATGTGCACACACTGATCGATGCCAAAGCATGGTTCGATAGCCTGAAGTAGTGCTGCGCGCCACCAGTACTCGTTTTAATAACAAAATTTCGGATAGTTTGCCCTCCAACTAGGGACACCACCTTCATTGGGTTACGTCATATGATCAAAAACTCACGCCCACGCCTCATAACCAATGTTCTCGGCATCTACCTGCTTATTCGCCAGACGAAGTTTTGACGCTCCTTGGTCGTCACCAGCACTATCGAATGTGATGTTCGCCTATGAGAAGTACTACAATCTCGGAAGCTTCACAAAGCTGTTTATCAAGGCTGACAGCAACAGGTATCAAATCGCTAAAGAATTTTACGATTTTAAGATTCCAGTTGCAGATTATCTCAGGGTTGGGGGGGTATTCGCTTGACAGTATCTTCACACCGGAGGCCTTTGAGACTGCCAGAACAACATCGCACCCCTTTTGGGAATTGTTTTCACAAGCTGCCTCCTATCGCTGGCTAAGTCAGGCACCGCTTCGACAGTATTACAGCAATCGTGATGAAGTCGTGACGGCTGATATTGGCAAACTTGCGGTTGATTATCAGACCAGCATTGGAAAAACAAATGCAACGAGTCATGACGCCGGACCAAATGCAGATCACCGCTCAGTCTATCTCTACTCACTTGTCGATGTAAAGCCGTGGTTCGACAGCATGAAGTAAGCAAACAACACCCCGTAAAAAAGCCTTCGTCTCTTTTGAAACGAAGGCTTTTTCTTTTTTGGGGCTGCCAGTAGGCAACCTCATCTTCGTGTGCTATTGAACTGCCTTCAGGATGCGTTCAGCAGCTATACGTCCGGTCTCAGCTCCGCCATTCAAGTATCCCTGACTTTTCAAGCTGCAGTGCTCCCCAGCAAAGTGTAGATTGCCAACGGGCTCACCAGCAACACCATAAAATTCTGTCCATTGTCCGGGCGCATACGTTGAGTATGACCCCTTTACAAAGGGCTGCGTTGGCCAGTCCATGCGGAACAGTCGTGACGGCATTACCGAGTCAGAAACGCCCCAGACACTCTGCATTGTTTTTGCAATCAGCGTGCGAAGCTCATCGTCCGACATTTTTCTGATGACGTCGGCAGACTTGCCGCCATAGAACATCGTAAGGCCAGCCCCCTTTGGATTGGGCTCGTGCGTGTTTTCCCACAATTGCTGCAGTGGTGGCTCGGTATACATCCAACCACTGAAGCCCTTTGAAGTCCAATACCGCTCAGTGAATCCGAATAGGACCTTGCCGTTTGTACCGTAGGCCAACTCTTTAATAACTCGACGCTTCTTCTCGGGCAAGTCTACGTTCAATGGAATGTCTCGCAGAACACTGAACGGGACAGCTAGCACAACATATGCGGCAGCGATTCGAACGTTCTTGCCTTCGTGCGTGAATGAAACAATGAACTGATCACCATCTTTCTCGAGTCCAGTGAAGAGATGGTTCAAATGTGTGTTAGTCTCAACGCTCTTGAAAAGTCCAGACGTAATCCCCTGCACTCCTCCACGCATCACATATCGCTCGTCACTGTCACCAAAAAACTCAAGCTCACCTCCAGAAAGGTCCTTACCGATGAGTAGAATGAAGTTCAATGCACTCTGTTCGTTTAGCTCTAAGCCATTCTCCGTTACATATGCTACTTCGATCAGGGAACGAAGCCAGCCGGTCATCCCGATACTCGTTAGGTAGGCGTCTATCGACATAGCGTCTAGCTTCTTTGCCTCGCTCTTATGAAGATCCACAAGGTTTTCGGGCAATCGTGCAACGTCCTCTGCAATTCTTGCAAGGAACGGCCGTATCTCACGCACGATATCCTGCATGGTGTATGCTCGTCCATTGAAATGGAAGGCATCCACCTCATCACCAGTATCTGCCAGCTTGTCTATGAGCTCAACGCCAAACGTTTTTGCCAACGTGAGCATATCGTGGTGTTTCGTGTCGAGCCACTCCCCCCCGAGTTCCGCAGTTGAGCCTTCGACAACAACATTATTGCCCGTAAAGGCGCGTCCCCCGATGCGCTTTGATCCCTCAAAGAGCTCAACGTTCACGCCAGCTTTCTTGAGCAGCCATGTAGCATGCAATCCAGCAATCCCGGCACCGACAACGGCTACCTTCACGGCACGGTCCACCTGACTCGATACTGCTTTGGAGCATCCCTCGAGGAACAGTGGCGTAGACGCTACAGCGGCAGCAACTGCTGATGTCCGCAGAAACGACCGGCGAGTTGCACTGTAGTCAGCTTCAGCCAGTGCACGTCGAAGAAGTCTCATTAATGGAGTTTTTGCCATCGTTGCTCACCTGTATTGTTGGAATGTTTGCTGTCCAATTATGACTGTCGTTAGTCTTGTTGCCAAAAGTACATAAGCTTACCAATAGGTAGTATACTTCCTAAAGTTTTGGGAGCACTGCACACGTATTGCAACCCACAGCTGTAGTATGTTTGCGAGAGAATCTTTCAATCTATCGCAGTACCAAGGTTTGCAACCATGTCTGAACGTCCGCCGGTAACTGATTGGGCAACTGATTTTGACCATTTCGATCCTGAGTGGACCAATAATCCATATGCTATCTGGGATGAGTTGAGGCAGAAGTGCCCTGTGGCTACATCGCAGCGATTAGAGGACGGAGCTTACCTTCCAACATCGTATGCAGACATCTACGCAATCGCCTATGACACAGAGAATTTTTCTTCACGACGCGCAGTCATGAGGGAAAAGAAGCTCCCCTTACATCTCATAAGTGCACCGCCGATCACGTCTGACCCTCCAGAGCACACTCCGGCACGCAGACTCCTGCTGCCCCCTTTCTCGCAGGGTGCTGTGGAATTGATGGAGCCAAGCATACGTGAAAGTTGTCGCGCTTTGCTCGATGAGCTTGGCGAACGTGATCAGTTTGATGCTTCAATGGAGTATGCACGGCATATTCCGTCGCGTGTGATGGCGCAGATGTTTGGACTGGATCCAAGCCTGAGCGATACGTTCCATGACTGGATTTATCGCATCCTGATCGAAGGAATAAATAACCCAGTGGCCACAGTAACGGCTATTGGCGAGCAAAATGTGGTCTTCAAAGAACTGATTGCCCTGCGTACCGAGGATCCTGGTGACGACCTTGTTTCGTACTTATTAAAGTCTGAGTACAATGGCGAACCGATGACAGAGTCGCACATTATCGGCACATTACGCCTACTTCTGATTGCTGGTATTGACACGACATGGAGTGCCATCGGCTCTTCTATATGGCATTTGGCAACACATCCTGAAGACCGCCGACGCCTACTTGCAGAGCCAGAGCTGATGCCTACTGCAATTGAAGAGTTTCTCCGTGCATATTCACCTTCAACGCACATGCGGGAGGTTGTAAATGAAACAACGATCTCTGGATGCACCTACAAGCCCCTTAGCCAAGTTCTGTTATCCTACCCTGCGGCAAACCGTGACCCAGCAAAGTTTGAGAATCCAGACACCGTGATTATGGACCGTGCGGACAATCAACATGCCGCATTTGGTTTAGGTCGGCACCGCTGTTTAGGCGCACCGTTAGCACGACTGGAAATCCGTATTGCTCTTGAGGAATGGCTAAAACGTTATCCAGATTTTGAAGAAACGGCCGGGCAAACAACAACGTGGTCCTCCGGCACAGTAAGGGGTCCGCGTACACTGCCCATAACAATTCTCAAACGCGCGTAAGGGGGCTTCGACATATGACTATTGCTGGCTCGGTTGCCTCGTTTGTTGGAATGTTTATCCTAATGATCGCGACTGCGCTGCTCCTGCGCAGGCGGGGCGTGCTGCGCTCTGAGCATTCGACGTTATTGTCGGTATTGCTGCTCGATATTGTTTGTCCGCCTCTGATTTTCTCGTCAATTGCAAAGGCCAATTTGCATCTCAAAGATCTCGTTGCTGCTGGTGCAGTGTTCGGTTCGGAGATTGTGATCTGCTTCCTATCATATCTCATCGGTAGGTGGGCATTACGACTTGACAGACTTGCACTCGGCGCATTCGTGATTGCGGCAACATTTGGGAGCACGGGGCTTATCGGTAACGCGCTGGTTCAGGTGTTATTCCGCGACAACACAGACCTAGTGTCGATGTCGATGTTTATTGGGAATTTTGGTGTTGGAATACCAGGCAACACGATCGGAATCTTTCTAGCGATGCGTTTTGGAACACGTGACCATGTTACTTCACTGACGCAGCACTTCAAGAGTTTTCTTGTAATGCCATGTATGGTTGCGCTCTACGCTGGACTGGTCTGGTCAATTTGGAAACTCCCTACATCCGGCATGGGGCTCGATGTAGTCTTTGGTGCCAGCAGGATGATTGGCGCGTCGCTGCCGTTTGTAACTGCAATGGTCGTAGGGCTGTCTCTCGAAAAACTTGATTTCGGCAAGGATCTCGGTGTCTTAGCAGCAGGCGCACTACTCGCATTGATCGTCGAACCATGGGTTGCCGAACAGCTCATAAACATGTACCCTGTGGACCAGCAAACTCGTCTTATCACAGTCCTCTTTTCTGCCATGCCTTCAACACCACTGGGTGTGGTGTTGGCTGTTCGCTATGGTGGTGATGTATCATTGGCTGGAAAGCTAGCCACATTTACCCTGATCATGAGCGCCATTACGCTTCCGTTGATGGCATTGAAGATAGTGCATTAGGGCGATATGCATTAGGGCACGGAGATCGTTCCCACCATCTCGTCAACCAGGTTTCGAATCATCCCTACGCGCTCTGATACAACTACAAGTCCGTTCATGTAGAGCCGTTTGTGCACCTCGATCATCATGCCCTTTACACGGGGCTCACGCTCAAGGTGTTCTATTGGCACGATGCACCCAGCAAACGGGTTGTTGACGTCGACACTGTACCCGCGCGATTCCCAGAAGTGTATAGTTTGCTCAAGAAGATAATCAGGCGTGTGAAACGGATCTGTCCCGATGCAGATATCAGGGTTACTAGGCACATCGGCCGGAGTTCCGTAGGGATTGTCCCCAAATGAATGGCAGTCAATAACATGGCAAACGCCGTACTGCTCAATTTTCTCCATCACGGCCTGATACAGCGCCCCATGATGTTTTTTGTAATAGTCGTTATAGACTACTCGCTTATGTTCTTCATCAACAGCGCGAAGCGGCAGCCCATCGTAACCGTTTGAGTAGTAAAAGCCCCTTCCATTCTTGAATTGGGGCTCGTGCTCGTCGTCAAAGCGCTCTACATCACAGAACAGTCTGCTATGTGGCACAACGAGACGGGCCGCTCCCTCTGTGCAGAACATCTCGTCTGTAGCCCAGTCGGTCATCTCAAGAAGATTGTCTTCGATACGTTCGGTGATGAATCCAGTAGTATCTGGGATATAAATAGATGAATGAGGGATGTGATACACAAGAGTCTGCAGAAAATGGTCGTTGCTCATAGAGGAGTATCGGTTCAACAATGTAGAGAATCTGTTAGCTTGAGGTAGTATGAACGTTTGGACGTTGTTCTTCATTGTATGAGACCTCAATGAACCTACTACAAGCTCTATCGGTATTTGCTGTAATGATCACAGCGTTATGCAGTGCATTCGGGCAGCCATTTGTTGACGCCATTTACAAGGTCAAGTCAACAAACGACGTTGTCTATGGCACAGCGCCTCGGCACAATGGTGCATCCGATACACTGCGGATGAACATTGTTGTTCCCACGAACGACAATGCAGTTAAGCGTCCGCTAATTGTATGGATTCACGGCGGTGGCTTTATCCAGGGCAGCAGATCTGATTTTCAGTCACTAGCAGAGATCTGGGCCAAGAGAGGATACACTGCAGTAACCATTTCCTATCGGCTCGGTATACACGGCGGGGTCTTCGACCCACCATTTGCCTATGATGAGGCAGAGCTTGTTCGTGCATGCTTTCGCGGCATACAAGATGTGCGCACTGGACTTCGATTCCTTGCCAAGAATGCACAGCAGTATGGAATAGATACATCACGAATCGTGATCGGCGGTGCAAGCGCGGGGTCGATCATCGCGCTACATGCAGCCTACATTGACCAGCAGGATATGCTCCCAGAGGCAATTGGAGAGATTTCTGATGTTACACGTGCAGGAGGAACATTTAAGCGTCCCGACATGGGGTCCTACGACGGAGTATTGTACCCGGATGTTACAACGCCAACTGTTGATGTAGTGCTCAACATTTTTGGGGCACTGCTTAATCGTTCATACCTCGACAACTCAGCGTTTGTACCGTTGTTTAGCTATCATCAAACTGAGGACCCAGTGGTTGCCTGCGGCGAGGATCGTCCGTATCACACGATTCCTCTCGTATCTGCCAACTACCCGCGCATGATCGGTACGTGCGCGATAGTGGAAGAGCTTGAGAAACGAGGTACGCCTATGTCACAATATGAGGCCATTATCCATCAGGGGGCAGCTCATGAAGTCCATGATCCAGCAGGCATCGACAAGGCTGCAGCAGTATTTGCAGCGAAGTACATCTCAATTCCTACCAGCGTAGCAGAGTCAGACGAGGTAGCCTTTGATCCTGGTTCTAGGTGGACGCTTCACACGCTCAACGGCGAGGTGATTGCTTGCAATGTTACTGCGAGCGAAATCACAACGTTACCTGATGGCGTCTATGCTGCACACGAAGGTGCACTACGATGCATCATAGTGCTAACGAATGGCTACCTAAACTGGGCCCGTTAGCCTAGACCCCGTAGAACTTCTTTGCGTTGTTGATCATGATTTGAAACTCTTCAATATTGGGAGTATCAGGAGTGGCGTTCTCAATGAACGTACCACCAATCACGCCAACGTCATTTACGGGCGTACCTAGAAGGTGCTTTGGAAAGATGTAGAAGGAGCGCTTTACATCCTGATTTGAAGCTGTCTTAGCGTGGTCGAAGTAGACAAGGATCATGTATTGCAGGTTTGCTGGCACCTGATCTTTAAGCATAACAAGGTGACCCTGAACAGGCACTATTTCTGCGTCGCTGTTAAGCTTTGAAGCTCCAAGTCCACTACAATCAAAAATCACGCCTGATGCTACTTCTTTATAACTATTGAGCTTTTGCTCAACGAATTTTGCCTTCGGTCTGAGATAATCGTGCAGCTCCTTCATGAATACGGCTGTATCGATAAAGATGCCGTCATCGTAGACGACCATCGTACGCTTTGTGCCATTGCCAAAATCAAGTACAACATCCTTAGCCGGTTGCATCACCTTACCCACGTATGGCTCTAGGCCCGACTCTGCGCGATTTTCGAAGTAGGAGGGCACGATTGAGGCACCTTTCGCAAAGTCCTTGTGTTCGCCCTTGGCTACCGAGGCATAGAATTTATAGGCATCGATACCAATCTTATCGATCAGTGCCTGCATTCCAGAATCATTGTCCATCGAAACGGGCGCCAATAAGCCCCCTGCATTATGCGATGTTAAGCCATCGAACGAAGCAGCTGTGATCGTAACGTCGCTGTATCCACGCTGAATGAGGTTGTATGCAGTAAAGAGCCCCAAAACACCGCCACCGATCACTGTGATCGGCGCATCCTTGGCTACACCCTTACCCTTTTCGGATGCTGCAAAAAGATCTACAACATAGGTGGCACAACCAGGACCGAGAGTCCAACCACTGCCACCGTGTCCATAATTGTAGGCGACGAGCTTATCACCGGCCGCACCAACACTCATATTTGGGGAACCACGGCGCATTGGACGGTAGCAGAGAATCTGCTGCCCAAGGTAGGCTGTTTCGAGCTTTGGAGGTGTGATCTTGCGGACTTCGAGGCCCTGCTTTGGTGTGCGTTCAAACCACTTTGAACAGCCGCTCATCCACAACGCACCGGTCGTTGCTGCCACAGCGGCTACAAAGTTGCGTCGATTAACAGTAGCATTAGCTGATCCGATAGAACTGCTTGCATCCGGCTTGCTGAGATCCATTACACCCTCTTTTTATACACCCTCTTTTTACAAACGTGAACAGACCTGAAGATAAGCGTTTCTTTGAATCAAACGGCAAACAGATGAGCAGTACAAAGTATTCTTATTTACTGATGAACACCCCGTGGTCTTGGGCAACGTGCAGAACGATAAACCCGGAGCGTGAGGCGAGCATGTAGGCTCCGCTTTGTAGATTCTGCACCTCATACAGGGCCTGAACGTCCCGCACATACCGGCCTTCGATATCATATACCCTTGCTGGGAAACTGATTGCGATGGAATGCGATGTATCTTCTTCAACAGAAGTCGTGGCATCGCGCAGAACACGCATAATCGCTGCAGCCACTGCTAGTGGATTAGACGGGATGGAATTCGTAAGGACCACAACGTTAGCGCGCAACGATGGCACTCGGAAAATCGCCGAGGAGTAACCGCGAATCTCTCCTGTATGGCCAATAACAGGCACCCCTGTTACCAACTTCTGACTTATTCCTAGACCATAGTCGTTGGGACCAACAAACCTTGTCAGTTGGGCCATCGAAGCGGCATTCAGTATTCTGCCAGAAAACAATGCATCATAAAGTTGTGCCATCTCTGCCGCAGTTGCAATCACGGCACCAGCCGCCCATGCGCCGCTCCATTCCCCATTCATGGGGTTAGCGAAAGCATCACGTCCGCCCATCCATCTGTGCGCAAGTTCACCAACGATTTGTTCGTCGGGGTACAATCGCGCTGAGTCTAGCGCAAGCGGATTAAACAGTTCGCGCCTGTAGAGCTGATACAACGACAGCCCCGTAACCTCCTGGGCAATGATTCCGGCAAGGAGATAGTTCGTGTTACAGTAGCTCCAAGAGGTTCCAGCGTCGAACTGCTTTTCAGGAATAAAAGAGAGCAGCTCAAGGGGCGTCCACACCCGAGCAAGGTTTGCCAATGTAGAATCACGATATGGCTGAAGCGAATAATCGCCGAGTCCGCTGGTATGATTGAGCAATTGGCGTATCGTTATCGCGCCGTCGATGTTCGGCTTCTGGGGAAACCACTTGCCTATCGGCGCATCGAGATCGACCAAACCCTGCTCTTGGAGGCGAAGCAATGTGATCGCGGTACACGTTTTTGTATTGCTTCCTATTCCTAGGACCATTTCAGGCGTCATAGGACGTCCGCCAAAGGACAAGCCGGCAGCCCCCTGCCATATCTCCCCGTCAACTATCACGGCGGCGCATACCCCCTGTATCCGCTCCGCCTTTTGCACAGAATCTACGGCTCGCTGGAGGCGCAGCCGAACATCTGCATCGATAGCCGATAGCTGACAGCATAGCAGCACGAATGCTGCGAGAACGGCATAGAATCGCATAGCTTCTCCTAACGAGACTGGTAGAGCGGCACTATCTGATGAGGCATGTTTGTTACGAGCCCATTGACGCCGAGCGAGACCACGCGGTTTAACTCGTCTTCGGTGTTTACCGTGTAAACCCCCGTTGGTATTCCAAACTGACGGCACACGCGCATGATTGCCGGACTTAGCTCTTCAATAGAGCATCCGAAGCCATCGGCGCCACTGTCGCGGACCACGCGTGCAGGCGACCGCGTATCGCCGGGGATGTTTAGTGCTAGTGTGGGAAGTGTCGGCAATACAGAGCGCACAAATGCAATCGCTGCGTGATCGAATGACGAAAACAGGCACATATCTAGCATCGACATAGAACGAAGCATCTCGATGAGCTCAAGTGTTTCGGCTCGTGCCTCGGGCGAATCGGGCCGCGGCTTGATTTCAAGATTAACGTATGCCCTGCCTCGAATAATCTCCAGAACATCTGACAGTTTTGGGATGCGTTCTCCAGCAAACGACGAGCTGAACCAAGACCCAGCGTCCAACTGTTGAACGTCATGCAGCGACAGTTCATTGATAGCCCCAGATCCGTTTGTTGTTCTCTCTACCGTATCATCATGAAACAATACCATTTCATGGTCGCGGGTATACTGAACATCGATCTCAATCATCGGGGTTCCGCAATCGAGAGCGAGCGCAATAGCGGAGAGTGTGTTCTCCGGAGCAATTCCCGACGCACCTCTGTGGGCGCATATGATAAACGAGTTTTGTTCTACAAACTCTCGAAATGATATCATGCTCTAGACTCCATTGTGGCATACAAACATCGCAACACAATGGTAATATCCAGCTGGGCATTCATCTGTCCACAGATCTAAATATTCTTGTTGCCTGCAAGCGCCGTCGTGGGTATGTTCACACCTCGTCTGCAATCGCGTTTTTTTGTAAACAATGTCAGCAATGTTCAACAACCATTGGAGAATGACTATGCACGTACTGATACGTGGTCTGTTCATCACTGCCCTCTTCGCTGTTGCCAGCACAATCGCAGCTGCACAGGGTGTGGTGCTAAGTGGAAGTGTAAGCACACCTAGCGGAGCGCCTGTTCCGGGCGCTACCATTCGTCTTACGGCACAGGGCGCTGGTGTTGCGAAAGGGGCATATACCGACACCCGTGGTCGCTACTCGATCAAGGGGGTCTCAGATGGGAAGTATACGGTAACGGTTAGCGCCGTTGGATATATAACGAAGGTGATCGAGGATGTCGAGGCAAATGGCAATAGGCTCAATATCACCATCAGCGAAACAGCAATCGACATGGATGTCATGGTTGTTACGGCCTCGCGTACACTCCAGAAGGCATCTGAAGCCCCAGCGTCCGTTTCGGTTGTTGAGCCACGAACAATTCGTGAGGCACCAAAGACCAACCCTACCGAGCACATTCGCGGCTTGGCTGGCGTAGACTACGCTCAAACGGGTATCTCGCAGCAGAGCGCTACGGTGCGCGGCTTTAACAATGTGTTCAGCGGCTCCCTGCTTACACTTACAGACTACCGTCCGGCAGGCGTACCGAGCTTGCGAGTCAACGTTGGCTACTTCGTTCCAGCATCCAACGAAGACATCGAACGCATGGAACTTGTGCGCGGCCCAGGATCTGCACTCTATGGTCCTAACGCATCATCTGGTGTGTTGAACATCATCACGCGTTCACCGTTTGCCTCAAAGGGTACAACATTGTTCGCTGCAGGTGGACAGCAGAGTCTGATCAATGGCGGACTTCGCCATGCAGGTACAATCGGTGAGTCGTTTGGATACAAGATCAGCGGGCAGTACTTCTCGGCCAATGACTGGAAATACAACGACGACACGCTGGATGTGCCCTTCAGAGACGACTCAGCCGTTACACGCAAGAATACTCACGAACGTTACAATGTTGACGCCGGGGTGTACTACAACATGGGCGAAAACACGACTGTCCAGCTTACGGGTGGTATTTCTGAAGCTGTTAACACAATCGAGATGACCGGTCTCGGTGCAGCAAACGGGCGCAACTGGCGCTACACCTATGTTAATGCACAAATCACATCAGGTGATTTCTTTGCACAGACGTTCTACAACAAGAGTGATGCTGGCGGAACATACTTCCTTCGCACAGGCAACCCGATCGTAGATAAGTCCGATCTACTAGGGGTCCGTCTTCAGGATGCATATCGTCTCAACGACGATATCCGATTTACGTACGGCGCGGACTTCTTTGCGACGAACCCTGTAACTGAGGGCACGATCAACGGCATTAATGAAGAAAATGACAACTACAATGAAGTTGGGGGTTACCTCCAAGGCGACTGGAAGATCAATTCAAGACTCTCAGCTCTTGCTGCTATCCGAGCAGACCGTCACTCCGTGATCGATGAGCTTGTGCTCTCGCCCCGTGTTGCATTGATGTACAAGCTCGACGAGAACAGCTCGGTACGTGCAACATTTAACACTGCTTTCAGCAACCCAGGAACAAACGATCTCTTCCTTGATCTTCTGAGCGCTCCCGATGCATTTGGCTTGGGTAGAGTTAATCCAGCCTGGGCTGTTGGTGTTTGGGGTGCCTCTGCTGGTAGCAAAGGTTACACATTTAATCGGGCCAATGGAAATGTAAACTTCATCTCACCTTTCGTTGGTAGAACAGACGCAAACTGGATTGGCCTCAACAATGCTTCGTCAGGGGGCATTTGGCAAACCGTTACGCAAATCATTTTGCCACAGCTCGAAGCACAGGCTCCAGCAAACCTGCGTCCACTGCTTCGTCCGTTCCTATCAGCAATACCTGCTCCCCAGAACATCAAGGGCAACCTTGCTTCACTGAACCCAACGACGAGGACGTTTATTCCGATGCGTCCTGAGGACCTGCAGGACGTAGACAAGCTTCGTCAGACCAACACTCAGACAATCGAGCTTGGCTATCAAGGCAAGGTCACAAACAAACTTCGCGTTGCCATCGACGCATACCACTCAACGGTAACAGACTTTGTTTCGCCACTGCGCGTTGTTACACCAAACGTCTTCCTTGACGGCGCTTCGGCTGCAGCCTATATTCAGCCGCTACTTACAGGCGCGCTTATGCAGCAAGGCATACCGCAAGATTCAGCGGCGGCCCTTGCAGCTCAAGCTGCTGCCCTGATTGGCGGCGCATACGCACAGGTGCCTGTTGGCACCGCCTCACCAACAGAAACTACACACAAGGGCGACATTCTTCTGGCGTATCGCAATTATGGTAGGCTCTCCTACTACGGAAGCGACTTTGCCTTTACCTATGAGGTTTCCCCAGCATGGTCAGTGGCTGGTAGCGCATCGTACATCAACCAGAATACATTTACAGGCGAAGACCTTGGTGATGCAACAATCACAGACGTTATCGCACTTAACGCACCGAAGTACAAGTCATCAGTTGGCCTGCTGCATCGCAACTCGACACTCGGCCTCAGTGTGGGTCTGCAATGGCGCTGGGTTGATGGGTTCTATATGAATTCAGGTGTGTATGTTGGTGATGTCAATGCATACCACATGATGGACCTTACTGCACAGTATATCATCCCAGGTGTTGATGGTCTGAGCTTTAACCTTTCAGCCACGAACCTTCTTGACAACAGAGTCGAGCAGTTTATCGGTGCATCAATGGTTGGCCGTCTTGTACAGGGACGATTCACATACAGCTTCTAAGAGCCACAAGTATTCCGGCTAATCAAAAGCCCCCTCACTCGAGGGGGCTTTTTTGTTTCTGCATCCATCGCACAATTTGATGAGCATTCAACGTTACCTTTGCGAACACTGCGGGAACATCATGCCATGAAGTTATCAATCACCGTATGCGTCGTCGCGACGGCATTTCTAATCGGCTGTGCTGGAGATACGGCACCGGCCACAGAACCTACTGCCGCCGAGCAGTATCGAGCTGCCATCATTGACGCCATGGTTGCCGACGACAATGAGAAATCAACAAATCTCATTGCCATAACAAACGACAACCCTGTGCTCTCTTGGAAAACCATCGACGGGCAGCCCCACGTTCTCGTAACTACATGGACGGCATGGGATACATCGTATGTTTCAGGCCAACAAGCCGCTGCGAAGTACGATATCTGGGTAACTGCAATACCGGAACTGCAGCAGTGGTGGAAGTCCAAGTACGACGGCAGAACAGACACAGTGCTTCGAATAGAGCAGTTGCTCGGTCTTAGCGCCGGCAGAAAGAAAACAAAGTTCTTGTCTATATGGGTTAGACCAGCCGACCTGTTCCGTCCTGCTGGTGATAACGAGATCACCGACAACACTGCCGGACCCGAGCTCCAGCCTACTGCTGATTCGGCATATCGCAGCTGGTTCAACAACAGCATTATCTACTCCTACTATCCCAAATCAGCCCCTTGGACAAGACTTGGCTACACATACGACTGGAACGGCCAATACGGCGAGCGAGGCCTTAGCGAGTTTATTGTGCGCAAAGGGGCTAACGTTGTTGTACACTCGGTGGTGTCAACATCAACATTCATACGATAGTGGTATAGAATGACAACAGCCGAGGATGTTTGTCCTCGGCTGCTGATACCGTTGAATATGCCTAGATCGAGATGCTTTACTTGGCAGTCTTACCTTCGGCAATTGAAGCCTGATTGTATGGCGTGATCAATTTCTTGAGAGCGCCTGCGGCCTTGCGCGCGGTAGCTGCGTCTTTCTTGAATTTCGAATTGTGAGCGGCTGTGAATTCGCCGAAGAGGCGAACCATTTCGTCGTACAGTTCCTGCTTTGACACTGCAATGTCTCCGGATAAGAGTGAATAGATGCTCAATGTTAGTGCTCAGCACGCAGTTCGCCAAAGATTTTTTCAACGACATACAACATGGACAAATCGCCTGTCCGAAAATGAGTGCTTTTACAATAGACCGATATCTGAATTCAACGGAAGTTTGCATCGTGAATCTGCTGTTTGGCAACATGAATATGCGTGAGCATATCAAATGAACTTTGTTTGTTCATGCGCAGGGAGCGTGAACAGTTTATGCTATCCCTGTTGTGTATTGTACACACATCGTGCTGCCACTATGGCAAGAAACACCAAACCCCGCCTCGGCGGGGTTTGCTCTAGGTATGCACGTTGGTGAGGCCTGTGCTAGTCGTTACTCTCAAGAATCCGTTTCTTCTCGGCATCATAGTCCTCCTGCGTAATCACCTTGTCATCGAGCAGCTGCTTCAGTTCACGGAGTTTGTCCGCCTTCGATGCCTTGCCTGCTAACCTTGCCTTGGCTGTTCCCGGGCTGCTCGTTCCACGTGGTACAAGCTCGTACACATGCTCCGGCTGATACTTCATCACCCACACAAATGGTACTACCAGAAGGAAGCCTCCAATGACCGCCCCAACATCCACTTCTTCATTCTTTGTAATCGTAGTTGAAAGGGGCTCAAAGCCATTCATCTCCAACCGCACATCTAGCGTAGATCCCACGATCTTTTTATCAGTGTGCTTGTACGGCGTCGTGCCGGCATAAGACTCATCGATGTACACTTTCGCGCCGCCCGGCACAGAGTCTATCACTGTCGAACTAGCGCATGATGCAATCAGTACCGCCGCAGCGAGTGGCAATGCGACTGCGCTTGTAAATCGGGTTCTATCAAACATTCTTCACCTTGTGTGTACGCGTTTGTTCAAAGATACCGCCAATCTACACCCTCTTCTTAAATACTACTTTTTTCACATCTGTTAGCCGGCAGTGTGCCCCGTAGATTCGTTCTGGGGAATTGTTACTTATGGGTCTTGCTAGAGCTCTATTGGGTGTACTTACGTGTTTTCTCGCTATTGGGTGTGAGAAAGTAGTAGATCGTAGTAATGCTACTGAGAGCAACGTCGCGCGTCGTAATGCGATTGTTGACTCTGCTTTCCTCTACATTGACGTTCGCGAGAGGCCGGACAGTGCGCTGCGCATACTCGAGCATCTCAAACCACTGTGTGATCCATTTCCAGAACAACGAGCTCGGTATAATGCTATCCTCCTTGAGCTAGCGTGGAGGACTGGGAACTATGAAGATGTCATCACAGCATCAATTCCAAGTCTTTACCAGGCAATGGTAAAAGGACTGCGATACGACGAAGGCAATGCACAGCTATCGAATATCGTTGGACATGCATTGCGAAAGTCAGGTGATACAGCTGGCGCGATACGCTACTACCAGTTTATGGCCTCGAATGAGCTCCTTACAACACGAAAGGACGCCCAGGCAAACCTACTTTGCCTGTATTCGAGAACAGGTAACCATGAAAAGGCAATAGAGATTGCCGCCCAGATCGAACCGCAGGAGCTCATGCATCGCAGTGACATTTCGGCCCACCTAAATCGTGAGTTCTACTGGGGACGCAGCCTGCTATTGTCTGGTAAAACAGAGCCCGGAATTCAGCATTTCAGAAAGGTACTAGCGTATCTCGCTGCTCCTCGATCAAACTACAACGCAACCGAGATTCGCGTACGGTTGTCTACGGCTCGGGGCATCCTGACTGACAATGTGATCAAGATGCTACCCACGACAATTCGAAAGCCTCTTGAAGCAGCAGTAAACAATTCTATTGCTAGTGATAGCTCGAATCTGCTAATGCACTTCAATACCAGCGAGCACCATGGCGGACTTCAGAGCATTCACATCCCTACTAACCTATTTGCACTCTCACCCAATACAGATAGGATATTCTTAGCCTCTGCAATAGATAATACAGCAATCAATCAATCAGTACGTGACGCCTATGGTGTTCGGTGGCACGCAACTCTTTTGGGACTGTTTATTGAAGTAGGACAGCATTTTGTCCGCGTCGAGCTGCCGGATCAACAGGGCATTGCGCGACCCGTTAAATCTGTGCGCATTCACAACGACACTCTATACACTGCCTCCTATTCGGGTCGGCTCACACAGGTACCAGTGGACAAGTTGGTTGCGAACTACAGTCGATTCAAACCACATCTAGACTTCTTCTCTGCGACTCCATCATTAACGTATGGCCGCGTGGCCGACAACAAAGACACTCTTACTCTCAACGACTCAACGTTTCTTGTTGGCGACTCGTATGGTCTAATGCTGCACACTACCCGCAGCCGAAGAGCGCAGACCTTTTCCATTCCCAATCCCAACGGCATTCAAGATGTTATGCTGGCATTATACAAGAATGGGGATTCAGTTATTGTCTGCTCTCGTGCACTGGGCATGAGGGTAATCGAACAGAAGAAGCTCCTCTCCGGCAGCAGGGACTTCCTTCAATTCGAGCCACTTAGAGCACTGCGGCAGATGAGTCTGCCGTCCTCAGCAACCAGCGTAGCAGAACGCCAAATCCTTGGTGAGTATCCGCCTCATTCAATAGCGCTCTACGACGGTTTGTACCCTACAACGGAACAACGTATCTACGTAATCCAGCGCAAGCACATTGTGATTGTACGGGCGAATAGCATGATCGCCGCATCGACAACGAATAAGGAGCTTCAACTGTTTGCCTGGCCCGATTCACTTGTTGCATCGTTTGAGCGAGGGTTTCGTACAGCACTGGTCAATGACAGCATACTCGAGATCAGATCGAGCAAACTGAACGTCACGGTCAACATTGCTCGGCTTCTCGCAAGAACGCTGCCAGGATGCCTTATAGCATGGACCGGACATCGAAACGATGCGGCCCAGTTTGCGTGGCTCAGCAGCATCTCCCAGCCAGTCTCTTGCTCTGACTCTTTGACATTTGTCCTAGGTGCGAGTTCATTGTTATCGAACTACCTAACAACAGTCAGTGCAGAAGCATCGTGGCTGCCGGACACTATATCCTATGCCGTCTCATCTATGTATAACGTAGCTCTTCCATATACTCGTGAATGCTCCCTGCGACTTTACTCGCCGGGACTGGTACAAACTTCTTCCCTTTTACTGCAACCAGAGATCCATCCACTGTTGTATCAGGATGTAGTCGTGATCTTGCTTATACTTGGAACTGGCGGGGTTGCAATTGGTATCGTATACATATGGCATCGTAACGCAGTTCGCAGAAGGCAGGATCTCGAGCATCAGCACTCTTCTATCGCTAGAGACCTTCATGATACACTGGGTGCGGATCTGGCAAGGCTAACGGCATTGCTCAATGCTCATGAGATTCAGGATTCACGGGAGATTGTTAATGCGGCACTTGCCGCAAATAGGAAGTTTAGAAGTTTACTTTGGATTTGGAGAAGCGACTCTATTCGTCTCTCTGATTTTACCGGTGAGCTCCGCGAGTATCTGCATGCCAGCCTAAGCGACGCACAAATCAAACTAACAACTACAACAACTGAGTTACCTGCAAACAGCTTTGTTGATGCCACAGTAGCAAAGAGCGTTCTTCTCATCATCAACGAATCTCTCAGCAATATCATACGTCATGCATCATCAACGAACGTAACTGTAGACTTCATTAGCAACCAAGCTTCATTTACTGTGAAGGTGATTGATAATGGAATTGGGTTTAATCCCAGCAGCGTGCGTCGAAAGAGCGGGATACAGAATATTCAGGAACGAGCATCAGAGAACGGCTTTCATGCCGACGTCATATCAGCCGAAGGCACGGGAACAACTGTATTGATTTCATTTGGAGTGCAATTATCATGATACGAGTTGCAATCATAGAAGACGACATTGAGCTTGCTAGCAGCTATGAGCGTGAGCTAACAGCTGCTTCTGACATCACAGTAGTAGCTGTATGCACTACAGCGGCCGATGCCCGCGTGCAGCTTGCAGCGACACAACCAAACGTGATCGTACTTGACCTTGTGCTGCCCGATACCCCGGGATATGCGCTCATACTCGAGCTGCGGGCCATGACGCCGTCTTCTGACATTCTTGTTCTAACAGCATTCGATGATTATCAACGTATTTACGATTCGGTTGCTGCAGGAGCGATGGGCTATCTTACGAAGGTTCTCCGTCAGGGAGAGCTCGCACAGGCAATACGCCAGATCTATGCCGGAGAATCACCAGTGAGCGCAGGCATTGCACGTAAGATCTTGTTGGCAATGCGGGGCTCAATACGATCAGCTCCAGAGCTGGAAAAACTCTCGCGTCGCGAGCTGGAGGTTCTCCAGTTTATCGCAAGCGGGTATTCGTATCTCGAGGTTGCCACGTCGCTCAACATCAGCCTGGAAACCGTTCGTACGCATATTCGGAATGCTTACAAGAAGCTCCACATTAACAACAGAAAAGATGCTGCGAATCTTCTCAACGGCAAGGTTCGTCATAACGAATAGGATAGCCCCATGCGTATTTTGGGGGCATTACTACCGGAGAGATACGGCATGGCGCTTCGCTTTAAGCTATCACTGACGACGCAGATCCTACTTGGTCTTATCGTAGGGATCCTGATTGGATACTTCGCCCCAAGTATAGGAACCTCGATTGGATGGATTCGCGATGTATTCCTGCACCTTATCAAGCTCATCATCGCTCCGTTGGTCTTTGCAACTGTTGTAATCGGCATTGCAGGGGGCGGACACGGAAGTGGTGTCGGCAGGCTCGGTCTGCGATCACTGATCTATTTCGAGATCGTGACAACTATCGCACTGGTTGTCGGGCTATTCGTTGTGAATGTTGTTCAACCGGGTTCGGGCATCCAACTCGTTGGCGATCCTGGTACACTTGGTACTATAGCCGAAAATCATCCCAAAACACTGATTGAAACAGTCGTCCACATTTTTCCTACCAGTGTGGTGGATGCCATGGCAAAAGGTGACGTGCTGCAGATCGTAGCGTTTTCTGTGCTGTTCGGTATTGCCGTATCAAAGATCGGTGATCGTGCAAAACCGATCATTGAATTTTGTGAATCGCTCGCACAGACCATGTTCACATTCACAAGCATCATCATGAGATTCGCCCCCTTTGGTATCGGGGCGGCGATGGCAGTTACCGTTGGACATCAAGGACTCGACATCCTCGAAAAGCTGGCCCTTCTTATCCTGGCATTGTATCTAACGCTGGCCTTGTTTGTCTTCGTCGTACTGGGGTCGGTAGCGGTGATTGCGAGAGTTCCCATCCGACGATTCATCGATGCGGTGCGAGAGCCATTCGTATTGGCGTTTGTTACAACATCCAGTGAGAGCGCACTGCCCATGGCTATGGAACGCATGGAGAAGTTTGGCGTTCCAAAACGGATAGTGGGATTCGTAATGCCGGCAGGCTACACATTTAACTTAGATGGCACCACACTCTATCTTGCAATGGCAAGCGTGTTTGTAATGCAGGCCATAGCATCAACGGTTCCTGGGTTTACGTTCGGCATCGGTCAGCAGATCAGCATGATGTTAGCTCTGATGATCACATCCAAGGGTGTTGCTGCAGTACCGCGCGCGTCGCTAGTTGTGCTGCTGGCCACATTAGGGTCTTTTCTGCCCGACAATCTAAAGCACTACGGTCCAGTTGCTGTTGCAATGATCTTTGGTGTAGACGAGTTTATGGACATGGCGCGCACGAGCGTCAATCTCCTTGGCAACTGCCTGGCAACCGTTGTTATGGCACGCTGGGAAGGCGAATTCGACGATGCCAAAGCACTCTCGTATCGATCAACTTCTAACGAGTGATCAAGACACGGCAGCTACCAGCTGTGCTATAGAGATTGTACTGCCCCACAGGCCAGTCGCTTGATTGTACTTCAAAAGAACCGCCGTGTCCGGGTGGTATCTCGGCATACACTCGTCCGAACATATCAACGATACGCACCGTAGCTTCTGATGCTATGCTCACTTGAAAAGAGCTTTGTGACGGGTTCGGGAAGACATGAATGTTGCCAACTGAAGCTATCGGGTCATGGACTGCGGTTGGGTCATCTGGAAAGCGGACATGGTACCTTACCCAGTTCTCGGAGCACCACTGTGCAAGTATCTCCACTGTATCACCGTCTGGACGCAGAATGAGGCAATCACCCTCCATGTACTCTGCCGTGGTGATCACTGTGCCATCGCCGTCTGGATTGAAGATCGACTGACAGACAGCATCATGCGTAGAGATTACACGGTTGCCATTCGTTGGTATTGATTTCAAGTCAGCCCAACGCTGCTGTATGGTAGCACCAGCGCCCCCTGCCCAATGTGACTTTACGGTGTAGCGTCCGAGCATTTTATCGAGTGTTTCCCAGCATCTACAGGCTGTGCTGGAAAGCCCGTCACCAATAGGAATCTTAAGGTAGTTGTAGACCTTGCCTATATCAGTACTCTGCTCACGGCCTTCAAAAATCAGGTTGCGGCCTGGGAAGCACTCTTTGGACGGGCCGCGGTCTTCCTGCAGCCAATCGGTCTTGCCATGGCGATACATAATGACCAGCTTGCCGCCACGCAGCTCGTCTACAACGTCCCGAAAGCCTAATCGATCTGTTCGCTGCGACTCATAAGCGCCTAGATCAATCTTTCTGCCAACAAGACGCGGATTACCTATAACATCGAAGTTGCGGTGATTAACGAACCGATCTATCACACCAGCGTTGCGTACCATCGAAAAACTTGACAGAGATAAGCCGTCATCGTCGGTACCATAAATATTGTCCTGTCCATCCCAATCGTCCTGATTCTCAAATGCCGGGTCTACCTGCCAGAATCCGAAATCGAAATCGCGCTCTACGAGATTTGCATTTGCGCCAAGCGTAGAGGTGTCTCCCGCAACTTGGGATTGCACGATATGGCGCGTGGTGTCTTCATCACCATTCCAAACAACACAGTTCTGAACAAACCCACCATTGATTCCGATGGTTTTACCTCCGATATCCATTGTGCCCGTTGTACTGCCATTGCTGTAGAAGGTACAATTGTTTACATACGTCCACGAGCCATCTGCGCCAATTGCTCCGCCCAGATCTCGCGCCTTGTTACCTGCAAACACGCAGGAGACGATTTGCGACTGGCCCTTGCAGCTCTCGAGATACACTGCTCCACCTCGAGCGGCAGTGCAGTTGATGAAGAAACACTGACCAATAAACGAACCCCAGTCTACATCCCATCTGCGACTGACAAGGGATGTGGAGAGATAGATCGCTCCACCGTTTAAGCCAGACCTGCAGTTCTCGAACGTACAATACTCGACACGCACACGGCCAGCATCGAGAACATACATTGCAGAGCCGCTTACCAGGGCATACGTGTTGCGGAAATGGCAGTTGAAAACACGAGGAGCACCGCCCTTTATGTAGAGCGCACACTTTTCTGTGCCCTCGAGTACGAGACCGTCTACACGGGTTGTTGAATCGCAATCAGCAAGCCTCAAGATAAAGTCGCCCTTGTTCGAGGAAAGTATCGTCTTTCTGCGATACCAATCACGGTCCTCGCGCACTTTCTCGTTGCCTCGGAAGCCACCATAGATATGCATACCATTCTTCATTGCATACCCAGCGCTAACGATCGGATAGGTCCCCTGTGCAACCCAGATCTCATCTCCTGCCTGCCAGGATGCAAATGCATAGTCGATAGACCTAAATGCCGTATTCCAGCTCTTTCCATTGCCACCGGGCTCTGCAACAGATGCAACGTAAAGCGTGTCTGCCATCGAGATCGTGGCACAGACAACTACCAGTGCGAGGGACAGAGCGAACTTCTTCATGATTGGGCCCATGGAAACAACAAGTGTGAAAACTACACAGAAACAAGTAAGGGGGCTAGCAGTTTCCTACTAGCCCCCTTCTAGAATCCATTTTACGAGATTCGGTTACGCTGTTACCCGCGTAACACGGCGAACTGGACGACGTTGGGCTTCATCCTCTGACTCTACCTGAGGAATGATTGCATCAGGTCCGAAGATATTGCCTACATCTGAAGCCACGAGCATTTCCTGGTAGCTGCGCAAGCCGGTACCGGCTGGGACAAGCTGACCAAGGATAATGTTCTCCTTAAGACCCAGAAGTTTGTCGACCTTCGCAGCTGCAGATGCATCGGCAAGAACACGCGTTGTTTCCTGGAATGATGCTGCAGACAACCATGATTCCGTTGTAAGCGATGCCTGTGTAATACCAAGAAGCAACGGCTCACCGATTGCAGGCTCGGCATTGCGGCTCTTCGTTGCAGCCTTTTCCTTCTTCTTGAGCTCTACATTGATCTCGCGAATGACCTTCTTATCGATGATCTGACCAAGCTTGAGCTTTGAATCGCCTGGGTCTGTAACAACAACGCAACCGCGTAGACGATCGTTCTCATCCGTAAAGCGCATGCGGTCTGTCTGATCTCCCTCGAGGAATCCAGAGTCTCCAGCGTCTGTAACACGTACCTTCTGAAGCATCTGGCGCACGATAACTTCGATATGCTTATCGTTGATCTTTACGCCCTGCATTCGGTAAACTTCTTGAATTTCGTTTACCAGGTATGCTTGTACTTCGTTGATACCCTTGATGTGGAGGATGTCGTGCGGGTTGATAGCACCTTCCGTAAGGCGATCACCAGCGCGGACGAGGTCGCCCTCTTGAACAAGAACGTGACGTCCGATTGGTACCGAGTAATCGCGCTTGATCTCACCATCGAGAGACGTTACACTGATCACACGTGAACCGCGCTTCGGCTTGTCAATCGACACGATACCGTCGATTTCTGTAACTGCAGAAGGGGCTTGTGGCGCGCGTGCTTCGAACAATTCGGTAACACGCGGCAGACCGCCCGTGATGTCGCGAAGACGCCCAAGGTCGCGAGGCATCTTCACGAGCTTGGAACCTACAGCTACAACATCACTGTCGTCCACAACGATCTGCGCACGGGACGGAATGATGTACGACTGGATCAGTACGCCATCTTCGTCGACGATTTCGATTGCAGGTGACTTCGTACGGTCACGCGAGTCGATAACGATCTTCGTTGTGTGGCCTGTTTGTTCGTCAATAGCTTCTTTGAACGTAAGGTTCGAGACAAGATCGCGGTAGCGGACACGTCCGGCCTTTTCCGTGATGATCACAGAGTTGTACGGATCCCAGTCATAGAGCATATCGCCCTTCTTCACCTTCTGTCCGTCTACAACCTTCAATTCAGCACCATAGACCACGTCGTACTTCGTTACAACACGATTCGACCCCGGCTCTACAATGTTGATCACGCCAGCGCGCGATACAACAACGATCACGTCTTCTGTTTCACCCGGATAGGTTACCGTACGCACACCGTCAAACTGGATTGCTCCGTCAAACTTGGCCAACACAAGGCTCTGGCTCATCGACAACGAAGCTGTACCACCTGTGTGG
This sequence comes from Patescibacteria group bacterium, assembly GCA_044238605.1. Taxonomy (GTDB): domain Bacteria; phylum Bacteroidota; class Ignavibacteria; order Kapaibacteriales; family Kapaibacteriaceae; genus UBA10438. Next base: position 168,256 of record JBIICY010000001.1, read on the forward strand.
AACGTACGAAGTGTGAGCTGCGTACCTGGTTCACCGATAGACTGTGATGCAATCGTACCAACCGCTTCACCAGTATCAACAAGCTGGCCGGTAGCCATGTTGCGTCCGTAACAACGGGCGCATACACCGCGGCGTGATTCACACGTCAGTACGCTACGAATCATTACCGCTTCGATTGGGCTACGCTCGATCGTTTCAGAAATATCTTCGTCGATTACTTGACCCTTCGTGCAGTACACTTCATTCGTGATCGGATCAACAACGTCCATAAGCGACGTACGTCCAAGGATGCGCTCCTTGAGCGGCTCCTTCACGTCTTCGCCGTCTTTCAGTGCACGCATTTCTACACCGCGGATTGTACCGCAGTCGTCGTCCGAAATCACAACATCCTGAGCAACATCGTGCAAACGACGTGTTAGGTACCCAGCGTCGGCCGTCTTGAGAGCTGTATCGGCAAGACCCTTACGGGCACCGTGCGTCGAGATGAAGTACTCAAGAATTGTGAGGCCTTCTTTGAAGTTTGAGATGATCGGATTTTCGATCAGCTCAGCTGATGATGCGGCCGCGGTCTTCTGTGGCTTGGCCATCAGACCACGCATACCTGCAAGCTGACGGATCTGCTCTTTCGAGCCCCGTGCCTGCGAGTCAAGCATCATGAAGAACGTGTTAAAACCGTCCTTATTTGCGGCAAGCTCGTTGTAAAGCTTATCTGCTACGCGGTTCGTTGCTGTAGACCATGTGTCGATGATCTTGTTGTAGCGCTCACCTTCGGTGATAACACCTGAGTGATAGTAATCTTCGATCTTGTCAACTTCCTTCTGTGCTTTGTCGATGATAACGGTCTTCTCATCAGGAACAACCACGTCTGCGATCGACACAGAAAGGCCACCGCGCGTAGCGGTCATAAACCCAGTTTCCTTGAGCTTATCGAGGAATTCAACAGTCTTTGCAAGACCTGCCTTGCGGAAGCAGTCAGCGATAACCTGACGCAGACGCTTCTTGCCAAGCATTTCGTTCATGTAGCCAAGCTCGGCTGGAACGATCTTGTTGAAGACTACACGGCCAGCAGTTGTCTCGATCATCTCACCACTGATACGCACCTTGATCTTAGCGTGCATGTTGATGTGGCCAGTGTTGTACGCGATAACAACCTCTTCTTCAGATGAGAAGATCTTGCCTTCGCCCTTAACACCGTTGCGGGCCTTTGTGAGATAATAAACACCCAGAACCATGTCCTGCGAAGGAACTGCGATTGGCTCGCCGTTCTGCGTGTGCATGATGTTGTGTGCAGAAAGGATCAGCAACAATGCTTCGAGTTGTGCTTCGTGGCTCAGCGGCACGTGCACGGCCATCTGGTCACCGTCGAAGTCGGCATTGAAGGCCGTCGTTACAAGCGGGTGAAGCTGAATAGCCTTGCCTTCGATCAGCTTTGGCTGGAAGGCCTGGATACCGAGACGGTGGAGCGTCGGGGCACGGTTTAGAAGCACCGGATGACCATCGATCACCGTATCCAAGATGTCCCATACTTCAGTTGTCTTCTTTTCTACCTGCTTCTTTGCGCTCTTCACTGTCTTGCAGTGTCCGCGCTCGATCAGCTTGCGAATGATAAGGGGCTTGAACAACTCAACAGCCATGTCCTTTGGCAGACCGCACTCATAGAGTTTGAGCTCTGGTCCAACAACGATAACAGAACGCCCGGAGTAGTCTACCCGCTTACCGAGAAGGTTCTGACGGAAGCGGCCTGTCTTACCCTTGAGTGTATCAGCAAGCGACTTAAGGGCGCGCTGTGATTCACTGCGGACTGCGCGGCGTGAGTTGTCAAAGAGTGCATCGACCGATTCCTGCAACATGCGCTTTTCGTTGCGCAGGATAACCTCAGGAGCCTTGATGTCGATAAGACGCTTGAGGCGGTTGTTGCGGATGATAACGCGGCGATACAAGTCGTTAAGGTCGGATGTTGCAAAACGCCCACCCTCGAGCGGCACCAACGGACGAAGATCCGGTGGGATCACAGGAATGATATCAAGTACCATCCACTCTGGTCGATTCGGCTCCTTACCTTCTGCACTGCGGAACGCATCAAGGATGCGGAGGCGCTTGAGAACGTCTGCACGCTTTGCCTGCGACATATCTTCACGAAGGACCTCACGAAGTACAAAGTACGCTTCGTCTGCATCAACGCGGCGAAGAAGCTCCTTGATGGCTTCACCACCTATGAGCGCGATAAACTTGCGAGGATCTTCATCATCAAGGTTGCGCTCGTCTGCGCGCAGACTTGCAAGCACGTCTAGATACTGTTCTTCTGTGAGAAGGTCCTTCTTCTGAAGGCCAGTAGATCCCGGCTGAACAACAACGTACGACTCGTAATACACGATTCGCTCGATGTCCTTCGTAGGCATGCCAATCACTCCAGCAATCTTGCTTGGGAGTGAGCGCAGGAACCAAATATGCACGACTGGAACAGCAAGCATGATGTGTCCCATGCGCTCGCGGCGAACGCTCTTCTGCGTTACCTCTACACCGCAACGGTCGCACACAATGCCCTTGTAGCGAATACGCTTGTACTTTCCGCAAGCGCACTCCCAGTCGCGAATAGGTCCGAAGATCTTTTCGCAGAACAGACCATCCTTTTCAGGACGGAATGAACGGTAGTTGATCGTCTCAGGCTTTGTTACTTCGCCATGAGAGCGATTAAGAATATCATCCGGTGACGAAATGCGAACAGTTATAGAAGTATAACCGCGCTTCGGGATGTTATGGAACTGCATCGTAACTCCGACTCAAAAATTCCAATTCAGTTTGACAAGGATCGCAAGCCCCTTAGTCGAGCTTTACGTCCAAACACAGACCCTGCAACTCACGGATAAGAACGTTGAACGATTCCGGAATGCCCGGTACCGGTAGGTTCTCGCCCTTGACCAAGGTTTCGTACATCTTTGCACGACCTTGGACATCGTCGGACTTGAGTGTGAGCATCTCCTGGAGCGTGTGAGCAGCACCGTATGCTTCCAGGGCCCACACTTCCATCTCCCCGAGACGCTGACCACCAAACTGTGCCTTACCACCAAGCGGCTGCTGCGTGATAAGCGAGTATGGTCCGATCGAACGTGCGTGGATCTTGTCTTCAACAAGGTGAGAAAGTTTCATCATGTAGATGATCCCAACCGTTACCTCGTTCTCAAATGCTTCGCCTGTTCGGCCATCATACAGTACCGTCTTTCCAGTGCGAGGCAAACCAGCTTGTGCGAGATAATCGCCAACCTGATCCCATGATGCACCGTCAAAGATTGGTGTTGCAAAGTGTACGCCGAGTTCGCGGCCAGCCCAACCGAGAGCGGTTTCATACAGCTGACCCAGGTTCATACGCGAAGGCACGCCGAGTGGGTTGAGAACGATGTCTACTGGCTTCCCATTCGGGAGAAACGGCATGTCTTCAAGAGGAACGATCTTCGAAACGATACCCTTGTTACCGTGACGGCCAGCCATCTTGTCGCCCACTTGAAGCTTACGCTTCTTGGCAACATAGACCTTTGCCATCTGCTGGATACCTGGCTGAAGTTCATCGCCAGCAGCAATCTTGTTTCTCTCGATGCGGCCGTCGAGCATGATGTTGTTGCGGCGGTTATTGTAGTTCTCCATGAGCTTGCGAACAAGCATCATCGTCTTCTTCTCTGCCACCCAATCCTGCTCGAGATCAACATTCGAAGGTAGGAACGCACCAGATTCGTACTTCGTGAGCATTTCCTTCGCCGAGAGCTTGATGCCGCTACGGAAAATTGACGTGCCATTGTCCGACTTCACACCGAGCGTTGTTTCTCCGTCTAGAATCTGACCGAGACGCTCAATGCAGTCGATATCAAGTGAGCGAAGTGCTTGATGCTCGCGCTTTGTGATTAGATCTTGACGCTTCTTTTCTTCGAGGCGGAATTCGCTGTCACTTGTGAGTACACGACGTGCAAAGAGCTTCGTGTTGATCACCGTGCCCTTGAGTCCTGGAGGTGCCTTGAGAGACACATCCTTGACGTCGCCTGCCTTATCACCGAAGATCGCACGCAGGAGTTTCTCTTCTGGAGTTGGATCAGTTTCGCCCTTTGGCGTGATCTTACCGATGAGGATGTCGCCTTCGCGAATCTTGGCTCCGATGCGAACGATACCGCGGTCGTCAAGATCCTTTGTAGCTTCTTCGCTTACGTTCGGGATTTCGCGAGTAAACTCTTCTTCACCACGCTTTGTATCGCGAACTTGCAGTGTGTACTCTTCAATGTGGATCGACGTGAAAACATCTTCGGCAACCATGCGCTCGCTAAGAACGATAGCATCTTCGAAGTTGTATCCACGCCAAGGCATGAAGGCAACCATGACGTTACGGCCAAGCGCTAGCTCACCCGTGTCTGTTGAAGCACCGTCGATAATCGGCTGACCCTTTGCCACGCGCTGTCCAGTAGCCACGATTGGCTTCTGGTTGATGCACGTGTCCTGGTTTGTGCGATAGAACTTCTGCAGATTATAGGTAATCGTGCGGTCATTCTCGAACGATACGAGCTTATCATCACCCGAGCGGCGGTCATCGTACTTGATGCGGATGTAATCTGCACATACGTACTCAACAACACCTTCATCTTCTGCAAGCACGAGTGCACGCGAATCGCGAGCAACGCGAGCTTCCATGCCGGTTCCAACGATCGGTGCTTCAGGACGCAGCAATGGCACGCCCTGGCGTTGCATGTTCGAGCCCATCAATGCACGGTTAGCATCGTCGTGCTCAAGGAACGGGATGAGTGAAGCAGCAGGAGATGTTATCTGGTCCGTGCTGACTTCCATGTAATGGACTTCAGTTGGGTGCAGAACACGATAGTCTCCACTTACACGGGCCTTGACGGTCTCGCCGAGGATCTTGCCTTTCTCATCACATGCAGTAGAAGCAGGGATGATGATAAGGCCTTCTTCTTTATCTGCAGGAAGGAATTCGATTTCTTCCGTTACAACGCCGTTCACAACCTTGCGGTACGGTGTTTCGATAAATCCAAACTTGTTCACGCGGGCATGGATTGCCAACGACGAAATAAGACCAATGTTTGGTCCTTCTGGAGTTTCGATCGGACAAAGACGTCCGTAGTGCGTGTAGTGAACGTCACGAACCTCGAAACCAGCGCGCTCGCGGGTAAGACCGCCAGGTCCAAGAGCCGAGGTACGGCGCTTGTGTGTGATTTCAGAAAGTGGGTTTGTTTGATCCATGAACTGTGACAACTGGTTCGTTCCGAAGAACTGGTTGATCACACTCGTAATCGTACGAGCATTCACAAGTTCACTTGGCGTTACGCTCTCGCTGTCGCGCACACTTAGGCGCTCCTTGATCGTACGCGCCATGCGTGTAAGACCAAGATTGAATGTTGATTCCAGCTGCTCACCAACAGTGCGAACACGACGGTTGGCAAGGTGGTCAATGTCATCTACCGGAACCTTCGCATCGCGAACTTCGATAAGGTACTTTACGATGGCTACGATGTCATCAACCGTAAGGGTCGTAACATCAAGAGGCACCGTCATGTTAAGCTTTTCATTGATGCGGTAGCGTCCAACAACTCCAAGATCGTAGCGCTTGGCGTTAAAGAACAGCTTTTCCAACAAGCCCCATGCCGTGTCGAGATCTGGTGGATCGCTTGAGCGGAGCTGACGGTAAATCGTCTCAAGAGCGTCTTCGCGTGTACGTGCCGTGTCCTTGGCAAGTGTCTTGGCGATGATTGGCTCGTCGTTTGAGTTTTCGTACTTGTAGACGCGGAGTGTTTCTACAGTTGACGCCTGAAGGCGAGCAACCAGTTCTTCGTCAAGAATCAGATCGCGCTGCGCAATAAGCTCGCCCGTGTTCATGTCTACTGCATCAGCAGCGATGCGGCGTCCAAGGTGGTCCTCAGACATACGCTTGACTGAGATCTCCATCGTGAGATCGAACAGGTTTAGGAGATCTTCGTCGCTCGAGTATCCCAAGGCACGCAACAGCGTTGTTACCGGGAATTTCTTCTTGCGGTCGATGTATGCATACATAACATCGTGGATATCCGTTGTGAACTCAACCCACGAACCCTTGAATGGGATGATTCGTGCAGAGAAGATCTTGGTGCCGTTCGGGTGAACTGCTTCATCGAAGAAACAGCCCGGTGAACGGTGCAGCTGAGCAACAATAACGCGCTCGGCACCGTTGATAATGAACGTACCGCGAGGCGTCATCGCTGGGATCTGTCCAAGATAGACGTCCTGGTCAATAGCCTCGATGTAGTCTTCAGAGGTTGGATCAGCCTTCGACGAGAGACGCAACTTTGCCTTTAGTGTCTTGGCATAAGTAAGCTCGCGCTCGCGGCACTCTTCTTCTGAGTACTTCGGCTTTTCGACGATGTACTCCAGAAAGCTGAGCTCGTACACACCCGAATTGTCCTCAATCGGGAAGTTGCTTTCGAACGCTCGCTGAAGACCGAGGAATCGACGCTCAGAAACTGAAACGTCTTCTTGGAGAAAGTCGTGAAACGAATCGATCTGGATCCCGAGAAGATCCGGATATGTTGACTCAGACTCGATCGTTCCAAACGTTACGCGATTGCGCAAACGCTGGAGCGGCAGCTGATACAACGATATGTCGAGACGTGATTCATTCATGGAGTGAGCTCCCGAATGCTGATACAAATGTGTTTTTCGTAGTGATGGATGATCACGCGGATCAGCCGTCAGCACGCCCCGACTACGGGGTTGGTGTTAAGACAACAACGCCCGAGACGACACAAAAGGCCGTCTCGGGGCTGTTCTGACTGTTTTGCAATTACTTGAGTGTAACCTTTGCACCGGCTTCTTCGAGCTTCTTCTTGAGAGCATCTGCATCTGCCTTTGCAACAGCTTCCTTCACGATCTTTGGAGCGCCTTCTACGAGATCCTTTGCTTCCTTCAGACCAAGACCAGTTACTTCGCGAACTACCTTGATAACGTTGAGCTTCTGAGCTCCACCGTCTGTGAGTTCTACGTCGAATTCTGTCTTCTCTTCTACTGCTGCACCTGCTGCTGCGCCTGGGGCTGCTGCCATCATTACTGGTGCTGCTGCTGATACACCGAACTTGTCTTCAAGAGCCTTCTTGAGATCTGCGGCTTCAACGAGAGTAAGGTTACCAATCTTTTCTACGAGTTCTTCAACGATTGCTGACATGTGTTGTCTCCAACAAATTGAGTTTTAAAAAATTCACAGTTTGAAATGAAGGCTACGCAGCCTTCTTCTTAGCCACTTCCTCAATGAGAGAAGCTACATCGCGCATAACAGCATTGATGCTTCCAACGATTCCTGTAATAGGAGCGTGGATGCTGCCGATCATGCCTGCGATCAAGTCTTCGCGCGTAGGAAGTTCAGATACCTGCTTGAGCTGTGTGCTATCGAAGTACATTCCTTCTACAACAGCAACCTTAAGCTTTGGCTTTTCCGTCTTCTCGAAGTGCTGACGGATAACCTTGGCTGGTGCTACTGGGTCGGAACCTCCGAAAATCACAGCAGTTTGTCCAGCGAGCTTCGCGTCTTCGATCTCGTAGCCTCCAACCTCTGCCAGCGCGCGAAGAATAAGCGTGTTCTTTGCAACCTTGATCGTGACACCCTTGCCACGAAGATCGTTGCGGAACGCTTGATCCTGCGCAACCGTCATACCTGTGAAGTCCACGAAATACAGACTCGATGCGTTGCGGATCTGCTCCGCAAGTGCCGCGACGACTGCCTGTTTCTGTTCTTTCGTGATCATAAACCTTTGTAGTAAAAAAGTTCGCTGTTGCGCCAACATGTTGTACACGAACAACAGTTAGAAGCGTGACGCTTCAGCAATGCGTAATAGTTTCGGGATTATTCGGCACCAACTGTGTGCTCGTCTACACGAACACTTGGTCCCATCGTAGAGCTGAACGAGATGCTCTTGACGTACTTGCCCTTCGATGACGAAGGCTTAGCACGAACAACCGTTCCAATAAATGTTGCAAGGTTTTCAGCGAGCTTTTCGGCTGAGAACGAGCACTTGCCTACCGCAGCGTGGATGTTTCCAGCTTTGTCTACACGGAACTCGATCTTACCAGCCTTGACTTCCTGAACAGCCTTTGCTACGTCGAACGTAACTGTACCGCTCTTCGGATTCGGCATCAGACCGCGAGGTCCAAGAACGCGACCAAGCTTACCTACTTCACCCATCACATCCGGTGTGGCAATGATGATGTCGATGTCTGCCCAGCCCCCTTGCAGCTTCTCGATGTAATCCGAGAAACCAGCATGGTCTGCACCTGCATCTAGCGCTTCTTTGTCCTTCGGCCCCTTGGCAATCACCAGAACGCGTACGCTCTTACCTGTGCCATGCGGCAAGGCTACCGTACCACGAACCAGCTGATCGGCCTTGCGAGGGTCTACGCCGAGGTTCATTGCAACTTCGAACGACTCATCAAACTTCGCCGAAGCATTCTTCTTAACGAGTTCAACAGCCTTCTTGTAATCATAGATCTGCGTGCGGTCAAACGATGCAGCAGCCTTCTTGTAACGCTTCCCTTGTGCCATGGAAGTAATCCTTTTGTGTTGTGCAAGCGGCCGCCTCATTCTCGAGCGGCCTCCAACGATTAATCGTGATCGGAATTAGTTGAAAGGGGCTGGTATTAACCGTCTACCGTGATACCCATAGAGCGCGCAGTACCAGCAATCATGCTGATAGCGCTGTCCTCTGTGCTGCAGTTCAAATCCTGCATCTTGATCTTTGCGATCTCTGCAAGCTGAGCACGGTTGACCTTGCCAACCTTGTCGCGATGTGGAGCTGATGAACCCTTATCAAGGCCAGCTGCCTTCAGCAGTAGGATCGACGCCGGTGGCGACTTGATCTCGAAGGTAAAGCTCTTATCGCTGAAGAACGTTACAAGCACCGGAAGGATCATTCCAGGCTGCTTTGCAGACTTCGCGTTGAACTGCTTGACGAATTCCATACCAGCAAGACCGCGCTGACCGAATGCCGGACCTACCGGCGGCGCCATCGTTGCTTCTCCAGCCTTGAGCTGAAGCTTAAAGGTACCCATGACCTTTTTTGCCATGACAAATGTCCTTTCGTGGTCTGCGGCAGAGCCCTAGGCCCTACCTCCCACTATGAAATGTTAATGGTTCTCGATTTCAACTTGATGGAAGTCGAGTTCAATCGGCGTCTTGCGGCCGAGAATTCCTACTTCTACCTTCAACTTCTGTTTCTCTACGTTTACTTCCTTCACCGTTCCATTGAAGTTTGCAAATGGACCCTCAACCACCTTCACCGGATCTCCCTCACGGAACGATGTCTCGGCTGTTGTGATGTCCTTGCGCTCCTCTACGCGACCAAGGATTCGGTCCACTTCATCTTTTTGCAGCGGCTGCGGCCCCGATGTCGTTCCCGCAAATCCAACAATCGACGGAAGAGATACGATAAAGTCGCGCAAACGGTTGTCGAGGCTTACCTCGATCAGGATATACCCGGGAAGGAAGTTCTTTACCCTAGTGCGACGCTTCCCGTTGCGTACCTCAAAGACCGTTTCCGTTGGGATGATGATGCTCACGACACGGTTTTCAAGCCCTAGACGCGCCATCTCAAGCTCGATCGACGCCTTTACCTTGGCCTCATGGCCCGTAAAGGTGCGAAGAGCGTACCAGCGTGGCTCTACGGCATGTGTAGGAAGTGTCTCTGACATTTCTCTGCCCTTAGTAAATAAGCTCAAGGAGCGTTACCACCCCACGGTCGATCACAAATACAAGTGCCGCAAACACCAAACAGGTGGCCACAACAACCATTGTGCTCTCTCTGAGCTGCTCCTTTGTAGGCCAGGAAACTTTCTTCATTTCCTTGCTTACGTCGGCAAAAAATCCTCTGATTGACTCAACCATCGTGCATCTCCGATGCGAATAGTTTCTGTTGTATCGTCTGCACGGGCGGCAGGATTCGAACCCGCGGCCTGCGGTTTTGGAGACCGCTGCTCTACCAGCTGAGCTACACCCGTATATTTTTTCCGTCGAGCTGATGACCGGGATTGAACCGGTGACCTCCACCTTACCAAGGTGGTGCTCTACCAACTGAGCTACATCAGCGGCCATCTGCCGTTGTAGACACCAAAGCCCTTCGGTGTACGAAGCATAGCTTCGTCACGTCAGGGTCTGACATTTACAGTGAGCGGGAGACGAGACTCGAACTCGCGACCAACAGCTTGGAAGGCTGTGACTCTACCAACTGAGTTACTCCCGCATATGTTGTCTGCGCATTCGATGAAAACATCGCCTGCATTGTGGGCAGAGAAGGATTCGAACCTCCGTAGACATAAGTCAGCAGATTTACAGTCTGCCCTCGTTGGCCGCTTGAGTATCTGCCCGGCTTTAGAGCCCGCAAAGATAGGGGTCGGGTACGACCTGTGCAAATGCTACATCAATGCAACGAATTCATCGAAGAGATAATCAGAGTCGTGCGGGCCCGGACTGGCCTCCGGATGGTACTGCACAGCAAAGGCTGGAACGTCCTTCAGGGCTATTCCAGCACAGGTTTGATCGTTCAGATTTATGTGCGTCATTTCGGCATTTACCGGCAGTGTGCCCGGATCTACAGCAAATCCATGGTTCTGCGAGGTGATCTCAATAGCCCCAGTTCGCAGATTTTTTACCGGATGGTTGGCACCACGATGTCCGAATTTCATCTTGTACGTAGAAGCACCTACGGCAAGGGATAAGATCTGGTGTCCGAGGCAGATACCAAAGATCGGCTTCTTGCCCAGAAGGTCTTTCACGGTTGCAATGGCAGTGGTAACTGCTGCTGGGTCGCCCGGACCATTGCTGAGGAAGACACCGTCCGGATTCATTGCAAGAATCTCGGCGGCAGAGGTGGTTGCAGGCACCACTGTTACGTCGCAGCCGTGATGGTACAGCCGGCGCAGGATGTTCTTTTTTACCCCAAAGTCTACGGCAACCACGTTCTTTCTTGACGTCGCACTGCCAGCTTCGGGCCTGTAATCCCACTCTGCGTCCGTAGAGCCCTGCCAACGATACGGGGCTTGTGTGGTTACCAATGGGGTAAGATCAAGGCCGTTCATAGAGGGCAGTGCTTTGGCACGCTCAACAAGCTCACGGGCATCAAGGTCGTCTCCGTGCGCAATGATCGAGCGCATAGCCCCTTCTGAGCGCAGCACCCGCACGATCATGCGTGTGTCTACTCCCTGAATTCCTGCCACGCCAGACTCTTCCAGATAGGACTGCAAGGACCTGTTTGAACGATAGTTAGAGACAACCGGAGAGAGCTCATGCACAACAAGGCCTGCGGCCTGGATCCTGTCGGACTCCACGTCTTCGGGATTAACGCCGTAGTTGCCAATGTGCGGATAGGTGAACGTAACGATCTGACCAGTGTAGGAGGGGTCTGTTAGCACCTCCTGATACCCCATCATGGCGGTATTGAACACCAATTCACCTGCAGACTCCGCGCCAATGGCTCCAATGGCCTCCCCCTCAATGGTAAGCCCGTTTTCAAGGGCAAGAATAGCCTTCTTGGTTGCCATGGACAGTTCCGTGTAATCAGTGCGAAAAGTGCGTGCGAAAATACTTGATGTGCACTATTTTCACCACAGGAGAATTGCCTTCAGTAAGAGACATCATCAAAGAGCCCCAATTCAGCAGGGTCCGCAAGAGACCTCTTCTAGCTCGTCGCTCAACGCGAAAGTTCTCATCCTCAATCAGTCCTACGAGCCGATCAGTGTCTGCAGCACCAAGAAAGCGCTGATGCTCTTGTTTCTTACGAAAGCCGAAATTGTTGAGCAGCGCACCTCACAGGTGATCCGGACAGTGCGAAGCAGCTATCCTTTCCCCTCGGTCATTCGACTGTGCGCCTACCTTCGTGTTCCGTTCCGCAAGATCGAGTTGTCGAGAAAGAACATTTTTCGACGCGACGGTATGAGATGTCAGTACTGTGGTACGCAACACCCGCCCCTTACAGTAGACCACGTCATCCCTCGATCAAGGGGCGGCAACGATACGTGGGAGAACCTCACCACGGCCTGCATTCGGTGCAACAACAGAAAGGGAAATCGCACGCCCGACGAAGCAGACATGCGACTACTTGCACTGCCAAAGAAGCCACATCATGTGTTGTTTTTGAAACACAACCTTGGCAAGGTGGACGACACCTGGCGTCCGTACCTGTTCATGGACTAACGGTTGGCCCGAAATGCCCGCTTGATGGCATTATCGATAAACGACTCATTCTTCGGATCATCTGGATCCAAGATGCTAGCACCGTCTTTGAAGGCTGTTGCGACATCGAACTTGAGCGTTGAAGATGTTACTGCACCTTCTCCAATCACGAGGGCAGGTGAATATTCAAGCTTGACGTTCTCCGTCACATCACTGCGGTAAACAAATGGGGCGGCACCCGACTTACGAATCACATAGCCTTCAATGATCACTGAATAGCGGTCTCCAGTTACAAAGTCCTTAAATGCTGCGTCATTCTCAAATGCTGCTGTTTCACTGCTGCTAAAGCGATGAATCTCAAACTTCAGTCTGTCATACGCACCCGGTGTAACATTCACACTCGAGATCACGCGCGTACCAAGACTGTCTGCTTCATAGATAAACGGACCTGTCTTCACGTTACGGTCGTCTGTGCCTGATGAATCTGCATCGTTATGCAGGATGATGCGTGAAACCAGCACACGCACCCTGCGGACACTAAGCCCAACTACTGTTTCGCCCTTCTCTACCTTGTCCGACGGCTTGTTTGCTTGAACGAGAATTGGGCTGATCAATCCAGATTCAAGAACGAAGTTTGGTTCCGGGATGACGATGTCATCGGAACAACCCAGAACAGAGAGCGCAACCAGTGTTACGGCTGCCGATAGGAAGATTCTCATAGTGATGCTTGGTCAAGTGATCCAAAAGTATCGGGACGATGGTACATCACTTTTCGTGGACAACGAACGGAAGAGATACCGCTAATCCATCTTCAAGCGTAACGACCGCGAAGTAAACGCCCGGCACAAGCGCCGAGACGTCAAGAACCGAGTCACGTGTCTGCGAAATCTGGGCTTTCTCACCCTGAACATCTACGATATGCGAAATGATGGCGCCGTCTGGCATGCGCATACGAAGCACACCATCGTACACAGGTTGAGAGAGTACCGCGATTCCATGCTGTGACGTATCCTCGGCAACATTTGTCGTAACGCCAAAGACAAGCTTGTACCATGGTGTGTTATATGTTTTCGTGTCGATCAATGTCGTGAACTTATTACCAGCGCGACGCGTCACACCGATAGGTGGCAGACCGGCAATGGGCTGTCCACTTTGCGACAGTGGGATAATGGTTAGCGAGTCGTATTGTGGCGAGGCAATCGTAACACGCATACCGACTCCCTCCATGTGAATGTTGCCCTTGCCCCATTGCACGAAATCGCTGTTGTCTGCGTTGAACACTGCGCCCTCATTGGCCGCACGAGTACTTATCGTGAGCAAGGCTTGATCGGAAGTTGCAAGTGGTTTATCGGTAAGCGAATGCATTGCAACGAGTGCGTGCTTGCCAGTTGTTGTCTGTTCAGCTGTCAAACGACCAGCTGTTACGATCTGACCCTCGAGCCTACCCATGACCGCTTCGTGTGTAGGCGTTGCAATGCGCATCTGACCCTTCGTTGCATCCCAGAAGATCTGCTCATTCTCAGCGTCAAGAGCCGCAAGATCAACATCGCCCGCCAATGCGGAGATGTCGAGATGTGGCATGAATGATTCCTCTGTTGTTGGATTCAAATCCACGGCAACACGACGAAATGCTGGCATCCGAGAGTCAGGACTCATGCCAAGGCTGTAGTTGTTCAAAACGTGCAACGACGGAACCTCGACAGACTCTCGGGTGTGCTTGATCACAATCTGCTTTGCCGAAGGCTCTACCGCACCATTCCGAATAAGAGTAGATGTCCATGGGAACATCGACAGCATATTCGGCTTATTCAAAAGCACCCAGTAGTTGTTCGAATCGATGCGATTGCCCCCTGCACGCATATTCTCTGAGTACATGCTGAAGAAAATTCCGTCCCAGTCTTGCATGCCACTATATGCTGGCAGCACCGACATCATTTCGCTCTGGAAGGGGCGTGGGAATTGATAGCTAAGATGCGAGATTACAAAGGCCTTACCCTCTGGACGCACCTGCGCATGCGACGTTAGCGTTCCACCGTAGAGCTCGTCAAGCATCGAGCCTGAGCTCGTCCTCCACTCGGCGCTTGCGAAGATTTCATAATCTTTCGCTGCCGCCATATCGAAGTAAGTCAGGAAACGATACGACGGACACATCAGAACTTGAGACTGAACAGTGTCTCGCACAAGCCTGCGAATGCCAGCAAACATCGAGGTCAATTGCTCATGCAGAAAAGCTGCGTTGGCCTTTGCGCGCTCAGGAGTGATCGACGCATCCAACATTTGCGATAGTTTAACATTACGCTTGCTGATGCTCTCGCCAGACTTTAGTCCAGGCACGGCAGCCTCGCGGAACTGCACATCGTCGATAAAAACATCACCTGAATCCGCACCCATAAGGAAGCCGACGTATGCCGTAGTGGTATCCGTGGCCGTAGACATAAACGTGAAGTCATACTTCTGCCAAGCCGACGTTAGCTGAACTTCCGTCTGCAATCCGTATGAATTATACGGCGACGTTCCATTGTAAACGTAGAGTGCCATCGACCGTTTTGCCCGCTGCGCAGTGGTCTTGGCCCAGAAGGAGAATTGGTATGTCTGTAGACGTCGCATGATCGGAATCTTCTGATTGAGATTCAACCCATATGCCGATCGTGACTTGTCTAGGCTATTAATGCGAATCCGTGCGCAGGATGCACCCTCGTGCTTTTCGGCGTCGCTAAACTGCATCAGTGCCTGTGCTCCGTCGTTCGAATTGACAAAGAACTGCCATACGGTGCTAAAGGGGTCCTCGAAATCGCCGTTCACAAGGACATTGTTTGGACTTGTTGCCTTCGTGCTCCATGCAGATTGCAGTGCTTGGTCCGTACCATACTTCTTCTGCAACCAGCTCTGCCATAATGAATCGATGAGCTTGACATGCTGAGAGCCAGTATTGGCTTGGCCATATTGATTCGGGCGCACGACATCCTGCGTATACAGCCAGTGGGCCGTTAACGAAGCATCCTCAGCAGCCACGATAAATGCAACAGCGGGATCGTCCTTGTATGCTAGTCCCGTAAATGTGTTTACATGTTCAAGAAGCGCGCGAATAATATTGCGCTGAATCTGCTGAATCACTGGATTGAAAATCGACGGAACACGCGCACCCCAGCTTGCTGAGTCGGGCTGGATAACACCATCATCTGGCTTTGGCGTCCATGTAGATTGGAAGCTGAATACATAGTAGATGCCGTTCTCACGTAGTTGATGTGTTAACCAGTCCAGCCGCATCATCTGTCCGGCACTCAAACCACCGCCCAGGGTTTTTGTCTCGTTTGCGTCAAATATTCCCAGTGCCGCCCAAGCACTTATGTCAAGCGTATTGAATCTGACGCAGTTGATCCCCATCGAACCCATCCTGCGGGCAAGCTGCACTGCACTGGCACTATCTGGGAATGCCGAGAGCCACTGAAGTGTAGTCCCTACGATCCGAAATCGTGATCCATCGGCAAATGCAAGGTGTCCGTCTTTGAGCAGCACTCGCCCCTTGCTTCCAGCCTTTTCTGCATTTGCATTACGGGTAAGCAAGGGATCTATGTTCGTGGAATCAGCATACCAGAATGGATATGGATTCGCAAGGGGCTGGGCAACCACCAAGCTGAATGAACAGCAGGCAACAACGAACAATGCTAACGAAAGAATGCGGCGTGAGATCATAAGTGGCGACTTATCGAGAGATATTAACAAATGTGTGGGTTACCGACCTACCGTCTTCGAGTGTTATGGTGTATAGGCCCTCAGATAGATGAGAGACATCGAAGCTACCAACTCCAGTCCAGCCATCAACGGCAGTTGTTGCACAAAGGCCGCCACGCATATCACGCAGGGTGAGTGTTGGCGCATTGCCTTCTGTGACATTGGCGCGAACAGCCACTACATCAGAGGCTGGATTGGGCGACACGGTGAGGAATCGTTGTCTTTGGGCATGCCGCTCACCGACCGACGTTGGCATCTGCGTGAAAAGCGATGGTGCAGTCGCACTGAAATCCTTGTAGAGTAGCTGCTGGGCACTGGTATTTGCAACACCGAACCACTGCAGGAGCACGCTCGCATAAACATCGCGATAGTCATACTGCATCTTTAGATCACCGATGGCATCGAGGTCTAGTAGGTTTGGATTGGAACCATACACACCTCCCTTAACCTGCGAACCAAAGACGAAAAGCGGCGCTGCTGTTCCGTGGTCGGTACCGGTGCTACCATTTTCTGCAACACGGCGCCCGAATTCGGAAAACGTCATACCAGAGACACGATCCTGCAGACCTTTGGCTTTGAGTTCGCCCATAAACGCAGTGACCGCTTCGCTGAGCTCCGTCAAAAGGTTTGCATGAACTCCTAGAGTTGGGTCGGTAGTAAGCGTTTGATTTGCATGTGTATCAAAACTTGCGGCAGCCCACGACACGAGATAGACACGGGTCTTGAGTCCACCTGCAATGAGTTGCGAAACAACCTTGAGCTTACCTGCAAGATCTGTCGATGGGAAGTCAGCAACCGTAGCGCCTGCCTTGTCATTGGCCTGCTTTACAACTTGAGCATAAACGTCTGCACTCTTTGCGATGTTGCGCATAAATGCAATCTCACGTCCTGAGGCAGTATCTGTCTGGTCGCTACTTGGAACATCGCCCGCACCACCGCCACCATTAACTAGACGATAGAACTCCTCAGGGTCTCGGAAACTGATTCCCATTGTACCAGCAGAACCGAGCAGACCTAATGATGTTTGTGTACCAATCTGAATAGCTAGGGGGTGTGCTGGAAGCTCCGTTGGATATCCGGGAGCAAGTGTTTGGAGGTATCTGCCAACCCATCCGGTTGAACCTAGCACGTCGGCATCAGTGGCTGTTAGCCAAATGTCAGTCCCTCGGAAGTGTGACCTGTCTGGATTAGGGTATGACACTCCCTGCACGACTGCCAGCTGACCCTGATCGTAGATGCTGCGGAATCCCTTCATAGAAGGATGCCAGCCAAGCTCATCGTTGATGCGCAGGGTTTTGCTCTTCGGTATGGCGATCGTGGGTCTACCCTCGTAGTACTGCGGATTATTGATAGGCACAACTGTGTTGAGTCCGTCATTACCACCAAAAAGCTGGATCAATACAAGTATCCTGTCCTGCTCCTCCAACATGGCGTGCAATCGTGGGTCGCCCCCTGCCAATGCCTGAACGGTAAAGGAATCGATAAGTGTTGGCAATGTTGATACAGCAGCGCCAGCGATACCAGCTTTACGAAGAAATGATCGTCTTTTCATGTCTGTGCTCCTTACATCAACTGATATTCTGGCATACGAACGATGGCCTGCAGAAGGAATTTGATACGCTGTGGCGCCGAAGGAGAATCAATGTTCCACTCGTACACCTGAGCACCGGCAAGCATAATCTCGAGGAGGACATCTAACTGCTTTTGTGTCACTGGCACAGCAAGCATCAGTGATGCTACGTGCGCTACGAGTTTCGTCGCATCATCCGCATCGGGCAGCTGCCGTATCATCGACAAGACATCCGGCGTGTAGTTCTTACCATCGACATCGAGCAACTTTGAAGAGCTTCCAGCTTGACGTCCATCAATGAACGCTTCGGCAAAACGCTGTCTCTGCGGAAAGGTAGAGCTCGTGATCCATGCATGGTGCCCCTTCCAGCCTTCAACAGTAGGAGGATAGAACGGCTCCTGTGTGAGTTTTGTCATTGCGCCGACGCAGTACGTCGGGTGCACCTGCAATGCGCCGAGTAATGCAGCAAGGCCAATGACCAATTCAGCTGGACTCTTAATGAGAGCACCACGAACATTGGCAGAATAGAAATACTCAGACGATAGCAAGGCCTGCAGTATGATGTTCATGTCATAGTTCGCATCACGGACAATCTTCTGCACACTTGCAACTACTTCATCGCTTGGATAGAATTCAACGAATTGCTTTACGATGCGCCTCGCCACGTAGCGTGAGCAGGCATCAGACTCCAGCGTAATCCGCACAACATCTTGCCAATCCCATGCACCCGTTTTGCCAAGTATTGTCTTTGTTCCTGTATCTGCCAGCTGCTTGGAGTATACACCCTGCACACCATTGATGCGCCAGCCCGTAAATGCACGTGCAGCATCTAGAATGTCCATTTCCGTGTAATGGCCGATGCCCAGCGTGAAAAGCTCAAACCACTCTCGAGCAAAGTTCTCGTTTGGGCGCCCCTTTACACTGAGCTCCCCATTGAGGTAGCGCAGCATTGCCGGATCACCGACGATCTTTTCTGCAAGGACTGCATAGTTCGTGGCGTTGCTTCGAAGGAGCTTGTGTTGGTTCAGTAGCCACTGTGCGATGTACACCGTGATGTAATCAGAGGTGAACACGTTGTGCCACAACATGACGAGCTTCTCATGAACATGAGGAACTGTTAGCACGCGCGACATCCACCACTGCTGCATCTCTGACCAGAGTCGTGCATTAGCAGCAAAGTCCTGAAGGTTGGGAGCAGACTGCGCCCACGGCAAGTCTGCAAGGGGCGGCACAGGCGCTGTCAGCAGCCTCGAAACGGCTTCAGACGGTGTTAGGCCCACGAGTGCTTTTGCAGCCTTGTAGGTTGGATGTAATGTGGCTCTACGAAGTAGGTGCAATGCATCGTCTATCGAGAGCGGCGTTGTGCGAACCTGCAGATTTTCCATACCGCCAACATACGTACTTTTGTTCTTCGTTTTCATGCCAAACAAAGGGAACTACAGTAATGGCCACAAAGCAATCAGAGTCGGTGTTTACGAAGTACGGAGACGTGCTCGCGTATGCTTCGATTCTCGTATCGGTGATCGCATTCTTTGCAGACGCACTCTTTGGCGGGAAGAACTTTATGAGCGGTGGCGATAACGTCGCCTTCTATTCATTCGTCCCCTACCTTGAGCAGGCCAAGACCACGGGCGAGTTTCCGCTGTGGGTGCCATATATCTTTGGCGGCATGCCATCACTGGCGTCATTCCTTGCCGCAGGAGACCGCACCTGGGACTTTGTAGGACAGTTTATCTTCTCGTTCCCGCGGGCCATGGGCGACTTGTTCAACAATGACACCGCACGCCTTGCCCTGTGGTACGTGATCTACGGCTGGGGTGTATACACACTATCCCGGGTAAAGGGACTGCATAAAGTTATCGGTGTGTTTTCAGCGCTGGCCGCTGTCTTCAGCACGTTCGTTGTCGTGTGGATCATGATTGGCCATAGCACCAAGCCGGTTTCAATGGCTACACTCCCATGGATCCTCCTCGCTCTTGAGCGCTTACGGGAGAAATTCAACCTCGCGAACTTGTTTCTGCTTACCCTGCCGCTGATCGTTCTCGTCTCTGCAACCCACCCGCAGATGATGTTCTATATCGGCTGCGGCACGGCTCTCTATATGCTGGTTGAACTCGTTACACGATTGATCACCAAAGAAGGCTGGATGGATGTGCTCAAAGCAGGTGGTGGTCTTGCCCTGGCTGCTGCGATAGCTCTTGGCTCTCATGCCGACATGTTCCTCTCAACACGGGAGTATACTCCTGAGTCTACCCGCGGCTCTGCGCCCCTTGTTCAGTCATCAAAGAATGCACAGGACCAGACCGGTGGCAACGATTATGAGTACGCAACGAACTGGTCGTTCTCTCCAGGTGAGATGGCCACGTTCCTTGTTCCCAACTACTATGGCTTTGGCAACACAGCTATCAAGACCAGTCGATCTGCTCCAGCTCAGCGCGGCAATTTGTATTGGGGTCAGATGCCCTTTACCGACGCCGCGAACTACATGGGTGTGGCCGTTGTGGTACTCGGCCTCATCGGTATGTGGAACTACCGCAAGGATCCGTTCGTGATCTTTCTTACAGCAGTAAGTGCATTCTCTCTGCTGCTTTCCTTCGGTAAGAACTTCCCTGTTCTCTACGACATTTTCTACAATGCCGTTCCGGCATTCAACAAATTCCGTGCTCCGTCTATGGCGCTCTGCCTGCTCCAGTTTGCGCTTCCCGTTGCTGCTGGCTATGGCTTGGCTGCAATAGGTGCATGGGCACAGGAGAACTCTGCTGCCGCGCGCAAGCGTGGACTGATCGTGCTTGGTCTTACCGCAGCTGCTTCGGCAGTGATCTTTCTCTTCGCTACAGACGAAGCAGACTACAAGGAACAGGTAAACACGGCTCTTGTTGCTAAGCAAGGGGGCCAGGCAGGCGCGTCGGTTTCGGAACAGTTCCTCGATATCGTGTACAACGAGATGCATGCAGACGCGATGGCCGCTGTGTTTTATCTACTCGTAGCAGGCGGACTCGTTTTTGCGACGTCTAGAGGTATCCTCAAGCCGCAGCTAGCCGTGATGATCTTCCTCGTAATGACCGTTGTTGATCTATGGCGCGTTGATAAACGTCCATATGATCCAAAACAAGGCTCGCCAGAAGCCAATGTCTTCGCATCGAATGATGTAGTATCGTTTCTGAAGGCCGACAAATCACAATTCCGTGTCTGCGATCTCTCAAATGCCTTCCCCGCCAACTGGTGGGCATATCACTTCATCGAGAGCGTTTCAGGCTACTCGTCCGCAAAGCTGCGTGTTTATCAGGACATGCTCGATGTAGCCGCACCTGGACCCGGACAGAGTCCAGCACCCGGCAACTCTGCTGTGCTCAATCCATTCCTCTGGAATCTGCTCAATGTAAAGTACATCATCACCGACCGTCCTCTGTATCAAGGTGTTGAACCTGCGTTCCGTTCTTCGGAGACACAGCTATTGGTCTATGCCAATGAAGAGGCCCTTCCTCGCGCATGGTTTGTGGATACGGTGCGCGTGCAGTCGGACAAGCGGACAATGCTCGAGCAGATGCGCGACGGAGCATTTAATCCTCGCACTACTGCGTTGGTAGAGTCAGGCTTTGATGGTATGCAGGCAATCGGTAGTGACTCTGCATCGTCAGCTCGCGTTGTAGGCAGCGGCAATCAAAAGCTCACCATTAGAACCACGACATCGGCGAAACAGATGTTAGTTGTGAGTGAAGTGTACTACGACGAATGGCATGCATATGTGGATGGAGCAGAAGTGCCAATGGTAAAGACGAACTTCTTGCTCCGCGGAGTGGTGGTGCCTCCGGGTACGCACACGGTTGAGTTCCGATACCAGAGCCCTGCATTCGAAACCGGACGCACCATTAGTTTGGCTTCGAACATTGTTACGACACTTCTCGGACTTGGAGCACTAGGGATGTGGATACTTCAGCGGCAGAAGGGACAGCCCCAGGCATGATTGAAGATCTCGCTGGATACTGTCAACAGACCCTTGAGCAGCACGGCTACCTTGCATTCTCGACCGACATCTTAACGGCCATGTCCGCCGAGGACGCGGCAGAGATCGCATCGGTATACGGAAGCAGGTCGCTGATGCGTCTGCCCGAACACGAGGTAGCATTTCAGGAGTGGCTACGCAAGGCCGAGCCCGCTGTCTGGAATGATCTGTGGGAGGGCGAACCAGATGCCCCCTATCTGATTTCGTTGAGCTATTTGCAAGACTTCGCAGGTGGTGGAGGCAAAGGGGCGTTTCTGATCTGCGATCTGCAGGTTGAAGACAACTACTACTTTACCCCTGACATGCTCCTCGAGAAAGAGTCAACAGATTTTGTGTCTGCAGTGCGAGACCGTTTTCTTGCCGGCGGGACGATGACCGTTGAGCAGGCGCTGACAGTTGAAATGTCGACAGGCCCAATGGACATCTGGCACTTTGCTTACCTGCGTGGTGTAGACCTGCAGAGGGCAAAACAAGCTGTGGCTTCACTGGTTGCAGACAGAATCATCGTGCATGTACCAAAGGCAGAGCACCTTTCATCGTTTTTTGATGTAGGGTAAGACATGATCGTAATGAAGTTCGGCGGCACATCTGTTCGTAATGCCGATGCACTTCGGCAGGTTGCAGACATCGTTGTAGCACAGGAGAAACAGCATAACGGTGTTGTTGTGGTGCTTTCTGCCACTTCAGGGACTACTAGTGCCCTTCTGTCGCTAGCCAGCATGGCTGCCAGCGGACGCGATTACGAATCTGCGTTTGCCGAACTTGCACAGCATCACTTGGACATTGCCCGCGATCTCAACATCTCCACGATTACAACAGAGGTGTTTCTGGACGAGTGCCGGCAACACCTCGATGCAGCTGCCATTCTGGGTGAATGTACACCTCAAACATTCGATGCCATAGCGGGCTATGGCGAACTGTTAAGTACAACGTTGTTCGCACTGTTTCTTGCCCAGAGCGGCGCTAACGCAGCATGGGTTGATGCTCGCAGATGTATCGTAACAGATGATAGTTTTCAGTCCGCAGTGGTTGATACCCAGCAGACTCTAACGGCATCGAACGAGATACTCCAACCGCTTCTCGCGGAAAACACAGTGGTCGTGACGCAGGGGTTTGTTGGTGCAACCTCAACAGGCATTCAAACCACGTTAGGAAGGGGCGGGTCGGATTACTCAGCAGCGTTGCTCGGAAGTTGTCTTCATGCACGTGAGATCCAGATCTGGACGGACGTAAGCGGAGTCTACACGTGCGATCCGCGAATCGTTTCGTCAGCCATCCCTCTACCAACCATCTCGTTTCAGGATATCCGCACGCTCGCTCTTTATGGTGCCAAGGTTCTGCATCCAGAAACGGTTGCACCTGCCGTTGCGGAAGGCATTCCTGTTCGGGTGTTGAATACATTTGAGCCTGAAGCTGCCGGAACGATCATTTCAAACAATGATGACCTTTCAAGACCCATCACGGCTGTATCCATGATACGTCCTTGCAGGCGCATCCATACAGACATCGTTGGTGCACGGGCAATCGAAGCTGTGCCGGTCTTACAGCAAAACGTTGCTCTTTCCATAGAGACTCGCAGTGGCTGCATGGTTGTTATTCACGAAGCAACCATCGACGTCCAGCTGGCCATTGATGTTGCATCGGTTGGTCATGCCTCTATAAGCGAGGATGTTGCTTGTTTAGTTGTGTGTGGTCCAACGGTAGATACCAGCGCTACTGTTGCAGCCATCGCTGGATGCCTACGCTCAGTTGAGAAAACAACTGTTACGTCTCTCCAACATCCGCGGTGCGTGATGGTAACCGCGCCACTATCAGAGGCGAATCACGTCTGCGAGTTACTTCATGGGTTAGTCATATCGTCGTCGTCAGAGGCTTCCTGAATCGCCTGGCGTACCGGCTCGATGTGGCGCAAAAAGATCGCCAGACCAACAGCGGCCACCATGATTCTAAACTCTGTAACATCCCAGCAGGGAATCTGCATGGTATTGTGGAGCGCACTATTGGGCAGACTCCAGATAAGGCCCGTGGATCCAATGATCGCCGTCATACATGCGATGTGGATGTTCCGCCGTATCACAAAATACCCTGTGAGATACGTAAGACCCCAGACGATGATCACCAGCGGATTTACAAGAGCATACACACCCACAGCTGTTGCCAGCCCCCTACCACCGCGTAGACCAAGGAATACGCTGTAGTTATGTCCGAATACAACTGCAGCCGACGCCCACGCTACCGCAGCAAACCAGTCTCCATGCAACTGCCTAGCGATTAGAACGGCGGCAGCGCCCTTAAGCGCATCAAGAAGTCCGACAAGAACAGCAACGAGCTTACTATTTCCTACGTCCCACAGGTTCCGCGCACCAATATTGCCTGACCCTTCGGTGCGCAGATCGTTCCTGCCAGGCTGAATTCTTCGGGCGATCCATGCTGTTGGAATTCCGCCAAGCACAAAGCAGATCGCAGCGAGCGACCAGAGACCCAGATTCATGCCACCTCCGCAACAAGGGAACGTAGCTCTGTGTAGAGAAGCTCTAACGGCAGGCCAACGATGGTGTAATAACAGCCTTCAACACGATGCACAAACATCGCGCCAAAATCATCCTGGATGCCGTACGCACCAGCCTTGTCAAGGGGCGAACCGGATTCCACATAGGCGCTGATTTCCTGATCTGTCAACTCTCGGAAGGTTACATGCGTTGCACGGGATGATATCCTCGTGTAAGCTCTTCCTTCAAATGCACCCACAAGAGCAAGCCCAGTATACACGGTGTGGGTTCGGCCACTAAGCATTCGCAGCATGCGATGCGCATCGCTAGCATCCACCGGTTTATTCAGCACGGCACCATCGAGAACAACAGTGGTGTCGGACCCGATAACGACTGCATCACCGTCGATCATCGCAGCTGCGGTTTCTGCCTTAAGCATCGCAAGATGCTCGACATACGATGCAGGATCCATACTCGTTGAGACGGCATCCTCATCGACGTTTGGAACCACTGTGTCGAATGTAAACCCTACATGCCGCATCAGTGCACTGCGCCTCGGCGACTGCGAGGCCAATACTAAGCGGCATGGAATATTGAGCAGCGTGTTTAGTGAGATCATACGCTGCGAACTTACTGAATCGATTTACTGGGCGAGTGCCTTTTCGACATCGGCAATCACATTTGCAGACATTGGGTCTACGTTGCTCTTGTACCGAGCAATGATCTTGCCGTCTTTGCCAATCAGAAACTTCTCAAAATTCCAGCCGATCTCTCCGGCGAGCGCTTCGTTGCCACCACCCGAGGTGAGGAATGCATAGACTGGCGCCTTTGCAGTACCCTTCACTGAGACCTTCGCAGCCATAGGGAACGTTACACCATACTTGGCCGAGCAGAACTGCTTGATTTCATCGTTTGTGCCGGGCTCTTGCGCACCGAAGTCGTTCGCTGGGAACCCGAGAACCACAAGCCCCTTGGCCTTGTATTGTTCGTAGAGCTTCTCAAGGGGCTCGTACTGCTTTGTATATCCGCAGAACGATGCCACGTTAACCACAAGGACAACCTTGCCGTTGTATTCCGAAAGAGATTGTTCGACACCATCAATGGTCTTGATTGAGTAGTCGTGCAGAGAGGTGTTCATGGTGATCATGGCAAGAAGTAATACAAGTAATGCTTTCATCGTCAGACTCCTGTTATGTCCGCTTGTAAACAACGAACCCCACGGGAGGATTCCCGCGCTGATTCACAAAGTTCGTCTCCGAAGACGTATACTCTTGCTGCGGCAGTGTTCCCAGCATCTGACGGAGCGCAGCGCATTCGCGTTGCCCCTCTGGGTGAGCATATCCAACGATCGTTACAACGCCTCCAGGGCGGAGCACGCCAAGCGCCTGAGTTACTGCTTTAACTGTTGTGTTGGCCTCGGTGGTAACAGCCTTATCACCCCCTGGCAGATATCCCAGATTGAAGACTACAGCCGATACAGCGCCCACATGCTCTGGTGCAATGGCCGAAGCAAGGTTCTGATGTCCGATGCAGTAGAGCCGAATCTGTGCAGGATTCCTCTCCAATGCGGCGGCGGCAGCCTCAACAGCCTGCGGCTGAATATCGAACCCGTATAGCACCCCAGCTGCACCAATACGCCCTGCCAGAAACTCGGCGTCGTGTCCGTTCCCCAGCGTTGCATCGATCACGACGCTGCCGTGTGCTACTGCACCTTCGAGTACCATGTGCACAAAGTCTAGGGCATTGTTCATCGCGCCACGCCCCACCAACGCATGATGTCGATTTCCTGGTCAAGGGGCTTGTCGTCGAGCATGTGTTCCACCAGCTGCCGTGCGGCCCATGGTGCCTGAAGAGCCCCCTTTGTGCCGAGACCAGTAAAAACGTATTGGCCCGTGTGCTCGGGGTGGCTGCCTGCGAGTGGACGTTTAAACTGGGTTGACGGCCGAATGGCGGCACGATGTCCGGTTACAATGATTTCGTTCGCAACCATCAACTGTGCCTGCTCAAGCAGGTACGTGCGAGCAGCGGCGGTAGGCGTCGGATCGTGATCATCCCAGTCATGTGTTGCGCCAATTCTATACCCATCGCGCTGCACACCGTCTGCATCAGGCGTTGGCAGGATCCACGTGCCGTTGGTGAGCACATGATCGAGCAGCAGACCCGGAATACGAACATCGAGGATCTCGCCCTTAGATGGTTCAATAGGCAGCCATGACCACCGTTCGTCATAGAGGGCCTTGTATCCTGTGCACCAGATGATGGCTTCTGCGGACGGATCAACATCCTGAAGCAACTTCACACGCGAACGCATGATGGTTATCACGTCGGACAGATTCACGGTAGCAACGCCCTCGTGCATGCACCCGCCGTACGGATAGTGCACACCGTTGTGAATGCCCGGACGTAACTCATCGACGTTCCAGTGATCAAACTCACCGCGTTGATATCGCTGGGTAAACCACTCATGCATCTGCGGCTCCCTGAATACACGCCGAAGTGACCAGTTTCTCCATACCTGTTTTTCCGAATCAGCGGCGATGTTCTGATACACGCTGTGTGCAATTGACATCAGCTCGGGACCGCGCCACGTTGGTTTCAAGCGCTTTCCGGTGATCGGTGTGATCATTCCCGCTGCAACGAGCGAGGAGCTATCGGGATTTAGCACATCAGATGCCGTTACTGCCACACCTCGCTGCTGCAGCTCATGCGCAACGAGTGCTCCGGCAATGCCAAATCCAACGATATGAACATGCTTCACGGTAATCGTCCAGCGAGGCCGCGAATCACAACGCTGGCGCAGGCTCCTCCAAACGCGGCTGGAATGTAGGGCACTGTTCCAAAGGCCGACTTCTTATTATTCGAACCGTCGGTAAACATGAGCGATCCGTGTTCTGTTTCTTCGAGCGAGTATACGGCAGTAATGCCGTCGTAGATGCCTACGCGATGCAGGCGTTTTCTAACGAACCGGGCAAGCGGACATTTCTGTGACTGTGCAATATCGGCTATGCGGATCATTGTGGGGTCCATCTTGCCCCCTGCCCCCATACTGCTCACAATGCGAAAGCCCAGCCGATGTGCAGCATGAAGCAGCGCCACTTTGGGCGCTAATGAGTCAATAGCATCAACGACAAAATCGAACGAGCCGGCAAGCAGGCGTTCAACGGTTCTAGGCGTGACGAACTCTCGTATAACCGTAAGCTGAAGGTCGGGATTAATATCACGAAGCCTCTCCCTCATTACCTCGGTCTTAAACCGTCCCTCTGTGCTACAAAGAGCAGGAAGCTGTCTGTTTCGGTTTGAAGGATCAACAACGTCTGCATCAACGATCGTCATCCTCCCGATGCCTGCACGAGCTATGAACTCTGCAGCAAACGAGCCAACGCCGCCGAGACCTACAACGAGAACATGCTTATGTGAAAATTGGTCAACGGCCTCATCACCAAGTATCAGACGCGTGCGGGATGTCCATCCCGCATGGGTCATCGCTTGAAGACGGTTTCGAAATTCTGCTGCTGGATCGCGCATAGCTCTTGTGTGGTGATTCCGCGCAGTGTTGCAACGGCAGCATAGATATCTTGAATGGCTCTGTCTTCATCATCAGTCTCGATCAACAGTCTGTCCGCCGGACACATTTTTAGTGCTTCGACTAGAGAGGGTGATTCACGCAGAACGGCTGGACCAAAAGAGAGGTACATTCCTGCATCAAGGCACTGTTTAGCAAGATCGGCCCCCTTCACAAACCCATGCAGCACCCACGGCTGGACGGGATTCACAAAGCGATGGATACGAAGAAGCTCGTCATGCGCCTTAACACAATGGATGACAAGTGGTTTCGACACACGCTCAGCAAGGTCAGCAGTGTATTCAAACGCATCAACCTGATGCTGCCACGGTGCATCACAAGCACGGTCTAGTCCTACTTCGCCGATACCAACAACGAGCTCTTCCTGTGTAAGGTCTTCAACGATGTCTACTGCATCCCGCCAGTCTTCGGTAACATCCCAAGGATGCAGGCCAACAGTACAGATTCCGTCGGTTTCAAATACCTCTGTCGACGCAGAAATCCTCACGCAGACAAGTGTTGTTGTTGAAGGGTCGGGGGAACGACGATGCGAGTGGGCGTCGAAGTACGTCATCAGGTAGTAGTGAGAAAGGCGTGAACTTGTATACGTGTTAGTGTTTCGGAAGGCTAAAATTAGAAAGTGTCAGGGAATCTATCGTCACACATCGGGTGCATCAGTATCTGAACTGCCCGATTCAACATTTGAACGAGCCTTTTTGGCCAGTGCCTCATACCGTTGCCGAAACTCATCGAGCTGAGATTCTTCCATTTCTTCGAGATCAAGCAAGGCGTTATGAGCCCCCTGTGTAGCCCGAATAAGTTCGTCAAGTTTCAGGTGCAGTGCTTCGGTGTCCCTGTTCTGTGTGTTCTGGATCAAAAAGACCATCAGAAAGGTAAGTATCGTAGTAGCAGTATTGATAACTAACTGCCAGGTATCACTGAAATCGAACATCGGACCTGTTACCACCCATACGGCGATGAGCGAGACTGCACCAACGAATACAATGGGTCTGCCGGTGATTCTTGCTGTGGTCTTGGCCACCGCCGAATACCACGATGAGGTGTTCATGGGGCGAATTTAGCACCTGGGTAGTGTGGTACAAGACAAAAGAACAGGGGCCAGACGGACAATGCCGTATGGCCCCTGCGTATTGATTCAGTCAACGGTTCTTAGTACATGTCCATTCCGCCACCGTGTGGGTGCGGAGCAGCTTCCTTCTTCTCAGGTCGCTCAACGATGGTTGCTTCTGTTGTGATCAAGAGTGATGCAACAGATGCTGCATTCTCAAGAGCTACGCGTGATACCTTCGTTGGGTCGATAACACCTGCTTCGATCAGGTCTTCGAACTTCTCTGAGTAAGCGTTGTAACCAAACGTGCCAGTACCTTCCTTGATCTTGGCAACGATAACGGATCCTTCTAGGCCTGCGTTGTCGAGGATCTGACGGATTGGAGCTTCAACAGCACGACGGATGATATTGATACCCGTAACCTGATCGTTGTTCTCTGTTGTTAGGCCATCGAGCTTGCCGAGTGTGCGCAGATATGCAACACCGCCTCCAGGGACGATACCTTCTTCAACAGCTGCGCGCGTTGCATGCAATGCATCTTCAACACGTGCCTTCTTCTCCTTCATCTCAACTTCCGTTGCTGCACCGATCTTGAGAACGGCAACACCACCAGAGAGCTTAGCAAGACGCTCTTGAAGCTTCTCACGGTCGTAGTCGCTTGTAGTCTTGTCGATCTGAGCCTTGATCTCGTTGATACGCTTCTTGATATCATCCGAGCTTCCTGCACCTTCAACAATCGTTGTGTTGTCCTTATCGATTGCGATGCGCTTGGCTGTGCCAAGGTGCTGCAGTGTTGTGCTCTCGAGCTTATAACCCTTTTCTTCTGAGACAACCATACCACCGGTAAGGATGGCGATGTCTTCGAGCATGGCCTTACGGCGATCACCAAAACCTGGTGCCTTCACCGCTGCGATCTTGAGTGTGCCGCGTAGACGGTTTACAACCAATGTTGCAAGTGCTTCGCCTTCGATGTCTTCTGCAATGATGAGCAGAGCGCGTCCGGCTTGTGCTGTCTTTTCGAGTACTGGTAGCAGATCCTTGATCGCGCCAACCTTCTTGTCGTGGATCAGGATATACGGGTTCTCGAGTACGCATTCCATTGTGTCTGCATCGGTAACGAAGTACGGCGACAAATAACCGCGGTCGAACTGCATACCTTCTACTACATCAACGGATGTTTCGGTACCCTTAGCTTCTTCAACTGTGATAACGCCATCCTTGCCAACTCTATCCATTGCATCGGCGATCAAATTGCCGATTGTTGAATCGTTGTTTGCAGAGATCGTACCAACCTGAGCAATTTCTTTCTTGCCAGGGACCGGGCGCGATAGTTCGCGCAGACCTTCATGAATCGCGAGAACGGCCATATCGATGCCGCGCTTCAGATCCATTGGATTTGCACCAGCTGTAACATTCTTGAGGCCTTCGGCTACGATTGCCTGAGCAAGTACTGTGGCCGTCGTTGTTCCGTCGCCAGCGATATCATTAGTCTTCGAAGCAACTTCACGAACCATCGATGCACCGAGGTTCTCGATCGGATCTTCAAGTTCTACTTCCTTCGCTACCGTTACACCGTCCTTGGTGATCGTAGGTGCGCCAAACTTTTTGTCGATAACAACGTTGCGTCCCTTTGGACCCAATGTTACCTTCACTGCATCTGCGAGTTGATCTACACCGCGCTTGAGAGCGGCACGAGCGTCAACGTCAAACGTTATGATCTTACTTGCCATTTCGAGATTTCCTTATGTTTTGTAATTCTAAGTGATGGAAGGAGCTGATGTTACTTGACGATGCCGAAAATGTCGGCTTCGCGCATGATCAAATAATCTTCACCATCGATGCTGATCTCTGTTCCGGCATACTTGCCGTACAGAACCTTATCGCCTACCTTCACCTGGATTGGTGTTACCGAACCGCTCTCGAGCTGCTTACCAGCTCCAACGGCTACGATCGTACCTTGCATCGGCTTTTCTTTTGCCGTATCAGGGATGATAATGCCACCCTTTGTTACTTCTTCTGCTTCCGCAGGCTTAACGAGCACACGATCGTGCAACGGTGTTAGACTCATGGATTCCTCCAAGGAATTTGTGTTGTAAAAATGAATACTGTACAGCAATGAGATCCGCAGTGACGTTTTGTTAGCACTCTTCGTTTACGAGTGCTAACAATGTTTACTGCGACGCGAAATTATTGGTAAGGGGGCTTGTCAACAAGTGAAAAGATGGCAACGTCCAGCTATAAATACTGCCATACTTTCACGCTATATGCCATATTGGCGCACCGATCTTAAAAAACCACCCCAAACAGTGCGTCAATCACAAGAATACTGGCGGCGGATATTGTAAATGCACGAACGGTGGACTTCCCAACGCCCTCTGCTCCACCGTCGGTTTGGAAACCTACGTGACAACCAATGATGGCCGTAAAGCCTCCAAATACAAATGACTTGA
The DNA here is from genome assembly GCA_044238605.1 of Patescibacteria group bacterium. Taxonomy (GTDB): domain Bacteria; phylum Bacteroidota; class Ignavibacteria; order Kapaibacteriales; family Kapaibacteriaceae; genus UBA10438. The sequence goes on from JBIICY010000001.1 coordinate 199,309, forward strand.
TCACGCCGCGCGCGATCTCTTCGATACTGAAGAATTGCTGGATCGACAGGAAGAACGTTGGTACGCTGAATCCAAACTTTATGCTCGTCAGAGCATACGCCCCCACAAGGGCAACGGCATTCGAAAAAATTGCCAATACTGGCATCATTGTTATTGCCGCCATTACGCGAGGCATACCCAGGTAGCGGGATTTATCGATGGCCATCATATCAAGGGCATCTATCTGCTCGGAAACCTTCATGGTTCCTATCTGTGCAGCGATGGCACCTCCTACGCGTCCAGCGATAACAAGTGCTGTTAGCACAGGTGTAAGCTCTGTAAACACCACAGTAGCAATGGAACCACCAATAAAGGGGCGGGCGATACCAATCAGATTGAACTTGGCAAAGAGATTAGTTGCCTGAAGTGCGGCAATAGCACCTGTAAAAGAGCCTACGAGGACCACAAGCGGTAGCGAGTCCGATCCCACGATCTTCATTTGTTCGAGGACTAGCCCCCTATCCTTGAAGACACGAGGGAAATACCGTATGATGTTTCCCAAAAGTTGAATGATCTGTCCTACCTCGGTCAGGATAGAAAGAACGATGCGGCCAAAGCCGGAAAGAAAGTTCGTCATAGGTGATGCAATCTACGACGATGCCCATCGCTGCAGTGCAACGATGGGCATCTTTGAGTACTAATTCGTGGATTTGTCGTTGTTATGCTTAGCCGCGACCACGTCCACCAGTGTCGCCACGCTTATCGTCGTCCTTATCGCCACCCTTGTCGCCGCCCTTGTCGCCATCACGTGGACCCTTACCACCGTCTGGCTTGCGGTCACCACGAGCTGCAAGGAACTTCTCAAGAATAGCTACCTGATCTTCTGTAAGGATGCTCCTCAAGCCAGCAAGGAATGCTTCATCACAGGCCTTCATTGCTTCACGAGCTGCTGCGCGCTCAGGAAGATTCTTCAGAGCTTCGCGAGTAGCAGCGTTGATACCACGGATAGCTGCACGGGCTTCTTCCTTTGTCTTTGTGCCTGCTGCAACTTCTGCCTTGATGGCTTCGCGTTCAGCTTGTGCACTTTTCAGGATAGCACGCTCAGCTGCACGAAGTGCTTGGAGAGCCTCTGTTGCGCAAGCCTTGTGAGCTTCCTGCAATTCAGCTACTCGCGCATTTTGCCGTTCTGTCAGGTTAAGAGCTGCGAGCAGACGATCAAATGGGCTGCGAACGCCGCGCTTATCATTGTCTGGACGCGCTTCAACCGCCATAGGCAAATCAAGTGTAGCATCGACAAACTCGATTGGAGCACCGTTCAACTCAAACGTTGTTGGGAGTTCCATTGTGATCGCTGCTGGATCTGCTGGACATGTCCCGAAATCGGAGCAGGCCGTTAGTCCAAGTGCTGCTGCTGAGAACGCTGCAAGGGCAAAAGCCTTGAATACATTGTTCTTTTTCATAATTGTACCCTTAAAAAAAGGTGGGTGAATTGATTGCCGTGTCGTGTGTGCTGCTTCAGACGCTGCTGGTATGCTGTTTGGTTTAAACCTAACCATGCAGGTGAACCGGATCTACGGGGAAGAAACCACCAAAACAGGAATGGTTACAACTCCTTGACCAAAAATCTGCTTTTTTTCATTGGTACGTCAAATTCAGTAACATGCAGGCCTGAAAAACGTCGTACAGCACGTATTGCCCACCTAATTGGACCCACAACAATGCGATCAACCGTTGTTTTATTACTTACGGTACTTCAAACACTCGCTGCGAGTGCCGCGCTGATGCCCGGACAGGACGCCTATATGGTGCGCCGCGAAGCTGTGACGCTGCCCTCTGGCCGCATCCGCCCGGCTACCGTACTGAAAATCGAGCGCCCGTCCATCGGCACGTATGTTCAGGGCATGGTTTTGGTAAAAACGAAGGCCTCGCACGGAATGATGCGCGGACTGGGCACGCTGTCGGAAAGCCCCTTAAATAGGGATCTGGCTAGCTTGAACGTACAGAATATCCACTCAGCATTCGAGTCTGTTCGCGACGCAGAGCTAAGCTCCAGCATCGGACTTGACAGGGTATACCGCATCACCTACACAGAGCCACTCGACGCCTTTGATGCCTGTGCTAAACTGATGGATAATCCCGATGTTGAATATGCCGTGCCTGTGCGGATACACCAGCTCTTCCACACCCCGAACGACACAAGGTACTCCACGCAGCCGTGGATGGCTCAGATGGGACTCGAAAAGGCCTGGGACATCAACAAGGGGGCTTCAACGGTGCTCATCGCCATCATTGATTCCGGAACAGACTGGCAGCACGAAGATCTTACGGCAAACATCTGGACAAACACCAAGGAGATACCGTCAAACAACAAGGATGATGACGGGAATGGCTTCGTGGACGACGTGCGTGGCTGGGATTTTGTGGGCAATATCTCAGCAACCGAGGCACAAAGCGGCATTACGAAGGCAGACAACGATGCCCGAATTGTGAGTGGAGTTACCGTAAATGACAACAACGGTCACGGTACTATCGTTGGTGGCTGCGCTGGTGCAACCACAAACAACGCGAAGGGCGTTGCCAGTACTGGGTACAACTGCCGGATCATTCCTATAAAGATCGGATCGGACAATGCGTCTGTCCGCGGTCTTCTTCGTGGCTATGAAGCTATTGCGTACGCAGCTGATCTTGGCGCACATATCATTAACTGTTCATGGGGCGGCCCCGGCATCGATCCGGGAGCGCAGGACATCATTGACTATGCCACAGGCAAAGGCTCGCTGGTTGTTGCAGCATCTGGAAACGATGGGCTCAACAACGACTCATACCTACAGTCACCGTCAAGCCTCGACGGCGTACTCAGCGTTGGAGCATGCAACGGCGGCAATCGAGTTTCGAGCTTCTCGAACTACGGCATGAATGTGGCGGTCTATGCCCCAGGTGAGAATATTCTTAGCACAGCTCATGGTAATCAGTACCGCGCCGCTTCGGGAACCTCGTTCTCGAGCCCCCTTACATCAGGTATTGCAGGACTCGTAAAGGCGCTGCACCCAGATTGGACACCTGAGATGATCTATGCGCAGATTCGTGGAACTGTTGACATGCTTACAGGCGTCTCAACAACAAACCGTCGCCTGTACTGGGGTCGGGTAAATGCAGAACGCGCGCTTAAGACCAATGCTTCGTTTACATCGGGAGACCGCATGCCGGGTATCGTGCTTAAGTCCGCCAGCATTGGCGGATCTGCAACAGGCAAGATCACGAGCTACGACAGAACCACAATTCGTGTTACACTCAAGAATGTTCTCGCCGATGCATCCAATGTCATGGCAACGGCAACTGTTCTTGACGGTCAGGTAAAGCAGTATACCACAAGCTCGATTTCTTTCGGAACCATTGCACGCAATGCCGAGGGTCAGGCCTCATTCGATATTCAGCTTGATGAGAAGTTCCCGTGGTACTCCCATTCCATCAGCATCTCACTTTCGATCAGCAGCGGCACCTATACAAATCACGAGATTGTGACTGTGCCCGTGGATCTGTCTACGACAAACTCATTCTCGATGATCGCACAAGTTCCGGGCGCTACATGGGATAAGGTGGACTACACAGACGATGGTGCACTCTATGCTGCCGGACAATACTTCGGGCAAAGGGCAATTCTGCGCGCTGTAGGCGGCGCTGGTGGTCTTGTTACTCCTCCGTTTACACCTGCGGCGTTGGACGCCGTAACTGCAAACCAACTGGTGATCGGGGGACTTAACAGCGGCAAAGCATCTGTGTCTCGCTCAACAAATGGTGGAGGTTCATGGTCAACTACAGACATCAGTGCATATGCCACGTCTGTTGTTGGCGTTGTAATGTTCGACGCTTCTGCTGGAATTGCTGTTGGCAATCCTGTGTCTGGGAAGTTTGGAATTGGCCGAACGACAAATGGTGGTGGCGCATGGGCCCAGGCAACCGGGTCTCCAATTTCTACAACCAATGAGACGATCGTTCCTGGAAGTGTTACTTCATGGGGCGATGCCGTGTGGTTTGGAACGTCCACTGGACGCGTGATCTACTCCCTCAATAAGGGTCAGACATGGGCCCAGGGTTCTCTTGGTGTTTCCGGTGCAAGAATCGTTTCGATTGCATTCCGGGACAGTACCAATGGAGTGATGCTCTACCGCACGTCAAGTGCAAATGATGCACCGTACCGCACTGCCTATTCAGCTAACGGTGGACTGAACTGGAAGGCTGTTGCAGTGGACATCAATACATGGGGTGTTACACCAGTCCTAGTGGCAGCGAACCCAGGACATCACGTGCTTGTCTGCTCAAGGGGAGAGGTGTTTGCATCGGACAATAGCGGACAAGACTGGACACCTGTCCTGTCAAAACCGGTATCTGGCGTCCGTGCAGCTTCTGCAAACGTGGTGAGCAGGCCAACCGTTGTTTTTGCTGGCGATGAGGTGGGTGCACTTCAGTATCGCTATGCAGGGATCAACGGCCCAAAACTCCCTTCATTTACGGCAACAGAAGTTGCTTTTGGCAACATGGAGCCCGGACAAAACCGCACCCGTACGGCAACCGTGCGCAACAGCGGCACATCAGACCTTACCATTAGCTCGTTTGATATCGCACCACAGGGTGCAACTCCTGCAGCTGCCTTCACGATAACAACACCGCCGAAGACAACGGTACTCGCAGGCAGCACGATCACCATTCCGCTTCGCTGTGCTGCATCGGATACAGGATCATACAGCGCAAAGCTTCGCGTAACATCAAATGGAACACCTGCTGTGATCGAGCTTTCGCTCACAGCATCTGTGCGCCTTGCTACATCGGTTCAGGAAGATAATCTCGCACTTGGTCCCGTGCAGGTTTGGCCAAACCCTGCTGCGTCGCATGTTGTGGTTACAGTAGGAGCGCCATCCGTGCTGCGCATCATCAGCATTGACGGGCGTATCATGGCATCCATGCAGGTAGAGTCAGGCACAACTTCAGTGCCGGTGGAATCCCTCCCAATGGGAACATACCAGCTCGTACTCCAGCATGGACTCGCTGTGCGATCCATGACTCTCGAGGTGATCCGATAAAAAGAAAGGGGCTTATGAGCCCCTTACATAAACGAACTCTTTCGAGCGTCGTCGTCTTGATCATACGCAGTAGCGTAGCTCAAACGACGACGTTTGTTTTTTAGCCAGGTGTAGATCACAAAAGCAATTCCGCCTATCACGAGAATTGTCAGAAACAGCGTGCCCCACTGAAATGTACCGGGATATGCGCCCGTAGTGCCATCGGCATTGGCCACTGTGTGTGGGCGAGAATAGTAGAACGCCGGGTGAAACGGCATTGACCAGTACCATGGGATACTGCCCATGAGGTAGCCCATCATGAAACCATCTCCCATCCCGCCATACTGATTGACCACATAGTTGGTACGCGTTCCATTTGTCCCGCTGAACGACCGCGTTTCCGTACGACGAGGAACGCCGTATCTACTCGTGTAGTCAGTAGCACGAGACATCCGGGTACCGCCAAAGGAGTTACGCGCGCTGGGCGCGGAATATCCCGAACCGCGCTGAGACGGCATTGAGGGTCTGGACGGACTTGTTCTGGTGCCACCGAATGATCTAGACGGACTGTTATACGACCGTCCAAAACTTCGTCCACCACGGCTGCCGCCGAATGAGCCCCCTCTTCGTTGTGCGAGGGCATCCAGTGGTGCTACCCATACAGCCAATGCAAGAAGGAGAGCAGATAATGCTAGGAATCGTTTCATAGTTAAAACACACTTTCAGTTGTCAGTTCATCGTTGTCTTCGCGATAGGTAATCTCAGCAACAAACTCGGCGCGCTCGGGGATACTCTTTGCACCACCGAACCAGCTGCGAAGTCCTCTCCCCTCTTGGACGGATGGGGCTTTGATGTGGACGTAGAGTCGAACAATGCCAAACTGCTCTTCGTTGTTCCGGGCAACAACCGTTGTCTCCAGGCTGCCATCGCTAACAATCGTCAGCAGATGCAGGGACTGTGCTTCCTGATCCGTAAACCCGGCTGGCTCCGTCTTGATGTTATCGAGGTAGTCGGTAAAAACGTTTTTCGTGTAAGACTGCCCATCTGTTCCGACATACATCACAATCACATCGAATTCTCCATCCTCTGTGATATTCACGAAAACCTCTCGAACGCCGTCGAGCTGCTGTCCATTGAAATAGAGCGCCGTCCGCTCTATTCTTCCGTTGCCTTCAATGCTGAATTCTGCCATATCGCAAGTATACGACGAACAACATGTCGAATCGTTGCAGTGGGAACCCGAAGTGGCTATCTTCGAGAACCTGTTACGAGAGAATACCCATGGCATCAGAAGACGTCGGCATTTCATTCGATCCGTCCAACCCCTATGAGCGTCCAAGCTTTACCCTCGGTATTGAGGAAGAGTACATGGTGCTCGATCCAGTTACGTATGACCTAAAATCACACGTTGAATTAGGGTTGTTAAGCAAGGGGCAGGAAGTTCTTCACGAGCACATCAAACCCGAAATGCACGGGTCGATGCTGGAAATTGGAACAGGTATCTGCAGAAATGTCTCAGAAGCCTACGCCGAAGTAAAAAAGATTCGCGGCATCGTATCAAATCTTGCAAAGCAAAACGGACTCTGCATCGGTGCAGCTTCTACACATCCTTTTGCACGCTGGGAAGATCAAGAGATCTACCCCGACGAGCGTTACAAGGTGCTCGTAGAAGACATGCAGGTCCTGGCTCGATCTCTACTGATCTTTGGTATGCATGTGCATATTGGAATCGAGAATCGCGAAGTCCAGATACAGCTCATGAATGAAATGCGGTATTTCATGCCGCACATTCTGGCGATCAGCACAAACTCGCCGTTTTGGGAAGGGATAGACACGGGGTTGAAGTCATTTCGGTCCAAGATCTTTGAACGATTTCCTCGTACGGCTCTGCCGGACTTGTTTTCGAGCTACGGTGAGTACCAGAACTATGTAAACCTGCTCGTAAAAACAGGCTCGATAGATAACGCAAAGAAGATCTGGTGGGATATCCGTCCGCATCCATTCTTCCCCACACTGGAAGTTCGTATTTGCGACCTTCCTATGCGCATTGAAGAAACAATCGCTATTGCAGCAATATGCCAGGCAGTTGCAGCTAAGCTCTATTCTCTGTATGAAAAGAACCTCTCATTCCGTGAATACCGCAGATCGCTCCTCATGGAAAACAAATGGCGTGCTGTGCGCTATGGATTAGATGGCAAGCTCATCGACTGGGGTCGGCAACGGGAGATGCCTGCACGTGAGCTGATTAAGGAACTACTCTTGTTCGTTGATGACGTCGTTGATGATCTAGGCTCTCGCAAAGAGGTTGAATACATCTACGAGATCATGGAGATGGGTTCTGGAGCAGACAGGCAGCTGCGCGTCTTTAGAGAAACGGGCAGCATGACGGAAGTCGCTAGGTACATACACGAAGAATCAACACGCGGACTGTAACACATGAAACATTTTTGCGCTATCGCTCTGCTTTGCATTTCAATCATCACCTTACGAGCAGGGGAAGATGAAAGACCTCTCAAGGCAGATGTTCCGATCATCCATGAGCCAACCATAACGTTTCACAGCATCACGATCGACGGGAAGAAGATTGACTACCAGACAACCGTTGGCCATCTCAAGCTTGTGCAGGAAGATGGAACTCTGCGGGCAAACGTGTTCTTCATTGCGTATACAAAGACGGGTGTTACAGATCCATCAGCGCGCCCCCTTACATTCTCGTTCAATGGCGGGCCAGGTTCGTCGAGCGTGTGGCTACACCTCGGTGTTCTCGGTCCGCGACGCGTGCTGATGAACGATGACGGCACAACGCTGCCGCCTCCATATAAACTTGTAGACAATGATCAGTCATGGCTTGACCTCACCGACATGGTCTTTATTGATCCGGTCAGCACTGGATACTCCCGCGCAGCTGATGAAAAGTCCGCCAAACAGTTTCACGGCTATAATCAGGACATAGAGTCGGTTGGCGAGTTCATTCGCCGCTGGGTATCTGACAACAAGCGCTGGTCTTCTCCGAAATACCTCATCGGTGAATCCTACGGCACCACGCGTGCCAGCGCACTCTCTGAACACGTGCAGTCCAAGTATGGAATGTATCTCAATGGCGTGATTCTCGTCAGTGCCGTGCTCAACTTCCAGACGATCGATTTCAATGATGGCAACGACTTACCATTTGCGGCGTTCCTGCCCACGTATACTGCTTCTGCTTGGTATCACAAGCGCCTGCCGCCAGACATGCAGTCACAGTCTCTTGAAGCTGTTGTTGAATCTGCGCGCACGTTTGCTAGCACAACCTACAACGAGATGCTGATGAAGGGTTGGATGATGACGCCTCAGGAGCGCGCGTCAACTATCGAGAAGCTCGCCCGATTTACGGGGCTTTCTAAGGAGTACCTTGATAAAGCTGAACTTCGTCCTATCATCTTTAGGTTTTGTCAGGAACTGCTTCGGGACAGGGGGCAGGTAATTGGACGATTTGATAGCCGCTATACAGGGACGATTTCGGACAGACTTGGCGAATCTATGGAGCGCGACCCATCGCATCATCCAACGATCGCGGGCTGTTTTTCAACGTGCATCAACGACTACCTCACAAGAGAGCTCGGAGTGAAGACCACATTGCCGTACGAAGTTCTCACGGGCCGAGTATGGCCATGGGATTATTCAAATGTTCAGAACGAGTATCTCAATGTTGGGCCTCGTCTGCGCAATGCCGTGCAGATGAATCCTTCTCTTCGAGTATGGGTACTCAATGGATATTATGATCTGGCAACACCATTCTATGGCACCGAGTACACGTTTGCACACTTAGGCTTGCCAGAATCTCTTCGCCGCAATGTGAGCATGTCCTACTACAAAGCTGGACACATGATGTACCTCTTGAAGTCTGAGCTTGAGCAAATGAAAAAAGATGCTCGTGCTTGGTACGGCAAGGATTCAGGCAAGTAATTGCATCACGGCATACAGATGTTCATCGGGTGCGTAGCACTCCACGCGGACACACACTAACGCATACGCCACATCCTACACATGAGGCACGCTTAATGTCTCTGCCCTCCTGGGCATAGGCACGCACATCAATGCCCATTTCGCAGTAGGTGCTGCAGTTACCGCACGAGATGCACTGTCCGCCATTTGTTTCAATTCGGAATCTCGATACATACTTCTGTATGATGCCAAGTATTGCAGCCATGGGACATCCGAATCTGCACCAGATTCGCGACCCCAGTATGGGGTAGAATCCAACGCCGACAACTCCCGAGAACAGCCCACCGATCACGAATCCATAGATTCTATTTGCTGTCGTAACATAGTTCTGAAGCTCAGTGTTTGGATGGACATCGAAGTACCACAGTGCCGCAGTGACAGTTGTAATGATGCCTAGGATTGGATAGATCGTCCAGCGTTCCAACCTCCACGATGCATTGCTCTTGCTGCTTAAGTGGCGGAATGCATCACCCGCTGTCTCGGCAAGTGCCCCACATCCGCAAACCCAGGAGCAGTACCACCGTTTTCCAAAGAAGTATGTCAACACTGGCGTAGCAATCACGAGCATGACGATACTCCAGAAGCCCATGAAAACCTGCAAAGTATCGGGGCTGTTCAACAGCGTATGAAGCGTAGAAGGAAACAAGTACTCTGGCTTTAGAGGCCAGAAGTAACTGAAGTAAAACTCGCCATGCTGACTGTTTCGCAGCATATGCGGGATGATAAATGCAAAGACAAGCTGCACCATCATCAACGTAGTCGTACGATATAGATGGTATCGTTGTTTACGATACCTCCGGAGCTGTCGAGCACCAAAGACAAGAACAATGGTCGTATACAGCAATGCATAATACTGCCAGAGCCGATCAGGCGTTCCGAGAAGCTCAGGCATCCAATAGAGTACGGCATAGAATAGCGTAAGACCTAAACCCAACAGGTATGCCCATACACCGCGATTTCGCAATCGGGATGTCATCGTCCCTGAATTGACGGCACTCTCTGGTATCGTGATTTGTACTGGCATCATACATCAAACCTTGTCGTAAACTCAGGGTCAAAGCTTGCTGCTGCAAAGTTCGTCATCGCCTCTTCAACGGATACTGCGCGCTGTATCCATTCTTCGCAAACGTGCTGCCGTAGGCGCACACCAATTGTATGGAGTCCAGTGAGAGCACCGCGCTCGTCAAAGGCAAACCGCACACATCGTTGAGTAACGGGGTCGGCTTTGAAGATCGTGCCAGCGCCGCTTGCGGACACATTGCCGAAGACCTGCCATTCGAGATCGAAGAACTTTGCGCTGTTACAAAAGACCGATGGGCGATACGGCTGTGAGTCTCCGCACACGATACGTGCTACGTGCCCTCCATGTTCCTTGCCGGAGTGCCAACGCTGATCGATACCCCATGGTGTCTCTGCACAGTCACCTATTGCGTAGACACCACTAACGTTGGTTTCGAATCGCTCATTGACGCAGATGCCTGTGTTGCAGGCAATCTGCGATGTGCCCGTTAGTTCTGTTCTCGGCGTAACTCCTGTGCACATGATTACACGATCGTACTTCGCAAGGTGGCCTGCCGACATTACATCTGCATCCGTCTTTAGATTCACCCCAAAACTTCTGATGTGCGAGGTGATCATCGCCGATTCTTCCTGAGGCACGTGACTGCTATACACCCCGGCTTCTCTCACAAACCAAGTAAACGGCTTGCGCCGAGCATGCAGAATCTCGGCTACTTCGGTGCCGATGAGTCCGCCCCCTACAACGGCTGTAACTCCTGAACCCTCAATTGCACGATCAAGCCGCGCGATATCCTCAAATCTGGTATACGTCAGAATCGTCTTCGCTTCTAGTCCATCGATACCTGGCAAAACAGGTTTGGACCCAGTTGCAAGTATCAGTGCATCTGCCGCTACCGTGCGTCCCGACGCCAGAGAGCAGATCTTTGCCTGCGCATCAATGGATACAACAGAATCATGCAGCACCGAGATATCTAGCGCATCCCATTCCGTTCCGCCATACGGTTTGATATGCTCAACGGAGAGCTGTCCTGTTGAGACATACATCATTGCTGGACGTGAGAAAAAGAACGGGACTTCATCGGAAATCACCGTAACACGATGATCGCTTATCTGGCGAATCGTGCGGGCTGCTGTTACACCAGCGATACCATTCCCAATGATCAGGACGTGCATTGACCGAAACTACATCAATGTTATGAGAGTAACTCGGGCATTACAGCGTTAAGATCTTCCAGCGTGTCAATGTCCCGCATCTCTGGCAGCACATCATACGTAAGCCCAGCAGACTCAATTCTGCGGCATGTTTCAATAAAGACAGCATCAGTACTCCACGGGATACCATCGAATATCGACTCGTGAAGCTCATTCATACCAATCAGGTAGTATCCACCGTCAACAGCTGGTCCGATCACAACATCGAATGTATCCAGCGCATCTACCGCTTGATGAATGATGTCCGACGTAATGTTCGGTGTATCAGATCCGATCACAATCTTCTTTTCGTAAGCATTGCAATCACGTATGGCATTACATATACGCTCGCCGAGTGAATCGCCGTGCTGGGCGATTGCATCGATCGTACCTGCATGGACAAGATTGAGATTGCCGTCAACGCATGGACAGACGTCGTAGCTCGACGAAGTCCCAAGATTAGCGAACAACGCGGCCATCACAAGCGCATACACGCGCAGCGCTTTATCGTCACCGATCTCGCGGGCTAGCCGCGTCTTTACGCGTCCCCGTTCGGGCGCTTTACAGACAACTACGACAACTGCATTACGACGTTTGCTCATCTCTTTGTGTTCCAGTATCGCATCGGGACAAAGAACATCCCATATGCCTCTCCAGTCTCATTCGAAACATGTTTATGGTGAGCCATATGCATGCGATACACTGCTTGCAGATATCTGTTCGAAGGAAGGGGCTGACGGAGAAACCGCTTATGAATCACCATGTCATGCATCACGAAGTACAACATCCCATACAAAGCCACCCCTGCTCCTAGGAACAATGCTGGCTGGTCTGGAACACCGTATGCAATGAGCACGCCGCCGATGCTGGAGAAGAAGATCACAAACACATCATTGAGTTCCAGAGGATGTTTCGTTGGTGCATGGTGTGTTTTGTGAATCTTCCATAGGACACCATGCATGATGTACCTATGAAAAAGCACAACAAACACCTCCATGCCGACAAGTCCAAGCATCACACATGCGACTGAAATCATCGTTGAACCTCATGGTATCGAAAACATGAGACGAGATGATCATTTACCATACCGGTTGCCTGCATGTGTGCGTATACCACCGTGCTGCCGACAAAGGCAAAACCTCGTTGTTTGAGATCTTTACTGATCACGTCCGACAATGCCGTTCTTGCAGGAAGATCTCGCAGATCATTGAATGCATTGATCACGGGGCTCCCGTCTACAAAGCCCCATATGTACGAGTCGAAGGAACCATACTTCTCCTGCACACGCAGGAATGCACGAGCATTGGCGATGGAAGCAGTGATCTTCTGCTGATTACGGATGATGCCTGCATCGGCCATGAGTCTCATAGTGTCGGTGTCGGTGAAACGGGCAACCTGCTCCACGTCGAAACGACAGTATGCCTCTCGAAAGTTCTCACGTTTTTTCAGCACAGTGTGCCAACTTAGCCCGGCCTGCATTGTTTCGAGGATAAGAAACTCGAAGAGCAGCTGATCGTCGTGCAATGGGACGCCCCATTCCTCATCATGATAGCTGATGTAGAGGTCATCCTTCATGCACCACTGACACCGATGCTGCATCATGCCAACTGGCCTCCGCAGGAAGAACCCGAACCTGCCGTGCAGCCAAAGCAATGCCGGTCTGTTACGACTGATCTTGCAGCAAGAAGCTCAGTAGTGAGCTCTGAAACATGACTGCATGCGGCATCAATTTCAAGCTCAAGCATCTGATTGAAGTCACAGTCGTAGAGACGCCCGTCGTACCCGACCGAGATCGTTGACCGGCACATAACATTCTGTGCTGCTGCCGGGTTGAATGCACTCACCAATGTGTGCATGTATTGCTCGTAGTTACCAGAGTTTACAAGGAACTCGAGAAACCGCGAGATCGGCATGTTGGTAATACAGTGCAGATGATTGAAGACAATCCCATGTTTATCGAACAGGTTCCGTTTGAACTCTTTTTGCAGAGCAGCCTGAGGACCCGGTAGAAGAGCGCCGATTGGATTGTACACAAGGTCAATCACCCGTCCACTGTCCTCTACGCCATACCCAACATCATTGAGCATCTTGAGTGCCGTGATCGAATCATTGAACACCCCACCCCCGCGCTGACGGTCTGTGTAGCCTGCTTCATAGAATGGCAAACTTGACACGACATGCACATTGCGATCAGCGTAGTACTTGGGCAGATCGTGGTACTTTGGATTGGCCACGATGATCGTAAGATTACACCGGACCATGATGTTGATTCCACGCTTTGCGAGCTCATCTACGAACCAACGAAAGTCCGGATTCATTTCAGGAGCGCCCCCTGTAAGATCAACGGTGCGAATAGTTGTTCTGTCTAAAGCATCAAGACAGTGCTGCATTGTTGCCCGCGACATTATCTCTGTTCTATCGGGTCCTGCATCTACATGACAATGCTTACACGCCTGATTGCACATCTTTCCAAGATTCACCTGAAGCACTTCTGGCTGTAAGGGGCGCAACGGCCCTACTCCATGAGACTCAAGCATCGCTGAGAAGGTAGGCAGCACAGACACAGCCGGATCATCCTGAAGCAGACGCATCTGCAGTGATACATTTGCCAGGTCGGCTCCGCGGCGAAGTAGACTGGTTGTTGCAAGAGACATACTGCTCCTGATTACATCGTTACTTCTTGGACTTTGTTCATCATCTGCACGCCGTGTACGAGTGAAGCTCCTCCTCGAATTGCGGCGGCAACATGAACTGCTTCCATCATCATCTGTTCTGAAGCCCCCTTCTGCAAGCTATCTGTTGTGTAGGCATCAATGCAGTACGGACACTGCACGGCATGGGCAACAGCAAGGGCTATCAACGACTTTTCGCGCTGCGTAAGAGCACCTTCTGCAAAGACAGCTCCGTACCATTCAAAGAACTTCTCCGCCAGCTCTGGCTGCATAGATGATATCTGTCCAAACTTTGGCAGATCTGCAGGGTTATAGTAGGTTTTCATGCTGATTTTCCTTTGGATTTACCGCCATGCATCATGGTTGTGGTTGCCAGCTTATCAGTAGCACAGCAACTGCAGAGCATGCTAGTGCTGTGATCTCTGGAGACCATTGAAAGAAACCGCTATACATCATCAGGCTTACAGAAAGTGCAGCTGCAAGTTCACGTATACCACGCATTCGACCAGAGCGAACCCGCATGTAGTTCGAGGCCATCAACCCCGAAAAGCCGAAGATCGACACTGGCAGCAGCATGCTAAGCCCCATGTAGCCGATGATCTGCACTATTGCGAGATCTGCTGATATTGATCCACCGAACAGCCTGCTAAGTGAGATCAGCACAAGCAGCAGAAAGCAGGCGAGGAATACACCTTGAACCATCTTGGCACCCTGTGTGCCAAAGAACTTATCTGCAACGTAGCACGTATAGACCGCTCCGCCCCCTATGGTCATGATCACACGACCTAGCTGCAACAACGGATCGATATTCGTGAAGATCGCGGCCAAGGAGGTAATCGCTCCCACAATAACCGTGAGAACAAACCTCCACATCCATGGGTCTAGTCTTGTTAACATGATCCGCATTCTCCATTTGCACGCAGGTTTTCGCTTTCAACCTGGACGGTAACGTGTGTGAGCTGGAACCGGTTCTTTAACGCTTCGCGAACGTCGCGAACGACGTCGTCGGATGAACGCGCAGTTACAACGTGAACCGATGCAGCATTTTCTCGCAGACTAATCTGCCAGACATGAACATCATGCACATCTGTAATCCCGGGTATCGTCATCAGCTCTTCTCTCATTTCAATAGGCGAGATATCCATCGGTGCTGATTCCATGAGAATCACCCCGGATTCACGGATAACTCGAACTGCACCACGCGTGATTACAAGTGCTATGAGAATTGAGATCAAAGGGTCTATCAACTCCCATCCTGTATACTTGATCACTCCGGCAGCAATGATCACTCCTAAGCTCGACAGAAGGTCGGTGATCACGTGGAGGTATGCACTGCGCGTTGTGATGTGCTCTGACTTATGCAGGAACAGCGCACTCACGGCGTTCGCAGCAAAGCCAACAATGGCTACGTAGAGCATGATCTCGGAATCAACATGCGAATGTTCGTCTCCCGACATCCGCTTCACGGCTTCGATCACAATGTAGATACATATCCCGATCAGCAGAAAACCGTTGGTCAGCGCTGCGAGAATCTCAATCCGACGCATACCAAAGGTATAGCGTATGTCATGCTGTTCGCGGGCGCGAGCGGCAAGCCGCAATCCGAAGAATGCGATAAGGAGCGATGCCAGATCAACAAGCACATGGCCGGCATCAGAAAGCAAGGCTAGGCTGCCGGAGGCAAACCCTCCAACTACTTGCGCGATGAATACCGTTGAGGTTAGGACAACAGCTATGCGAAGGGGCTTGATATCCGTGTGTTCGTGAATGTGCCCATGACCATGATGATGATGGTCATGACCGTGGTGGTGTTCGTGGTGATGTCCCATTGTTTAGTGTCCAGTAACCGTAAGCACCAGATAGATGATAACAAGTGGTGCAACAAAGAGCATGGAATCGAACCTGTCGAGGATGCCTCCATGGCCAGGAAGAATGTGTGACGAGTCTTTAACAACGGCGTCGCGCTTTAGCCAGGACTCTGCCAGATCACCGATCGGACCAAACACGGCGATGATTACGCCGATCATCACAGAGTGAATCATTGGCACATTCGGCATGAGCCAGAAGAACAAGCCCATCACCGTTAGGATTGCCGCGAGTCCGCCGCCTGCAGCCCCCTCCCATGTCTTTTTGGGGCTTACCCTCTGAAACAACTTATGCTTGCCGATCGCGAGTCCAGTAAAGTATGCGGCACTGTCGCACATCCATACGCCAGCGAACAGTGCAATTGTCAACGCTGCGCCGTCCAATCCGTGTGTCGTGAACTTTGATCGCGTCATCATGAGCATCGATAAGCACACCGTGATGTACGTAACACCGAAGACTGTGAGCGAGGTATTCAGAAGCGCATTTTCTTTGCCTCGAAACATCTCTGCTGTAAGTGTTAACAGTACAAACCCCATAGCTGCAACTGTTAGGTAGACCAGAACCATCGCTGCATGGTCTGGGGAGACCATCGTGTAGTACAGAAACAGGAGCTGAAGGACAACACTGCCAATCACGCCAAGCACCTTATTCGGTACTGCATGTTTCGATTCGGCAAGCTTGTAAAACTCCAGCAGAGCAAGCGTTGTAAGAGGAATGATCGCTGCCGAGAACGCTAAAGCGTCTGCATAGATCAGGGCGATCGTGGCCGGGATACCCACCAGACCAACGAGAATGCGTTTTACCATGTTCGTCATGACGCGAAGCTACGTACTTTCGTAGCGCTATGAACGTCTACAACCTCGCTGACCACAGCACGTATAATGTTCTGCTTACTGGCGACTCTGATTTTGTTACCGAGTTTGCCAGCGTACTCCAAGCAGCAAATATTCAGTTTAACATCGTTGCGCCAATGGATGACATCGAAGACCTCGATGTTGATTTTGACGTACTTAGCGATGCTGTTACGGGCGGCGATCCAGATCCCTATGACAAGTTCACAGATCGGCTCATCTCTGACATTCATTCGCTTACAGCCAGCTATACGCACATCGTCGATCTTTCAATTTCATCTCATTTAGAGAGAAAGCTCGCTCTTGAGCTGGCCTCGGCGATGAATCCTCGCGCAGCTGTAATCGTCTCTGTGCTTACGAACACCGCAACGGACGTTGGCAGCATATCCAGCACGGGAGATCGTGTTATTGGTGTTGGCCTTGCACCGGGAGTTATGACGTCCGTGAAGACTATTGATATCTGCAAGGGGCTTAACACATCTGACGCATACCTCGAGAGCGCACGCGAGCTGCTACGCGCTGCTGGATATGCAACCGAGGTTGTCGAAGACCGCGTTGGTCTTGTGCAGATGCGCGTCCTGGCGATGCTCATTAATGAGGCAGCCTTTGCCGTTATGGAGGGCCTTGCCGCTCCAGCTGATATCGACAAAGCCATGATGTTGGGCGTGAATTATCCGAAGGGTCTCCTGGCATGGGCAGATGAGATCGGCATCGGTGTAGTAACGTTAATTCTCGACGGACTCTATCGTGAGTATCAGCAGGAACGCTATCGTCCGTGCGTTCAGTTGAAGCAGATGATGCGTGCCGGATGGACAGGCAAGGCAGCCGGACGTGGATTTTATACCTACTGACAGGTTGCGTGCAAATGTCGGTGCATGTGTTTCTTGATTTTGATGGAACGATAAGCCGCCGTGATGTGGGCGACGAGATAGTGCGTCGGTTTGGTCAGTTCGAACCGTTGCACTCTGACCTGCTCGCCGGTAAGATGACTGTTAGCCAATACTACAAGCGAGCAGTACAGAACTTTGCACCAGAGACCACACTTGAGTCGTTAACGGCATTTGCACTCGAACAGGAGCTTGATGCTGGTGCAGCACCGCTGCTGCGCTGGTTAAAATCAGTTGATGTCCCTGCATTTATCGTAAGCGACGGATTCGACGTCTACATCCGCCCCCTGCTTCAAACACATGCTGCAGATGTAGATGTGCCGGTGTACTGTAACAAGCTGCAGTGGGACGGCTCAACGTTTACTCCTGTGTTCCCTGGCGCAACAGAATCATGCTCCTGCTTTTGCGCCTCGTGTAAAAGGAATGCAATTCTTACGAACATCGCACTCGATGACGTTGTCATCTACATAGGGGATGGGCGTTCAGACACGTGTGCTGTGCAGTATGCGGACATTGTTTTTGCCAAAGGCACGTTAGCCTCCTACTGCACAAGCAACGGCATTCCGTTTCACCAATACAAGACCCTGTCGGAAGTACTGATCATCCTTCAGGCGCGGCACCAGAAGAATGAATTCCGTACCCGACGTCAAGCAGTTCTGGCTCGCAAGCGGGCCATAGAGTGTGAGTGATTAAACTTCTCGAAATGCACAGGCGTCTTACGGCCCTCACAACATTCGGAGTATAATCATGAAGCACCTCCTCATCATCTTCGGCTTTGTATGCATGTTCACCACTGCAGGTACTGCGCAGGACAAGGCCACACGCAAAGCAGCACGAATTGAGGCCTTCCAAGAACTGCGTGGTGACTTGCGGTCTTGGTTTGAACAAGACGTGTATCCTACTGCAAAGATTTGGCATGAGCAATATGATGCGTCGCTAACAAGCCAGGACCTGGCTGATCTTCAACGTCTTCGTGCCGAAGCAAAGCGTCTCCGCGAAGCGGTAAAGGCCGATCTCAAGAGTCTCCGCACAACAGCAGAGTCTGGGTCACGCAGCAGCATGCGTGAAAAGCTCCAGAACGTCCGTGAAAAGTACAAGGATGATGTCGCGAGTCTGCTCGAACGTCTAAAACCCATCGCTAAACGCTCCCGTACAACGCTGCGCAAACTCTTTGACGATAACGAAGACAAGATCGAAGCCTGGAGATCTACGGCTCGCGATATCGTCGGCGACTGGCGCGAAGAGCATGATGATTTGTCTATGAAAGGAATGTTTGGACGCGGAGATCACCAGCTGCCGCTTCTTGCAGGTGACGGACGTAAGGCAGCAGTGCGCTTTATTCTCTGGGACGGCACAATGCCACCTGCACCTGAGCCACGCATGTCTGCTCCGCGGCAGCGCATGCCAATGAACGTCTCTCCAGCACCTAGCGGCAACACAGCTACCGTTTCTGCAATGAATGTCCCAGACGGACAGCACATGCTTCAGGTATTCGACATGAATGGAACGTTGATCCGAAGCACAGCCGTGACGTCTGTCTCCGGTAAGATCACGCAGAACATTGACCTTTCCGGCATTCCTGCAGGTACCTACATGCTGAGTGTTAACACTCCCGCAGGACGCAGCACAACAAATCTTGTGATCAACAAGTAACTCTTACCCGCTTACTCAAGGCCCCGTTCATTCCTTTATGAACGGGGCTTTTCATTTTTCGCTAGCTGTTGCATAGATTTGCGTGTTGCAACACATACGGACTTCTACACTTATGATCATTCTCGGAATCTCAGGCTCGCTTCGCGCTGGCTCGTACAATACGGGGCTTCTTCGCACCGCCGCCACTCTTGTGCCGGATGGGGTTACCGTAACGATCGCATCGATACATGACATTCCGTTCTATGACGGCGACATCGACACCGAACCGCAACCAGCCGCTGTTACTGTCTTGAAGGAACAGATAGCCAATGCAGACGGAGTGATCATTGCCACACCCGAGTACAACTACTCCTACTCTGGCGTGCTCAAGAATGCCATTGATTGGGCATCGCGGGGAACCACGCGCCCCTTTATCGATAAGCCTGTTGCAGTAATTGGCGCGAGCCCGGGAAACTATGGGGCTGTTCGAGCACAAACAGACCTACGCCGTCTGATGTCTGCAGTAAGTGGATCCGTGCTACCTCGCCCCGAGCTACTTGTTGGCAGTGTGCATACGAAGATCAACGAAGACGGCATCATCACCGATGAAGCAACGTTGAAGATCTACAGAAACCTGCTGAACAACTTCATTGCATTTATCAACCATTCACAGTCTCGGCAGGCATAACGATGAAGACGGTACTGTATCCAGCGAGCGAACGTGGCCACTTCGATTTTGGATGGCTGAACACCTATCACACGTTCAGTTTCGGTCAGTACTACGAACCATCCCGAATGAACTTTGGAGCCCTCAGGGTGCTCAATGATGACACCGTTGCGCCGGGAGAGGGTTTTGGTACGCATCCCCACAGGAATATGGAAATCATCTCTATTCCTCTTGAGGGCGTGATCATGCACCGGGATTCCATGGGGTATGAAGAAGGCATCAAACCAGGAGAAATCCAGGTGATGTCTGCCGGCACAGGCATAACACACTCCGAATTCAATGGGTCTTCCACCAACGGCCTAAAGTTTCTGCAACTGTGGATCATACCAGAGCGGGCCAATGTTGAGCCGAGGTATGAGCAAGTGCACATCGAGCCCCTTACTCCCAACGAGATCAAAACGGTCATTGGGCCGCAAGGGGCCGGAACCCCGTTGTGGATCAATCAACAGGCGTGGCTAAGCCTGGCGCGTACATCAAGCAATGGCGTTGTAACCTATACCAAGCAGAAAGGTGATTCAGGGGTGTTTGTCTTCGTTACTGACGGCAGCGTTGATGTGGCCGGAGACACAGCATCTGTATCACTTTCAAAGCGTGATGGACTCGGCATCACAAATGCGGATGTGCTCGCATTTACGTCGAATGGAGATGCTCAGTTTATCGTGATCGAAGTTCCTTTGCTGTAACGCCAGCGAAGCGCCTTCTCGATGGCAACGGCAATAAATGCTACAGCGCCGCACGAGATGATAATCCCCCAAAGCTCTATTGGAAGGGGCTCCGTGCGAAAGAGTGCATTCATTACCGGTACATATGTGAAGAGAATCTGCAGCATCGCCATGCCTACTACGCCGTAGACTACCGTCATGTTCTTCGTAATTGGAGCGGCCGTTGGCGAAACGAGTGTGCGACAATTGAAGAGATAGAACATTTCGATAACAACAAACATGTTCGCCGCAGCTGTACGTGAAGCCGATAATGAGTATCCGTTGCTGATCGCAAAAAGGAAGATTCCGTATCCAGCCGACACGAGAAGAACTGTCACGAGCAACGTTCGCATAACAAGGTCACGAGTAAAGAGCGGATCGCCGGTTCTGCGTGGGGGCTGACGCATCACATCTGGCGGTGTGGCTTCAAAGGCAAGGGGCAAACCGAGGATCACCGCAGTTGTCATGTTGATCCATAATATCTGCACAGGCTCGATGGGCAAGGAGTACCCTGCCGCTACTGCGAGAACAATGATCAGTCCTTCTGCCGCATTTGTGGGAATGGTCCATACAATGAACTTGAGGAGATTCTCATACACTGTGCGGCCCTCTTCAACTGCAGAAACAATTGTTGAGAAGTTGTCATCAGTGAGCACCATTGGTGCTGCATCCTTTGCAACATCGGTGCCCGACCGACCCATTGCAACGCCAATATCGGCAGCACGCAGAGCCGGTGCATCGTTCACACCATCGCCTGTCATTGCAACAACGTGCCCCCGTTGCTGAAGTGCATTAACAAGCCGCAGCTTCTGTTCTGGAGTTACTCGTGCAAAAACCTGAACATGTTCTGCATGCTCTGCCAGTGCCGCGTCGTCCATCAGCGCAAGCTGCGCTCCTGTACGAACATGGAACTCTGGATGCAGTGCCTCGGTAATGATGCCCAGTTCTCGCGCTATTGCAACGGCCGTAGAGGCATGATCACCAGTGATCATCTTAACCTGGATACCTGCCTGCCGACACTCCTCTATCGATGCCCGCACTTCGGCACGAGGTGGATCAACCATTCCGACTAGGCCGCAAAGAACAAGATCCCCAGCAAGATCAGCGATCGCGAGTTCCGTGGGAACATGCTCCAGATGCCGCATTGCGCATGCAAGCACGCGATGTCCACGAGCCCCCATCACATCGGCAATGTTGTGAAAGAACTCTGCTGTTACTTCTGAATGCAAACCGTCGGGCTGCAGCTGAACTGAGCAGCGCGGAAGGATAGCCTCGATACTCCCTTTTACATAGAGTCTCGCAGAGCCATCTTCAGCACGATGTAGCGTGGCCATCAGTTGAAGTTCACTGGAGAACGGGATCACATCGACAAGCGGCATCATCTCCTGCACCACATCGCGGTGCATCTGTGCCTTCATCCCAAGCACAACGAGCGCGGCTTCTGTTGGATCGCCAATGGCATGCCATAAGCCCCCTTCCCTGCGCACATGAGCAGTTGAGCACAGCACACCTGCTCGAATGGTTTCAAGGAGGGCAACATCCTGTCCAACATGTACTTCGTGCTCTGGGCCATCATCGCCATCATCGTGCAGGATTTGTCCATCAGGCTCGTACCCCGTGCCACGCACAGCATATGTATGCTTGGCTGTGGCAACCTCGACAACCGTCATCTGATTTTCGGTCAGCGTACCTGTCTTGTCGGAACAGATAACCGTTGTTGATCCAAGTGTCTCAACAGCTGGAAGCTTTCGAATAATTGCTCGGCGACTAGCCATACGGTGCACACCAATGGCAAGAATAATCGTTACGGCGGCCGGTAGCCCTTCTGGAACTGCACCTACACTAAGGGCAACAGAAACGACTAGCATCTCCACTACTGAGCTACCTCGCAGTATGCCAACAATGAACGTGATCATGGCTAGGCCGATGATCGCATACAGCAGAATCGAACTAAACTTCTGGATCTGCCGTGTAAGGGGCGTCTGTAACTGCGGTGCTGAATCTAGCAGCGCTGAGATTGTTCCTACTTCGGTTGATGTGCCAGTTGCTACTGCAACGCCGAGGCCCGAACCTCTCACAACAACAGTCGAGGCATAGGCCATATTCGATCTGTCTGCAACTTCTGTTTGCTCACTGAGCATACTGGTTTGCTTGTCGGAGGGAATAGATTCTCCGGTAAGGGCGGCCTCAGCCACTGCGAGCTCCTTTACCCAGACAAGACGCATGTCTGCTGGTACGCGGTCGCCCGCCTCAAGGGCGACAACATCACCTGGAACAACGTCCTGAACAGTAATCCGAAGCCTACGGCCATTGCGCACAACCGTGGTCTCGCCACGCACGTTGGCGGCTAATGATGCAAGAGCCTCTATCGCCTTTCCTTCCTGGAAGAAGCCGATAACGGCATTCAGAATGACTACACCGAAGATGACTGCTGAATCAGCGATACCGCCGATGATCATGGTCACAACACCGCACAGCAGCAGAATGTATACGAGCGGTGCGTTGAGCTGTCGAGCAAATCGCCGCAAAGGATGCTCGATCTTGCCTTTGGGAAGGGTGTTTAGTCCGTATCGCTGTTTACGAAGTCGTAGCTGCTCGTCATCTAGGCCTGCGGACAGAGATGACTCGAGAGTGCGAATCACATCATCAACATGTTGAGCATGCCATGCTGGATGCCGCTCTATCACTCAATCAATCCCGCTGGCACTGCATCTGCGACGGCTCCACTAGCCACGAGTCTATAGACGGCATCCATGTCGTGATACAAGACCCTGTCTGTTTCAGCAAAAGGAACCATTGTTCGCACGAGTTGTACAACCTTTTCAAGAGGAGTGCTGGATGTAAGTGGACGCAGCAAATCGATACCTTGACATGCGCAAAGCACCTCAATACTGAGTACGCGTTCAACATTACTGAGAACCGACCAAAGCTTTCGTCCGGCAATACTGCCCATCGAATTATGATCTTCCTGATTTGCTGATGTTGGGATGCTGTCTACGCTGGCTGGATGTGCCAGTACTTTGTTTTCGCTCACAAGTGCAGCTGCCGTGTACTGAGCGATCATCATTCCGGAATGCAGTCCGCCGTTTGGTGTAAGGAACCTCGGCAGACCGCCCAGTGCATGGTTTACCATGCGTTCTGTTCGACGTTCCGAAATACTAGCCAGCTCGGACAAAGCGATTGCCAGATAGTCCAACACGAGTGCAAGGGGCTGTCCGTGGAAGTTGCCGCCCTGAATGTGATTATCATCGTCGGCAAAAATCAGCGGGTTGTCCGTTGCGCTATTCATCTCGCGCTCAACAACTTCTGTTGCGAATGCTATCGTATCGCGTGATGCACCATGCACCTGCGGCATACAGCGCAGGCTATAAGCATCCTGCACCTTGCCATCACCGGAGCGGTGAGATTCCCGAATCAAGCTTCCCGCAATCAGCGTACGCAGGTTCTTTGCCACTGTGAGCTGTCCTGGATGAGGGCGTGTACGATGCAGTCGCTCGTCGAAGGCGGCATCGCTACCACGAAGTGCGTCGAGCGACAAGGCTCCGGCAATGTCTGCCGTGCGCATGATGTTGCGCGCTCTGTGCAGCGACAACGCCGCAAACGAGCACATCATCTGCGTACCGTTGATCAGCGCCAAGCCTTCCTTTGCAGCGAGCCGCACAGGCTCGATACCATGTTGTTGCAGTAGAGCTGCACTCGGAACACGGGAGCCATCAACAACACATTCGCCCCTTCCAATCAGACACAGCGCAAGATGCGATAGCGGAGCAAGATCACCACTTGAGCCAACCGATCCCTGCGAAGGTATTGCTGGTACAATGCCGCGGTTGATCATAGCGATCAGAGCATCGATCGTTGATTCGCGTATTCCCGAGAAGCCCTTTACTAGAGCGTTAACGCGCAGGATCATCATCGAGCGAACGATCTCCTGTGGCAGGAGATCACCAACGCCGGTGCTGTGGGAAATGATGAGGTTTTCCTGCAGAGCTTCGATGTCGGATTCAGCTATTGTAACGTTCGCAAACTCTCCAAATCCAGTGGTCATGCCGTAGACCACTCTTCCTTCTGCGATCCAGCGCTCAACGGCCTGACGCGATGCGCGCACTCGTTGGCGTGCTTCAGGGCTGATCTCGACGGTTATCGTAGTGTCGTACACGGCACATACGAGATCATTAACAGACAGCGACTCGCCATCGAGAACTAACGAGCTCCTCTGCATTACTTGCCTGCCCCCTTGCCAATGAACGAGCTCCATGCATATTCCTGCGGCACTTTGCGGCCTTCCTGTGCCAGCTCGATCAAGTACGATGCCGTGGTCTTTAAGACCCACTCAAAATTGTCTTCCTGTACAGAGGTCCGTTCTGCATCTGGTGCAGGATTCATGTAATCGATAGCGTATGGAATGCCGTCCCGCACGGCAAACTCAATCGTGTTGAAGTCGTAGCTGAGCATTGTGCAGATCTTGATGCAGAGTTCTTCAAGCCGTTCCAGCATCTCTGGTGAGGGCGAGAACCCTGCCTGATAGCGCAGATGATGAGGGTTACGGGGCTCGTAGGACATGATGCGGACATGCTTTTTACCGATACAGTAACAGCGGTAGTATTCGGTAAAATCAATGCCCTCCTGAAGGGTCATCACGATATCTTCGGTCTCGGCATATGCCTCAAAGAACTGATCTACCGAATCCACTTTGTAGACGTGCTTCCAACCACCGCCATCGAAGGGCTTGAGGTATGACGGAAAGCCTACATAGTCGAACAATTCCTGCCAGTTCAGGGGATACTGTAGATTGCGGAATGACTCCGTAGTTGTATCCGGCGGGTGATTCTTGCTCGGAAGCAGCACGGTCTTTGGTACCGGGATACCAACGCTGTCTGCGAGTGCATAATTAAAGAACTTGTCGTCGGCCGACCACCAGAACGGGTTGTTCACAACACGTACACCCTTTAGCGCTGCCAGCTTGAGCATTGCTCGGTAATATGGCACGTCCTGTGAGATTCGATCCAGGATAACGTCGTACTCGAACAGCGTCTCCAGCGTAACACCACCAATTTTTACAAACTCTGCGGAGACCCCCGCATGACGGCTATTGATTTCTTGAACGAGAGCCGGCGGGAATGACTGCTCCATCCCAAACAGTAATCCGATCTTCTTCATTGCGACTGTTCCTTATCGTGCGTGGTGTTAGGTATGCTCAACGGTGTGTAACGTAAATCCATCCTGCGGGTCAAATGTTCCATACGTCATCGGTGCAGAGAGCCAATGTCCAAGATTAACATACAGCCCTTGTCCTATCATCGTTTTCTGTGCCTGATGGCGATGCCCCATCACAACAACATCGACGCCTTCATCGATCCGCACTTTTGCAAAATCTACCAGGCCGTCTGTAGTGCCGTAGTCCTTTGTTCCCGTAAAGTCCCGGCTGCCATGCGATGTCGCGGAGGCGATGCCGATGCCAAGATTGGGGTGAAGCATTCTGTAGAGCCACTGAGCGGCCCGACTACGCAGTATTCCCCGCAGGATGAGATAGCCCGTATCGTTGTGAGCCTTGCCGTCTCCGTGAGCTATGTAAAACCTTGTGCCGGCAATCACCGTATCAACATCACCGGCGATTACATCGATATCTAGCTCATCTTTGAAGTACGTATGATGTCCAAAGTCATGGTTTCCCATTAGATACGTTACGGGAATGCCAGCTTCGCGGTATGAGAGCAGACAGGCCAGAGTGCGTACATGGTCACGGGGAATCACACGATCGTAGTCAAACCACAGATCGAACAGATCTCCCACAATGAATAGATGTCCGCACGTTGGAAGAGCCCCCTGCAGAACATCCAATAAATACTGCTCGCGGCGGCGGTCCTGCTCGCGGGTACCGTATCCAAGGTGTACGTCGGAGATAAACAGGGCTTGTTGACCCGGTTTTAGGTCAACAGCGACGTTTGTACGTGAAACAACTGACTCCAGCATAACGATAAGATAACGCCCAGAAGCCCTGCGACGGCTATCTTTGTGCTCATTCACGAAGTGGTATCATGTCCGTCGTACCCAACACCAGAAAACGCGTCACCACCCGCCGCCTGATCGAAATGAAGGCAGCCGGCAAGCCAATTGCATGCCTTACGGCCTACGATGCCGTTTCTGCAACCATTCTTGATAGTTCAGGTGTAGAGGTACTCCTTGTTGGAGACTCGGTAGGTAATGTGATTCAGGGGCACGACACGACGATTCCCGTTACACTCGAGCACATGATCTACCACACACAGGCTGTTGTGCGGGCGGTGAGCCGTGCACTTGTGGTAACAGACATGCCGTTTATGACGTATCAGATTTCTCCGCAGGAGGCGTTTCGTAATGCCGGACGCCTCATGAAAGAAGCTGGTTCTGGAGCTGTAAAGCTCGAAGGCGGACAGCGCGTGGTGGAATCTGTACGATTAATGACGGAAAACGGCATCCCGGTGATGGGTCATTTGGGTCTTACTCCGCAAAGCATACATCAGTTTGGCTCCTACAAGGAAAGGGGCTCCACACCCGAGGAGGCCGAAACGATTAAGCGCGACGCTCTTGCCCTTCAGGATGCTGGAGCATTCGCGATCGTACTGGAGAAGGTACCAGCCAGCCTTGCGAAAGAGGTTACGGAATCGCTCCACATTCCAACGATTGGCATTGGAGCAGGTCCATCGTGCGACGGACAGATTCTTGTCTGGACCGACATGATGGGCATGTCTACCGAATTCAACCCACGTTTTGTGCGCCGCTACGCAGATCTTCGAACCATCATGGTTGAAGCCGCCGCGCAATACGTGCGTGATGTACGAGAGCGTTCCTTTCCTTCAATCGAGGAAAGCTACTGATGCGCGCTTGGCTCATCATTGCAGTACTTTGCTGCTCGCTGATCCTTGCATCATGCGGTGACTCCATGATCACGGAGCCGCAGGACGTGGTATTCCCGGACAGCAATGTGAGCTTTCGAGGTCAGGTACTTCCGTTTCTCGCCGTTACCTGCGGGGTGAGTGGTTGCCACGGAGATGTGAGTGCAGCTGCTGGGATTCGGTTAACTTCGTATTCAACGTTACTCTTTGACAGACCAAATCTCGTTGTCCCGGGCAAGCCAGACGAAAGCTTGATCATACAAGTTCTGGACGGACGTCTCTTGCATCCTTGGGGCAACATCCAGTCTGTTGTTTCAAGTTCTCAGGTTCGCGGAATGCGGACGTGGATCTTGGAAGGCGCTATCAACAACTGAGTCATTGAACATTCTTTTCGGAGTCTTTTTTCATGTCAACACTTCGCACACTTCTTGTAGCCTTGGCCGGCCTTGCTGTCATTGTGGGCTGTCAACCAAAGGCCAAACCTGTGCCTATCGAAGGTCTCGAGCTCAAAAAAGATGAGCTGCGCAAATTTGAGATCAAGGTTCCAAAAAACTGGGTAACGCAGAACCGCAAGGGCGACATGATCGTGGCATTCAGCACGAAGGCCCACGCTGCGCGGTTTACGCAGTTTGGCAAGGGGCGTGGTGGTGCAAAGGTGGAGATCCGTGCGATTGCCATGGACAGCACAACAACTATTGACTCACTCGTCAAGCGCTCAAAGCTTGAATTCGAAGACGGTCTTGACCGCTATCAGAAGTCTGTTGCGACGCTCGGTGGTAAGTCGGGTCAAAAGCTCTATGTAGACTTCGATCAAGAAGACGGAAAGTTTGTCTCAGAGACGTATTTCGCAGAGAACGACTCCGTGATAACGATGGTTACGTTTGCCGCATTTGGCAACACCTACGAAGACTATGAAGACGAGTTCAAGGAGATCCTCGCTTCCGTAAAGCTTGCAAAGAAGATGGCCCCTCTCCCGGCCGGCGTCCCCCAGGGTCCCGGCGCACCAGTGCCACCAAGCGATACGCTCAAGCCACACAGCGGTGGTGATTATGTGATCAGCTATCCGAAGAACTTCGAAACAAAGAAGGGTGCCGCTTCAGCTATAAGCTCAACAATCTTCGTTGGTGCCCGACTCGACTGCTCAATTCAAGTTGACGTGATCAATGCCAAGGAGCAAAACAACCTAGACCGTATCATAGAGCAGAACAAGGCACGGTATCCGGGAGCAACCCAGAGCAATGCTACGCTAGGCGGACAAAAATCAGTGGTGTTTGCCTACAATCCGACAGCTACAATTGCAGCTCGCGCATACTTCGCAGTCAAGGGCGACAAGATGTACCGCGTAACGGTGAACTGGAGCAAGGCCGATGAAAAGGTATATCTGCCGATCTTTGATAAGTGCGTTAGGTCGATGAAGCTCAACTAGTAGAATCCTTGCAATGAAGTTAACGATCCTTATCGCCGCCGTATTGTTCTCCAGTACGGCGGCGTTTTCAATTCCGCAGTTCTCCGCGATATCCGGCAACCGCTGCATTAACTGTCACATAGCCCCTTCCGGCGGAGGTGTGCGTAATGATCTTGGATGGTATAGCTGGTATGATGTTGGACTTGTTCCGAGAACCAACGCGCTATTTAGCTGGTTCTATGACAGCGACACATCGAATCAGTTCTTCGATGGGAAGCTCACCCTCGGCATGGACACTCGGATACAGAGCACACGCTCATTCACTAGCGCGAATTCACCGCGCAGGCTGTTCCCGATGCAGACGTCGTTCTACTCTGCATACATGCCGATTCCAGAGGTAACGATCGAAGGCTCTGTAAACCTTTCCACGATTGCTATCGGCAACCCGCCCCCGTACCCAGGCATGCGTGCTGCAGCCATCTCGGCCATCATTGCCCCCTCATTCTCACTACCGTCTCTTCGCATTGGCATGTTCCGACCCAACATTGGAATGCGCTATGACGATCATACGATGGCGCCATACTCCTACACGCTTTCTACGCAGCGCAGAACGGTGATTGCACCTGATTGGGCCGAAGCAGGAGCAGAGGTCTCCTATGAAGGCTTAAAGTGGCTCTCCCTTCAGGCTGGCGTGTTTGGGAGTCAGGGTTTAGCACAGGTAAAGATCTCGGACGGCAACGAGACGTTTTCCGTTGTGGACGGCAACCAACCTACAATTACGGCCCGCGCAGTTCTCTGGCCCCGTGCCTTTAAGGACAAATTGAATATGTGGTTCGGTGCATCACATCTTCAGAACAATGAGTTTGGAATCTCAAGCGCATTCAGCGGCATTGGGTTGAGTGATGAGTTCTCGCTTCTTCTCGACTACACACGTATGCACTATGATGATCGCTTCACGTCGCAATCGCTCATGGCAGAGCTGATGTATTCAGCCACAACGTGGCTGTTTCCATATATCCGTGCAGAGAGATACCACACAGATCAGTATCGGGCCCTCGGAACATACCTGAGCAACTCGGCAACAATCGGCGCTCAGATATTCCTGATGCCATATGTTGAATTGCGACCTGAATATCGGATCTGGGACACGTGGATGACAGGATATACGTCTCGCTGGAACGTTCAACTTCATCTTTTCTATTGACCAACCTCGAGGGCGGAATGCTTAACAAGATCCTTATCACTATCGGCCTGCTTGGCATTCTTGCAGGGGGCGGCCTGTGGATCAATGACGGCATGCATGTCTTTTCGAAAGACCGCGAAGAAGTTGTTCGCGAGTTCAAAGACGAACTCTTCGGCACCATCCGCCGCGAAATCGAATACATCCCAGCCTTCAAATTCGGCCTGCTTCCAGTAGATGCTACCATCAGCGACACACCCCGTTGCTACGCCTTCGTTGGCGGAATGTCTCTTTCACTCATCGCATTCGGCCTCTGGCGCTCACGCAAATCCCCAAGCACACCCTAACGTACCTATGTGTACCCCTGTGTACCCTCGTGTACCTAGTACCTCGTCCCTAGTCCCTAGTCCCCCGTCCCTAGTCCCTCGTCCCTAGTCCCTAGTCCCTCGTCCCTAGTCCCCCGTACCCAGTACCCAGTAATCAGTACCCTCGTACCCAGTCCCCTGCACCTATGTCTTCTACCTCCTCTCGTCGATCGTTTCTTCAGCAGGCAGCAGCTTCTGTTGGTCTTGTTCTCTCCGCTACTGCCGTAGCAGGCCTCGTTGCAGGCTGCGAGAAGGACGAAACAACACCTGTTTCACCGGGTGCTTCCTATGATGTTTCCCTTGCCCCGTTCCCAGAGCTGGGTACTGTGGGCGGCATCATACAGACAACCGTTCCTGGCGTCAATAACGGCGAATTGGTCTTCATATCTCGCATCGACACCTCCACATTCGTTGTCTTCAGCACCATCTGCACGCATTCTGGATGCGGCGTAGACCTGCCGGTTGATGCTGCTGGCAACTGTGTTTGCCCCTGCCATAAGGCTGAATTTGCCCGTACGAATGGTGCTGTTCTCAAACAGCCCACCACGGGTTCTGCTACGGATCTGCCTCGGTTCTCGTGCGCGTATAATGCTTCCTCCAACGTTTTGACGATTACGGTATAATCTCGTGCAATTACAACCAGAGTACCACGATGCCGTGCGCGACGCGTTCTATGACGTTGTAGCTCAACACAGACACCTGTCATCGGCAATTGAACGCATGTTTCGCGATCTCAAACCCGATGCGGTTACAGCGCAGCAGATACGCGCAACGTTGTTTCAAGCTGTCCGATATGATGATGTTGATGCTGCCCTATCGGGAATCCTCGACGGCGTAGCAGATTCCTCAAAGGCATGCTTCCCTGATTGGCTGCGAGAAAGACTTGTTAGCGTCTTTGCAGACGATGCACAACAGGTTATGTCTTCGATGCTCTGCGATGCACAAACATTTGTCCGCGTCAACACGCATCTCACCGACATCAGCACATGCAGCGCAGCGCTAGCCCCCTTCCAGCCTCTGCACATCGAAGGCGAGATGCTACGTATCGACAAGCCATTTGGGTTGTTCACGTCGGAGGCTTTTCAACGGGGCTGGTTCGAGCAGCAGGACATCAATTCTTACAAGGCGGCATGTGAACTACCGTGCAACCCAGGGATGCGTATCGTAGATGCCTGTGCGGGTGCAGGCGGAAAGGCACTTGTGTTTGCCAGTCACATGAAGAATAAGGGGCGCATCATTGCCCTGGACACGCAGGCATCAAAACTCGACGCTCTTCGTACGCGGGCTACGCGAGCAGGAATCGACATCATCGAAACCCGCGAGATCACTACGACAAAGGTGGTGAAGAGACTTCATGAATCGGCAGACGGCGTCTTCATTGATGTTCCGTGTACGGGCACAGGAGTTCTTCGGCGAAATCCTGATATTCTTCACCGCATAACTGAAGATTCACTTCGGAATCTCGTCGGTATTCAGGCAGACGTTCTTCGCCGATCCGCACCAATTGCTCGGGTTGGAGCATCCGTTGTGTACACCACATGCAGTGTTCTGCCAGAGGAAGGTTCTCTGCAGATACATGCCTTCCTCGACACTGAAACAGGCAAGAAGTTCTCGCTTCAGAACGAATGGTCTTCTGTGCCAAATGATGCAGGCGGAGACGGATTCTACGTAGCCCGACTGCGTCGCGAGGCTTGATCGGATGTTTGCGCAGGGATCGGTCACAGTGATCTTTGACGGCATGTGCAATCTGTGCGATGCCACGGTACATCACCTTCAACGGTACGATAGCAACCGAATTCTGCGCTTTATCCCGTTCCAGGGTGAAGAAGGTACTCACCTGCTGCGTAACCATGGGATTATGGGTCCGCCAGATTCTGTGTACGTCGTTACGCCTTCGGGCGACTTCTACACGGAAGACCTTGCCATGATCTTCCTCTTTACCCTGCTGAGAGGCTGGCACAAGCCCCTTGCCCTCGTGATCCAGGCCGTTCCTAGAGTGATACGGCGTCCAGCGTACCGTTGGATGTCGCGCAACCGGTACGCAATGTTCGGCAAGCGGGAAACCTGCCGGGTCTAACAATCCCTTGCAAATCCCCTCTGGTTCGGTATCTTTGCCGTCCTTGTCAAAACTGAACCCATTTGGGAGTCTCGCACATGAGTACCTACATCGTCAATCCAGTCAAAGTCCGCATGGACGAATCAGCCAAAGGCTCGATCTATAAGTCTATCGTTGCCATGGGGTTGCGCTCACGTCAGATCAACGACCAAATCAAGACGCAGATCTCTGAGCGTCTTGCAGACGTTATCGTAGACACCGACGAGGCGGAAGGTCCAAACGCAGACCAGATCGCTATCAGCAAGGAATTCGATCTTCTTCCAAAGCCAACATTTATGGCGATGAAGGAGATGACGGATGGCCAGATTCACGTGCGCACAGAGCCCCTTCCTGTTGCAGCGCCTTCTGTTCCAGAGGAATAATCCAATTACGAAGAGTATGAAGAGCCATCCGGTCCTGCCGCGATGGCTCTTGTTGTCTTATGAACATCCTGCTTGGAATCACCGGTAGCGTTTCGGCGTACAAAACACCCTGGCTTGTGAGAGATCTTCGCAAGGCCGGGCACAACGTGCGCGTAATCATGACGCCGTCAGCACGGCAGTTCGTTGCCCCGTTGGCCCTAGAAGCAGTCTCACTGCATCCGGTGATCATTGATCCATATGACCCTTCCATTCAGGAAGGGGGCTCCTGGCACGTGCATCTTGCACAGTGGGCCGATGTGATCTGCATAGCCCCGTGCTCGGCTACCACCCTGGCACGTCTAGCCACAGGCCTCTGCGACACGGCACTTATGACCGTGGTATGCTCCAGAACACCGGATACCGAGCTGTACGTGTTCCCTGCGATGGACACCGACATGTGGCTGCAGCCCTCCACCAAGCGCAACGTAGACCAACTCCGCTCAGACGGAGTTATCGTCATCGATCCCGAATCCGGCGAGCTCGCCTCCGGCCTTGTTGGCCAAGGACGGTTGCCCGAGATCGCAAAGATCATCAAAACATTGGTAGGGGCGAGCCGGTGGCTCGCCCGACACAATAACATCGAAGCCCGACACAACATCCTTCCAGAGCGGGCGGACATCCTTCCAGAGCGGGCGGACATCCTTCCAGAGCGGGCGGACATCCTTCCAGAGCGGGCGGACACCCTTCCAGAGCGGGCGGACATCCTTCCAGAGCGGGCGAGCCACCGGCTCGCCCCTACAAGTGTTGTGATTACTGCTGGCCCAACACATGAGCGCATCGATGCCGTACGGTCGATTGTTAATCATGCAACGGGCACAATGGGCTTTGCCCTTGCAGAGGCTGCGCAAAAGCGAGGCTATCTTGTTACGCTTGTGACGGGGCCAACATCGCTGCCTACACCATTTGGTGTGGAGCGCATCGATGTTGTGAGTGCTCAGCAGATGTACGATGCTGTGATGCGACATACAGATTCGGATGTCTTCATCATGGCAGCGGCCGTGGCAGACTTCACGCCGGCAGAACCGTCAGATCGGAAGATCAAGAAGGAGGCGATAGGCGATGATCTTTCGATTACCCTGACGCGCACGCGCGACATCCTTGCAGCAGTTGGCAAGAGCAAGAAAGAGCATCAGCGTGTTATCGGATTTGCTCTAGAATCAGACAACTTGCTCGAGAATGCCCATCGAAAGCTGGAATCGAAGAATGCTGATATGATCGTTGCAAACGAGGCGGGCAAAGCCGATAGCGGATTTGGCACCGGACAGAACACCATAACGATCGTTACTAAACACGCTCAACCACTGAGCTACCCTGCAATGTCAAAACGAGCCTGCGCCGAGGTAATTCTCGATGCATTGGAGAAGCTGTGATATCACTAT
Organism: Patescibacteria group bacterium; assembly: GCA_044238605.1. Taxonomy (GTDB): domain Bacteria; phylum Bacteroidota; class Ignavibacteria; order Kapaibacteriales; family Kapaibacteriaceae; genus UBA10438. The sequence goes on from JBIICY010000001.1 coordinate 233,594, forward strand.
CGAACATTACCGTAGACTTTGGAACCCGCGTCCTGTTCAAGGGCGTGAGCTTTCTCATCAAGTTTGGAGACCGCATTGGTCTTGTCGGCCGCAATGGAGCTGGCAAATCAACGATGCTCAGTATCATCGCCGGTGAACGCCAGGGAACATCAGGAGATGTGTCACGTCAGAACGGAATCCGTGTAGGGTTCCTCTCGCAGGACCTCACACTAGACGTTACCAAAACTCTGCGTGAGACTGCGATGCAGGCCTTTGAGGAAGTGCTTGCACTGCACGATGAGATCGACCGCATCCAGCATCAGCTGGAGACACGCACGGACTACGAGTCCGACGACTACATGAAGCTCGTGCAGCGCCTCACAGATGCAAATGATCTCTATGCGCGCCGAGGCGGCCTTACGATGCAGGCAGACATCGAGCAGATCCTCACGGGTCTTGGATTTGAGCGCGAACAACTCGACAACCCCCTCACGATGTTCTCAGGGGGCTGGCAGATGCGCGCAGAGCTCGGACGTCTGCTGCTGCAGCGTCCAGACTGTCTGCTGCTGGACGAGCCCACGAATCACCTTGATATCGATTCTGTGCGATGGCTCGAAGATTTTCTTTCGAACTACGAAGGCGCAGTTGTTCTGATTTCGCACGACAGAACGTTTCTTGATAACATCACGAATCGTACAATCGAGATCACCAAGAACAAGGTCTACGACATCCCAGCATCATATTCCGACTACGAAGAGATCCGCGCAGAGCGCATGGAGCAGCAGCGAGCAATGGCTGCACGACAGAGCCGAGAGCGTGACAGGATGCAGAAGTGGATTGATAAATTCAAGTACAAAGCATCGCTCGCCTCACGCGCGCAGTCACGCATCAAAGCGCTGCAGCGGATGGAAGTGATTGAGGTAGACGACCAGGACACATCGTCGATTCACTTCTCATTTCCGCCAGCACCCCGTTCTGGACGCGTCGTTGTTGAATGCACCAACATCCAGAAGAACTATGGCGACAAGCGCGTTCTCCGCGGTGTAGACTTTGTGCTCGAGCGCGGCGAAAAGATTGCTTTTATCGGCAAGAACGGCGAAGGCAAGACAACGCTTGCTAAGATTATTGCCGGTGCAGAGCACCTTACCGGCGGCAACGTGCAGGTTGGGCATGCCACATCGATTGGATACTACGCTCAGCACCAGGCTGATCTTATGGACGGACACCAAACAGTGTACGAGATCATGGAGCAGGCCTCGCCCCCTGAAATGCGCTCGCGTCTGCGCACATTGCTTGGTGCATTTCTGTTCAAGGGAGACGACATCAACAAGCGTGTTGGCGTGCTGAGCGGTGGTGAAAAGTCACGCCTTGCCCTTGCCCGTCTACTACTGCAGCCATACAACCTTCTGATCCTTGACGAGCCAACGAACCACTTAGACATGCTCTCCAAGGAAGTGCTCAAGGAAGCTCTGCTTGCCTATGATGGAGCCATGATCGTGGTTTCTCACGACCGTGACTTCCTCGACGGACTTACAGAAAAGATCATTGCCTTTCGCATGGGAACGCTCAAAGAGTATGAAGGAGACGTTGACGCCTACCTTAAGCTCCTGGGTGATCCGCATGTACAGAATGCACCGCCCCCTACCGAGATCCCATTAAAGCATGCGCCAGCCGCCGACGACAAGCCTTTAGTGCTGAGCCGCGAAGAACAGAAGGCGATAGAGCGCGAAAAACGCAAAGCAGAACGGCGCATTGCTGAAATCGAAAAGCAGATTGGCGTGCAGGAGAAGATGATCGCAGACCTAGAGGTTATTCTTGCAGATCCTGAGCTATATAAAGACCCCGTGAAGCAGCATAAGAGCACAACATCATACGAAACAGCTAAGAAAGTCGTCGCTTCGCTTACAGATGAGTGGGCAACACTCATGGAAGTTTTATCATAAGAGTTATAAAGGGGGCATGAAATGCTTCGCATCCTTACCTGCATCGTAGCGATGTTTGCCTTGCATCAGGCTGTATCGGCACAGTCCGAAAACACTAGCACACGGGTTATCAAGATTCTTGGAGAGGCCAGTGCAACGTTCTTTCCGGATCAAGCAGATGTATCAATCGGCGTTGAAACGTCTGGGAAGAATGTCGCCGACATCAAGCGTGATAACGACCAACGCGTGAAGGCTGTCGTTGCATCTCTCAGTGCTCTCGGCATACCACAGAAAGATATCCAGACACAGGATGTTTCTGTTAGCCCCGTGTATGACTGGAGTGACAGTCGGCGCAAGTTTCTGCGATATGAAATGCGCAACAGCGTCAGGATTCGCATCACCGACCTCTCAAAGCTGCAATCTGTTATCGACAATGGCCTGCAGGAAGGCAGCAACATTCTCAATTCTGTGGCGTTCAGTATCTCACGCCGAGACCAGATCAAAGACTCTTTGCAGGTAGTTGCTGCCCGTAATGCAAAGATTCAAGCAGCGGCTGTTGCTTCAGCCGTGAATGCCCAGGTTGGTAAAGTAATCAGCATTGATCTGATACTTCCTCGCGGAGGGCGCTTAGACGATCAGGACTACGATGCAGCACAACGAATGACAATGGCCAGGGCCGACAATACAGAGTCAACATCAACCCCTGTCTTCCCCGAAGAAGTCAAGCTTAGTTCAGTTGTACTTGTTACTTTTGAGCTCGAATGATCAACGGCAAGCGCATAGTAGTTGTCATGCCGGCATACAATGCCGAAAAGACTCTTGAACAAACGTATCGCGAGATCCCTTTGGATATCGTGGACGAGGTCATTCTTGTAGACGACCACTCACGCGACAACACGTCAGAGCTTGCCCATAGCTTGGGCATTCATCACGTGATACGGCACGACCGTAACCGCGGCTATGGCGGCAACCAGAAAACGTGTTACACAAAGGCACTTGAGATCGGCGCAGATATCGTGATTATGGTGCATCCCGACTATCAGTACACACCCACGCTAATCCCTTCGATTGCATGGATGATCGCAAACGATGTGTATCCAGTTGTCCTTGCATCGCGTATTCTCGGGAATGGGGCTCTTAAGGGCGGTATGCCGATGTACAAGTACATTGCCAACCGCGGACTTACCTTTATCCAGAATGTGTTGGTTTCACAGAAGCTCAGTGAGTATCACACGGGGTATCGCGCATTCTCTCGCGAAGTGCTTGAGCGCATTGATCTTGAAGCAAATAGTGATGACTTTGTGTTCGACAACCAGATGCTCTCGCAGATCATCATGGCCAACTTCCCTATTGGCGAAGTGACGTGTCCGACCAAGTACTTTGATGATGCGTCATCGATCAACTTCCGCCGCAGCTCCATTTACGGCATAGGCGTGCTTACCACCAGCCTGCAGCACAGGCTGCATAAGTGGGGCATCCTACGTAATGCGCGGTATAGACGGTAACGGCTTACGCCTGCTTCCGCACTCCGATCACATTGTACCGGTTGGTAACGAATTGCCAGTCAGCAAATGTGGCATTACCAGCAGGATTGCAGCCAGTTCCATGGAAGTCGCTAAAGGCTGCTGACTGATTCACCCAGACGAAACTGTTAAAGTTGAATGCCACTGGCGCACCAGCGCTCACGATTGCGTCTTCCGCCTGCTGCATGTTGTCGGCATTTGTCGTGTAGACCAAGGCACTCAACGCACCATGCTCACGGATACTGGCTTCAACGGTCTTAAGTGATTCTTCGAACGATGCCGTAGTGATCACGAATGAGATCGGACCGAACCACTCACGCGTGTAGACATCCGAACGGGATACATCTGTGCGCAATACAAGGGGCGAGTGTGAACGCGCCTGATCAAACCCAGGTTGCGCGATCGCAGCAGTAGCCCGAATCTCAGCAAGACCTAGATTCAAGGCTTCGCCAAGACGTCCAGCAGTTGTTGGATTCTGGATTGCTCCGAGTGTTCCTGGGCCTGCCTTTTCGTTGTTTACCAGTGCATCGATCTTCTCACGGAGCTTGAGTGCAACATCCTCTACAGACACCACTGTTTCGCCCACCGTCATGCCGGACTCGGCAATAAAGATGTTCTGTGGTGCGGTGCACATCTGCCCCGAGTAGAGAGACAAGGAGAAAGCAAGATTATCCATTGCCTTGTCGAGATCATCTGTGCTATCAAGAATAACACAGTTTACTCCAGCCTTCTCGGTAAACACAACCTTGCCACTCTTTGCTGCCTCGTGCTCAATGATTGTTCCAAATGCAGAACCACCTGTGTAGTCAATCACACGCACTGCTGGGTGTTGCACGTAGTCCAACGTAAGGGGCTTGGCGGCCGTATCAACGGCCATCTGGATCACATTTGGGTCGAGTCCAAGCTCTACGAGCACATTGCGGAGTTCTGCGATCACGATAGCGATCGGATAAACGGCACCTGGATGAGGCTTAACGATAACACTATTGCCGGTTACGAGACCAGCGAACATTCCCGGCGTTGTATTCCATACGGGGAAGGTTGAACACCCGATAACAAGATTTATACCCTTAGGTACGATGCGGTAGGACTTGTCGATGTTGACCGCAAACTTGCCCATCGGCTTAGACCATTGAACCGACTGCGTAAACGATGACTGTGCTGCAAGCCCCATGGAAACAGCTTCGAGAGCACGATCGAACGCATGTGGCCCCGAGGCCTGAAATGCCATCACGAAGCCTTGTCCGGTAGTATGCTGCGTGGCATAGCCGATCTCAAAGAAATGCTTAGAAGCGCGCTCAAGACCCTCTACAAGAACCGAGGCACGCTCTGTTGGTGTAAGAGACTGCCATGCTGTCTGGGCTTGCGAGGCGCGCTCTATGGTAACGTCTACCGGTGAAGACGGGTAGGTAATACCAAGCGGAAAGCCATAGGGTGAAGCCTCATCACCTATCCATTCGTCGCCCCCTGAGAGTCGGTCAAACTTTGCATTGAGCTGACCCTTGAACCTGGCCAGACCGTCGTCGTTGGCAGTTTCGCCATAGATCTTGCCGCTCGGCGCTTCTGGCCAGTGAGCATGAAATGTTCGCTCCTTGTTTGCCGTTACTGCATCTAAAAGAGTCTGTGCGTGAGCTGAGCAAAGTTCTGACAACGTCATAGAGAATGTCCTCAAAGTTTGGCTACAAAGTTACGCAGGCTGTACCCTTCGTACGGGTATCTTTGCGCATGAAACGATTCGTAATCATCGCCCTGCTGTGTGGGGCGTCTCAGCTTGTTGCGCAGCCGGCATCGAACGGCCGTGCATATGCCGGCGTGATCAATGGCGACACCATTTGGCTTGACGAATATTCCAAAGAGGTTGGACGGAGAACGGAATACGTGCAGCAGCGCGGCAAGGTAGACCCTTCTGAAATCATGCAGCAGGCATGGGAGGAACTCACCAAGCGCCGTCTTCTGCTTCGAGAATCTGTGCGGCTGGGTGTTCGCGTTAGCAATGCAGATGTAGACAGCATATTCATGAAGGCCACACCCGACTTCATTAAACGTGGTGTGATCGATGACAAGGGTAAGTTTGACCTTGAACTCCTGAAAGCAATTCTGTACCGTCCAGACTCTCTCATCAGAGCCAACACGGCTGGTCTTACCGAGAAGGAGCGCTCCGATGAGTTACTGCAGCTCAAGGCATCTGTAGCGCAGTGGCGCGAGATCATTGGGCTAACAGAAACTGAGACGCGTGTTCACCGGGTAGTTACCGACACGGTTCGCCTCGATACAGCAAGCTTACGTCCGCGGTTTCGTGATGCTGCTACATCTGCTACTGTAGACGTTATCCGTATGCCATGTCTGTCAGATCTGCCAGCCCCGTCCGTAGCAGATATGGAGGCATATCACAAGGCCAACCCTCGGGAGTTCACAACCACGAAGCCAATGCGCAGACTTGCCTATCTGGCATGGCCAATGAAAGCCGCACCGATAGATTCCGCTCTTGTTCTGAGCAACATTTCACGATTTGTTTCCTTGTTGAACGGGGCTCGCAACGCACGCACGAAGGATTCGCTTTGGCAGAGCATTGCAGCTTCAACATCATCAGGAAACGTCCGACTATCGCCCGACAGCGTTGCGCAGTCATGGTTCTATGGGTTAGTCAAAGGCAAAAAGCCTGGCACAGCCGTGGGCCCTATACGGCATGCGTCGGGTGTACACATTCTGCTTGTTGACTCCCTGATCACCGTTAAGGGAAGAAAGCTTCCAGATATCAGGGCACGGGTAATCGTCAGTGAGATCGAGCCGTCACGTCAGACAGTAGACAGCATCCTGAAGATTGTTGACGATGCAGCCGGCCTGTATGATCAGGGCATGGAGCTTGGTGCCATCGCAGGACGATTCGGACGCACCATTGAACTCTCACCATGGTTCACGTATGAGGAAAAGATCTTCGGATCGTATCGGCTCGGCGACATCGCATTTCGAACACAGGTTGCCGCTGCGTGCGACCCAATCGACACACCAGAGAAAGGTGTCGTGCTTGGCATCGTCGTCGACAGCATCGACGCAGGCCCCGTGCCATTTGATGCAGCAGCTGCGCGTGTGGCTGCAATCCTTACCAGACAACGCGGATGTGAAGCCCGTAAAGACTTCATGAAGACTGTTATGGGGCTTACCACACGCCTTGATGACGGTCAAATGTTCATCGCTGAAAACCCGAAGGGTGCTCAGATCATGCGAGGTGTTTCAGTCCAGGGCGGCTTCATCGGTGAAGAACTCTATGACCCTACAGCTGCTGCGGAGATTCTTGCCAAGCCCCTTCCCGACCTCTATGGACCGTTCCTCGGGGCCCTTGGATGGTACATTGTAAACATTACTGGAATTGTAAAAGCCAATGAGGCAGAGTTTCCGATGTGGCTCGAACTGCGCACAGAAGATCTTCTGCAGGAGCGCAAGCAGAATGTGTGGGATGAGTATTTGAAGACCATCCGCAGATCCGCATCCATCGAGGATAATCGGTGGTATTATTTCCGGTATTAACAGAACATCACGATGTCCCTTCTGATACTTGATCTCGGCGGCGTACTCTTCGATATCGAGTTTGAACAAACCCGACGGGCGCTGCTAGCGCTTCAAGGGTACAACGGCACGCCACTCACATTCGGTGTTGAGCAGCAGTCAGATGTGTTCGTTGCGTATGATCGTGGGGATATCACAACGGCAGAGTTCCGCACATCATTGCGGGCTATGTATGGCTTTACCTGCTCGGATCTTGAACTCGACCGCGCATGGTGTGCAATTCTCGACAGGGGGCTATTTCATGATGCACTTGATCGTGTCGAGAGATTCAAGATTCAGTACAATGCATCGCGCACGGTGATTCTATCGAACATTTCAGAATTACATCATCTCGATTCTGCGCAACGCTGTGCGCCGGTCTTTGCATCAGTTGATAACGTCTACCTCTCCTACATGATACACCTGCGAAAGCCAGATCCAAAGGCATTCATCCATGTCTGCACAGAAGAAGGCTTTGCACCTGCAGACACGATACTCGTAGACGACTCGATTTTAAACTGCTTAGCTGCTACCGAACTAGGAATTCAAACACTCCGGTGGGTTGAGCATTAGCTTTATAGCGTTCGCGTGTAACCTTTTTCTGCTTGTAAATATTTTGGTTTTGTACTCGGCAGTACTGTATTAACAGATAACATGATTTTCCTATGGATTTGATTTTAGCTACGGGATACCTGCGCTCGGGCTTTCAGTCTGACCGGCGCACATGGGCCGATAGAGGGCTGAACGCAGAACAGCTCTATAGTGCCATTCAGGCAACTCTTTCGAGAAATGTTGCACTAGCCTCTGAACATTTCACAACAATCTTCGAACCTGAAGACCCCGATGAGCGCCTGCTGTATTGGTGCGCACACGCTAGCCTACATGATCTATCTGGTGATTCATTGCTCGAAGATTCCGCAATGGAACAGGCCCGTCAGATTGAATCTCAAGCAACAGCATATACTCGCGCATGCTTCTTCCTACGCCAGACAGTCTATCTGCGCACTAGGCATCGAAACGATGAGTCGCTGCAGTCCGCTTTTCGGGCCGAGGCACTACTTCCTGATGCCAGCTGTCCGATTGTTCGGGGATTTGTAGCATGTGAGATTGGACTATCCCTCTTGCGGCTCGGCAATGTTCCTGCAGCCGCCTATCGATTACGATATGCATATCGTGAGCTGAAGTCACAGCTCGATCCTATCCAGCTAGCAACACTCTCCATCAACCTGGGAGCAGTCTACGTACGATCGGATGAATATGAACGTACTATCAACGTTCTGTCCCCCTTGCTCCGTTTTCAGCCTATCTCCATTGGCCTCTGGAACTATACATCTGCGACACTTTGGGTTGGTGTCGCGCAACACATGCTAAAGAATTACAGCGAAGCAATCAGGTGCTATCGGAGGATCCTACGTGAGTTTACATCAAGCATAGAACGGGAGCGTTACCTACAGGCCGCAGCAGGCTTAGTTGATGCATTGTGCGAAGTAGGCGAACTTGACGAGGCTGCAGAGGTATTGCATTTTCACCTTCAGACATCCAATGAACTATCTGCCTCTGATACGTACCTGCTCCATGCTTCCCTTGGCAAGCTGCATGCAAAGCGATTGAACTTCGCTGCATCACGACATCATTACTATCTCGCACTTGAAGTCGTTCGCGCAGATGAACTTGCGAATCGGCATAGAGTTCTGTTGGAGAACTTCATCGCCAGTGGATGTATTGAATCTCCAGAAGAGCTCGTCTCAGCCTACAGAGAGCTGGTTGAAGTTTCAGGCTTGGTACTGCGGCAGCAATCAGTGACAGATAACCAACGTGAGGTACTTCTCGGCGATGAGATACCGATGGATTTGCAGCATGTCCAAGAACGCTGGAGTGAAGATCTGCAGCTTGTTGCAGACGCTCAGGATAGAGTCTCTAATGCAATCGGAAGTCATCTGCATTCAACAACGCTTCAGGAACTTACACTTCTGCGCCTGCGGCTGGAGGAGTTGCAGAGCCGAACGCACGATGTTGCCATGTTGCGAGATGTTCATTGGCTGATTGAACAGACGATGAGCATAACAGAGCAGGTACGCGATGTCTCGCATGTGCTACATCAGCACTTTGTACATGGAAACAATCTTGCACATGCCTTTACTGACTATGCGGTCTACACGCAGCGTCATGCAGGTGGCATTGGAGTAGCGTTTTCAGAACAAGGTGTCTCATGTGCTGTATCAGACAATCTGGCACGAAGCATCTACCGGTGCGCACAGATTTGCGTTCAAAATGCAATTCACCACGCACAATGTTCTTTGATTACAATACAGCTTGTTTGGTCTAGAGGGCACTTAGAGCTCATTTGCTCGGATAATGGAAATGGATTTGATCCAGATGCCACCAGGGATGGAATTGGCCTTCGCGAATTGCGTGCAAGGGTCCGACATGCATCTGGAACCATCATGATAACGTCATCTGAAGCTGCCGGCACGCAAATGGTAGCAAGCTTTCCTATCACAACGGCAATGAAGAACTTCATCTGATCGAATATTTATCATGAAAACTAGCATAGCCATTGTAGATGACCATAGCGTACTTGCCGAATCACTTTCTCGGGCGCTGTCACTTGATCCTTCGATACTGGTAGTAGGAACTTTTACATCTGCACATGAGTGCTTGACCGCCATCGAAGGAGGATTACGCGTTGATGTTCTGATGACAGACTTTTCAATGCCCAAGATTCATGGCATTGAGTTGTGCTTACGTGTCAAAAAGTTGCTCTCTGATGTTAAGTGCATCCTCCTCACGATGCACGATTCTTCCGAACTTCGTCACAGATCTCGTCGCTCCGGTATCGATGGCTTTTTCGTTAAAACTGCCAGTATCGCCGAGATACGCTCCTATGTGCTTTCGATAGCGCAGGGACTGGATGTTTCACCATCGGAAAGCCAGGATGATTCGAGCAAACCCGATGACTCAAGCTTAACACCAGCAGAGATCGAGGTGATCCGCTGTATCATCTGCAAGGAAATGTCGTCGCGCGAGGCAGCCGACTATCTCCATCGAAGTCATCACACAATAGAACAACACCGAAAGAACATCTACGTAAAGCTTCACCTGGATTCGATTCCTGCGCTCACAAAGTATGCCATGGAGGCAGGAATATGCTGCGAGTAAAGCTCGCCCCCTACAACGGGAGCTCTTGGCCCTTTGTTTCGCGCGCAGTAACAAGTGTTATCAGTCCAACAACGTATGCCAGTGCAAACATCGAGATGGCATTGTGATAACCTCCAAGTTGCACTACCATCACGCCAAGAAAGAAGATGCCCACGGCCGTTAGGATGCGGCCTAAGTTCATGCCAAAACCGGTCGCTGCTCCACGCACAACTGTTGGAAACAGCTCTGGGATGTATCCGCTGAGTATTCCCTGATTAAGGCCGATAAACACGCAGATTGCGAATGTGCCGGCAAAGAGAAGCGGAGATGGTCCCAGCCCTGTCTGCAAGGTGAGCACTGTTGCCACGATGCACCCGATGTACCCTATTGCAGCCGCTTTTCTGCGTCCGATGCGATTTGACAGTACCCCGCTAAAGAACCCACCGAATACATTCCCTGCACCGAACATGATATTCATGAGTGATCGGTTGTTTTGCGAATGCTCGGGAAGGCTGATCTTCGCAACATACGTAGGCATCCATCCGAGAACCGCCCAGATGCCGAGCAGCATTGATCCAAACAACACAACGGCTACGATGAGATCATGACGATAGGCAGGATGCCAAAGTACCGTGCGGTTATCAGATGGGGCTGAAGCAGCCGCTGCAGACCACATATCGCTCTCACGCACGATCATCACAACTGCGAGTGCCAGCAGCATAGAGCTACTTGCAATTCGGTACGCAACGTGCCAATCATCACTGATCTGCATGATTAACCCTGCTCCGATGAACCCCATTGGGAAGGCATTGATCAATACCCCTACCACGATAGACCTACTCGATGTGGGGAATGCCTCGGAGACCATGACCACAGATTGTGCCAGGACACTCCCGACACCAATGCCCATCATGATTCGGATGAGTACAACCTCTGGTAGCGTCGTTGTAAAACTAATGGCCAGCATACTAGACGTTGCAAGCAATACACTGACGAAGTACGCCAGACGACGCCCAAACTTATCGGACATCCATCCAAGCGCAAATGCTCCTAATGCCCAGCCGAGGAGAAACGATGATCCTCCGTACGAGCCCACCAGACGAATAGCATCCGGTGGAGCAACCAACGGTAAGACATCAGAAGCTATTCTCGGAACAAATCCACTAAACAGCTGTGCTGCCATACCCGAGGCTGCTGTGCAGAGCATTGCGAGGACGTACAGTATATGTCGGTGTTGCATTCACAAAGATAGTCGGATGATATATTTGCCGATCAGGGAAGCACGCGAAACTCGTGCACGGTTGCGCCGCCGTAACGGTAGACAACTCAGCCATGTCACGTTGTGACAGTCACTGCATGTGTGGAGATGATACACGGTGGGAAGACGGCTGGGAAGGATGAAGCCGGAGTCGGAATACCTGATACACCTTTTTACAACTGGAGACGTGGTCTCCTCTGCTGCGCATCACGGCAGACAATACTCAAGGGGCACGCTATGCGTACCGCTCTACTCTTTTGTGCATTTGCACTTGCACTCACCATTTCCTCTGCTCAGGAAAAGGCAGTAACCCCACCACTTCCCTCTGCAATTCTCTTGGACGATTCACTTGTCCATGTGCTCTGCGCTCGGCTCGATGCCGATTACGATGGTAACATTGATGTAGGAGAAGTGCCCGCTTCGTGGAATGTGTACAGTCCATCCACCTTTGCTCTGCTCAAAAGCACCACATTCGATTGGAAAGACGTTAAGGTAACGCGCTGTGGCGCTACGCTTGAAAAGGATATGCTCGATATCGTTGTTGGCGAAGATGTTATGCGATTCCAAACCACAACACAGGCCTCGTTAGGTAAACTCTATGAAGGCAAGATCTACGGATTAGATGCGAGCCAAGACGGAAAGACTCTATTGATGAGTGAGCGCCCGTCGTTTACAGAGCAAGGAAGCGTAATCGAGTACAACACCGAAACCAAGGAAAAGCTCATCATCCCTGTCGGTGTTAATCCACAGCAAATCTCCTATCACCGGACCATCGACGGTCTAGAACAGGCGTTGGTTATATGCGAGGAGCTCTTTGGTAAAGGGAATGGAACATTCCGCATCATCGATCTAAAGACAACTCCTAGAACTCAAAAGATCATCGACGTAGGCGACACACCAAACTACTTTGTTGTTGATGGCGACACCGCATACGTTGTCGTTAATGGCTCGCATACGATCGTGATCGTCGATCTCGTCAAACACGAGAAGATCGCCACCATCAATGTTGGCACAACAGGCTACGATGGTCCGCGCGAGGCTGCCGTGTGGTTTGATCCCACAACCAAAACCAAGATGCTCCTTGTCTCTACGTTTGCCGAAGACATTCGCGTCTTTAACCTCACCACCCGCCAGATCTACAAAAAGATCGACCTCTCAGCTAAGCCCGAAGGCATGGCGCTCAATGGAAACTATCTCTGGGTTACGCAGACGTTCAAGAAGGACACCTACGAGCCCTCGCAGGATGTTGCGATCTACGATCTTCTCAGCGCAGTGTCTGTGCTCAGCTCAGATGAACCACTTCGTCCGAAGGCTCTTCTGGCTACTTCTGGAGTGGTTCACGTTGCGTTCGACGCTGGAACATCACTTTCCATAACGGACATTGCTGGACGCACGACTCCCTATTCCGCCGTAGTTTCGGGTTCACAGACCGTGGATTGCAGCGCGTTACCACGCGGTACGTATCTGCTCACAAACGGCACCGAATCTGTAACACTCATGCGGTAACTCCTGATGAGACTTGTTCTCGCACTTCTCGTTCTTCCTGCTGTTCTTTGCGCACAGCTTCTTCCAACCCCGCCGAGCTACGAGCTCGATCTTGCTTTTCGTGCAATGAAGTTCCGCTGCATCGGACCCTACCGTGCAGGACGCGCTTTAGCCGTAGCCGGGCATCCAGACCTGAAGCAGACGTACTATTTCGGAGCAACGGGAGGGGGCGTATGGAAAACCGAGGACGGCGGCGAGAACTGGCGGTCAGTGTCTGATCATACGTTTGGTTCTTCTAGTGTGGGGGCTATCACGATAGCCCCTTCCGATCCTAACGTTGTTTACGTAGGAATGGGTGAAACAGATATTCGAGGTAACATTTCGCCGGGCGACGGCATGTATAAGACCACCGACGGCGGACATACCTGGACGCATATTGGTCTACGCGAAGCAACAATGATTGCAGACATCGTGGTAGACCCGTTCGACCATAACATCGTCCTTGCCTCGGCCATGGGCAACGTGTTTACAGCAAACGACGAACGGGGCATCTTTAAGTCAACCGATGGCGGCTCTACGTGGCGCAACGTGCTGTTCCGCAACGACAGCACCGGCGGAATGTCCCTCAAGATGGATCCCAACAACCCACGAATCATCTACGCGTCTCTGTGGCAGGCCTATCGCAATGCATACAGCATGAGCAGCGGAGGCAAGGGCTCCGGTCTATTCAAGAGTAGCGACGGCGGCGAGACATGGAATGAGATTACGTCAAAACCGGGTATGCCTAAGGGGATTCTTGGTAAGATCAACGTCGATGTTTCACGCGCTCAGCGTAATCTCGTTTGGGCAATGATCGAGAGTGAACATGGCGGACTTTTTAGAAGTGTCGATGGTGGCAACACGTGGTCACGTGTGAGCACCTACGCAGAGATACGTCAGCGTCCATGGTACTTTAATCACGTCTATGCAGACCCCCTCGATGCGAACACAGTTTACGTTCTGAATGTTGGCTGGCATAAGAGCACCGACGGCGGACGCACCTTTACCGGACTTGGATCAAACCATGGTGATCATCATGATCTGTGGATCGACCCCTCAGATCCAAAGCGCATGATCATTGCTGATGACGGTGGTGCTGTGGTTACCGAAGATGGCTGGAAGCACTGGACAGAAGACGATGTTGCCACGGCACAGTTCTACCATGTTAGTGTAGACAATCACTTTCCATATCGTCTATATGGCGCTCAGCAAGACAACACAACATGCTCAATTCCGCATCGAGTGATAGGGGGCTGGTCTATCGGCAAGAACGACTGGTACCCAGTAGCCGGCTTTGAAAGTGGCTATGTGATCCCTCATCCAACAGATCCAGACATCACATTTGGCGGCAACTACTCTGGCTACATTGGCCGTAAGTCTCTGAAGCTGAATCAGGAGCAGGACATCTCGGTGTATCCCGAGAATCCGATCGGCGAGGGTTCTATCGACCGCAATGAGCGTTTCCAATGGACCTTTCCATTGGTGTTCTCGCCCCATGACAAGAGCATACTCTACACAACCTCGCAGCACGTCTGGAAGAGCACCAACGAGGGAATGAGCTGGACAAAAATGAGTGGCGATCTAACGCGCAATGATCCAACAAAGCAGCAAGCATCGGGTGGCCCCATCACGAAGGACAACACAGGCGTTGAAGTGTACAACACGATCTTCACCTTTGCAGAGTCACCAGTAAAGCAAGGGGTGCTGTGGACAGGCAGCGACTGTGGTCTGATCCACGTTAGCACAGATAACGGCGCAACCTGGAAGAACGTTACACCAAAGGGTCTGCCCGAGTCACTGATCAGCATGATATCACCGTCAGCCTTCGATGCAGGCACAGCCTACGCAGCAGTGAACAGGTACAAGCATGGCGATATGGCGCCATACATCTACAAGACCACCGACTTTGGAGCATCGTGGAAGCTTGCCACAGCTGGCATCCCACAAGGGGCATTTGCACGCGTTGTGCGGGAAGACCCATTCCGTAAGGGGCTTCTTTATGCAGGCACAGAGAAAGGCTTATTCATTTCGTTCGATGGCGCTGAGACATGGAGTTCTTTCGATCTCAACTTCCCGGTTACACCTGTGCACGACCTCGTTGTTCATCCAACTGAGAAGGATCTTGTGATCTGCACACACGGACGTTCTTTCTGGATCCTTGATGATCTGACGCCGCTGCATCAGTATGCACCACGAGGCAAGAAGCTTCTCACAGCACACACGCCCCGTCACACCTACCGTGTGTCAGGGGGCTCATGGTACAGCCCTACGATGAATGTGGGTGAGAATGCCCCATCAGGCGTGCAGTTGTTCTACACACTCGCCGACACAACATCAAAAGAACTGCGCATCACTATTCGCACCGAGAAGGGTGATAGCATCGTTACGTTTTCAAGCACGACAACACCGAAGGGCGATCCGATCAAGATAGACCGCAACTTCCATGTGGACTCATTGCATCGCGTCTCTGCGGAAGCGCCTACAGTGTTCCGTGGACTAAACAAGTTTACATGGAACATGCGCTGGCCCGATGCTGAGCCGCTCGAGGGCTCATTGCTGTGGGGTGGCGGAACGGAGGGCCCAGCAGCAGTACCGGGATGGTATACAGCAACGTTCGTGCTTGGTAGCGATACACAGACGGTAACGTTTGAGATTCGTAAGGACCCGCGACTCGACACGCCGCACGAAGATTTTATTTCTCAGTTCGATCTACACCAGCGCATCAACAAGAAACTCTCGGAAGTGCACAAAGGCATCAAGCGTATCCGCGAAGTGCGCAGCACGGTCTCGGGTGTTACGTCCAGCTGGTCCGATCTTGACTCAACACAAACTGCAGCAATCGATTCAATCGTCAAACAGATCAATGATACGCTCACATACGTCGAAGATGCGCTCATTCAAACAAAGGCAAAAGCCTTCCAGGATCTTTTGAACTACCCCGTAAAGCTCAACAACAAGATCGCTACACTTGCAAGCGTAGCATCGAGCGCAGACAGGCGTCCAACAAAGCAGACATACGATCTTTTCGACCAGCTGTCTGCCGAAGCAGACTCGTATCTCCAGAAGTTGTATAACGTGGATGAGAAGTCCATTACAGAGCTTAACAAGCGCATTAAGCAGCTTGATCTGCCTGCAATTCCAAAGAAGAAATCAGCGAAGAACTGATGCGACGTCTTCCCTTTCCGGCACTCGTCGTTTGGCTGACTGCTGTTGTAGCGGCTATGCTGTGGGTAGATCAACCGCTGGCGCAGTGGATTAACAGCATGCAGAATGATTCAAGTAGGGCACTTGGACATTGGCTTGAAGAGATAGGCAAGTCGCACTGGATTCTTGGTTACTGCATCGTAGTCTCGGTTATCGCATGGCGATCAAGACGTGATGAGGCATACAGCCATCTGCGATTGTTTGGTGCTGTTGCTGTCTCTGGAATCGCGGCAAACATCATTAAGATTCTTGTCTGCCGTCCGCGTCCACCGTTGTTCATTGAACAAGGCCTTACCTCGTGGGACCTACTGGCGTTCAAAGCGGAATTCCTGTGGAACTCGTTTCCGTCTGGGCACGCAACAACCGGCCTTGCTATAGCGGTTGCAGGCGCAGCTGCATACCCTCGGTTGAAGTATGCATTCTGGATCATCGGTACTGCGATTGCTCTAGGGCGCATCATGCTCAACGTTCACTATCTGAGCGACGTACTTGCCGGCAGCCTACTCGGAACGTTGGCAGCACTGTGGTTCGCAGATCGCTTAGGACGCAAGCCTTCTGCGTAACTCATCAAGTCCGGGATTGGCAACACTGCCCAGAGCGGAAGTGCCTTCTATGGCGCAATGTTCCTTTGCACGCATTGACGCCCCATTGGCGACAAGTTGCCCTACCTGACGATATGCCTCACGGAACGGCACACCCTGTCGTACCAGGTCATCTACCCTGTCTACACTAAAGAGACCATCGTAGAGTTCACTATCAAGGATGTCTTCGCGCGGCGTGATCATCGGCGATACATGCTGCGCTACACGAAGGCATAATCCGAGTTCATCGATGGCATGAACAATGCGATCTTTCGTGAACTGCATATCACGATGATATCCAGACGGAAGATTCGTGCAGACGAGTGCGATCTCCTGCGCAACGGAAGAAAGCCTATTGCTCCGGGCACGCAGCACTTCGAAAACATCGGGATTCTTCTTGTGCGGCATGATGCTCGAGCCAGTTGTTAGCGAATCAGGCAGCGAAACAAAGGCATAGTTCTGGCTTACATAGTGCACAACGTCTGTAGCAAATCTTGCAAGCGTTGAAGCAACCTGACCTATGGCAAAAGCCGCAAGTTTCTCAGTACGTCCGCGCGACATCTGAGAGAATGTACTCGTAACATGAACACGATCAAAGTTCAAGGCCTCTGTTGTTCGCTGCCTGTCAAGGGGCAGGCGTGTTCCATATCCTGCCGCGCTACCAAGCGGGTTGGCATTGGCAGCATCAATGGCCATATCAAGCACCCGCATATCTTCTGCAAGGGCTTCTGCGTAGCCCCCTAACCACAATGCTACGCTTGACGGCATGGCAACTTGATAGTGTGTATACCCCGGCAGGAGTATGTCTTGGTGCGCTTCCGCCTGGTCGAGCAAAAGGAGTGCAAGCTCTCTGGCAGCATTTTTCAGTATTCGTAGCTCGTGACGTAAGAACAATTTGAGATCTACCAGAACCTGATCGTTTCTGCTGCGACCAGTGTGCACCATCTTGCCAACATCTCCAAGTTTCTCCGTAAGGATCTTCTCGACCTGTGAATGAATGTCTTCTACCCCCTCTTCGATCACGATGCCGTTTGTATCGATCTCAACCAAGAGGTTGCTAAGCGCATCCACAAGCTGTGCTGCTTCGGATTTAGTGATAAGTCCAACAGTACCTAGCATCTCTGCATGAGCAATAGATCCAACAACATCCCAGCGCGCCAGGCGGACGTCAACTGTGCGGTCATCGCCTACGGTAAACGACTCCATGATAGCATCGATCGGTGTTCCTTTGTCCCAGAGTTTCATTGCATTCTCCGCATCATCGCATCGAGAAGGTTGATAAATATCGGTATAGATTCGGCGAGCTCATCAACACCAATCCACTCATCAGGCGTATGTGATCTGGAAGAATGTCCAGGCCCGATCTTGAGCGACGGAACACCTTCGGGAAGAAGGGACTGGTCCGACAACGTAGGGCTTCCGTACGTAGACATTCCTAAGGCAATACCTGCCTGCACAAGTGGATGTTCTGCGGGTATCGACGATGGCTGTAGCCGTAGCGAACGTGGCGTTACATCACATGTAACGTGGGAACGGATAATGTCCAGCACCTCCGCATTGGTATATGCATCCGTAATGCGAACATCAACGACAAACTCGCAGCGGTCTGGCACAACGTTATGCTGGCTGCCTGATTGGATCTGCGTAACGGTCATTTTAACATTGCCGAGAACGCTGGATGTCTTTTCAAACTGATACCCTGCGAACCACTCTAGATCGATCATTGCCTTCTGAATTGCATTGTCGCCCTCGTCGCGCGCGGCGTGTCCTG
This sequence comes from Patescibacteria group bacterium, assembly GCA_044238605.1. Taxonomy (GTDB): domain Bacteria; phylum Bacteroidota; class Ignavibacteria; order Kapaibacteriales; family Kapaibacteriaceae; genus UBA10438. The sequence goes on from JBIICY010000001.1 coordinate 252,037, forward strand.
TGCGGCCATGTGCAACACAGTCCAGCACCATAAGCCCCTTTTCAGCAACTGCAAGCTGCATTGCTGTGGGCTCGCCAACAAGAGCGAGACTAAGAGGATGGGTGTTCCAGAGCTCTCTGGCAAGCAGATCCATACCCTGCGTTCCTGAAACTTCTTCTTCTGCTGTTGCAGCGAAGACAAACTCAACGGGTAGATCGCGCATCGATTGGTAGTGCAGGAAGGTGCCAAGCATCATCATCAGTGCACCGCCGGCGTCATTGCTTCCAAGTCCGTAAAGACGTCCGTCTTCAATTACGGCTCCGAACGGATCCTTGCTCCACCCATGGCCCGGACGTACCGTATCGTGATGCGAATTCAGCAGCACTCTCGGAGCGCCTTCGCAAAACGTGCCAGGACTACTGTATGCAACAACGTTGTTTCCGATGCGCGTTACGCGTATGCCACGGTGATGCAGATAATTCTCGAGGATATCCGCCGTGGTATGCTCTTCTCGTGAGAAGGATGGTGTTGCGATGAGCTGACGCAGGAGATCGATCATTGTATCAATGTACCGTGTTGTGTGCCAAGATCGCGCGCATGCTGAATACGCACCTTGACGCCTGAGCGTGCAGCGTCGATCGCCATGGTGATCTTTGGCAGCATACCAGCAGATATCGTTCCATCGGCGATGAGCTGCTCCACCTGATCTATCTTGATCTCTGCGATCACCGATTCTAGGTTTGTAACATCGCGCAGAACTCCGGGCAGATCGAACAGATATGTAAGCTGTACATGCTCACCATTCTGCACAGCGAGAGCTTTTGCAATCTCGGCTGCCATTGTGTCTGCATTGGTGTTCAGCAGCTGACCTCTGCCGTCGTGAGTAAGTGGCGCTACTACCAGCGAGATTCCAGCAGATTGTAACTGCATGATCTGTTTAGCATCTACTTTGACAACATCACCAACAAAACCGTAGTTGATTGTCGGATGTGCGCGTTTTATGGCACGAAGAAGGTCCATGTCAGCGCCGCAGAGTCCTAGCGAGGATACTCCCAAGGACTGCAGTTGAGCTACGATACCCTTATTTATCAATCCCGCATAGGTCATGGTTACAACCCGCAAGGTATCTGCGTCGGTAATTCGACGCCCCTCCACCATCGTTTGAGAGATACCAAGCGATGCTGCAACGTCAGTAGCAATGCGTCCGCCGCCGTGAACAAGAATAAACGGGGCGTTCATTGATGCACATGCATGCAGTACCTGCTGCATCAAAGCTGCATCATCAATTACTCCCCCACCGATCTTGATCACATGTATCATGCGAGCCCCTTTAGCATGTACGACAGCACAGTTTGTGCCGACACAACACGGTTAGCAGCCTGCGGAATCACAATGGAATTGTTACTGTCGATCACATCATCTGTTACGATCATGTTTCGACGCACAGGCAGACAATGCATAAACTTCGCATTGTTTGTAAGCGACATTTTCTCCGTGCTCACCGTCCACGACATGTCCTGTGATAGGATCTTTCCATACGGCTCAACTGCAGACCAATTCTTGGCGTAAACAAAATCCGCACCTGCCAATGCTGCATTCTGATCATGCGTAACAGAAACCCCATCAATGAACGATGCATCGAGTTGATATCCCTCAGGATGAGCCACGACCAACTCCACATCTGCATGTTTCATCCACTCCACAAATGAGTTGGCAACTGCCTGCGGAAGCGCCTTTGGATGGGGCGCCCAGGTTAGGACTACTTTGGGTTTTGATGTTGTCTTGTACTGTTCGATGGTAACAAGATCTGCAAAGCTCTGTAGCGGATGCCGAGTTGCACTTTCGAGACTGATAACGGGTACGCCGCTGTGTTGGATAAACTTTTCGAGAACAGTTTCCTGATAATCGTGTTCACGGTCCGATAATCCGGCAAACGTGCGAAGTCCGAGCACATCGCAGTAGGCACCCATCACGGCAGCTGCCTCTTTGATATGCTCTGTGGTGTTGCCATTCATGACAACACCATCGCGCGTTTCTAGCGTCCACGAGTCGCTTCCGGCATTAAGTACAATCGTTTCTGCACCGAGCAGACTTGCAGCCTTCTGCGTGCTCAAGCGGGTACGAAGAGATGGATTCATGAACAGCAGGCCCACGGTCTTGCGTCTACCGAGCTCTGCATCCTTCCAAGGATCTTGTGCATAGGAGAGCGCTTCCGTTATTGCTGCTGGCAAGCTTGGACCGTTGATAATGTCGTAGACCGATGTAAATCGTTTCATAGAAATCGTTAGAAAGCAGATGCTTTGGTGAAAAGTCCAGCGGTTTCTTCAAAACCGAACATGATATTCATGTTCTGCAAGGCCTGCCCCGAAGCCCCCTTCATGAGATTGTCGATAACCGACACTACCAAGAGTGCAGAATCTGATGCTGTAATGCCGATGTGACACATATTGGTATTTACGATGGACTTCACATCGGGTTCGGTATCGCGGATTACCACAAATGGATGATCTGCGTAGAATTTACTGTAGAGCTGCTGGAGGTGGTCTACATCATACTCTCCACGCATCACACAGGTTGTGTAGATCCCACGACTGAATGGACCGCGAAGTGGTATAAAACTCAGAGCGTGCAGGCCAAGAGTTTGCTTGATCTCTGCTTCGTGTTGATGATGAAAAACCTTATAGGCATTTACATTTCCATAACGCCACGAAAAATGCGTTGTATCGATCGGCTGCTGACCAGCACCTGTGGAACCCGTCATTGATTGTGCAATAATGTCACCATGAAGGGCTGATGTTTCTGCCAACGGTAACAGTGCAAGCTCAACAGAAGTAGCAAGGCAGCCTGGGTTTGCTACACGATTAGCTGTAGATAGTTGCGTGCGGTATTTTTCGGGCAATCCATAAACAAATGGACTATCAGCACTCATGATGCGAAAGTCCATGCTGAGATCGATTACCTTCACATGATCGGGAACATCGTTAGCGCTCATCCACGCCTTGCTCATTCCGTGCCCCATGCACAGAAAGACTACGTCTACCTCTTCCAACGACACCAACTGCGCGGCAAAACCAAGATCCGTGTAGCCCCAGAGATCGCTGTGGGCGCTTGCAAGGGGCTTGCCTGCATGCGACGAACTCACAGCCACAATGGCCGAAGCATCTACATGCGGGTGCTGGAGTAGAAGTCGAAGCGTCTCCCCACCGGTATAGCCAGCAGCACCTATCACAGCAGCGCGTATCATGACTTGCCTCCGTGATGCACGCTGCGCCAGAGCGACGTTGAGATTGCATTGATGGTTGCAAATCCGCGAGCATCAGCCCCATCCCAAGCTTTGTTTTCTTCGCCATACGTTGCAAAACTTGACCGCATCAGATCGTTGTCAGATGTGATGCCCTGCGCTGAGAAGCTGCCGTGAGAGCACAGTACAGTTACAGTTCCAGACACACCTTCTTGTGTTGAAGCAAAGAATGCTTCGATGTCTCGCATGGCAGGCTCGAGAAACTGGCCTTCATGCAGAAGCTGACCATACCACAATGCAAGCTGGTCTTTGAGCATCAGCTGCCACTTCGTTAGCGTATGCTTTTCTAGTGCGTGATGTGCTTTGATGGTGATCAGTGCGGCGGGTGCCTCGAAAGCGACACGGCCCTTGATGCCAAGGATCGTATCACCAACGTGCATGTCCCGTCCGATGTGCCACTTCGATCCTTTCTCGTTTAGCTTACGCAGCACGTCAAGCGAACTCATGCGCTCACCGTTGAGCGCAACAGGAAGCCCCTTGTCAAAGGTAATGGCAAGTGTTTCGTGGCTGCCAGCAGCGGGCGACGCATGTACAGACGACGGCCATGCATGCTCTGGAAGGGGCTCGTTAGACGTGAGTGTCTCACGTCCGCCGATCGTTGTACCCCAAATTCCCTGATTGATCGAGTATGCTGATTTTGTCCAGTCACCCTCTACACCATGCTTTGTGAGATACGCTATCTCTTCATCACGCGAAAGTTTGCTGTCGCGGATCGGCGTGATGATCTGCAGATCCGGACACATAATGCGAAAGATCACATCAAAGCGAAACTGGTCGTTGCCGGCCCCTGTGCTACCATGTGCTATATGCGTAGCACCGATAGCGCGGGCGTGTTCAGCTATCGCAATAGCCTGCACAACACGCTCTGCACTTACGCTAAGCGGATACGTTCCATTCTTGAGAACATTTCCGGCGATACAATACCGGAGAACAGAATCGAACAACTGCTGCGTTCTATCGAGTTCTGCATGAGAAGCAACGCTGCATGCCTCTGCTCGTGCTTTGATATTCTCGAGCTCTGTTGCAGAGAAGCCCCCTGTATCAACGATCACAGAATGTACTTCCATACCGAGGTCTACAGAGAGATACCGCGCACAAAACGAGGTATCGAGACCACCGCTAAATGCGAGAAGAACCTTATTCATTCGGCAGACTCCTTGGGATCGTAGAGCATTCCTGTGCAGAGGCACATTGAGCGTTTGGTGCGTTCGAGGATGTCAAAGTTCGGACAGGACTGACAGCCCTTCCAGAACGATTCATCGGCTGTGAGTTCGGAGAAATGTACCGGACGGTAGCCAAGCTCGAAGTTGATCTTCATGACCGCAGCACTCGTGGTGATGCCGAACATTTTTGAGTCGGGGAAGCGTTCGCGTGAGAGCTCGAATGCCGCGCGTTTGATACATCTGGCAAGATTATTCTTTCGGAACTCAGGCTTCACGATTAGACCGGAGTTAGCCACATATCTACCGTGTTCCCATGTTTCGATGTAGCAGAACCCTGCAAACATGCCTGCAGGGGTAAGGGCTATAATTGCCTTGCCTTCCGTCATCTTCTGCATAATGTACTCAGGCGTTCGGCGTGCGATACCCGTACCGCGCTGCTGCGCTGCAACGTAGATCGTTTCAACGATCTCCTCTGCATACGAAATGTGTGATTGGTCGGCGCGCACAATGTGCACGTCGACCTCTTCCAAGAGGTGATTCATAGGCTAAAAAATGGGGGTGCTTGATCCGTGCGGCGAGTCTATCGTGCTCGAGCCGCTCGTTGTGGGCGAGGCGCTGAAGGCTTCGCTGCGGGATGGGTCAGGATTGGTGCGTTACGAGGAACGTCTTTCCAGCCGGGTTTCCCGCAGCGGAAGTCGTCGTCGGTCCTCATTATGGTAACGCGTGAGAATCATTTCAAGGGTCGCAAACATCGCAAGAATGCAGATTCTACACAAGTGGCAGCGTGTTGTCGAATTATAAATTCTCGTTCTTGGCGCGAGAGTCGGTTGCGATCTTCTCCTTGTATGCCAATAGACGCGGTAGGAGTTCCGGCATACCGATGGAGAGCATTTCTACGGCCAGCAGTCCTGCGTTGCGTCCGCCCCCTATCGCAACTGTTGCAACAGGAACACCGCTCGGCATTTGAACGATGCTCAATAGTGAATCAAGTCCGCGTAGCTGCTTGGTAGCAATGGGCACACCGATCACAGGAAGGGGGGTGTAGGAGGCCGTCATTCCGGGCAGATGGGCCGCCCCACCAGCACCGGCGATGATCACCTTAATGCCTCGCATATGTGCCGAAGTGCCGTATTCGGCCATGTCATGGGGCGTACGATGAGCGCTAACGATCTTGATCTCGTAAGGAACACCGAATTCTTCACATACGATTGCTGCTTCCTTCATCGTTGGCAGATCGGAATCACTACCCATGATAATTCCAACTACAGGTTGCATGCTCATACAACATCCTTCTGGGTTTGCAATACAATGCGTTTCATCAGCCCCAGCAGTTGGTGTCTGCCAAGACCTGTGTCGCTTGATGTAGCAATTACGTCTACAAGTGCTGTACATTGGGACAGCAGTACTTGTACCTGTTGAATCCTCTCCTGCAGAGCTGCAGGCTTAAGCTTGTCGCATTTCGTAAGAATCACCGCATATCGGCGCTGAGCAAACTCCAGTTCCTCAATCATCGCTAGGTCAAGGGGCTGGGGGTCGTGGCGCGAATCAACAAGCACGCATGTTACAGCGAGCTGCTCGCGCTTGAGAACGTACGTTTTAATCAACGACGAGAACTGTTCACGCTGGGTCTTGCTCACCCGTGCATAACCGTAGCCGGGCAAGTCCACGAGCATGAATCCGAGGTCGGTGACAAAAAAATTGATCTCCTGTGTTTTACCGGGCGTGTTTGATACGCGGGCAATCTTTGAAGATCTTACCAGGGTGTTGATCAGCGAGGACTTGCCAACATTCGAGCGTCCAATGAATGCAATCTCCGGCAGCGCCGACACAGGGAATTGACCAGGTGCGGTAGCGCCTTTGACGAACTCTGCTCGAAGATGGATTTCTTGGGCCATAGGAGAAAAAACGAAAACGCCGAACGCTCACGCATCCGGCGTTGTTCAATGTTGTTCGGTACTATTACTGCTGAGCTTCTTCGGCAGGGGCTTCGCCTTCTGCTGGTTCGCTTGTTTCAGCTGCTGGAGCTTCTTGTGCTTCAGCTACTGGTGCAGTTTCTTGAGCTGCTGCTTCAACCACTGGCGCGGTCTCTACAACCTCTTCAGCTGCTACAACTTCTTCGACTACCGGCTCTGGAGCTGGTGCCGGTGCTGGAGCTGCTTTAGGCTTAGCTACTGGCTTTGGCTTAGCGGGTGTCTTTGCAACCCGACGCTTGGTGGATGAAGAACGGCCGTCTACTGGGTTGGACCAGTCAACGAGTTCGATCATCGCTGTCTCAGCAGCATCGCCACGACGCAGACCAAGCTTTGTAATGCGTGTATAACCACCATTACGCTCAGCTACCAACGGTGCGATGGTGTCGAACAGCTCTTGGAGAACACCCTTGTTCTTGATGAAGCGGCCAACCATACGGCGGTTGTGTACATCAACGCCTGTGATCGCACCAGACTTTTCCGAGCGATGTGCGTTGCGTGCACGTGTGATTAGCTGTTCAGCAAACGGACGGAGTTCCTTGGCCTTGGCAACTGTGGTTACCAAACGCTTGTGTTCGAACAATGATGTTGCCAAGTTCGCAAGCAGCGCGCGCTTGTGGCTCGCGGTACGCTTGAGTTTCCGGCCTGCATATCCATGTCGCATGATTAATTCTCCTTGCCTTCCTTAGTCTTGTTTCTTTTCGTCGCTGCTGAGGTAGTCATCCAGATTCATTCCGAATGTCAGACTGTTTGCAGAGACAACTTCTGCCAACTCCGAGAGAGACTTACGACCGAAGTTGCGGAACTTCAGAAGGTCTGATTCTTGGAGGCTTACCAAGTCTGCAAGCGTCTTGATGCTTGCGGCCTTGAGGCAATTGTGAGCACGAACGCTCAATTCTAGTTCATCTACAGGTTGCAGCAGGATACGGCGCACGCGTGAGCGTTCGCGATCTGCTTCGCTGTCTCCAGCTGAAGACGACTCATGAACTTCAGCAGCACCAGCAGCTGTTGGGTTGACACCTAAGAACAACGCTACGTGCGAACGCAGGATGCTTGCTGAATGCTCTAGGGCTTCTTTTGCGGTGATCGATCCGTCTGTACTTACGTCGAGAACGAGTCGCTCATAGTCTGTCTTTTGTCCAACACGGAACGGCTCTACATTGTAGATCACATTCTTGATTGGCGTATAGATCGCATCGATCGGGAGCATTCCAAGTGGGAAGTCGGTCGAGTTTTGTTCTTCTGAAGGAACATAGCCCTTGCCACGGCCAATACGCAGCTCAACATCAAAGTCTACGTCGTCGGATAATGTAGCGATCTTCTTCGATGGATCGAGAACTTCAATTGCCCCTGCAGTTGCGTCTTGAATCATCTGAGCTGTCCATACGCTTTGTCCCTTAACACGGAACGAAATACGCTGTAACGCCTTTGGATCGTTGATACGGAAACGAACTTCTTTGAGATTGAGAATGATCTCGCACATGTCTTCTACAACGCCCGGGATCGTCTGGAATTCATGCTGAACGTCGGAGATCTTTACTCCAACGATAGCTGAACCCTGGATCGATGAAAGGAGCACGCGACGAAACGCGTTACCTATTGTAGTACCATAACCTTCTTCAAGAGGGTTAAGGATAAACCGAGCATGGTAGGGACTGCCGAGTTCTTCGACGACGACGCCTTCTGGCATCTGCATCTGCATATTCATGGCCTTCCTTTGGTCAAATTCAGACGGAAAAAATCAACATCATCAGAGAGGGTTATACGCGGCGCTTCTTAGGCGAACGGCATCCGTTGTGTGGCAACGGTGTCTCGTCGAGGATCGAGAGAACCTCGAATCCCGCCTGCGTGAGAGCGCGGATAGCGGCTTCACGTCCAGATCCTGGACCCTTCACGATAACATCTACCTTGCGTAGCCCCATTTCGAACGCTTCGCGAGCGGCCTTGTCAGCAGACACCTGCGAGGCATACGGCGTGTTCTTCTTAGAACCACGGAAGCCGTTCTTTCCTGCAGATGACCACGACAACGTGTTGCCGTATGTATCTGTTACTGTGACGATTACGTTATTGAATGTGGCACGGACAAACACCTTGCCATGCACATCCGCAACGATTTTGCGCTTTACGCGCTTCTTAGCAGCTGCCATTGATCATCATCCCTTAATTACTTCTTCACTGCCTTCTTCTTACCAGCAACCGTCTTGCGCTTACCCTTACGAGTACGCGCATTTGTGCGCGTGCGCTGACCGCGTGCCGGCAAACCGCGGCGGTGGCGTAGACCGCGGTAACATCCTACGTCCATCAGACGCTTGATGTTAAGCTGAATCTCCGAGCGGAGCTGGCCTTCTACTTTGTAGTCGGCTAGCACCTGGCGGATGCGTGCTACTTCGTCATCGGTCCATGTTGATACACGCTTGCTATGATCAATACCCGCTTTATCGAGTACTTCACTGCTAATCGTGCGGCCGATGCCGAAGATGTATGTTAGCGCGACGATTCCGCGCTTATTTTTTGGTAGGTCGATACCTGCGATACGAGCCACGTTGTGTCTCCCTTTTAGCCTTGACGTTGCTTGAAACGTGGGTTTTTCTTGTTGATAATGTAAACCCGTCCCTTACGACGTACAATTTTGTCGTCTGGACTGCGCTTCTTGACTGATGCTGTTACCTTCATGACTTCACCTGAAGTTTAATTTCAACGTTACTTGTAGCGATACACAATTCGCCCCTTCGACAGATCATAGGGAGACATTTCGACTGTCACCTTATCACCGCGAAAGATCTTGATGAAGTGCATACGCATCTTACCTGAGACATGCGCGAGGATCTTATGCCCGTTGTCCAGCTTAACGATAAACTGTGTATTCGGGAGTGCTTCCTCGATTGTGCCATCGACACGTATGACGTCTTCGCGACCCATGTATTCCTAATTGTGTAGCTGTCTGTTAATTCCACTCTGTAAGGATTCTCGGTGTTGGACCGTCGATGAGTATCGTGTGTTCAAAATGTGCCGAAGGTTTCCCGTCTGCAGCATACACCGTCCACCCATCGCTTGCTGTGTGAACATGGAACGTGCCCATGTTTACCATCGGTTCGATTGCCAATGCCATTCCGGTTTTTAGCGGAAGGTTTGGGAATCGCGACTTATGCAGCAATCCCGGAACAAAGTTTGGTACAGGGGGCTCTTCATGCAGGTTTTGGCCTATGCCGTGTCCTACGAGTTCCCGCACCACCGAAAATCCCTGTTTTTCAACGCACGTTTGTACAGCTCTCGCAATATCATAAATGCGATTACCGTCTTTTGCCTGCTCAATTCCCAAGTGAAGCGACTCTCTTGTGGTGTCGAGCAAACGTTGCTTCTCGGCTGAAATCTCGCCTACAGCAAATGTGTAAGCGCTGTCTCCGTAATAGCCGTCCTTTCGGACGCCTACATCAACCGAGACGATTTGGCCTGCAGACAGCTCTCGCTGCCCCGGCATGCCGTGAACTACTTCTTCTTCTACACTGATACAAAGTGTATACGGATAGGTCTTACGATCAACCTTATACCCTTTGAAAGCTGGCTCTCCTCCACGCGTTCGGATAAAATCCTCCGCAATGGCATCGAGCTCAATGGTTGTTACACCTGGCTTCACGTATACCTGAAGATGCTGCAAAACGTCTGCGACGATTCTGCATGCAGCCTCAATTTTCCGTACCGCATCTCCCGTATGGGTTGGTATGCGAACGTTGTAGGCAGACATGATACCTTAGGATGCTACTCCGGCACGTCCGCGGATCTTACCTGTCTTCATAAAACCGTCGTAGTGACGCATCAGAAGATATGATTCGATCTGCTGGAGTGTGTCAAGAGCAACACCAACAACAATGAGAAGACTTGTACCGCCAAAGAACGACGCGAGCTGCGGCTGAACTGTCAGGACACTCATTGCGAACGTTGGAAGAATCGCAATGATTGCAAGAAAGATCGAACCAGGCAGTGTGATTCGCGTTAGAATGTTTTCAATGTAATCTGATGTCGGTGTACCTGGGCGAACGCCAGGGATGAAACCACCGTTCTTCTTCATGTTGTCAGCAACTTCCTTCGGGTTGAAGGCGATGGCTGTGTAGAAGTACGTGAAGAACACGATCATCAATCCGTAGAGTACAGAGTACAGGACTGCATCTGGACGAAGAGCTGATTCGATCGTGCGGAAGAATGATACATCAGGGAAGAAACCAGCGATCGTTCCTGGGATAAACAGGATCGATTGAGCAAAGATGATCGGCATAACGCCCGCTGTGTTAACACGAAGCGGGATATACTGCGTAGAACCGCCGTACACTTTTCTTCCAACAACACGCTTTGCGTATTGAACAGGAATGCGACGGGCTCCCTGAGTAATCAAGATCACGACAGCAATGATACCGAGCAATAGAGACAAGAAGATGGCTCCAATAACAAGCTGCTGGCCGAACGTGCTGTCTTCTGGTGTTGTAGCAAACTGCTGATATAGACCAACCGGCAGACGCGAAATAATTCCGATAAAGATGATCAGAGAAATTCCGTTACCAAGCCCACGATCTGTGATCTGCTCGCCGATCCACATCAGACCCATTGTTCCTGCAGTAAGGAGGATCACCGATGAAATCGTCCAGAAGAAACCAGGGTCAACAACTGCACCAGGATAATCAAACCCAATCTTCGTTGTTACACCCCATGCCTGCAGAGCAGCGATTGGAATCGTGAGCAGACGTGTGAACTGATTGATCTTACGACGTCCATCTTCACCTTCGCGCTGCATCTTCTGTAGCTGTGGTAGCACCACGCCCGCAATCTGCAGGATAATGCTTGCCGAGATGTACGGCATGATACCTAGCGCAAAGATGGCAGCGTTTTCGAAAGCGCCCCCTACAAACAAATTGTAGATCTGGAAGATGCCACCATCTCCGGCAGCACCAGCTTCGATCTGACGCTGAAGCTCGGTTGTATTGATGCCAGGTATCGCAATAAGCGATCCAAGGCGCACAGCGAGAAGAGCAACAAGCGTAAATACGATACGCTGTCGCAGTTCCTCGATCCGGAACATGTTCCGGAATGTGGTAACGATATTAGCCATGAACGGTTACCGCTCCTCCGGCAGATTCGATCTTGTTCTTTGCAGATTCGGAGATCTTATCGCACGAGACAGAGAGCTTTGCCGAAAGATCGCCGTTACCCAAAATCTTAACTGGTGCAGATCTCTTGCGGATCACGCCAAGAGACAAGAGTGTGTCCTTATCAACGACGCCGTTAGTGATCTGCTGTTCATCAACCAAACGCTGAAGCGTGGCCACGTTCACTTCTTGATATTCAACGCGGTTGATGTTCGTAAAGCCGAACTTCGGTACACGACGTGTGAGCGTCATCTGTCCACCTTCGAAACCACGGCTCTGGCTAAAGCCACTACGTGATTGGTGTCCCTTATGACCACGTGTTGAAGTGCCGCCATGACCTGAACCGGCACCACGACCGACGCGCTTTTTCTTGTGACGTGAACCCGCTGCGGGTGATAGATTTCCTATGTGTTTCATTGTTGGCCTCAGTCTGCAATCTCTTCAACCGTCACAAGGTGACGTACTGTGTTAATCATTCCGAGAATCTGAACGTTCTTCGGCTTGATCGATACGTAGTTAGGACGGCCAAGGCCAAGCGCCTTGATCGTTGCTTTGTGTGCCTTCAGTGCTCCGATTGACGAGCGCACTTGAGTGATTTTCAGCTTCATAGTCTTCGATTTCCTTGTTACGCTTAGCCTTGAAGAACCTTCTCGATGCTAACACCGCGACGTGCAGCCACGGCAGACGCATCTTCAAGCTGCATCAATGCATCCATCGTTGCTTTGACAGTATTGTGAGGATTCGACGAACCTTGCGACTTCGTAAGAACGTCCTTAACACCGGCCAATTCAAGAATAGCACGAACACCGCCGGCAGCGATAACGCCAGTACCAGGTGTAGCTGGGCGAATCAGAACCTTGGCGGCACCGAAACGTCCGATTACTTCGTGAGGAATTGTTCCGTTCTCAACGCGAACCTTTACAACCGACTTCTTTGCCGAATCGGTAGCCTTCGTTACCGCATTCGATACTTCGCCAGCTTTGCCAAGACCGTACCCTACGTGTCCTTGCTCATCGCCAACGACTACCATCGCAGAGAAGTTAAATCGACGTCCACCCTTAACAACTTTCGCTGTTCGGCCAACGTAAACGATCTTGTCCTTGAGGTTGAGATCTGATACTTTTTGCTTTGCCACGTGTACTGCTCCGTTTCGTTCTCTGTTAGAAATCGAGACCACTTTCGCGGGCCGCTTCTGCAAGCGCCTTCACGCGACCGTGATACAAAAACCCGTTGCGGTCAAAAGCTACTGTTTTGACGTTAGCTGCTTGAGCTCGCTGGGCAAGAATTGTACCGACAAGACGGCTTTCTTCGACCTTCGTCATTTCCTTCGTGATCTTCGCACGAATCTCGGCGTCTACTGTCGATGCAGAGGCTACTGTTGCAGCCGCTACGTCGTCGATGATTTGCGCATAGATGTGCTGCAGCGTGCGATGCACCGTGAGACGAAGACGTTCTGGAGTACCGGTAATGTTCTTACGAACTCTGCGGTTCCGACGTGCTTGACGGGTATTTTTAAGCTTGATGCGATTCATAGTGGTTTATTCTCCTTACTTACCTGCAGACTTACCAGCCTTGCGACGTACGTATTCACCTTCGTAGCGAATACCCTTGCCCTTGTAAGGCTCTGGTGGACGAAGCTTGCGAACCTTGGATGCTACTTCTCCCACAAGGTGCTTATTGATTCCCTTTACAGAGAACGCTGTTGGTGTTGCTACTACAAATTCAACACCATCTGGAGGCATGAACAGGATCGGGTGTGAATATCCAAGTGACAAAAGAAGATTCTTGCCACGCAATTCAACCTTGTATCCAACACCTTCGATCTGAAGATTCTTTGTAAATCCGTTCGACACACCCTCTACCATCCAAGCGATGTGCGCGCGCGTTAGACCATGCAGTGCACGCACTTTCTTGTCTTCGCTTGCGCGAGTAAAGGTGATCGTGTTGCCTTCCATGGCTGGCGAGATCGCGTCGCTCATGCTAAAGCTAAGTTCGCCCTTTGGCCCCTTTACTGAGCATGTGCCGGCGTCAAACTTTACGCTTACACCATTCGGCATAACAATTGGTTTTTTTCCTACTCGTGACATTGTCGCTTGCTCCTACTTCTCTTCTTACCAGATTGTACACAACACTTCGCCGCCAACATTTTCCTGGCGAGCACGCTTGTCTGTCATCACCCCACGAGGTGTTGAGACAATAGCAATACCCAGGCCATTGCGCACGCGAGGCAGCTTGTCGGCCGGGGCGTAAATACGGCGGCCTGGCTTGCTTACGCGTTGTATTTCACGAATCACCGGCTGACCGTAATAGTAGCGCAGCTTTAGCGTGAGTACACCTTGCTTGCTGTCGTCTGCATGAGTGTAGTCTTGGATGTAACCTTGATCCTTGAGGATCTCAGCGATAGCTGTTTTCAGCTTCGAAGCTGGGATTTCCACGGTCTTGTGCTTTGCAGCGGACGCATTGCGAATGCGTGTTAGGAAATCTGCTATGGTATCTGTGACTGGCATATTCGTCGTCGTTGGTCGTGTTCGAAAAAGTGGCCTGATTGATTACCAACTGGCCTTGCGCATACCTGGAATCTTGCCTTCAAGTGCAAGAAGACGGAACATGTTTCGGCAAAGACCGAACTTGCGATAGACTCCTTTGCCACGCCCAGTGATGAGGCAACGGTTGCGTACCCGCGTAGGCGAGCTGTTACGAGGAAGCTTCTGCAAACCTTCCATGTCTCCAGCAGCCTTGAGCGCAGCACGACGTTCTGCGTACTTTGCAACCATTCGGATGCGCTTGTTATTGCGAGCGATAATCGATGTTTTCGCCATGACTCTTCTCGTTATTCTCTATTAGTCGCGTTTGCGGAATGGGAAACCAAACTCTTGAAGGAGCGCGTAGGCTTCTTCGTCCGTCTTTGCCGACGTCACAAAAGTGATGTCCATACCCTGGATCTTCGACACCTTGTCAACATCGATTTCAGGGAAGATGATCTGCTCCTTGATGCCGATTGTGTAGTTGCCACGACCATCAAAGCTCTTATCTGAGAACCCACGGAAGTCGCGGATACGAGGAGCTGCAATGTTGATGAACCTATCAAGGAACTCATACATGTGCGCACGACGCAGCGTTACTCGTGTGCCGATCGGCATACCTTCGCGAAGCTTAAAGTTAGCGATGGATTTGCGTGCGCGCGACACTGCCGGACGCTGTCCAACGATGAGCTCGAGTTCGTTCACTGCAGACTGCAACATTTTTGCATCTTGAGTTGCTGCACCCACACCAACGTTGATAGCAATCTTCTCAATACGCGGCACCTCCATGATGCTCGAGTAGTTGAAGCGCTTCATGAGTGCTGGTGCAACACTGTCTTTGTAGAAGGCATGCAACCTAGCAGGTACCCGAACGTCTTCGATATCCTCGATACGTGGGCCTTCTGGCTTGAATTGATCCCTTTTTGACGTTGTCTTAGCCATGATACGTGCGTTCCTTCGTCATTCGTCTGGTTTGTTTAACCTTCATTACCTGATTCAGCAGCCTTGGCCTTCTTCGTTGCCTTCTTAGCTGCAGGCTTTGTAGCCTTTACAGAAGAACGGTTTGGCTTTGAATCATACTTGTCTGCAAGCTGAACATTAGAGTAGTGGACTGGTCCTTCCATCTCAATGATGCCGCCGTTAGGATGCTTCGGAGATGGACGTACTGCCTTCTTACGAATGTTCACCCCTTCAACAAGGATTCTCATTGTTGTAGGTTGTACCATAAGGACGCGACCACGCGTTCCTTTGTTCTTGCCTGCGATGACGACTACTTCGTCGCCTTTTTTAATCTTCAGCTTCATCATATACCTCAGAGCACCTCAGGTGCGAGAGAAATGATCTTCATGAATGCGCGCTCACGCAGCTCGCGAGCAACTGGACCGAAAATGCGCGTTCCACGAGGATCGTTGTTATTGTTGATGATTACGGCAGCGTTTTCATCGAATCGGATATATGACCCGTCACGACGGCGGATCTCCTTCTTCGTACGAACGATCACGGCCTTTACGACTTCACCCTTCTTCACAGCACCTGATGGCAGGGCCGCTTTTACTGAACATACTACGATGTCGCCTACACCGGCATATCGCTTGCCGTGCCCACCAAGTACACGGATACAACGTATCCGGCGTGCACCTGAATTATCTGCGACAACGAGGTTGGTTTCCTCTTGAATCATGATTCATTCTCCCTTACTGCGCTCGTTCGATGATCTCCACAAGAGCCCAGCGCTTGCGGGCACTTAGTGGACGATGTTCGATGACCTTGACTACGTCGCCAATGTTGCACTCATTCTTCTCATCGTGCGCCATGACCTTCGTTGTCTGTTTGAAGTACTTGCGATAAAGCGGGTGTGCTACCTGGCGCTCAATGCTAACCACGATAGTCTTGTCTGCCTTATTGCTGACAACCTTTCCAACACGAACCTTGCGGCGCGTTGTCGTTGTCTCAGTTGATGTCGTTTCTTCTGCCATGATGTATTATCCGATTCAGTTTGCGTTGCGAGTGCGCTGGTGAAGGATCGTCTTCATACGTGCGATATCCTTTCGGAGCGTCCTGATGTTCGACGAATCCTGCAGCTGTCCCAGTGCGAGTTGGAAGCGCAGACGCGTTACGTTGTCTTCGCTCTCCTTTACAAACGACTGGAGTTCAGCATCAGATAGACCTACAAGGTCTTTTGCCTTACGTGCCTTCATGATATCAATCCTCCAAGTCTACTCGTTGGACAAACTTGCACTTGATCGGAAGCTTGTGGATCGCAAGGCGTACAGCTTCCTGTGCGCGTTCCTTCGATACACCGTCGATCTCGAAGAGAATGCGTCCTGGCTTCACGACCGCTACCCAGAACTCGGGATTTCCTTTACCCGAACCCATTCGCGTTTCCGCTGGCTTCTTTGTAACCGGTTTGTCAGGGAAGATGCGAATCCACACCTTACCATCACGGCGTAAGTAGCGATTAATCGCAATACGCGCCGATTCAATTTGACGATTCGTGATCCAAGCCGCTTCTAGCGCCTTAAGACCAAATGTTCCAAATGCTACCGTTGATCCGCGATAAGCCTTGCCTCTGCGGCGGCCACGTTGGGTTTTGCGGTGCTTAACTCGTTTTGGGATGAGCATGTCGTTGCCTTAGCCTGACTTACTGTTCCTTGTTCTGTTGCTTACCGATCACGTCGCCACGGCATATCCATACCTTGACACCGATCGAACCATATACTGTCTCTGCACGGCTTTGCGCATAGTCAATGTCTGCACGCAATGTGTGAAGAGGCACGCGGCCTTCTTTGTACTGTTCCTGACGAGTCATGTCTGCTCCGCCGAGACGGCCAGAACACATAACACGTACGCCTTCAGCTCCTACTCGCATCGTGCTGCTAACGGCATTCTTCATCGCACGACGGAACGAGATACGTCCTTCCAACTGAGCTGCAATGTTGTCTGCTACAAGCTGTGCATCGAGCTCAGGACGCTTTATCTCACTGATCAGCACCTTTACTTCCTTCTTGGTAAGCTTACGCAACTCTTCTTCGAGCTGTGCAATGTCCTTACCTGAACGACCGATGATCACGCCTGGACGCGATGTATTGATCGTTACACGAAGCTGCTTTGCTGTACGCTCAACAATGATTCGTGCTACACCAGCCTTTTTCAGACGGTTCTTGATGTAACCACGCACCATGATGTCTTCTTGGAGCTTGTCTGCGATGTTCTTCTCATCAAACCAGTTGGCTTCCCACTGGCGGATGATCCCAAGGCGTAGTCCTATCGGATTTGTCTTCTGACCCACGTGTCTTGACTCCGCTTACTGTTTCGTCGAAACGATGATGGTTAAATGATGTGAACGCTTGCGAACACGATATGCACGGCCCATAGGCGCCGGCGATATACGCTTCATTGTAGGACCTGGGTCCACAAAGCATTCTTTCACGATGATGGACTCCGGATCAATCCCTTGATCTTTGGCCGTCAAATTGCTGATCGCCGACTTGAGCGTTAACTGAGCAACTTCGCCAGCAGCCTTATCAGAAAACTGCAGGATGTTCAGTGCTTCTTGAGCCGACTTGCCACGGATGAGATCGACGACCAAGCGCATCTTGCGTGGTGATGATCTATTGTAGCGTTTAATTGCGCGTGCTTCCATCATTCGTCCTTACTTCTTGCCCGTTTTGAGATCTTTCCGGTTACCAGCATGACCACGATACGTACGCGTTGGCGAAAACTCACCAAGCTTGTGACCTACCATGTTTTCTGTTACGTAGACCGGAATGAACTTGTTTCCATTGTGAACTGCGAAGGTGTGTCCGACGAAATCCGGAGAAATCGTCGAGGCGCGTGACCATGTCTTGATCACGGTCTTCTTGGTAGCTTCATTCATCGCCTCAACTTTTTTGGCAAGCTTGTAGCTAACAAAAGGCTCTTTTTTCAGTGAACGTGGCATGTTCTCTTAACTCCGTGATCCTGTTTTACGAATTCCGTCTGCGAATGATCATGTCATTCGAAGCATTCTTCTTCTTACGTGTCTTCAGCCCCTTAGCAAGCTGACCCCATGGAGACCGCATATGCTTGCGACCACCACCTGATTTCGAACGGCCTTCACCACCACCGTTCGGGTGATCAATTGGGTTCATCGCCATACCGCGCGTTTGAGGGCGAACACCCAGCCAACGCATACGACCGGCTTTTCCATAGCTAATGTTTTCGTGCGAACCGTTGCTCACTACACCAATTGTAGCCATGCAATTTGACGGCACCATACGAATCTCACCTGAAGGGAGCTTCAGCTGCGCCTTGTTGCCATCGATTCCGACAAACTGTGCTGATGTACCTGCAGAACGAGCCATCTGGCCGCCCTTACCCGGACGCATCTCAATGTTGTGTACGAAGTAACCAACCGGAATCTTTGTAAACGGAAGCGCATTACCATCCTTTGGCTCTGCTGTCTCTCCGCTCATCAGAATCTGACCAACCTTGATCTTGTCTGGAGCGATGATGTAGCGCTTCTCGCCATCTGCATACTCAAGCAATGCAATGCGGCATGTGCGGTTAGGATCGTACTCGATCGTTTTTACCGTCGCAGCAACACCAAGCTTGTTACGCTTGAAATCAATGATGCGGTACATACGCTTGTGTCCGCCGCCACGGTGACGCGATGTTACACGACCCGTATTGTTACGTCCACCAGACTTCTTGATCGGCTCGAGAAGGCTCTTCTCAGGCTTCGACGTTGTGATCTCGTCGAAGGTACTGATGCTGTAGTAGCGAGTTCCCGGCGTTATTGGTTTAAGATTTCTCGTTGCCATGATTGTGCTTCGTTAGTCTTCTTCGATTATTCTTCGTTTCCTTCGCCAGAAACGATGTCGATCGTCTGACCTTCCTTCAATGTCACGTAGGCCTTCTTCTTGAGATTAGTCCGACCAATCTGCAGACCCTGGCGCGTCATGCGTGACTTTACTTTGCCCTTTGTACGTACTGTCCGCACGCTAACGGCGTCTACATCGAACATCTGCTTGATGGCTGCACGGATCTGAAGCTTATTTGCATCTGGTGCAACTTCAAAAACATACTGATTTAGATGCCCAACCTTTGTTGCCTTTTCGGTGATAAGGGGCTTGCGCAACACTGTTATCATTGTGCTCCTCCTTCTTCGCCAAATGATTTTGCTATCGTATCGATGGCACTCTTAAAGATCAGCAGCTTGCTGTGGTTCAACACATCGTAGGCAGAGATCTTGTCAGCTGGGAAGGTTGTTACTCCTGCGATGTTACGAGCTGAACGTACAAACGTCTCGTTCGCTTCTGGTAGCAGAACCAGTACCTTCGAACCACCACAGTTAACGGCGTTGAGCATTGTAGCTACTTCGCGCGTCTTCGGTGCCGATAGTGTAAAATCTTCAACAACTACGAGGTTGTTTTCGCGAGCGCGAAGCGTAAGTGCTGACTTACGAGCAAGACGCTTAACCTTAACAGGAAGTTCAAGAGTGTAGAGGTGCGGCTTTGGACCGTGTATCGTGCCGCCGCCAGGCATAAGAGGCGAACGACTGGAACCACGACGTGCTCCACCAGTGCCCTTTTGCTTGAATGGCTTCTTACCACCACCAGAAACTTCTGTACGTGTCTTTGTCTTGTGCGTTCCCTGACGACGATTTGCCAGGTAAGCACGAACCGCGAGATACATTGCATGCTCGCTAGGCTCGATTCCGAAGACAGACATTGGAAGCTCTATTGAGCCTGCCTTAGATCCGTCTTTCGTGAGTACATCCACATTCATGAGTGTGTTCTTCTTAGAGCTTGACAATTTCAACTACTGAATTCATTGCGCCTGGAATACTGCCCTTGATAAGGATCAGATTCTGCTCAGGCATTACCCGAAGGATCGTCAGGTTGCGAATCGAGATTCGTGTTCCGCCCATTCGACCTGCCATTCGCATGCCCTTGAAGACACGTGAAGGGTATGACGATGAACCAATCGAACCCGGAGCACGTGGGCGGTCTGACTGACCGTGCGTAGCCATACCTACACCACCGAAGTGGTGACGGCGAACAACGCCCTGGAAGCCCTTACCCTTGCTCGTAGCAGATACCTTGATCTTGTCGCCTTCTGTGAAGGACTCAACAGTTACAATGTCTCCGCTCTTGACCTTGTCAACGAGCTGACGGAATTCCTTAAGGTGCCGAGTTGCCTCGACATCGTGTTTTGCAAAGTGTCCGGCACGTGGCCTGTTAACCTTGCGTTCTGCGATTGGCTCATATCCGATCTGTACCGAATCATAGCCGTCGCGTTCTTTTGTTTTGATTTGGACAACTGGACAAGGACCTGCTTCGATCACTGTGCACGGAACAAATGTTCCTTCTTCAGTGAATATGCTTGTCATACCCAATTTGCGTCCGAGGATTGCGCTCATTGCCCTCTGTTCTCCTAGACTTTCACTTCCACATCAACACCAGCCGGTAGCTCAAGGCGCATCAGCGCATCAATTGTCTTCTGCGTACTGCTGAAGATATCGATTACACGCTTGTGCACGCGAGCCTCGAATTGCTCACGGGACTTCTTGTCAACGTGCGGCGAACGAAGGACAGTATAAACTGACCGCTCCGTTGGCAATGGTATCGGACCCGATACCACTGCGCCCGTCTGCTTGACTGTTCGGACGATGCGCTCTGCTGATCTATCGATCAAGTTGTGATCGTATGAGCGAAGCTTGATGCGAATGCGTTGCGTTGCCACTCGGTAATACTCCTGGAATGATCCAACGTGGAGGTTGGTTTAGAGACAACAACGAGGGAGGATGGAACACCCTCCCTCGAGGTTTGCCTTCAGTTTTTCTTACTCAATAATCGAAGTAACAACACCAGCGCCTACTGTACGGCCACCTTCGCGAATAGCGAAGCGAAGACCTTCTTCCATAGCAACTGGAGTAATAAGTACTACTTCGAGGTTGTCTACGTTATCGCCAGGCATGATCATCTCAACACCTGCTGGCAGGTTGAGGATACCTGTAACGTCTGTTGTACGGAAGTAGAACTGCGGGCGGTAGTTCGTAAAGAATGGCGTGTGACGTCCGCCTTCTTCTTTTGTAAGAACGTATGCCTGCGCCTTGAACTTGTGGTGAGGTGTGATCGACCCTGGCTTGGCGATAACCATGCCGCGCTCGATCTCTTCCTTGTCTACACCACGGAGGAGAAGACCAACGTTGTCGCCAGCTTGACCTTCGTCGAGAAGCTTGCGGAACATTTCGATACCTGTTACGGTCGTCTTCTTTTGAAGGCCAAAACCAACAAGTTCGACTTCTTCGTTAACCTTTACGATGCCGCGCTCGATACGACCAGTTGCTACTGTACCACGACCTGTGATCGAGAATACGTCTTCAACTGGCATCAAGAATGGCTTGTCTACATCGCGCTGAGGCGTTGGGATGTAGTTATCGACAGCATCCATGAGTTCAAAGATGCACTGCATGTCCGGTGAATCTGGACCTGAACCGCTAGCTGCTGCATCGAGAGCCTTGAGAGCTGAACCCTTGATGATTGGAATATCATCTCCAGGGAATTCGTACTTGCTCAGAAGTTCGCGAAGTTCCATTTCAACAAGTTCAACGAGATCTGGATCTGCGATGTCAACCTTGTTCATGAACACAACGATACGAGGTACGCCAACCTGACGAGCAAGCAGGATGTGCTCACGTGTCTGTGGCATCGGGCCGTCTGTAGCTGCACAAACGAGGATTGCTCCGTCCATCTGTGCGGCACCAGTGATCATGTTCTTCACATAGTCAGCGTGACCTGGGCAATCAACGTGTGCGTAGTGACGGTTTGCTGTCTCATACTCAACGTGTGCCGTTGCAATCGTGATCCCACGTGCCTTTTCTTCAGGCGCGTTGTCGATTGAATCGAATGAACGTTGCTGTGCAAGACCCTTAGATGCCAAGCACATTGTGATTGCTGCTGTAAGCGTTGTCTTGCCGTGGTCAACGTGACCGATCGTTCCAACGTTTACGTGCGGTTTATTCCGCTCAAATTTCTCTTTGGCCATTTTGCCGACTCCTCAGAAAATCAGTGAGTGAGTGTGAAGAAAAAACATTTGTAATCTGTGTTATCTGTTTCATTCCGGTTGATCGGAACGGGACAGAAAACAAAGCTACGGAAAAAATCTGACGTAATTGCAATACGCGGCCCCTCCACACCAAATTTATTTTTGGCGGGCGC
This sequence comes from Patescibacteria group bacterium, assembly GCA_044238605.1. Taxonomy (GTDB): domain Bacteria; phylum Bacteroidota; class Ignavibacteria; order Kapaibacteriales; family Kapaibacteriaceae; genus UBA10438. The sequence goes on from JBIICY010000001.1 coordinate 274,311, forward strand.
GCTGCGGCACTGACGCAAGCCGGAAACAGGGCGTAGTTACCCCTGATTAATACCGGCGCTGGGCTTGATCGTACCCATGGAATTGCATGGTATACGAGCCTCTGCCCTGCGTTAGCGATCGCAACTGTGTTACGTAGCCGAATAGTTGGGACAGCGGCACCAGTGCCGTCACAACTTGCAGAATATCGCGCTGGGCTATGCCCTGCACCATTCCGCTTCGCGAGCTAAGGTCAGCGATGACCTCGCCCACATACTCCTCGGGCGTAACAACCTCGACGAGGAAGACCGGTTCCATGATGACAGGTACTGCCATCCTACAAGCGTCCTTCGCTGCAATCGAGCTGGCTACGGCATATGCCGTCTCCGTTGCGTCTTCTTCATTGTATGCCGAATCTACGAGGACGGCCATGATGTCAATCATGGGGTATCCCGAAATCGGTCCGACCTTAAGGGCTTCTATCGCGCCCTTCTCTGCACTCTTGACGTATAATTCAGGAAGTGCCTCTGGTGCGAGTTCATTCTTGAACTCGAGTCCTTTTCCTGAATCATTCGGTCGTAATTGTATAGTAACCTGACCAAACTGGTTCTTTCCTGCGTTGCTGCGGATGAACTTGCCTTCCGCACTGGCGCTGGTGGTAATCGTTTCACGATAGGCTACTTGCGGTTTGCCTACTTTAACAGGTACGTTGAACTCACGTTTTAAACGGTCTACGATGATCTCCAAATGGAGCTCACCTACACCGCTGATAATGAGCTGTCCCGATTCTGCATCCGTATGGAACCGAAACGTCGGATCTTCTTCAGAGAGCCGATGTAAGGATTCCGTCAGTTTATCCTGATCCGCCAGAGTCTTCGCCTCAACCGCTTGGTTGATGACGGGATCTGAGAAACGAATGCTTTCGAGTAGTACAGTGTTTTTGGGGTCACAGAGCGTGTCGCCGGTTCGCGTAAATCGCATCGATGGTATCGCTACAATGTCCCCTGCATATGCTGCCTCAAGTTCTTCACGCTTGTTGGCGCTCATGCGCAGGATCTTTCCAGCACGCTCTTTCTTGTCATTGGTTACGTTAAAGATCTGCTCACCAGCTTTGAGTACACCTGAGTAGATACGAATAAACGTAAGCCTGCCAACAAAAGGGTCCGTAATGATCTTGAACGCTAATGCCGAAAACGGCTCTGTATCAAGAGGCCTACGAACTACTACTTCATCTTCGTCTGTAACACTATGCCCCTTGGTATCGCCAACGTCTGTTGGCGACGGTAGATAGGCAATAACAGCGTCGAGAAGCTGCTGTACACCTTTGTTCTTAAACGAGCTGCCACAAAACACGGGTGTTACCCGTAGCGATAGTGTAGCGGCTCGAAGCCCAGTTCGAAGTTCTTCAGCCGAGATTTCATCACCAGAGAGATAGCGCTCAAGAAGCACATCATCCTGCTCAGCGATAACCTCTACTAATTCCTGCCGAGCCTGCTCTACGGTTTGCCGCATATCATCAGGCACAGGCATCTCTTCAAACTGTTCGCCGTTGTCGTCATCAAACACTATTGCTTTGCGTTCGAGCAAATCGACAACACCCTTGAACGTATCTTCTGCACCCAGCGGCAGCTGAACGGCTACCGGACGCGCCCCAAGGCGTGTCTTCATCATGTCGAGAACACGAAGAAAGTTTGCTCCGATACGATCCATCTTGTTTACAAATGCGATCCGCGGCACCTTATACTGATTGGCTTGATGCCAAACTGTTTCCGACTGCGGTTCTACACCTGCCACTGCACAGAACAAGGCTATCGAACCATCAAGTACGCGCAAAGAACGCTGTACTTCGGCCGTAAAATCAACGTGTCCAGGCGTGTCAATAATATTGATCGTATAGCCCTTCCACGCACAGGATACGGCGGCAGAGGTGATGGTAATACCTCGCTCTTTTTCCTGCTCCATATAGTCGGTAAACGCCGTGCCTTCGTGCACTTCGCCCATCCGATGGAGCACTCCTGTGTAGTAGAGTATGCGTTCCGTAGTAGTGGTCTTACCAGCATCAATGTGTGCCATGATACCGATATTCCGCACAAGGCCAATAGGAACGGAACGCGTCATGTTTTCAGTCTGTCAAAGAACAAATAAACCGTCTTACCAACGGAAGTGTGCAAAAGCGCGGTTCGCATCTGCCATACGGTGCATTTCATCGCGACGCTTGATCGCTCCGCCTTCACCATTGGCAGCTGCAAGAAGCTCGCTAGCAAGCTTCTGCGCCATCGAACGATCACGACGCTCTGATGCGTACTTCTTGATCCAACGAATAGCAAGTGCGGCACGACGCTCTTCGCGTACTTCCATAGGGACCTGATACGTTGCACCACCAACGCGGCGCGGACGAATCTCGATCGCCGGCGCTGCGTTCTGCATCGCCTTACGGAAGATCTCAAGCGGATCCTGCTCTGTCTTCTTGCCCACGATATCCAACGCTTCGTACACAAGGCGGCGAGCCGTGTTCTTCTTGCCCTGGATCATGATGTTATTTACAAACTTGGCTACCAACACATCGTTAAAACGAGGGTCTGCCATGGTGCGACGTTTCTCTGCACGCTTTTTACGCATCTTCTACTCCTTACTTCTTTCCAGCTGGTGCTGCACCAGGTTTTGGCTTCTTTGCGCCATACTTAGAACGTGCCTGCTTACGATTAGCGACACCCTGGGTGTCAGCAGAACCACGGATGATGTGATAACGAACACCCGGAAGATCCTTAACACGACCACCACGGATGAGCACGATTGAGTGCTCCTGAAGGTTGTGACCTTCTCCCGGGATGTATGCTGTTACTTCAATGCCGTTCGAAAGACGAACACGGGCTACCTTACGGAGAGCTGAATTCGGCTTCTTTGGTGTTGTTGTATACACACGTGTACATACACCGCGCTTTTGCGGGCATGACTGAAGAGCTGGTGACTTACTCTTCTCGGTGATTGCGAGACGTCCTTTACGGACAAGCTGACTAATCGTTGGCATTGCGTTCTGCCGTATTTGATGAAGTTTATTTTCTAGACGGGTTAAGGCGCCGGGGAAACCCAGACGCCAACAGAGCCTGCAAAAGTAGGGGGCAAATTGGTCTTAACCAAATTTTCCCGGAAGTTCTTGTGGATTACTTGCCTTCGGCGCGCTTCTTCTGGTATTCCTTAACCATTTCTTCCTGGATATTACGCGGTACCGGCTGATACTTCGCAAACTCCATCGAGAATTCGCCCTTACCCTGTGTAACAGAGCGGAGGTCTGTAGAGTACCCGAACATTTCTGACAGCGGCACTTCAGATTCAACGGTTACGTAGCCGGCATCCGACTCCGTACCCATAATCACGCCACGACGCTGGTTGATCTGGCCGATTACCGTTCCTTGAAACTCTTCAGGGGCTGATACTTCAAGCTTCATGATCGGCTCGAGGATCGTTGGCTTGGCGCTGGAATATGCTTCACGGAATGCCATGATAGCTGCCGTTTTGAAGGCCATTTCTGAAGAGTCAACTGGGTGCTGGGCTCCGTCGTTTAGGATCACACGTACACCCACAACAGGCTGTCCGATAAGCGAACCTTCTACAACAGCTTCCTTGAAGCCCTTGTCGCAGGCAGGGATGTATTCGCGCGGAATCACACCGCCTACGATCTCGTCTACGAATTCGTACGTTTCTACGGCGTCCGACGGAAGTGGCTCGATATAGCCCCCTACTCGACCGAACTGACCCGAACCACCGGTCTGCTTCTTGTGCGTGTAGTTGTAATCTGATCGCTGAGAGATCGTTTCGCGGAAGGCCACCTTCGGACGTCCAACGATGATCTCTGTGTTGTATTCACGGCGGATACGCTCGATGTAGATCTCAAGGTGAAGTTCGCCCATGCCCTTGATGATCGTCTCGCCCGACTCATCATCACGCATAACACGGAACGTTGGGTCTTCCTTGGTAAAGCGGTTCAGGGCCTTCGAGAAGTTTACCTGGCCTGCCTTGTCCTTCGGAGATACAGCCAATTCGATAACCGGATCAGGGACGAACATCGACGTCATCGAGTAACGCACGTTACCGTCTGTGAAGGTATCACCCGAAGCACAGTCAACGCCGAACATGGCGATGATGTCTCCACATACCGCTTCTTCGATATCGTGCATTTCGTTCGAGTGCATACGCGCAAGACGTGGCACCTTGAGCTTCTTGCCGTTGGCGATGTTGATGATCGAATCGCCCTTCTTCACCGTACCCTGATAGATACGCATGTATGTGAGCTGACCATAACGTCCGTCTTCAAGCTTAAATGCGAGCATCACAAGGGGCTTCGATGGATCGTTCGCAAGCGTCATCTTTGCTTCGTTGTTATCCTGGTCCAGTGCTTCGTTCTTCACTTCAGCAGGCTCTGGAAGGAACGTCACAACGCCGTCCAGCATCGTCTGAACACCCTTGTTCTTGTAGGCAGAACCGCAGAACACAGGCGTCATCTGAAGCGAAAGTGTACCCTTGCGGATAGCACGATTCAGGATCGCAGCATCGATCTGCTCATCCATCAGGAACTTCTCCATCATCTCGTCGTCAAAGTCTGCAGCAACTTCGACAAGCTTGTGACGCAATTCCTTGGCCTTGCCTTCGAGTTCGGCTGGGATTGCTTCCTTGCGAATGTCAGAGCCGCCTTCACCCTCGAAGTACACAGCTTCCATGTTCACGAGGTCGATCACGCCTTCGAGCTTATCCTCGAGACCAATCGGATATGTTACAAATGCTGGGTTGTGCGCAAGCTTCTCACGCAGCTGGTCTGCTACGCGGTCCGGGTTAGCCCCTTGACGGTCGCACTTGTTGATAAAGGCCAAACGCGGAACGCTGTAACGGCGCATCTGACGGTCAACAGTGATCGACTGAGACTGAACACCGGCAACCGAGCAGAGCACAAGCACGGCGCCGTCGAGAACGCGAAGCGCGCGCTCAACTTCTACCGTAAAGTCTACGTGACCCGGAGTGTCGATGAGGTTGACGTTGTAATCGCCCCACGTACAGTACGTGGCAGCAGATTGAATGGTAATTCCCTTTTCGCGCTCGAGATCCATCGAGTCCATCTTCGCTCCAACGCCGTCCTTACCGCGGACTTCGTGGATAGCATGGATTTTACCCGTATAGTACAGAATGCGCTCCGACAGCGTGGTCTTGCCCGAGTCGATGTGCGCCGAGATCCCGATGTTGCGAACCTTTGACAGGTCAGACATGATACTTCACCAATGATGATGTTATTGAAATTCAACAGTACTGATGCTGCAGGGCACACGAGATTCTTGGTGCACTACGGCAAAGACTGCAAATATAGGGGCGTTTACGCCTTATCGCCAAGACTCATTCGGCGAAGAGCGGGATTTCTGATGGCAACAACGGCCACCACGAGCAGGGTCACAACGCCACCGAAGTACACAGATGGAACCGTACCGATGAGTCTGGCGGCTATGCCGCTTTCTACCGCTCCTAGCTCGTTGCTGCTCGAGATGAACATGGTATTGGCAGCTGCAACACGCCCCTTCATTTCTTCGGGGGTCTCCAATTGCAGGATGGTGTGTCGCACGACAACACTTACGGCGTCAAAGGCTCCAGCCAGCAATAACAAGGAAAAGCTAACCCAAAACACCGTGCTGCTTGCAAAGGCTAGAATGCAGATGCCAAACCCGGCTACAGACCAAAGAAGCTGACGTCCGGCGTTTTTCCCAAGGGGTTTCGCCGAAAGCAGCCCCATCATAAGAATGCTCCCAATGCTCATTGATGCGCGAAGCAGTCCTAGCCCCTTTTCATCAGTGAACAGTATATCCCGCGCAAACACCGGCAGCAATGCCACCACACCGCCAAAGAGCACCGCCAGCAGATCCAGTAACAATGCTCCGAGGATCACCGGCCTGGATACAATGAACCGAATACCCAGGGTGACGTCGTTGATCATACTGTCCTTCCTAGCCGACTCAACAGGGGGCTTTGGAGTGATCCAGCCAATCCCCAACGAACCAAGGAGCATGAAGAATATCGCACAGTAGGTGGCAACTTCTACATCGTAGAGACCATAGATGATGCCGCCAAGCAGCGGCCCCGTAGCCATAGCACTTTGCCACATGGTACTACTGAGCGCCGCAGCACGTGCGATGTTCTCGCGAGGCACGATTCGCCCGATAGAGCTAAACATGGCCGGCCCATAGACAGACCTCGCTGCACCGTTCATAACGATCATCGTTAGCAGTCCGGCTATAACCGTGTCTTGTCCCCACGCCGCCAATGTAGCGTCATGGGTGAAATATGATGTACCAGCGGCCGACCCCACGATCAACATGAGCGCCGCTTGAATTGCTTTACGCTTGTCCCATCTGTCTACAATGTAGCCCATCGGCAGCGCCATGCCGATCGCGGGTATGGCTTCGGCAAGGCCTACGAGTGCTAATGAGAGCGGATCATGTGTAAGGGAATACACGTACCACCCTACGATAAGGCCCTGCATGTGCCATGCCATGGCAACGAAAAAACGCATATGGAGAAACGCAAGAAGCTCTCCCGCATTCGGCGTTAGTAGGGTACCTTTGTTATACAGATAGTTGATCAATCAGAGACTCGTTGGAAGGGTCGACGATACTCGTTCACCGCTCATGGGGCGTTGCAAACTTACATTCGCAATCCATGTGCACATCAACGGCCACAACATGAGATCTGCACGTTATCTCGCTCGCACTGCATGCATCGGCATGCTTATGCTGTTGGCATGCTCCAACACGTTGTATTCCCAGCGTTCTCAACTTGTTGAGGGTTTAGAGTTCATCGTTGGCTTTATACATCCTGAGCGCGCACCCGGCGAGCCGAGATCAGAGAATGCGTATCAGCTAATCCTCACCTCAACTGTTGGCGCAACTGCTGCAATCGGCGGCGGACGCACCGTCACGATTGCTCCAGGAACAGCGGAGATAGTGGTCATCGACAGCTGCGATATCATCCGAGTAACGAGTGACCGGCCAATTGCAGTTGCAAGTCGCATCCTTATGAATGGCAATGGCGAACAAGCAACGCACATACCAACGTATGCCTGGGGAAAGGCGTATTACGGCTTTTCCTGGTGGACCGATCGGTATGGACTTGATACAAAGACATACTCCACTGGCAAACGCCTTGTTATCGCTCGCGATAACGGCACGCGCATAACCTACCAGGTAGATGGCTTCGAAGAGACCATGGAATTGGATTCTGGAGAGTACGCATACCTTTCGGTGCCACTTGATACGATGGAGCTGCGCAACCGCTACTCCGACCCCACATCTGATAGGATCATAGCTTCCAAACCGATCTGCGTGATATCAGGCCATCCCAAAGTAGCAGTGGTCAATCATCCCGATGCATATCCGGCAACGGGTCCATATGCTCGCGCACTAACGCGCTCCCGCGGTACGTTGATGGAGGCAATGATACCCGTTTCTATGGCTGGACGTTGGTTCTATACAGCACCGTTTCAGTACTCGCCTACACGCAATCGTGGATTGGATCTGACGGCAGAAGGCATTTCAACCGATCGTGGAGATGTTGTTCGCTTCGTGGCAACCGAAGATAGTACGGTGCTCACGCATCGCGACGCAGCCGGAACATACGTGGTTGGAGTGTTCACTGCTGGATCCGCACACACTCAGTTGATAACCGAAGGCGTCAATGAGTGGTATGCATCCAAGCCCGTTGTATGTGCGCAATATGGAAAGTCGTATGCTCACATTACCTCACAGGCAACTCTACCAGAAGACGACCCCTCAACAGATGCTGGACTCCCGATGATGGTGTGTATTCCAAGCATGGATCGATGGATACAACGCTCGATCGTAAGCGTTCCCGAAGGGTTGTTCAGCATTATCACTGTTGTTGCACAGCCAGAGCATATCAAGCACATCATGCTGAATGGCAAACCCATGTATCCTCAGGCCAGAGTTGAATCGTTGGCATCGACAGAGATGGTTCTCCGGTTCATGGCACAACCCGGCACCCACACGATTGCGGTGAGTAATACAGGTGCTCGTTTCATGGCATACACCTACGGAACAGCCGACGGTTTAAATCTTTGTCAGGCCTATGCGTCCAACACAGGGCTTGATCTTTCGATGCCATGCAATGACTCAGTCATCATCACAACAGCACACAGTGGAGATACAGCACACTGCACAGTTAGTGTAACGTCTCAGGATACTTGCAGCGTGCAAGGTGTGGCAATGAAGTACGTAGCAAACGCATTCAATTGCTACATCAGGGAGCATACCAACGGCTTCGTTGTTAACAGAGTTGATCATCAAGATTCAGCGTTCGCAGAAGTTGCAGTCGTAACCCGCAGTGGCAGACAGCATCATGAGCGCATTGAATTTGCCGCAACTTCAGTGGCGTCTGATACTCACAATGATGGCATAACCGTTCGCCCCATTCCAGCCAGCGAGCAGCTCTTTGTTAGACTGCCTGTGGACGCACTTGCACCAAACACCGTTCGCCTGTACAGTCCCGTTGGAATGCTTGCTCTTGCGACTGTAGCACTGGACAATGAATTCTCATTGGACATCCATGGTCTTGCTGCTGGAACATATGTTTTGCAATTGAACTCGTCGTTCATCCCGGTCCTGATCGTCCGTTAACACTACTACGAAAACACTACTTTCAGGTATTGATTAGAGATGCTACGTGCCGTATGATTGTTAGGGCACTCGCATAGCCTCAATGATACCGTATCCTAGTTGGTAACATCGTATACGACAATCTACCTCCCTGCGAAATACGAGAAAGACATTCTCGTATGTTGGTTCAATTCGATGTTGGTAGGAAAGGATTGACTATGAATTGTGCAACACCAGAGTGCATGACGTGCGGCTCAAGGCTCAATAACGGTATGCTTGAAATCGGTGTAGATGGGGCGTTACAGGTTACACAGTCGAAGCATACCACAATCTATAAGCGGGGCGCATCAGTTTTTGAACACGGCCAGTATCCATTTGGTGTATACTGCATTAATCACGGCCATGTAAAGATTGTTCGGCCCAGTACTGATGGCAAAGAGCACATCGTCCGTTTCGCGAAGGCTGGCGACATCGTTGGCTATAGCTCACTGCTTACGAACGAACGTTATGCTACCAGTTGCGTAGCGCTAGATGATTCTATTGTTTGCACCATCCCCGCTCCGACGCTCTTCTACCACATTCAGCACAATCCTCGATTGGCACTTCACGTAATGCAGCGGCTATCTAGTGAGGTACAGGATGCCCAACGCAGAATCGTAGAGCTGGCGCACAAGACAATTCGTGAGCGCGTCGCTGAGACACTGTTAGTTCTCAAGGAAGTATTCGGTACAGGCGATGATGGTGCTACACTCACCAGCCCGCTTACTCGCGATGAAATTGCATCAGTTGTTGGAACTGCACCGGAGAGTGTTATCCGCACACTATCGGATTTCAAAGCAGACAAGCTGATCACAATTACAGGCAGATCAATCAAGCTTACAAACCTCAAGGGGCTGGCTCGCATTGCTAACATTCAAGATTAAAATGCTGAGTATGACGAATGTCATAGTCTAGGAATACGTACGATGCGAGATTGTATACAAAGGGATTTCTTCACCAATGTTTTTTGAAGGGTGTTTCTATGCGTACAATTCCAACACAGCCAACAGCCGAGATCATTGTTCCAATGATCGACCAGCATGAAGCTCAGACATCACGAGCATACATGCTCCGCGAAATGCGCTACACAGGCGTATTAAAGCACGTAGCAGAGGATCTTGCTAAACTCGAATCTGCACTGCCTCACGAACATCGTCTCACAGCCAAGCGCCTACAGCGCGAAGTTGGCGAAGTACTCGAGACAGATTCAATGGCGTATGTAGAGCAGATCATGGAGTCGATGCACGATGGGTACCTGCGACGCCTTGCGCAGGACTTTCCAACACTTACGCCAACCGAACTTCGGATGGCTGCCTTTCTCCGTCTGCCGATGCCGTCCAAGGAGATTGCGTCGATGTTCTCGTGCAGTGTTCGCAGCGTTGAAAAGCACCGTGAGCGTATGCGCAAGAAATTCCATCTTGCAGCCCATGAGAGTCTTACGATGTTTCTTGCATCGAGGGTGTAGCAGGTTAGTATCCAGAGTTTGTAATTTTGCCTTGCTGGAAATGCAGATTCTTGCATCTTCAGCAAGGCAATTTTACTTTGGAGCACATCATGGCTACGTCAAAATCCCGCATCTCAGCGTCCCGAGCAACAGTTTCGTGGAAGAGTCCGTGGAATGCACAGCACTACACGTATATCGGCGCTGCAATCGTTGTAATCGTTGTTGGATTTCTGCTCTTGGCCAAAGGGATGTACTCATCATGGGATGACCCTCTCTCAGTAGATGTAGCCCCAGTAGTGTTGGTCGTGGGATACTGCATACTCGTGCCACTTGCAATCATGCGGAAGTCTTCGCAGCACAACCCACCAAGTGAATCGTGATGCACACGTCGCCAACAATCGGCGGCGTATCGATCGATGAAATCTGCAACTTGAGCGGTACACCTGTCTATGTATACGACGCAGAGGTGATTGCTCGGAATGTTCATCGCTTGAATGCTGCATTTGCACAGATCCCTGTGCGCTTTATGTACGCTGCAAAGGCACTCTCAAATTCGGCCATCCTTAGGCTTATGAAAAAGCTAGGAACCGGCCTGGACACCGTGTCTATACAGGAGGTGCATCGCGGCCTGCGTGCTGGGTTCGCCCCATCCGAAATCCTCTTTACGCCCAACATGATCTCCTTCGAGGAGATTAGGGAAGCCGTTTCCCTTGGCGTTCATATCAACATTGATACTATTTCCGTGCTCGAGCGTTTCGGACATGAGTATGGCAATAGTGTTCCTGTTTGTATTCGAGTAAATCCGCACATTATGGCTGGCGGAAATGAGCGCATCAGCACCGGCCACATCGATTCAAAGTTTGGCATCTCGATCCATCAGATGCGCCATGTGCTTCGCGTGGTGGCATCACATGGCATGCATATCAACGGACTTCACATGCATACCGGCAGCGACATTCTTGATGCCGATGTGTTTTTGCAAGGGGCTGAAATGCTCTTTGAGATTGCAGAGAGTTTCCCTGATCTTGAGTTCGTTGATTTTGGCTCGGGATTCAAAGTGCCATATAAGCCGGACGACATCGCAACAGACATCGAGGACCTGGCCAGTAAGCTCTCAGCCCGTGTTCTGGCCTTCAACGAGAGCAGATCAAAACCCGTCGAAGTATGGTTCGAGCCCGGCAAATTCTTGGTTAGCGAGTCGGGCACGCTCCTTGCTCGCGTGAACGTGGTAAAGCAAACAACCTCGACAGTCTTTGCAGGTGTCGAGACTGGCTTGAATCATCTCATTCGACCAATGCTTTACAATGCCTATCACCACATTACCAATGCTTCCAATCCCTCTGGCACACCCCGTGTTTACACCGTAGTGGGGTATATCTGCGAGACAGACACATTCGGATGGGACCGCAAGATCGCTGAGATTCGCGAGGGTGATGTTCTGGCATTTGCAAATGCAGGTGCATACGGCATGACGATGGCCAGTAATTACAACAGTCGGCTCCGTCCAGCCGAGGTTCTGGTGCACAACGCAAAAGCGTCCCTCATCCGTAGAAGAGAGACGCTTGATGATGTTCTTGCAACCGAGATCGATATCGATCTTTAGAAGTTTAGACTTACGCCCAGATTCCATCCTGTGATATTCATCGGCGCAGCTGTTTCGAACGGCCAATTCATGCTGTTCTTTCGAAGTGTCTTGAAGCCGTACGCAATGGCGTTGCGAAGTACAAAATTCATGATCGGCAGCGATGCTGGCGAGGCCTTTCCAAAAGCCTTTACAGAAGCCATTAAGATGCCATCGGCTACACCCTCGATTACCTCACTGCCAGCCCAGTACCAGAACATATGGCGCGGGTAGATCTGTGTCCAGGAATACCCTGCTCGTATGCTTAGTGGCGCTACAACCTGAAACTCTATGGTAGGATTCATTGTGGCGCCAAATCGAATATTGTCTGTGAAATCGCGGACTGCCTGACGTGCATCGGTGTTGATAGACGCATCGAATGACTGGGGATCAACGCTGGACCAAATCGCATTCTTTCCAACGAGGAACTTCAGCGCGGATCCTTCACCGAGTTTGTACCCGTATCCAGACTCGTCAATAAAGCCAAACGAATACAAATTCATCGATGTGCTCGATGCATCAACAATCACGTCATCAACAGGAGTAAAGCCTTCGATTGAGGCTGCCTTTCCATAGTTGAAGAACACCCCATTGTTCTGGTACCGCACGATACCTGTGTGCGTTGCAATGCTGCGCGCATCTTCCATGCCAACAGAGGCGCCATAGTTCGTTATCTGCGTAAGATTCCCAGGAAGCCCCTTGCGATGTATGTCCAGCACGCCGTAAGAAACCTGCAGTCGTGGACGTCGAGAGCGAAGGCTCTTATCTGGATTGTCGTCAAAGAATACGCTCATAAGCGTATCGATATCAGACGTGGAATCCTGCTGCATTGCCTGCGTTGATGGTGCGAGCAAAGAGCACAAAGCGAGGAGTGTAAGTATCTGTTTCATGAGTGATCGTCTCTCGTTTGCAATATTGGTTTATGACAACGGATCCTATTCCGAAGTTTCACCATCGGAGGATGATTTATTCCTCCTGCTTCGCATCTTTCTCTCTTTGGGTTTGTTCTCATCGAGATTCTCTTTGAACACGTAGCTGTCTGAAACATATGCCTTCGAACGACGTTCGTCTGTGTCTCTGCGGCGAGCAGGAGCAGATGATGATGAGAACCCATCCTTGCGACGGCCGCCCATACCACGTCCGCCCTGACCTCCGGGACCCGGCCGGCGTCCACCTTGGCCTCCACCCGCACCACTTCTGCGTGCTGGGGGCCTTCCTCCAGATTTACGCAACGCTGGTGATTCATTGGTAAGGGGCTGGCGCTCATCACCGTCACGATAACGCTCGCGCGGTGATCGGTCATTACGCTGTGGTCGAGAATCACTTCCATAACGATTGTCTGTGCGTGGCCCCCTGTCGTCGCGTCTGTCGCTGCGTGGCCCCCTATCGTCGCGTCTGTCGCTGCGTGGGCCTCTATCGTCGCGTCTGTCCGTGCGTGGGCCTCTGTCGGTGCGTGGGCCTCTATCGTCGCGTCTGTCGCTGCGTGGACCTCTATCGTCGCGTCTGTCCGTGCGTGGGCCTCTGTCGTCGCGTCTGTCGGCGCGTGGGCCTCTATCGTCGCGTCTATCGGTGCGTGGACCTCTGTCGTCGCGTCTGTCGCTGCGTGGCCCCCTATCGTCGCGTCTGTCGGTGCGTGGGCCTCTATCGTCGCGTCTGTCGGTGCGTGGGCCTCTATCGTCGCGTCTGTCGCTGCGTGGGCCTTTATCGTCGCGTCTGTCGCTGCGTGGACCTCTATCGTCGCGTCTGTCGCTGCGTGGACCTCTATCATCGCGCTTTGGACGTCCTGGCCCCGCACTACTTCCGCGTCTGCCCCCACCTGTTCGAGGAGCATACGCTGGGTTTTCACTTGTTAGCGGTTGGCGCTCGTCATCAAACTGCGGACGCCTTGGCTTACCGAATCCTCGGTTTCTGTCATTCATGTATTATTCTTTCCACTTGATCGTGCAGCCAATTGCTTTGGTCTGCGATACTGCCGGTTTGGCTCCAGATGCCAATGACTTTACTGCATCTAGAACAAACCGTGATTCAACCTTATCTGGATCATTTGCATTGTCATCTATCGCGCCGACATATGCCACCTGCCATGCTCCGCCATTGTGCAACAAAACAAACACATGCGGGGTGCGCTTTGCACCATACTGCTTGGCGACTTCCTGAGTTTCGTCAACGATATACGGGAATGTAAATCCCTTTTCCTTTGCGCGTACCTTCATGTTCTCGTAGGAATCTTCAGGCACCTTCACGGGGTCGTTGGGATTGATCGCAATCAATGGGAAACCAAGTCTGGACGTTTCAGCTGCAAGCGCAATGATTCGGTCTTCGTATTTCACGGAATACGGACAATGGTTGCAGGTAAAGACAACAACAAGCCCCTTACTCGTGCGGTAGTCATCGAGTGCGACAAACTTCCCATCAACATTCTTGAGACGAAAATTTGGCGCTAGATCCCCCACGACTACGCCCACGGAGGTTGCACCCTGCTGTGCCATCAGTGAAACAACGGCAAAGATCATCGTCAGGACGTATTTCATGTCATTTACCTTCCGTTTGAAACTTTGTAAACATAGACTCCAACAACTCAGGCGAGAACTGAAACTCTCCAAACAACCGGCGCTCGCCACGGATGAACAAAGTTGCAGGTATAGAACCGCTCCATGACTGATCTACCCTATCTATCCATAGATGGGGCTTGGGTTCGTTGAGCACTACCGCATCGCACAACTCATACCCCCTACGCTTGAGAAACGGCACGACCTTTGTCTCACGTTCCGTCGGATTGTCAAGACTCACCAGAATAACCTTCATTGGTTCACTGGCGTGCTTGCGCGAGAGCTGATCAAACGCTGGCAGTTCCTCAACACACGGCTTACACCACGTTGCCCAGAAGTTCACAACAAAGGTTGTGTCCTTACCTGCAGCCAACCGACGCTGAAGCTCATGCAATCGAACTTCTTCGACACCCGAAGTCAACGCGGCAAGCAGAGCAAGAGACGCAAACAAACTCATGTAAGAACGGGGCCCACAGGCTCCAACAGTTGTACTTCCGACGTATTAACCTTGATACTTGAGACCTCGCGTGTTACCGGGTAGGCTTCGAGCACTCCCTCTTCCAACGGACGCATGCAGGGTTCAAGTTCCTCACGATCCTCTGCGTGCAGCCATGTGGCTCTCACATCACGAGGAATCACAACCGGCATTCGCTGTTTAACATTATGCACGAACGACATAAGCTCATTTGCATCGGTCGTAACGATCGAAAATGTTGTGTGAAGCTCTCCCGTTTCCGGATCTGTCCAGTCTTCCCAGATACATCCGAGCGTGAGTATGGTCTGATCGACAGCTCGCACGAGATGTGGTTGCTTGATCGTTCCTTCATGCCGCCACTCGACAAAACCATTGACCGGCAAGAGCGCTCTTCGTTTCCGGATCGCATCCCGAAATGATGGTTTTTCAAAGATGGTCTCCCGACGAGCGTTCAACGTCATCTTTCGAATGTCGCTTGCAGCCTGCGCCGACTTTACCCACCTTGGTATCAAGCCCCATTCACACATCTGAATTCGGTCTGGTGCCGCATTAGTTACAAGGGGCAACAGCGGATGCACAAATCCGGAGACGTGAAAGTACGGCCGATATTCTTCTTCGTGATCAAACAGTGCTCCAAGATCCGTTTCGATGCTATGCGTTGTTGCATACACAGATACGGTGAAGCACACAATATCACCAAAGCGGCATGAGAATCATCGCAAGCATCACAACCATACCGATGATCATCACGAGAGCGTAATTCTGTGCCACTCCAGACTGCATGCGACGAAGCACACCTGCTGCCGCACCCATGGACTTTGCCGAACCATTCACGATGCCGTCGATCACGATCACATCAACAATCTTCCAGAGGAAGTCGCGGGATGCCGCCATGATCGGACCTGCAACAAGCATGTTATATACTTCGTCAACGTAGTACTTGTTCAGCAGCAACTTGTAAAGGCCAGACATGCTTTCTGCCATCTTCGTAGCCTTCGCCAAGCCCTGGCTGTAGATACTGCGCGCGAACATGATGCCAATTACTGCCAGCAGCGAGGAACCAACCATCAAGCCGATCTCCGTCGACGTGTGATCGCCCGTATGTGCTGTGAGGAAATGTTCATTGCTATAGGCAAAGATCGGTTCCAGCCAGCCCTCAAGCAGATTCGGAATATGTAGTGCATGGCCAATCACGTGCGGAACACCGAGCAAGCCGCCAAGTGCAGAAAGCACTGCAAGTACGATCAACGGAATGGTCATCGTAGCAGGTGATTCATGCGGGTGCACGTGATGATGATCAAAGCGTTCTTCGCCAAGGAACGTCAGAGAGGTGAGACGCCACATGTAGAATGCAGTTGTAAATGCTGCAACGGCACCAACGGCCCAGAGTACGGGGCTTCCGTTAAGCCATGCAAACCACAGGATTTCGTCTTTCGAGAAGAAACCAGAGAAGAACGGTATACCCGCAATTGCCAAGGTGCCAATGAGGAACGTACGATACGTAATCGGCATGTACTTCTTGAGTCCACCCATCTTACGGATGTCCTGCTCTTCGTGCATACCGTGGATAACGCTGCCCGATCCAAGGAACAATAGGGCCTTAAAGAAGGCGTGCGTCATAACGTGAAACACACCGGCCGTAAATGCACCAACGCCAAGGGCAACGAACATGAATCCGAGCTGCGATACCGTAGAGTAGGCCAAAACCTTCTTGATGTCGTTCTGAACCAGACCAATAGTTCCTGCGATGAGGGCCGTTGTGATTCCGATACCGGTGATAACGGCCATCGTTGTTGGAGACATTGCGAAGAGTACATTGGTACGGGCGATCAAAAAGATACCGGACGTAACCATCGTTGCAGCGTGGATAAGAGCCGAGACCGGAGTCGGACCCGCCATAGCATCCGGAAGCCACACACCAAGTGGAATCTGAGCGCTCTTCCCTGTGCATCCTAGGAACATCAGAAGGGTGATCGTTGTAACCACGGCACCACCAACTGGGAATGCCTCGGGAGCCATGGCATTGATCTTTGCATATTCAAGTGTTCCAAGCTGGTTGAACAGCATGAACATTGCCAGAAGTACGCCAAAGTCGCCGATACGGTTAACAACGAATGCCTTCATTGCCGCATCGCCAGTCCATGTAATGTTTGTGCCTTCGAATTTTCTGTCGTACCAGAAGCCGATCAGCAGGTACGACGCCAGACCCACACCTTCCCAACCTAGGAAGGTTAGGAGCATGTTATTGGCAAGCACCAGATTCAGCATCATAAAGACGAACAGATTCAGGTAGGCAAAGAACCTCGGGAAGCTCTTATCACCATGCATATACCCTATTGAGTATAGATGGATCAAGAAACCGATGCCAGTGATGATCAGTGTAAACAGGATTGAGAGCTGATCAATCTGATAGGCGATGTCCACCGAAAAACTTCCGGTGGCGATCCACTTGTACACAGGAATGATAACGCTGCGCTCTTCCGCAGGCATGGACTGCAACCCCATGAACGCCTGCACAGCTGTTAGAAAGCTGAGCAGGATGGCCGAGCTGGCGATTGTGCCAACCACCTTTTCGTTCTTGATCTTCTTGCCAAACAGGGCAACAATAACAAATCCCACAAGAGGGAAAAGCGGGATCAGAGCAGCGTAGTTCATCCTATTTCCGGTGCTAATGTCTCAAACTCGAGTTTTTCAACATCCATTTCGATGTTGTGGAAGTTAATGCGCATTGTCTCATCAACTACCATCATTGAATTTCGTTCAACTTTCATCCAGTCAGATCTGCGCGCTGTAAACGGTTCTGACGCCACGACGATAGCACTTGGCTTTCCGTAGGAGGGCTCCATTCCGCACTGATCTTCAACACACTTATACTCACGTCCGAACATGTAGTAGAGCGAAGCAGGCTGAACATTCGGATTCGTGGTGTAGCGAACAGCGATCAAACACGTGCCGTTCGTTACCGCGAGGTTTAGATACGAATGCTGGCGTACGGCAGATTCCATGAGCAGGTCGTTCAGATCTCTGAACATTCCCTTCATGGCCTGTACCATCTGCTCACACGTTACATTACCATACGGATCAGCAATGTGATTCAGAAACAACCCAAACATGTGCTCGGAATCGGTGCTGCCTTGTATCGCATCGTATGCCACATCATTCAGGCTGCGCAGCAGTTTCCGACGGATCTGCTTGTAGCCCCCTAACACCCCGTTGTGCATGAACATCAACTTACCGCACGAGAACGGATGTGAGTTGAGCTCTTCTACTGGGATGCCCGGAGATGCAGCACGAACGTGCGCGAACATACACGGCGAGTGGATCTTACGTGCAAGGTTCTTGAGGTTGCCATCGCTCCATGCCGGACGAATACTCCTAAACACACATGGTTCGTTGTCGAGTTCAGGGGCATAAAATCCAATGCCGAAACCGTCGCCATTTACAGATACAGACATCTCACCCGCATTCATGGTTTGAGCTGTAACAAGCGAAAACTTCGGCTTGTAGAGCAAATCATCAGCGAGAATCGACGGACCGATATAGGCAACGAATCGACACATAGTGCGCTTGAAAAGGGGCTTAGTTCAGCGATGCCTTCTCTACACACCACGTGTTGTACACGCCATCGAGCAGAAGATTAAACGCATCTGCTGCTTCGCGCGCTGCATCAAGAGCTGCCTGCTTTTGATCATCTGATTCACACATGCGAACCAGCGCTTCACGCGTTACCGTGCGGTGGATTTCATCTGCATGCTCGTGCACAGCAAAGAAGACCAGTGCATCTTCAGTGTCGAGATTATAGAACTTCTTGAGTCCGGCAATCTTGGTCGTTGAGATCTCTGGGATCTGCGACTCATACGCATACAGCGCAGCAAGGCCTTCGTAGCCGTTCTTACGCGCTGCCAGCTCGCGCAGGATGCGCACTGACTCACGAGTGTGAGGCAGATAGCGACGCTCCTTCATTTCTTCGCGGCTAACACCGAGCGCACCGCCAAAGCGGAGCCACAGCTCTGGGTGATTGTCTGGTCCGTGCTCTTCTTCGATAAGGTTCTCGAGCAGCATCTGGCGTACGTCCATGTCCTCACAGTTGGAATGCGTAGCACTCACATACGTTGGGAACAGGTGAACCTGATGGTAATACTCCTTCGCATACTCACGGAGCATATCTACCGTAAGGGCGCCTTCATTCCACATTTGGTAGAATGGGTGCTGAAGCATGTGACGTTCGGAAACAATTTCATCGAGCTTGGTGAGAAACTCTTCAGTTGTCATGACCCTACCTCAAAAAAGAATGGTGTATGCTGTGTTCTGAACGGCAAAGATAGGTCTTTTCGTAGTTTTGCTCTGCACGCATGAACATGTTTGAATTGCAAAATCTTGAGAATACCGCCGAGCTCCACGAGCTCGAAAGCGAAGTTGTCCTGGAAACCACACTGGCGGCACGCGTGATCCTGTTCAATGATGAAGACCACACGTTTGACGAAGTGATTCGACAAATCGTGAAAGCAACGCGCTGTTCGGCTCCTCAGGCAGAATCTCTGACGCTCGAAGTACATTTCTGCGGCAAGGCGCGGGTCTACGAGGGCTCGATGAACGACTGTCTCCGTGTTTCTGCCGTGCTCGAAGAAATCGCACTGCATACACAGATTGAATTCTAGGGCTTGGGAAGGGGCGGCGGGGCCGGTGTTCTCGTAGAATCTGAGCCCATTACCTTGCCCGTTGCGTCCCGAATCTGCCCCTGAAGCAAATCGTTGATACTGCCCCCTCCTGGGTTGAGTCCGGGAATCGATGGCAGTGTAGCGTTGGGGCCCGAAACCTGAAGCGCGTCTCTGTTCCTATCCATCATCTGCTGGAGAACATCCTTCTCACCCTGCTTGGCTCGCTGGAGGAGGTCTTCGTCAAGGTTTTTAAGAAGTGTCGAATCACTAACCTCTACACCGTTGATCTTCGCTAGTGCAAACTCCACGCTTGGACGTATCTCCCGCGCATAGGTAGACCGCGGATACTTTTCGAGAAGTAGGCCGTAATAGTGCAGGGCACTATCGTTCATCTGACGGTCTCTCTCAAACATCCAGCCCATCGCATACAGAGCCTTAGGAGCATATTCACCAGCAGGGAATTTCTCAACTATGGCCATGTACTGCTGGGCAGCATATGCATAATCTTTGATCTGACGGAAGCTCGTGGCCGATTTATAGAGCTCGGCTGCGTCATCGATACTCGCATCTGTTGTGTAGCCAAGGTTCACGGATGCTTCCTTAGCGTATTCACTGCGTGGCCATGTATCGGCGATGTACTCAAACAACGAGTCAGCAACATTCGGCTCACGTTGGCGCAGGAGTCGCGCTCGTGAATACAAGTATCTGCCAGCCGTCTCAGAACTTGCCGGTGTTATCTCATATGCCCCCTCGTAATAGTGCAATGCAGAGTCTGGAGCATCGAGCTGCTCGTGAACACGGCCTATTGCATACATTGAGGAAGCTCGCATCTTTAGGATTGAGTCCTTGCGTGAGGTGTCTATACGCAGGTGAAGATCAAACTGAAGCACCTTACGCTGTTCTTCGTCCCACTGCTTAAGGAGCGTGAAGTACTTGTTCGCTACGTCATACACAGGTGTGCGAACGAGTTTTGCCTTGGCAAAGTACTTCATGGCTTCCTGATATTCGCCGCGTTTGTAAAGCGACATTCCCTTCTGAAAACTCTGCGCCATAAGCTCTGGGCGTCCAACAAACGATGTGTCTGCAAACTTCTCACGCGCAAGCAATGTCTTGTCATTCGGGTTATCGGTGCGCAGCCTATCTAGGGCAATTCTCTCGGCTTGAATAAACGATGACCATTCGGTAAAGATCTTGTTATCCTCAAGCTCAGCAAACAGTGCGCTTGCTTCATCTGTTCGGTCCTGACGTGCAATCGATGCCGCCATGTAGAGTTTCGACTCAAACTCGGCTAGTGCATCAGGGGCCTCGTCGAGTGCTTCAGCAAAATTCTTCTCAGCAAGCTTATAGTTGCCTATGCGGTAGTAGATCGAGCCGATATCAACCAGCCACCGTGAGCGCTGCTCCGAATCATCGGTCATCACCAGTGCCTGCTTGTAGGGATTAACTGCCTTGTCAATCTCTCCGTCTTCGATGTGTATCTCGGCCTGAATGCGATATGCTTCGCTGAGAATGTCGTAGCGGTCTTTATACCAGGCTACATCCACAGCTTTTGACAGCGCCTGTTTGCCCTGTGTGATCTTACGCTGCATCAGGTATACTTTCGCAAGCAGCAAGTGGGCATCAGGCGAATACTCTCCGTCCTGATATCTCTCAATAAGCTCGAGACATTTCTGCTGAGACGGCACCCATTCGCTGCGGAAGAAGTACGCTTCTGCCATTAGGTAAAGAGCGCCCTGAACATATTCAGACTTCGGATGCAGGCCAACAACCTTCGAGCCCTTGATGAGGATCGAGTCTACCTTCTGCGACATTGGTGCTAGCTTCGAGCGTTCAACGGCAAGGGCTTTTAGGAATTGATAGGTGGTATTCTTGGGCGCTTCCGATTTGAGGCCTAGGCTGTCGATTGCGGGAACGAGTACACGCGGACGCTTACGATTATTCTCGTCCTGATACTCAAAGTCATTGAGCACTTCCCTGCGTATACGATTCATGTTGTAGTAGGTGTTGAAGAACGTGGTCTGGTTATCATACCACGTGCAACCAACGCCCCCTATCGAGAGAAGGACGTATACAATCCGTATCGTACGTAAATGTCTCACATGCTCCTACGCAGCCATCGTTCGCGCATCTGTTGTTGACGTGCCGATGGAGTCTCTATTTCAACAAGCCGAGGGATTGTTCGAATGATCGGCTTTACGGTGGTGGTATAGAGCCTGCCATCACAATGCGCCGTTATGCGAGCCCCCTGCTCTCTTCTTGATGCAAGATAGTGGTCCAACTGTGCCGCAGTAACAACTCGCTTATCATCTACGGCTACGATCTCATCATCAATTCCAAATCCTGCCTGGGCCGCCGGCGAGCCGTCGTCTATTCCTCGTACAATCAGTTTGCCATTTACATCGGCAATCGACCAGCCCATGTAGGGGGCCTGTGGAACCTTGGCAAACGGACGTTTCTCGCCGAAGGTAGAGGCATCGGCCGGTTTGTCGGCGTATTCGAGTTTGAGTCCTACTCCCGATAGGATCTCATCATATGGCAGTTCCGTTACCCCATCTAGCCAAGAAATCAGCCGTTCGCGTATCTGAACACTGGTGGCCTGTTCGATGATGGCATAACATTCTTCTTCCGACATTCCCTTTGAAGGATCTGCCAAATAGCGCTTCCACATCTCACGGAGTGCATCGTCCATCGAGTACTTCCCGTCTGAATGATCGACGATGTAGGCGTCGAGCAGCAGAAAGATCACGCCGCCTTTAAGGTAGTACGATGGGAAACGGTTATTACCATCCGGACTTTGCATGTAGAGTTTTAACCAGGCCAGGAAGGAGCTGTCGCGGGTAGACATTGCCTCTCGCCCAGGAACCATAAACAAGCGTCCAACGTGCTCCTTGGACAACGCCTCGAGATATTCCTTGGTGGTTGTAAACCCGCATCGATAGGTTAACAGATCATCGTAATACGATGTGAGACCTTCTGCCAACCATAACATTGACGTATAGTTCTCTTTCGTGTAATCAAACGGACCAAGCTCACGAGGACGAATGCGCTTTACGTTCCAGAGATGGAAATACTCATGACACAGCAGAGACAGCAGTCCAATTGCCTTGGACTTATCTGTCAGTGCGCTTGGATCGACCGCATTTACACTTGATCGTGCATGCTCCAAGCCCCCTCCAGCTCCTGGATAGGCTTGAATGATGAACACATATCGATCATATGGGGCTCCTCCAAACATGGAGGTTTCTACCTTAACGATCTGGCGAACCTGCTCAGTGAGCCATTCCGCATCGACGTCGTAATTCGTAGCGATAGCAACTTCGTGCTGCGCGCCTGCTTCTGTAAACGTTGTTACTTTATGATCGCCAATCTCAATGGGCGAATCAGCAAGGATATCGTAGTTCAGCGCCCCAAGCAGCATGCCGGATGTATCAGGTGCCTGCACAGACGACAGTGCAGTTGAAACAGAAGGCCAGACAGATCTGTCGTGTTTGAGAAGAACATGGTGGACTTCCTGCGTTCGTCCTTCCACGTACATGCATATCGACGTTAGCATCAGAAATGCATGAAACCGATTGACGTGACTTGTACGCACCGTCCGCTCATGAGCATAGACGAGATACTCGATCTCAATTGTCGAAGCGCCATCGGATGCGATGACTAACGAAGCCTTGTCACGCCAACGAGATCCTGCCGCTGTGCGCTGAGAACCAGTACCCTTAGAGGTCTTGACATTTCCCTGCAAGCCTGCATAGTCGCGGATCTTATAGCTACCCGGAGACCATGATGGCATCACCACCACAACCTCGGGTCCGGTTACGCCTTCAACACGCAGCAGCACCTTTACCAAATGCTGCGAAGCTCTGTCAAATTGCAACTCATAGGTGATCTTTGCCTTCGTGCCCCGGAGCTGTTCATCGCGCTGTTCAATCGAGTACATTATCTGCGTCCAAAGTATGTATTCTTAAGAAAGTCCTCTTCAAAGCTCTGCTCATCCTTCGTCTTCACGAGTTCAGTTCCCGGAGGAACAGAGCCCCCTGTAAGCTCAGCATATCGACTGGTGTTTTCACGAATCTCATGCTGCTTCGATGCAATAGCCTGCTCAAGCTCGCGCCTATGCCTGATCTGCCATTGTTCATCATCGATAACATGCTCCATGGTAAACGGCTCTTCTGATCGAAGTTTACGAAGTTTTCGGTGTTCCACACGCAGGCGTGTTTCCAATCGCTCAACCTCGAGCTGCCAGCGTTCAAGGTCCCACTCGGTGGCCTCACTCCGGAGTACATCCTCTGCACCCATCACGGAAAGCAGCGACTTCATCTGGCTAACATTCTTTGCAGCATATGCCTGCTGCACTCGATGCCAAACGGCCAGGCTGTCTGCCGATGCATCGCGCGCCGAGTCTGGATGGAGCTGCTTTGCCAATGTGCGGTACATGTTTACGAGCTCACCGTTATGCGCGTCATCCTGCCGCGATGTTGCAGCACGCTCTCTCTGTTCAACATCTAGGTCAAATGCTTCCCGTATCCGCATTGCAAAGCGCGCGTACTCGGAGTCTACGACCTGATTGATCAGGTTGATGATGTGCTCGGTAAGTACCTCGCCGCGAGACACCTTTATCGACAGAAGCTCTACACGACGAAACAGCTCTGCACTCCGCAAGGCTGTATACTGAAGTTCGCGTTCGAGTTCACCAAAGTGCTGGTGATACTGAGCGTGTAGTCGCGGCCGCACCTCTGTGGAGAGCCTGTGCCAGTCATCCATCGTTTCGCGGAGCTCACTGCGCAGCTGAAGAAGCCTGCTCCGGAGTTTCTCGATTTCAGGATGAATGCTTAGCATCTCGTGCCATGAACGTTGACACAATCATTTCTGCTGCAGCCATTAGCAATGCCAAGACCGTAAACACTCCCCAAAGCTCAGACCCAGTTCTCGCCTGCTGTATTGCTTTGGCCACCGAAGCACCAGGCTCGAGCTCCACAACATGGTCACCATTCTCAACAAGCGGCTGCACAGCTGGCTTCCATGCACCGAACTCAAAGAACTTCAACATTGATTCGGCAGTGCTTGCATTAACTGTAACAGTGGTCACCGGAATCGAATCAGCCGTAGAAATCTTGACAACGCCTGGTTGATACTGAGGCGGCACCGAGAGTAATGTTGATGAAGACAGACGTGCTGGCTGCAGCGTAAGCGCCATCTGCGCTGCATCCTTGACGATAAACCTGTCCTGACCTGTCAATCGCGATGAAATCGGCACCGAGATTGTCTCTCCTATCTGGGCTTGAATACCCTGATCGCGAGAAGCCACCAGATAGATTGTACTGCGTAGTGTTGTTGCTGCAAAGAGTCCGGTCAGAGGATATGATCCCCATTCCAGCGATGGCGACACAGCCACATAGAGCAGCTTGCCTTGTCCAACAGAGAATTCGGAAACGAGGGGGCCTGCAGTAGTCTGAACAATATCGAGTCCACCAGAAGCAGGCTGCATCCTCATGATCTTTGACGTTTCCCGTATCGATGCCTGATCCTGAGTTGTAACAAAGACACCGCTGTAGAGCGGGTGCGTTTTATCGATCGTTGTTACGGCGAATGCAGATTCAGACGGAGCACTGCGCTCGGCCTGCATCTGAAGGCCAGCCTGCGATAGTAGTGCCGGTATGCCCGCTCCTGCAAACACCATGGCACCTCCGCCGTTCTCAAGGAACTGCCTAAGCAGCCCGGCATCTGCAGCTGTATGCTGACCCTGCAGAACAGCAAGCACATCTAGCTCAGAAAATGCTGCGGATGCCTGTGACATAGTTGCGAATGTGCTTAACGATGGAGCAAACCGCTCCATACCCGGAAGCGTAAGAACTGTGCGGACAAGCAGTGCATCATTGGGCGAACCGACAACCCCTACACGAGACGGACGTGGCACGAGTATGCCTGCGTAGCGGATGTTGTCTCTATCGATCGCATCAGACTCCAGCTCTACGGATGCCGAGACCATTCCATAACGCTGCGGTGAAGATGCAAGCACAACACGTTTCGTTGCTCCTGCTGGAACGTCTGCGGAGATCTGCGATATGCGCCTGCCGTCAAATGCGAGGGAAACTAACGCCCCCTGCACGTCCTTATCACTGCCGTTACGGACAAATGCCTCTATCTCAATCGGCTTGTCCGGCTGAAGGAGTTTTGTAACAACATTGATTGAATCAACACTAAGATTCTGCTCAATGCCTTTTTGTCCTTCACCAATACGGACAAGAAACAGCGACACATCCTCTGCTAGTGCAGCTGTTGTGTCTTCTGGAGCTCTCCATGTAAGCGAGGCCTGTCCATCGCTGATCACATACACTTCTTTGTGAAGATGAAGTGCACGGCCAAGCTGCTCACGGATAGAGCGGAGTGCCGATGGTATATGGGCGCTGCCGCCACTAAGCTGCAGAGCATCGACCTGCTCGAGAGCAGCAGCGAATGTTCGGGTAAAGTCAACACGCTGAGAGTTATCTACTCCTGCCATTGGGAGTACAACAACCTCGTCTCCGTCTTTCAACCCAGCAATGATGTCCTTTGCAACCTTCTTTGCCTGCAGGATGCGCGGACCGCTTCCGTCGGAGGCTTCCATACTTCCGGAGTTGTCAATCAAAATCACGATGCTCGACCTAGACGTAGTGCCAACGAGAGGGAGCGTGCTCTTGATTGCAGGTCGTGCAAGCGCCAGGACGGCAAACACCACAAGCAACGTACGAATGATAAGCAGCAGCATCTGCTGCAGTCGAAGCTTGCGCACCTGCTTCTGCTGAAGTTCATGCAGAAAGCGCAGCGTACCAAAGTCGATTACCTTTAAACGTCGAAGATTTAGCAGGTGCAGCACCAGAGGAATGCTTGCAGCCGCTAATCCGAGCAGGGCAAATGGGTTGAGAAAATTCATTCTGCAGAAGACACCAATCGTTGAAGTTCTGCTACTTCCTCGCGCGTAAGATGCCGGTATTCACCGCGCTTGAGTCCACGTGTGGTAATGTTAGCATACTCTTTTCGGTCCAGACGCTTTACCTCATAGTCGAACAACTCAAAAATGCGGCGTACTTCTCTGTTGCGTCCTTCACGGATTGCCAGCAGCACAGATGTTTTATCTGATGGGTCTACAGCGATTTCAACAGGCTGCGTTGGACCATCCTCAAGCTCTACTCCCTTGGCTATCTGACGCATGTGATCCTGGCGAAGGGGCTTATCAAGCGAGGCTTTATACACGCGCGTAATTCCGTAACGCGGATGCATCAGCTTATTTGCAAGGTCGCCATCGTTTGTGATGAGCAGTACGCCTGTCGTGTTTCTGTCGAGACGGCCAATCGTAAACAACCTGGACTTGATCTTGACGATATCAAATACAGTTGCTCGCCCCTTTTCATCACTTGATGTAGAGATCACATCTTTGGGTTTGTTCAACACCACATACGTCAGGTGTTTGTAACGCGTGATCGGTTCGCCGTTCACGGTAACCATGTCATCGATCTCCACCTTCGTACCGAGCTCGGTAACCACCATGCCATTGATGCGAACACACCCTGAACGGATGAGCTCATCTGCCCGCCTGCGGGAGGCAACTCCTGCATCGGCAATTGCCTTGTTTAGCCTGGTTATCTGGGGCGTCTCCTCGACGTTGCGAGAGCGGGTATGCTGCTCACCTTTCGGACGCTGGGCCTTGGTCTCAGAACGCGCAGGTTCTGTTCGGGTGCGTTTTCTAGCCGCTGGGGCTTTAGATCCTCGTTCCTCGCGAAATGATGATCCGCGCTTGGAGGATGATGTTGAATTACGTTGTTGTCGCATGGCGATTCTCATCGTGAGCGTGAAGGATGTGCTGAATCTGGTCTGCGACCATATCAACGGTAATTGTGTTCATACACTCGTGGGTTCCGAGCGGACAATCTGCAGTGCCGTGGTCGCTGCACGGACGGCACGTTAGGTTTTGCTCAACAACTGCTGAGTATCTGCTGAAGGGCCCAAAACCGAACTCAGGTATCGTTGGACCGAAGATGGCTAAAACTGGCACGTTCTGCAGAGACGCAAGATGCACCGGAGCACTGTCGTTCGCAACGAGAATCGATGCGCTAGCAACGATCTGTGCGGCTTCCTGCATTGACGTCTTGCCTGCAAGGTTACCAACTCCCGGAAGGTCGCGCGCAACATCAGCAACCGATGCGTCACCAATGACGCTTACGCGCATTCCTTGGTGCACAAGACGCTCTGCAAGTGCACGGTAGTGCTCGGCAGGCCACTGCTTTGTTTTCCATACCGATCCAGGCGCAAGCACCACGTGAGGATGAGCTACGGCTGCTGAACTTTCGTGATGCTGCACTGGAGCAAGGGGTATTGGCAGGCAGTCGGCGAGATTCGGCATCCTGCTTCCAATCGGCATCAACGGCTCCAGCAACAGCAGATTGCGTTCTGCTGCATGAAGGCCCGAAGGGACGGAGACGGACATCGTAGAGAACCAGCGAGCTGGCGAGTCTCGAAATGCCACAGAAAGGTCGGCGTTCAAGGCACGCAGAAATAAAGCTGTGCGCCAGCTTTTATGTGCTGCAAGTACGATTGTTGTTTCCGATGTCCGCAGGGATTGCGCCAGAAGGCGTTGCTCACTCATCGTGCGATGTTTGCCCCGCTTATCAAATGCAACAACGCTGTCTACACAGGCAACATGAGCAAGCATGTCCGCTGCTGCCGGTGTTGTTACAAGGGTTACACGGGCATCTGCCCACACCTGCTTAACAGCAGCACACAGAGGAAGCGTCAGCAGCACGTCTCCGAGAAAGGCCGTCTGTAGGATGATCACATTCATGTAGACATTTCCCGTTCGACAGGGGGCTCGTGCCGCCACCGACGATGCTGCCATGACCATAACTCCGGCCTACGGTGAATTGCCTGTTCAAGGGCACGTACGTGTCTTCGCGTTAGCTCCTCAACACCCTCTTTTGTGTTTTCGAGATCGGACATATCAATTGGTTCGAATCGGGCAATGTACCGTCCGTTATCAAGGCGTTCGGCAAACGTGCAAAAGATCGGTGCGTTAAAGCGTAGAGCTAATGCAGCGGGCGCTTCATACGTTGGTGTGGGACGCCCCATGAAATCGATCCATGGATCTTTCTCTGGATGTCCGTGCTGATCCACAAGAAAGGCGGCTGTGCCGCCCCCTGAAAGAAGCTTTACTAGCGGACGTGCGGCGGCGTGCATTGGGAGCAGCTTGTTGCCGTACATCGTCCGATACGAGTCGACGATGCTATTTGCGGACGCATTGGACTGTGGGTGCACAACGATGGAGATAGGTGCCTCCAGAAGCAAGCCGGCAACGATGGCCAGATACTCCCAGTTGCCGTAGTGTGCAGACAGTAAGATGGTTGGCAGACCCTGCTTGTGTCGCTCAATCACTGCCTCAAAACCCGGCATAGAAACCTGCTCAAGCAGCTCTTCGCGCGTGATACCGGGAAGAGCTAAGACCTCGGCCAATACAACTCCTAGATTGGAATAGGCACCGGATACTATCGCAGCCTGCCGCACCGGAGATTGATCAGGAAACGCAGCCGCAACATTTGCAGCTGCAATTGCACTGCGTTTTGATGATGCATGCTGCATAAGCCAGCCAATCGCCGTGCCTAACCGTAAACGTCCACGCAGTGAGCAATGCTGAGAAACCCGTCCTACCGAAAGCAGAAGGGTCGTTATGATGCTGTTGCTGAGCGACATCAGCGTTGATTGGGCCTGAGTTTGTTCGACGGATTGGGATTAGGCTCGTAGGCCTTGGCATACAGGTTAAACCAGTTGGGCTGATTCACGTTACCAATCACGGTTGAATGCACCAGCTTAAGATTCTGCTGCAGAGTGATATCAACAAAGTAGAAGTAGGCACCACCCTGAATGTGCTGATAGAACCAGATTTCGTAGGGCTTTGTGTCTGTATTCTGAATGAACTGTTCGATCTGTGTCGGACGTCCGTACTTCAGCATGATCGTGCCCCTATCAGACCTCCAGCCATCTTTGTATGTAGGGCTTGTGTAGTATGTCTGTGACCACTGATACATCTTGCGAAACTCATCAAGACGCTCGTTCGAGGGAGTTGACTCGTCTGTATCGCGCATCTTCCAGAAGCGATACAAAAACCTCTGCTGCGAACGCTCGTCGGTGCACTGCTTCTTTGTCTCAATCTCACCTTTTGATGCGAGCACTTCACAAAGCTCCAATTCAAGTTTGAGCTTGTCTCCAGTGGCTATCGACCACTCAGATGCCTGAAAGTCCTCATCTTCCGTCAACAGCTTCTGTTGCTCAGGGGGCATTGCTGGGTTTAGGATGTAGAGACGCTCTTCACGTGAATCAAGGACCTTTGATTTGTCCTTTGCCAGTAACCGAATTCGCAGGGAGTAGATGCCCGTTCGAAGATTATCTAGTTGAAACTCCTGCCGAATGGCAAGATTGTTCGAAGCACCGACTACTGGGATGTAGGTTGTAAACTCTTCATCGCGAACATTATTGAACACCGACAGTTCGGCATACGACGTGTCGAGTCCGGCGAGCTTGGCATTGTAGAATTCAACGTATACACCGAGCGCAGGAGCAAGCCCCGTTAACTCATGACGTGGATTGGGGTCGCAGGGCTCTCCGGCTCTAACGAACCTAGGATCTGCAGAAACTTCCTTCGGCATAACGAACATGATATCGCTCATTCCCGCTCTCGAAGAGATGCCCTCAACCTTCGTTGAAAATGTTGCTGTCGTACGCCTGGTTCTGTCGTTTGCATCAACAGCTTCAAAGTTCACGGTATAGGTACCCGGCGGCAATGCCAATGTGCGAATGCCTGCATAGTACCGGCTGTGCACTGGCACAGCAGTTCTGCTTTCTGCAGCAGCGATCCACACATCACTTACCACCACCTGGGTGTCCTGAATCACGGAAAGTGAACAGAGCATTTCACCAACAAAACCAGTTGGCGCTACTACGTATCGGAGTGTAGTATCGGAGAATGAGTAATGCAGCTCCCACTGAGCTTCGGCACCATTTCCGCGAAACTGTACAACATCTGCCACAACGTCAAGCTGCTGTGCACGTAGTGCAAGACACGAGACAACGATTAAGCTTATGGTTACGATCGTATTCATTGCTGATGAGCCACCCTACAAACAAGAAAGTGCCGTCGATCATGACGACCAACGGCACTCTAACGTGCAATGCTATGTCGTCGATTAGTTAAACTTCAAGGCCACACTAACGCGGTTGATCAGTCCAAGACTCTGCGACGGATTTACCGAATAGTCGATCTGACCATCAAAACCGGAGCCAACATACTTGATGCCGATACCACCAGCAACACCGAACTGATCAGATCCGAAACGATATCCGCCGCGAACGCTGAGAAGTTCCTTCCATGTGTATTCAAACCCTGCTGCAAACTGCTCTGGAACGTCCGAGAATGTCTCGAAGTCCAATGCCGTTACCAGCGAGTGCTGCTGTACGCCATCTGCATCGATTTCTGGTTCCCATACAGCCCCCTTGCAAAGGTCTGTACCAATGCCAGCGCGGAACGACAGAGGCATATCAAACGGGGCTGATAGGAATCGCATATCAACAGGCTGAGTATTGATACCACCAACAGGATTGTTGGCACGATTCAGATCAGCACCATCAAACGACTGTTGCGTTCCGAGCGAATTGATGCTGAAACCAAGTACAATACCCTTGTAGCCCGTGTTGTATCGGGTACCGAGGTCAAACACAAAGCCGCCCGAAGACACATTTGTAAATGCCTGCTGTACATACTTGGCTGTTACACCGAAAGAGAACTGGTCTGTAAGGTTTCCAGCAAGAGTAAGTCCAAGAGCGATATCGTTCACATTGTAGATACCACCTGTTCCATCTTGCTGATCCATTGTCGTGATCTTGATGTCACCGCTGGACAAGCTGGTAAAGCTGGCTGCAAAGCGGTACTTTTCGCCCACAGGAATCACTGCGCTTGCGAAGTTGTGCGACATACCAGCAAACCAGAACGTCTGGCTGATGTCTGCTGCATAACCCTTTACGCTGGCAAGACCTGCTGGGTTCCAAAAGATCGAAGTCACATCATTGGCGACTGCTGAATGTGCACCGGCCATGCCGGTACCACGAGCGCCTACGCCGATCTTGAGAAACTGTCCGCCAGACAGACCAACCTTCGTAAAGTCCGAAGCAGCAATAGTTGTTTGTGTTGTCTGCGCATTGATCGCCGTAGTACCAAGTACTCCGGCAGCAAGTGCAGCGAGGGATAGTTTGCGATAGATATTCTTCATTGTGCTCTCCTTATTCTCCCTCACCAACAAAACGAGCTGTACCTGTTACCACCGAGAACTTGCGAATAACGCTTGCTCCGCCTGCTTCGATCTTCGCAACAAACATCTGACTTGCTGCGCGGCGCTTTGACTGCGAGCTGCGTGTGAGGAGGTCCCACACATCAGCAGCGATTTCCGAACGCTTTACAGACTGAGCTTCTGCACCGTCGACACCTAGTTCGTTGTGCTCAATAACGCGAACCAGCTCCCCGCTTGTCGTGTAGATCGAAATCTTGCACTGGCGTGGCAAACGTGTGAAGTAGATCTTGCCTTCGAATGGTGTGCTCATACCTTCGTGGCTAACGTAGTACGGGTTTGGTACTACCTGAATTTGATCTAGCTGTTCGTTGGTGTATGAAGCCCCTGTTGCACCTGGATCGTACTGTGCAACATCGATAAATGCCTTGGCGTTATCGAATGGGAATCCGAATGCACCACCGCTTGTGCGCAGAATAACCTTATCGCCAGGTTGGAAATCACCCGTAGGATATGCTGTTGGTGGGTTAGCAGATGTAGGAGCTGTTCCGGTGATAGTTACGCTCGACGTGCGGCGATTACGCAGCGATGGGTCGATGACAAACTGTGCACCGCCAATTGTGATCACGTGACAGAAGTCCAGCGTGTCCTTACCAGTGGTAGAAAGATTGCGTGACTTGTAGTAACGCAGCTGCTTGCCAACTGGACGTCCAGTGTTGACTTCTGCAGAATAGAAGCGCAGACGTGCAGCACTCCATTCGCCGTTACGTGAGTTACGCCATCCGTATGATGCGCTGGCAAAGTTGCCAGGGATCACTGGTTCTGGGTTCGGGAAGTTGCGCTGCTGAGCTGCAGGAATCTTGCTGAAATCAAGCTCTTGCGGCGTCAGGTTAAAGTCGTATGCCACGCGCACGGAGTCAATCGTACCGTCGATCTTCTGATCTGCACGGTTGAACGAATGAATGTTGCGGATATCATACTCAAGGTATTCGACATTCTGGAATGTCATCGTCGAATCCTTGCCAACGTCATCTGTGTTATTGAGAGCAAACTTTGTCGTGAAGTTTTCACGTCCGCCTGCACGGAATGTGAGCTCGTATGTTCCTGGTCCGTTGTTATAGCTGTTTGGCCAAGGGCTGCGAGGCACGAATCCAGGATACGGAAGTTCAATGTAGCCCTGCGGCAAGTTTAGCTCGTTGGTCTGGTTGTACACACCAGTAAATCCTGGAGCAACCGAAACATTCTGTGGGCCATTTACAACGTATGCTGTGTCTGCGCGATAGGCACCACCGTACTGTTCGATTGAGTAATCAAATGCAAGACCGATCGTACCCAATGCATACTGATCACCACGGAAGCAAACAGCATTCGATGTATACGAACCAGAGCGCACGATCTTCGCACGAGAATCATCAAGACCAAATGTTACGGTATCGATGCGGGCGATTGAACCATCCTGTGAATAGACCGTGTCGATGTTGTTTGTATCAACGTACGACTTGGCATGCTCTGTGAAATATCCAAGAGGAGCTTGCTCCGAGATATCAGATGGACACAACACAGGTGGAAGGAAGCTGCTCCATTGGGCAATCTCTTGCTTGGTTTCTACATCGCGCAGTGTGAAGACTGTACCGTAGAGGCCAACAAGGTCATTCTCATTGTTCTTATGCGGCCAACCAGCCCACAGACGGTTGAAGTTCAGCTCGAGGCGGCGTCCACCAAAAAGCTGGTTAAAGCGCTGCTCATCGTTTACAAGAAGGCGGATATTGTAGATACCACCAAGACGCTTGAGATTATCTGCATCTGTTGAGAGTTGGAACTCAACTTGATCACCCGGGCGAGCCCCCTTCGGCTGAGCTGTAACCGTGTTAAACGGACCACGGTCGTTGAGCTTTGATGGGAGTGCGTTTGAGTAATCGCCTTCGTCATATGCGCGAACAGCGTAGAAGTAATCAACGTTGTTGATCAGCTTTTCTGAACGCTCTGGATTAGAAAAGTACTCTACTGTACCGTTGCGATTGTCATCACCAAGGTCAACAAACACACGACCATTTGTTACTCGGCGCATGTGTCCAGCGATGATTGTCTTGCGTGTTTCGTTGAGCTCCTGGAAAGGACGAAGGCGGTTTGAGCCATTATCGTCTCTGTCGGCAAACAGGAACGGCTCGAGACGCACCTTGCGATCAAGCACAAGCTTTACAAGCGAATCAGTTGCACGGGCAGCTGGGATACTATCAAGTCTGCCGTTAGCAAGACGCTTTACCTCTGGTAGACCTTCTGTTACAGAAGTGAAGTAGGCATAGCGAATCGAATCAAGCTTGTCAAAATTCGGATATCCGCCTGTTGCACCGGTAGTACGGATCGTGCTATCGGCATTCAAGCGCAACGCATAACTCGTTGGACGCTTCAGAAGGAGCTGACTGTAGTAGGAACCCCATGGTTCTGCAAAGTTGAGCTCGCGCAACACCATGAATTTACGCTGGCCTGGCTTGACAACATCGGCAACCGTGAAGCGATCAATGCGAGTGCCCGAACCACCTGGAGATGCAACGGCATCACCGAACTGTGCAAACGGTGAAGGCAACGCATACTGGGCAATCTGCTTCCAGCCGAGTGGTCCACGACGAGCGTTTTCGCGAAGGTCCACATCAAAGGTGTCAAGATCGTTGCGGCGAGCACGATAGATACGGTATCCCATGAAGTCGAGACCCTGCTCGAGGGTATCAATTGACAACTCCGCTGTTGAATCCCATTGGATTGCAACTGCGTTGTTCAAACCAAGCCATCCGCGGTTAGGAATAGTTGGGAATGTGCCGTTGTTTGTACCCTTAATGACAGATTCGAATGGGGCTCGTGGTGCAACAAAGTTGTTGTTATACACGAACTGCGCAAACTTGACCTTACGGATAAGTTCGCTCATATCTTCTACTGTACCTGTAGCATCACCACCGCTGGCAGTTGCCGCAAGGATGATACCAACAACGATACGAGCAGAATCTCCCGGACGCATGTGGAATGGTCCAGTAGCCATCATAAGGCGGCGGTCACCAGGTCCTAGGTCGCCGTCTTTACGCTGACTGGAAATGAAGTTGTAACGGTCTTCGTTTTGAAGTGGGTCTTCTGTGATTGGCCAGTTACGCATTGTCTGCAGACCGAGCTGCTCTGTAACTGGGAACTGACGTCTGTCCTTGCGAAGGAACTTGTCTGCATCTACAGCAGGAGACTCAAGGAAGTTGAAGCCGAGGTAGCCAAAACCTTGTCCTGCTTCGCCACGGTCGCCGTTTGTCCACTGAACAGCAAGGTTTAGAGTATCGATCTCACTGAAGTAGCGCGCACGGTCATTCGCTGCACCAGCCGCTGAATTTGTTTCTAGTGCAATGTCAACGTCCTGAACAGCGGCCATCCAGCAGTCATAAAGTGTGTCTTTAAACTTCTCTGGGTGGATGAACATGTACTTCAAGAAGAGGATATCGGCGTAGTCGCCAAAGCCCCATGAGTAGATCATCTGTTCGATTTGCATACCCATTGGGAAACCTTCGGCAGCACGGGCAACTGCACCACCTTCGTAGCGTGAAAGGTCTGTGTCCTTGTACACGCTGAAGATGTCTTCACCAGACACAAACGCAGGAGCGTCCTTCTCAGCAATCTTCTTGCGCAGGTCTAGATTGTCTTTGTACAATCCGTAGTAGTTGTTGCGGCGAAGTGTATCAGATGGCGATGTATCCCAAATTGGCCAAGCTGGCTCGTTTGGATCAAGCTTTGAAAGACCAGTTGCTTCATCGTAGTCTGTAGAGAAATACAAACGGTACTTCTTGATGCCGTCAGCGCTTGTGTTAACGCGCGGACCATCATCGATGCTACCTGGCACCATCCAGGAGCGACCTGAATTTGGGTTGTAGGTGATCATTACACGCTTACGCAATGTGTCTGATCCTGGCGGCAATTTGCGAGCACCAAACCATGCGCCACCAGCAAAGATGTACTGGTTGCCACGCCCACGTGGCCAGAACGTGCCACCACGGCCCTGTGCAATATTGAATCCAAAAACGCCGTAGTTCGTTACCAAGAAGTTAACCTTGGACTTTGTATTCGCCTGTTGGTCGTATACACCGGTAGGCGTACGCTGAATGTCTTCAGATACTTCCTCGCCTTTGCGCTTCTTGGTGTCTTTGTTGATATCGGCAAGAGAAGGTACCGTCGATATCACGAGGACCGCCATCAAAGCCGTGAGCAACCAATGCCTATTCATAAGTTCTCCTAGTTTCATCGTGTTATTCATCGTGTTTCCTTCCCTTCTTAGAATCGGAATGAAACAGCGAAGAAGACTGATCGTGGAGTCTGGTAGTTCGGGCGGCGATCCACCTGAACCTGCACATACTCTTGGTAACCACGGTATGTTTCTTCCGGAGTTACACGGCCATCTCGGTTATAATCTACTCGTGCCTGATACAGGCGCTGCCCGTAGCGATCGTACTGATTTGTTGCGATTGTGTTCTTGTTAACTGGATCAGCATCCTTGTAGTACGTTGTAGGTGCAAAATCTGATTTCTGACGTTGAAGCGAGTTACCAAATCCGTCGTAGTCAGGGTTGCGCGATGTTGTATAGAATGAGACTGGGTCTGTAAAGTTCAACAGGTTATACACGTCAAGTGTAAGGTCAAGTGCTGTCTTTCCGCCAAACACGCTTTCAAGTGGAATTGTACGCGTAATACGCATTTCACTAAACCAGTTTGATGGGAATCGCGCAGAGTTGAGCTGGCCTGCAATCTGACCGCGGATGTTTACCGGGGTGTAAGGAGCGCCGCTCTGCCAGAATCCCGAGAAGTTTACCGAGAAGTTCTCAAGGATTGGAATACCTGCGATTGTTGGTCCTTCATCTTCACCCCATGTAAAGCCCAAAACGGCATTGATGCGGTGAGGAAGGTCGTTGCTCAGCGGGAAGTCTGCAATTGGCAGCTGGAACTGTCCAGTTGCAGGGTCTACCGGTGGCACCTGTGTAGCAGAGTTAGCGTTACCACGGACGTTCGAGATCGTATAGTTGATATTGAACTGCCAGTTGTCCTGCAGGCGCTTGATGAACGACATTTCAATACCGCGCGATGTACCGTAGGATGCAAGATCATACTGGAACTTAGGACGACCCTGGAACTCAGTGATACGAATCGACGGCTGGTTGTACACGTCGTTATAATATCCAGTGACCGACAGGGCAAGCATATCGTTTAACTGGTGGTTGTACGCAACTTGGAATTGGTTCGTGCGCTGTGGCGCAATGTTTGGATTACCAAAGAAGTCCGTGAACTCAGCATCTGAATACACACCGTCGTACAGATACGTCCATGGTGCATTCTGGTAGTAGATACCATAAGAAAGCTGGAAGTTCTGACGTCCGTCATCACTTACTGGATACGTTACCGAAACGCGTGGTCCAAAATTGAGCTTGGATGCAACAGTTGCGGTATCTGCAATATTGGCGATGTCAAAGTTTGACGAGTTTGGATTCAAATAATCAAGGCGGAGACCAGCTGTGAGAACCAAGCCCTTGAGCATGATCTGATCCTGAACGAAGAATGCTGCCGTTGATGGAGTGCGCGCACCTCTTGTACGATCTGGATTCGTTACGTTGTCTTTTCCATAGGACTGTGCGAACTGATCGCCCTGCCAAGGAGCCCCGTTCGAGTACAACGAAAGGCTGAACGTACGGAATTCAAAACCACTCTTGATCGTGTGGCGTGTATCTCCTACTTCAAGCGTGTGCGTGATGTTACCATCAACCTGATAGAAGATCGAGCTACGGTATTCAACGCCAGCAGTGTTACCGTGACTTAGGAAATAGCCAGGTAGACCATATGGATTGTCTGTTGACTGATTGTCTCCAGGTCCTTCGAAGTATCCTGTGATTGGGTTGAGTGTAGTTACATCCCAATCCTTTACGTATCCGTCAGCAGTTACCGTGCGATAACGTACAGCATCGTATTCGTCAAGGATCTGGTTTGACCCCCTGAAATATCCTTCACCTGCTTCAATCGTATCCGTTGGTGAATAGAGATCGATTCCCGTAAAGATTCCCGGAGGAAGGAACTTTCCATCCTCTGTTGCTCTGCGCTTTGCAATCTCAGTAACCTTGCCGTTATAGGATCCACGAACTTCATAGAACGTGTTGTTGCTGAGAGAATGGTTGATCTGCGCGAAACCATTCGTTGTAAACTCCTGAACGATAGGCTGCTTAGCGATACGCTCCTCAGGCAGTTCAATGAGCTGTCCTGCGCTGTTTGTACGCTGCCCCTTTGTAGTTGCATACAACCACCCCTGACTGCTGAGCTCACCGGCAAGGAAGCCATATGAGCCCCCTACCAACATTGCAAGGTTGTCGTCAAGTTGGAAGCGCATGCGGCCCGTAATGTTGCGAGCCCATGTGCGGTTGTTTGGCAGTTGACCGAGGTTATTGCCAATCGGGTCGCTCACCATCAAGCTTGGGTTACGAAACTGCTGGTAGGTGTTTCGAATCGAAACGAAGAACGTAGACTTGCCAAGTCCAAGCGGACCACCAACGGCAACGTCTGCAACGTCTTCGTGAGGAGCACCAAGTTGGATACCGTTGCCGGCTGTACCGTAGAGGAACGGTACATCCTTACGCCAACGAACCTGACCGTCATAACGGTCCAGCTTACCGGTTTTAACAACAGTGTTCACGTTACCAGACACGGCATTACCGTATTCAGCCGTAAATCCACCCGTCTGTACCTGAACTTCTTCAACGGCAAGGGGGCTCGGCATAGCAGCAGAGATCGTCGATCCTACGTTACCTAGACCGCCAGTAAACTGGTCAGTAACCGTCAGACCGTCAACCATCACCTGCGTTTCGTTGGTACGACCACCACGAATAACGAAGTTGTTGCCCGAAGCGCGCACACCGGCCTGCAGCGAAAGTGCCGAAGCCAGGTTGTCTCGAGCGATCTTCGTGATTTCCTTACCCGATACCTGACGGTTGGTACCGACGTCTGTTGAGCGAACCATCTGGCGCTCAGCGGTTACGTCGAGAGTGGTAAGCTTTACGCCTCCCTGACTCAAACGGAAGTCTGCTGTCAGCGTTTGGTCCGAGATGATCGTAAGGCGCTTTACCACGGTATCGTAACCAACAGCCGTTACACGCACGTCGTACGTACCGGAATTGATGTTAACGATGGTGTATTTACCATCAGCTTTGGAATAGCCACCGCGTGTTGTTCCTACAACCTTAATCGTGGCGCCAGCAACTGGCGACCCGCTCTTATCGGTGATTTTTCCGGCGAGAATCCCTGTGATACCTGCAATCGACATGCTTGTAGCCGATGCGAGGAGTACCACAAGTAAGAGGTACCGACGTACCATGTACAGCTCCTGTTAGGTCTAGTTGTACTGTAAATTCAATTTCTTAGCGAACAACGGACAGCGAATGCACTGAGCGGGCACCTGCCTGCTCAATGACGCACTGATACATTCCTGCGGCGAGTGCCTGCGTAGGAATAGAAACCTCGAATGTGCCTGTTTCGTTCGGGCTTACCGAAGACATGACCATTTCTCCGATCGATGTCATGATCGAAACCTTCACAAAGCCTTGGTTCTTGCTGGTGACACGAACGTTAGCAAGTTCACGAGCAGGGTTTGGTGCAATCGTTACGTCTGCCTGAAGCGGTTCAGGTTCTACGCTGTTTACCACTGGCAGTTTTGTTACATCAAGCGCGTGGAACATGACCTTTGCAGCTTCTGCGCTTGTTTCGAGATTCGTAACGCGGTCGCCAGGAGTTGGGCTGGCGGAATAGCCAATGTACAGGCGGCCATTGACGACATCGTCGCATAGCGACGGATACTGACAGTTCACGCCGTTCGGAGTCATGTCATACGGTGTAGACCAGATGTTTACGCCAGCAGGCTTGTATGTAACCCAGATGTGTCCGTTGAGGGCATCTACTTGAGCAAGGGTGTCTGGCTCGTTTTGCTGGTTGCCACCTGTTGTATCGGCAAGGATGGACTTTACGTCGCCATTCTTCCATGAGCCATATGTACAATACAGATTGTTCTGAGCATCGATTCCAAGCTGCGGCCAGCGGCTGGCGCCATCAAAGAAACGATTGTTCATGATATACCCGTTTCCATCCCACGTAGATCCTGACGGCTGCCCCATGAAGTAAACGAAATTGTCTACTTCATTGCGGTATCCAAGACCAGCTGCACTCAGGCTTTCTTTGTCGTTCATGATGAAGATGGTTCCAGAGCGCGCACCGTTTGTGTCCTTGCGTACGATATATCCCGGTACCAAGCCCATTACGTAGTGCGTATTGCCTTCACCATCGATAATTGCATCAACATGTCCGTTTGGCGTTGGCATTGTATCGGTGCGCACTTCGAATGTTCCCCATTCATTGTTCGCGGAATCGATATCTGTCCAGTTTGCCGAATAAACAACGCGAGCAAGTTCAGCTGGCCAAGTAGCTCCGCCGTCTGTAGAGGTACGAGAGAGCGTGCGGAGTGAGTTGTCGGTATAAACAATCACAACTTTCTTACCACGCGCAGTCACAGCGTACGTATCTCCGCCAAGACCAACGGGCATGTTGCCTTCTGGAGCGGATGCACCAGTAAACAGCGTTTCTTCAGACCATGAGAATCCACCGTCAGTAGAACGGCGGTATCCGATTTGGTTGCTCGGAGCTGCATCGCTGCCGAGGTTGTTATTGTAAATCAAATGCACATTGCCGTCGCCGTCTGCAGCCGCTCGCGGCCAGAGGCAAAGTCCTGAAGCGTCGGTAACTTCGGCATATTGTACAGGCTGATCGCCAACGCCTGAATTGCCGAAAAAGCGCACTGGTGGGTGCGACGGGAAGCCAATCAAACCATCCTTGAACTGCACCAGTGAAGGCCAGCCAGAGCGTGATGTTTCTACTTTCTGCCAGTCCTCGACACCAAGTTGTGGTGAATCAGGATTGCTGACATCGAGGAACGTGTAGTGCGTACCACGAGCATTGCCTGCAAAACCAGGGATGCGGGATGTTAGGTCGCGTGTAGAGTCTTTTGAAACCATCCAGACCATCTGGATATACTTATCCGGACCATCCTGCGTGTATACTAGGCGGTTGGCCATGGCGCCGTTCGTCTGAAAGTCGTAATACGTAAAACCGACTTCAACTCCCGGAAGATCTGCCATCACGGCATCAACAACCTTCGGTGTACGAACACGCAATACCGACGGCGTTGCCACAACTCGCGACTCTTCCCCATTCGTGCGCAGGAGCAACGGGGAAACAGCGTCATTGGTAAGGGGCTTAATCGGACTATTGCCAACGGGGATACGATCGGCGGTTCCGGCTGCGAGGCTACTCAGCCCCATCGCGACAAACATCGACGCAGCTGTAACAAAGCGCGTAGCGAAACGTTTCATGGTGACTCCCTTTGAACTCATCGGGTGATTACGAAGTATAGTTCGGTTTTAGCCCTACAATATACAACCAATTCGTAACCTTTTTCGAGGCAAGAATTGTCGTGGAAAACTCCTATTTGGCCCCAAGGGAAACGATCCACGCCAACAGTGCAAACCCTCCCAGCACTACCCGGGTAGTGACCCAGACTACGCCCCCTATCACCACTCCATAACGCCAATGAAGGCCCGTCCATGTTACCAGACCGATGCATGCGGCCACAAACTGCCATAGTGTTGCAACGCTGAAGCTCTGCAGCCATAAGAACCACATTGGGTGGGCTATGGGGTCAACGAACACACCCGCGTGAAGTCCGGCCCGCGTTGTTTCAAAGCCCACGTGCATGCCTGTTGAGACAACGATCCCGATAACATCGATCAACGCAGTTGCCGATATCGCTGCTAGGCACTGCAGAAAACCAACCTGGGCATTGGCCGCGAACCTGAGAAAGATCATCGCCACAAGAGCCATTACCACGTAGGGAATGATGGTCTTTTGGAGCGCTCCCCCGAGGACCTGCGTAAACTGACGCTGTGGAAGCGTTAGGTCTACCGCCGGCGCAGAAGCACCACCGGACATTGTCGAGGCAGGCAGGAGCCTAGCAGACTCAGCAACAAGTGCTGGACTGTCCTGCTCAGTGATCGCTGACCATGTATTGGCAAATGCAACGAGAAAAACGGCTATGGCAAAGACTGCCATAGCCGCTTCTGTTGTGACTTCCTGTATGCGTTGCGGAGCTCGAACCCCGTTGATGAGGGCGCTGAACGCCTTGACAACTCGCATTGGGCTACCGGTTACTGTTTTGGTGGTTCAAAGGTTGACGGATCGACTGTTTCGTTAACAGAGTACGTCAAACTCAGGTCCATGGAAAAGATTGAATTCTGAATCTGGATCTTCTTCGGAAGCTTCACACCGCTGATGTCGGTGTACTCGCTATACTTTTCAATGGTGGTCACTGTACCCTGCGGACTCTGTTCGTCTTTCTCATGACGAGTTACAAGGAACGTGGTACCATCAACCACATAGCGCTCTTGGATGCCGGCTGGGCTAACAGCTTCGATAAACAGCATGCCATCGCGCTTGCCAAGGATTTTTACAGAGTACCCGTCTGACACAAGTGCTGTAAACGGGAACATGCGGGCCTCGAGCATAAGCTGCTTAGCCTCATCTTCTGGCGTAGGAGATGCAGGACCGTTCATCATTGACGACCATGCTTTACCACCACCAACCCATTGCGCTTGCTGCATCATTCCCAGGTCGAGCGATGAATACTCTTTGTCCGGCGACATGCGCACGCGCTTGTAGGTTCCAGAATACTCCTTACCCTGCATAACAAGTGCTACGGTACCATTGGATGAGATCGTCTTGACGCTGTCCACAATGGCAGCACCGCCGACCGACTCTTTATACTTAGCAATGACTTCTGCGATTGTAAGGGTTACCGGCTCAAAGGGGCTCTCCTTTACCGGTTCGAGATCCAGCGTGTATTCCTTGATCGGACCGAACTGCTCAAGCTTTTCCTTGACGCTCGGGTTGCCTACCACAACAAGTCGCAAATCAAACAGTCCGAGATACTTCGCTGCCGCAGCTTGAACATCTCCAGAGCTAAGCGCCTCGATTCGGTCTGTATAGCTCTTTGCCTCATCGATCGGCACATCGTTAAGCCACGAATTCAGCAAGATCGATGCAACCGTAGAAGAACGCTCAAACGCGATACGGTACTGACCTGCCTCGAGAGCAATGCGGCGCGCAATAGCATCTTCCTCTGGGCCTTCGCCCGCCAACTTGCGAATTTCGCGCAGCATTACAACGATTGCAGAGTCCGTTACCGATGTACGAACCTCGGCACCAGCCGCAATGCGGTTAAAGCGACGTCCGCGTGTAAGCAGTGAAAACGGAGAATACGTGTACGAGTATGTCTCGCGCAGTGTGTTAAAGAGCAAGCTTCCAAAGCCAGATCCGAGATGACTTGTCATGATCGACGTAGCATCGAAGTCCTGTTCACGCACAGCTGGGCCAGCTGCACAGACGATAACTGTGCTCTGCACCGATCCCTTGCGCGGAACGAAGTACACACCGGCAGGTTCTGTAGCCATGTTGGCGATGGCCACTTCCGGACGTGTGCCCTTTTCCCAGCCACCAAGGTGCTTCGTGAGAAGTTCACGAGCTTCCTTGACGGAGATGTCGCCAACAATCGCCAATGCGGCCGAATTTGGACGCATGTAGTTTGCATGGAATGCAACCACGTCTTCGCGTGTGATGGCCTTAATGGACTTCTCTGAAGAGCGGCGGGCCAGTGGGTTGTCCATACCGTAGATGACCTTGCGAGAGAGTGCTTGAGCAATCTCAAGCGGACGCGACCTACGGGATGCGATGCTAGCAACATACTGCTGCTTAAGCTTGGCAAGCTCTTGCTCATCAAAGATCGGCTCGCGAAGCTCTTCGCTCATCACGCCAAGCACTGTTGGCAGATGGCGTGTGAGTGTCGAGGCAGAGATCGTCATCGACTCTCCCGTAGATGACACGCTAATGCCGGCACCAACGCCGTCAAGGGTCTGGGCAAGCTGCAGGGCCGTACGCTTGGTCGTTCCCTTGCTCAACATATCTCCGGCAACAGCAGCCGTGCCTTCTTTACCTACGGGGTCGTATGCCTCGCCCCCTCGCAGCAGCATTGATACCGTA
This sequence comes from Patescibacteria group bacterium, assembly GCA_044238605.1. Taxonomy (GTDB): domain Bacteria; phylum Bacteroidota; class Ignavibacteria; order Kapaibacteriales; family Kapaibacteriaceae; genus UBA10438. The sequence continues at coordinate 318,155 of JBIICY010000001.1, forward strand.
ACCATTGGCTGTTCGCGGTTCTCGATAACGTATACCTTAAGGCCGTTTGGAAGCGAGAACTCTTCGTACTTCGGAAACACAAAGGCCGTTCCTTGAAGCGCGTTAGGCTTTGTGTCAAGGTCTGGCTTTTCTGCCTTCGCAGTCTGCTCCTGTGGCGTCTGTGCGGCGGGTGCTGTAGGTTGAACTGCTTCAACAGACTTGGCGCGCTTCTTCTTCGATGTTGACTTCTTGGTTGTCTGGGCCTGAGCTGTTACAGCAACTGAGCAGGCAATAAGTATTGTGAGGATGTTCTTGATCATTGTTCTTATCCTTTCGCTGGCAAATAGGTGAGAACAATGCGCTGCTTAGTTCCGAACATGCGCTTGGCCACACGTTGGATATCAGCCTTCGTTACCTTTCCATACTTGGCCAGTTCATCGTTGATGGCACCTGTTGCACCATCAAAACGGTAGGCATTCGAAAGCGCCAGTGCCTTCTGATACACACCCATGCGTTGCTCTACAACATTCATTTCGGTGATGTTCTTCGCCTTCTGCAGCTCTTCATCTGTTACGCCGCTTGCGATTACTCGCTCAATCTCGGCATCAATGGCCTTCTCGACATCTGCGGGGTCCTTCCCGGGAGCAACAATGCCCACGCAGAATGACATGCCGATGAGTTCGCGCGGGAACAGCGACATACTCGCCTGAACAGCTATCTGAAGACTGTCAACTAGTGTGCGATACATACGTGATGATTCGCCATTCGACATGATCGTAGTGAGCAGATCTGCCGCATATGCATCTGGGTCTGTCTGGTTCATGGCGCGATATGCGATGAACAACGCAGGCAGCTGTGCCTTTGGATCATTGACTGTTTCGCGGATCTCGCCATCAAGGGGCTTCTGATCTCCAACAACCGGACGCTTTGGCTCTGGTGCTTTTGCATAGCCACCAAAGTACGCGTCGATTGTCTCACGAATCATTGCCTCGTCGAAGTCGCCGCTAACAACCAGGATGGCATTGTTCGGCTGATAGAACTGATTGTAGAACGATGTAAACTCTGCAATCGACGCACTGTCGATATGCTGTGCAGAACCGATAGGTGACCACTCATACGGTGTGCCGGCAAACAGTGCTTTCTGCGCCTTTTCCAACCATCCGCCGTACGGGGCATTATCATACCGATTTTTACGTTCTTCCTTCACAACGCCACGCTGTGTTTCAACACCGATGCTGTTTACCTGCAGCTTGCGCATACGCTGTGCTTCGATCCACAAACCAAGACGCACTTGGTTTGAAGGCAGTACGAAGTGATACACCGTCTGATCGTTACTTGTAAAAGCGTTGAGTTCGCCCCCTGCACCGTTGACCATTTTGTCGACTGTGCCGCGTTCGATCTTTTCGGTGGATTCGAACATCAGGTGCTCGAAAAAGTGCGCAAAGCCAGTACGGGCTGGATCTTCATCGCGGGAACCAACTTTGTAATGCACAACCGTTGCAACAACGGGCGCAGAGTGATCCTCGTGGAGGATAACGTGAAGACCATTCGGCAGGTCGTACTCTTTGAAGTCAAGGGGCTTCTGCCCCCAACTCGAAAGCGTACTGCCGACGGTCAGGGCAAGCACAAGTGCCGCCGAACGAACCATTCGGGTCATAGAGTGTTTCTTCATGAAAACGTTGAACGAAAGCTTAGAATACGTTGAAATGCCGGAATTCTTGCACCGACAAGGAGAAAAACAACTAGCGCCATGCTTGTAACAGGCACGACGTTGCCGTAGCGGACAAATGGGGTGAGCACGCTATTGGGTACAACGTTGACAAAACCGACAGCAGATTGCTCTACTGGCACTTCGGCAACCGATGCCCCCGAAGGAGAGATCAACCCACTTACACCAGAATTTGCACAGCGCAGTACCGGTTTACGTGTTTCGATTGCTCTCATACGCGCGATGTTGTAGTGCTGTCTGGGTCCTGTGGTGCCGTTGTACCAAGCATCATTGGTGATAACGCACAGCGCATTGGCGCCATTGAGAACAAAGTCTCTCGACACCTCGGGATAGATAGACTCGATGCAGATAATGGAGCCAATTGATAGCAGCGTGTCAGCATTGCGCACAACATGCAATGGTAATCTGTTTAGCCCCTTGCCCCAAGATGAGATGCCTACGCCCCATTCAATCCAGCTCATGGCGAATGTAAGCTGATCAGCAAAAGGCAATCGCTCCGCAAATGGCGTCAACATCGACTTGCGATGAACCTGAACTTCTGACAACGATGGATTAACCACATACGCTGCGTTAAAGACATCGTACTTAAGGTTTGGATCTGCGCTGGAAGTTCGTGCCGAAGCGGGCGCAAACTTCTTGTAGATCAGACGATCGGCAACACCTGTGAGCAGCGACGTACGTGTATTGTCAACCCATGATCGCAATCCAGACCATTCCAAATCATAGCGCGGATCGCGGATAATATACGGCAATGCTGTTTCACTCCAGACAACAAGATCAGGAGTTCCATGTTGTGCAATTGCGCTGTCCGTTAGCGACAAATGAATCGCGAGTTGCGTGCGAGAATCCGTCCACTTGTCCCAAGGATTCTCGTTGGGTTGAACTAGCAACACCGTTCGGGCATCTGTTTGCGTTACAGATACAGTCTGCACCTCGGCACTCTCGCGATGCTGGCTTCCAACAACTGCCCACAACACAAGGAACACAACATCCACTAGGTACAGTAAACGGCGTCTTTTTTGTGCACCCTCAAATGAGAAATGTGCGGTTGCTGCGCCGAGGCTGTTGGAGATGGCCAGCAGGAATGAAAGGCCATAAACACCAACTACGTCGGCCACTTGGGCAAATGGAAGATTGACCAGTGCGTATCCACTTGTAATCCAAGGGTAGGAGAAGTCTGTTTGTCCGTGAAGCCATTCGAATGCTGCAAGCACAAAAGGGAAACTTGCAAGCATCCACTTCGTACCTAGGCGCTTACGAATTGATGCCAATGCAATAAACGGAGGCAGCAACAGCAATGGATGTACCACTAAGAGCGCAATGCCGGTTACAAACAGATATGGGTCTGTCTGTTCTTGCCAGCTTGCGATCCACCAGTTTGTTATACCATGATACAGCACAAGGCTGATGTATGCATACCATGTTCTGCGCCTCCAACCTATTTCTGGGCTCTCTTCCGCGAACAATCGCAGAAGTGGCAAGTAGGCCACCAACATCAATACGCCGCTTCCCCATTCGGTAAACGAATAGGCAATTCCTAGCAGTAATCCACTGGTGATAGACAGCTTTATGGGACGGGATAATGTCATGCGTGGGTGCAAAACTACAAACGGCTCCCGCGCCAGAGGCACGGGAGCCGTTGTGATTTACGAGAATCTTGAACGATTACTTTGCAACAGTAACCGTCTTTGATGTGACCATGCCGTTGCTGCGCAGGATCAGTGTGTACGAACCTGATGCCAACTGTGTGGCATTGAGCTGTACAGTGTGTGTACCTGCTGCAAACGCTGCATTAGCAACTGTTGCTACTTCTTCACCAGCAGTGTTAACGAGCACCAGCTGAACATCGCCAGACTGTGCAAGTGTGAACGATACTGATCCGTTAGCTACAACTGGATTTGGAGTAACATCTGCAAGAGAGAGACCATTGTTCTCGCCTTCGATTGTTACCTGTACTTCTTGTGAAGATGAACGTGAACCGTCCTTATCTACAGCCGTGAGACGGTAGACATATGTACCAGCTGCAAGGTTATCATCAGTCATCGCGTATTCGCGACGTGCTGTTGTTGTGCCAGCTGCTGCTACTGAACGAATCTTCTGGAATGATGCAGCATCTGCAATATCGCCAGCCTTTGCTGATGTAAGCGATGCGCGCTCTACATCAAAGCGGTCGAGATTCTTTTCAGATGCTGTTGCCCAGAATACGTCCACATTCTTCGAACGTGCCTTCGCATTGAAGTCTACGAGCTGTACTGGTACAAGACCACCACCATTTGTTTCGAAGAAGTCGAAGATACCGCGTACTACACGCTCAATACCTGTGCGAACTCCAGCGCGACCGAAGTGACGCCAATCTGTACCGAGGTACACAGTGTTGATTGTAAGACCAGCTGTTGCTGTACCCATGATCGAGTCTGTTGTAGAACGATCAGCACGACGATAGCTGTATGCAACATTGGTTACACCAGATGTTCCCTGATCATTAAAGATTGTAACCAGAGCTGGAGTTGGATCAACATCGCCTGCAAATCCGGTACGTACGATCAGCTCGCTATTGCCACGTGCAAGCGTACGACCATCAACATTGCGACCACTGTAATTTGGCGAGAACGGAGTTCCTGGAGCTCTGAATGTTGAGCGCAGAACACGCTGAACAAAGTTCAGGTCAGTTACGATAGATGCGCCATTGTGTTGCGAAGGAAGACCAGAGCCAGTGATTGCAAGGTTCTTCTTACGTCCAGGTTGACCTGCAGCAACATAGTTGCGGATATCATCACGCTCTGTACGTGTCAATGGGTTTAGGTCATGTGCCCAGAACATTGTTTGATATGCTGTGTAGTCAACCGAGCGTGTTGCCCATGCTGCTCTGTCGAACACATCAAAGTCATAACGTTCCATCGAAGGATCGTTGATGTATCCAAGGTCACTGAGTGCCTTCTGCAAGCTGTCTGCATTCAGACGGCTCGCAATGTCGTTTGATGTTGGTGTGCCTGTAAGGATGTTCAATCCAACATTGTCACCTGAAACGATCATACGACGTGTTGACTTGATTACATAGAAGCGAACAACCTTAGAGAACACGTTGTTAGGATTGAACTCATCAGATGCTGTAGAAACCTCGATGCGGTAACGTGGTGTAACGTTGTAGCTCATCGCATTAAACTGCGCTGGTACGTTGTAACCCATCATACCATAGTATGGCTGCGGAGACCAACCAGGGATACCGAATTGGATGTCCTTTGACTGACCAGAAGCAAGTGCTGTACCTACAACCCTATCGATTTCTGGGAAGCTGTTGAATGTTGGAACAGGGCTGCCAGCGTTGTTCGAAGCAATTGTTTCAACATAGATACGGACGCGAATCTGTGAGTTTGTTGTTGCAAGTGCACCATTGTTACGAACACGAGTTCTAACATCGACTGGTGCCTTTGTCATGATATACTCAGCATCGCTCGTTGCACCTGCAGCATCACGGTAGGCTGCTGGGCTGAGAATGTCGATAACTTCAAGATCGCTAACAAACAGACGGCCGTTGAATTCATCAGCACCAATGTCGTATCCAAGGCCTGCTTCTCCACGGAGGTTACCTTCGATATCGCGACGTGTGCCAGAAAGACGCTCACCGTTATTGTTCAGGATTGAACCGATAGGCGCGCGTGGTGTTACGTTTACGCGAAGACGCTGATTTGGAGCAACTCCTTGGAACTCATGTTCAGCAACAAAGTTGCCTACAGGCGAGTTGATGTCCTGAGCTGTCCAGTTACGCCATTGGTCGATTGTAGCAAACTCGCCTTGGCTACCAGCAGAAACAAGCTCACTGACGTGAGAGATCTCAATCACGCGAGCAATGCCTGATGTAGGAGTCCAGAACGCATTCTTATTTGATACAAGTGCCTTAGGAGCATTGGTTGGCAAATACCATGTGTTAACACGTCCGTTACGGAAGATCGTACCTTCATAAAGAAGAGCGGACTGCGTAAGCGTTGCTGCATTTGCTGGAGCTGTAAGTGCAATCGCATTGTTCATTACAACTGGACCATCTGCGTTCTGAACGCCGATACCTACGATCGCACCTGAACCTGTGATATTGTCGTTACCAATAACTACTGTGTTGTTGACAACAGAGTCAGCCATTGAGAAGTATGCTGGTAGACGCGGTGTTACAAGCGCTGTAACAGGATCCGTTGATGTTGCACGGGCTGTGTATGAGTGGATACCAGCAACATTGCCACCTGCAGCTGAGCGTGACAAGCCCCAGATTGCGTTGCTTGTGATATATGTGTGCTCGGCTTTGTTCGGGAACGAAATAAACGTTGCTTGTGTGCGCGGTCCAAATCCCTTGTTTACACCACTTAGTGGCTGGAATTCGTTACGTGCTTGCTGAACATTGATACCACGAGCCCATGCACTTGCACGTACACCGCTGATTTCGTTACGTGAGATCAGCAAGTTCATGTTATTGTAGCGACCTTCACCACCAGCAATGATACCAGCAACATCACGTGCAGTTGCACTAACTGCTGTACCAACGTTGTAGATACGGTTGCCTTCTACCTTGACTCCGTCTTCGTAGCCGAGGAAGATACCTGCACGGCGTACATTGAAGATCAGGTTGTTGCTGATTTCCGTACCTGCATTGTAGTATGGACGGAAGTCATTCACGCCTGCTTTGATGAGTGGGCCGATACCGATTGAAACGATACCGTAACCAAAACCACTGATCTCATTGCCGATAAACTTGTTGTTCGTGTTGATGAGTGTATCAAGGTTACCAAAGTTATCAGGGTTAATTGTGTCGCGCTGTGTGATACCAGCCGTAAAGCTGATCGTTGTATTACGTGTATTCTGTTCAAAACGGAACTGATTTGATCCTGGGTTGAACTGAACTTGCGGCAGAGAGTCGGCATACGTTGGTGTTACGCCATCTGCATTACCAATGATACAGTTGCGAACACTGATGTTTGACGAACCTGATGAAAGATAGAATACCGAAACCATCGGTGAAGGGAAACCAGGGATAGCATTCTTGCGGATCGTGAAGCGCAATGATTTCTGCGATCCACCATCAAAGGTGATGTATCCGTCTGAGTTTGCGTTCTGAGCATTTGCGAAGTAGTTCTGACGCTGGATCGCAAATGCGTTTGTTGGGTTGATGTTCTGTCCAAACAATACACCGATACCTGATTCTGACTGCAGGTTGATCGTAACGCCACCCTTGGCAATTGAACGTTCTACTGAAGGTCGGAACGTAACTGTGTTTGTCGAGCTTACACCGATAACGCGGCTTGAAAGATCGATTGCAGGCGTGTTGAGTCCTGTTGCAACGCGTGTGTACGACTCATCAGTGAATTCGAACTGTACTGCACAGCTTACACCAAAGAAGTACATCGCATTGATCGCTGAGTCGATCGTTGGGAAGTTACGTGGGCCTGGCTTCGAAGTACCAATCGTGTAAACGCCACAAAGATTTGGCTCTACCGTACGATTGATGCAGAGTTCGTTGTTGGATGTAACCGGGTCACCAGGATACTCAACGCGGTAGCAGAAACGATATTCGCCGCCAACTGTTGGTGTGAAAGCTGGGAACGCGAAGATTGTCTTGTTGAACTGGCCTGCAGCGATATCAGGAACAACACCTGTTTGGTTGTACACCGTAACGTTGTCTGCAAGACGCGTGATGATCAAGCGAACAGGAACGTTTGAAAGGTCCTGGATGCCGTTGTTTTCAAACACTGCCTCTGGACGAAGCGAGCGGTTTGTAATCAGGCGTCCTGTCAATCCTTGGTTGCCTGGAGGTGGAACCAACACGCTGTTTACACCTGGCTCTTCGTTGTAACCAACTTCGAAAATGAGATCTGGTGCAGCAGGACGTGGCAGGCAGTCGTTGAACGTGTTTTCGTCTGGGAATGGATCAACCAATTCAGCGCAGATCGTTGCCTTGTACAAGCCAACTGCGTGTCCGCCTGAATTTGGATAGAAGTTTTCAAATGCCTGTGTGATACGTGCAGCCGGAGCGAGAGCTTCATTGATTGATACCGTATCGCGCCAGACCACTGAACCCGAAGGTCCGATAAGAGTTGCTACACCATTGAATGCCTTCACCGTATCCAAACCTGAGTTCTGGAAGATCGCTTCAACAGGGATAGGTGTCGTGTTTGGATACTTAAACTTACGAGGTGCTTCGTTTGGCTGTGGCGAACGGATCAGACGCGTCGAAATATCGCGGTTTACAGCGATAGTGAATGAGCGCGACCACTCATCAGCACAAGAGGATCCTGTTGGTACAGTACGCACAAGAACGATGTACTCACCACCGATAGCAGGGAGTGTATTCAATGCTGCACCAGGTGCGGCGAGCAAGCCTGTAGCAAACGACGGGCTAGCAACGAATACTTGTGGGAACGTTCCTGATGTCGGGCCAGTTGCAGTCCAGTCAGCGCTGTACACAACAGCCATTGATGGAAGCGGTCCCATGATGCGGTACTGGAGGCTGAATGACTGGCTCGGTGAGCCAGCTTGGATCGATACACTCGGGCGTGGGCGGTTTGCTGAAGAACCATCGTAGAGGTTGCCGCGAGGAAGGATCGCTGAGCTATCTGGAGTATCGTTAGGAAACGAGCCCACAAAGCTACCGATGATATCAAGATCGTAGTCTTCGCACTCACCCTGCGAGAACTGCGGGAACGTACATGGGTCATTGATACACGCCGTACCAATGTTTGTCTGAGCCATCAAGCGCAAGCGCGTGCGACCAGAGCGAGTAGTGCAGCCAAGCGTTACAGTTCCTGTAACGGAACCGCTACCAAAGGCCGACTGAGCACACCATACGCGCTCTTCAGGCTGGAAGATACCATCCTGGTCAAGGTCGATCCAGATCGTGTACGACATCTGAGCGAACTGGTCACCCGTTACACGAATAGTGATCGGTGTGTTTCTGAACGCCGTGATCGGAGTACCCGTGAAATACGAATATCCGGTTTGGTTGTTCTGGTCCGCAATTGGTGAGTTGCGGCTGAACGCTCCAAACTGAAAGAACGAAATACCCGTACCCCAGAAACCTGGCGTAAGTGTTGCCCTGCAATACTGTGCTACTGCATCTTGTGATGCAGCCAGTAATGCAACGGCTATCAATGCCCTGAGGGCAAAAGTGTAGAACCTATGCATGTGATTCCCACAAATGGTTGTACGTAAATGTTTTTACTGTTTCTTCACGTTGTTAGAAGTCGACACTCCGACTACGGACCGTAAAATAGTCAGGCATGGGCATTCCGCAAGCGAAAAAAGTCCGAAAAGTTACAATGTCATATCCTAGCGCTTGGATCGTGCCTTACCACGCGCTGATGGAGAACTTGCGTTTTTGACACTTGCGGTCTTTGGTACGACAATATTGCAGCTGGTCTGGCTTCTGTAGGAACTGCCGCAATAGACCTCTACTTTACGTCTGGCATTGCGCATTTCTACGTAAGTATATCTGGTTTTCGATGGATCTACTGCGACGGTCTTTACAAGTTCTGCTGTATGCTGATTTGGAACGTAAGTCATTGCTAAACTTTGGTTTATTGCAGTAACAAGCGCATACGGCGTAGTGGTATTGCCTGGATTTTTGATCGACACGAGACCACGGGCATCGTGCTGTGTAACGTAACCCGACTGTGGCAGGAGAAGGGGTGTAAATGTTCCGTCTCCCTTGCCGAGCATTACCAGCCCCTTACCGGCATCGTAGCGGACAACATCGTCCTCGGCACCGTACATATTTCCGCAGATAACCACGTCGAGGAACTGGTCTTCGTTGAGGTCCAGGGCCTCAATTCCCATTATTGGGGATATCTGTGCGATCTCTGGAAGGGGCTTTACTGCAAAAGAGCCTCCGTTGTTCATCAACACCACAGATTCCATCATGATGGCGCTGCGCTTGTAGCAGGTGTCGATGTATTCTGGTTCGATGATTTCGGTGATCGATGCAAAGGCAAAATCTCTGAAGTCGTTGAACTTCCGGTTCAGCGTGGGCATCTGTGTAAACACACGGTGCCTGTCCCGCATGAGCTGACGCTTTCCAGAATCCGTGATATAGGTCACGAGCGGATCTATCGATCCATTATCGTCGAAATCGGCCGCATAGATGATGATCGGCTTCTCACGAGATGCCTTGTACCGATGATTGAGTCCTTGATTTCCGAGGATATAATCGATGTCTCCATCGTTATCGAGGTCGGCCCCTGCAACGCTGTACCACCAACTGATCGTAGAGTCTAAGCCCATCGAGGTTGTGCGGTTTACAAACCCTGAGCCGGTGTTTCCAAAAACTGTAATGGGCATCCATTCACCCACGACAATTAGGTCGTGTTTGTCATCGTTGTCTACATCCGTCCACAATGCCGAACGAACTAGACCAACGTTACGCAGTCCTGGAGCGAGTGCATCTGTGCGGTCTTCAAAATTCCCTTTACCGTCATTCACCAGCAGATAGCTCTTGTCACAGAACGGATACTGATTTGTTATAACGCCACCGCCTACGAAGAGGTCAATGTCCCCATCGTTATCGAAGTCCGCAGCGTTCAGTGTAGTAGCATTAGTCTGAACATTGGGGACGCCGGCAATCTGCTTTGTGTAATTGCCTTTGCCGTCGTTGCGATAGATGATCATTCGACGTTCTACATCCAATTCGTTGAACTCAACGCCACCGCATGCGATCACGAGGTCGCGATCCTTGTCGTTGTCAATATCGATCAGCAACATTGCCTGAATCTCGTGCGTACTATCGGCTTTGTCGAGTCCAATTTCCTTTGTGGCAAACGTTCCTGATTTCGTCTGCACGAATGCCTTTGGCTGGTACCCACGTGCGCTTCCAAACAAGACGTCGTCTAAACCATCACCATTGACGTCTGCAACGGCAACGGCAGGACCTCCCCATGATGCGCGCACCGGCATGAGGCGGAAACGCTTAAAATCATCGAAGTAATTTTCCTTGTGATGATAGACGATACCCATTGTTGATGTGGCATCAACAAATGTTGTTGTATCAGGAAGTGGCACAGAAAACCATGAGCGGCCCGTGGGTGTGGCATTGGCCTGATCAAGCTCTAGTGTGGTGTTAACTGCCTGTCCGGTTAGTACTTGCGATCTGCTATCCGGCCATTCAACGATTACTGAGTCAATAGTCTGTGCTGAACCTAAACCAATAACCATGCGGCGATCAACCTGCGACTGATAACCACGAACAACATAGTTCTCGCGGTATTGGGAGACGTCGCCAGTAACAACTCTAACCTTAGCACCTAAGCCGGACGTGTTAGCTCCCGCCCCCTTAAAGCGCATCGCTATGTAGTTGCCACGACCTTGTTCAATGGCGTTGTTCTTGTAGACAAACATCAGTGTGTCATAGTTGGGAACAACCAGCTCACAGTCACCATCGCCATCAAGGTCGCCCCATGCTGCGCCGAACGTTGCACTGGTATCGTTTACACCCCAGTCTTTTGCAACATTTGTAAACTTGAGATCATCGGTTTGCCTGAAAAGAAAGTTCGGCTCCCGCAATGCTTGCATGTCATTCGGCCGAGCTGATCTAGCGGTAAGATTATAGACGTAGTCTTGGTCTGAGAGATCTGATACGTAGCCATTTCCGATAAACACATCTGTGCGGCCATCCAGATCAAAGTCGTGCATCAAGCATGCCCAACTCCAGTCAGTTGCAGCCATTCCGGTCATGTACCCAATCTCAGAGAACTGGTTGTATCCACGGTTCAGCTGAACCATGTTCCGTGAAACTTGGTTCGAATCGTACGTTGGGTTGTAAATAGACATATCACCGGTGGCGTTCGTATTGATGATACGACGCACGTGACTCTCAGGTAACATGTCTGTTGTGATGATATCGGGCAGTCCATCGCGGTTAAGGTCTGCTACATCGCTCCCCATGCTGAATACTGATGCACGACGAGTCATACGCATCATGCTTTCAGCGAAGGTTCCATCTGCGTTATTGAGATATATCAGGTCTGTGGAGTTAAAGTCGTTCGCAACGTAGATATCAGGCCAGCCATCAAGATTGATATCGGCTACAGTTGCGCTAAGCCCCATTCCCTTATCACGAATCCATGCCTGATTCGATGCATCTTCAAACGTACCGTTTCCAAGGTTTCGATACAGTTTGTCCGTGTTACCACCGTGCCTATTCTCTAAACTCGATAACATCCGAAACGTTCTATCACGTTTTTCGTTGGTTGTGTCATCAACAGCTTCGTACTTCTGCAGAACATTCCCTGTTTGCTGACGTTCAAGAGATTGAGCAAGCTCTATCGAGTCCTGGGCTCTATCCCGACGCAGGAACTGGTGGTAGTTCGAATAAACAACGATGTAGCAGTCAAGCAGGCCGTCTTTGTCGTAGTCAAAGAACACACTGTGCACACTTTCGTTCGAATAATTCAGTCCAAACTGGGCTGCGCGTTCAACAAAATTTCCCTTGCCGTCATTGATCAGCAAACGGCAGGTATTCTGCCATCGCGTTATGAAGATGTCTAGATCACCATCTGCATCGATGTCTACAAGATTTGCACCTGTAGCAAAAAACAGAGAATCGTTCGGGTACCCTATCTGCGATGAGATGTCCGTGAACTTCAAATCACCGTCGTTTCTGTAGAACGCAACTCCCGTGAAGTTGGTGAACACCATATCGGGTTTGTCATCTCCGGTGAAATCTCCTAGGGCAACACCGCAGCCTGGCACCATTGAATTGATGCGCTTGAGCGAATCAGTGGAAATTGTAACCCGTTCGAGTTCCTGACGCCATGAAACTCCCGTCTGTTCGGGAAGAAGGCGTGTGAAAAGGGGCTTCTCCTGTGCATGAACATGATCTGAACCAACTATACAGATCAACACCGCAACGGCGAGCGATAGGTTTCGCATACTACTCATGCGCTATTTCATAGAATCTGTGAGTGCTTGGAGCGGGGCTTGAACCCGCACGCCCCTTACGGGACACAAGATTTTAAGTCTTGTGCGTCTGCCAATTTCGCCATCCAAGCAGTGGGCCGCTAAATTACAATTCCTTTCGACTACGAATGAGCTCGTAAATAGCAGGAAGGGCACTGACGACGATTATTCCGGCGATAACAAGGGTAAAATTCTTTTTGATGATGGGCTGATTGCCAAACAAGAGTCCGAGGAGCACAAACGAAACAACCCAAACAACAGCACCAACGATGTTGTAGACAGAGAACTTTTTGTACGACATTTCTCCAACACCTGCCACAAACGGTGCAAACGTGCGGATGATCGGCATAAACCTGGCAAGAATGATCGTCTTTCCTCCATGCTTCTCGTAAAACGCATGCGTGCGTTCGAGATGCGCTTTGTTAAAGAGCTTGGAGGATCCGCTTGAAAAGATTCGGGGTCCGAACTGCTTTCCAACCGCATAGTTCACGCCGTCTCCGAGAACTGCTGCTACGATAAGCAGCACAGTCAGGACAACAGGATCGAGCGTCCCAAGTGAGCAAATGGCTCCAGCGGCAAACAAGAGTGAATCACCAGGCAGGAATGGCGTTACCACAAGCCCCGTTTCAGCAAATACGATGGCAAAGAGGATTGCATAGCTTAGTGCGCCGTACTGACTCGTTATTGCTGCCAGATGTACATCGATATGAAGGATAAAATCAATCAGTCCTTGGATCCACTCCACAGTGTTAGCCTTTTGAATTCAGGTGATGTATAATGTCCCGTTCTATCTCTTCATGACCATGCTTTGCATACCAGGCATGCACAAGCGGATACATATCGGTCTTGTTCTCGAACTGCGTTTTCCATTCCTCGATAAGGGGCTTAACAGCTTCTGGACGCGCCCCCCATTGCCATAGTTGCTGGGCACCTTCGTCGAACGCCACTACCACGGGAACTGCTCGTGCCCCGTTGGTTAGATACATGTCCATCACTGCCGGATAGGTGTCGCGATCGAGAATTTTCAAATCAACATTGGAATTCAATGCTGCAATTGCTGCGATCACCGGCAGGCTCTGCGCAGAATCACCGCACCAGTCCTCGGTAATCACAACCCATGTCTGCTTTGCCACAGAAGACATTGCTATGCGCATGGCTTCTGATGGTTCGTAGGTCTTGACATGACGAGTCATTCTGGACCAGTTCAGGTGACGTCCAGATGCAAACTGGTCGTCTGGATCCTGCGCGTGCATCCGCTGTTCGGCACGGTGCATAAAGGCTTCAAACGATAGCCCAACCTGCTTTGCAAGCTCTACAACTTCCTGCGTCGTCATGATTTCAACCCCATTGTTTTGCGTACAATACCATTCGCACGCTCAAGACGTTTGAGAGCCTCTTCTCGTGAGCAGCCGTGCGCATGCATCACTAACGCAGATTTTACATGTCCGCCAGCATCCTGAAGAATCTGGGCAGCATGGTCATAGTCCAAGCCGGTAATCGTCATGATGATTCGCTTTGCACGCTCGTGCAGCTTCTGGTTGGTGAGCTGAAGATCGACCATGACGTTACCATAGGTCTTTCCGAGCTTTACCATTGTGGCCGTCGTTAGCATGTTAAGCACCATCTTTTGTGCTGTACCGGACTTCATCCGGGTTGACCCCGTTATCGGTTCTGGGCCTACTTCAGGACATATCAGCACCCCGACAGACGGCGCGTATGTTTTGACGATTTCTCGGGAATTCGTGCTGAGAAAGATCGTTCCGCACCCGCGTTCGCGGGCATACTCAAGCGACCCAAGAACAAATGGGGTTCTGCCAGAGGCGCTAATCCCGCACACAACATCTCCGGGCTGTATCGAAAGGTCCATCAATGCCTGCTTCCCAGCCTCGCGAGAATCTTCTGCACCTTCTACCGATCGAAACATAGCCCCCTGTCCACCAGCGATAACACCCTGCACAAGCTCTGGGTCTGTTCCGTAGGTAGGGGGCATTTCGGATGCATCTACCACGCCGAGACGTCCGCTGGTACCTGCTCCGACATAGATTAGCCGTCCACCCGAAGCAAGCCTATCTGCAATCATATCAACGGCTTGCGCGATATAATCCAGTTCTGCCGCTACCGCAGAGGCTACCTTAGCGTCCTGTTCATTCAGGAGCCCTACGATCTCTCTCGTTGATGCCACATCGATCTGAGCCGTTTTCAGATTCACCGATTCAGTGGCCAGAGCAGCCAATTGCTCAAAAAGTGTCATGAAACAAATCTAGCATTTGTGGAAATCGAAATCTTCCCTATCTTCGTGGCTCATCTTAATTCACAGAAGAATTGGCGCCACACTATGGCACATCATAAGTCAGCTATCAAGCGCATTCGTCAATCACGGAAGCGTAAGATTTACAACCGCGGAAACAAGAAGACCATGCGTGAGGCTATCAAGGCCGTTCGCACAGCTACAACTGTTTCTGCAGCACAAGAAGCTCTCAAGGCAGCGTTCAGCATCCTCGACCGCGTAGCGGCTCGCGGTGTGATCAAGAAGAACAACGCAGCTAACAAGAAGAGCCGTCTTGCAAAGGCTGTAAAGAAGCTCGAAGCAACAGCGTAAACAAACGACGACATACGGACCCGTAGCTCAACTGGATAGAGCATCTGACTACGGATCAGAAGGTTTGGGGTTCGAATCCCTACGGGTCCGCAACAATCAACTACGAAAATGTAAAGCCCACAGCATGCTGTGGGCTTTTTGTTTGTGGGGTTGATTCCTCGCCGCAATCATTCCCTGGGCGACCACGTAGGGTCGCCCCTACGAAATGTCACGTTCGAATGGTCATTGTGCACTATGGTGATATGAAACACCATCAGCAACGGTACAATCGTCGAAGCATAAGACTTCGGAATCACGACTACGCAAAGCCAGGTGCATATTTCGTTACCATCATAGCGCAGGACCGTTCTTCATTGTTCGGTACGATCAAGGATGGCACGATGCACCTAAATGATGCAGGCACGATGGTGTTGAAGTGGTACTTCGAGCTAGAAAAGAAGTTTTCGTGTGTGAAGTGTGACGTCGTAGTGTGCATGCCGGACCACATTCACTTCTTGATCTTCATCATTGATAATAGTTCAGGCGACCAACATGCCATGCATTCAGGCGACCACGTAAGGTCGCCCCTACTGGGCGATATCGTGGGATGGTTCAAAACGATGACGACCAACGATTACATTCGCGGAGTTAAAGAATCCAATTGGCCTGCTTTCAACCGGCGTCTTTGGCAACGCAGTTATTACGACCACGTTATTCGAACGGCAAAATCATTGAATAACATCCGTCAATACATACACGACAATCCACGTAGGGGCGACCCTACGTGGTCGCCCATAACGCCCCTATGTGATCACCCTTGTTAATCATGCGGCGCACGATGTCTCGCTCCCTTGAAGGGGGCCAGCATTTGCGAGAAGAACCCAGACGGATAGCGCTCGACGTCTTCAAAGCCTAGTTCGATGTCGCGTCCGTCATACGGCATGTACGATGTGCCGAACACCCAATCCCATATGCTCAGGGTAAGACCATAGTTCACGCTCTTTACGCCTTCGGGAAGGTGCTTGGCATGATGCCAGATATGCATCTGTGGCGAATTGAAGATGTACTTCAGAGGGCCAATGGGCAGGTTGAAGTTTGCATGGTTTAGATGGCCAACCGCTGTTGCAAAGACTCCTACAGCCATGAAGTCGACAAGATCGAACCCGAGGAGTGCCAATGGAATGTACTCGAGTGTGCCATAGACGATGTTCTCAACAAAGTGGTAGCGCAGATGCGCAGCATAGCCCATCTGTTCAACGCTGTGGTGAACCTTATGGAATTGCCACAACGTATCAGAGGCGTGCAGAAGCCGGTGGATGTTCCACTGGATAAAATCACGAACAACAAAGATCATTAGCAGGAGCAACCAGGGCGACATCTGCGATAGTGTTGCATGGAAGGCGTTGAGGTATGGAAACACACTTGCAAGATGCGCCTTCACATGACCACTGATGCCTGAATAGCCAACAGCGCCAAACAGAAACACGTTGAAGAACATGTACCACGTGTCCAGCCAGAAGTCTTTGCGGAGCACTGCCTGCCCCTTTCGCCATGGCATTGCGATCTCGAGCATCCACACGCCGAGTGAGAGCCCCAGAAAGATCCAAAAGAAGTTGGACCAGCTGGGCGTTGTGATCATGATCCACAACCAGCGGAGCTGGGATTCATAGAACGACAGGATAGCGTCCATGTACGGCTACTTTGTTGTGGTTGAAAGCCCCGCAGCCGACCAGGCTGTGTATCCACCTGTCATATTATGCACGCTCTTGTAGCCGAGCGCCGTCATCCGTTCAGAGGCCGTTGCGCTGCGCCCACCGCGTGCGCAGTATACAACCACCGATTTGTTCTTTGCCACTTTGCTGATGGTTGATTCGAACGAGGGATCGTTCACATTTGCCAGGACAGCACCTTTGAGGTGGCCTGCATTGAATTCTTGAGGGGTGCGAACATCAACTACAACCACATCGCCCTTGTCGATCATCGTCTTGGCTTCTTGTGCATTTACGTTCTTGTACTGCTGAGCGCATGCTACTGATGTAGCAGCCAACACAGCGAGGGCGAGATTAAGCAGAATACGTTTCATTACTTTCCTTCCTCTTGAAGTTCGGCAACTGCACGATTCACTGTTGTCCACGGTCCACCGTTGACGGCCGTGTAGCCCTTAGAATTCGCAAAATCTGTGGCCTGACCGCTTCTACCACCTGATGCACAGCAGAATACGATCGGCTTCGATGCAGGAAGCTTACCCAGTGCATCTGGAATCTGCTGTAGCGGAATGTTCTTTGAACCCGCTACATGTCCACCAGCATACTCGCCTGGTGAGCGAACGTCAATAATTGTTGCGCCATTGCGCAGTGCTTCGCTGAGTGCCTCGTTTGAGCCCCCTAGCATTGACTTTAACATTCCAAACATCACTGTATCCCGATTGTGTTGATTGTGCCGCCACTGTTGTGCGGCATACGACGTTATAACGTTACGGAAATTGAAGCGTTGAATGTACGGGGCTCAGCAGGCAAGATCCCTGGGCCGGGATATCCATCTGATCGGCGTGTAAAGTACATAGCATCGAGAAGGTTGTTTACTCCAAGATCTAGGCGGTACCTGTCAAATGAGTACCCAACCATAAGGTCTACAACCGTATACGCCGGAATCACACCTGATGCTGCAGCAGCATCAAATACAACATTTGCAGCATCCGCATACTGCTTGCTCACATGCGTAACCAGCACGGATCCACGGAGGTTTTCCCAGGTTGTCGTGATTCCGGTGCGAATGTTTAGATCCGGCGCATACTCGAGCTTCTTCTGATCAATCGCAGGTATTGACACTGATCTATACCTGCTCTCAAGCATTGTTGCATTCAACAGCCAGGACAGCGTTGGGGCATCATCGGAAAAGCCCAATAGCCGATGAATCTGTGTTTCTGTCATCCATTCTACGCCCCGTGAGTAGGCATTCGACAGATTCGTTCGCAGACGATAGTTGGTACCCTGTGAGTTCTGTAGAACAACCTCGCCAATTCGATCGCGGAATTCGATTGAAAACAAGGAGATGTCCCAGTTGACGATACTCGAGTATGATCCACGAACTCCAAGATCCAGCGTATATCCAGAGGCGTCGCGAATGTTTGGATCGACGACAAGTGTTGGACTTGTAATGCGAAGGTCTGAGAAGTTTACAGCGCGATAATTCTGGGTGGCATTGGCATAGAATTCCGTGGCAGACTCCGGAAGCATGTAACTAACACCAACACCTGCGAGCAAGACGTTTCGGTTGCGCTCTTCGCGCACTGTTGGATAGGTCCACACCGTTGCACCAGTGCTGTCCGTTCCCCGCTGATTGAACGTTCCGTTTGCGGCTGTTGAGATCATGTCGTACCGAATACCGGGTACCACCTTGAAGTTTGGTGTTACATTCAACAAGATTTCTGCAAAGGCTGCGGTGTTCGCATTTGGATGCGTAAAGTTGAATCCATCGGCCTGGATATTATTGACGAGCGAAAAGTCTGCATCTGCGGCCGCGGTTCCAAGGCCTTGCTTGCGCACAGATGTTCCTTGATAATATCGCAAGCCTCCAAGCACTGAGTATGACATTCCCAGAAGCGAATCATCATGCCTGACAGTTGTTTCATTACCAATGTTGTCATACGCATCATCGATCACTGTGCGTGCTCCGCCGTTATCCAGCAGATTGATACGTGAGACGTTACCCACAGATACTCGCGCGCTGGAGTTAATGAACGTTACACTCCGAAGACGTGTACGCGATGCCAGCTGCCAATCGAGCGTGGCGGAAGCCATATTCCAGTCGCTTTCAAACCAGTTACGATTCCGTGTGGATGACCTCGGGTTTACCGCGAATGCACTATCAGTTAGACCAGCTGGCTGATGTGAGAGATAGGTCATCTTCGTCGCATCTATCTTTACTTGCAGCGCTGGTGTAAACTGATGCGAAACGGCAGCATATCCGAAGTGCTGGTGGAATTGACTATTTACTCTCCATGCGTCGGCCTGACGGTACTGATAGATTCCAATGTAGTTCGTAGAGCCCGACGTGCCCCCTACCTCTGCATAGCCGCTTGCAAAACCATAAGATCCGCCTGTAAGGGTAACAAGGCCTTCTAGCGGAGCCTTCCGGCTACCTTCCTTCATGATAAAGTTTATTGTGCCGCCGAACTGCGAACCATAACGTAACGATCCTGCCCCACGAACAACGTCTATGTGGTCTACTGCCTGGAGAAGGGGCGTGTAGTATGCTTCGGGATATCCAAGCGGATCGGCTGAGATATCATAGCCGTTTTGGCGAGCATTAAAGTTGATCATACGGTTTGGACTTAATCCCCGCGCACCAATACTCAGCTGAAGTCCTGCTGGATCGGATTCCCACACATTGATGCCGGCCACCGAAGAAAATGCCTGTCGCGCCGTGTTCGTGGCCAGCACCGATGGAATATCGGCAACATATACCCGCTCGGCTTTCTTAGCTCCATTGATCACAGCTGTGCCAATGTCTGGGACGCGCGTAACACGTGTGTGCTGACCTGGACGCTCAAACACATCTAGTGGTTGCAGTTTGACAGTGTCGCCGGTCTTAACCCTCGGCTTAACCCCATGTGGTGATTTGGGGCCAGCAAGAGCTGTGACTACTGACGCAGCCATGATGGCTAGGATGAACATGCGTACCTCTAAACTCGGACTTAATTAGTCCGAAATTAATCCTTATTTGGATTAAGTCCAAATAAAGATTAACGAAAATGTCACGTTTGCCATACCTCACAGAACATAGAAGTACTGGAAACATCATACTTCACCAACTTGAGGAGCATACATTCATGAATACAGCACTCGCCGGGATGCACTTGATCCTTGTACCTGCCAAGGGTTTTACTCTGCCGGCTACGATCTCGAACTCTCTTACCGCGATAGCCAAGCACACGATCTCTGCGCGGAACGGCACGCTTCATGCATCCAACGTTCAGCCGGATCATATGCACATTCTGCTTTCAATTGAAGGCGCGCAAGGACTCCATGAGTTGATCGATGCCCTTGTGGCGAATCTGCAGCAAGTTGTTGTAGCCAGCCACGCATCGATGTCGGCGTTTACATGGGATGCTGGAATCCACGTAACGCTGCTCCCGCCATGGCACATTGAGATCATGGCCAGCTTTGTGCGGGATCAGGATCGGTATCACACGAATCGAACACTCGAAGAGGAGCTCGATCAGGTGTTTCGGCCAAACTCAGCCGATCTAGATCACGACGAAGAACACGAGGAACAATCAGCTCTTTGCGTCAACTAGCACGGCAGATCCTGCTTCGCCGCGAGCGATCATCAACATTGCCTTGGCAAAGCGTTCCATTTCCGAAACCGTCGTATATACAGAGGGGGCTACCCGTAGCCCCTTGAAGTCTTCGTGCGCGATTGAGACAGTAAAGATGCGATGCTTGTCTAGGAGATACGACGAAACCTTTCCTGGGTCTGTTCCCTCTACATGCACAAGACGCAGACCGCATTGGTTTTCTTCGTCGTTGATGTTCGTAAGGAACTTTACATTATCGAACTTCTCAAGCTGATCTGTCCACACCGTGTGCAGATAGCGCAGGCGAGCAGCTTTACGCTCGGCACCGAGGGCCTTGTGGAAGTGGATCGACTCAATAAGTGCGTTGTGCATAGCCGCGGGATGTGTGCCAATCTCTTCAAACTTGCGGATGTTGGAATCCATCTCCTTGGGTGCGGCCATGAGTGGCCAGATGTCTGCGATACGGTCTTTTTTGACGTAGAGCATACCTGTGCCGATCGGACCCAAGAACCACTTGTGTAGCGCGGTTCCGTAGTACTCGCACTCGAGATCCTTCTGCGTATGCGGGAAGTGCGAAAATGCATGAGCCCCGTCTACGATGCAGCGTATACCTCGCGATGCCGCCAGCCGGCAGATATCGCGCACGGGCAGGATCTGTCCGGTAAGGAAGACCACGTGTGAGATGTGGATGACCTTTGTCTGCGGCGTGATTGCCTTTTCGATTGCATCAACCACATCACGACGGTTCATCAACGGAGCTGGGAACGATACCTTCTTGAGCACTATGCCGTCCCGCCGCACGCGCTGATCCCACGTGGTAAGCATGCGAGGGTAGTCGTGTGTTGTGGTCAGCACTTCGTCACCCCGCTCCAACGGTATGCCAAGCTGAAGGGTCTGCAGAGACTCAGAAGCATTGCGCGTAATCGCGATCTCCTCTGGGCTAACAGCAAAGATCTCAGCTAGACCTTCTCGAATAGTCTCGACCTGTGGTTCTTGATGACGCCACATCTCGTAGGCCGGCATATTGTTCGCTTGATCAGTGTAGCGCTTGAACGCCTGCTGAACGCTACGCGGCGAAGGGGAAACGCCGCCGTTGTTCAGATTGATGATGGACCTATCCAGGTCGAATGCCTGCTGAACGGTCATCCAAAAATCCTCATCGCGGGCAACATCCAGGGCCGGCGCTGGGAACGTGGTTGGCAGCCATTGCGTTACCGCATGCAGTGCATCGGATGCAAACAATGCTGTTGGTCCGATCGCTGCTAGCGAACGAAGAATTGATCTACGTGACGTCATACAAGCCCCCTGTATGGATTGCGTGCTGGTTATATTCGCAGCTCACCCTACGAAAGTACTACAATGAAGACGACAAACTTCCACGCTCTCCACGTTGCTGCCGGCGCCAAGATGGTTTCGTTTGCAGGATTTGAAATGCCTATCCAGTACCCAACGGGTATCCTGGAGGAGCACCGAATCGTCCGCACAGGCGTGGGGATCTTTGACGTCTCTCACATGGGCGAGTTTTTCGTGAAGGGGGCCGATGCGCTGGCCTTCATTCAGAAGATCACGGTAAACGATGCATCCAAGCTCTCTCCAGGTAAGGCACAGTACTCTGCTCTGCCGCGACCAGACGGCGGCTTGGTAGACGATTTGCTCGTGTATATGCGTGGCGAGAACGACTACATGCTCGTTGTCAATGGTGCCAACATCGACAAAGACTGGGCATGGGTAAGCCAGAATGCAGAGGGCTACGCAGACCTCGAGCTCACAAACCACAGTGACGAAATCAACCTCCTTGCT
The DNA here is from genome assembly GCA_044238605.1 of Patescibacteria group bacterium. Lineage (GTDB taxonomy): Bacteria > Bacteroidota > Ignavibacteria > Kapaibacteriales > Kapaibacteriaceae > UBA10438. Next base: position 340,469 of record JBIICY010000001.1, read on the forward strand.
GTGCAGGGTCCAAAGAGCATCGAAGTACTGCAGAAGCTTACCACAGAGCCCCTTGCAGATGTCCCGTACTACAGCTTTGTTGAAGGCACACTGGCGGGCGTGGACATGATCCTTTCTCGCACTGGATACACAGGCGAAATCGGCTTTGAACTCTACTTCCCTGGTGGAGCAGATGTCTGTGCAACGGTAATCAACGCACTGTTCGACGCCGGCTCTGAGCACGGCATTGCATGGATCGGACTCGGCGCACGCGACACGCTGCGTCTTGAAAAGGGCTACTGCTTGTATGGCAACGACATTACAGACGAAACAAATCCGATCGAAGCCGGACTAGGATGGATCACGAAGCTTGCTAAGGGTCCGTTTAATGGTAGCGATGTTATCGCGAGCGTTAAAGAGAATGGTCCAACACGTAAGCTCGTTGGCTTCGTGATGCGCACTGAAAAACTTATACCTCGTAATGGCTACCCAATCGTTATCAACGGCGAAACGGTTGGGCATGTAACAAGCGGCAACACATCTCCGGGACTCGGAACAGGCATTGGCCTTGGGTATGTACCAACATCATCAAGCGCACCTGGTTCGATGATCGAGATTGCTGCACGCGGCACAACGTTCCCAGCGGAAGTGGTCAAGTTCCCGTTCTGCTAAGCTACTCGGTCTGCGCCGGCACGTCCTCTTCGATCTCCGGACCCGAGACAACCTCTATCGCAACTCGTGCCGTACCGGCACGTATCATGTCGAGATCTTTCGCAGCCTGCTTTGAAAGATCAATGAGACGTGTGTGCTTCCACGGACCTCGGTCGGTTACGCGGACGGTTACCTCTTTGCCGTTCGCTAGATTCGTCACCTTCAGTCGAGTATTGAACGGCAGCCACCTGTGCGCGCATGTCCTATCGTGCATATTGAACTTCTCACCGCTCGACGTCTTCTTCCCGTGGAATTGCTCGGCGTAGTAGGATGCCGTTCCCGTGTCGGGCTTAAACGTCATCACCAGCGCTGTAATCGAGTCACTGAGTGTTCTTCCCGACGGTACCTTGGGCTTCTTTGCCGCGGCCGCAGCAACTGCAACCTTGGTCTCAACAGTGCTGTCGGCAATCACTTCTGCAAGGACTGCAGCAGAATCAATCAATTGCTGTTCACGTTTCGCGATATCGGCAAGCTGAGTTAGACTCACGCGTTTGAGAGAGTCAGATCTCATGCGCAAGAACATCGACTCGATCCGCATGCTATCACTACGCTTCCACAGCACGTCCCACACAGCACGTAAACTATCGGATCTTCGCAGGGTGTTTGCCGCAGCCTTGCGTAAGCTGTCGATAGATGCATCACTGCTTGATCTGGCAGAAGCCCCTTGGGCTACCATCACCATCATCGTCAGGACGATTAGTAAGGGGGCGCGCATAGTGTCAAAAGTGTTTTGCGATATGTCTGCGGCGCAGCTGATCTACAAGGTCGCGCACATCCTCTGTCCGTCCGCGTTTACTGATAAGTATCGATGATTCTGTTTCAACAACAACAAGATTGTCTGCATTGATCACACCGATCAAGCGTCCGGTAGAGCCGCTCACCAGACAGTTGGTTGTGTTTACCGCCAGGACATTTCCTTCGAGCACGTTGTTCTTGCCATCTTTCATTGACATCCGATACAACTCGTCCCAGGTTCCTACATCGCTCCATCCAAACGTACCTTCCACCACGCCGATCGTGGGGTCTCGTTCGAGCACGCCCACATCGAAGGATACAGAACGCATTTGTCGGTACATGTTCTCGAGTACACTGTATTCCTCGGCCGACCCTACCGCACGTTCATACTGGGCAAGCAGCGGAGCATGGTCTGGCAGGTATTCTGCAATTCGATCCAGAATTGTGGCTACGGTTCCAACAACGATTCCGCTGTTCCATGCAAAGTCTCCAGCGTCAACAAAACGCTGGGCAGTTGATGAATCTGGTTTTTCGGCAAACGTCTCCACGGCTTTCACAACACCACGCAGAACGGGGTTGTCCGTTGGTATATCGTCGCCGACTTGAATATATCCGTACCCAGTCTCTGCTCTCGTGGGCATTACACCAATCGTGATGATTCTCTCCAGGGCAATAGCAGCAGAGCATGCTTTGTCCAGCAGGACGTGAAACTCACGCACATTCGAGATAAGATGATCGCTGGGCAGCACCACCATTACAACATCATCGCCGAGTTCTGCACGCAGTTTTGTTGCGGCAAATCCAATTGCAGGGCCAGTGTTACGTCCGAACGGCTCTGACAAAATCTGGTGGTCCTGCAGGCTCGGCAGCTGGTCTGATACGAGGTCCCGAAAGTCCGGAGTTGATACAACGTACGTATCATGCGCATGAACAAACGGCGCAAGACGCGACACAGTATTCTGGATAAGGGTTCCCTCACCAAGTACATGCACAAACTGCTTTGGTTTGCGCTCTGTGCTTCGCGGCCATAAACGAACGCCAAGCCCGCCTGCCAGAACTACTGCAACAATCTTCATGCGACGAAACTACGGAGCCCCGTATCTTCGTGGCACATTTACCGGAGAATTTTATGCGCCGCATATTCATTGTACTCTTTGCGTTACTCACGACGTCGATGATGGCAACAGCTCAGGATGATCGTCTGAACTCGTTGAATTTTGATGAGGAACCATTACCAGAAGAGACAACGCCCTATTCGGCGATTGGTGTCGGGCCGGTGCTTAGCCTGTTTATGCCAAACGTAACAGACGTGAACGCTAAGGCTGCTAGCCTAGGGCTGCCAAATCTTACTTCCCCGCTCCTTACGTTCGGTGCCGAATTCTATACTGCCGTAGGAATCGTACCAGACGTTCGAATTGGGTTTTCGTGGCTTAGCGGCTCTGTATCGAGTTCGGGTGATTTCAACGCAACAGGAGGGTCTTCTGTGCGCAAGAGTGTTGATTATTCTGTTTCGACAAAGACGATTCACATCGACTATGCACTGCGCGTATCCCCTTCCTTTACGATCCTGCCAGGCGCAGGTATATGCTGGGGAAACACTGAGATAGACATCCGCCAGAACGGTTCGAGCATCGATTGGAACTCGATCAACGTCCAGCCTTCAGCTGGAGATAATACGCGTCTTACCCAGAGCGCACTGTGCGCCCTTCCGCGCGTTAGCTTCGAATACGTACTTACGCCATTCCTGGCCATTCGCGCACAGGGTGCGTATTCTGTGCAGTTCTCAACATCTGATTGGCAGGCAAACTCGCACGCAACCGTTGCGAACATGCCTAGCTCCGTTTCGATGAACGGATTTTCTGCACAACTTGGCGTTTTTCTGGGTCTGTTCAATTAAGTTTGTGCGCCCAGCGCAAAGGGGCTCGTAGCTCAATGGTTAGAGCAGCGGACTCATAATCCGTTGGTTGCTGGTTCAAATCCGGCCGGGCCCACGAAACGTCTGATCATGAATTCATGGTCAGACGTTTCTATTTTGTCGTAAACCATTCAATTAGGTGCTGCGTCTCTGGTTCACATGCGGCAAGCAACACTATCATCCTGCCTGCTCGTTTTACTCTTGGCACTTCCATTGTGCGCCCAGGACGCGCCCCCTTTGCGACGAGTATCCAACCTGGCATTCGGTCTTGGCGAACGTCTTGAGTATAATGTTGGATACAAGTTCATCACCGCCGGCAAAGCAGTGTTTTCGATTGGCAAGGATCCTGTGCAGCGAGCCGGTAGGCCCTGCTATGATATTCGATTCGAAGTAACCTCACTTAAGTCTCTGGATTTTCTTTACCGCGTTCGAGACCGGTATCGGACATTCGTAGATATCGATGGAATCTTCCCCTGGGCGTTCCAGCAGTCCATCAGAGAAGGTGGATTTCACAAAGACTTCTCAGCAACGTTCGACCAAACGAACCGCACGGCAACAACTACCGAAGGTGTGTTTTCCATTCCTCAGTTCGTCCATGATATCGTTTCTGCCTTCTATTATGTGCGTTCGGTAGATCTTCGCGAATACAAACAGGGACAGATCCTCTACCTGCAGAACTTCTTCGATCGCGCCACGCACGACCTTGCAGTAAAGTTTCATGGACGGCAGCAGGTGGTCGTGGATGCTGGGACGTTTAACTGCATTGTAGTAGAACCAGTGATTAAGTCTGGAAGCCTGTTCAAATATGACGGAAAGCTTCTTCTATGGCTCTCGGATGATGACCGTCGGATTCCCGTGAAGGTCTCAACAAAGATTGCCATAGGTTCCATAGACGCCACGCTTACGGGATACTCGGGCCTACGAGGTCCGCTCTCTTCACTCATTCGCACATCAGAATAACCACATGAATCTTATTCGTTATGCCGCAATCGTGGCTGTTTCAGCTGTAACACTCCTTGCATCTGATGATGCATTGCAGTCATTCCATGCAAAGTACCGGGGCCTTAACACGGTTTCGTTTGCATTTAAAGGTCAGCAGGGTCTATCAGGCAGCATTCTTGCAAAACGGGGCGGTTCATACAGAATTACGTCTGCAGATCGCACAGTAGTTAGCGATGGGAAGACAGTATGGAATGCTACCTCCTCAACCAAGACTGTTATCGTAAGCGACTACAAGCCAACCTCAACCGACGTCTCAATAGAGCGCGTGTTCTTTGAAGTTATGTCGGTTTACCGTAGCTCGATCACATCAAAGAGCTCAGGTGGTGTAGTTGTTCGTTTGGATGCACCCAGCACGCAGACACAGATAGCTGGCATTAGTAGTGTCGAACTCTCCTGCACTGCATCATTTATGGTGAAGGGGGTTAAGATTGTCTCAAATGGCTCTGTCTCTGAATTTTCGATTTCGAAGTTCGTTGCCAATAGATCCACGAAGCCAAGTGAGTTCAGATTTTCCGTACCCGACGACTGGCAGATGATGGATATTCGATAACGATGAATATGTGACAGCAACGAAAAAGCCCGGCAACCAGAGGTTGCCGGGCTTTTTGTTTGACTGTCTACGTGAGATTACTTGACTACAACAACCTGTTGAGTAGCAACGAATCCACCTGCATTCATCGTCACGTTGTATGCACCTGCTGTGAGGTTGAACTCACTTGCACGGAACTTGATAACGTGTGAACCTGATTCAACAACTTCATTTACAAGTACGCCAAGTTCGCGGCCCATAAGGTCGCTCACTGTTACGCGTACCTGCTGTGCTGCTGGCACTGCGAATGTAACGTTTGAAGCATCAAATGTTGGATTCGGGAATGCTGTTGAAAGCAGATAGCCACCAGCAACAACATCTTCTGTTACACCTGTTGTGATCGAGGCAACTGCATTGCGTGTCTTAACAGCACCGCAAAGGTTTGTTACTTCGCAATAGTATGTACCAGCATTTGCTGTCGTAGCATTGTTGATCTCAAGTGTTGCATTTGTTGCACCTGGGATTGCAACATCATTTACATACCACTGGTAGTTGTAAATGTTGCGTCCTGCTGCAACTACTGACATCGTGATCTTGCCACCCTGTGTGAACTGTACATCTGAAGGCTGTGTAGAGATCTTTGCAAGCGGATCAACAACAACATCAACAGCTGTTGATGTCTTTGTGCCGCATGTGTTTGTGATCACGACAGAGTACGAACCTGCATCTGCATCTGTTGCAAGACGTGACAACGTTGATGCTGTTTCGTTTGCAAGAACTTGCGTTCCCTTCATCCACTGGAACTGGACATTGTCTCCAGCTGCACCAGCTGATAGTGTGATGACCTTGCCTTCACAGATCGTCATGCCTTCTGGCTGACGTGTGAATTCAGGTGCTGTTCCGGCTGTAACTGTTACTTCGTTCGATGTGAACGTAAGTTCCTTCGAGCCGAACGTCATTACACATGTGTATGTACCATTGTCTGACTTGCCGAAGTTCTTGACTTCAAGTGCTGGAGCAACAGCGCCCTTGATTTCGACACCATTCTTGAGCCACTGGAATGTAGCATTGCCTTCTGGCAGACGTGTTGGGTTTGCACGAAGATCAAGGTTAAGTGTACCGCCTTCGCAAAGGTTTGGCGTCATGTTTGATACTGCTACAAGCGGGATGAACACGCGTGCTGCCTTTGATGTTACTGTACCGCAGTAGCCAGTTACCTGACATACATATGTGCCGGCTGTATCTGCTGCACCTGCATTGCGAACTGTAAGCATTGATGACTGTGAACCTGTGATGCGACCATCATCATTGATCGGTGTGTCTTCGTATGATGTCGTCAGCTCATTCCACGCACGCTTCATCCACTGATATCCAGGAACAAAGTTTGTTGGCGCTCCAATGGCTTCTGCTGAGATCGACAAGTTAAATGATCCACCGTCAGCAACAGGCTGCGATGTAGGCTGGTCTGTGATCTGCGTTGGACGAACTACCATTACTGTTGCGCCTTCTGTTGAAAGCTGAATGAAGTTCGTTCCGTCGTTAGCCTTCACAAGGCATGTATAAACGCCGGCTGTTGTGTACTGAGCGTTGTTGATTACCATGATGTTGCCCGTCTGACCTGTGAGCTCAACACCATCCTTGAACCACTGATATGTAGTAGCTGCACCAGCTGTGACATCTGCAATTGCGATCAGTGTATCGACTGAACCTACACATACGTATGCGCTTGCTGGCTGACGTACGATAGAGATCTGTGGCATGATTTCATGAGCGCCCATGTATGGCTTTGTGCGCACACTGCCGTCGATGTCGTCCTTTACGATCGACAACACTACGCTGCTACCAAAGAGCTCACGCTGAATCGTCTGGAGGTGAAGATCGGTTGCGCCAACAAAGTTCACAGCTACAGATGACGAGTTCTGGTCACGGCCAGAACCGGCACGCCATGATGCAAGAGGATTTGCTCCTGCGTTGCGTGGAACGAGCGTACCACCCCAGTTCACAACGTTGGCGCCTGTTGTCATGAGGTTGTTAAAGTCCCATGTGGCAAATGGATTCGGGGTTGCACTTGTAAACCATGCTGCGTAACCAGCATTTGATCCTGTACCGAAGTTGTGGAAGATGTTATTGGCGCCATACAGCTTTCCGCCACCATTCCATACATAGAGTGCCGTAGACTGAGCTGCAGGTGCTGAACCGGTAACGTTCACTGAGTTGTGGAACAACCAGTTGTCAGTGCCGGCATTAAGTTCAACCAACAGGCCGTATGCAGTGGATGAGCCACCTACTGTCACCATGTTATTTGTGACTTCGCTACGATTGTTGCTGTAGCCGTAGATACCGAAAGCACTTCCAGTTGTCAGGATTGCATTGACCTTGTTACCCATGACATCAGCGTCGGTTGTACCGCCTACTGTGAGTGCTTGAACGTTGCCGTTGCAGTCACACGTTAGGATGCTATTGTTGAGAATTCGAGGTGATCCTCCGTAAGCGTTGATACCGTAGATGACGTTCTCAAGCTTATTTGTAGAGACGAGGTTCGTGCCATTGATAACATCGATTGTAAGCGCTTCAGGAAGATTGTTGAACGTACACCCGATAACGACATTCTGCGACGTTGTAGCATAGTTCGCGAGGTAAACACCAGGATAGTAGTTCGTAAGCGTAGCATACGAATCTGGACCCACGAATGTGCAACCTTCAAAAATCGCGTCTGCTGCATTCTCGCTGTACACGAGCGATGCGAAGCGTGATGCATTATTCACAACCATTTTGAGACCACGGAATGTGATCTTGCTGCTACCACCATCAATCTGCACAACACTGTGGTTCTCTGAGCCATCATAGTTGGCAAACGCTGGATATAGTGTTTCAGTGATAACAACGTTGTCTCCACCACGCTTCGTGATTGTCACACGGCCAGCTGCTGCATCAATCGCAGGAACGATCACTTCTTCCGTGTATGTGCCAGCAAGAAGCTCCACTGTGAGGTCATTTGACAATCCAGCTACAGAGATGTGACGCATCGCTGCATTGATGCTTTGGAATACATTTGGATTCCCGTTTTGACCAACCACTACCGTACCTGATACGCGAGGGGCCATTTCTGTTACGAAGCGATCGTTGCCTGGGTTGACATCAGCAACGCCGTTTGGAAGAGATGTTGCAACACTGATCGTGTTCATCGACAGCGGCGCGAACGTGCGGTCACCGAGTGTTACCACACGCTCTTGACCTGGCGCAAGAGCTGGCTGCGGATAGTACTTCACTGGTGTCTGAGCAGCGCCATTGATCGACCAGTCAATAACCAACGAATCAATATTGTTTGAACCCCAGTTGCGAACAACTGCCTGGATTGTCTGTGCCTGACCAGTCGTGAACTTCACGTACTGATTTGTTGTCGTACGCACACCAACATCGTTATTGTGAGCAGGGGCTACTACTTCACGGAACGTGATTGTTGCACCGTTTGAAGGGACAACTGTCTGGCTCATTGTCGCATTCATCGCTGTGTTCATGAAATGCGGACGTGCCCATGATGCCACGTAATTATCTACGTATACACCAAGCGTCTGTGAGCTGCCGTTCGTTGCACCAACTTGAGCAACAATCGGTGCATTAACCGTCATTGGTCCGTACACAACATCGATACGGCTGCCATTTACTGTTGTGTTTGCTTCCGATACCCTGATCTGGAAGTTGTAAACATCGCGAGCGATGTTGTCGCCGTAATACCGAGTAGCATTGCGCCACTGGATCGTGAGCGTACGGTTTGGTGCTACACCTGTTACAACGTAGGATACGTCGCCACCGCCTGCTGATGTGAGAGCGTTACCAAAGGCTGAAACGCATGGACGACCGTTCTGCAACGGAGTAAGTGCGTTATTCGATGAGCCGAAGCTGATCGATCCACCGCCGTTAACCCACACATCATTGTAGGTGCTGCCGGCATACACAACATTGAACGGCAATGCGACTTGCACATCCGATGAGTAGGCCCACACCTGAGTGGTATTGTTCCAGATCACCGTACCACCGGTGATTTCGGCATACGTGCCAGCAGTAATCGCTACCGAACGGTTTAATGGGGCTTGCGCCAAACCATTCACCGCTGATAGAACCATCACCGCAAGCAACGCAACCAATGAAGTAATGTTGCGAAGCATAGCTCCTCCAAATGAAATATGTAAGTGTCGATTTCTCTGTTTCATGCAAAACCTCCCACGCGGGCACGCGATGCCTACGTAGCAGAAGTACCGAAAATAGGTAACTGCAAGGATTCAAACAACCTTACCGCCCCTCAAGCCCTAAAGCAATTTTCGAACCAAAAAAACAGCCCCGTGGCTATCAGCGGATTAGTGGCTCTACCATTTGCTTATCAGACTTGCTAAGTTCTTTCTTTTCAACTATTTGACGCATCATAGCACGATTACTTGTGATCTCGCTTAAGGCTGTAAGCGTTGATAGCGCAACAGCACTGAGGCGATTATTTGTGCTAAAAAGGGCCTGGAGCATGTTCTCAATCGCCAGTGACCGTATCATGCCGAGGCGCTTGAAGGCTCCCATTGCATTCTGACGGGTAATGAACTCCCAGCCCGGGCCTGCAAGATCAGAGAGTTCATCAAGTGCAGAATTGTTGCCGTTTTGGAACTCAATCTCGAGTCGTGCGATACGCACTCGCTCATGCGGCCCACGAACAGTCTTTACCTTTTCAGTGTACGACCTCGCCTTGTCTGGGAAACTGGCCGCCAGCTTCGTCAACACCGTCTGTATGATTAGGTAGGAAGAATCACTCAACATCCGCTCAAATGCGCTGCGAAGTGTTTCAGGGATAACTGAGACACTGTTAAGAGCGGCCTTGCGAACATCCGTCTGCTTATCCTCGAGTCCGATCTTGACAAGCGCCCAAGCCTCGGGGAACCCGTTCTTGGCTAACTCCGATGCCTGTTGTACCGCCTCAGAGCGAATAGCAGAGAACGTTTCGCGCTGAAGTACATCCTTGAGTATCGCTATGCGTTCTTTGCCGCGAGAGGAATCCCCGCGCATGGCTTCTAGGGCATCGTACCGATCGATCATTAACGGGGCTTGTTTGACCTGCGCGAGTTTTTCTTCCCAGGTCTTATCGAACGTCAGCTTCTTCATGACGTATGATCCGGGATCGAAGAGCACAAATGCAACCTGCTTGTTCTGCGGATTCGGAACCTGAATCACTGCATTCTTTGCATCAACATCTACACGAACACGGTCACTGGAGTTATCTGTATACCACGCCTCGACAACAATCGGCATTCGGAACGGCCCGGTAAGCTCATCAATGTGATGCACTTGCTCAACATCAACTCTCGTTGACGGGATTGTTCCTGCCCCCTGCTGCATAGCACTCTTGCTCCACGATACTTTGTAATGGGGCTCTCCGCCTTTGTAGAGCCACTGATCAAAGAACCATTCTGGTGATAATCCTAATGTGTCCTGAAATGCCAGGTACAGATCGTTGGTCTCAACGGTCTGATACATGTGCTTCTCAAGGTAGTTCTTGATCACACGGCGCAGCGCATCTTCTCCAAACGTATAGGCCATCATGTCGAGCACGGCGGCACCCTTGGGATAGATACGTGCAGACCCAGCAGTAGGATTCACTATAGGCAATCTGTCTTTCTCGGATGCGCCAAGAGCAGCTTTATGCATTCCACGCCTGCTCCACTGATAGCCATCCTCGCCCCCTAGGGCTGGGGTCTTGCGTGTAAAGACATGGGGGTAATAGGTAGCAAAGCTCTCCTGGAGCCAGACAGATTTTTGACTTCTCGCGGTGACGAGATCTCCAAACCACTGGTGTGTTAGCTCGTGCACGTTCGTACCCACATATGAGCGGTCCAGCCAGCCCCTTGCATCGGTCTGCGAAAAGTCGCCAAAGATTGTTGCAGTGGTGTTTTCCATTGCGCCGAAGATGTAGTCAGCAACCGGCACCTGACTATAGAGCTCCCATGGATATGGGATGCCGATGTATTCTTCAAGAAAGTCCATGGCCTCGGAGCTGTAACGATACGTTGGCTCGATACGCTCGGGGTATTCAGGATAGGAGTACAGACGCTGCTTGACGCCGCTCTTGGAAACACGTTCTGTGATACTGTAATGGCCGATGGCAAGCATCAGGAGATATGATGCATGCGGACGCGTCATAGTGTAATGCCAGGACTTTGTTCCGTTGGCGTTGACCTTTGTGCCTAGATGAGTGCCATTCGATAGCACAGTGTACGAAGAGTCAAACGTGGTGATGGTCTCCGTGATCATCTTATCGTTCATTTCATCATACATCGGAATCCAATGACGGTTGTCGATCCCCTGCCCTTGCGTCCAGATCTGCTTCTGCATGCGCTTTGACGGGTCGTTCCATCCAATAAAGTAGATGCCCTTACGGGGCCGGGCTTCGTAGATAAAGGTGATCGAGTCCTTTGTATCCCATGTGAGAGGGGGCTCGCAATACACAATCACCGACGTATCCGTAGACCGATATCGCAGGTTGCGCCCATTGAGCGTCGCGCTCTTGATGTCGATCTTAATCGCATCAAACAGAATGGTATCAACGCGTTTCTGCAGCACATTGAACACGTGCGTTACCGTACCCTGCACCAGACCCTGGTCTGGTACAAACCGCACATCAAGCCTCATTCGCTCAATGTCTACTGGCCGCTCACGTGGCTCGGAACCTGGAGCGTCGATGTAGGTGGTGGTATGCACATACGGCGACTGTGCCAGAGCTGTGATCGGCAATGCAAGAGCGATCAGGGCAAGGAAGTATCTCAATGGTGTCATAGAACTCGGCGTATTCCGGTATGTTTGGACATGATTCATTTACTGCTGGTAATGGCTGGTGGTGCAGCAGGTAGCGCACTGCGTTACGGCGTTAGCGCTGCCCTGTCTGCGGTACCGAGCTTGTTCCCTTGGTCAACAATACTAGTAAATATCGTTGGCTCTTTGCATATGCTGTTGGGAACCTACATTATCTGCACAGTTGTTGGAGGCGTTTCGTTATCCTAGCCTCCAACTTTTTCGACTGAACATCCGTCATTCAACCTGCTATGCTGATACATCGTGCGCAAATTTTGAGCGTCCTGATTCTTGGACTGCTGACATCTGCAATTCAAGCCTGCACGGCTAGGGAGCATCGCATTCCTTCACCTTTAAGCACTACACGAACTATGAACACATCTGCCGCATCTTCTGCCGAACGTGATACAGCCATTCTTGGGGGAGGGTGCTTCTGGTGCGTTGAGGCTGTCTTTGAACTTGTAGACGGCGTTGTATCCGTCGAGAGTGGCTATTCTGGCAGCAGCGTTGTAAATCCCACGTATAAGGACGTATGCTCCGGTACAACTGGTCACGCAGAAGTATGCAGAGTGGTGTTTGATCCCTCGGTTCTGCCATATGCAGACCTGCTGCAGATGTTCTTTGCCGCGCACGATCCGACCACACTCAATAGACAAGGTAACGACGTAGGTACGCAGTACCGAAGCGTGATCTTTACATCGTCAGACGAGCAGCGTCAAACAGCCCTAGCGTATATCAAGCAGCTGAATGATTCCAAGACGTTTGCTGATCCTATCGTTACGGAGGTTGTTGACGAGGACGTCTTCTACCCTGCCGAGGACTACCACCAGAACTACTACGCCCAAAATGGCAGTCAGCCCTACTGTTCTTTCGTGGTTCGGCCCAAGGTTGAGAAGTTCCGCAAACAGTTCTCAACCAAACTGCGACATGAATAACATCGAGCACTGACATGTCTACTACTCGGCACATCGACATCAAGGGCATGCACTGTGCTGCATGCACTGCGCGTGTGGAGGCCGAGTTAAAGGCGATTGTCGGCATTACATCTGTAAACGTAAACCTCATTACTAACAGTGCTGTTGTACAAACGAACGGCGCTGTGAGCGATGTCGCCTTGGCGCAGGCTGTCGCTAATGCAGGCTATGTGGCTGAGTCAGTTTATGAAGAACGTTCGCATTCGTCTACCGAGACTGCTCGACGCATGGACGTTCCAATCGATGAGTACCGGGCATCATTACGTATTGCTGTACCGACAACGGCACTGGTTATGCTGATCTCCATGGCACCAATGATCAGCAACGACCTGCACCACGCACTTTTTCCGCATGCTCAGGTTCTCAATGTTGCAGCTCTGGTGCTTTCAGGAATAGTGCTCTACGCAGGACGGCGTTTTTATGAGGGGGCATGGAAGGCGGCGATCCACAGAACCGCAACCATGGATACGCTTATCACCATGGGTACTCTATCGGCGTGGTTTATGAGTGCCGTGGTAACGACGTCTCCGTTGTCTCTGCCGGATCTGGCCCATCATATCGGTGCCTACTTCGATACAACGTGCACGATCATTACCCTTGTCCTTGCAGGAAAGTACCTTGAGGCAAGAGCGAAAAAGCGCACGTCAGAATCCCTGCTCGCGCTGATGAATCTTCATCCTGTTACTGCACGTGTAGTTCGGGATGACAAAGATGTAGACGTATCGTTGAATGATGTTGTCGTTGGAGATGTTCTCGTAGTGCGGCAGGGCGAAACGGTACCAGTAGACGGGCTCATTACGAGCGGCAATTGCGCCATCGACGAGTCGATGCTTACCGGAGAGCCCCTTCCGTCAGAAAAGCAACAGGGCAACTCCATCGTTGGGGGTACCATCGTTACCTTCGGTGCAGTGCAGATGAGGGCAACAGCGGTTGGAGGCAATACGGTGTTGGCTCGGATCATATCTGCGGTTGAAACAGCCCAGTCAACCAAGGCTCCGATACAGCGACTTGCTGATACGATCAGTGCAGTCTTCGTACCAATCGTGATTGCACTTGCTCTAACGACCTACGCTGCATGGCTGTTCATCGCTCCAACTGGACATTCCCATGATCAAGCGTTGATCTCGGCTATTGCAGTTCTCATCATAGCGTGCCCGTGTGCACTTGGACTTGCCACACCAGCCGCAATCATCGTGAGCAGTGGCGCTGCCGCGAGACGAGGCATCCTCTTTTCATCTGCGGAGGCTATAGAGCAGTTGCACAACGCAGACACGATCGTCCTAGACAAGACTGGCACCATCACGGAAGGTAAACCTGTGGTGCGCGACGTAATCTATGCGGCAGTTCAAAAGTATGATCGAGGCACCATGCTTTCGGCCATAGCATCGCTCGAACGTGTGGCTGAGCATCCGCTAGCGGACGCTATTCACCAATGGGCTATGCAGCAGGGTGCAATTGTGCTAGAGGCCGGGTCCATTTCAACAATACCAGGAAGAGGAATATCTGGCATAGTTGGTGATCTGCGGATCCGAATTGGGAACCAGTCCTTCATGGAAGAATCCATGCTATTGATTCCACCAAGGCTTCTTCAAGCCTCTGAGGAGTTCGGATGCACAGGTGCTACATCTGTCTTTGTGAGCATCAATGGAACTGTTCTATGCGCCTTTGGTATAGCAGACACGATACGCCCAACCAGCATTGAGGCTATCGCTCGGTTACAAAGCATGGGCAAGTCAGTGCTACTTCTCACGGGTGATCGTGAAGGCCCTGCTACCAATATCGCCCAAGCTGCGGGCATTAAAGCTGTTCGGCACAGTGTTAGTCCATCAGAAAAGCTCGACGTAATTCTTGCACTGCAGCGCGCTGGCTCGGTTGTCTGCATGGTAGGAGATGGCGTAAATGACGCTCCTGCGCTAGCTCAGGCAGATGTTGGTATGAGCGTAGGGTCCGGTACCGATATCGCAAAAACAACGTCGTCGGTTACGCTGATGCGAAACGACCTGCGAGATATTGTTCGAGCTATTCACATCTCGGCAGACACGATGCGGGTTATTCGACAAAACTTCGTGTTCGCCTTTATGTACAACGTACTTGGAATTCCGCTCGCCGCCGGCGTCCTTTTGCCGGTTCTGGGCATGCAGCTGTCCCCGATGTATGCGGCCGCAGCAATGGCATTAAGCTCCGTTACGGTGCTCACAAATGCTCTTCGCCTGCGCTGACGTCGCATAGAGTACGCCGTCGAGCGCCGAGCGTTTCTTACAACAACACAACGGCACAACATGCGTCCTAAGGTGGGTGTGGATTATTCCTAGCAAGAATCGTGCTAAATTTTACGCGACGTGATACTCCTTGACCATCTCCTCCTTCAAGAGCAGGTTTTGACCACGCATTTTTCGTGCGATCTCAAAGGCTGCAAAGGGGCGTGCTGTACTCTGCAAGGCGGAGCTGGCGCACCATTACTTGATGAGGAAGTAGAATCAGTGCGGGGCGTTGTCAGCAGCGTACTCCACTATCTGCCGGAGAGATCACAGGCAATTCTTCGCAATGGCGACCCCGTAGAGGGGGCACCTGGCGATAGAAGCGTAGCCTGCATTGATGACGCCGACTGCGTCTTTGTGTACTACGATAATGATGTGGCCAAGTGCGCCATCGAGAAAGCATACTTCAACGGAGAGGTTGCATTCAGGAAGCCCCTTTCATGTCATTTGTTTCCAATTCGCGTAGCCAACTTTGGCGGACCCTACCTTCATTACGAAGTGATCGATGAGTGCGATCCAGGGCGTGTTCAAGGAGAAGCCTTGGGACGTCCACTTGTTGAGTCCTTACGCGACGCGCTAACTCGCGCCTACGGCGAGGATATCTACAACCGCATTCTTGCGGCATCCCGCGGCGAGGAAGGGGGCGACCAATGAAACTGGGCCTCAATCTTCAAACATCGCTTCAGCAATCGCTCACACCTCAACAGATCCAGTATCTCAAGATGCTACAGCTGCCTTCTCTGCAGTTGGAGCAGCATGTGCGCGCAGAACTTGAGAACAACCCGATGCTTGAAGAAGCATCAGAGTTTGAACCTACTCCCGAAGAAATCGAGCGCGTTACAGGCGATACCGATGCCCAAACTGAGTCAACAGCCTACAATGCACCACCGCCAGAGATGCACGAAGGGCCGAGGTCAGAATCATCCACGCAGCAGGATGCTGCAATGGAGTTTGATGGACAGGATGCATTTGAATTCCAGAAGATGCTCATCGGAGAGGATTCTGTAAAGGGCGGCTCTTCGGATACGTACGGAATTGAGGAGGAGGAGGACACCACCTTTCAGTTTCAGGATGTGCAGACTCTTGAAGAGGACTTGCTGGAACAACTGAGATATCTAGTTCTTTCAGATGAGGAACGGCTGTTTGGTGAATACATCATTGGAAACATCGACGATGACGGCTATCTGCGCCGGGACTTAGCTGAATTGATTGATGAGATGAATGACCGATTCACCGAGCACAATCTGGCGTTGTTCAACATTCGGGCCGGCAGCCGTGTAGCGATGTATCAGCAGGACCTTATTGAAGACATCATGCGCGACCTACATCCTGTGTTAGCAGTGCGCGCAGAACAGGTTCTCAAGAAAGTTCAGTCACTAGACCCACCCGGAATAGCCTCAAGAACGGTTAAGGAATGTCTGCTTGCACAGCTTCGTGCAATAGAAAAACCCAACGCAGCACAAAAACTAGCCAAGCTTGTTCTGGCCAATGCATACGATGCATTCGCCATGAAGCACTACCATGTAATCGAGAAGAACCTTGGCGTAAGTGAAGAATACCTGCGCGAGGCTATAGAGGTTATTCGCCGTCTAACGCCGCGCCCAGGTGCAGGGACCATCGGACCTGATGTCAACACCGTAGTGCCAGACTTCACGGTAGAGTCAACAGAAGACGATACCGATTTTCTTATCACGGTAAATGATTCACGGCTTCCCGTTCTGCGCGTTAGCAGCGCATATGAAAAGCTGAAGAAGGAAGCCAAGTATCACAAGTTCAATCGGGAAACAAAAGAGTTCCTCCGCAAGAAGTACGAAGACGCAAAGTTCCTGATGCAGGCACTGCGCCAGCGCAAGAACACGATGCTGAAAGTGATGACTGCGATTGTTGGGCTTCAGCAGGACTTTTTTCGGAAGGGGCCCGACCAGCTAAAGCCGCTGATATACCGCGATGTTTCAGAGATAACGGGGCTCGATATCTCTACCGTATGTCGCATTGTGAACAGCAAATACGTTCTTACAGCCTTTGGGACGTTCGAACTGAAGTACTTTTTCAGTGAGTCGTTAACTACCGACGACGGAGAAGAAGTATCTACAAGGATCATCAAGCAGAAGATCAAGGAGCTTATCGACGCAGAGTCGAAGAAGAAGCCCCTTAGCGATGACAAGATCGGCAAGGATCTAAAAAAACTAGGCTATAACGTAGCCAGACGAACTGTTGCGAAATACCGCGAGCAGCTTCGTATTCCTGTGGCACGGCTTCGCCGAGAGCTGTAACAGCCATTCCAAACAGAACCGAATAGTCACGTTTCGTCCTCTATAAGGCACGAGAACAGGAGTATTTTTTTCACTATGACAGTAGATGGCATAGTGAGTAGCGTAGCGTCGCAGCTATGTGACACGGCGCACTTTACTGCTCTCTATGAAACAGGTTTCTCGACCAATGCTATCAAGACTTCGGACTATCGTACTGCGGCTATCCCGAAGAGAACGCGTAACGGCAGGCATTCTGGCAAAATCGCTGGAGGTAAGCCAGCGCACGATTGCCAGAGACTTGGATTATCTCGCAAACGGATTGGAACTGCCGATATCGTACGACTTTCAGCTGAAATCCTACGTCTTGAACGGCCCGATTCCCTCGATCCTATCAATCAATCCAAAGCAGGAAGATTAAGAAGAGCAGCGAGCAGCGAGTAGCGAGTAGCGAGTGACGTATGGAGGCACGATGAATCGTGCCGGCATTCGAGCAAAACTAGTGTTGCCGGGGAACGACGAGCTTCATTGAAATGTCGAGTGCAACAGCGCTGTGAGTTATTGCACCAACACTGATAAAGTCAACACCTGTTTCTGCATAGCTGCGCAGGTTCTCATAGGTTATGCCACCGCTTGCCTCTGTCTCGAGTGCATTGTTTACCATGCGTACCCCTTGAGCAACAAGGTCGGGCGTGAAGTTGTCAAACATAACACGGTGAACACCCTTGCATGTAAGCACCTCTGCCACATCCTCAAGGTTTTGTGTTTCCACTTCAACATGTATCGAGGTCCGTGTACCGAGTTCTTCGACGACTTTATCTACCGCCTGTCGAATGCCACCGCAAGACGTGATGTGATTGTCCTTGATCATCACCATATCGTAAAGTCCAATACGATGGTTCTTTGCGCCTCCAATTGCTGTTGCATACTTATCGAGAAGTCGCCAGCCGGGAATCGTCTTACGAGTATCAAGTATTCGCGCTCCGGTGCCAGCAATTCTCTCTACGTATTGATGCGTTTTCGTGGCAACGCCGCTCATGCGCTGGATAAAATTCAACGCCGTACGCTCACCGGAGAGTAGTGCGAGTGCTGGACCCGTTACAGTTGCAACAACGGTATTTGCGGGCAGGTATGCCCCTTCTTCTACCAGAAGATCTACATGAACCGAATCTGAAAGCTGGCGGAACACAATCGGAAGAATCGGCAGGCCGCAGATAACACCGGGCTCTTTGAGCAGAAATCGGGCAGCCCCCTGCGTGGAAGGATCAATCGATAGATCACTGGTAATGTCTCCGGTACCAATATCCTCGCGTAATGCAAACTGTATCAGCCGGAGTATCGACGAGTCTACTGGAAACTGCATTGTCTTGGTAACCGCGTTCATAGGTGCACATCACAAAACTGAAAACTACTGCCGTCAAACAGTCCTTTATCGCTCAACTTCAGCGAAGGTATCACAAGCAGCGCCATAAATGAAAGCGTCATGAAGGGGGCACGAAGGGTAGACCCCAATTCTTTTACCATACCATCCAATGCCATGTACTGATGTGCTACATCAGCATACGATCCTTGCGACATCAACCCCCCTACTGGCAGTGGCAGTACGTCAACTCTACTGCTATCAGATACGCTAATGCCGCCTTGTGCCCGAATAACAGCATTCACAGCTTTAAGAATATCATCATCGGATACTCCGCAGGCGATGATGTTGTGACTGTCATGAGCTACCGTGCTGGCAAATGCGCCTCTACGCAGACCGATGTTCTTGATGTAAGCGATTGCTGGGGGTGCTGCTGCATAGCGATTGATCACTACGATCTTCTGAATAGCTGCATCGGCAACGTCTGCGATCTCTTCTGTGGTAAATAACTCACCGTCGTGAGCAACGATCACACGTACGCGGCTGCCTGCTATCGGATCGCGTAACTCGTCCAGGTTGATTTCGTTTACTACAAAGTTGTTGATCGCCAGCGCAGTTTCGGAGGTCCATTGAGCTACTCCGCTGTCAGAAACGAGTACGCCGTCTATCCATGTCTGGCTAACACTCATCTGCGTCAGATCATCTACGACGATAAAATCCGCAGCATCACCTACACGGAGCTGTCCAACAGGCAATCCATAATGGTCAACAGGATGCACGGAGGCCGCCCTAAGCACATTGTAGAGATCGTGTCCTAACGCACACGCTCTGGCAACAAGAACATTGATGTGTCCAAGCACAAGCTGATCAGGATGCATGTCATCACTACAGAGCATCACTGATTCAGGGTGCGAAGTCAACAGCGTGTGAAGAGCTTCAAAGTTCCGAGCTGCAGAGCCCTCTCGGATAAGAATTTTCATGCCCACAGCAAGTTTATCACATGCCTCTTCCAGTGTACTGCATTCGTGGTCGGTACTGATTCCAAGCGATGCATACTGCTCGGCCTGGGCTCCCCGCAGACCTGGGGCATGTCCGTCTACTACGCGACCACATTCCTGCGCAACGGCGATCTTCTCTACCACTACAGGGTCTTTTGAGAGAACGCCTGGCCAGTTCATCATCTCACTAAGGTACCGTACGCGTTCATCAGCAAAGAGCTCTCGAATATCATCTGCGCTGATCTCAGCACCAGCCGTCTCGAATGAGGTTGCAGGCACACATGAAGGGGCTCCGAAGGCAAACTTGAGCGGCGTGCGAGCCCCATCATCGATCATAAATCGTACACCTTCTATGCCGCAGACATTTGCGATCTCATGCGGATCGCTCACTGTGGCTACAGTGCCATGCGTAACGGCTATCCGTGCAAACTCACTCGGCACCAGCATCGATGATTCAACATGGATGTGCGCATCAACAAAACCCGGCATAATCCACAGGCATGGCTCGCCATCATCTGGAGCATCTCCAACTTCTGTGATGGAAGTAATGATACCGTTGTGCCATTCGACAACTCCGTCGAATGTTCTGCGAGAATGCACATCAATGATTCTGCCGCGAATAGTTCCAGATGACATGACGCATCAATCCTTGGACGTAAATGGCCACGTCTGTTTGTAGTACGAAAAACCAAGAAACGCGATCGATCCAATCAACGGGGCAATAACTGCCATGATTTGCTGTAGCGGCTTGGCCGATGCAAAAATCCAGATCCATAGTCCGATCGTTAACAGTGCCGGTATTGGATACAGCCACATTTTCCATGGCATCTGATCAGATCCAACACGCCTGCGGAGTATCATCAACCCAACCGTCTGTGCAATGAACTGTGTAAACACCCGCATCGTGATGATCGACTTGATCGCATCGGTGATTGTGAGGGTTGATACGAACACAACGGCTATTGCAGAAAGCATCAGAAGCGACACATGGGGGAAGTGCTCGGTCGGATGAAGTCTGCCGAATTGTCGAAAGAACAATCCATCCTGAGCAGCAGCATAGGGGATACGAGTATAGCCAAGCATCACACTAAACAGCGACGCAAGCGCTATCACAAGGATCAGCATTGTGCCTATCCCCGCTAATCCAGTGCCCAATGTTGCCTGTAACATATCTGTAACAACGAAGGGAGAAGTACGGACAATCTCAATTGGCAGAACCGAGAATATTGAAAACTGCATCAGAAGGTACAGCACTCCGATTCCTGCGATCGAGATGTACATGCTTTTAGGAATCACCCTCTGAGGCGTTTCAACTTCTGCACCAAGGTGGCACACATTGTAGTAACCCAAATAAGAATACATCGTCGGCAGTGAAGCAACTCCTAATGCGGCCCACATAGCTCCATCAGAAAGCTGCGCGGGCCATCCGCCAGCGGGAGAGGCAATCACCGACAGCGTGGCAAGTGGAGTGCCGTAGATGAACCCGGTGAGGATAATGGCAGACATGATTGCGACAACACTCCACCACAACACCACGGAGATTCTTCCAACCTCGGAAATCCTCCGGTAGAGCAAGACAGCAAGCAGCACAACAGCAGCAATTGCTATCAGACGAGATGTTAGCGATGCAGATGTCTGATGCACTCCAGAAAGGAAGAACTGAGCATAGGATGCAAATCCTAATGCACCACTGGCAACGACAAGCGGGGCTGTGAAGGTTGTCTGCCAGACAAAGAGGAATGAGAAATACCTTCCCCATTTAGACTCCCCGTATACTTCACGAAGGAATCTGTATGTGCCCCCAGCATGCGGGAACTTCGCTCCAAGCTCGCTCCATACGCTGGCGTCGATAAATGCTATGACCATACCAACGCACCAGGCAAACAGCGTCATATGTGCCGAGCCCATGGTGGCAGCAACGATCACTGTGGTAACAAACGGACCTATCCCAACCATGTCGATCATGTTGATCGCCGTGGCTTGGAAGAAGGAAAGTTCTCTACGCAGCATTACCTGATGAGGTTATGTGGTTTGTGTTGCGTGGACTGACCACAACAGCTTTTCTCTCAGAAGATCAAAGTACGTACTCTCTGCACGCTTGATCAGCTTGACCCGCTGCGCACTCTTGCGAATCAGCACATGATGTTGACTTCCTATTGTGCCAACCACCATTCCATCTGCCACGATCTGCGCCACGGCATTCGGATGAAGCAGCTCCAAACGAACCTCGCTGTCGTCATTGATAATCAGTGGACGCAGCGTTAACGTGTGCGGCGCGATCGGCGTAATACACAGAGCTGCTGCAGACGGCGCAACAATCGGACCTCCTGCTGCGAGCGAGTATGCCGTTGAGCCTGTGGGTGTTGCAATGATTACACCGTCGGCGCTGTAATCCGCAACATGGTGGTCGTCTACGTACGCACGAACTGAGATCATCTTGGCTTCAGCAGAACGCTCCACTAGGATCTCATTAATTGCGATACCACGGAGAGCTTCTGTTTCAACAACAAGTGTAGACCGGTCAACGATACGATATGCGCCAGATAGCAGACATTCAATGGCTTCGGGCACCTCGTCGGCTGAAAACTCAGCAAGAAATCCCAGCCGGCCAACATTGATGCCCATGATCGGAACATCAGCATGGATCAATAGCCGCGCTATCGAAAGTAGGGTGCCGTCGCCGCCAAAGGTTATGACAACGTCTGCAAGCTTGCCGAAATCGTCCTTGGACGCTACCCGACAGTGAGCTGATTCTTCGCCAAGGTGTCCGGCAGTTGATTCATCAACAATGATCTCAACACCCTTTGCCTTGAGTAATCCAATAGCCACAACAGCGGCCTTGATAGCTCGTTCACGGGTTGTGTTGGCGATGATGGCAACACGCTTCATCATGCGAGATTACCACTGGTAGAAGGGGCTGATGGATTGCCAAATTCTTCCACGAAGTTGAGTCGTAGCGTGTTTAGCGTTTCATCTAGAATACGCGACTCCTGGGCATCAAGATTGCCCCGTGTCTTTTCCTGCAACACAGCAAGCAAATCAATGATCCATTGAGCATGCTCGCGATTCTTCGAGAGTTCATTTGTGGCAGGATGCATCATTTTTCCAAGGGCTACAAACCCTTCCATTTGATACATCTGCACGATCATCATAAAGTTTGGCGTCATAGTTGTTTCATGTGATTAGACAAGAATACTTGCCAGTTCAGCGAGATATGGAGGAACCGGCTTACGCGTCTTCCATGTTTCTTCAAGAGGAATATACGTGACCTGTCCAGCCACTTCCCCGATCATAACGTCTGTTTTGCCCGCTAACAGTGCGTCAACTGCCGCTGCACCCAGCCGAGAGGCCAGTACTCTGTCTCGCACAGTAGGAGACCCACCGCGCTGGATGTGGCCCAGAATTGAGACCTTGGAAGACATTCCGTACTTCTCCTCGATCCTCTTACTGATTCCGAGTGCACCACCGAGTTCATCGCCTTCACCAACGATAACAACCGTTCGTTTGTCTACACCCTGTGCGATAATGCGCTGGTATAGTTCGTCGATGTCGGTTACTGTCTCTGGTACTGCAACGTATTCAGCTCCACAGGCAATCCCAACGTCCATTGCAATGAATCCGGCATGTCTTCCCATTACTTCAATAAAGAACAACCGACCATGAGAGTCCGCTGTATCTCTGATCTTATCAATGGCCTGCGCAGCAGTATTGATCGCTGTATCGTACCCGATGGTAAAATCCGTACCCGAAAGATCATTGTCGATCGTGCCCGGGGTACCAA
Organism: Patescibacteria group bacterium; assembly: GCA_044238605.1. GTDB lineage: Bacteria > Bacteroidota > Ignavibacteria > Kapaibacteriales > Kapaibacteriaceae > UBA10438. The sequence continues at coordinate 363,785 of JBIICY010000001.1, forward strand.
CAACAGGAATTTGGTGTTCGGTCCACAGAAGGTGAGCACCATGGAACGTTCCATCGCCGCCGCAGGCAATAACACCATCGATGCCATGCGAGCGCAGCTGCTGAACAGCCCTTGCGCGCCCCTCAGCGTCCATGAACTCCTCACAGCGCGACGTCTTGAGAACCGTGCCTCCACGATCAATGATATTAGCGGTTCGAATTCTGTCGAGCACCTCGAACTGACCCGATATCATACCGGAATATCCTCCGATAATTCCGATCACCTCGAGTCCGCGCTTGCCCCCTACCCGCTCCACTGCCCTGATATGGGCATTCATACCGGGAGCATCGCCCCCACTTGTGAACAGTGCGATACGTTTCATAATAGCGCGAAGATACGCTCAACCGCCGTTTTGGACCTTCCGGTTCGTGCAAACCAATGTTACGGAATCTTAACCATGTGTTACCAAACTGTTGCCATAGGTTCGCACTGTAACAATTCATTAACGATTTCATAATGCTTGGGAGGGCAGCGTGAAACACTCATACTTTATCGCCGTGGCACTGCTGCTGGCAGCCATCTGCCAGCCTCAGAATGTTCTGGGTCAGGCGTCAACGCTATCACACGGAAGCTTCGACTTTAACTCCGATGGTGTAGTCTTTCAGTCTGCGGATTCAAATACGCGCGTAATTATGCGATTCCGTATGCAGAATTGGGCAACGTACACAACTCGCACCCAGGCAGAGGACCAAGAGCTTGATCTCTCTGCGGGCTCAATGGACCTCGTTACTCGACGCACACGTGTGCGATTTGGAGGCTCTCTCTACGATCCACGTCTTACGTTCAACCTCCAGCTGTCGTTTTCGCGGTCTGATATGGACTGGGCGGACACGCAGTTTCCGAACGTCATCCGTGACGCCATGGTTTTCTGGAATTTCACAAACGCACTTCAGATTGGCTTCGGTCAGACAAAGCTCCCAGGCAACCGCCAGCGCGTAATCTCGTCTGCAGATGTTGAGATTCCAGATCGCTCCATTGTTAACGGGGCATTTAACCTCGACCGCGATTTCGGCTTCCAGGGATTCTGGCGTCCAGTCAGCGGAGACGTGGTAGTGAACATTCGGGGTGCTATCTCGTCAGGAGACGGACGCAATCAGGCTCCAATTCCAGGAGGGGGCTTAGCGTACACGGGACGTGTCGAGTTGCTTCCATTCGGTGCGTTTACAAATGGCGGCGACTACTTCGAAGGCGATCTTATGCGCGAATCGAAGCCAAAGGTGAGCATTGGGGTTTCTTACCAGCATAATGAGAACCAGACTAAAACACGCGGAACGCTTGGTAAGTCTCTCTTTGCTCAGCGGACAGCGAATGTTCTATATGCCGACGCCCTCCTGAAGTACCAGGGCTTTTCGTTCTACACCGAGTACGCACAGCGCAGTTCTGACAATCCTATCACATACAAAGACACAACGAAGAAGGACTATGCTGCCGTGTTCGTAGGCACAGGATACATGGCTCAGGCATCGTATATATTTCCATCGATGTGGAATGTTGGTGTTCGCTATGCGGTTGTCGACGCTGGAAGTCAGCTTGCCGGCCTGTCTGAATACACCAAGCAGACGAATATTGCCGGCGTGATTGGATACTACATAAATCGGCATCGCATCAAGGCAAACCTCGAGGTTGGCACAAATCAGTTTATCCTTTACAACAAGGCTGATCTAAGAGAATCGAATCTGTTTGGACGCTTCAATGTGGAGCTGGGCATTTAACAAGTGTTACAATTTGGTAACATTTCCGTAACACCACCGTGAATCAGTCCACCGGTAGCGAACTTTGAGCAGCTTTTTCAACATTTCCACCCCAACATCATGAAATTATTCCGTCGACTAGCCCCCTTCACAGCCGTTTTTCTATTGTTCACCGCCATTGTTCTTGCAATGCCTAAGCAGCGCATTACGATCAAAGGATCGGACACCATGGTTATTCTGGTGCAGCGCTGGACAGAAATGTACCCTGACAAAACCAACACCGAGTTTCAGGTTACTGGCGGAGGTTCGGGCACAGGTATTGCCGCCCTGATCAACGGCACAACAGATATCTGCTCTTCATCGCGCCCAATTAAGAAGGATGAAGTAGCTCAGCTGGAAAAGAAGTACGGATATAAGGGGCTTGAAATCCGTGTTGCTATGGACGGATTGGCGATTTACGTCCATAAGTCCAATCCTATCAAGCAGCTAACGATGGCCCAGATCAAGGATATCTTTACTGGTAAGATCACAAACTGGAAGGATGTGGGCGGCAAGGACAGCAAGATTCTGCTCTATTCACGTGAGAACAACTCCGGCACGTATGAGTTCTTTAAAGAGCACGTCCTGAACAAGCAGGATTTTGCAGCAAGCGCACAGCACATGGCGGGCACAGCAGCCCTCATAAATGCAGTTTCAAAAGATCCGAACGGAATTGGCTTTGGTGGAGCAGCATATGCAAAGAATGTAAAGGCTATTCCAGTTGCTAAGGATCAGAACAGCAAGGCAGTAGCCGCAAATGTGGCTTCTATCCACTCCGGAGAGTATCCGATCTCCCGCTTCCTGTATTTTTATTTGAATGCAAAACCAACTGGTAATGTGAAGAAATTCATTGACTGGGTAATTTCGCCTGCGGGACAAAAAGTTGTCAACGAAGTAGGCTATTACCCAATCAAGCGCAAATAAGGATTTCGTGTCACATCCGTTCAAAAGAACACAAACACGTCCGGGCGAATGGATCGCAGAGTGGTCCATTCGCCTCGTTGCATCTGTGTCGATCATTGTGATCTTCCTGATCTTCGTTTTTGTGTTTCGTGAAGCCGCAACCCTGTTCACGTCCGTTGCGGAATCGGCTACCACATCAGCTTCCTCTGCTGAGTCTACTTCAAGCGATCTGCAGCCAGAGACCTACGGAGACGTGGACACCAGCCTTTCCGCAGCAGGCTCTGTCTCTGACGAGCCGGACGTATACAATCCCGATGTTGAAGACCCGACAGCTGCCTCGGGAGAACCCGGCGCACCGGGCCAGATGATCTACAAGCCTAAGAATTCAAAGTATCCTGAGATCTATAACCCAGATACGGGGCTCCTACCGGCTGACATCGACGATGAGCAAACAGAGATTGCCGCTGCAGACACAACAGCGAAGCAATCCATCCTCTCACGTCTTGCGGGCGATACCTGGCAGCCAGTTGGCGAGACTCCCAAGTTCGGCATCTTGCCATTGATTACGGGAACCCTCAAGACCACTACAATCGCAATCTTGATCGGCGCACCGTTGGGCATCCTAGCGGCTCTTTACGTAGCGTTCTTCGCAAAACGCCGTGTACGCGAGATCGTCAAACCTGCCATTGAACTACTCGCAGGTTTCCCTTCTGTAGTGATCGGATTTTTCTGTCTGGTAACGGTAGCAACGTTCATACAAGACGTAACGGGAGCTTCATACCGACTCAACGCAATCGTTGGAGGAATCGGTCTGTCGCTTGCCGTTATACCAATTGTCTTCAGTATTGCCGAGGATGCGCTAAGCGCCGTACCAAAGACGCTTCGCGAGGCTTCGCTTGCCCTTGGTTCAACCGAATGGCAAACTGCCTATCGCGTTATGCTGCCAGCAGCTGCGCCAGGTGTATTTGCGGCTGTTCTGTTGGGCATTGGACGTGCCTTTGGCGAAACCATGATCGCCATCATGGCAACGGGCAATGCGCCCCTTACCTCGCTGTCTCCATTTGAACCAGCTCGAACTGTTGCGGCAACCATCGGAAGTGAAATGGGAGAAGTTGTGTGGGGATCAGAGCATTACGGTGTTCTGTTCTTCATGGGAGTTCTGCTGTTTGTGTTCTCGTTTGGACTCAACGCAGTAACAGAACTGTACGTAAAGAAGCGTCTCATTAAGAAGTTTCAGGGGCGCTGATCATGATCTTGACATCTTCACAGATTTCTGCACCACGGCGCTTACTCGGACTCTTTGCCGTGCTGATTGCACTCACAGCAGCTGTAGCAGTGCTGGGCGTTATCCTTGGAATGGTCAGCTCCTTTATTGCCAATGGCGGCAGTACGGTTACATGGTCGTTCCTAAGTGAATTCCCCCGAAACAACAACACTGAAGGGGGCATTTGGCCCGCTCTTGCCGGCACAACGTTTCTCGTGCTGTTGATGACCATTCTTGGTGTTCCTATTGGTACAGCCACGGCGATCTACCTCACGGAGTTTGCCAAACAAGATTCTTGGTTCGCGCGAAGCGTACGCTTTGCCGTTAACACACTAGCAGGCGTACCGTCGATCGTCTTCGGTCTCTTCGGTGTTGGTTTCTTTATTCAATTCATGGGCAATGGAATCGACTCATGGTTTGGCACCAGCTCATTTGGAGACGGTTCCCTACTATGGTCGTCAGCAACACTTGCCGTGCTTACACTGCCCGTAGTTATTGTGTCTGTGGAAGAAGCACTAAAGGCCGTTCCGCGCGATCTGCGCGAAGCATCGCTGGCCCTTGGAGCAACCCGTTGGCAGACGATCACCAAGGTGGTGATTCCGAATGCCGTTACAGGTATTCTAACAGGCTCAATCCTGGCTGTTGGCCGTGGAGCGGGCGAAGTTGCAGCTATCTTGTTTGTAGGTGTAACGTACTCATCAGAAGTACTTCCAAGCCAGGTCACGGAAAAATTCATGCATCTGGGCTACCACCTGTTTGTACTGTCTACACAGTCGCCAGACGTAGATAAGACACTACCCCTGCAGTATGCAACAACACTTGTGCTGCTTGGCTTAACATTCCTGCTCAACCTCACAGCGATTCTCATTCGATCACGCCTGCGCAAGCAGTAACGAACCAGTATCATTATGGCAAAAGAATATCCGGTCAAGATCGAAGCTCACAACTTCAACTTTTACTACGCTGCTAAACAGGCATTGTTCGGTATTAACCTGAGCATTCCTGAACGTCGAGTTACGGCATTCATCGGCCCATCGGGTTGCGGTAAGTCTACGTTCCTGCGTTCTATGAACCGCATGAACGATCTCATCGACGGCACGCGGTCTGAAGGTGATATGAAGATCGACGGGGTTGATGTGTATTCGAAGGACGTAGACGTTGTTACGCTCCGCAGACGGGTTGGAATGGTGTTCCAGAAATCGATCCCGTTCCCGAAATCGATCTATGAGAACATTACATACGGCCTCACGCTCAATGAGAAAGTTGCAAAGGCAGACCTCGATCAGGTCGTAGAATCCTCTCTTCGCAAATCTGCGCTCTGGGATGAGGTCAAAGACCGACTTCACCATTCAGCTCAGGGATTATCCGGCGGACAGCAGCAGCGTCTCTGCATTGCGCGCGCTGTTGCGATCAATCCAGAGATTCTCCTCATGGATGAACCTTGCTCCGCGTTAGATCCAATATCAACTGGTAAGGTTGAGGAACTAATCACAGAATTGAAGGACACGTATACCATCGTGCTCGTGACGCACAATATGCAGCAGGCTGGTCGCGTCTCGGACTACACCGGTTTCTTCCTGATGGGCTCACTCATCGAGTTTGATAGAACTCGCACACTCTTTACGAGTCCGGCAAAGCGAGAAACCGAAGATTATATCACTGGACGATTCGGATAAGAACTATGCACAGATCATTTGAAGAAGACCTCGACAAGCTTCGTACACGACTCATTCGCATGGGTTCGCTTGTTGAAGAACAAGTAGAATTCGCACTCCGCGCGCTCCGCGAAGGCAACCAGGAGCTTGCACGTATCGTGGTCGATCGCGATGATAAGGTTGATAAGCTCGACCTAAAGATCGACAAGCAGTGCCAAAGGATCTTTGCTCTTAACCAACCTGTAGCCTCAGATCTGCGGCTACTCCTGGCTGCTGTGAAGATTAACAACGAGCTTGAGCGAATCGGCGACCAGGCAACGAACATCGCATCGATCGTGCTAACCACGCCCAATGCCGTTCAGCTGGCAAATCAGATCGATCTGCATCGTATCTCGCAGGCGGTCTACACGATGCTCAAGTCGAGCTTGGATGCCTTTATCAACAACGATCCTGGGCTCGCAGCTCACATCCTACCATCAGACTCCAACGTAGACCACCTCTACGACCTGCTGCGCCAGGAACTCATCGATGCCATGAAGGAAGACGTAGCGCTTGTTAGTGATGGTGCCAACCTCTTACTCGGGCTTTACGACATGGAACGCATGGCAGACCATGCAACGAACATTGCCGAAAACGTGATCTTCCTCGCAGAAGCCAAGTTGGTACGTCACCGCGCCGTCAATGAAGAGGGCATCGACCTGATGAAGGCGATACAGGAACGCGATAGCGACTAACGTCCCGGGGCTCCGTAAGTTTGCGGCATGGTAACAAAAGGCATCATCCTCGCTGGCGGCAGCGGCTCACGTCTATATCCAATGACGTCTGCTTTTTCAAAGCAGCTGCAGCCGGTATATGATAAGCCCCTTATCTATTACCCGTTATCGACGCTTATGCTTGCGGGTATCCAGGACATTCTCCTGATCTCCACTCCGCAAGACACACCGAACTTTGAGCGTCTGCTTGGCAACGGCAGCAGATACGGCATTAGCCTCTCCTATGCGGTCCAGGATGCACCACGAGGTCTAGCAGACGCCTTTCGTGTTGGGAAAGACTTTGTAGGAAATTCAGCTGTGTCGCTGATTCTCGGCGACAATCTCTTTTTCGGTAAACTCGATTTCTATCGCAAAGCGCTTGCAAACAATACTGGTGCAACGGTCTTCGGATATCCGGTTACAGATCCCGAGCGATATGGTGTTGTAGAAATGGGGCCAAATGGCAAGGTGCTTTCTATTGAAGAGAAGCCTGCAAAACCAAAGTCTAACCTAGCCATTCCAGGCCTGTATGTCTACAACAATGATGTTGTGTCTATTGCAGCAGATCTCAAGCCCGGGAAACGCGGAGAGCTCGAAATAACAGATGTGCACCAGATATATCTCGATCAAGGGGCTCTCAACGTAGAGCAGATTGGACGCGGCGTTGCATGGCTGGATACAGGTACGCCAGAAAGCCTGCTTGATGCCGGCGTGTTTGTTCATGCCATCGAAAAGCGTCAGGGACTCAAGATCGGCTGCCTCGAAGAGATTGCACTCCAGCAGGGATTCCTCGATAGAGAAGGCTTTGTTAGTAGCATCTCCCAACTGCCAAACTCGAGCTACCGAGCATACTGCGAGTCTCTCCTTACTGATTAAGGACAATAGTGAACCGTATTCAACGACTGCAGTCGGCGATTCAGTCAAGCTTTGCTGAGTTCTTCCAGCGCTCCACGTCTACAGGCATCATCATCTTAGCGATGACAGCCATAGCGCTGATTTGGACAAACTCTAGTGCTCATGGCTCGTATTCGGCGTTACTGCATCAACCAGTGGAATTCGGGTTCGGCTCGCTGCACCTGCACTTTACCTTCGAGCATTTTGTGAACGACGGGCTCATGGTCCTGTTCTTCCTTGTCGTAGGTCTCGAGATCAAGCGGGAGCTTCTCGTTGGTGAACTTTCTACTCGACAAAAAGCCCTATTGCCGATGATTGCTGCAGTGTTCGGCATGATAGGGCCTGCTCTAACATACCTCGCATTTAACGCCGGAACCCCTGCTGTGCGGGGCTGGGGTGTGCCTGTTGCAACTGACATCGCATTTGCACTTGGTGTTCTGGCACTTCTTGGTGATCGCGTCCCTTCGGGATTACGCGTCTTTCTTGCCGCACTTGCGATCGTTGACGATCTGCTAGCGGTTGTCGTGATTGCTGTGTTCTACACTGCATCATTAAATGTTTCGATGCTGCTTGCTGCAGCCGGCATTACCGCACTGCTATACATCGGCAACAGACTCCGCATTTACTCACTCTGGTTTTACGGAATCCTAGGCTTTGCCCTGTGGATCGTTGTGCTCTCAAGCGGCATTCATGCAACAATTGCGGGCGTTGTCCTGGCAATGTGCATACCTGCAGAGTCCCGAATTGATCGTATTTCCTTCTTTACTCGAGCAAGGGGCGTCTTGGATGCAATCGCGCATCGCACGGAAACCGACGAAGAAGAGGGGGCTCAACTTGACGCCGTCCACTCACTTGAGCGCATGTGCGAGCATGTTCAGACACCTCTGCACAGAGTTGTGCACGGCCTTGGCGGCTTTGTCTCGTTTGCGATCATGCCACTCTTTGCCTTGGTGAATGCAGGTGTTCGCATTGAGCCGGAAATGGTAAACTCTCTTCTTAGCCCCGTTTCCTTAGGTATTGCCCTGGGACTTTTCTTCGGGAAGCAGATCGGGATTTCATTTGCTGTATGGCTATCATGCAAGCTTGGCATTTCCCAGATACCATCGGGCACATCCATGCTACAGATGTATGGCGTATCGATCCTCTGTGGTATCGGATTTACCATGGCGCTGTTTGTGGCCCATCTTGCATTTGTTGATCCGGCCCATCTTGCAATGTCGAAGCTCAGCATTTTGATTGGCAGCACACTGTCGGCACTTGTTGGTGCTGCGATGCTCACGTTCCTCCTACCAAAGAAGTCTGTCGCATGATCTCGTATCAGGTAGAGGTTGTTGTTCCCAATGAGCTCGTTGAAAAGTGGTTGGGGTACATGACGTCGGAACATATCAACGATGTGCTCAGGACTGGCTACTTCACATCAGCTCGACTAACACGTGTGGTCAATTCCGAGCTTCCCGATTCAACAGTGTTTTGTGTGATCTACACGTTGGATACCCTGGAACAGCTTGAGCAGTATCAGCGCAACAATGCACCAGCTCTTCAAGCACACCATACCTCGTTGTTCGGTTCTTCTGTTCGTGCAACCCGCAGTGTTACGGAACTGCTGTGGTCACGTGATATCCCTGCGAATGAGTGATTAGTCCGGTAGTAGATTTTACTGCGCCTCAAACTCGCGCGCTACGGATCTAGGTAAAGAATCGCGGACAAGTTGATAGGATGTTCGCACTCGTTGGACGATCACATCACGTGGAATCGTTCCATCGGTGTACATCCGGATCCAGTGGTTCTTGCTCATGTGCGGAGCTGGGGTTGCTTCGGAATATGCCTCCCGCATCTCGATAACATGTTCTGGATCTGCCTTTACGGACACTTGCGGTCGAACAGTATCGAGAGGGATTATGGCAAAGATCTTTCCACCAATTTTAACAACGACTGTGTCTGGACCAAACGGCGTTTCATCAATCGCATGTGGAAGGGAAAGGCACAGATCCATAAGATCAACAACATCCATAGCAAGGTCTATCAGGTCTTTATACGATAATCATCCACCGGCGTTCCACCAATAAGGTGCTCTTGGATTATGCGCTCTAGAACTTCAGGCGTGCATGAATGATACCAGACGTTGTCGGGATGGACAACGGCGATAGGACCCATTACGCATATGCGAAGGCAATCGGCCTTTGTGCGACACACGCCCCCTTCAACATCAAGGCCTAGTTCGGAGATACGGTTTTTCAGGTAGTCCCACGACTCCTTGCCCTTTTCCGGAGAGCAGCACTTCGGCGTTGATGGCGTGGCGCACAAAAAGATGTGGCGTTTATGCGTACCTGGTTTGCGTTGCTGCGTTTTTGCGATCAGTTTCTCTTGGGCTAGCGTCATGCCACAGTTCCTTGATGATCAGAAACAGGAGCGTAATCACCGCGTATCAACGCACCATGCGCCTGCATCGCAGTTAGTATGCCCATGTTGAGGCGGTGCAGGACCTCGGGCTCAGCGTTGGCGTTATCAACCTTGAACCAGCTAATCACGGTGATTGCAACGCCATGTTCTGTTATCGCACTCACGTTCACGAATATTTTCTTGGTAGAAGTAACAGTGCAGGCGTCAGAACTGATTACGCCTCGGATATCGTTGATCAGCTTCTGCAGCATTTCGGGTGATGTTGCGATATCTACGTTAACGCTTGTTTTAAACCTGCGAACATTTCGCATGTCCATATTCTCAATCATTGAATCGGCAAGCTTTGCATTCGAGAGGAATACAACCGAGTCTGCAAATGTGCGTATGCGTGTGCTGCGAAACCCGATCTCTTCTACAACGCCCTCTACACCTTGGGTTGTAATCCAATCACCAACCACGAAGGGCCGCTCTGAGAGGATCACAATAGAGCCAAAGATGTTCTTTACCGTATCCTGTGATGCAAGAGCAATAGCAGCACCACCAATGGAAAGGCCGGCAATGATAGCAGCGATGTTCACACCGAGCGCACCAAGTGCTGCAGAAATTCCCAGCACTACAACAAGGAACTTCAGTGTTGATGCTACAAGTGGAGCAATCGTTGTAGCTATGTCACGGCCATGCTCGCGATGCCGCATAACATGTGCAACCACACGCGAGCAGATCAATTCGATAAACTGATACACGGCTATCGTCACAAACACAATTGCCGCCGTATCAAGTATCACATCCAGCCGGGCTGTAGCCTTTTGCGAAAGCTCGAGGTACTCCAGGGCAACACCATCAAGCTGCGCAACGATCATAAGAGCAATGCTCCTGGCAACAGATGTTACCAGTGTTGGATGCGGCACATGGTCATATGCCCTGCGCAGCAATCTCCGAATAATCGAAGCAACAATGGCTCGAAGCGCAAATGCAACAACGATGCTTCCAGCAAGCATTGTTGCAACGATCAACCACTGCCACGTTGTGAGACCTAAGAGCATAGTGGCCCCCTTCTAAACAGTTATTCTTCGCCAGGTGTATTAAGGCGCTCGAATAGACTCTTTATTTCAGAGATCTTCATCTGGCCTTTGTCCCCCTGACCATGAATACGTACAGCGGCAGAGTCCATTTCGATCTCCTTGTTACCAATAACAAGTGCATATGGGATCTTCTTCTGCTCGCTCTCAGCAACCTTACGGTTGATCTTCTCATTGCGAACATCAAGATTGACGCGAAGCCCCATACGTTCAAACTCAGCAGCAAGGTCTTGCGCGAAAGTGTGATGAGCATCAGCAATCGGCAGTATGCTTACCTGAGTAGGAGCAATCCAGAACGGGAAGTTTCCTGCGTAATGCTCGATCAGAATTGAGATAAATCGCTCCATCGAGCCGAAGGGGGCTCGGTGGATGATTACAGGACGATGCTTCTGGTTGTCGGCTCCGACATATTCAAGGTTGAAACGGTCCGGCATCACGTAGTCTACCTGCACCGTTCCAAGCTGCCACTTTCTGCCGATGGCATCGCGGACGATAAAGTCGATCTTTGGTCCGTAGAATGCTGCTTCGCCCTCACCGATGAAGTACTCAAGTCCCATCTCATCGGCTACGGCCTTGATCTCTGCCTGTGCACGTTCCCAGTACTCGAGATCTCCACCATACTTAGCAGAGTTATCGTCACGGAACGATAGCCGCGTTGATACGTCCATGCCAAACGTTGTGAAGACCTTCTGCGTAAGCTCTACAACATTCTTGATCTCATCTTTGAGCTGATCGTGCGTGCAGTAGATATGCGCATCGTCTTGTGTAAACCCGCGTACGCGGGAGAGACCGTTAAGCTCGCCTGACTGCTCGTAGCGGTAGACCGTTCCGAATTCTGAAATTCGGTACGGCAGATCGCGGTATGAACGGGGCTTATTGGCGTAGATCTGGTGGTGATGTGGACAGTTCATCGGCTTGAGCAGATACTGCTCGTCTTCCACCGTTATCGGATCGTACTGCGAATCAGCATAGTACGGGTAGTGGCCGGAGGTCTTGTAGAGCTCCAGATTACCGATGTGAGGTGTAATGACTTCGTGATATCCACGCTTGACCTGCTCATCACGCAGGAATGCTTCGAGTCTTCTACGCAGGATGGTTCCGTTTGGAAGCCATACTGGCAAGCCCCCTCCCACCATTGGCGTAATCATGTAGAGCTCAAGTTCTTTACCAAGCTTGCGGTGATCTCTACGCTCTGCTTCCTCGCGCTGCTTGATAAAGTCTTCGAGCTGCTGCTTCTTCGGGAAAGCAATGCCATAGATGCGCGTAAGCATCTTTCGCTTTTCATCGCCACGCCAGTAAGCGCCAGCAACGGAGAGAAGCTTGGGATACTTGATATGACCTGTAGATGGCACGTGTGTACCGCGGCAGAGGTCGGTAAACTCGCCCTGCTGATAGAACGTGATTTCCGACTCCTTAAGACCTTCAAGGAGCTCTAGCTTGTACTCGTCGCCCTTTTCGGTGAAGTACGCTACAGCATTATCCCACGTCATTTCAACGCGATTGTACGGAACATCACGCTTTGCGAGTTCCATCATTTTCGCTTCGATCTTCGGCAGATCTTCAACGCTAAGCTTGTGTCCGCCTGGCAGATCTACGTCGTAGTAGAACCCCTGCTCGATTGGCGGCCCGATACCAAACTTTACGCCTGGGTAGAGCGCTTCGAGCGCCTCGGCCATAAGGTGAGCAGTTGAGTGCCAGAAGATCTCTTTGCCTTCGTCGTTGTCGAAGGTTACGATGCGAATGGATGCGTCTGTTGTGATCTCACGCGATAGATCATAGGGGGCATCGTTAACGTAGATGCCAACAGCAACGCGTGCAAGACCATCGGAAATGCTCTTGGCGATGTCCATGCCGGTGGTACCCTGAGGATACTCACGCTTGTCGCCATTTGGGAGGGTAATAGTAATCATACCCTCGAAAATACGGCTCATTCGTCGGATGATTGCTGTTTCTTGCGCGACCCTTCGTAAAGCTCAAACTCTAGCAGACGACATTCGAGATCCGCACTCCAGAATGGCACCCGGCGTTTAGACCGAAGACCGATCTCCTTGGCTAGCGACATATTGCCAGTAAACACGTAGCCTGTGTAGCCTTTGCAGTGCTGCTTCATGAAGTCGCCGATGGCACGGTAGGTTTCCTTGAGCTCGTACTCGTTGCCAAGGCGCAAACCGTACTCTGGATTATAGATCACGATTGGCGTGTGCTCTGAGCTCTCTGTTATGCCTTCAGACACTGGCACCTGCACGTTCACAAAGTCCATGGTCTGAAACTCTACCTTGACTCCTGCACGGCGGGCATTGTCTTTTGCCTGTAGCACAACCCTGCCATCAATGTCGGAGGCCAATATTGGCGCTGCAGGCGACTGAAGCTCTGCATCGAATGTTGCGTTCCGCATAGCTGTCCACGTACGAGCATCAAACGGCAGCAGGTGCAGAAAGCCGAAGTTGTCGCGGTGTGCTCCTGGCGCAATGTTCTGAGCAATCATCGCTGCTTCGATAGCAATCGTACCACTGCCGCACATGGGGTTCACGAGAGGAAACTCTGGAGACCACTTGGTAGAGAGCACAACAGCTGCAGCAAGGGTCTCGCGCATAGGAGCCTTGGCAGGATGCACGCGGTAACCTCTGTCGGAAAGGGGCTGGCCCGACGTATCAACGTACATCATGAGATCTTCATCGTGCCAGTACAGGAACACAACAGAACGGTCTGTCGAGGATCCACTATTCGGACGGGTCCCCTTCTTTTCACGAATGCGATCTACAACGGCATCCTTGCATCGCATGTTTGCATACATGTCGTTGTCAATGCTCGGCGTATTCACCGAGCTGATCACACTCACATAGCCGTTTGCAGGAATCCACTCTTCCCACGGCACAGATGTAACTGCTTCGTACATCTGATCGGCCGTGCGGGCCTGCCACGAGCCAAGACGTATGAGCACGCGATGTGCCGTCCGCAGCCAAAGATTCAACCGCAGACAGTCATGGAGTGTACCTTGCAGTTCTATCCCTGCTGGAAGCTCCTGTGTGATGTCATATCCAAGCGCCTCAATTTCTTTGCGAAGAATCGGCGGAAACTCACGTGGACATGTTACGAGGATCGGATACATTTCAGCCACGTGTCACGCTCATGACTGTGCGTAGTGCACGGACGAGTTCGTCAACATCTGCTGTTGTGATAATAAATGGCGGTACTAAACGGATAACATTCCCAGCTGTTGCGTTGGCGATAACGCCGTTCTTCAGTAATTCCTGCACATATGGTGCGGCATCTGTATGTACCACCACGCCCTGCATGCAGCCACGTCCGCGGATTTCACGGATCTGTTCTGGGAACTCCGATCGTACGGCTTCCAACTGAGCATTGAGATAGTCACCTATCTCTTTCACATGCGCCATAAGTCCATTGCACACTTCTTCAACCACAACGCTGCCTGCAACACATGCTACTGGATTTCCGCCATAGGTTGTGCCGTGCATGCCTTTGTCGAGCAAGGATGCTGCTTCTTCTGTTGCTAGAATTGCACCGAGTGGCAAGCCCCCTCCCATGGCCTTGGCCACGGTGATAATGTCCGGACGAACCCCATACTTTTCGAATGAGAAGAAGTCTCCCGTACGGCCGATGCCGCTCTGCACTTCATCAGCGATCACAAGAAAACCGTACGTCTCCTTTAACGCGAAGAGCGCATCTACAAACTCCTGCGTAGCAGACTGAATACCACCTTCTCCTTGCAGGAATTCAATCATCACGGCGCAGGTGTTTTCATCAACCCGCGATTCAAGTGCATCAACATCGTTAAATGGCAGCACAAGTGTGTTTGGCAGAAATGGCCCCATGCCATCTTTGTAAAGGGGCTTATCCATAAGCGAGAGGGCGGCATAGGTGCGGCCGTGAAAGCCGCCAGTAAAGCCGATCACGTCGTAACATCCGCGCGCACTGCCGAATCTGCGCGCAAGCTTCAAGGCACCATCGGTTGCTTCTGCACCCGAATTGGCAAAGAATACGCGCGGATATCCGCTGGCTGACGAGAGCTGTTCTGCTAGTCGGACTTGTGGTTCTTGGTAGAACACGTTCGATACGTGCATGTAGCGGCGAATCTGCTTCTCTACTGCATCGATGATGCGTGGATGAGAATGACCAAGCGCGTTCACAGCGATACCACCGAGCATATCAAGGTAGGAACGTCCGTCTACGTCCGTGATTCGCGCGCCCTCTGCATGATCGATCGCCACGGGAATGCGGCGATAGGTCTGAAAGACAACAGAGTGCTCTCGCTCCATAAGTGCAGCGCTTGCTGCATGAGTTTGTTCTGACATTACTTTTCGAGGATTGTGAGTTCGACCCGACGATTCAGCGCACGGCCTTCTTCGGTGTCGTTTGTTGCTACCGGTTTTGTTTCTCCATACCCGACGGCCTTGAGTCGGGATGCATCGATAGAACCTTCGTTGATCAGGTAGGTTCTAACGGATTGTGCTCGATCATTCGATAACGTAAGGTTGTCTGCGTCCTTCCCCATTGCATCGGTGTGACCACTGATCTGGATCTTGAGCGACGGATTGTCGTTCATCAGCTGCACGAGTCTGCGCAGCTCGGCATAGGAAGCCGGCTGCAGCGTAGCCATTTTTCGATCAAAAAAGATGTTCTTGAGCTCCACCGTGATACCCTTTTCGATAGGCACGAGGTAGAGATCTTTCGAGAGCTCCGTGTACTCCGAGAACGCAGAAAAATCCAGATTCTCGTTAACGGACAAGTATCCAGGAGCATCTGCACGCAACGCGTAGGACTCTCCAGCTGGCAGCGTTACCTTGTATTCACCAGACGATGGTGTTGAGCGGGCGCGTCCAACTTCGACACCTGTTGAGAGAACGTCGTACACGATATCTGTTTCTACCGGCTGCTGTGTCTTGCGGTTGATGACTTTCCCAGAGAGCAGGACAACTGGTTTGGGGCGGACCTTTTCAGGAAGTTTTACCTGGAAAACATCTGCACCGCCCAAAGAGTTGTTGTAGGAGACAAAGTAGGCATCCTTTCCGTCGGCGGGGATTGTGTAGGCTAAGTCCCAGTCGTCGGTGTTTACTGTAGGACCCAGATTCTCCGGAACGGACCAGTTCGTCCATGTAGAGTCAAGTCTACGTGTAACGTAGATATCAAATTCTCCAAAGCCCCCTGGCCTGTCCGAGGCGAAATACAGAGACGTGTTGTCTGCTGCCAAAAAGGGCGTGGCTTCTTGTCCGGCTGAGTTCACAACGCTGCCCAGAGAAACAGGTTCGCTGAATGTGCCGTTGGCTGTGCGAAAGCTCACATAAAGATCTCGATCTCCGTATGAACGTTCGGTTTGAATTGCCAGCACAAGCGCTGCGTTGTCGTTGCTTAGTGCAAACTCACTGTACTTGGAAAGGTTCGTGTATTTCTCAATCACTACCGGCTGCGGAGCAGACCAACCGCCTGCAGTGCGGTGAGCGATTGCAATTGTGCGTCTGCGCTCTGATGGATCGCTGTAGGCATCTACCAACAGCATCGTATTACCATCGGGAGTGATACTGCACACACTGTTATTGCCACGATTGTTAAGCACTGTACCAAGGTTTACTGCCATACCCCACTCACCATCGGGCATGCGCGTACTCATCCAGATATCTTCCCCACCTCCGCCGATGTTCTCAGGAGCGTCTTTTCGGCAGATATAGAGTGTTAGCCCGTCTGGGGAGATGATGGGCTTGAGGTCGTCATACTTGCTGTTAACGCCAGACCCCAGATTCACCGGTGTAAAATCCGTTGAATCACGAGAAATGCCCAAGGCTGCCTGGAATGAGACCAGGCAGCCAAGAACAGTTATGATCAGATATCGCATCAAGGAGTTACTTGTTCTTCGTGATCGTCATGGAGATCTTTTCGAGCGGATTATCGCGTCCGTCACGTGGAGAGTTTACGATCGCATCTGCCACTTCCATGCCGCTGAGTACTTCACCAAACGCTGTGTACTGGTTATCTAACCACGGAGAATCTGCTACGCAAAGGAAGAACTGTCCACCAAAGCTGTTTGGATCCTGCGTACGTGCAGCCGAAAGAACACCGCGCACGTGCTTTACACTCGAAAACTCTGCAGGCACCTTATCTGGATGTCCGCCTGTGCCCCACGAGTTACGATCGCCGCTGATCGAATTTGGGTCGCCCCCTTGAATCATAAATCCAGGGATTACGCGGTGAAATGCAGAGCCATTGTAAAACCCTTCTGCCACGCGAGCTTCAAAGAATGCAGCATGCTTAGGGGCGATGTTGTCCCAGAGGCCGATAACGATCTTACCGATCTCCTTGTTGCCCGTGGTTACTGTGATCGTGTACTTCATCTTTTCGTTAACCTTTGGTGTTGTTGTCTGCGCACAGGCCCCGATTGAGGTTGCAAGCAGAACAATGAGTGAAAGTGCGATTGACCGCATGTGATTTTACTCCCAGATATAGTTAGTGTGTAACAGTCTGTATTGACGTGATGCGAATTGGTTTCTTGGGCATGCCGTCGGCATCACCAAGAGGGCCTGGCTCGATTTCGACTGCATTCATAGCCTCAATAACCTCCATACCACCGATCACGTTTCCAAAAATCGTGGATGTATAGGGAAGATTCACAGCTTGCTCAAGGCAGATAAAGAACTGACTCGTTCCGGAGCCGCCTGCCTGCTTGCGAGCCATGGCCACAATACCTTTACGGTATCCGTCTTGAGCCGATGGAAGAGTTTTGTCGAGTTCCTCGGCAAGGGGCTCCCCTGTTGCCGTCTGACCTCCCTTGCCCCATTCCGAGCGCGCTCTTAAATCCTTTGAATTAGCATCTCCCATCTGAATGATAAAGTTCTTTGCTACACGGTGTATATGCTGTCCGTTGTAGTACTTCTTCTTTATCAGTGCCAGAAAATTCTCGACAGTTTCCGGGGCATCGCTGCCGTACAATTCAATCGTAAAGCTTCCCATCGATGTCTTTACAACAACCGTATCCGTTGCAACAGCAGCGATGTTCTTTGGCTGGGCGGGCGCAGCAAGTGTCTCGGCTGGCGGCTTAATGGACTCCAGCTTTTGAGTTTGCTGTGCAGGGGGCTCACTGCACCCTGCTAACAGGATAACAGCGCCAAGAGCCACCCGGTAGGCTACGAAGGTGAGGAGCGTTCTGGTCTTCAGGAAATCAAGTAAGAAGGATATCGACCAGTATCCACTGACAAAGGCGGTGACTGTACCCACGGCTAGTTGAATTCCACCGTCTGCCCATGTAATGTGATCGAGCTGTTCTGTAAACTCGAGAACACCTGCTGCAAGGATGGCAGGGATGGATAACAGAAACGAAAATCTCGCGGCATGCTCGCGCGTCATGCCCCGCAACAATGCCGCCAGCATGGTGGTTCCGCTTCTGGAGGAGCCCGGAACAAGCGCCAAACACTGTGCGCCACCGATGATGATGGCATCCAGGATGCCTAGGTCGGATGTTGAGCGAGTAAATGAAGCAATGCGTTCGGCGATCAACAGCAAGAGTCCTACGCCAATCAGAGAAAACGCAATCAGCGAAAGCTCCTTGGTAAGTCCGCCCTCGATGATGTCTTTGAATGCAAGGCCAACCACAACGATTGGAACAGTTCCTACAATCACGAGCCAGCCAAGGCGGGATTCTGAGGTTTGGTGAGAAAACGGACGTCTTTCACGGCCAAGGTTCTCAGAAAACCAATGCCGAACAGTGCGTTGAATATCTGTCCGAAAGTATGCCAGCACTGCCGCCAGTGTTCCCAACTGGATCGTGGCCATAAAGGCCGTCCACGTTTCCGGATGTGCCGGGTCTATCACGCCAAACAGCGATCCCGCTATCGTAAGATGCGCTGTGCTGGAAACTGGGATAAACTCTGTAAGACCCTGGATAACTCCAAGGATGGCAGCTACAATGGTTGACATGAATGCAAAACTACACTTTCGTGCATCCTAATGTGCTTCGTACCACGAAGCCCCCTGACCCGTCTCAACGATCACGGGTACACCCTCTAACGGCAGCGCCTGTTCCATCTCGTACTTTACCATTTCCCGGAGAGCAGAGGCATCGGATTCCGAAACTTCGAAGAGGAGCTCATCGTGTACCTGCAGCATCATGATGGCAGCGGAGCTCTCATGCTGCATGCGTTGATGAACGCGAATCATCGCCAGCTTCATCATATCGGCCGCAGTGCCCTGAATAGGCATATTGATAGCCGCCCGCTCGGCAGCTGTGCGGAGTCCACGGTTGGAGGCATTGATCAGCGGGAAGTACCTGCGCCGTCCGAGCAGTGTTGAAGCATAGCCCCGTTCCCTCGTTGTGGCAATTGTAGAGTCGATATACTCCTTGATGCCGGGGTACTTTGCAAAGTAGTTCTCGATGATCTGCTGTCCGTCTGTTCGTGATATCCCAAGCCGCTGGGCAAGACCAAATGCGCCGAGTCCGTACATGATGCCGAAGTTGACGGTCTTGGCAATTCGACGCTGCTCTGATGTTACGTCTACAAGATCTACATCATGCAGAATAGCTGCGGTAGCTGCATGGATATCTGCTCCAGATGCAAATGCTGCCAGCAGGTTTGGATCTCGAGAGATAGCGGCCATGATGCGCAGTTCGATCTGGGAATAGTCTGCCGAGACAATCACGTGCCCCTTACGCTGGGGTACAAATGCCTTGCGAATCTGCAGACCTAGCTCTGTGCGAATTGGGATGTTCTGCAGGTTAGGATCTGTGGACGAAAGGCGTCCTGTAGCGGCAACGGTTTGGTTGAACGTCGTGTGCACCCTGCCGGTGTTAGGGTTGATCAATCTCGGGAGGGATTCAACGTAGGTAGAACGCAGCTTTTCTACCTGACGGTAGTCAAGGATCATCTGCGCGATCGGATACGTCTCGGCGAGCTCAGTCAGAACACTCGAGTCGGTCGAGTACCCTGTCTTTGTCTTCTTCGACGCAGGCAGCATGAGCTTCTCAAACAGTACTTCTGCCAACTGCTTTGGCGAGGCAATCGTAAACTCTTCGCCGGCCTCGTCCCAGATCTCTTTTTCTAGGCGCTTGGCCTCGCTACGCATAAACTCGCCGAGTCCGCTCAGCGCCTCTGGGTTCACACACACGCCATTTCGCTCCATGGTCACGAGCACAGGCACAGTGTCGAACTCTATGCGCTGTGCAAATGAGAGCTGATCTTGTTCCTCAAGAGCGATACGGAGCTTGTGGCAGAGCTGTAGCGTTACATCTGCATCCTCTGCTGCGTACTCTGCTACTCGAGCAGCGTCGACGTCGCGCATGGACTTTTGTGTCGACTTCTTCTCACCGATCAATGTTGTGATCGAGATCGGAGAGTAGTCCAGCCAGCGCTCAGCAAGAGCATCCATGTTATGCTGCTTATCTGGATCGAGCACGTAGCTAGCAAGCATGCTGTCGAATGCAAGCGGCGTTACGTTCACACCATACCTGCTTAGGATCAGCATATCGAACTTGGCGTTTTGTCCAACTTTGGGAATGCTCTCGTTTTCCAGGAGCCCCTTCATCGCAGGAAGAACTTCTGAAAGGGGCAAACCATGACGTTCCTCGTGTCCGCCAAAGAGCGATCCTTCGTCACTGATCGTTGAATCATCAACATCCACATAGTAGGCAACACCTTCCTTGGCACTCAGGGCAATGCCAACAATCGAGCATTGCATGGCATCCAGACCCGTTGTTTCAAGGTCAAAGGACAGCTCAGTGGCGGTTGAGAGATCCTTGATCATCGCTTCAAAACCACCGGGCGTGTCAACGAGTGTGTAGTCGTGCGGCACATCTGTGATGGTCTTTAGGCGATGCTGATCTTCTACTACAGGTGATGATGCAGGTGCCGACTCTTGTCCGTCAGGAGAAGCATACTTTGCAAACTTTCTGCGCAGGGTATGAAAGCCCATTTCTTCGCAGAAAGCATCGAGTGCCGGAGAGTCGATTGGCTTGCGGACAAGTGCCACACGCTTTGCATCGATCGGTACGTCCGTGTGAATGGTTACAAGTGTCTTTGAAAGAAACGCTTCATCACGATGATCTGCCAGTTTCTTCTTGACGGACTCGCGCTCTACTTCGTCGAGGTGCTCATAGAGCGCTTCGAGCGATCCATACTTCTCGATAAGTGGGATAGCCGTCTTTTCGCCTACGCCTTTCACACCGGGTACGTTATCTGATGAGTCTCCGATCAGTGCGAGTACATCGATCACGTGGTCGGGTCCAACGCCAAACTTGTCGCGAACCTTTACAGCGTCCATTACGTCATACTCACCAACATCCTTGCCCGGACGCAAGATCTTGACCTTGTCGTTTACCAGCTGGAAGTAGTCTTTGTCTGATGTAACGCAGAGAATCTCATGTCCGTCATTGCTCTCCCGCTTGCAGATCGTTCCGATCACGTCATCCGCCTCGAACCCCGGCATCTCCACCATTTCGAGTCCGAGCATGGTGATCATGCTCTTGATACGAGCCAGTTGGGGCACCAAGTCTTCCGGAAACGCATCGCGGTGAGCTTTGTACTGGTCGTAGAGCTCGTGACGGAACGTTGGCTCTGGTGTGTCGAAGACAACAGCAATTGCATCGGGAGAATGCTTGTCGAGAAGCGACGTAAGAATGTTCGCAAAAGCAAAGACAGCAAACGAAGGTTCGCCGGACGGAGACTGCATGCCAGTTCGCTGCAGTGCGTGGTAGGCGCGGAATACCAGCGACATACCATCGATAAGAATTAACGGACCCATACTACAATCTACGGTCGTAGATTCGCATTACCTCTATGCTACCACACATTCCTGATCCAATACTGTACGTAGGGTTCATACTTCTCGTACTGTTTCTCCTGGCACTCGACCTGGGTGTCTTCAATCGCACACCACACGTGGTGAAGGTAAGCGAAGCCATTGGGTGGACAGCCTTTTGGATCTCGCTTGCGATGGCCTTCAACATTTTCGTGTACTACGAAAAGGGGCCTACAGCTGCCGGGGAGTTCCTAGCTGGGTACTTGCTGGAGCAGTCGCTCTCGGTGGACAACATCTTTGTCATTATCCTGATCTTGAAGTACTTCAAGGTAGCTCCACAGTATCACCACAAGGTACTGTTCTGGGGTATCGTAGGCGCACTGGTAATGCGCGGCATGATGATCGGTTTGGGTGCAGCTCTCATTGCGGCGTTCCACTGGATCTTCTATGTCTTCGGTGCCTTCCTGATCTTCACGGGTATTAAGATGGCGTTTAGTAGTGAAGACGAGGCCGACATCGAAAACAACTTTATCGTGAGGTATGCACGGAAACACTTCCGCATTACCGACGGGTATCACCAAGACAACTTCAGCATCATGAAAGATGGTGTGCGGTGGTTTACACCATTGTTTTTGGTTCTGCTTGTTGTTGAGTTTACCGACCTCATCTTCGCTGTGGACTCTATCCCAGCAATCTTTGCCGTCACCAAAGATCCGTTCATCGTCTTTACATCTAACGTGTTCGCCATCATGGGCCTTCGCTCCCTGTTCTTCGCCGTTGTTGGCGTGATGGGGATCTTCCATTACCTGAAGTACGGCCTGAGCATCATTCTGTCCTTTATTGGCGTAAAGATGTTTATCTCAGAATGGTACCACGTGCCGATCGAAGCTGCCCTGGGCGTTATTGCTGGGGTCCTTGCACTAAGCATCATTGCCTCGCTCCTCTTCCCTGAAAAGAAAGCCGAAGCGTAGTTACACAGGCACGATATATCGTGCCTGTATAGCTCGAACATGAAATCATAATTGCATGCATCTTCTTGCATTAGCATTAAGCGCCCTTCTCTTCCTCTCGGCATGCTCATCCTCAAAGGTGCGCACCACGGAGCCCCGTGCCATGAGGCCGGTGATAGAGCAAGCAATGGATCTTATGGGCACATCGTACTGCAGCGCCGGTTCTACACCAGACTGCTTTGACTGCTCGGGGTTTGTGTCCTATTGTTTCCAACAGCACGGCATTTCACTGCCGCGTGTTTCGGCAGACATGTATGCTGTGGGAGCCCCCGTTGATCGAGATGACATACAAGGGGGCGACTTGGTATTCTTTGCCATCTCTGGCGGACGCATCAACCACGTGGGCATCGCGCTGAACAACAAGCAGTTCATTCATAGCTCGTCGTCCAAAGGGGTAAGTATTGCCCCCTTCTCAGATGCGTACTGGGCTCCGCGATATAAAGGGGCGAGGAGAGTGACGAATTACAAATGACGAATGACGAATGACGAATGACGGATGACGGATGACGAATGACGGACGGGTCAACTAGCTTGTTTCTAAAGGCTACCGAGCAAATGGACTAACCGCTCGCCAAACGATCTTGCGGTTGAGGTACGAATCCGATCGCCAGTATGCCTCTAAACACATGACGCCGTTAACATCAACAGGTGCAAGAATTACACTTCGAGCATGGATGATCAAATTGGATAATCGAACCCCCAGGGGGCTCACGTACACCGACTGAAGGTCTTCGCCACCCTTGTCATACGTCAACAGCACACCGTCTCGAAATGCCACACATCGTGTTCGCTGGTAGCCGAATGGGATATAGCTCAGCAGTGGCATGTGTAGAATCTTGCCATTGCGATGGAGTCGAATCCACCCATCGGAAGGTGTGCAGAGATACGCATAATCGCCATGCATGTCGCATAGTGCTGGTGATACCGGATAGTATGCTGCAGGAATGTCGACGTCGATCGAGTTGAACCGAAACACCGTCGGGACTTCATTCACGGGTCCGTTGTCTGGCACTGCGGTGTAGGACGTATCGGACGTTCTCCAGAATCCAAATGCCTTTTCATCATGCTGCACCTGACGTATGGTGTTAACAACTGCAGACGAAGTAACAACGTCGGAAACCCAATGCCGATAGCTGCGAAAGAGTTTTGCTTCTTCGCCATTGATCACTGTATCCAGAGGGTTCTCGGCCGTAGAGAATCGGTATATCACCCTATTCGGATTAAGCACCGTTGTACTCTTCGGAAGAACAAGCTCGCGCTTTAGAGTGTCCGGTAATCCCTGCAGATACTGCGGAAGAACCCGAACGGTATCTTCTGTGATAACGAGTGCACGGTCGTAGAGTGCGACGCTAACCGCTGCTCCATCGGACAGCGTGTTGACCCGTGCCGACTCATTGAACACAATTCGTGTACGTAGTGGGTGCTGCTTGTCGTGCTCTGTTGTATCTAAGGCAATCGCCGACTCAACAGCATCAACAGAATCGATGTATTCCAGAATTTCTTGCACCTCATCCGGCAACGAAAACACGCGAAGTGGCTGCTCGATACCAACGCGATAGAGTTCTGCGGTGTCCTTGCGCGCAAGCGTTTTTCGGATTGGTGTTAGATGGACAACTGATGTGTCCGTAATCATCCCATCAATGTGTTTCCGTGTTTTCTCATGCATTGTTTCCACCTGTACCACCACCCTGGTTCGAAGCGCCCCCAACTGGTTTATGGTGAGCGAGAAGAAACCAAGCATACATCGTGTGCAAGCCTCGTTCGAGATCGAAGCTCGAATGATATACGTTGGGCGCGTGCGTGAACTCTCTCGGGGTACTTGACTTATAACTGGTGTCAAATTCAACTGAAACAAAGTTAGCGGGAGGAGCAACGTTAAAATGAATCTGACGTTGCCGAATTCATGATGCCTCAAGGTCACGATTTACTGCTGTGGGATAGGACAGGGGGTACCGTCAGTCTTATACCAAATGGACACTATTGTCATTCCATAAGCTGAATAATACTGATTTGCGTTCGATGGAGATGCTACATAAAACGAGTCACCCAGTTGAGTTGCAGTACTGTAGTCGATAGACACCTCTCCAACGAACTCCGCTCCCTGTTCAGGAGGCCCAGGCAAATCTACCTTAACAACGCATGTATTACCTTGATCCCAATCGCATCCTGGCAATGTCTTTCGTCCAATCAAGTACGCAGGATAGGCCGAGCTGAAATGTACTCCTATCGATGAAGTAAAGACAAACGCAATCGCGATCGATAGTGAGAAGCGCGTAATTGAATGAAACATAATTAAGCCCTCTGGGAAGTTAGACAAAACTGAACAATGCCCTCTGTGGGTGTGGCATTAACAAGTGGTAGAAATTTAGCCTGCTGCCAGGAACAAATAAATGTGAAAATAATGTGGTGCAACGTTATTATTGATTTTGCGCCTTCAAACAATTGTTCAGAGTAGTTCGCATTTACTGACCCTATGAGAATTTTACGTGAGGATCTTTACCAAGTCGTTATTGACGTAGAGGTTGCTCCGGCCTACCTTGACTTTGCTGATAATGCCCATTGATTCGAGCGCTCATCAAACTATTGAGACCTTGGTCGTAAGCGAATTGGCGATAAAGCAGTTCAAGTGAGCCTTTTTATGAAGGCCATCAAGTTCACCGGCACGTGATGGATCCGCCAGTGTTACTTGGGGATGCAAAATGATCTCAGTGAAGCGACTGGTTCCGTTAGCATCTGACTGCAGAATGCCCTCGGGTGAGTCCTTGTAGGCAGTTACAACAACTCCTGCATTAGCGCAACAGTGAAGAAACCACAGCATGTGACAGGCCGCCACAGAGTACAGAAGCATGTCCTCAGGATTATACAGTGTACCATCTCCGCGGAATACAGGGGCCGACGAACACGAGACGGGCTGCTTCCCATCGGCCATCAATACATGACTTCGTTGATAGGCAGTGTATGAAGACGTTCCGGTACCAGTGTTTCCGGTCCATTCGATATGCGCAGTGAAGTGGTGCATGTTAGGTTATAGGACACATGATACGGGTTTCATCGAAAATATGAATCTGCCGGACCGACGTGTAAAATGTTTGGCCTTTTCTTTACACGTCAGCAGTGACATAGCAAGAATTCTCGCTTTTCTTAACTCATCCGCACACCCCCTGACACTATGTCAGCCCCCTAGCACAGCACAACTGCCGTACTGACATCGACTTACACGTAATTACTGCCATTACGGCAGTTTTTAGGGTTTGGCACGATTTTCCAAGTGGTTCGTCGAAAGCGATGTTCCACCAATGGCCATTGGGAGACAAAACAGATGTCAATCCTCATCACCACAAGGAGACCAGTCATGTCACTCATCAAAGTTGATCCATTTCGCGGTATGGATACCGTATTCCGTCGCATGAACGAAGTATTCGATGGTTTTCAAGACGGCGGCGTTCGTTTTGAGATCGGAGAGTTCACACCTCGCGTTGATATCTGCGACGAAGCAGAAGCCGTAACGTTCCACGCAGAACTACCAGGTCTGGAGAAGAACGATGTGAAGATCACTGTTACAGATAACAGTGTCCTTACGATCCGCGGCGAGAAGAAGCGCGAATCCAAGATGGAAGAAAAGAACTTCACACGCATTGAGCGCAACTATGGTTCGTTCTCGCGTTCGTTCTCGCTTCCGAAGGACCTTAAGACAGAAGCAATCAGGGCAAACTTCAAGGACGGCGTGCTTTCGGTTTCGATTCCAAAGAAGGAACCTGCGGCGCACAAAGAACTTGATGTTCGCATTTCGTAAGAAGAAAGCAGTATAACTCACTTTTCTAGGTTGAAGGAAACCCAATGGGTAAGATTATCGGAATTGACCTCGGCACCACGAACTCATGCGTAGCCGTGATGGAAGGAACAACACCAGTTGTTATCGCCAACGCCGAGGGCATGCGCACAACACCATCTGTTGTTGCATTCACAAAGAGCGGAGAACGCCTTGTTGGTCAAGCCGCAAAGCGTCAGGCAGTTACAAACCCAACGAACACGATCTACTCGATCAAGCGTTTCATGGGACGTCAGATGGCCGAAGTGTCTGACGAAGCCAAGAGCGTACCGTATGCAGTTGTCGCTGGCGACAACAATACGGCTCGCGTAGATATCGATGGACGTTTGTACTCGCCCCCTGAGATCTCTGCAATGACGCTTCAGAAAATGAAGCAGACAGCAGAAGATTACTTGGGCGAGAAGATCACCGAAGCCGTGATCACTGTTCCCGCATACTTCAACGATGCACAACGTCAGGCAACAAAAGACGCAGGCGAGATCGCCGGTCTTACAGTGCGCCGTATCATCAACGAGCCAACAGCTGCAGCGCTTGCATACGGACTCGATAAAAAGGGTCAGAACCAAACCGTAGCTGTCTACGACTTGGGCGGTGGTACGTTCGATATCTCCATCCTCGAAATCGGCGATGGCGTGTTCGAAGTAAAGTCTACCAACGGAGACACACACCTTGGTGGCGACAACTTTGACCAGCGCCTCATCGACTTCCTTGCCGATGAATTCAACAAGCAAGAGAGCATTGATCTGCGCAAGGACCCAATGGCGCTTCAGCGTTTGCGCGAAGCTGCTGAGAAGGCAAAGATCGAGCTGTCACAAATGCTCCAGACCGACGTAAACCTGCCGTTCATCACGGCAACTGCAGATGGTCCGAAGCACTTGAACCTGAACATCACACGCGCTCGTTTCGAACAGCTCTGCACCGATCTGTTCGATAGATCGCTCAAGCCATGCGAAGCAGCATTGCGTGATGCAAAGATGATGCCATCACAGATTGATGATGTGATCTTGGTAGGGGGCTCTACACGCATCCCGAAGATCCAGGAGCTCGTCAAGAACTTCTTCGGCAAAGAACCATCAAAGGGCGTAAACCCAGATGAAGTGGTTGCCGTAGGCGCAGCAATCCAAGGCGGCGTGCTTTCGGGTGATGTGAAAGACGTTCTTCTTCTCGACGTAACTCCGCTCTCGCTCGGTATCGAGACCATGGGTGGTGTAATGACGCCGATGATTCCGTCCAACACAACAATCCCGCACCGCAAGACAGAAACCTTCTCGACTGCGTCGGATAGTCAGCCATCTGTTGAGATCCACATCCTTCAGGGTGAGCGCTCGATGGCGGCAGACAACAAGACACTTGGCAAGTTCCACCTGGACGGCATCCCACCGGCACCGCGTGGCGTGCCACAGATCGAAGTAACGTTCGACATCGATGCTAACGGTATCCTGAGCGTAATGGCCAAGGATAAGGCAACGAACAAGGAACAGAACATTCGTATCACAGGCTCGAGCGGACTCGACAAGAACGAAGTGGAGAAGATGAAGCGCGATGCTCAGGATCATGCCGCCGAAGACAAGAAGCGCAAGGAAGAGATCGAACTGCGCAATCAGGCAGATCAGCTTGTGTACAGCACGGAGAAGCAGCTCAAGGAGCATGACGACAAGCTCGATGCAGACACAAAGGATCGCATCACAAAGGCGAAGGACCGTCTAGCCGATGCAGCAAAGAACAACGCATCGGATATCCGCCCAGCAATGGATGCGCTTAACCAACTATGGAGCGAAGCCTCGACAAAGATGTACGAAGCAGCCTCTGCAGCCCAGCCACAGCAGGCAGCAGACGAAGCTGCACCTGGAGCAAGTGCTGACGGAAACAAGGTCGAAGACGCAGACTTCACGGTCGTCGACGAAAAGTAATCTCTCAAGGGCTCCTATCCCAGCCCTCGATGTCAAGGCCCGCACCGTATCACCACCGGTGCGGGCTTTTTGTTTGTGGTTAAATTTCGGACATGATGAAACGACTTCTCCCCCTCGCCGTTGGTCTTGTTGCAGCACTAACGCTCACAGCTCAAGAAAACATTCATGAACGCCACATGGAACGGGCCCATCCAACGCCTGTGATCTCCAATGAGCCCCCTGCGTTTATGGTTCCCTTTGTTCAGGAATCAGTGCTTCCAACATTGTTCCTGAACGCGAGCATGATCGTTAGCATTGAGACCGATCAGCTGCCCGCACAAAACGAATCATCTATTGCCGTGAACCCAAAGAACCCAAGGAACTTGATTGGTTCTGCCGTTGACTATCGAGGCGGATCATCGACATGGGCATACTACTCAACAGACGCAGGACGCACCTGGGCAAACGTCACGCTAGGAACGGCACGTCAGGGATGGACGTCTTCCAACGACCCATCCGTATGCTTCGATCATAAGGGCAAAGGCTATCTGATGTACGGCGGATTTCGCCGCACAGGTAATGCACAGTTTGGTGAGAACGGTGTATTCGTAAGCTCTACAACAGATGGCGGTGCAACATGGGCCATGAAACACACGGCTGTGATCATTCACACGGGTCCACAGACAGCTGATTCATCATTCGAAGACAAGTACTACATCCATGTTGATACGGCATCTACATCTCCATACCGCGGCACACTCTACACGCCATGGAAGCGCGTGATTAACCGTGACTCCTCAACACAGATTGTATTCTCGAAGAGCACTGATGAGGGGGCTACATGGTCCGTTCCTGTGCCAGTAAGTGATAGGTTCCCAGGCACAAGCGAAGCCACCACTTTTGGTCAGAGCTTTCCCCTGGTTCGTACTGGACCAGACGGATCGATCCATGTGGTCTGGAATAGTGGAACAGAAAATTCTCTTCGCTATGCCCGCTCAACAGACGGTGGCAGCACGTTCTCTGCGCCTCGCATCATCCACACGTACAACCCCTTCGGCATCAAGAGCACGATCAACGGTCAGTCCAATTCACGCGTCAAAACCGTAGTACGCGCTGAGTGTTACCCCAGCCTTACCATCGACAACACAAGGGGTTCTCGCAATGGATGGATGTACCTGACCTGGGCAGCAGACAATTATCCCAACGTTTACTTCTCGCGTTCGACAGACAATGGGGCCACGTGGAGTCCGGCTCGTATCGTTCATTCCGATACAACCAACGATCAGTTCTGGTCATGGATCGCGCTTGACCCCACAAGTGGCGAGCTAGCCGTGATGTATAGCGATAGCCGCGACGACCGTGCAAACATCGACGTACGCACATACGTTAGCTGGTCTCCAGATGGCGGCACAACATGGGTAGACCGACGTGTAGGCGATGGTAACAGCGATCTGCGTAACAATCCATTCACAGGAAACACGTTTGCCGGTGACTACTCTGGCTGCGACTTCTATAACGGCATGATCTATCCATCATGGGTAGACATGCGCAATGCCACAGTGAACAAGGCCGACAATGACGTCTACACGGCCATTGTGAATTCGCGTGCGCCTTCATCGCCAACTGGCTTTACCGCATCAACTATCCCAACAGCACCAACAACCATTGCACTCAAATGGGACCGTGTAACTACCAAGACATTCGGTCAGCCATTATCTGCATCGGCCTTCCGCTACCATCTCTATCGTGATGGTGCCATGATAACCACGCTTGGTACCGACACTACAAACCACATAGATACCGGGCTCACCAAGTACAAGCGTTATGAATATGCCCTTGTGGCCATATCAACAGATGCGAAGGATTCTAGCGCTACGCAGTTCGCATCTGCATATGCAGGGGGCTCAAGAGAACCAGCACCACCAGTTGTGATATCTGCGCTTGGTACTGAAGATCCGGCAACGATCAACGTACGCTTCGCAAATCCGGCGCTCAGACTCGATTCTGTAAATGCACTTATCAATTTTGCCGCTCTTCGCTATACAGCTAGCGAGATCATCACGGAGAAACAATACTCGACAACCGATACAGGCAAGATCGTAACGGAGTCTCTCCAAGTGCCATCGCAAGGCTGGTACGGCGTTTCTGCAACAGCTGTTGATCAGGATGATAACATCAGTCCATCAAGTGATACGGTGGTCGCATATGCTGGCCCCCTCACAACGTCAAGTGTCAGCTTTACCGAAGAGCCTCGGTTTCATGTGATACAGGGACCATGGGCACGCACAACAACGTTCTATCGCACGGCACCGGCGTCCTACGCCTACGCACCAACATCGCTGTATCAACCGAACCGACGTGATACATGTGTACTCTATCCCTTTCGCAACGCAAATGCAGCGGGCATGACGCTGCGACTTCAGATGGACATTGCAGCGTTTGTTGATGCATCGGACACCATGTTTCTTGAATCTGCCAGCAGCCTAGCTGGCCCTTGGATGCAACGTGCATGGTGGAACGCAGGCAAAGATGCGCGCTGGGCAGATACAACAAAGGGAGACGATGCCTGGAGGCGCGAGGTTGTTGACTTCGGAGGGTATGAAGGCGACACGATCTATACGCGCCTTCGCTTTCGCAGCAATGCGTCACGTCAGTCCGATGGATTCTACATCGATGACATAACGTGGGGTGTGGTATCAAGCGTGCCAGAGTCAGATCAAGCATACACTGTCAGCATTGCACCGAATCCTGCTGATGCTCATATCAATCTCACGATGTCAACCGATCAGCCAGTACACAACCTAATGATGTATGATGCATCTGGAAGACTTCATTCTATCGTGTATAAGCAGAATGGACATAACGTGACCATCGAGTCGCAAGCATTAGCTACGGGGTTCTATGTCATTTCCGGCAGTGTTGAGGGAGAGCTGCTATACGCACCGGTAATGATCCGTCACTAACGGTCTTCAGGCATCAGCATTTGCCGTCAGGCAGAATTCAATCGCTGTACCCTTGCCCTGTTCAGAGCGGACATGGGGCTCTGAATGATGTGCTTCGAGAATGTGCTTTACGATAGCCAAACCAAGCCCCGTGCCGCCTACAGCACGAGAACGATCTTTATCTACGCGGTAGAAGCGTTCGAAAATTCGTGCAAGATGTTCCTGAGGGATGCCGATCCCCGTATCGCTGATCGCAATACACACACCCTTGCTCACAGGTCTTGTGGTGATCCGTACCGTGCCGCCCTCAACGTTGTACTTGATTGCGTTGTCTATCAGATTCGTTAGCACCTGTGTTAGACGTTCCTTGTCTCCGTAGACACTTGAGACACTGCAGAGTTCCAAATCAACCCGCACATCGCGCTGCTCTGCGCGTATCTGCATTGTTTGAACGAGTTCGTTGATAAGCTCGTTCATGTCGAAATAGCGAAACGAGAATTTCAACTCGCCGCTTTCAATGCGCGAGATGTCGATAAGGTCATTGAGTAGCGCATTCAGGCGAAGGGCATTTAGATATGCCTTTTCTAGAAACACCATCGACACGTTGGGATCGTCTACGGCGCCGTCGAGCAGCGTTTCGAGATATCCCTGCACGCTGAAGATTGGTGTACGGAGTTCGTGAGACACGTTCGCGATAAACTCAGAACGCACGCGCTCGAGTCGGCGCATTTCTTCGATGTCTTTCGAGGCGCGGTCTGCAAGCCGATTGATTTCAGATGCGATGCGTCTTAGGTCTTCGTGTGCTTCAGGTAAGGACTCGATACGTGCACCAACAGCCCCTTCTGTAATTGCAGAGGTAACCTCTGCAATGCGCGCCGCAGGAATTCGCACCTGTGCTCTGGATCGCATAGTGTACCAGATACCAGTACCCGTGCATCCCAGTGCCAACCCTATTCCAATGAGAAGAAGCTCTTCTGCCATGAACAAAGTTAGACCTGTTCCGTGAAACGGTAGCCAACACCCTTTACCGTTTCGATCCAGCTGCCATATGGGCCAAGTTTTTCGCGGATCTTACTCACGTGAACGTCAACAGTCCTGTCGATCACATACACGCTTTCGCCCCATATTCTGCGTAGCAGCGACTCTCTGGAAAACACCTTACCCCGATTGGATGCAAGGAAGGCAAGTAGCTCGAATTCTTTCTTCGGAAAGAAAATCTCTTTACCATCAACGCGGACAGTGTAGTTCTGGCGGTTGATCTCAACGTTGCCCACGCGAAGCAGCTCGGGCGCTGCGATCATCTCTGTCTTCACGTTTTCGCTGCCGCGGCGGAGCATTGTTTTTACACGCGCCAGGAGTACTCGGGGCGAAATCGGTTTTTGCAGGTAATCATCTGCGCCCAGCTCAAGGCCGAGAATCTGATCGATCTCACCAGATTTTGCCGTAAGGAACATGATGGCCGTTGAAGAGAACGACGCGTCCTGACGCAGAGCACGGCAGACTTCAAAACCGTCCTTGCCGGGCATCATAATGTCGAGAACGATCAGATCCGGACGGCATGTTTTTGCCGTTTCAAGACCCTGTACGCCATCTGCGGCAGTAAACACCTTGAAACCCTCTTTTGAGAGGTTATACGAGATCAGATCCAGAATGTCCTGCTCGTCGTCGACCACCAGGATTTTCTTTTCCATACTGCCATGCTATTGGTGAGTTTTGGACCGTTCGAAATTACAGCTTCCGTGCCCGCTCCGACGTTAAAATCAGGTAATGTTACCGATAGTGAAAGGGGCTTGTTTTTGCCTATTTTGTCCGAACCTTCTAATGGTCTGCCATCAACGATACTCCTTCGTTGCATACGTGCATGTTGCGCACATAATGCTGTGCGCAACGGTGATCGGTTTGTGCATGTTCATGCCCCATGCTGATGCATCTGCACAGCCTGCCACCAGTCGCAACTGGTACTTTGGTCAGTACGCGGGACTCACGTTTAAGAACGGCGTTGCAGAGCCTCTCGAAGACGGGCGACTATCAACGAGTGAAGGATGCGCATCGATATCAGATCCGACAACCGGAGAGCTGTTATTCTACACGGACGGTGTTACCGTGTGGAACCGGCTACATGATGTAATGCCCAATGGACGTGGTTTGTTTGGAGATCCGTCAACAAGTCAAAGTGCGCTTATCGTACCAGCACCGGGCAGACCGTATCTCTACTACATTTTCAATGCTGCGCCGGTAACCGCTACCAATGCAAGCTCACGATGCCTTTGTCTCTACTACAGCATCGTTGACATGCGTCAAGACGATGGCTTTGGTGATATCTCAACAAAGAACGAACTCTTACTCAGCGACGTAACGGAGCATCTGACGGCAGGGGCAGACTGTCGTGGCGATGGATGGTGGATCATCACTCGCAGTAGACTTTCGAGACACTTTTACAGCATCCATCTTACTCGAGATGAGCTTCGCTCACTACCGGTTGTTTCGGATGTTGGCAACCCCCTGCTAGCGGTTAAAGATGCGGGCCAGATGCACATTTCTCCAGACAACCGCAAACTAGTCCTCACGTCTGTTGCCGGCCACACACAGCTGTTTGATTTTGATGGCGAAACTGGAAAGGTTTCTAAGGCAACAACTGTGATGCAGTCCCCAAACGGTACAGCACATTACGGCGCAGCATTTTCTCTCGACGGCAGACTGCTCTACGTAGCCACATCACCCGAGGCATCTACTTCATCGGCACGCATTTATCAGTTCGACATCACCAGACCAACCAACGAACAGATCGCGGGGTCGGCGTTTCTGCTTGGAGAGGTAAGTGGAATTGACAGTTGGATCGCCATGCAGCTGGGGCCGGATGGTAAAATCTATGTTGGTAGGCCCGGCGAGGCTTCTCTCAGCGTGATCCATGCGCCACAGAACTACGGACTGGCTGCACAGTACACAGACAACTCCCTTCGATTGTCGGGCGTAATGCGTCTTGGGTTGCCCAACATTATCGGCCCAATGCTCATCGAAACATCGCAGCGACCCGTGCAGTGCGCGCTTCCCAATGCAAACTTTGAGCAGCCAAGAATTGTCTGCGCTGGATCGTGCGCCAGTTTTCAGGACCTTAGCACTGGATCTATTGAATCATGGGCTTGGACGTTTGAAGGGGGCACTCCTTCGCTCTCAACAGAACGAAATCCATCACGGGTATGCTATTCAAAGCCAGGCATCTACTCGATTCAGCTTGTTACATCAAACTTGTATGGTGCCGATACGGTCGCAACAACCATTCGTGTTGAAGGTGCACCAAGTGTCGTGCTCGACTCTGTTCTTACCGTGTGTCCAGGTGTGCCGTTTCAGTTAAAGGCACAAGGAGCGCAATCCTACGAGTGGTTTCCGCCTCAGCCCCTTTCAAAT
This sequence comes from Patescibacteria group bacterium, assembly GCA_044238605.1. GTDB lineage: Bacteria > Bacteroidota > Ignavibacteria > Kapaibacteriales > Kapaibacteriaceae > UBA10438. Next base: position 398,316 of record JBIICY010000001.1, read on the forward strand.
CCACGGATTGCTGCACCAAGTGCGACTATATCTTCGACCACAAGGTTTACCGTCATCGGCGCTTCGGCCAATGGATGCACTGATACAGCCACGATTCTGGTTCGAGTGCCTTCGATGTCTGCCACAGGCGATGCTACGATATGCGCCGGTGCTGCCGCACAGTTGCGTGCACAAGGGGCAAGTTCGTACTCATGGAGTCCAACAACAGGACTCGACGATCCAACCGCACAAAACCCGACGGCACGTCCATCCGCAACAACGAAGTACACGGTTCGACTAACGTCGGGATCATGCATGGTAGTAGATACTGTGGTTGTAACCGTGCTGGACTCCTTTGCTGTGGATATCACGCGTCCGGAGCTTTTGTGCTCGTCCGACACAGTCACCCTCGCTGCTTCTGCTGGTACAATTCACGAATGGAGCGGCAGCGGCGTAATTGACAGATATGCACCAAAGACCAGAGTAGTTCTAGGGATGAATCCGGTAGACATCATTCTGCTTGCAAAAAGTGGTGATTGCCTAGCCTATGATACTATCCGCCTCGAACCGCGACTATCGCCAACGATCTCTGCAGGGCCCGACCAACGAGTTTGCCAAGGTGAGTCTGTTTCGCTATCAGCAACAACACCTGCACCGCATGTACAGTGGCTCTCTGCTTCAGGGGTTGTTCTCGATAGCGGCACATCAGTTACGGCATCACCAAAGATCACCACATCATACATCGCGGCGGCGATCAGTGATTCGGGCTGCGTTACCTTTGACACCGTAATCGTCTATGTTACCCGCACGCCCCTTATCAACGCTGGCGCAGACATTTCGTTATGTCAGGGGGCTAGCAAGCGATTGCTAAGCGACGGTGATGCAGAGACGATCTCATGGTATCCGGCCGACGGATTGGACAACCCCACGGCAGTATCGCCCGTTGCGAGTCCGGCTGTGACAACCACCTATGTGATGCGTGCACAGATCGGAGACTGTGTTACAGAAGATACCGTTACGGTCTATGTGTCTCGCCTCAATCTTCGCACGTCGGAGTCATCCGCGATCTGTCGAGGAGATGTCACACAGATCAAGTCATTTGGGGCTATCACATATCGATGGACGCCAAGCGCCGGTCTCAGTGATTCAACTTCTCCATCGCCCTATGCACGCCCGGACACAACCACCACATATTCCGTTGTTGGATTCGACGCTTTAGGTTGTGTTCAAACAGCGTCGGTAACGATCACGGTTAGAGATACCGTACCCATCAAGCTCATAGCCGGCAGCATTACTGCATCTGCAGGCGAAGACAGCATCGGCATGCCAGTCTACATCGAAGTACCGCCAGATGCGCTGCCACTGCATGTAGATGATTTCAGAGCCACCCTAGTACACGATGCAACGGCGTTCTTCCCTTCAACGATCAATCGCGGCTCCATTCGGACAGCCATGCGTGGTACAGACAGGCTTTCCCACATCCGTATTGAGAACATCGATGTAATCTCTTCTCGGCAAAAGATCACCGAAATACACGGTCTGGTGTTGGCAGGTCGTACGATCAACACTCCTACTACATGGGAAAATGTTGAGTGGTTTGCTGATCATTGTCCAAACATGACCACCAAGCCTGGAGTGCTATTCATTACCGGGTGTAATCTCCTCGGCCGCCTCCTACGCAGCTTATCTAAGCCTGTCGTGCGGGTTATCCCGAACCCTCGCGACAAAACAATCGAGCTTGTTGTAGACGTTGCTATGCCCGGTGAGTACGATCTGCGCGTTGTAGCACTCGACGGTTCTACATTATGGCATCATCGATTTGAGAACACTGTTGCAGAGCCCACGCAGCAACGGTTTGCGGTAGACATGACCGATGCAGGTCAGGGTGTATACGCCGTTACTGCCTCTACGATAAAAGAAGCACAGTCATTCCCTGTAGTTTGGTTGCCGTAACTCTGCACGTGCGCCGTAGTTTTGCGCATGCTTTTTCACCACACAGTGCTGCTCGTTGCGGCGGTACTCTGCTCTCTACCAGCACTAGCATGTGCAATACCGGCAGACACATCACAGGCGCGGCACAGCACAGACAGCCTCCGAACCATCCAATCCAATCAGCTCGTTGTTACAGGAACGCGTAACGAAGTTCGACTTAAAGACTCACCGGTTCGCGTAGAGGTTGTGAGCAAAGAGCGCATTGCCAATACCGCAATGACAGACCTGGGTGACGTCCTCAAAGAGCAGACAGGGCTTATGCTCACAGGTACAGTGCGCAGCGGAATCCAGATGAATGGACTTGGTCCCGACTATACATTGATCTTGATCGACGGCCAACCCGTTATTGGCCGTGTAGCCGGCGTGTTAGACCTAACTCGACTATCTGTTGGCAACGTTGAGCGTATAGAAGTAGTCAAGGGGCCAATGAGCAGTATGTATGGCAGCGAGGCACTCGGCGGCGTGGTGAATATCATCACGAAGCGTCCAGATGATGGCTTACATGGCAACGCACTTGTGCAAGTCATCAGCCGGGGCCCGGCTGAGGTGCGCGCTGAGGCAGGATACGGCTCAGACAGCCTGGAAGTTTCTGGATTTGTGAACTACAAACAGCAAGCCCCCTTCTCGTTATCCCTTGATACAAAGACAATCCCCTATGCGGGCTTTCAGGATGGAACTGCACAGGCTAAGCTACTGTGGAAGTTTCACCGCGGATGGAAGCTCACATCATGGATCCGTGGTTTTGAGTCAGAATCAAGCGGTACGTTCATCGAAAGTGTTGCCGGACAGATCGCACAGAATTCAGGTAGTGTTCAACAGTCCGATGTCTCAAGCACCACAAGCATAGAGTATGCACTTGGCAGAGCTCGTCTGAATCTAACGGCGTATGGGTCGATCTATAACGAACGTTATAATTTCGACACCGTGCAAGGCAATGCAGGATCAGTCGACGACCTTCAGCGCCGCATTGGACGATTGTACGCGCAGTATGATGTTTCGTTCAACATGCACAATCGTCTCATGCTAGGGGGCGAGTTCTTGTATGACGACATTGCGGGATCGCGATATACTGATTCTGTTGGGTCAACCCCGTTGTACCGCACTGGCGTTGCGTTCGCTCAATGGGAAGGACTCCCTACGTCATGGATCTCCTACGTGCTTAGCTGTCGGCTCGATGACAACTCAGTTTTTGGTAGCGCCCTAAGCCCGAGACTTTCAATTCTGTGGAAACCCAACGACCACGTTCGTGCATCAGCCAGCATCGGATCGGGCTTTAAGGCACCAGATTTCCGACAGTTGTTCGTTACCTTCTCCAACCGACTCGCAGGGGCAGGATATGATCTCCTTGGTGCGCAGCGGCTGGGGAATACACTTGTTCCCGAACGAAGTCTTTCATACGATGCTAGTCTGCGCTATGAGGACGGCCACCGCCAACTGTCGTCATCGACGTCGCTTCTCTACAACGCTGAAGTTCGAACATTCCGTAACGACCTCAGAAACCTGATCGAATTCTACTATGTAACGTCCGTGAACGGACGAGACGTCTACTCGTACCGAAACGTAGCAGAGGCATACACACAGGGCATGGAAGCAAACCTAACGCTCGCCATAGCACATGATCCTACCGGACTCTACACGGTCTCAGGGGGCTATCAGTATCTGGATGCTGCAGATGTACAGGTTCTTCACGCCATAGACAATGGCACAGCTGGATACATCGACAAGCCCCTTACTCGCAGTGAGTACCAGGGACTATGGGGACGATCTCGTCACAGCGGAACATTGCGCCTTCAGTATGACACACCCGATAAACGCGCAAACATCAACATCCGGCTGCAATTCATAGGACGATTTGGAGATGAAGCGCTCGATAAGAATGGATTCGCGATTTCAGAACCTCCACGGAAGGTCTTGGACCGGTTGGACGAGTTTGTTCCCGGCTATACAGTTGTGAACCTCTCGTATACAACTACGCTTACCATCAGCGGTCACGATGTACGAATTGGCGCAGGTATCCAGAACGCCCTTGATGTTTCATCGCCTACACGGATTCCTGGTTTAGTGGGACGCCAGCTCTACATGCAGACATCTACCAGATTCTAAACAGGTTTAAAACCTTCGAACGCCTGAAGGCATGCGTTGCAGTAATGCAGCGATCTACAGAGTGTTGGGCCGAATGGACTCTTAAGTGTGGTGTTGCGAGAACCACAGTACGGACATGCCACGTTATTCAGCACCTCAAGTTCGAGAGCCAGTGTATCAAACTGCTCAGGAGGGGCTAATCCGTGCTTTAGCAGCGCTGCCCGCCCCTTTTCTGTTACGAGATTTGTGGACCACGGCACATCAAAGTTGACGTCTACTTGAACGTGTTCAACACCCATACCTTTGACCGCCTGCAGAACGTCATTCTTCATCACGTCTATGGCTGGGCAGCCAACAAAGGTTGGCGTCATGGCAACGCGAACATTGTTCTCATCAATCACAACAACGTCTGTAATGATACCCATATCCACAACCGAGATCGTAGGTATCTCCGGGTCGCAGACGGACTCTAGAGCCAGCAGAACGTCGTTTTTTGTCATCTCACCACTCCGCAGACGGGTCAATGCGATAGACTTCCGTCATCTCCGTTAGAAGCGGTTGCAGATGCTCTGTGTGATATCCTTTTCGTCCGCCGTACACTGGTTCTACCTGATCAGGAATGTGGAGTGCTGCTTCGGTGAGCGTAGGTGTGAGAAACGCCATCCACTGCTGGTAGATCTCCTGTTCTCCAACGAACACACTATCAGCGATCAGCGCAGCATCTGCTTCAGATGGCTCAAACATGCCCAAGGCGTATGGCCATGCTTCGCGGAGTGCTGTCTGCATTCGTGCATGAGATTCTTCGGACCCCTGTGAACCAAGCTGCTTAACCCATGTTTGCGCATGGTAGAGATGATACTTGAGTTCTCCGCGAATCTTAAACGCAAGCTTTGCCAGAGGCTCAAAACTGCTCTGTGTGAGCGCCGTCCACCTTACGTATTCCGCCGCATCAAACAGGTAGTGCCGCATCAGAGAAAAATCATATTCGCCGTTTGGCAACTCAACAAACTGACAGCACTTCATGGCAGACTCATTGCGCATAAACGCAAGTGTGTCTGGATCTTGTTCGTCTAAATGCTCATGCATGATCGCATACATGGCCTGTGCATGACCTAGCTTGTCCTGAGCGATAGAAGAAAACGCAATGTCTTCCTCAAGAAGCGGACCTAGCCCCGTCCATTCCGAGTGGCGGTGTGCAAGGATGAGCTCGTCATCAGCCATGCGAAAAAGCAGGTCTTTCACTGCAGGAGCATTCATGAGCTCTGTCCTTCTTTCTGCTGTTTCTTGAATGCCTCTACCTTGTTGCGAACCATGTAGGCCCCAACATCACGGTAGGTCTTTTCTGGTGTTGTGGCAAAGACATCAGAGTCTGTAGTTGCCATCGCAACGATGTCACGGGTGTTTACTACCCATAGGTTAACCGTCTGCCCCCTGCGACCATATTGTTCCTTAGCCATGAGGAGCGCCATGTCTGCATTGGGTGCGTGCACGATACCAACATGCACATGGTGCGCCCCAGACTTAGCCTGATGAAATACCTCGTAGGTATGAAACTGATCGAGCTCGACCTTAGGTTCGAGTTCAGGTGCTGAATCAGCATCAATATTCATCCGCGTAACACGCGGATCAAGTGAAATCATACGTGCCATATCATGCAAACTACGAAGTTATTGGACCACAATGACAGGGTAGGATGCTAGGAGTCCGGCGGCATCTTCTACAGCCAAGAAGTACATGCCTGTTTCTAGTCCAACGATGTTCATTTGTAAGAGCGTCTCGGTAAAGGCAACTCGTTCTGTTGCAGTCAAGACAACCTGGCCGTGAACATTGCGAAGCGCCAATCGAATATCGGCCTCCTGGCCAGCAGGCGGCGAAACAACTATAGAAAACGTCCTTTGTGCAGGTACGGGGAACGGGGCTCGAAGTCTCCACGCTCCGCCAGCACGGAAAATTGTTGAATGTACTTCAACGTCGCACCTCGAAGTACCGGCAAGCTTTATGGAGTTACCCGTTGTTACAAAAGGGACTGTTACCAAAGAACATGTATCCTGCAACGCAAGGGTGTCTTTTACGAGACCCATATCCTGAGCCGAAGCACAAACACGTATCGAACTCGCACCGCTCGGAGGTATAATCACAGGAAACTGCGCACGTGGTACAGAAAAATAGACGTTTCCGATAAAGTGCGCTTCAGTTATCACGAGGTTTTCATTGGTGGACCGATTTCGAATAATGACATCGCGACACGCCAGCGCACCCACATCGTGAGCCTCAACAACGTATTCATTTGACGAACCGGCATCGAATACAAACTGGGCCTTGTTTCGAGTATTCAGCACCGTTACCTGGATGGTGTCCGACGATCCTGCGCAGCCATTGCTGTCCAGGACATCAACCGTATACGTGCCACTGGCAGACACCCTAATCTCTGATGTTGTTTCACCACTTGACCAGCGATACTGATTGTACTGTCGTGACGTTCCGAGTGTAACTGTATCATCTAGACACAACACCAGATTCCGGCTTGCAGTTATCGTTGCTTTCGGGTTGGGATTAACCGTTATGGTTATTGCCGAAGTGGTTATTGTGCAGCCGGCACTATCGAGCACAGTACACGTGTATGTTCCGCCCCCTTTCACAACGATAGACCGCGTTGTATCACCCGTGCTCCAACGCTGTTGACGTAGCGGACCTGACACCGAAAGCGTTGCGGTGTCGCCTTCGCAGAGTGCGGTTTTCGAGGCAGAGATTATTGGTCTAAATGTGCTTTTGGATGCGATACGAATCGTATCAGCAACAAAGACGCAGGTCAATGAGTCGTACGCACGGACGACATACGTACCTGTATCGCGAATCACGCGAGCACTTGCAATGACGTTGTCGCTCCACCGATAATCACCGAATGGTCCACGAGCTTGGACGTAGATCGAGTCGTCAGGACAGAGATACACAATCGGATCTGGTGGATCAATGGTAATACTCGAACTGCTAGAGTTAAAGTTTGACCTATAGATACCTTCTCCTACAGCCCAGCCAAGTGTGTCGTTGAGAAAGTAGATGTCGTCGATGTTGCCTCGAATACCGCAGTTACGCAGCGTCCAGGTGTCGCCGGCATCTTCGGTGTAGAGCACAGTTCTACTGTCCCCTACGCCCCATCCGATTCGTTCAGACAGCAGAAAGCACCCAAACATGTTCCTGCGCGTCTGATATTCTCTCCACGATACACCTCCATCTCTACTGTACCGCAGTGAACCCACGTTTCGAGTTTGCCCATCGCAATCCTGACCAGACGTAGGCAAAAGTATCGATCGTCCGAAAACAGAGATCTCTTCCGTCCAGTACCGTGGGCCGGTATTTGAAAACTTGTACCACGTTCTGCCAAAGTCCATTGTTTGCCAAAGCACACCGCTGCTAACAGCCCAACCTGATCCGTCATTATAAAGGTATCCATCACTTAAGCCACTGCTTGGCTCGTTACCATAAAAGACAGTCCAATTGCGCCCACCATCCGACGTACGATAGAACGCTTGGGTGCCGTCGATACACCCCCCAACAAAGTACATTCCAATACGGTCATTGAGCCAATAGGAGCCCCATCCCTTATCCTGGACCATAGGTGTTGGCGTGATGTCTATCCAGCTTGCTCCACCATCATCTGAACGAAACACACCTCCCTGACCAGAAACAAATCCTGTACGTTCGTTGATGAACTGAACATACTCTAGAAAAGCACCAGGTATAGTGTTGCCCTGCCACGTTTTGCCGCCATCGTTTGTACGCACGATGTGCCCTTCCATACTGCACGCCCAACCAAGATTAGGGTTGGAAGGTAGAAAGAATACATCTAGGTAGTAGCCACTGGAAAAAGGTTGTGGCAGTCGTACCTCTAGCCACTGTGCATCGGAAATCGATGCTGACAATGCCAAGAGAATCACTGCAACTATAGTCTTATGGAAAGCTTGTACCATGGGTGTAGGACTGACGAATCCGGATACTGTTTCATTGTTGTACAAAATAAAAAAGGGGACGCACCGAAGTGCGCCCCCTTGTCCGGAACCCCGGAATATCATGCTTACTGACGTACTACGCTAACAACCCATGTGTTGCTGCCGGATGTTACGGCAACGTTGTACACACCTGAAGCAAGGTTTGTCATGTCGATCGATGTACCGAAGGCTGCACCTGATGCAACTTCGTTTACCGAAAGAACACGCTCACCGAGAGCATTTGTGATGTCAACGCGAACAGCACCTGTAAGAGCAAGTGTTGTTGTGATCGTTGCACGACCACTTGTAGGGTTTGGATAGACTGTCATTACTGTTTCACCAGCAACAACGTCTTCGTTAACACCTGTGAACACAACTTCAAATTCGTCTGAAGTTGATGTGCAACCAGGAACCTTTACAGTAGCTGTGTACACACCAGGCATTGAAACCTTGTACTGATTTTGATCAGCACCAACGATTTCTGCACCGTTGCGGCTCCATGACCATCCATCAACATTTGAAGCTGTTGTCTTTGCTGTGAGAACATCGCCTTCGCGAGAGATCATCGGCTTGCCAGGTGCTTCGTTTACTACAACCTTAACTACAGTTGAAGCTACTGGGCAGTTTGTTGTTCTGTCGATAACAGTTACGAAGTAGTCACCTGCTTCTGTAACAGTTACTTCCTTGCCATTTGAGCCGTTTGACCATACATATGAATTGAAGCCATCGTTAGCAACAAGCTTTACTGAACCGCCTGTGCAGAATGTTGCTGAACCAACAACTGATACAACTGGCTTCACAACTGGTGGAGTCTTTACGCCTACACTTGCAGATGCACCAGAGCAACCAAAGATGTCAACTACTTGACATGTTACTGTATCTGTAGCCTTGATCACAATCGTACGCTCAGTTGCATATGTGTTACCGGCTGTAGATGTCCATGCATATGATGCATATCCTGCAGGAGCTGTTACAACTACGCTGTCGCCTGCACAGAAGTTGACATTGCCAGTTACTGTGAGTTCTGGCTTTGGTGATGGGTTTACAGTAACATCAATTTCAGCTGATGTGCCTGTGCATCCGTTGTTGTCAGCAACTGTAACTGTGTAGTTACCAGACTTTGTTGCCGTGATCGACTGCGTTGTTTCGCCTGTTGACCAGCTATATGCGTTGAACCCTGTAGGTGCTGTAAGTACAACACTTCCGCCTTCGCAGAACGTAGTTGGGCCGCTAAGAGCGATTGTTGGCTGAGGTCCGGCAAGAACATTGAGCGTAACCATGCTTGATGTGTCTGAGCAACCGTTTGTGTTTGTAACGATGCACCAGTACTGTCCAGATGTGCGAGCTACGATGCAGCGCGCTGTTTCGCCTGTGTTCCATACATACTTCGTAAAGCCAATTGGAGCGCAGATCGTGATGTCGCCCGTTGGGCAGAATGTTGTTGGGCCTGAAACGCTTAACGTTGCATTTGGAAGGGCATTAACTGTTACACTCATTGTGTTGCGAACTGTGCAGCCAAAGCTGTTAGTTTCTGCAACTGTAAGTGTAGCTGACCCTGGAAGTGTCCATTCTACTGCTACGTTTGGTGTACCTTGTCCAGCACGGATAACGTTGCCGCCTGTGAGAGTCCAGCTGTACGAGTTGCCCGGAACACCAGCTGTGCTGTAGTTCTCAACTGTGTTCTGACATGCTACTGCTGCACCAACAACCTTTGGTTCTGGAAGTGGGTTAACCACAACGTTAAGTGTACCTGTGCTCTCGCAGCCGAAGCTTGATGTGTGCTTCAGTGTGATTGTTCCTGTTGCGGGGCTTATGTTGCTCCACTGGACGTTGATTGACGGTGTGTTTGTAGCACCGATGATCGCGCCGCCTGATACTGTCCAAGCATACGAGATTGTTCCTGAGCTTGCAGTCTGTGTTGGGATGCTGCTGCTGTAGGTAGTCGTGTTAATCGTAGCTGGGTTGTCTGTGAGATCAGTTGCGCAAACAGACGCTGGTCCAGTGATAACTGGAGTTGGAGGAACCGGACGTACGTTAACAGATGTAGCCATTGTAGCATTACATGTGGCTGGCAGAACGTCGATAACGTTTTCTGTTACCTGTACAATTCCTGTGTTTGCGTTAGGCCATACTGGAGCAGTCCATGAAACACGAACTGTGTTGGCTGCAACTTGTGTGAACGTACCACCGATAACAGTCCAGCTGTACGAGTTACCCGTTACAAGTGCTGTTGTGTAGTCATGTGTGACGTTCGAACATGGAGAAACGTTTCCAGTTACCACTGGAAGCGGGTTGCTGCGGATGTTGATCGAATCAAGGTCAACAGTTGAGCATACAGAACCAGGAACTGTTTCGCGGCATGATACCGTGCCCACGCCTGATGTTCCCCACTGAACTGTGATTGCGCTTGTGTTTTGACCAGAAAGGATAGTTCCGTTTGTAACTGTCCATTGGAACACGTTACCTGGGGTAGCACCTACCAAATATGAATGTGTAGAGCTCTGACATACTACACCTGGGCGACGCGTTGTAGGGTTACCATATCCCGTACCTGATGTTACGTTTGGTGTAGGAACTGGATTGACAATAACAGTTGCTGATGCTGTTGCGCTACATACGCCACCGATAGCTGTTTCTGTTACTGAAACTGTTGCGTTTCCTGTCTGGATCCAACGAACGTTGATGAAGTTTGATCCAGGAGGTGCGCCACCAATGTTTACCCAGTTTGCAAGCGGTGTGATGTTCCACACGAAGTTGCTACCTGGAACTGCTGGTGTCGAATATGTGTGCTCAGTGTTGATACACACAACGTTTGGACCACCAACTGCAGGCGTTGGAGTGCGGCTCACAGCAACGTTAGTTGTTGTGCCCGTTACGTTTCCAAAGTTGTTGCGTGTGATCGTCAACGATTGGTTGCCTTGGTTCTGCCACTGAACGGTGATCGATGGCGTACCATTGCCAGTAACGAAGAAACCTCCGACTACTGTCCATGTGTACGACACACCACCACCAACACCGAGGTTCTCAGTGTTGTATGTGATCTGCTGGCCTTCGCACGCCTGATTGACATTGCCCGCTGGCGAAGCACGGTTGATCGTCTGTGCTGTAGCAAATGACAGCGTACCGATCGTGAACAGAAACGCCATCAACACGAAACGTACCCACGGGGAACTATTTCGTTGTGAAGACGAGAACGCGGAATCGAATCGATTCATACGATCCTCCAAATGAAACGTTGAAATATTGTTATTCATGTTTTTCGTCGAATTCAAATCATTGTCGTGCAAATACACAGTAGTCCCCAAGGGGCATTCTGCGCATACATGCGAAAATATAGCACCAAAGGCTATCTGCCAAACCCACGTAAAGAGAATTGGGCGGCAGAGATCATCCTAAGGCACATACTTTTCAACATGGAATTGCCAATCAAGCAACGTGCCAAAAAAAATCACACGTCGCCAGAATGACGCATTTCTGCTACAAACTTCCACAATTCTTCTACGAGTTCTTTTACCCCAAGTCCGGATACTGCCGATATCACCGATGCCTTGTTCGTGCGGACAAAGGGGCTGTCTTCGATCTCAGAGATAAGTTCTGGTCCCAAAATATCGCCCTTTGTAATTCGCACAAGCCAAGGTTTATCAAGGAGATGCGGAGAATGTGACCCCAGCTCTGCGCGCAAGACCTCTAGGTCGTGCTGCGGATCTAGCGACTGTGCATCAATCAAGAATAGCAGCACTGCAGTACGCTCGATATGACGCAGAAACTGGGTTCCTAGGCCCTTGCCTTCGTGCGCCCCCTCGATCAGACCTGGTATGTCAGCAACCGTAAAACTACGGTACTCTCCAACTCGAACCAGTCCGAGATTAGGCACAAGTGTCGTAAATGGATAGTCGGCAATCTTCGGCTTTGCGGCTGATATCGTCGATATCAATGTGCTCTTGCCCGCATTGGGGAAACCAACAAGTCCAACATCGGCCAAAAGTTTTAACTCGAACTCAAGTGTACACTCCGCGCCAGGCGTACCGGAGTCTGCCTGACGTGGGGCTTGGTTGATAGACGTTACGAATTCCGTGTTGCCTCTTCCGCCCCTTCCACCGCGGGCAACTACGTGCTCTTCTGCATGCTGCGTAAGATCGGCAACCAACTCACCTGTGTCGCGGTTGCGCACAACAGTGCCAACCGGAACAGATATCACGATATCGTCTCCGCTTCGGCCTGTGCAGTTGCCCTTGCCGCCATGCGCCCCGTTCTCAGCGGTGTAATGGCGTTTGTACGTAAAGTCCAGCAGCGTACCAAGCTGGCGTTCTGCCCTGACGATCACATTGCCACCGTTACCACCATTGCCACCGTCTGGCCCGCCTTTGGGAACGTACTTTTCTCTTCGAAATGAAATATGTCCGGCACCACCATCACCGGCCTTCACATAGATCCAGGCCGTGTCGATGAAGTTCATGCAATACTCCTATGCAGCGCTTGTGCAAACTCCATCGCCACAGCGCTATCGGGATGAGTTCCGTTCTTCGCGTAAAATCTGTCTATAACTCCGGCGGCTTCTTTCCATGAAGGACAGAGCAGCACCTCACGAACGAGTTCCTCGTAACGATGCGTATCGTTATCGAAAATCTTTCGCAGCACCTTGCTCCGAGATTCATCATCTAGCAGCGAGGTGAGTTTGTCGCGGCGCATCTGCAGCACATTTTCGTGATCCTGCTGCATGTGGGAAGTTTCGGCCTGTACCGGCATGTTGGCCTGCATAAAAACTTCTGCAGGCGGCTCTGCTGCGGCTTCGTCGATCGTAGCGATAACTGCATCAATCACTTCCATGAACTTCTTGCGCGTGAGCGCGCGAAGCTCTTCGCGATAGAGCATTCGTTCTAATGCCTGAGAAAGGGGAACTGCGCCCTTGTCATCAAGGAAGATGATAACGGCCTCTGTAGGAACAGTTTCAGGGGGCAGATCCGGATGCACATCAGCAAACAACTGATACATCGGCTCCAACAGCTGAACAAACTCTTCCTGCGACAGGTCGAGAATAGCATCATTGTCGATCTTTTCAATGATGCGTTCAAACTCGATTACGCTCAAAATCTCATTCGTGGATGCGTCTCCGCGGCTTTCGGCCCATGAGCGGATTCCACCCAGAAGGTAGTCATGATCGCTGAGATAGCTCAGCCGCAGAAGGATTTCGTACAGTGGCTTGGTTGGTTCTCCGCGGAACACGAACCACTTCAGTGTGGTACGCGGACGGCACAAGAAGTTGAACCGTGTCTTGGCAGCCGCCTCTATCGTAGACAATAGCTCCTCATGATCAAAGCGAGCATGCTGCAGGTAGAGGGCATCGAGTGCTGCAAGCGACTGCTGCACCTGAGGAACACTGATATCAAACCGCGGGTTCGAGGCCCTGATTGCGCGCTCTTCATGCAGCCACCATTGAACCTCTGCACTGAAATACGTCCGATAGGCCGGATGTATCTCATGGTTTGCCAGTATGGCTGAAAGGGACGTGTACGGCTGACGCGTCTCGAGCTGCTGCCCGAGCTGCTTGCGAACCCGTTCTATTTCCTTCTCGAACATTCGTGCTTTGTATGCCTGTAGAATGGCCGCAAGATACAGACTTGCCGTTCAACGGAACAATTCGCTGATTACTCCCGACAAACGATCAGCGCCGCGCAAAACACTCGAACTCACACTATTGTCAGGAGCAGCATACACAGTTTCTAGTCCGAGCCTGCCCGCCTCCGACAGTCGTTGATCCAGATATGCAACACGCCTGATCTCTCCTGTTAAGCCAAGCTCACCAACAAATGCCACTTTCTGTGGTATCGCACGATCAACCACGCTGCTCACAACCGCAACAGCAACGCCAAGGTCAATGGCAGGATCTTGCACTGCAATGCCCCCTGCAACATTCACAAATACATCGCTCTGACGAACCTGAATGCCACCACGCTTTTCAAGAACGGCCAAAATCATCTGTAGTCTCTTGGCATCGTAGCCTGTACTAACTCTCTGTGGCTGACTGTATCCGGTGGGTGAAACGAGGGCCTGTACTTCCAGAAGCAACGGCCGCGTACCCTCCATAACAGCCACCACTGCCGTGCCTGACTCGTGCATACTTCGCTGAGAAAGAAGCACTTCGCTAGGATTTCGCACTTCGTGAAGTCCGTCCGACCGCATATCGAATACGCCCAGCTCATTCGTAGAACCATACCGGTTCTTCAGGGCGCGAAGCACTCTGTAGGAATACATCCCATCACCTTCGAACTGCAGCACTGCATCAACCATATGCTCCAGAACTTTTGGCCCGGCGATCATTCCATCCTTGGTTACGTGACCAATAATAAACAGCGGAATACCTGATGCCTTTGCCACCTTGGTGAGCAGCGCCGTACACTCACGCACCTGTGCGACGCTCCCTGCCGACGACTCAAGCATATCAGATGTTACTGTCTGAACGGAGTCCACAATCACAAACGATGGCTGCTCCGCGGAAATCATCGCCTTGATGCGCTCGACATTTGTCTCGGAAGCAACAACAATGTTCTCCATCTGCACGCCAAGACGCTCTGCACGCTGACGCAACTGAAACAGACTTTCCTCACCTGTGACATAGAGGCAGGGGGCTTGCGGCATCAACGATGAAATATTCGATGCTACCTGCAGCATGAGCGTGCTCTTACCCATGCCGGGATCTCCTCCAACCAACACAACGCTACCGGGAACGATGCCGCCCCCTACCACCCGGTCTAGCTCTGCCATCCCAGTGGCAAGGCGCCGTGTTCCTTCGTGCGAAACAGTATGAAGACGTTGGGCATTGACAGGCCCTGCCTGCGACGACTTCTTCTTTGCTGTTGTTTGATCTACTTCCTCTACCATAGATTCCCATGCACCGCAACCCGGACACTTCCCCATCCACTTTGGTGTTGCGTGGCCACATGTTGAACAGCGATAGAGCGTGCGTATTTTCATGCGTGTCGAGACTTTCGGTATTAAGTCACCAAAGCTAGGAAATGTTTAGGGCGTGAGCGAAGAACCAACCATAGAAGAGGCCTATGCAGTATGCAGATCGGTCACAAAGACACACGCAAAGACGTTCTACGCCGCCTCGCACTTTATTCCAAGCACGAAACGCGACGCCTGCTATGCAGTCTATGCATTCTGCAGGTATGTAGATGATCTTGTCGATGTTGCCATGGAACAAGGCACCGTTACACGCGAAGATGCCGTTAGACTCGTAGAGCACTGGAGATCCGACGTGGCCTCTCTCTATGAAGGGGCTGCCCAACGGTCCGATACCGATCCAGCCTATCGAGACAGAGTACACGTGCTTCGGGCCTGGGAACACACCCTACAGCACTATCATATCCCTCGCCATCTGCCGAATGAACTGATCGAGGGTGTTTTGATGGACACAACCATCACCCGGTTTGCGACGTTCGAGGATCTCAAGGATTACTGTTATAAGGTTGCATCAGTCGTTGGTTTGATGACCAGCGAAATCTTTGGTTACAACTCCGATCGTGCGCTGGAACATGCGATTGATCTTGGAATTGCAATGCAGCTCACGAACATCATTCGCGACGTAAAAGAAGATGCCGTGCGAGGACGCATCTACATTGCTCAGGAAGACCTCTCCGCATTCGGAGTTTCAGAGCAGGATGTGCTTGACAACCGGCTAACTCCACAACTTCGCTCGTTGATCATTGAGTACATTCGACGGGCCGACGTGTTCTATGTATCTGCAGACACCGGGATATCAATGCTTAGCCCAGATAGCATGCTAACCGTGCTACTGATGAGCAGGAACTATCAAAAGATCTTGCGTCGGGTAGAGGCAATGAACTACGATGTGTTTGCTGGACGTGCGAGCACAAGCATGCTGTCAAAACTCTTGGCCGTGCCGTCTGCCTTTATCGAATCTCGCCGCTTACAGCGTTGATCAGATGTAGTAGTACGCTGCTGAGGTAAGCGTGAAGTGTCCGTAGTCAAAGTCGCCTGACTGCAGGTTCCAGATAAAATCTACCTGTGTGGGAATCTTGACGCCTTCAAATTCCTGATACTGAGAACAGAGCATCGTGAACTGCGCATGCTCAAACCCGCTTTTATGATCGCGATACTTATCGGTAGTAACGATGCGCTCTATCTCATTGCGTTCGTTGAAATGAAAAAGTGCACTTACACGCGTTTGTCCGTCGGTGATCGTTGCACGGGCTGTGGCTTCATCAACTGATTCCCATCGAAGTGTTTTCGTGGGCAGAAATGCCGTTGGAATCCAGACGAGTTCGCTGAGCAGACGGAACAACATCGATGCATCAGTTTCCGGACCTTCAAACTCCTGCAGCGTAAATGCCCCATACAGCTTGATATGTCCGTGCGCAGCCCCCTGAACATAGCTGAGCTTTGCTGTGCGCCACCAGGCTGCATTATGCACCAGCATAGCATCCCAAACCCAGCCAGGCTCCATTCCGGAGATCACTTCATTTGCCGTTACCTTGAACCAAGGGCTGTTCGGACGGTGCCGGAATGTAGCCTTCTGCTTGAGTTCTGCATAGCGCAGTGCTGGCTGTCCATCTCTGAGAACATGATGCAGATACCGTTGCACTGGCGCTGGAAGGCCGCGCGTTGATTCGGCAGAAAATGCAGGAAGTTTATCATTGCTGATCGTTCTGATAAGCTTACGCTTTGAACGTGCAACGAATATTCGAGAGATAACAGAACTGCTCAACATCAGCACAAGCAGTGTTGTGCCGCTTCCAATGAGAATGTAGAGCAGTTTTTCCATGAATGCCTCAAGATGAGCGCTTAAGTTCCCAGCTAGAAAGTCGGTTCGAAACCGAAGTTACCACCTCAGTTGCGGCAATAGCAAATACCAGCAACGGAATAAGCTTAAACATTCCTCGGCGCAGCGTCTGCTCAACAACAGCAGCACTAAACAGCGTGCCCGAAAGCCACAGACCGAGCAGGATTGCACCGATCCACAGCATTAGCACAGAAGATGCTATTCGACGATAGAGAACGGCATTGACAGTGCCGACGACGACGAACAGCCAGACAATGATTCCCCAGTAGTCTATTCTCGAAATCACAGCTGTCCACGTTGAAGCAGCTACCTCAATGAATCGTGCTGGATCAAAACCAACAAGCTGATCAGCTGTTTGAGGCCGAACAGGTAAGTATGCGTTAAAAAACACTACATGCCAGAGAGCGAACACAGCCAGACAGAGCATAGCGGCTACTCCCGTAAAGCGGAGAGCCTGACGTGCTCCGAGTACCTTCCACAGATATGGCAACGTCGAGGCAAGACCGATTGCAACGAGGAGAATAGTTTCTGTTCTGGACCAGCACCCTGCTGCAAAGAACACTATGCTTGCAAACATCATTGCCGTGTTGCGCTGATCAGCCCCCTGCCAGAGAGCATACACTCCTATCGTCATGTATACGGCGTTAAGGTAGTCCGTCTGCAGCAGATATGTATACCCAAACATTTCAGGCGTCAGCAGATACAGCAGATACAGAATGGCTGCAATAAACGGATGCACAAGCTGACGAAGCGCGGCCCAGATAAAGATCGAGAACGCTACAGAGACTATCCCGATCCATACCTGATTGTGCGTAAACCCGATCAGCTTCATGATTGACTGCATCAGCATCGCGAACGGGGCATAGAACGGCTGGTTCGAAAGCTGTCCTTGCAGTGAGGGGTGCGTAAAGACACTGTTCACGATGGTGTGGTCCTTTACCACGTACTTGGCCACCAGATCGATACCAGCCATGGCATCGAATGGAGTAACAGGCCAGTACCAGCTTGCCCACAGAATCATGTAGAATACGTAACCCGAAAGCCCGATTACCGGCACATCATACAGACGCAGCGTGCTTTTTGAGGGGGCTCGCAGATGCTCAACGAGGTTGCTGGTAGTCTTCCATAGTGGTAGCGTGAGCAGTACACCGGCAATGGCAGACATAAACATGCTGGTTGCCGTGAGAGGAATTCCGAGCATGTCACAGGCAAAGAACAGCATCGAATGCACGAACATGCCTGCAAACAATGAAAGCAGCAATGTGATCGTTCGGGTTGAACGAAATGCGCAGGCACCTAAGATCGATACACCAATGAATGTCTGCAGGAGAAGAACAAACGGCAATCCAAGTTCAGACGGCATCATTGGCTCCGTGCATACACGTGTAACAATGAGTCAATATTCGTCGAGCCGCCTGGACGAGTCATCCAGATCGCATTCGCGTCGAGCACAACGAATGCATTGGCCTGGTTACGACGAGCTGTGTCTGACCACGCAACGACATTTTGGAATCCAACCATCCATGCAAAAATCCGCGGATCGGTCCATATAGCTTCTGTTTGCATGTAGTTGTTGGCATATCCGCGAGGCGGCAGCAGCACAAGGTCTGTTGGGCGCAATTTTGCGACGATATACTCAGGGATCTCAAGGTTGGCCATCTGGCGCATGTAAATGCGCTCTCGCACACTGCGGATCTTGTTTAGCGAATCCAGCTTGCTACGATACAGCTCTATGCGAGCTTCGTACGAGGCAGCATACGGATTACTCTCATCAGCTGTTTGAAAGCTTAGCACAAGCCAGAGAAACAATCCCATACAGGCCGTCAGAAGAACGGCTGGGATCGTAAAGAATGCTGGTCGTACGGTGGTCATTCCGAGAACCTACACTACGCGCTGGCCAGCGCCTCCGCACCACCGACGATTTCCAACATTTCTGTGGTAATCGCCGCTTGACGTTCACGGTTGTACACCAGCTGAAGGGCCGTGATCAGCTCACGCGCATTCGTGGTAGCATTCTCCATGGCCATGCGTCGAGCTGCATTTTCTGCTGCGTTCGAGTCCAGAAGCCCCGTCCATATCTGCAGCTTGATATACATCGGCAACAGTGTATTCAGGATCTCCGTCTGCGATGGCTCGTAGATGTAATCTACACTTGACGATGTAGATGTTTCGGTTTGTGTTGGCACAATCGGCAAAAGCTGTGTGGTACGCACTTCCTGGCGCATCACATTTACGAACTGATTGCCAATGATCTCTACATGGTCAAACTGCGCGCCTAAGAAATTCTCTGTTACCAGATCTGCGATCTCTACAGCTACAGAATAGTCGAGCTTTCCGAATACATCGTTGAACTCGCGCGCCACTGGATCGCTTCCCTTGCGGGAAGCAGCAACAGAACGCTTTCCAACTGGTATCACATGCACTATTGCCTTAGGGTGTTTTGCCTTAAGCTCAGAAATGCGGGTCGATAATACCCGCAGCATGTTTGTGTTAAAGGCACCACACAACCCACGATCAGAGCTGATCGCGATGATGGCAATGTTGCTGACTTCGCCACGCTGTTCAAAGAACGGATGCACGTAGTCGGCATCTGATGATGAGAGATTGGCCAAGATCTTCTGCACCTGATTGGCAAAGGGGCGAGCAGCTGTAATTGCATCCTGCGCTCTGCGCAGCTTTGCAGTTGCCACCATGCTCATGGCCTGTGTGATCTTTGATGTGTTCTTGACCGATGTTATTCGATCACGTGTTTCGCGTAGCGTTGCCATCGTGTGTTCCGACGTTTAGCGTTCAATTTCAACAATACGGCCACTCACGAACGAGATAGCCTTGTACATAGTCAGCAACAGATTCTTCGAGCGAACTGAACAGTACGCCCGGCAACAGCTGATGGAACCTATCCATCTCTGCCTGCGTGTAATTCTGATATTGTTTCGACAGATGCTCCGGCATTTCGACATAGTCAATCACCGGCTCTCGTTCCAATGCTGTGAACACAGCGCGCATCAGATCATTCCATGTTCGCGCTGTGCCGGTCCCCAGATTAAGGATGCCGGTTACATCAGTGCGTTGAAGAAGTGTCTGCAGTACTGCACACACATCCTTTACGTAGATGAAGTCTCGCATCTGACCGCCGTCGTTAAACTCGGGGTCGTTGCTTTTGAACAACGAGACCCTGCCCTTTGACTGGATCTCTGGCACTGCCTTCGATACCAAGCTGGCCATTGAGCCTTTGTGGTATTCGTTCGGTCCGAACACGTTGAAAAACTTCAACCCCACACAAGCCCCTTCCATACCTTCTCTGCGAATCCACTGATCGAAAAGGTGCTTGGAGTACCCGTACATGTTCAGCGGACGCAGATCGGTGGTTGTGTCACTGTATCCGCGGTCACCACTGCCATATGTAGCAGCACTGCTTGCATAAATGAAGCGAGCGTTCTGCTCAAAGGCAAACTCGGCTACATCAATGCTGTAGAGATAGTTGTTGTCGTAGAGGTAGTCTGCATTTGTCTCTGTAGTTGCAGAACAAGCACCGAGATGCACTACGGCTTCAACATCTTCGAGACCGCCCAGGGCCATGATCTCTCGAAAATCTTCTTTGCTGACGATGTCAATGTACGTTCTGTCTACTAGGTTCTTCCACTTCGTGCCAGACCCCAGTGAATCCACAATCAACACATCCGACCTGCCAGCAGCGTTCAGCTGCGCTAAAAAGCAGCTGCCGATAAAGCCCGCGCCGCCGGTCAGGACGATCATGTTTATTCCTTACACCGTTGTTGCAAAGCGTTCTGTGAAGCTCGAGAGAGCCGACTTCAGCTTGGCAACCACGTCGTCTGTGAGAGCCTTTTGCACACGCAGATCGTTGATGATGTCGGCATGTGTTGCATGGACAAAGTCCAGCAGTTCCGACTCATAACGCTTGATGCTGTCTACAGGCAATTCGTCCATGTATCCATTTGATGCTGCATAGATCACAACCACTTGATCTTCTACCGTTACCGGAGAATACTGAGGCTGCTTCATTACTTCGAGAAGACGTGCACCGCGGCGAAGCTGCTGTTGTGTTGTCTTATCGAGATCTGAACCAAATCGAGCAAAGGCTTCGAGAGCACGGAATTGGGCAAGGTCCAGCTTGAGCGGACCAGCTACCTTCTTCATCGCCTTGATTTGAGCGTTACCACCCACACGAGACACCGAGATACCAACGTTCAGAGCCGGGCGAACACCTGCGTTAAACAAGCTTGGCTCGAGGTAGATCTGACCATCTGTGATCGAGATAACGTTTGTCGGGATGTATGCTGAAACGTCGCCAGCCTGTGTTTCAATAACTGGGAGAGCTGTAAGCGAACCACCGCCAAGGCTATCGCTAAGCTTTGCAGCACGCTCCAGAAGACGGCTGTGGAGATAGAATACGTCGCCCGGATAGGCTTCGCGTCCTGGTGGACGGCGCAGAAGGAGTGATACCTGACGGTATGCAGCTGCCTGCTTTGACAAGTCATCATAGATCACGAGAGCATGACGTCCGTTGTCGCGGAAATACTCACCCATAGAGCAGCCGCTGTACGGAGCAACAAACTGCAGCGGAGCTGGGTCTGAAGCCGTAGCAGCAACAACTGTTGTGAACTCCATGGCGCCGTACTTCTCAAGCGTAGCAACCACGTTGGCTACAGTTGAGCCCTTCTGTCCGATCGCAACGTAAACACAGTACACAGGCTTGATACCCTGTTCCTGTGCTTCCTTGGTGTGCGTATACTTCTGGTTGATGATTGCATCAAGCGCAACCGTTGTCTTCCCTGTCTGACGGTCTCCGATGATCAGCTCGCGCTGTCCGCGACCGATAGGGATCAGAGCATCGATAGCCTTGATACCTGTTTGAAGAGGCTCGGTAACTGGCTGGCGGTCGATAACGCCAAGTGCCTTGCGCTCAATCGGATAAAAGGCAGATTCCTTGATAGGTCCCTTGCCGTCGATCGGACGTCCAAGTGGATCTACAACGCGTCCAACGAGGCCGTCGCCTACTGGTACAGAGGCAATGCGACCCGTGCGGCGAACCTGATCGCCTTCTTTCACAAGAGAGTCATCGCCGAACAGAACCGCACCAACATTGTCTTCTTCAAGGTTGAGAACCATGCCGACGACGCCGTTCGGGAACTCAACAAGTTCAGAGGCCATCACGTTCGTGAGGCCATAGATACGTGCAACACCGTCGCCTACTTGGAGAACAGTGCCAACTTCATAGACGTCTGTCTCTTTGTCGAACCCCGTCAGCTGTCTGCGGAGTATCGCGGAGATCTCATCTGGACGAACATCAGCCATTCTAGTTTTTCCTTGAGTATTGTTTCGTTTTCTTCGTTAGAGGGGATTACGCTGTGGCAAGCTTATGCTTCAGCACGTGCAGTTGATGACGGATAGAACCATCATGGATCTCGTCACCAATACGAATCACGGCACCGCCCATGATCGATGGATCTACTTTGTAGGTGGCAATAACTGTCTTGCCTAGCTTCTTGCCAACCGAAGACTCGAGAGCGGCACGCTGTGATGCATCGATCTCTACAGCAGAGGTAACCTCGATACGTTCTACTTTGCCTAATGTGTCGATCAACGACTGAAACTCTGCTGCGATCTCTCTCCAGAGATCCCCACGCCCCTTGTCGATGACCAGGTTGAAAAAGTCGAGCGTCTCGGGAGACAATGAACTTCCGAGCGCTTCCTGCAGAACGGCCTTCTTAACCTTGCTTTCAATAACGGGACTGCGCAGCATGGAGCGAAGCTCCTTGGAAGACTCTGCGGCAGAACGTACAGTCTCTACATCGCGTGTAACCGCCTCCGTGCTGTTCTTTGCAACAGCAACACTGAGCAACGCCTTGGCGTATCGACGTGAAATCTTGAGTGTTGACATGATGATTTAGTTCTTAGAGAGTTCGTTCACGTAGTCTTCAACGATTCGCTTGTGATCGTCGCCCTGCAGATTGCGGCCGAGCAGCTTTTCTGTAGCATCAACAACCAGCGAAGACACTTCCGTGCGGAGAGCCTTGATTGCATCATCTTTCTGACGATCAATCTCACGCTGGGCTTCTGTGAGCTTCTGCTGCTTAACGAACTCTGCTTCTTCTGCGGCTTTACGAATGATCGATTCGGCTTGGGTGCGGCCTTCCTTCACGATCTCCATCGTCTCACGCTGGGCCTTTGCAAGACGCTCCTGATTGTCCTTGATGAGCTCCTGTGCTTCGCGATTCGCGTTCTCGGCTGCCGTAATCGCCTCACGAATCGAGGCTTCACGTGCCGCTATTCCATCGCGCATGGGCTTCCAACCGAACTTGCCGATAATCAGGGCAAAGATTGAAAAATTTACAAGGGTCCAGATTACCAGACCTGGTTCGAACTGCAAAAATGCTGGCATTGAAGTCTTCCGTCGAAACGAAGTTGAAATACACTGTCAGATACCGACCGAAATCGGTCTTTGAATGTTGCCTGCAACACCCAAAGACCGACCCTGCACATACAGGATCGGGTAGCTTGCGTGGTAATTAGCTCTTAACAGCAAGAAGGATACATACAACGCCTGCCAACAGCGCAACACCTTCGATAAGAGCTGCACCGATGATCATGGTTGTGCGGATATCACCAGCGTTTTCTGGCTGACGGCTGCTTGCTTCGAGAGCAGCGGCTGCAAGGCGACCGATACCGGAGCCTACACCAAATACTGTGATACCAAGACCGATGCCCGCTGAGAGCCAAGCAAAAGCAACTGCTTCCATGTGATTCCCTTCCAAATGAAGTAATTGTGAATGATTGTGATTTGTTTCCGACGTGAGTATCAATTAGTGCGATGCCGCATGATCGTGATGATGGTCGTGCGCAGCATGGTCTCCAAGCGCAAGTCCAACAAACACGGCCGACAGCATCGTAAAGATGTAGGCCTGCAGGAATGCTACAAGTAGCTCAAGCAGGTAGATAAATACCGAGAACAGCACGCTGATTGGAGCAACACCCCAACCAACTGTTTCGCCCATTTCCTGCGCGAAAAAGAAAATCAGTCCAACAAGCGACAACAGCACGATGTGTCCGGCTGTCATGTTGGCAAAGAGACGGATCATCAAGGCAAAGGGCTTTGTGATGATACCAACAAGTTCGATCGGCACCATGATTGGCGCGATGTATGCGGGGGCGCCCCCTAACAGGTGCTTAAACCATGAACCGATACCTGCATCCTTGATCGCGATAAAGTTTACCACGATCAGCGTACATGTTGCCAACGCCATCGTTACTGGCAGCGCACCGGTAGCGGCGTGCGCTCCCGGCAGAAGGGAAATCAGATTCAGCGACAGAATAAAGAAGAACAGACTTAGCATAAATGGCATAAGGCGCATCGCACGCTTGTCTGTGCCTACGTTCGGACGCACGATTTGATCGTGCACATAGAGAACAACCGCCTCGATTGCGTTCTGCAATCCACGCGGTGCACTAATCGGGTTCTTCTTGTAACGTCCGCGAATCACGCCAAACACAATCGTTACCAGGATCATCGCAATCCATTGATACGCTACAAAGTTGGTAACAGAGAGGTCAAGGGAAGGGGCGGGATGTGGTAGCGGACACGTCTCCTTTTCTGTATGAGCAGCATGCGTGCGAACGATGTGATGGCCATGTCCATGGTGATGCATGGTATATACACCCGCTTCTTCCATGGCATGCAGATTTGGATATATATGCGGGTTGCTCTGCTCATCAAGAAGAATAACCGGCAAAATCTCGTAATGCCCAAAGAAGATGTTCAATTCATGGTGATCACCAAGCTGGTCGAGCAGCTTGTTAAAGGTAAACTTGTCCGACACCTCTGCTGATGCGCCGTGCGCACCGGCAACGTGAGCAGTGTCGCTATGCGCTGCTGTCGACGCCGATGTAGAATCGTGATGTGCCGCTGGCTGTGTGCTCATCCGGTGAAACCTAATACGTTAAATTCTTTTTTTTTAATCGGTCTTTTCACGTTCCGTAGCTGATGCTGTTTTTGCTTTTCCATAGAGGAGTGAAAAAAAAACACCTCTACCATCAGCGCAACAAACGCAGAGATTGAAAACGTAAGAGCAAATGCAACGTCGTGCAAATCCACGACGCCCAGTCCTAGGTAAGCCAGCGCAACTACTACAAGACCGCGCAAGGCCAAGCTCCCGAAGACCATGCCCATGAATGTATTCATCTCCTTCGTAGAAGCTCTCTTCGCAATCACGTAACCAACACATGAATTGGTTACACTGATCGCGAGAGCAATCACTATAGCTACGTACGGACTTCTGACATCCACGACTTGCTCTTACCTTTCGTTCTCATTTCGATCAACCAACTCCTTGCCTCGTGAGAGTTTCTGCACGGTGCGAAGAAATTGCATCATCCCAACTACGCTTCCGATGACGACTCCCGATAACACTCCAATCGGCGACGACGCGATAACGTTGTCTATCCAGTACCCAACCGCACCGCAGAAAAGTACCGTACTGGCCAATTGAACGCCCAGCCCCAGATACGGTGCAGCCTGCTGCATGGCAGTTGGTTTGGACTGCACGGGATACCCCATCGAAAAACTTGCGCAAAAATAGGTCGTACGCGCTTAAAAGCCCAATTCGCGAAGAGTATTGATTACAGCGTCGCCGTAGATATTTACACTCTCCCCGTACCAAGCGCCATCCGGAACAAATCTTAGGGCACCATAGGTGGATGGATCAAGGGGCTCCACGTTACTTGTAGCGATCACACTTCGCTCTTCCGGACGGAACTCATTGTCATAATCTACAACTGCAATGGCACAGCCGAACTCGACAATCCCCTGTTCGTCGATCGGGGCCTTTTCGTACCCCAGTAACGAGAATGGGATACGAAGCTTAACGACATAACCGCCTGGACGAGACGCCGACACCACTCTAAGTTGTTTCCTAGCTTTGACTTGCGATTGATCTACCTCATCTGTGGTCTTGATCGCAACCTTCGGAAGATTGTCTCCAAAATCACCCAATCGTACCGTAAAGGTAAACAGACCTGAGTCGCTCGTACTTCTAACAACCACTTCTTCGCGTTCGATTTTCGAGATGTACCGAGACCTACTGCCTTCCGACGGCGGGGTAACATCAAAGAGAAGTTCAACGTGATCGGCAATGCACGTGTCGCACCAGCCGGTGACCACATTCGAATCCTGCACATTGATGCGGGCATAGAGATAGTCGTCGTCATAGACCATTCTGGCCGAAAACGAAGCATCAGATTCTCCTGTCCACCAGTAAGCCCCCTCCGGTACGTGTCCCGTACTGCTTACCACAACCTCGGGAACATAGCCCGCATAGACTTGCCGGCTCCTGCTGTAGCAAGGGATGGTTAGAAACTCGGTGGAGAAAACTTCTTCATCTCTCTTATTGGCAAGGCGCTCCTTCGTAACAAGCGTTTGGTATGATCGGAAGCTCTCGTGCTGAAAACCGTCGATCTTATCGCTTACAAACTCATCAACAAGTACAACAGCCCCTTCCGTAAATCTGTAGCCCTTAATGGTCCAATCTTCAGACTTACGCTTTTGGGTTACGTAACACTCCACATCCTTAATCACTACCCCAACCTCAAGAGGGAGGTCTACGTATTGAAACGGCTGCTTACTCACAGGAACGAGGTATCCTTCAACGTCGGCAAACATGTACACCATGCACTCGCGCTTGCGCGTACCCAGGATGTGCACAGACAGCGCCAGGTCGTAGAAACCGTCCCCGCTGAAGTCTCCGACATCCCAGCCCCAGATCTTATAGCCCGACCCCTGAGGCATGGCCATGCGAACGTCTCCAAGAAGGTCTTCGGCAAAGTACGGATCGGCCCGACGCACAAACTCGTCGAAGTCCATACCCGACTGCGCAACAGCTGATGGGGCCGGAGCGAGAAGTGCAAGGAGAACAGTTAGTATGGCAACGATCGTTTTCACTGACCCTTTGTTATCGAGTAGCAGAAGACTGCAGGATAGAATCGCGAACCTCGATATGACTTGCCTTGAGCCGTGCACCAAACTGTGCCACTACCTGGGCTGAAGCATACGAGGCTAACCGAGCTGCATGCTCCGGATGATGTCCGTGCAGCACGCCATACAAAAATGCTCCAGCATACATGTCTCCAGCACCTGTTGCATCTACGGCTTCTACGGCATACGCAGGAACGCTGGCCTCAATACCGTTCCAACGAACGCGGGAGCCGGATGGCCCCTTTGTTACTACGACGTGAGAAAAGTCGGACGACAGTTTCAGGTAGGCATCATCGGCGTGCTCTTCCTTGGCGAGTGCAGATGCTTCGCGCTCATTTGCGAACACGAGGTCTGTTCTCTTCAGGACATCACGCAACCTATCTCCGAATACATCAACGATGAATCCATCACTACAGCTTACTGCAACGCGTGTGTCGTGCTTCTTTGCATAATGCAAGGCTACGTCAACTGCTTCTACGCCATTGTCATCTGTAAGCTTATACCCTTCAATGTAGATCCAGTGGCTGCGCTGGATGATATCCTCCCGCACATGATCCCGCGAGAAGTGTTGATTCACCGCTAGCGTTGTATTAAGCGTCCGTTCGCTATCAGGCGTAATCAGAACTAGGCACGAGCCCGTTGTTCCGCCCGGCACAAGATCGGCCGAGAGAACAATTCCCATGTCGTTAAACTCCGACGCATAGAACTCACCATAGTGATCTGCACCAAGTATCGATGTGTAGGCGCTTGATCCGCCGAACTGCGCGAATGCGATGATCGTATTAGCCGCCGAGCCTCCGCTGCAGCGGTGAGCATCCCGTGAGCCCAGCGCCTTGATCATCTCGAGTTGCCGCTCGGCATCGGTGAGCGTCATTGAACCTTTGTCGACGCCAAAAGATTGCAACTCTTCTTCGGTGACTTTATACTCTAAATCGACAAGAGCATTGCCGATCCCAGTCAACAGGATGTTCTTCATATGGCGATTCCTGACTCCCTCATGATGGCTTCACATAGTTCGCCAAACTCGATTCCGTTTTCGCGCGCGGCCATCGGTAGTAGGCTTGTTTCCGTAAATCCCGGAATGGTGTTCACTTCCAGACACACTGGCATGTTGTCTTCCGTCAGTCGAAAATCAACACGACTATATGCGCGGCAGCCCAACACGTTGTGAGCAGCAACGGCAAGATTCTTTACGTGTTCTTCAACTTCTTCCGAAAGGTCTGCCGGACAGTGATACTCCGTGCGGCCTTTTGTGTATTTGTTTTCAAAGTCGTAATAGCCAGCCTTAGGCTCGATCTCAATAATCGGCAGAGCCTCGTCTCCAAGTACCGGAACGGTAAGTTCCCTGCCAGGTATGAACCGCTCGATGAGAATCGTGGACGAGAATTTACCGGCTAGCGCTATGGCACCTGAAAGGTCATCAGTTGTCGGCGTGTGCAGGATCGTCATACCAACTGTTGACCCCTGATCGTTTGGCTTTACTACCAAACCACCCTTGATCTCATTGATGATCGAATCCAACAGCTCAACGTCGTCATGCTGATCTGGTGTAACTGTTGCCCACTGTGCTGTCGGGATGCCGGCAACCTGGAAGAGCATCTTAGAAAGCCCCTTATCAATTGCCGTTGCGCTTGCAAGCATCTGACTGCCCGTGTAGGGTATGCCGCGCATGTCGAGAAGCGACTGCACGTATCCATCTTCTCCGAACTGGCCATGCAGGAGAATGAACACAGCTTCTACATCGTCTAAATGTGCCGACGTAATGCAAGCCAGCAGCTTTGCAGGATCGAAGCTTGCCCGTTCCTCATCGGTAACCTCGCGCGCCGATGCCGCCCGAAGCTCATCATCGGCAAGGGGCTCTCCTGCCCCACGAAGAGGATCAAGGGCTATCACCGTGTGCCCGCGATCTCGGAGTGCAAACACAGCGGCACGTCCGCTCAACAATGAAATATTACGCTCCGGACTAAGTCCGCCAAGTAGTACTGCTATCTTCATACTGCTGTTGATTCCTGATAAAGCTTGCGTAGAAACTTCACATCTTCCCATGTATGCTTCTTCCAATCAGGATTGCGAAGCAATGCGGCAGGGTGATATGTAACGATGGTGCTGATGCCCTGATAATCATGCACTTTACCACGTAGCGCCGTCATACTCTCCTTGTTCTTCAGAAGTGTATTGGCTGCTGTTAGTCCAAGTGCTAGAATGAACTTTGGTTTGATGAGCTCGATCTGCTTCCATAGATATGGCTCGCATTGGTCCGTCTCGGAGGCAAGGGGCTTGCGGTTATTCGGCGGACGGCACTTCAGGATGTTGCAGATGTAGACCTGCTCGCGAGGCATCTCGACAGACTCCAGAATCTTCGTCAGCAGCTGCCCCGCTCTGCCCACAAACGGAAGCCCCTGCTCGTCTTCATCGGCACCTGGGGCTTCTCCGATCACCATGATGTCTGCGTTAGGATTGCCGCTGCCGAACACAAAGTTTGTTCGCGTAGCGCCTAATGGACACTGCATGCAGGTACAGATTTTTGCCTGGAATTGTTCGAGTGTTGTCACGTCATCAAGCCCCTTGATTGATCCAACCTCCTGAACCGCAAGTTCTGGGAGAGCAATTTCTGCTGCGACTGCTTCAGGCGCTGGTTGGGAAGGGGGCAAACTACGAACAGGACGCTCTACGTGGTCAACGTACAACGTCCTGCCATACATCTGCTCTTGCTGACGAAGGTATCGTAGAAGCTCGTTCTTGGGGTCTACCATACCTCTGACTTAATCTTCATGTGCTTCTGCTTCTTCGTGCTCTTCAAGAGACTCACCAGACTTTGACTTCGCGATTGCGAAGACAACGGTACCTGTCTTTTTGTCCAGCTTACCCTTGATCACACTGCCGTCTGTAAAGCCCCCTCGCAGCATTTCTTCTGCTATCGGGTCTTCGACAAATCGCTGAATTGTTCGGCGAAGCGGTCTGGCACCGTACTTCTCGTCGAATCCTTTTTCAGCAAGAAACTCCTTGGCAGTCTTGCCAAGATCCAATGTGATGTTGCGAGTTGAAAGCCGCTTTACCAAGCTCTTGAGCTGAAGGTCGATGATTCTGACCATATGCTCTTTCTTGAGCGTATGGAAGATCACGTATTCGTCGATGCGGTTAAGAAACTCCGGATTGAAGAGGCGCTTCATGGTCTCTTCTACCGTTGACTTCATGTTTTCGTAATCATCAACCGCGGAGTCTGATGTAAAGCCAATCTTTCCGCCGGCCTTCACATCGCGCATGCCCACGTTGGACGTCATGATGATAATCGTGTTCTTAAAATCGATACGGCGTCCTAATCCATCCGTGAGCTGTCCGTCGTCAAACACCTGAAGAAGAATGTTAAAGACATCCGGATGTGCCTTCTCGATTTCATCAAGCAGAACGATCGAATAGGGCTTGCGGCGCACCTTCTCGGTAAGCTGGCCACCCTCTTCGTATCCGACATATCCCGGAGGGGCACCAACGAGTCTGGAGACAGAGAACTTCTCCATGTACTCACTCATGTCGATGCGGATAAGTGCCTCTTCACTATCGAACATATAGCGAGCAAGCGCCTTGGCAAGCTCGGTCTTCCCAACGCCGGTAGGTCCTAGGAACATAAAGGACCCGATCGGACGTGACGGGTCTTTTAGGCCCGCACGAGCACGACGAATGGCCTTGGCTAGGTGCTCTACTGCTTCATCCTGTCCGATCACTTGGGATTTGAGCTCATCTGCCATCTTAAGCAGCTTTGCTGTTTCTCCTTCGGCGATGCGGTTTACAGGTATGCCCGTCATCATGGCAATAACGTCTGCTACATCCTCTTCCGTTACCTCATAGGCAACCTCTGTAGCGTTGGACTCCCACTGCTCCTTCACCTGCTCGAGCTCGGTAAGGTGCTGCTTTTCCAAATCGCGCAGACGAGCGGCTTCTTCGAAGTTCTGCGATTTAACCACCGAGTTCTTCTGCAGACGCACTTCTTCGATCTTGGCTTCGAGCTCGAGAACCTCTTTGGGAACATGTATGTGAGCTAGGTGCACTCGTGCACCAGCCTCATCCATCACATCGAGGGCTTTATCCGGCAGGAACCTGTCGGTGATGTAGCGATCAGCCATCATCACACAGGCACGCACAGATTCGTCGGTATACCGCACGCCGTGGTGCTTTTCGTACCGGTCGCGAACATTCGTGAGAATCTGAATCGCTTCGTCGGCTGTGGGCGGGTCTACGAGAATCTTCTGGAAACGCCTGTCGAGGGCGCCGTCTTTTTCAATGAACTGACGGTACTCGTCAAGCGTGGTGGCACCAATGCATTGGATGTCTCCTCGCGCCAGTGCAGGCTTGAACATGTTCGATGCATCCAGCGAGCCGCTTGCGCCCCCTGCCCCTACGATGGTGTGAAGCTCGTCGATGAAGAGGATAACGTCCTTGGCCTTTTCAAGCTCGGACATCACAGCCTTCATGCGCTCTTCGAACTGTCCACGGTACTTCGTACCAGCAACCAGTGCTGCCAGATCAAGAGTAACGATTCGCTTGTCAAACAATACCCGCGAGACTTTTTTATCGATGATGCGAATGGCAAGGCCTTCAATAATGGCAGTCTTGCCAACGCCTGGCTCACCAATAAGGACTGGATTGTTCTTTTTCCTGCGCGAAAGCACTTGGGCTACGCGCTCGATTTCCTTTTCGCGGCCAATTACTGGGTCCAGCTTGCCTTCAACAGCAAGCTTCGTGAGATCACGGCCAAAATTGTCGAGTACAGGTGTCTTTGCCTTTTCCGGGGCACCCTTTGTCTTGCCCTGCGCACCCGCCGACGCGCGCTCAGGACGCTGCGGAGCAGGTGTTGATTTTCCACTGAGATAGGCGTCCAGCTCTTTGCGGACGCTGTCGTAATTCACCGTGAACTGCCCTAAAATCTGCGCCGCAATGTTGTCTTCATCGCGAAGCAGCGAGAGCAGCAGATGCTCCGTACCTATCACATCGGCTTTGTAGAGCTTTGCCTCGAGATACGTGATCTTCAGTACCTTTTCGGCCTGCTTTGTTAGCGGGATGTTCCCGATTGTGAGTGGTCCGCTCATCGTGCGGACGGTATCCTCAATAGCTCGCTTGAGCTTGCTGAGATCCACGCCAAGATTCCGCAGAATCTTCACGCCAATGCCTTCGCCTTCGCGAATGATTCCAAGCAGCAAATGCTCGGTACCGATGTAGTCGTGTCCGAGGCGCAGTGCCTCTTCGCGACTCAACCGGATAACGTCTTGAACACGATTTGAAAAGTTGCCTTCCATGGCCGAAATCCTCGTTGAACGTGGTGATGGAAGTTCATAGACGAACAGCCAGCCGTTCTGTTACTACTGGAAATATACCACGTCAAATTGACGGCCTTGGCCGAAGATTATGCACATGCACTCAGTCCATGAGGTCCTTCACAACGCCAACCCGAACAACGAGCTGCGGCATTGTGATGGCCTTTGGAGCTTTTGCAACAGGCGCAGGCTTCGGTGCCGCCGCTTTCTTCTTTCCACCCTTGGCCGGCTGTTCGGTGGCTACAGGTGCAACAGCCTGAACCTGCTGAATGGGGAATGGTTCGTAGACATACTTTATGCGAACGTCTCCATTCTTGACCGGACGCAAGCGTGCCTTTAGTGTATCGATACGCTCCTGCACCAGCGCTTTGTTCGGATCCTCTGGATCTGCAGGCTTTACTGGCTCGGCAGGGGGCGTGGCGCCTTTCTTCAACTTTTTCGAGGCTTTGAGCCACGCATCGTATGCCTTTTTATACGCGGCATCGTTGGCTGCCTTTGCTGCTCCAAGCCTGTCTTCATCGGCGGCAACGTACATTACGATGTTCATCGCCTGGTTGGTCTTCAGGAGAGCCGAGATATCAGCCAGTGCTCTGTTGCACTGGTCTGTTATGTTGGCCATGTTCTTCTCAAATGCCATTGCAGTGGTCGATACTTCAGATCCCTGAACAAGGGTCTTTACTTCGAAATCCTGCTTAATGATCTTAAACTTCTCAGAGGCGGGAACATTCACAACCTCTTCCTTACGATAGACGTTGTAACCTGCAATAGCAATCTTGTGAGGACCCGACTCGGCAAGGGTCTGCAGATAGGATCCGTCCTTGGAGTTAGAGTTAATGGATATCCTCTTTCCAGAAGGGGTAAAGATGTAGATCTTCGCTCCAACAGGCGCTCCTGTTGCAGCGTCACGAACAAATCCTTCTAAGTTCAGGTTTGCCTGCTGAGCAGTTGCGATAGTTGCAGCTGCGACCAATGCAGCAAATGCTGATAGAATCGTGCCAAATCGAATAGTGCTCATCTCGCGATTACCCTTTAGATGATTTCAAAAATGAAGCGATGCCGTTCTTGCAGTCTTCCGTTTGTCGTGCAAGAGCATTCATTACTGTGGCGTATTGCAGTCCGGCATCCATCGACATTCCATGCACGGCACTAAGCATGTGCTTGGTTAGCCCCATGGCAGACATGCTGTTACTGGCAAGACGCCGAGCAAGTGCGTCAACCTCTGATTCCAGGTGGTCGTCTTCGACAACCTTTGTTACCATTCCAATTCTGTGTGCTTCGTCTGCACTGATATTCTCTGCGCTGAGAAGAAGCCTGCGTGCCTGTGTGTCGCCGATCTTTCTCACCAGATACACGAGCACGATCGCAGGGATAAAGCCGATTCGCACTTCTGAGTACCCAAACAGGGATTTGTCTCTTCCGGCGATCACAAAATCACACACGGTTGCAAGTCCGCATCCACCAGCAATTGCCGGACCGTGCACCATTGCAATCACGGGCTTGGGGCAGTCAACAATCGACTGCAACATGTTCTTGAGGGCCGTAGAATCCTCGATATTCTCTGTAGGAGAAAGCTCGGAGATCTTTTGGAGATAGGCCAGATCTGCTCCAGCGCAGAACGCACTGCCGGCCCCTTTTACAACAACAACACGCACAGCATCATCATGCGAGCACGCAACGAAGGCTTCGTGTAAGGCAGAAATCAGTTCAACACTCAGCGAATTGCGCTTTTCAGCGCGGTCAAGCGTAAGCGTTGCAATGCCGTCGGCGATTGTCGTGAGAAGAACACTCATGCCGGCAAAGATACGGTCATCCGGAACGTGAGCCACTTACCTACCGACGGATCACCAGCTTGCGATGCTGCGACCGAACGCCGTCGTCGACCATCACGTGATAGTATCCCTGCGGCAGTTCAGAAACATCTATCGGCACAACCGCACGGTCCAACGGCGCTTCAATGTTCCAACGCATCATTTCCTGCCCTGCCAGGTTCACTACACGAACATTCAGCTGCTGCTGCATCCCAGATGCTGGGACGTATGCAACTCCTGTGGCAGGATTCGGGAAGATCTCCTGAATTGGCTCAATCAACCATGGAGAATAGGTGTTGCTATAGAGCCCCTTCGCTTGATTCAGAACCAGCTGCACTACGCCTGCTTCCGATGTGTCAACGGCAATAACGTGCTGTAGATTACGAACATGGCCTGGTGGCAAGGGGCTGGTAAAGCGCACACCAACGATGGTTGCAACATCATTTACGCCTGTAAATGCTGCTTCTTTACCGCGCAGTAGCTCATCTTTGCGAGCCTGTGAGAACCCTCCATAGGTTGTTGTGTTGTCCATGCCGTGCAGGGTGTACCGTGCATCGGTCCAAGGCGAGAAGACGGTTTGCGCAGCGAACACCGCCGATGATGTTGACCGCACGATTTGTGCTGCAGATTTCGTGTAGGAGATATTTTCCGCCGGCTGCCTGCCAAGATCCCAGTCACAGAACCACCCAACAGCAAGGTCATGCAGCGTTGTGTCCGACACATTCGTAACGGTCACGTCCATAAGGAGGAGTCCGCGTACCGAGTCAAGCACCACTCTCTGCTCTACCTGAACTCCTATTCGCAGTGAATCTGGCGCATCAGTATCGCGCAGAACTCCCAGTTCGGGATTAGGATGGATGAAGCCTTTTACGGACCTAAAATGGTCGTTGATGCCTCGCTGCCTGCGCACATTATCTACCACCCTGCCGTTTGCAGCAATGATGAGTCCGCCCTCGTACATCTGTCCACATAACGATCTAATCGTAACACCATCTCCTTGACCTCGCTGGATGTCGGTGTTTCCAATACGCCCCCTATCACCAATACTGATCCGTAGGCGGTCATTGGCAAGCGTAACGTATGCAGGCGATGGCGTGATGCTGCACGAAATGGTCTGCTGGAATGGCTTTCCATTTTCATAGGTGCCCTTCACCGTAACAACTGCAAATGTTGCGGTGTCTGTGCCAAGTCGTACAACAAATCTCATCGGCGTTGTTACGAAGTGCTCTCCCCGAACAACCGAATTGATGCATGGAACGCTTGGCGCGCCAACAAGGGCAAGTCCGCGCGGACCAATTCCAGCTAGACGTATACTATCGAGTAGCGTTATGTTTACTGGCGCAAGCTCATTACGTAATCTCAGCCGAACTTCTATGGTATCTCCAACGGTCCAGCGTGCTTCATTATTCGGACCAGTCACAAGAACGCTATCCAGCACGAGCGAGACAAGCTTTGATGGATCCGCAGTAACCGCCGACAACGCATCGATGCGTCCGGGCGGAAGAAGCGTAGTGTCGATTGTTGCAGGGATAAATGCCCATGGCGATGGTCTTGCTGTTGCGCGAACAACGGCGCACGCCTCACGGGGACCAAGCTCAGGATTCTTGGATCGTACAAGCGCAACCACGGCAGAGGCTATTGGAGCAGACCCAGACGTGCAGCAGAATCCAGCGTATGTGCCGTCATTCGCTGTACTCCAACTGCCATGTCCTGGTGCCATGATGTCTACCATGGGCCCATGTCCAGACATGGGAACGACGTTGTCTGACGCATCAACAACGCCCACCGAGAGCACTCCACGATATGATGCGGGAAAAAACGGCACTGGCGATCCATGATTTCCTGCGGCAGCTACAACGGCTGTTCCGCGGGCCACTGCATAGGCAACAACATCCTCGTCGATGCATGATCGAGATTGACCACCCCATGAACAGTTCACAACATCAATGTTGTTCGTTGCGCAATACATGATGGACTCATACCCATAGACGATTCCCGACGTACCATTCGGCATTGTACGCAGCGGGAACAGCTTGCAAGAATTTGCTACTCCGGCAATACCAACATTGTTGTTCACACGCGCACCGCATGTTCCCGCAACACTTGTGCCGTGACCATTGTTCGGATTATAGGTGTCCGAGAACCTCGTACTATCGGCCTCTGCCGAGAACGAGTATCCGTTGTAATCATCCACATACCCGTTGGCGTCATCATCAATACCATTATCAGGAATCTCTGTTGTGCGAACCCACAATGCATCCTTAAGATCCTCGTGATCTTGACGCATCCCACTATCGCTAATACCAATCACAACTGAGTCAGATCCGTCTTCTATGTCCCATGCCGCAGTAGCCCTGATAAGCTGCAGCAGGCCCTGCTTTGATGCTTCCGGATCGTTTGGCTCTCCGCACAGTTCCATCACACACCATGGGGCCGCACATTCTATCGGACCGCACCCAACTTGTAGTAAGGCAATCATGCGCTCTGGCGGCATGCCTTGATATTGATACGCCACCACGAATGATCGCAACAGTCGTTCTTCAACTGCAAGTGCCTCATCGAGCTGCGTTGGTCTCTTCCTTCTCTGCGCTCCGTCTTGCGCACGCAGAGACTGCTGCACGGGAAGTACTTCTCGCACCACTGTTAGACCAAGCTTTGCAAGCTCATCATATGCACTCGCAGCGTACTCGCGAAAGACCCGCACCTTGAGATGTCCGGCTACTACTGCATCAGGTCTGTAAGGGGGCTCGGCAGGAAGATATTGCAGCTGCGCCATCGCACTGCTAACGATACAACTCAATACGAGTGCTGCAGTAACAAAGATTTTCATTGGCGTATCAGCGTTGCAATTCGATCCACCAATCCATTACGGTTGTAGAAAACCACCTGGTAGGCACCCGACAGGAGGTTTGATGCAGCTATCGTATGCACTCCGGACCCCCGTAGGTACTCCCTGAGCACCATGCGGCCTGCTGCATCCACTACGTCTATGCGTTCGACACTCTCCATCGATGCAATACGCACATCACCTGTTGTAGGGTTAGGCCAGATATAGGCCTCCTCGGCAGAATGTTCTGCCACAGATGTGGTTGCATCTATGGCTTCGCGAACGGCATTACGTGCGGCCTCTACTGTTGCCCCTGCACCGATGATCACGCGAAAGGTGAACGGGGCTTCTGATGTTACCGCACCGGAACGGAGCATACCAATGGAGCCTGCAACATCGCCGATGTTCGGGGTCTGAATCGTTGTGCCACTTGTAAGAAGTCGGATTCTGTCCGACGACGAAAACCCATCACCATCGTCAACTATCTCATCCAGCAGCATGCATGCAGCCTGAGCAGCGTCGGTTGGCTGCGACCCAACAGCAGCAACGCACAACGCCACTGGATAGCCTTCCCTGCTCACAACAAAGCCTGCGCTCTGCTGGCCCCTTACACTCGATGGAATGCATTCGGTGTCGTGGTTGATGTTGTTGTCTGAACCACCCGGACCAAGATCCCAGTCGAATACATAGCCCACGCCAATGTTGGAAAGGGGCACATCAGCGTTTGATGGCTGGACCTTTACATTCCACACGGTAGAAGAGGCTGTTGGGCTGATAAACCTGCAGTCCTGTGTTACTTGCATACCGATAGGCTGGAATGCCAGTGAGTCAGACATCACGCAGGCCGACGGCTCGGGTGCACGCCCAAACGGTTTGGACGCAAGAAAGTCGGATGCAAAGGGTGGATCGTTTTTATATGCAGAAACCGACAGCGTTCCCTGAGTTTGCGCAAAGAGACCTCCGGATGACAGCATTGAGTAACTCGGCTTCCAACCAAAGCCATCGCCATACTTCGGGTCGAACGGCGCTGAATAGCCTACCATGCCATCGTCCGACATCCCATAGATCAGCTTGTCGTTCTCAAATCGGTTCATTGACGTAGGGGGCGAGATCATCACAAAGTCGCGGTCTTCATAATTCGAGCCGCTCATCTCAAGCCCCAGCACACAGTCGCCAGTTCCAACTGCTCGCACAATAAGCGTTATTGGTAGCATGGTCTTTACGCTACCTCTCGGAATTGAACCTACTACCTGACCCTCGTTCACAATGCCAAGATCCCAGCCGTTGGGGTCAATAACCCGAAGTGCCGTTTCCAAATTCACATCCGCCAGGTAATTCGTCAGCCGCAGCACCAACTCTACCGTATCCCCAGCACGGAAACGAGACTCACCTGTTCGAGCAAGCCGCACAGTGCTTCCGGTGATGCGAACACCGGGGCGGGCAAATGGCTCAGCGGTGAGCGCGCGTTCGGCGTTGACTCTCTTGGGGGTAAAATCGCTTACCGTACTGTTGGATATTGAGATGTCGTCCGATGTTGTGCGGATGTGCTCTGCAGCTTCCATCGGTGTAAGATTTGGCCACTTACCCCGAACCAACCCAGCAAGTCCGGCAACAATTGGAGATGCAAACGATGTACCCTGAATCCCAAACGATGTATACCCGTTTGGCGCCTCTGTGGTGTAGGCTTCATATCCGGGGGCATAGACGTCGGCATTTACGCCTATACCGCTCGTTGGAACAATGAGATCATCAACGGTTGTCTCGCCAACGCCCAGCACACCGCGGTAGCCGGCTGGAAAGTTCACCAGGCGCCATGCGGCTGCTACCTCGTCCTGACCATGGTTGCCCCCTGAGGCAACGATCAGAACGTTACTTGCAACACAATAGTCAATAACCGACTGATCGATCTGTGAAAAGGGTTTCACCACGCCCCAGCTGGTATTGACCACACGAAAACCGCGCTGCGCGGCATAAATCAATGACTGATATCCAAAGATGATGCCGCCACCCGTGCGCTTAGCGGTCTTCATTGGGAAGAACCGCGATTTGTACCCCATGCCGGCAATCCCTCTGCCGTTATCTGTGGCCGCACTTGCCAGCCCCGCAACCTTGGTTCCATGACCATACGACTGCGTGCTTGTTGTGTTTCCGGGCTGCGTACCTTCGAGCTGATAGGCAAAGTTGTAGCCGTTGTAATCATCGACATAGCCATTACCGTCGTCATCTGTCCCGTTATCCGGTATCTCTTTCGCATTGATGGCGATGTTTGGTGCCAGATCTTCATGATCCTGACGTATGCCATCGTCGCTTATCCCGATAACCACCGAGTCTGCCCCCTGAAACACATCCCATGCTTCAAAGGCCTTGATCGTCTTCAGGAAAAA
Source organism: Patescibacteria group bacterium (assembly GCA_044238605.1). Taxonomy (GTDB): domain Bacteria; phylum Bacteroidota; class Ignavibacteria; order Kapaibacteriales; family Kapaibacteriaceae; genus UBA10438. The sequence goes on from JBIICY010000001.1 coordinate 437,471, forward strand.
CTGGTTGCCGATCTCGGGATCATTTGGAGAGCCTTGAACTGCTGCTGCATACCACGGTTCGGCAATCTCGATGTTTGCTGCGTGCTTCGAAGTGAGAAGCTGCCCGATGTGCAAGGGGCTTGCTGGACCCGCAAACCGGATGATAAATGTTCTCGAAAGCCGCTCTTCTGCCGAATACAGGTCGGAAGAACTGCTCTGCGGCGACCTTAGCGCCATTGCCTGCGTTTGGAAGTACTGCGTCCGGCTAGGCGGCAGCAGCTGCTCAACAACCTGAAAACCGGGAGGCAGAACGCTCTGTGCATCCGGCACGGTGCGCGCCTGTCGAAAACGCACAAGCACATGCTGACTAACTACCTCAAGGGTACGTCCACCTGCGGTAATGCTAATCGTACTGACATCCTGCTGTGCCGAACTACGCACGGAGCCCATGCAGAGGCATATGATGAGAAAGTGGACAATATGAGTGTAAGTCTGTTTGTGCATGGCAGTTCGATTTAGCAGATTGCTGGTTCGCAACGACTACCCCTATGGCAGAAGAACAACGATACATCGTCACGGCCCGAAAATGGCGTCCTCTTCGGTTCGAAGACGTCGTCGGACAAGAGCATATTACAACAACGCTGAAAAATGCCATAGCAAAACAGCGTGTGCATCATGCATATCTGTTTACCGGACCCCGGGGTGTTGGCAAAACAACGTGTGCGCGAATCCTTGCTCGCGCTCTTAACTGCACGAACAGCGTTAACTACGAGCCGTGCAATGCATGCGCCTCGTGTACAGACATGTTGGAAGGGCGCAGTGTAGATATCATCGAGATCGACGGGGCATCCAACAACTCTGTTGAAGACGTCCGCAAGCTGCGGGATAACGCCAAATACGCTCCCGTTGTGGGCAAGTACAAGATGTATATCATCGACGAAGTACACATGCTCTCGACGTCGGCCTTCAATGCCCTGCTCAAAACGCTCGAAGAGCCCCCTGCCCACCTGATCTTTGTCTTTGCCACCACCGAAATCCATAAGGTGCCGGCTACGATCCTGAGCAGATGCCAGCGGTTTGACTTTAGGCGCATGGAGATCGAGACGATCACGAATCATCTTCGGCACATTACATCGAAAGAGGGTATTTCGATCGATGAGTCGTCGCTGGTATCGATTGCCAAGAAGGCAGACGGATCGATGCGCGACTCTCAGTCTATTCTGGATCAGGTTGTATCGTTCTGCGGTACCACGATTACGTCGGCCGAGGTGAGCAATGCTCTTCATCTGATCGACACGGATTTTTACTTCCAGCTTAGTGATGCAATAACTGCACATGACATTCCAACCATGTTTACGCACGCGCGCACAGTTGTGCAGCGCGGGTACGATCTGCAGGAATGCCTCCTTGGCTTGCTTGAGCACTTTCGTAACATGCTCACGGTTATCACGACCGGCGGCACTGATCTCATTGATGCATCAGGAACAGATCTCGAACGCTACAGGACTGCCGCGGCAACCTACACGAAAGCCGATGTACTGCGCATCATGACGCTGATCACTCAGGGCGAGGCTGTGCTTCGGCAGAACCCTCCGCAGCCCCGTATCCGCTTCGAATTCACATTGGTGCAGCTGGCAGCGATGGATTCCACCGTTGACCTTGGCAATGTGCTCGCCATGCTCAATGCGCCAGCTATACCAGCAACTGTGCCCCCGCATGCATCAACGCAGGTGGTAGGGGGCGTGGCAATGGCTCAGCCAATTCCCGTGCGACTCGGCACGCCGGTGATCATGAAAACGCAGGAAAAGCCTGTGAGCTCGCTGAGCTCTGGTAATCTTGCCAAACGCTGGTCGCAGTGGATCGAATCTCTTCCAGAACATCTGAGCTTTGTGCAGACGGCAGTAAAGCAGAATGTTCTTGCCGTTGACATGACCGACGTAGGCATCATTCTGCGTCCGCAAGCAGAGATTGTCTATCACAGACTCGAAGACAAACTTCAGCAGCTCAAAGAATATCTGTTGGCCACTTACGGCACAGCTATTGGCGTCCACCTTGTGCGTCCACGTCAGAACATCGCTGCGCAGGCCCCCTCACAGGCATCGTCAGAGCAGACGGGAACACAGCAGACGGAGGTTGCGTTAGCAGGCGCTGCGCGCTCGGAGGACATCATACCTTTGGAGCAGACGCTTATCGATCTCTTTTCAGCACGGCGCGCATCTGCGCCAAGGAAGTAACATGGCACTTGCAGAAGGAACAAAGGCACCGTCGTTCAAAGGATCAACAGACGGGGCCGGCACGATCTCACTAGCATCATTCAAAGGGTCGTGGCTGGTACTCTACTTCTATCCCAAAGACTCAACATCTGGATGCACGGCAGAAGCATGTGATTTTCGTGATTCCATGAATAGGCTCGCAGCAGCCGGCGTACATGTGGTCGGGGTTAGCCCAGACAGTGTGAAGTCGCACGATTCGTTCAAGGCAAAGTTCGAACTCAATTTCCCTCTGCTCTCAGACCCTGAGCAGCAGGTCTGTACTGACTACGACGTCTGGAAAGAGAAGTCGATGTACGGCCGGAAATACATGGGCGTAGAACGCACAACGTATATCATCGACCCCAAGGGTAAGATCTCTCGAGTATTCGAAAAGGTAAAGGTTCCTGGACATGTCAACGCCGTGATCAGCGCCCTAGATGAGCTGCAAGGGGCTGCATGATCGACACGCATGCGCACATCGACACCGAAGCATTCGACGCCGACCGCGACGAGGTGCTTAAGCGAGCGTTTGATGCAGGCGTGGAAGCAATCATCGTTCCCGACATTACACCTGCTGCCCGCGAACACCTAAAACAGGTTGTTGATCAGCACCATCGTCTCTTTCGTGGAGTAGGGATTCATCCTCACCATGCAGGCCAGATAAGCCACCAGGACATCGACAACGTTGAGGCCCAGTGCAGTGAGTCGAAAGTTGTGGCAATCGGCGAGATCGGGCTTGACTACTTCTACGACTTCTGTGCACCTGACGTGCAGAAATTGTACTTTCGCGAGCAGCTTCGCATAGCAAAGTCGCATGATCTGCCGGTGATCATTCACAATCGAGATGCAGACCAGGATGTTCTGGACATCCTTGAGCAGGAGCAGGACGGTAGTCTTCGAGGTGTACTGCACTGCTTTTCGAGTGACCAGCACGCGCTTGATCGTGCCCTTTCGCTAGGCATGCATGTTTCCTTTACAGGAAACATCACGTTCAAAAAGTTCACACTACGCGAGGTAGTTGAACGTGTGCCGGTAGATAGATTTATGATCGAAACAGATTCGCCATACATGACCCCCGTTCCGCACAGAGGCAAGCGCAATGAGCCATCCTATGTGCGACTGGTTGCAGAAAAAATCGCGGAGATACGTTCAATGACGTTTACGGAAGTTCAATCAGCCACAACCGCAACAGCGAAAGGTCTTTTTCGATTGGCGCTCCTGCTTGCATGCACCTTCATTGGCCTGCAGGCACAGCCACGCGTGCCAAATGAAGACGACTTCGAGCGCGACTCAGACTACGAGTATGCAATGGATGCCTACTCTGCAGATTCCGCTGCTTACGAACGCCTTGTAAAGCCGCGCACACTGGGATTTGGTATCACGTTGGGCTCGAACACCATTACAGAGCGCCGAACGTTCCGTCAGCTCTACCAGCGTGCACTCGGAGAAAACGTACCAATGCGCTGGAGAGAGGTTACCCAGGATACCGTGGCCTCATTCTCCTATCCGTCCCTTTCAGCACTCGGAGCAACAATCGCGTATCAGCTTACTCCCCGCTTCCTGTTTGAGGGTACGTATCTCTACACGAAGAACGAAGGCGAGCGCGCAGCATACAACCTGCCCCCTATCGTAACAAACATTGCAGAGCTATCCATGCTCTATGCTCTGAATCCCTACAACAAGGTCAATTTCCTTCCGCAGACGGGTGTGACCTATGCACACACCAACGATGGAATTACGACCACTTCCCGCTTCGGAGTTATTGCTGGTATTGGCGCAGGCGTATCTATCCCTACGTCGTTCGGTACGTTCTACCCAATGGTGAATGTGCGTTTCGACATCATCATGGGAACACAGACAGGGATGGTTACAAGCTCGTTCCCTGTGATCGACGGAGAGATCTCCACCAAGTGGTTTAACCCCAATGGCCTGCCACGGGACGAAGCACTCAGGGTTGCTCTCGAAGAAGGCAGAATCCAGGAAGACCCTGCAAAACCTGGAGAAGGTGTGTATTTGCACCGATACCAGAATCCCGCCACAGGCAAGGTCTCGTTGTCTCAGGAGATTTCAGATGTAACAACGATCTACGCTGTTCCTCGCCTTACGTTGTTGTTCTATCCCAAGTTTTAACAATGACAACGGTACTGTCGGGTACGGCGCTGTCTCATGATCTGGCAACGATCAGATCTCAAGACACGCACATCGATGTGTTTCGCTCGGCCGTGCACCGTATCGGTCTCCACATTGCTTCCGAAACACTCAAACATCTCCCGTCAGCCCCGAAGCAGGTCACGACCCCTCTTGAAACAACTACCGTAGACGTGATCAGCGGCAACGTTGTGATTGTGCCTATTCTTCGTGCAGGCATGGGGCTTCTGGAGCCGTTTCTATTGTTGTGCCCCAATGCAAGTGTTGGCTTTATTGGACTTAAGCGCAACGAAGAAACACTGCAGCCCAATGAGTACTATCGAAACCTACCACCCTCTGATGCCGGCACAACGTTTATTGTAATCGACCCTATGCTCGCAACCGGCGGCAGCATGGTTGCCACACTGGATCTGCTCAGCCCCCTACCTCACCAGAAGATACTTGTTGCCTGCCTGATCGGAGCACCCGAAGGCGTTGCAGCTGTTGAGAGTGCACATCCCGAAGCGCACATTGTGATTGCCGCGCTTGACCGTCAGCTTAACGACGTCGGCTATATCATGCCTGGTTTGGGTGACGCAGGAGACAGACTTTTTGGTACGGTGTAAGCCGTAGTCTGCGCTGCCAAGCATCTTAACATCTTGCGCCTATACTTTCTCTGGAGCGCAGTATGAAGATCTTCACATTTAACGGGCATCACGTTGCATTGGCGGATATTCTCAACGCCAGCGTTACCTGCGACTATCACGCCACGTCCCTGCATGTTGAACTGGAACTGAAGGGTGGTGCAGTGATGAGTTTGAACGTAGCGGACTCCGCCGTCTTTATGGAAGAGTTTCTAGCACAGGTTCGCAGAGAACACAAGCTCACGTAACAGCGTGGCTGAAGTACTCGCTAACCGCAGATGCCAAGGCATCAAGGTCCTCTTCCGTGGTATGCGCATGCACACTGAAGCGCAGGATAGGCACATCAAGCCATCGATGCACTACCACCTCTATGCAGCGCTCATCATAGAGCCAAACCTTCATGGCATCTGTATCAGTGCCGTCCGGAAGGATCACTGTACCCAGCTGCAGCAGCGCGTCTTGTCCGCCAACGGATATTGGCTGCACGCCCTCTAGTCTGCATAGTTTCTGCACGCCCAGCATCGTTAGGTTTCTACATCGCTGCTGAAGATCTGGCCACGCATTCCGTTCCATCCATCCAAGTGCATATGGAATCGTGAGAAAGGGGCTATGGTCTCGTGTGCCCAAGAACTCATTTTCGTCGATAAAGAAGCTGTCCTTCACCGTTGGGATATCCGATCCCCAACTAACCACAAGGGGCTTCATGCGGTCCAGCCATGTATCTGCAACCCACAGGAATGCACTGCCTTTCGGAGTGCACATCCACTTATGACAGTTTGCAGTGTAGATATCACAGCCCAACGTTGAGAGGTCCAAGGGGATGTGTCCCGGAACATGCGAGCCGTCGATGATCGTAATGATCCCCCGCTCGCGGGCGCGTGAGCAGAGATCTTCAACAGGCAGACGCACGGCCGTGGGAGAGGTGATGTGGCTGAGGAAGAGCACCCTCGTGCGCTCGGTTACGCCGGACCAGATGATGTCTGCCAATTCTTCCTGCGTAGGAATCGGAATGGGAATGTGCACCTGAACATAGACAGCTCCCCTGCTTACAGCATGAGAGCGCCATGCTCGATTGCATGCGCCGTATTCGTGGTCGTTAGAAAGTATCTCATCACCGGGCTGAAGCACTTCGGCAACAGCATGAGCAGCAACGTTTACACCAAACGTTGAATTGGTTACAAATGCAAGGTTCTCTGGCTGAGCACCAACGTAGGCAGCCATCACCTCGCGCGCGCTGCGCATGTTGTGCATAAGCTCGAGGAAGTACAATACCGGCTGCGATTCAAGTTGCTCAATCCACCGACGCTGCTCATCGAGGAGTTCCATCGGACAAGCTCCAAACGATCCGTGGTTAAGAAACGTAATGTCGGGTCGAAGAAGAAAATCACTGCGTGTTAGCACAACAGCCTCAATCTCTAATGGTGATCTTCACTGAACGATTTGCAATGCGCTCCATCGGAGTTCCGTTTTCATTGGCCTTGGTCTGATAAGTACCTACCGATATTCGGTCCTTTGGAATACCCAATGAAACAAGTTTCTCTATTGCGGCGTTAGCTCTACGCTCTGCCAGTGCGGTATTTGACGCATCCGTGCCCAAGTGATCAGTAGTGGCAACAAGTTCTGCTCGCTTGCCATTGGCAATTGCTTGCTGAAGTGCTGCAAAGACCTGCTCGTTAAAGCTGGTGATCGTTGAAGAATTGAAATCAAAGTAGCACAGTGTAGCTGGTGCTCCACTGCCCGCCGCCGCAAGGCTTTGGCCCACTGGCACGACCGCAACCGAGGTAGCTGGCCGAACAGCATAACTGATCTGCTGTTCAGACGATGCTGTTGTTGATTCGAATGCAACTGTTCCGCGGATTGTTACCGACTGGCCTTGCTGCATTGACCGTATCGCGACCGAATCGATCTCGACAGTATACGTTGGGCCGCTACCGCCGACTCGGAGAAGTCTGCCATCGATACTTGCAGTAAGAGCAGAGGAGCAGCTTGTATCGCATGTTACGAGATGTCCAACAGGAACACGAAGCGTCTGGACTGTTTCTGCGCTATCGCGAGTTCTCTCAACACGGAAGATCTGTGGAATGCCGTTCACGAGAAACTGAACGCTACGATGCTCTTCGGCAAGTTCTGGGTATTCCGCCTTGGCTTGCTGAACAACTTGCATTTCGAGTCGTTCAGGAGAGATACCAAGCAGACGCACAACGTGCGCCGTCCGCTCTCTTGCTACAGCGGGTTCTTCATCGTACGACGCCGACCCGATAACCGTAAGCTTTGCATCAGGCTGCTGGCGCATATAAGCTGTAATCGCAGAGGCAACATTCTGCTGCAATCGCATAGACGGCTGTGCGCCGCTCAGCACTTCGGTGCTATTCTTTGCGAAGAACAGCAATGGTGCTGCATCAAGATATTCCCGCACGATCTCAACGCGGACAACTCCGTCAAGAGACGCAGGCGTCATCTCTGGAACCATGAGCTTAGACGATAGAACAGGCACCCTCTTTGGCGTCTCAACAACAGGAGGCGGTGGAGGTGGAGGAGGTGGTGGTGGCGCCGCTGTGGGCTTTGGAACACGATAGTGAACGTTTACGCCTACACGAAACGACGTAACGCCCCACGACACCGCAGATGTTAGATCTGTAAGTCCAATCAGGGTCTCAATCCGTGGCTCAATGGCCCGCCGGGCATCAAGCTCATGCATATACCCAACACCAAAAACCGCGGCGATAAAGGGGCTGGCAGGACGCGGTATCTCGCCATTCGAGATGCCTCGTGTGCGACTTCCGGTTTCAAAGTTGTATGAAAGGTCTGTAGGCTCTATCAGCTCTTCTTTCTGATTGAACGTGGAGCTTACAGGAAATCCAGCAAACATTCCAGCAGATACAGATAGCTGCGTTCCTGCTATCTTCTGAATGTTGAGATACGGCTCAATACCAACCGTTGTAAAGGTTGCATCAATGGTATGACGCGCAACACCTCGTGTAACGTTTGGTCCATTGATCACCATACCAATCTCTTCATCATCGGTCAGTACTCCCGAAAATCCGGCACCACTTACGCGCACACCGTATGCGTAGGGCATACCAAAGAGATTCGTCTCGGGCTGATAGTCCAGGTGCAGCGAATATCCGAGGTGAAATCCACTACCCGACGTGTACTCCGGACAGCAGGCGGGAAAGCTGGTGAGACGGCTAAAGTTTGCCGAATGCTGATTGATGCCAGCGGCAATGCCACCGCCAATACGCAGGCGTGTTAGCGTTGTATCATGCGCAAACAGCGAGGTTCCACTGAGCACAGCAATGCAGACATAGAGTAGAATCATCATGGCTTTAGCACCACCATAGATGTTGCGTGTGTCGATGCAGCAGAACCAGCAATAACGGTGTATACCCCTGGTGTGAGCAGGCGCACGTCAACCTCAAACTTTACCGTACCTGCCACTGCATGCTTCGTTGTCTCAAACACTAGAGCCCCTTGCTGGTCTACAACCTTAAGGGTGATTTCTTGCGCAGTGGCCGACTCGATCGTTACGTGCGCTACATCAGATGCGGGCAGGGGGCTGATGGACCGTACGATGGGTCCGCCAGCAACAACAACATGTCTGTTAGGATTTGGATTTGCAATACGCAGCAAACCGGGTTTGTAGCTCGTCTGCACCTGACCACCAAATGCACGTGCAGAAGTATCGAATGTTACCACCGAAGAATCAACCTCGGCAATACCTGCGCGTCCAATGACATATGCAATGATGTTCTCGCGATTTGTAAACTCTACATTCATCCGGAACGTGATCGTGCGTACATCACCATCAACAGTTTGCGAAACCAGTTCCCCCGTACCTCCGATTACACGGAGCGAGTCTGCATAGAAGTGTCGCTGATAGGTTTGCATCGCGAGCTCGAGCGGACGAATACCCTTGTACTGGACATTCTCAGAGATGTTCGCCACAATCGGCAGCTCCGCAGTTGTTCGCGGGTCAACACGCACATCCTGCATCCAAACTGATGCACTACCCTGATACTGAACAAGCTTAATGCTTGATGTTGCAGCGCATGGTGTTACTTCAAACAGGAGCTCATCACTGCCAGATATTACACCGCCACTATATCTGATAGGCAGTTGAATTGAGTCTGCTGGCGGAATCACAATTGGGAATACCGTGCTTGTTGAAAATGGTGCGCCGGTAGTGAAGGTTGCTGCAGAGAGTGTTATCGGATTGCCAGTGCGGTTGGACAGAACAACGATGCGCTCAGGAACATCTGAGATAAAGGCAAGCACCGGATGCGAGATTTCAATGTCTGCACCTGCGCCACGACCAAGTACTCGTATCTGACGCACAGCAGCATTTTGACCTGCGTAGCTGATCACCACCTGGTCGGTATCATGTCCACGCTGGCGCGGAATAAACAAGACCTCCACACTCATGCTCTCTCCAGGCTGCAGCGTATCGCCGGGCCTGTATCCACGAACGCGGAACTGTGAAGAGATTCCCTTATTCATCGAGATGCCGTCGATCACTACTGGAATTGGATCGTCATTACGAACAACAACGAATGTCTTCCGCGCGGTATCACGCATGCATACGTCGCCAAAGTCGGTCATGTCTCCAAACGTTGCCAGATTTCGGTCAATCGATGTGATCACGATCGGTATGCGGAAGATGCGCTCACATGCATACAGTTCGAGCGTGTCTACTAAGCGTCCTGTATCCTTCGGGACGGCTCTGAACTGCATACGCAGGCACTCTCCCGGACGTACAGTATCCCGCTGTATGGTACCGCGAAGAGCAAGCCATGATCCTATCTGCAGGTCTCCACGTTCGAAGATCACCGGAACAATTCCATTGTTGCAGATAGAACCACCTATCAGGGTGTCGATGGTTGCACCAATGTACTGCACGCCAAACGACAGCTGCGGTGTGGCAACATCGAGCGGCACAATGCGGAAGGTTGCATCAGACTCATCAGATTCCGGCGTGATGATTCTTCTAAGCAGCAGGTTGTCTCTTGTGTCTTCTGAACATGAGGCCAGTGTGGAACCATCAGCCCCGTACTCGACATCCGTCATAAGCTGGCTATGTCCGGGCATGCCTGGGATGGGGCCAAGGATCTGTCTGTTTACAACATCGTACTGCCGGATCTGTGGCTGGCCCGCAAAGCCCATCGTGATATATGTTTCGCTCGGATTGATGGTAACGCCAACAACGTTAGAGCCTTCACGGTAAACAACGCGGATAAGGGAGTTGGTCTGCGTGTCGTAGACCAGCGTGCGCTGCTCCTGAGGAGCGTTGCCTTGTCCTGGATTTGCCTCACCGGCAAGTGCGATCAATCTGTTTGTGCGTGATACCGAAAGGTCGCGAACGGCAGGACCACCGATGCGTGGGAGATCTGCCTGAAAACGATATCGTTCTTTCCCAGTGTTTGGATCAAATCGAACAACATCGCCATTGATAAGCGCCAGCACAAGGAGTCCGTCTGTTGAGCGTGCCGCCGATGCAGGTGCCCCAAGAAGAACTTCACCCGCAGCCGAGAGCGAAGCACCATCGTAGACGCGCAAGCGCGCGCCCATCGTGCCGGCAACATAGATCTTGGTAACGAGACTGTCGGAGATGATTTCGCCAGCATTGAGATGGTCTACATCAACCTTTGCTACAGGTAATGCTGTTCCGAGCTCGAACTTCAAAAGCTGGTCTTTCGCCGGTGCGGGCCTGTCGACGATGGCAGCAAGGCTTCGTGAATTACCAAGGTATGAGAGCCGTGTAACCTTTGTTGAGCCCGGGATAACACCTTCGGCTACATACGATACAGTTTTTGTTGAGGTAGCAACATCCCACTCAACGATGATTCCGTTTTGGTGTGCAACCGCTAGGTAGCGTCCGTTCGCACTGAAAGCAATGTTCGTTGCCGGCGAGCGCTCTCCATACAGCCATCGTGCTCCGGATGCCCCCTGCTTTTGATAGACGCGGATCTTTGCCTTGTCTGTGTATTCAACTGGAACCTGCCAGCGAATGGTCGAATCAAGCGTAGAATCGATGAACTTCCACGAGGATCCACCGTCGACTGAATACTCGACGTGTGAATGGAATCCCTGGATAGCCCCCTTCCAGGCAACTGTTACGTCCTGACATGCCGCAAGGTTTTCGCCGCCGTTGGGAGTGAGGAGCTTGAGGATGGTTGTTGGCTTGTAGGTAGGGGTATTGGCAAAGAGCATCACTTCGTGACGCATGCCCCCTTCATAGACTATCGTCAGCACATCACTGATTGGCTCAGACGTGGACGGACGGCAGAAAAGGTCGAAACGATAATCAGTACCAGCGTCAACACTTACAGGGGGCGCCTTAGCTCCATATGTACCCTTCCATACGATCTGAAAGTTTGAGGATGATACTTTGAGAGAATCGATCATCAATCTTCGTTCGTTACCCTGTGCATCAATTGTAGACGAGAACGTGCGGAGGTTGAGTTTCCGCATTACCTCTGATCCTGGAGCAACATCACCGAGGTCCAAGTAGTATGGAACGCGGCGGAAAAGACTATCCACTACAAACATTGAACCGCCACGAGACGCAGGGAATGATTCCCATATCACCGGAAGTTGTCCAACATCTCCCGCACGAACAGCATACAAAACAAGGTTTGCACTCGTTGTGGTAGGAACACTGTTTACCCTCGTGCTAAAGGTAGACGTTGTGAACCGCAGTGTGTGAATCCCTGAGCCTTCTTGAGAAAGATTGGCAACGCGACGGAACACGTTTACCTCGAGTAGGTAGAGGTCGGCAACATCAACATTGGTTGGCTGACCATTCAGCGTGGCACGAAATCGCACCGTGATTTCTGGGAACTTTGATGCATCAACTGATGATCCGACACCTGGAATTGCAACACCGTTAAGAACCAGCTGACTATGGCTTTCATAGGTACAGAGAAGCATCATGCACAGTGATATCATCACTGTAGCGATGTGTCGAGGTGTAAACACTCTAAGCCAGGAAAGGTTCATACGGGAAAGAAGTTGTTTTGGTGGTGCACGTTACAACGTAGGCGTGTGCTCAAAGCGTTCCAAAAACTCGGCTACCACGGGGTCTGTAGAGGCTCGCAGCTGCTCTACTGTTCCATCAAACTGCACCTTCCCCTCGTGCAGCATGATTACGTGGTCTGCGATGTTGTACACGCTAAACATGTCGTGGGTGATAACAACCGAAGTAACATCCAAGCTCATTGCCACGTGCTTCAACAGATCATCGATCTGCTGCGACGTAACGGGATCAAGACCAGTAGTTGGTTCGTCGTAGAAGATGTATGCGGGTTTACCAACGAGGGCGCGCGCTACACCCACGCGTTTACGCATACCACCCGAGAGATCACTCGGACGTTTCGATGCAAGGATCGAGAACTCTCGCTCGTAGTCTGCCGTACCTTTTTGCGAATAGTCAGGCAGCAGGCCTACAGCGCTGAGCACTCGCCGGCCCTCATCAGCCAGGAGTTCTTTATCCGAGACTCCGTGCTCAACCAGACCAATCACCACGTTCTCAAACACGGAAAGAGAGTCAAAGAGGGCCGCACCCTGAAAAACATAGCCGATGGACTGACGCATAGTAAACAGATCGTCCTTCGTCATGCTCTCGAGCTCGCGTCCGTAGATGCAGACAACACCCGAATCCGCTCGTAGCAGACCAACAATGTGTTTGAGCAGAACGCTCTTGCCGCAACCAGAACGACCAATGATACATGTGGTCTTTCCGTTCGGAATCTTACATGTAACACCGTTGAGAACTACCTTGGTCCCAAAAGCTTTTTTAACGTCGCGCAATTCGATCATGCATCCGCCTGATTCATACGAGCTCTGATCACATCAAGCGTTCCGGTAGGAATTGCATTGATGAGTCTCTTTGTATAGTCTTGCTGCGGAGCAGCATAGAGCTCCTGCGACGTATTCATTTCTACAATCTTGCCCGCATTCATTACGGCTATTCTGTCGCTGATGAACTTCACAACACTCAGGTCGTGAGAGATGAAGATGTACGTCAGGTTGAATTCGTCGCGCAGTTGAACGAGAAGATTCAGCACTTGGGCCTGAACAGAAACGTCCAAGGCACTCACGCTCTCATCACAGATGAGAAGTTTCGGCTTTAATGCTAGCGCACGTGCTATACAGATTCGCTGACGCTGTCCACCGGAGAATTCATGCGGATAATTCGAGAAATGTCTAGGAAGCAAGTTCACTTTATCGAGCAGGTATAAGACATGCTCTTTGCGCTCTTTCTCGTTTGCTCCAATGTTGTGCACGTTCAATACTTCCATGATTGCACTACCAACGCTCAACCTCGGGTTCAGCGATGAATATGGGTCCTGGAAGATGATCTGGAAATCCTTCCGCATGGTCTTGAGTTCTGCAGCACCTAGCGAACGCACGTCTTTGCCATCAAACATCACCGTGCCGCCCGTGGGCTCTACCAGACGCAGCACGGCGCGACCAGTCGTGGTTTTGCCGCAGCCAGATTCGCCCACGAGGCCAAGTGTTTCACCCGGCATCACAGAGAATGAGATATCGTCAACGGCCTTTACGTGACCCGTTGTCCTACCAAAGAACCCGCTTTTAATCGGGAAGTGCACTTCTAGATTTTGCACATCAAGCAAGGGGCTCATGGTTTTAAGCTTAGCATTGCGCTCGTCGATTTCCTGACGTGAAAACTCGAGCTCATGCACAAGAGACTCTACCGTATCGCGCGTTCGTGTGGTGATTGTTCCATCCTCGGCCTCGTCCATGAAGTCACGAACGGTCGGCAGAACTTTCAGCTTCTTATCCAAGCGTGGACGGCAAGCTAGTAGCCCCTTTGTATAAGGGTGCTGCGGATTCTCAAAGATCTGCTGTACGCTTCCCTGTTCTACGATCTTGCCCTTATACATCACGATCACGTCATCAGCAATTTCGGCAATCACGCCAAGGTCGTGTGTGATGAACATCATCGACATGTTATGCTGCTTTTGCAAACCACGCATCAAGTCCAGAATCGTTGCCTGAACTGTTACGTCGAGCGCCGTAGTTGGTTCGTCTGCAATCAGCAGATCTGGATTGCACGACATTGCCATGGCAATCATCACACGCTGCTTTTGTCCGCCCGAGAGCTGGTGCGGATACGACGTCATCATCTGCTCCGGACGCGGAAGTTGTACTTCCTTGAGCAGCTGGAGCGTTCGAGCTTGTGCTTCTTCTTTCGATACCTTTTGATGAAGCCGAATTGCCTCAACGATCTGATCACCGCATGTAAACACGGGATTTAGCGACGTCATCGGTTCCTGAAAGATCATCGCGATCCGATTACCACGATAGGTGCGCATGGTCTCTTCCGAGATCTGCAGCAGATCTGTAACCGAACCGTCCCTTTCGTGGAACAGCGCCTTGCCGCCCGTGATCTTGCCAGGGGGCGAAGGGATAAGCCGCATCAAGCTGAGGCTGGTAACGGACTTACCCGAGCCAGACTCGCCAACAATACCCAGCGTGCGACCCTTGTGCACGGTGAATGATACGTCGTTGACCGCCTTGACGTTGTATACGTCGGAACGGAATTCTGTAACGAGGTTTTGGACTTCTATCAACGGTTCCATAAGGCGTCAAAGATACCGAACCTACGCCGATAGCACACGCCTTGCGTTTAGCTTCAGGTAGAGTGTTGAGGCTATACGGCCAGCCGACATCGCAATAGCTCCGGCCAGAGCACCATTCATGTCCGTAAAGCTCACCAACATGATCATCACTAGCGTGATACCAGCAACCTCCAGAGCAGTTGATATCGTTACTTTGATGTTTTGTCGGCCAGTGATAAGTACCGACCTATACAGTGAGTACGCAACAGCAATAGCAGGCAGCGGTATGATGAAAATCGTTGGCCACACCGCAAAATCAGCTAGGCGCTGATCGAGTCCATATAGCAGGATAAAGACATCGTCGATGAGCGGCGTCGTGGCCAGCAAGGACAACACCGCACTAGTCCAGATCACCGTCCAGATGGCCACTTTCCTCACTACGGCATAGTTCTGCAGCTTCTCCCCGATAAGAGCAACACCAACTTCCTGATACGAAAAGCCGAAGCTTCTAAACAGAAACACAAAGGAGTCAACCACCGGCAGCACGGCCAGCGAGGCTATCGGGTCCGGCGAATGAACCATAAAAAACGACAACGTTGGCGTTACGAGGAAGGCAATAATCGACGTAGCTGCAAGGGGCAGCCAGAATGTAGAGATCTCTGCATTTGTGAGCGGCAATGCATCTTGATGCGGACGCTGTCTGTATTCACGAATGATTGGCTGACACATAATCCGGACCGCCACAGCCTCGAACAGTACGCCGGTTGTGAGTGCAAGCGCACCGATAATCACACCTTCAACGTGCAGGATCTGAGAATACAGTAATGCGCTGAGCACAACCACGGCGAGCCGCACGATCGTGCCGTAGGCAACTACCTTCGTGCGTCCGTTGCGTATAAGGAGCCCTTGGTATAACCGCCTATAGCCAATGGCAGCCGGCCACGGCACCAGCACCATAATGGCCAGCTGCATACGCCATGATACCTCGGCTGGCAGCCCCATTATATCTGTGGCTACAGCAGAAAACACCCATGGAACACATACCAGCAGCATACCGGCAGTTACAAATGCGTTTACCTTATGCGTAAACCTGCGTAGCTGGGTAAACGATGCCCAGTCACGCGATAAGGCCACCGACGTGCTTAGCAGATGAATCACCGGCGCTTCGATAAACATTGCTAGTGCAAAGGCCACGCCATGGGCTGCTAGGTTTAACTCTGCATTGGGCATGCGGGCTACAACAGAGGCCACCACTGGTCCCTCGATGGCCATCATAAGCCATGTAAAACTCAACGGTATCCAGAACCGTACAACGTCGCGTGTGGTGAGCATTTCGCAAATTAGCCCCATGGAATTTCATGAAGCGCAACCTGCTCCTCGAATTGTGCTCTATGTGGTACTCGGAGCCATGGTCTTTTCCGTGGTGTTTACCGGCGGAATAGTTGCCCTCTTCGAATACGACCAGCATCAATCAGACTCGTCGTCCTGGATTCCGATAGCCACACAGTTTCTCATCGCTGGCACCATCGCATTGGTCATGTGGTTTACGCGCCTCAATGTTTGGATTTCGCACGAGGGCATTCGTCTCAAGATGCCGCCGTTTCATATCGGCAAAGGTCGCTTTATTCCGTGGCAAGACATAGCGTCCGTTACTCTGCGCAAGGTTAGCCCCTTTGGAGAATTTGGCGGCTGGGGCATACGGTGGGGATTTGGTAATGGCATGGGCTACGTCTGGAACGGCAAGCAGGGCATGGATCTTACCCTCAACAACGGCAAGCGTGTTATTGTAACGCTTATGGACATCGAAGGGGCTCGCGCAGCCCTAAAGCAGCATGGGGTTATGCTGCACGAAACAATTTGATAATGCCCATTTATTGACTGCTAACTGCCATGTAACACTCCGGTGAAAGCCCGTAGGTAGGTTCGCGTCCGAACTGCACAGAAATCCTACTCTTTCATTTATCTACCGGAGTTTTTCCAATGTCGTTTCTACGCAATGCCATGCTGTGCTGCTTCACAGCTGGCGCACTTACTGCACAGGACTTCCCTGTGAAAATCGAGCCTGTAACCATGGTTCCATATCTGATGGGACGCGTGGTTGTTCCGCCATCACCACTGAAGTATCAGAACATCTTTGTTGGTGGTGTGGACTCTGTTGAAACATCAACGGGCCGCACGGTTGCCAAGCAATGGCACGACTACATCGGCTATGCCGCAGACCCAACAGGTCAGTCGCTCGGCTATGCTATCGTAAACCATGAGATGATTGAAGCGAATGATAAGATCGGCGACGGCGGCGGCATGACGATGTTCAAACTCGGCAAGAAGGCAGACGGCACTGTCGAAGTTCTCGAGCAGACACTCGCCGATGGCCGCAAAGGCAAGTTCTTCAATGTAGACTTCAAGAACACTGTTGGCGAAACCGGCATGAACTGCGGTGGTATCTCTTGGAGCAACCGCGTTTGGACGGCTGAAGAATGGTATCAGACATCAAACTCAGGCATCAACGCGGCTGGCAAGGGTTTCCGCGACACCTCAGATTTTGAAATCGGCAAGCTTCAGCCATCAGGCTTCGCAGGCCTGGACGGCAAGAAGATCAAGCGCTACGAGAATTTGAACTGGATGGTAGAAATCGATCCGGTAAACGCAAAGGCCGTTCGCAAGCAGTACAACTGGGGTCGTCAAGGTTTTGAGGCTGGCGTAGTGATGGATGATCAGAAAACTGTTTATCTGTTCGAAGACGGCGAAGCTGGCAAGTCTCTGTTCACAAAGTTTGTTGCTGACCAGCCGGGAGATTTCACAAAGGGCAAGCTCTACTTCTACAAGCAGAATAGCGGTCAGTTCACTGGTACATGGGTAGAGGTACCAAATGATCCAGTGACGAATTGGGATATCATGGTAGCACCTCACGAGTGGGCAAAGAAGCAAGGCATAACAGGCTTCACACGTTTGGAGTGGGGTCAGATCAACAAGACCGACGGAAAGATCTACATCACGGAAACAGGTAACGACAAGCCAGGTGCGCGTTACAAAACAGCGATTACAGAAGGCTGGACGCTACCACAGCATACGTACGACCGTGCAACAGCACAAAAGGTTGCCATCGACAGCTCAGCATATGTTGATTACTACGGTCGCGTTCTGGTGTTTGATCCAGCAGACAACTCAGTAAAGTCGTTCCTTGAGGGCGGACCATCAATCACTGATGCACAAGCAGTACCTGGAAAGTATCCTGAAAAGCACTTCTCAAATCCTGACGGTATCGGATTCCTCTACCTGAATGGTAAAACATTTGCCGTTATCGAAGAAGACCTGAACGGTGTAAGCATGGGCCGTATGCCAAACACTGGCATGAGGGGCACGAACTGCGAAGCATGGCTTCTCGATATGTCAAAGGAACCAACTATCGACAACCTGTATCGCTTGGCAATCTCGCAATATGGATCGGAGATCACTGGATTTGCCTCGTTTGATGACGGTAACGTTGTCCTGCTAAACGCACAACACCCTGATGCAGCAACTATCAGCGATGCCGCGGCGAAGAACTCTCTCACATTCGCGATCACAGGAATGAAGCAGCTGGTAAGCAGCATTGAACAGGAAGAATCTGATGACACAGCAAGCGGCATCCGCGTGTTTCCAAATCCTACGTCAAGCAGCTTGAATTTTACAACAGCTATTGATGCTGCTCTCTATGATGCTACAGGTGCTCGCGTTCGTGTTGTTCGTAACGCATCTACAATGGACATCAGCGACCTCGCACAGGGTACGTACTATGTTCGTTTTGCATCGGGCGATACACGTCAGGTTGTGATCCAGCGCTAAGCAGCGCACACACCAGTAGTACACAATCATCAAGGGGATCGGGTTCATTGAACCCGGTCCCTTTTTGTGCAAACAAGGAGACGACAACATGAGATTCTGGAGCTTACTACCCCTGTTTACAATCGGATTGCTCTCGTTGGGTCGTATTGTTCACGACAACACTGCGAGTGTACATGAACAGAAGATTCAGTCAATACTAACTGAACAACTCTCGAAACTGCGTCAATCATCGGACGTTCTCAAGACTTCCGCAACATTGCCATTGGATGTGCAACGCATTGATAGAAGCTACCGAGAGCTTCGGCGCTCGTACAAATCGTTAGAAATGTTCATTGAGTACATCGATCCAACATTCGTTGCACAAATGCTTAACGGCGCTCCACTACCAAAGCTTGATGCGAAGTCCCAGTTTGTAGACATCCTAGAACCACATGGCCTGCAGGTGCTCGACGAGTTAATCGCGGCCTGCATTCAAGGTGAAGAGCTTGACACTGCAGAACTCATTACGGAAATCGACTATGTCGCCACGAGAATGAATGAATGTTGCGACATCATTCAACATTCAATTTGGACAGACCGAATGATTCTTGAGGCTTGCCGCACAGGTGTTATTCGTGTGATGGCCATGGGGCTTAGTGGGTTCGATAAACCTGGTACTGGACCCGGGATGAATGAATACGCGGGGTGGGCTGCGCTCTCATTAGATGTGCTGCGCATGTTTGAGAGTGATCTGTCGACTCAACAGCAGCGTGACTACTACAACCACGCTCGCGAGCTCTACAGATCTCTTCGCGACTCGGTATGCCCCCTCCCGGATTCGTCAATTGATAAGCTAGAGCTTATACGAACACATCTTGACCCGCTGTACAGCGCACTTGGAAGAATACACATCGAGCTTGGAATAGAGCTATCAACGGAGCTTGGTCCTGCTCAGCCGGTCCTCAACCCTCGCGGGATGAGTATGTTCTCCGAAACATTCTTCAATCCCTATGCTACAACCGGCATTCACTACAGCTCTGTTCGGCCCGAACTCGTAGATCTTGGCAAACTGTTGTTCTTCGACCCAATACTCTCGGCAAACGGCGAGCGCTCCTGCGCATCATGTCACGATCCGTCTAAGGCATTCACTGATGGCAGAAAGACTTCCGTAGCGTATGATCAACAAGGGTACATCAGGCGAAACGCCCCTACGCTGATCAACTCCGTCTTTGCTCGCAGGTTCTTCTATGACTTACGTGCCCAACGTGTAAGCGACATCATCTCGCATGTTATCACCGACAGCATGGAGTTTAACAGCACGATGCTTGATGTGGTTGGACGCATTCGCTCTTCATCCGAATACATCAGTCTTTTTGAACAAGTGTTTCAGTCCAAAGGTCCGTCCAGCGTAACTAACGCCAACATCAATCTTGCAATCGGTGGTTTTCTGTCCTCACTTGTGAGCTTTAACTCACGCATCGATCGCTATGCACGAGGAGAGAACGTTGCGATTTCCGAATCGGAACGACGCGGCATGAACATCTTTATGGGCAAGGGGCTTTGCGCTACATGCCACTTCCCTCCAACATTTGCAGGATACGTGCCTCCCGCCTTCATAGAATCAGAATCCGAAATCATCGGAGTACCAATGCATAAGGCAACATCAAACGCCGTAGCAGATCCTGACCAAGGGCGTGCGGGGGGGATCCTACGCGAGCATTCAGTGATCTATCAGGGATCATTCAAAACACCGACCGTTCGCAACGTCTCGTTTACAGCCCCCTACTTTCACAATGGTGCCTATTCAACTCTGGACGATGTTGTGGAGTTCTACAAACTCGGTGGCGGCAATGGCATTGGGCTCAATCTGCCGTATCAGACACTTCCCTTTGATAAGCTCGATCTTTCAGATCAGGATGCTGCCGACCTTGTTGCGTTTCTGCATGCCCTTTCCGATCAAGTGTCTGTGAAGCCACCTGCAAGACTCCCTGCAGTAGGGATTGCTCCGTATCGATCAAGAACTGTTGGTGGAAGCTACTGAGGAGTGCTGCCAGCATTGCGATTACATAACTTGCAGCATGAAGCTGCTTTTCATCTGCATACTCACATGCTCGCTCTACATATCTGCAGTTGCCGCTGATACGGTACGGATATGTTCATATAACATCCTCAAGTTCTCTCAGGCCAATGAAGCCGGACGAATCCCGCAGTTCAAGATGATCATGGATTCGATACGTCCAGACATCCTTGTGAATCAGGAGGTTGCAGATAACACCGCCGGTCCACGTTTTGTAAGTGAAGTGCTAACATGGGCGCCGTTTGCTGCTACGCCATATTCCAATGGACCCGACACAGACAACATGGTTGTTTACAACCAGGATAAGTTTGACTTGGTTGGGACACGTCGTATTCCGACTGAACTGCGAGACATCTTCGAGACCACTCTTGCGCTACGCGTTGCGAACCCAACGTCGAATGACACTCTCGTTGTCTATTCCGTGCACCTTAAAGCACAAGACAACTCAGCCGATATGCAGCAGCGCGCACGCGAGATGAATGCGCTTGTGTCTAGCATGACGTCGAAACGCTTTGCGATTGTCTGTGGCGACTTTAACGTCTACTCCCCCAGTGAACCAGCTCTGCAGGCACTGATTGGTCCATCAGCAAAGCGCAGCTTTGTTGACCCTTTAGGAACATCGTGGCGCAGAAACGACGGAACCTATGCGTCGTTCTATACGCAGTGTACGCGCGCAACTACGATCAGCGGGTGCGGTGGAGGTGTGGATGGCGGGGTAGATGACCGGTTTGACTTTATTCTTCCCTCAACAGAACTCGCCCCACGACTCATCAAGGGCTCCTACACGCATGTTGGGAACGATGGCGTGCCAAGGCTCAACAGCGGCATCGACAATCCCGTCAACAAGAAGTATTCACCAGAAATGGTTGATGCTCTCAAGTGCGGGTCGGACCACATGCCTCTATACGTTGACATGGTACTCGGCGACGTGCCTGCATCAGTTGACAACGCAGATGCTCAAGATCATATCACCGTATACGATGGTGCCGTCATTGTGCCACCATCTGCACACACAACGTACGTCTATGCAATCGACGGCACACTCGTAAACACCGTTACTGAGAGCAGCATTGCCACGCGCATTGATGACCTACCCCATGGAGTCTATGCTGTTTACAACGGCCGTTCGACTAGGCTCGTTACAGTAGTACGCTGAGCATCCCGCAGACTTACTGCTTTAGTAGCCAGGCAAAGACCAGCGGAGCAACAATTGTTGCATCAGACTCGATGATGAACTTTGGCGTATCGATATCCAGCTTGCCCCATGTGATCTTCTCATTTGGCACAGCGCCGGAATACGACCCATACGATGTTGTGCTGTCGGAGATCTGACAGAAGTACGACCAAAACGGCACGTCGTGCCATTCGAGATCTTGATACATCATCGGAACAACGCAGATCGGGAAATCACCAGCGATACCACCACCGATTTGGAAGAAGCCCACACCCTTACCCGAAGAGTTCTGACGGTACCAGTCTGAGAGCCAGATCATGTAGTCGATGCCGCTCTTCATCGTGGTTGATGTGAGCTCGCCCTTGATGCAGTATGACGCAAAAATGTTGCCCATGGTAGAGTCTTCCCAGCCTGGACAAATGATCGGCAGATTCTTCTCTGCCGCAGCAAGCATCCACGAGTTCTTTGGATCGATTTCGTAGTACTGCTCCATTTCGCCGCTTAACAGCATCTTGTACATGTACTCATGAGGGAAGTATCGTTCCCCTGCATCTTCGGCATTCTTCCACTGCTTGTGGATGTGCTTCTGAATGCGGCGGAATGCTTCTTCTTCTGGAATGCAGGTGTCTGTTACGCGGTTAAAGCCCCCTTCAAGAAGCTCCCACTCATCCTTTGGCGAAAGGTCGCGGTAATTCGGCACGCGCTTGTAGTGCGAGTGCGCCACAAGGTTCATGATGTCTTCTTCCAGGTTCGCACCTGTACAGGAGATGATCTGCACCTTGTCCTGACGGATCATCTCCGCCAGCGAGATCCCAAGCTCGGCCGTGCTCATGGCACCAGCCAGCGTAATCATCATCTTGCCGTCAGCGGCAAGGTGTGCTTCATACCCCTTTGCAGCGTCGACCAGGGCCGCCGCATTGAAATGGAGGTAGTTCTTTTCGATAAACTGTGAGATTGGTCCGCGTTCCATGGGGTTCTCCTTACGAATGGAGGGCAAAAATACCCCTATTTTGCAGGATGACACAATATTCCTCCTGGCAACGTACAGGCGCTGTATCCACAACGCTGTTGGCCGTGATTGCTGTAGGACTGGTTCTAAAACATCTGAGCGGAATTTTGATTCCGTTTGTGCTCGCAGGCTTCTTGTCAATCCTGTTCAAACCAGTCGTTGAAGGGCTCCGCGCCAAGGGCCTTCCACGGGTTATTGGGCTAACGATTGTACTTGGCATTACCAGTGTTGGGTTCTGGACGTTTTATCAAATCGCTACTGCCGGCGCTGAGTCGTTCAGCGAACGTTCAGACTTCTATACCCAACAGCTCAACTACCTTCTCAAAAATGCCGGCAAGTTTGTTGGTCCATTCATTGGTGATGGACACGGGGCTTTATCATGGTCAGACGTTGTTTCTGTTGAGGGCGTTACTGCATTCGCAACCCAGCAGCTTACGGGCATTCTAACGCTACTTAGCGATGGCATGATGGTGCTGTTATACCTGCTCTTTATGCTGCTTGCTGGCGACTCCCTTCCACAAAAAATCCGCATCGGTTTTGCAGGTAAGGACGAAGACCGCTTGGTAGGGATCTTGGTAGAACTGCACACGAAGATTCGTAAGTATCTACAGGTAAAGACGGCATTTAACATCTTTAACGGCTTCGCCACCTGGGTTGTGCTCCTGACGTTTGGAGTTGACTTTGCAGCACTGTTCGGCCTCATTGCATTTGCTCTGCACTACATTCCCAACATCGGGTCGATTCTTTCAACTGTTCTTCCCGTAGCCCTGTATCTCGTTCAAACAGGAGATGCAGCGAGCACGATAATTCTGCTCGTGGTTCTTACCGTAGTGCAGAACGTGATCGGCAATGTCCTTGAACCAAAGGTTATGGGCGTGCAGCTAAAGCTAAGCCCCGTTGTGGTGCTGTTTTCATTGCTGTTCTGGGGATGGATGTGGGGAGTGGTTGGCATGATTCTCTCAATACCGATCGTTGCCGTTATCAAGGTTATCCTTGAGTCCTTCCCAAACACCCATCCGCTTTCCGTGCTTATGGGCAACGGAGAGGATCCACGCATTACTCATGCTTCAGAAAACCAGCCGACACATGCACGTTGAACTGCAGGACGTAGGACGTACAGTGGAATCTCACGAGATCCTCCGCAATATCCAGCTCACTCTTGAGGGGGCTGGCTACACCGTCATTCGAGGCAGCAGCGGTTCTGGCAAGACAACTCTTGCTGCAATAGTTGCTGGCGTGATTCCGCCTACGAGTGGTCGGTGCGTAACACCCCTCCGCTCTAGCATAGGCTACGTGGAGCAGCGTCCGACGTTCTACGAGCACCTGTCAGCATTCGAGAATGTTCTCGCAGCAGCAGCCGCACGAGGTTTATCAAGAACCGACGCTGCGTCACAGTCACTAGAGTTGTTTGCGGACCTCGGTATCAGCCATGTGCGTACTCGCCCCATTCACAAGCTTTCAGTGTGGGAACGAACGCTTGTTGCTGTTGCTCGCGCCTATGTAGGTGGTACAACAATGATCGTAGCAGATCAGTTGTTTGATGGAAACGACGAAGCAGCCGTTCGTACAACCGCTGACACTCTGTTGAAGTTGAACGATAATAGCCGAGCGATCCTCATCACAACCACATCCCCAACAACAGATCTGCTGTTTCCTGGCTCCGTGGTGTATGAACTACGTGACGGAGTTCTCATGAATATTTCGAAACTTCCTGCTCAAGACGTCCTTGATCACACTGGAGATTCGGCATGACACGTGTAGCGATCCTCGGATACGGGGCTATGGGAAAGGAAGTGGAGCGCCTTGCACCGAGTGTAGGCTGCGAGGTTGTCTACGTGTATGATGTAGAACAGCCGATCAATGAGCTATCTCCAACGGACTTCGATGTAGCTATCGACTTCACCGCGCCAGATGCTGTGGCCAACAATGTAACTACCCTCTGCAAGCTCCAGCGTCCGATCGTCATAGGAACCACTGGCTGGTATCAGCACATGCATGATGTCCGCGCTCAGATACACGAGGCCGATACCGGATGTGTATGGGGGTCGAATTTTAGTCTTGGCACCCACGTATTCTTCAGACTTGTTCGCAACGCGGCACTACTCGTAAATGGGAATCACGACTTCGACATCATGCTCCATGAGTACCATCATGCACGCAAACTTGATAGTCCAAGCGGCACTGCCCATACTACTGCGCATGATATTCTGCAGCGTGTAGACCGCAAAACAGTGATCGTTACCGAGACCCAGCATCAACGCATTGACCCTCATGCGCTGCATGTAACGTCAACACGAGGTGGTTCTATCGTAGGCAAGCACGTTGTCACGCTCGACAGTCCTTTTGAAACCATCGAGATCGTTCACAACGCCAAGAACAGAAGTGGCTTTGCCCAAGGGGCTCTACTGGCAGCTGCCTGGATCGCACATCGTAAAGGGTGTTATGATGTAACAGAGATTATCGACGACCTTGAGGCGCTCTACCGGACAATGGATCAATGATCTACACAGTACTCAGTGCACTACTCTGGCTTGCAGTATCCCAGCCCGCGAAACAGCAAGCCCCCTCTCTAAGATTTGAGCCCGAAACATTGCGCGTTGATCGAGATGCTTCTGGTTATGTTCAGGCGATGGTTCCGGTCTATTCCGCTACCACAGACACCATACGCCTTACTGGAATTCAGGGCTCGTGTGGCTGCGCATCAGCATCGATTCAGCGGGCGGTAGCAACGAGGGATACGCCGGCAAAATTCTACTGTGCAATCAATGCCAAGCACTTTACGGATTCACTGAACACGGTTGAATACACCATCTCCCATAGCGGCGCGAACTCCCCTGCGCGTTATTTTGTTGTTGTGCGCTGTGTACAACCAACGAAGTAACTGTGATGAACTACTGGCTTGCTAAGTCTGAACCCGAAGTGTATTCCTGGGAACAATTCGTTGCCGATAAGAAGACCTTCTGGGATGGTGTTCGCAACTACCAGGCCCGCAACAACATGAAGGCCATGGAAAAGGGCGATCATGTGATTTTCTACCACTCAAGCGACGTACGCTCTGCTGTTGGAATTGCCCAGGTTGTAAAAACAGCCTACCAAGATCCAACAACAGAAGATCCAGCGTGGGTTGTGGTAGACTTCAAACCGCTGCGTGCGTTGAAGCGTCCAGTAACGCTTGCCGAGATCAAGGCTGCCGAGGGAATGAATAACGTTGCTCTCGTAAAGCAGGGACGCCTTAGCGTGCTGCCACTCACCGAAGATGAATACAACATCATCGTCGGATTAGCGGGCTAAAGGCCCGCTGTTCGCTGCTCGCTGCTTACTAATCCTCAATCTCTTCTGCTATGCGGCTGTCGATCGTATACGACTGCACGGCCCAGCCTTTCGAAGCTTTGTAAAAGACTACCACACATCGCAATGCACCTCTCTGCGATTTAAGTGCGTAGGCGTGCCGAATAAACGACTTACCGCGCGTATGTGTTGAGAGCAGATCAACATCGGTGAGCGGTCCGTTTTGAATTACATGGGCAGCCAGCACATCGGGCAACTGATTCAGTGAACGAGCGATTGTTGCAGAATCCATGATCGAGAACATGCTCATTTCGCGAGCCCCGTTAACAAAGTCTCCCTTCACAATGCTTTGTGCGAAACGCTTGGCGAGCATCTCCGTGTCTGCATTCGTCGATAGCACCTGCTGCTGTGCAACGGCATGCTGTATAGACACGATGCCTGCAATCAAGCATACGATGATCACCTGTAGATGCTTTTTCATGGTTTCGATTCGTCGATAACGGTAGTAGTGTTGAAGTCAGGTGTAATGCCCATCTCATAGAGCATAAAGCTGAACTTATCAGCTGTACCCTTCAGGTTTGTTAGACGATTCACCGCGCCGTGCCCCGAGTTTGTCTCTACACGCAAGAGCATCGGACGTATACCCTTGTAGACATGCTGCAACTGTGCTGCATACTTGAAGCTATGCGCAGGTACAACCCGGTCATCGTGGTCTGCCGTCATCACCATGATGGACGGGTACTGCACGCCAGCTTTCAGCTGATGATACGGAGAGTAGGCATGTAATGCACGGAATTCATCGGGCTTGGTGATTTCGCCGTAGTCAGACTGCCAGTTCCAGCCGATCGTAAACGTGTGAAACCGCAACATATCCATCACACCCACTTCAGGCAGTGCTACACGAAAGAGGTCCGGACGCTGATTCACAACAGCACCTACGAGGAGGCCGCCATTGGAACGTCCGTTTAGCGCAAGCCTCGACGGATTAGTATACTTATTTGCAATCAGCCATTCGGCGCACGCAATAGCATCATCAAACACATTCTGCTTTCGCGTCTTTGTTCCAGCCTTGTGCCAGGCATCGCCGTACTCTCCGCCCCCTCGCAGATTTGCGATAGCAACTACGCATCCCTGATTGAGAAGGGCGATGTAGCTCGGACGGAAGCCAGGAGTCTGCGAGATATTGAACCCTCCATATCCGTAGAGTAACGTTGGGTTACTTCCATCACGCTTGATCATCTTGTGCCAGAGCACAGTCATGGGAACAAGAGTGCCATCTTTGCTTTCGACCTTGACCTGTTCTGCGACGTATTGCGTGGGGTCAAAGCCATAATCCGCCGAGCGCCATACACTGCTGATGTTGCGCTTTACATCGTACTGGAATATCGTCGTGGGGTAGGTGTAGGAGGTGAAGGTATACGTAAGCATCGTATCGGTATCACGACCATCAAATCCTGAGACTGCTCCGTTTTTGGGTAGATCAACCGAGCCGATGACCTTGCCATCCATATCGGCAATCTCTACCACATGCTGCACATCCTTCATCCACGTAAGAAAGATCTTGCCAGCCCCATACGAGACATCATCAAGAACATAGTCGCGCTCTAGAACGATCGTTTCGAATTGAGCATTTCCAAGTGGATCCTTGAGGCGGACAAGCTTGCCTGTTGGAGCATCCTGCGTGCTTGTGCCATAGAGCATGCCATTGTGGAAATGACTCGGATACCACGAATCGGCCTGAGAGTCCCAGATCTTCTTCCAAGGGGCTTGCACTGAATCAACATGGCGAATGTAAACGGTGTTGCCATTTGATGCTGCAAGACGAACGGTACGAATCAGGTACGGACTATCCTCTGGCACAAAGCACCCAATGAATGCCTGCTGCAATGATGGATCGGCGAACACGAGAACATCCTCCGATTGACGTGTACCAATGCGGTGATACATCACCTGCTGGTACGAGTTCTTCGCCGTAAGAGATTGCTTGTCGCCTTTGCCTGCCGCATATCGCGAGTAGTAAAAACCGTTCTTAAACCAGCTTACACTGCTGTTCTTTACCCATGTAATGGTATCAACGAGCATGCGCTTCGTAGCAAGATCCATCACGTAGATGTCGCGCCAATCTGAGCCCGCCTTGGACTTGCCAAAGGCTAAGTACTTTCCATCGAGACTTACACTCGCAAAGGCAAGCGAGACAGTTCCATCCTGGCTAAAGGTATTGGGGTCGAGAAGTACTTCTGGCTCACGTGCTCCATTGGGCTGACGGAACAATACGGAGTGATTCTGCTTGCCAGTGTTTTTGTAGAAGTACATCACACCCGCTCGCTGCCATGGTGCTGAATATGTCTCTGCACTGTTGAGCCCATCGAGCACATCATACATCTTCTTACGAAATGGAATCAGCTCGAGATACTTCTCTGCTGTTGCGGCCTGCACGGCTACCCAGCGTTCCACTTCGGGATCTCTGTCGTTTTCTAACCATCGGTAGGGATCATTGACAACAACTCCGTGGAATGTATCGCGCACGTCAACGCGACGTGTCTCAGGATACGTAACCTGTGCTACAGACAGCGTGCTTCCAAGAATGAATACAAGCGCAAGTGTTTTCATCACGACAAATTACAACAACGAAAAAGCCCCTTCCAGATTTCTCTTGGAAGGGGCTTGTGATTCTTACGTGTGTATTGGTGTTAGCCGACGAAGAAATCTCCACCACCGTCACCATCGTTGCCGCGTGGACGTTCCTGGCGTGGCTCATCGCCACCACGGTCTGGACGGTCGTCGTGTCCGCGCTCTGGGCGTGGTCCACGATCGCCACGGTCACGATCACCGCGTGGTCCGCGGTCACGGTCGAAGCTGCGTCCACCACGGTCTCCACCGCGATCGCCACCACGTCCGCCCCGGTCTCCACCGCGATCTCCGCCGCGTCCGCCACGGTCTCCACCGCGTCCGCCACGATCGCCACCAAAGCGATCTCCGCCTGGGCGTGGTCCGCGTGGCACATACTCTTCTGCTTCCATTCCCTCTGGCACTGGAAGAAGAGCCTTGCGTGAAAGACGGATCTTACCATCAGGCTGTACTTCTACAACCTTGACTTCGATGATATCGCCAACCTTGAGCACATCTGCTACGTTTTCTACGCGCTTATAGTCGATCTGCGAGATGTGCAGAAGGCCTTCCTTCTTTGGCTTGAGCTCGATGAACGCGCCAAGACCTTCGCGGATCTCCTTAACCTTACCCTTGATGATGCTATCGAGTTCGATCGGCTTTGTGATATCACGAATACGTGCGATGGCTGCATCAGCACTTTCCTGATTCACAGCTGCGATCGTGATCGTACCATCATCATCGATGTTGATCTCTGCACCAGTTTCCTTGACGATGCTGCGGATCATCTCGCCACCTGGTCCGATAACTGCGCCGATCGTTTCTACAGGGATCTGGATGGTTGTAAGCTTAGGTGCATACGCTGAGAGCTCAGTGTTCGGCGTAGACATATGCTCATTCATGATACCAAGAATGTGCAGACGTCCATCGCGAGCCTGCTGTAGAGCAGTGCGCATGATATCTACCGAGAGACCCTCGATCTTGATGTCCATCTGGCAAGCAGTGATACCTTCTGTGGTACCAGTTACCTTGAAGTCCATGTCGCCAAGGAAGTCCTCATCGCCGAGAATGTCACTTAGTACAGCCACGCGTGAATCTTCCATGATCAGACCCATTGCGATACCCGCAACAGCCTTCTTCATCGGAACACCAGCATGGAACAATGCAAGCGAACCTGCGCACACTGTAGCCATTGATGATGAACCATTCGATTCAAGGATATCCGATACAACACGAATGGTGTACGGGAAGTCTGCTGTTTCCGGAATGAACGGCTCAATCGAACGCTCTGCAAGGTCTCCGTGACCTGTTTCCCGGCGGCTTGTTGCGCCGAAACGTCCAGTTTCTCCAGTAGAGAACGGCGGGAAGTTATAGTGCAGCATGTAGCCAATCTCATACGTTGGCAGAAGGCCATCGATGAGCTGCATGTCTTTCTTTGTACCGAGTGTTACGGTTGTGAGCGACTGTGTCTCACCGCGTGTGAAGAGCGCAGAGCCGTGTGTGCGAGGCAATACACCGGTCTCAACCGTGATCGGACGGATCTGCGTCGTTTCACGTCCATCTAGACGACGTCCTTCCTGGAGGATCATCTCACGCATTTCGCGCGCTTCGATCTTCTTCACGATACCACCGATGAGCTTGTCTACCTTCACATCAGCGTAGGCTTCTGGGTTAGCAGCAACAACTTCGGCAACAGCGTTGGATGCAAGCGCCTTTACTTCCGTTCGGAAGGCAGAGCGCTGTTCTTTTGATGACTCAACACGGATCTGCTTTTGGATCGGAGCAACGATTGCTGCTTCGATGGCTGCAACGATAGCTGCAGGGGGCTCGCTGGATACGGGCTCGCGCTTTGTGATCGTGAGCATGCCCATGAGTTCGCGCTGCATAGCATTGATCTCACGGATCCAGTGATGTGCGAATTCCATCGCTGCAACGAAATCGTCTTCTGAGATCTCCTTGCTAGAACCTTCGACCATCACGATCGATGAATCAGAACCGGCAACGATGATGTCGAGGTCCGACTCCTTGATCTGCGAGAACGTTGGATTGATCACGAATTCGCCGTTTACGCGTCCAACACGCACTTCCGCGATTGGCCCCTTGAACGGAATGTCGCTGATCATCAGAGCAGCTGATGCGCCGATTGTACCAAGTACATCCGGCTCGTTCTCCATGTCGTACGAATAGACCGTTGCGATCACCTGTGTGTCATTGCGCCACTCTTTTGGGAAGAGGGGGCGCAGCGGACGGTCCATTAGGCGCGACGAAAGAACCTCTTTGTTCGTTGGACGTCCTTCACGACGGAAGAAGCCACCGGGAATCTTGCCTGAAGAAGCAAGCTTCTCGCGATACTCGCATGTGAGTGGAAGAAAATCGATATCTGGCTTCGGCTCTGCACTTGCGTTTGCCGTTACCAGTATCATTGTTTCGCCGTAGGTCAGCATGACCGCACCGGCAGAGAGTTTGGCAAAGCGACCCGTCTCAATGATCAGGTCTTTGCCGTTGATCGTCCGTTTAACAGACTTCATAGATGCTCCTGTATGAACTACAGAAATGAACGAGAAAGTGTTCTCGGCATCGCGGTCAACAATCACTCCTTGTCAGGGGGCTTGCCGGCTGTAAAGCCCCATGACAAAGAGTGCCACGACGCCGACCATTAGTGCGTGCCCGTAGGCACATTAGAAGGGTGGCGGAATCATTGCTGTTCCGCCACCACATGTAAATAGACTTACTTACGCAGACCGAGCGCAGCGATGATATCGCGATAGCGCTGAAGATCGTTCTTCATGAGGTATGCAAGCAGGTTCTTACGCTTTGCAACCAGCATGATCAGACCACGACGTGAGTGGTGATCCTTCTTGTGCTGTTCAGCGTGTCCAGACAAAGCCTTGATGTGCTCTGTGAGAAGCGCGATCTGAACTTCTGGCTTACCAGTGTTCGCAGATGAACCGCCATGTTGAGCGATGATCTCTGCTTTGCGTTCTTTGGAGATCATGTGTTCCTCCGTTGTTGAATGAGATGTTGATAGATAATTGTTTGTTGCTTGTCGTGTTCGAGCTGCGCAAGAAACTCCTCGCGCGATCCGAACTTTTGCTCTCCGCGTAGTCTCGCATGAAACTGCACGTCGAGCGTTGTGTTGTACAAATCGTTGTCGAATTGAAGAATGTGAACTTCCAGTGTAGGTGCAGTGTCGTTGGTAAACGTTGGTCGTACACCAATGTTTGCCATGCCAACGTGCTCGCTTCCATCGATCAGCATCGACACAACATACACGCCATTGGCTGGCATGAGTTTGTGAGGATTTGTTGGAATAATGTTGGCAGTTGGAACTCCAAGAGTTCGCCCCCTACCATCGCCTTGCACTACAGTT
Organism: Patescibacteria group bacterium; assembly: GCA_044238605.1. Lineage (GTDB taxonomy): Bacteria > Bacteroidota > Ignavibacteria > Kapaibacteriales > Kapaibacteriaceae > UBA10438. The sequence goes on from JBIICY010000001.1 coordinate 469,383, forward strand.
CCCCGCAGCGCATACGGCTTGCCCAGCATTGCTGTGGCTGCTTCAACATCACCAGATTTGAGTGCCGCACGCACCAGAGTGCTACTCACTACAAGTCCGTCTGTTTCAAGAGGCGGAATGCGTTCCACATCGAATCCGAGTTCTACTCCGAGATGTCGCAACAGCTCTTCATTGCCGCCACGGTCTTTGCCAAAGGCATGGTCGTGACCAATGAAGAAATGTTGCACATCAATCGTTGATACAAGCTGTCTGATGAAACTCTCTGCAGAGGTTTGCGCAAACTCATGGGTAAAGGGTATAACTACCACTTCATCTACACCAACATGGGCAAGACGCTCGCAACGCTCTTCGATGGTTGTAAGCAAGGCAAGGGGCTCGCGTCCGGGTTTCGCTAACACGATCTGCGGATGCGGATCGAAGGTTACAACAACCACACGAAGTCCCTGCGCATCTGCCGTCTTTCGCATTAGCGAGATTACGCCTTGATGTCCGCGATGCACACCGTCGAAGGTTCCAACTGTTAAACAGGCCTTTATACTCATGATGCAGCCTCATTAGGAAGCACATCTTTTGTAAGGGCATCTCGAATTTCACCAACAGTTAGCGCGGCATCTACTGCAAAGCCGCCACTGCGAACGCGCCGCAACGTCCATACATAACCACCACAGCCAAGCGCCTGACCAAGGTCTCTAGCGATCGATCGAATGTATGTACCCTTTGAGCACGTAATTCTGCACTGAACGTGCGGCCACTGCACTACCACATCCGTGATACTGTGCACCGTGACCTCTCGAACCTTGGGTGTAAACTCTTTGCCTTCGCGGGCAAGATCGTACTGGCGCTTTCCTTGATGGCGAACAGCACTGAATGCAGGTGGTGTCTGCTGAATAACGCCGAGAAACTGCTCGAGTGTATTCGTCACAGCATCATTGTCTGCCGGCTCACATACATGCTGCTCTACCTCACCGCCACGGTCATCTGTTGTTGAAGTAGCTCCGAGAAGAATATCAACATCGTACACCTTGATATCATCTTGCAGCGATGCAATGTCTTTTGTTGCCTTTCCAAAGCAAAGAACCAAAAGCCCCGTAGCCAGAGGGTCCAGCGTTCCGGCATGACCTACGCGCTTGATTCGCGACATGTTGCGAACCTTTGCAACGCAGTCAAAGGATGTCCACGTTTCTTCTTTGTCAATGAGCGCGATAGCACCTACCGTTCTCGCCTGTTCCAACCATTCATCGATCGAACCAAGGGTCCGACGATCCAATACCATTCGTTCAGTGTTCGTTGTTAGCATCACCGTCTTCTCGATCTTCGTCTGCTGGACGCACGCGATCAAGGATTGCCTCGATACGCTGCGCTCTGTCCAGTGAGTCGTCGATATAGAATTTCAACTGCGGGGTGTACCTCAGCCGTACGGACTTCGCCAATTGATGACGCAGACGCCCCATCTCGTGTTCCTCGAGATGATCGAGTACCTCGGCCGGCGAACGACGTCCGCCAAACACACTGAGATACACACGAGCCAGCTGCAGATCCGCAGACAAACGGATCTCAGTTACCGAGATGAACCCCGCTGAGAGTTCCTCGGCAATTGTACGGAGGGGTCCGGCCAGCGCCTTCTGGATCTCTCCGGCAACTCGTTCTGTGCGAATCGACACTGTTACGTAAGCTTCCGTTTCACTTCAACTGTCTTGTAGCCTTCAATGATGTCGCCCATTTCGAGATCATTAAAGCCATGAACGCCGATACCGCATTCGTAGCCTGAATCAACCTCGCGGACGTCATCCTTGATGCGCTTGAGGGAGGCAAGCGTACCCTTGTAGATCTCAAATCCGTCGCGGAGCACGCGAACCTTGTCGTTACGCGTGATCTTCCCATTCTGGACATAACATCCGGCAATGGTTCCAAGCTTGCTGATCTTGAAGATCGCTCGCACTTCAACGGTAGAGGTAATCTCTTCTTTGATGTCCGGCGTAAGCATACCCTCAAGTGCCAACTGTACTTCGTTGATACAGTCGTAAATGATCGAGTACAAACGCACATCCACATGCTCGGATTCTGCGAGCTTGCGGGCTGCAGGGGGCACGTTTACCTGGAAACCAACGATCACGGCATCTGAAGCAGATGCAAGCATGATATCGCTTTCCGAGATGGCACCAACTCCGCGATATAGAATACGGACCTTGACTTCTTGTGTTGAGAGCTTCTGGAGGGAATCTGAAAGCGCCTCCACAGAACCGCCCACGTCTGCACGTACGATAAGGCGAAGCTCCTTGACGCCACCCTGCTGGATCTGCGCCGAGATATCGTCCAACGTCATGTGACGCATACCGCGGAACTGCTGCTCGCGGCGAAGCTGCTGACGTCTGGTTGCTACGTCGCGTGCTTCTGCATCGGTATCCATTTCCATCAGGATATCGCCAGCATTCGGCAGACCGTCGAAACCAGTAACCTGGGCCGGCATAGATGGACCAGCCTGGTCCATGCGGTGTCCACGTTCATCGAACATGGCACGCACGCGGCCGGCGAACTGACCGCAGACGAAGATGTCGCCAACGTTCAACGTTCCCGTTTGAACCATCACGGTTACAACGTTACCACGCCCCTTATCAATGTGTGCTTCGATAACCGTTGCTTTTGCTTTGCGGTCAGGATTTGCCTTTAGGTCCAGAAGGTCTGCTTCGAGAATGATCTTCTCAAGCAGCGTCGGCACATTGAGTCCGGTCTTTGCAGAAACTTCTGCCACCTGGAACTTACCGCCCCAGTCTTCGACGAGCACACCGTGATCGGCAAGCTGCTGACGGATACGATCTGGGTTTGCATCTGGTCTATCAATCTTGTTGATTGCCACAACGATTGGCACACCAGCTGCCTGAGCGTGGGAGATAGCCTCAATCGTCTGAGGCATCACGCTGTCGTCTGCCGATACTACTAGCACCACAATATCTGTAACCTGCGCACCACGAGCACGCATAGCCGTAAAGGCTTCGTGACCAGGCGTATCGAGGAAACTGATTGAACGCCCGTTTGGAAGTTCCACACGATATGCACCGATGTGCTGGGTGATACCACCGGCTTCACCAGCAACTACATTCGCATTGCGGATGTAGTCCAATAGCGATGTTTTACCGTGGTCAACGTGACCCATGATCGTAACGATTGGCGAGCGGGATTGAAGTGTTTCCGGTGCATCCTCTTCCTCCTCGATCACCATTTCTTGCTGATCGTCTACAAAGAGAACTTCAAAACCGTAGTCAGACGCAATCAGAGTGATCGTGTCCTTATCAAGACGCTGGTTGATGGAAACCATCAAACCAAGCCCCATACACTTCATGATGATGTCTGAAGCCGTTACTCGCATAAGGTTGGCAAGGTCTGCCGTAGTAACGAATTCCGACAATCGGAGCAAAGAGCTTTCACGTGCTAACTCTTCTTGACGTATCGCTTCCTTTTCTTCGCGCTCAAGGCGCTTGCGCATACGCAGTTTGGCACGTCCGCCCGACGGCGCATATTCCATGCCGGAGAGCGTCTGACGAATCGCGCGCTCTACATCTGAATCCGACACTTGGGTACGCATACCCTTTGTATTGGTCTTCTTCTTCTTCTTATCGTCCTTCTTTGCCGTAGAAGGTGTTGCGTTCGGTCCAAAGTTCGGACGCGGTCTATTCGCATCTGACGAGCCTCCAGACTGCTGGCCTTGCTGACCACCGCCCGGACCACGTCCGCGCGCTGCCAAAGCATCTCCAATAGCTCCACGGCGCTGATCGCCGCCGCCACCACCTGATGGGCGCCTGTCATCCCGCTTCGGACGCGGGGCTGGTTTCGGAGCAAGATCGATCTTTCCAACGACCGTAAGGCCGCGAAGTTTCGCCCCTTCACCGGGTTTGTATTCAACTTCGATAACGCCTTTACGACGGCGCTTGCCCTTTTTCTCATCGCCGTCCGCTGACTCTTCAGCGGCTGGTTGCCCCGCTACTGGTTGCGCTGCAGCTGGCTGTCCTGCTACTGGCTGCCCTGCAGCAGGTGCAGGTTGCGCTGTTTCTGCAACGGCCGCGGGCGACACAGGTTGCACTGTGGCAACAGCCTCGGGCTGAGAAGGTTCTGGCGCCTTTGTATCGGGCTTTGCAGAAGCAGGCTTTGCCGCTTCCTTTTGCCCCTTCTTCGACATGGCAAACTTTTGGGCCGCTTCGTCGATCTTTTCCAGCTCTTCAGCCTTGGAAAGATCAATAATAATCCCAACGGATGGTCCTTCCTGCTTAGGTGCAGGAGCTGGCGCGAGCTCTGGCTCCGGCTCTGGCTCGAACACCGGCTCGGTGCGAGGGGTCTCGACAACCTCTACTGGCTGCTCATACACCTCAACCACAGGTTCGGCAGCAACGTGTTCCTGGATAGACTCCTGAACGTGCTCCTGAACATCTGCAGGGCGCTCGAGGCGCTCCTCGATCTCGCGCTCGCGCTCGTGCGCTTCGGCTATTGTGTCAATAGACACGGCATTGCCCTGCTCAAGATGACTCTTGCGCACGGCCTGCTGGCGTTGGACTTTCTCTCTCTGCTTTTGAGCAGACTTGAGCTCCTTCGCGAACTTTTCGATAACGAGATCTGTCTGCTCATCGGTCAATACAGTCGTGGCCTTGTTGTCGATCTTATGACCTTTCGACGCCAAGTACTCTACGATTGCATCACGACCAATGTTGATCTGACTCGCAACCTTAAAAAGTTTATTTCCGGTAGAACCAGCCATACAACCTTCGGTTATTCATCACCTTGTTCTTGAGAAGCATCAGAAGCGTCTTCTTCTTCAACGCTTCCAGCTTCTTCTTGCTCATATACCTCGGGAGTATCCTCGGCATATGATTCCGCAATATCATCGTCTGTCGAAGCAACAGGGCCTTGCGTGCGGGCAAGGTCTGCATCCTCGAGTGCGATGAGATAATTCTGATCTTCACGCTCTTCAAACTCTTCGAGCATTACCCGGCGAATACGCACGACCATGTCCTTCGGAAGGATCTCCAGCAAGCCCATTGGCTCTGCCTCGAGAAACTCACGGGCAGTATCGATTCCAGCGCGGATAAGCTTTTCAAACAGATCGCGTCCGATTTCATCACGGAACTCGATCAGTTCGATGTCCTCTGCACCTTCCTTGACAAGCGACAGAGAGTAGCCTGTGAGCTTTGATGCTAGGCGGACGTTTTGTCCCTGCTTACCGATGGCAAGCGACACCTGGTCATCCGGTACAATCACTACTGCCTGACGTCCGTCCTCGCTGATCTGTACATCGCGCACCTTCGCTGGAGACAGCGCACGGGCGATGAACAAACGTGGGTCTTCGGTAAACTCGATGATATCAATGTTCTCGTTGCCAAGTTCACGCACGATTGAGTGGATACGAATACCCTTCATACCAACGCATGCGCCAACTGGATCTACGCGCTCATCAAACGATGTAACAGCAACCTTTGCACGCTCTCCCGGCTCGCGAGATATCGCACGGATCTTGATGATGCCGTCGAAGATCTCTGGGATTTCCTGCTCAAACAGACGCGCCATAAAGGAGTCATCTGCACGGGAGAGAATGAGATCTGGCAAACCTGTGGCGCCCCCTGATCGGCGGACTTCCTTCAAAATTGCCTTTACCTGCTGATTCTTCTTCAATCGCTCGGTAGGAATCTGCTCTTCACGTGGAAGACGCATCTCTACCTTGTTGTGCATCACAAGTATGTTGTTCGGGCGAACCTGATAGATTTCGCCGATGATCACTTCGCCAACACGCTTTGCATACTCATCGTAGATGTTGTCTTTTTCAACATCGCGAATGCGCTGGTTCAGATTCTGAATGGCCTGCGCAATGAGTCGGCGTCCAAATGAGTCAGCAATGTTCTCAAGCGTGATTTCTTCAATGTGCTCTTCACCGATTTCCGGCTCTTCGCCCGTTTGCTCACGCACTTCTTCAGCAGAGATCTGCAGCTCAGGATTTTCGACCTCCTCTACAATCTCGCGCATGAGGTAGATTTCGATATCACCCTTCTCCATGTTCACGATGATGTCGAAGTTCGACTCCATGCCGTATTTCTTACGGACCATTGCAGAGAGGGTCTCTTCAACGATGCCCTGCAGAAGGTCGCGGTCGATGCTTTTCTCGCGCGCCATCTCATTGAAGGCCTCAATGATGAGCTTCTTATTATCTACTTGCTGTTTGAGTTTCCGACGTGCCATGTTCTTCGTCTCCATGACGAATAGGGCGGTATTACCCTATCCTTATCTTAGAACGTGATCAACACCTTTGCCTCTTTCACATCCTCAGCTGGAACTGTGATAAGGGGCTTGGGGTCTTTTTTCGATTGTTTCGGCTGGACGTCAAGCCCTGTTTCATCGGCTCGCACAAGCGAACCTTCGACCACAGAACCGTCGTTGCGCACTGCGCGCACCGTACGTCCAACATGTTTTGTTAACTGCCAAAGAAACTTCACCTGAGCCTCAGCTCCGGGCGAAGACACATCGACCGCCCGAAGGCGGCCGGCAAATTCATCATCCTGCAGCCGCTCATCAATGCCGCGGCTAACATCCCGACAGTGATCATGGGTTACTCCGTCGAGCGTGTCGATGAAGACATCCAGTATCAGCTGCCGTGCCTGGCCCCGCATGACAACGTCGATAAGGGTAACGCCTGCGTCGCTGCATGAATCAACAATCACAGACCGGATTCTATCCGGCAACGTTTCCTTCATACCAGTCCCTCTCATAGAGGCATCGTCATACGTGTGCACAAACGAAAAGTGGGCGAAATCGCCCACCCTTCGAATTCGATTACAAATATAGGGAGAAACTTGTCAAGAAAACGCGTTGAGGCCTGTGATGTCTTGTCCAAGGATCAGCGTGTGCATTTCGTGCGTGCCTTCGTAGGTCTTCACAGACTCGAGGTTCGCGGCATGCCGCATGATCGGATACTCGTCCAAAATGCCGTTCGCCCCGTGGATTTCCCGTGCGGAACGGGCAATATTGAGTGCCATTTCGCAGTTGTTTCGCTTGGCAAGCGAGACTTGCTGTGGACGTAAGTTGCCGGAATCCTTAATCTTACCGAGACGCCAGCACAGCAGCTGGGCCTTCGTGATTTCGTTGAGCATAAGAACCAGCTTTTCCTGAATCATCTGATAGCCGGCAATAGGCTTGCCAAAGGTAATGCGGCTCTTGGCATAATTCAGCGATGAGTCGTAGCAAGCCATGGCAGAACCCACAACACCCCAGGAAATGCCAAACCGGGCCTGCGTAAGGCACGAAAGCGGACCCTTTAGGCCTTCCACTCCCGGCAGGATGCTGTCTTCTGGAAGCTCCACATCTTGAAACACCAGCTCCGATGTTACCGAAGCGCGCAATGAGTGCTTGCCCTTCATCTCAGGTGCAGTAAAACCCTTCATGCCCTTTTCGACCAAGAAGCCACGCACGATGCCGTCCAGCTTTGCCCATACCACGGCAACGTCTGCCAGTGTACCGTTCGTAATCCACATCTTGGCACCGTTGAGGAGAAAGCCCCCTTCGATCTTCTTGGCGTTGGTTACCATTGAGGCCGGGTTCGACCCCGCATCCGGTTCGGTAAGACCAAAACAGCCGATAGCATCTCCAGCAGCAAGACGAGGAAGCCACTTACGCTTCTGCTCTTCGGAGCCGAAGGCATAGATCGGATACATCACCAGCGAGCTTTGAACCGATGCGAACGAGCGAATACCGGAATCTCCACGCTCGAGCTCCTGCATGGCAAGACCGTAGCACGTGCTGTTCAAACCAGCACAGCCGTATTCCTGCGGCAGCGTTATGCCGAACAGACCGATCTCGGCCATTTTCTTTACAAGGTGACGTGGAAACACTCCCTCACGAGCACTCTGTTCAATGATCGGAAGCACTTCGTTGTCAACGAAGTCGCGCACTGTCTGGCGGACGAGTTTCTCTTCTTCCGTGAACAGTTCGTCAAGGTTGTAGTAGTCCGGATGCTGGAAAGCCATGAGTTCTGCCGTTAGGATAGTTATGAGTTGGATTGGTACAACAACGAAATTACGGAATGAGTGCCCACGCTCCGTAAGTTTGGTTACCCCAATCAAACGGGGTTTTATTGTTTCAGAACATAAAGGTCCCGCAATGGACCACGCAGCAGCCGAATCAGGTAATGCAACACCCACCCGATCACGCCTGATCGCCCTTACCGTAGCCGCAGTTGGCGTTGTCTACGGAGATATCGGAACAAGCCCCCTCTATTCACTCAAGGAATGCTTCTCCCACCACTACGGACTCTCTCCAGGCCGTTTGGAGGTTTTTGGCATTCTCTCATTGATCTTCTGGTCTCTCACGCTCATCATTTGTGTGAAGTACCTCGGCATCATCCTCCGGTTTGACAACAAAGGCGAAGGCGGCATCCTGGCTCTTATGGAGCTCGTTAGCGACAGAAGGGGGTCGTTTGCCAAGATCGGCGTGATCTTCTTTATGGGGCTTTTTGGTGCCGCACTGCTCTATGGCGACGGCATCATTACTCCTGCAATTTCTGTTCTCTCCGCTGTTGAGGGCCTACAAGTAGCAGCCCCTTCATTCAAAGACGTTGTGCTCCCCATAACTCTTCTCATCCTGCTTGGACTGTTCTTCATCCAGAAGTATGGAACGGCCAAGGTGGGCAACATCTTTGGGCCATTCATGGTTGCATGGTTCGCCATCCTTGGTGTACTGGGAATCGTAAGCGCCATCCAGACCCCCGAGATCTTCGAGGCTGTTAACCCATACTATGCCTTCCAGTTTTTCCAGCACCACGGCTTCAAGGCATTTATTGTCTTGGGCAGCGTGTTTCTTGTGGTAACCGGTGGCGAGGCACTCTATGCCGATATGGGGCACTTTGGACGCAAGCCAATCATCCGCGGTTGGTTCTGGGTAGCATATCCGGGGCTCGTTCTCCAGTACTTTGGTCAGGGCGCGCTACTGCTTCGCGAAGGTGGCATCGAAGAAACAGTTGCCAATCCCTTCTTCCACATGGTTCCGACATGGGGTGTAGTACCGCTTGTAATTCTGTCAACCTTTGCAACCATCATCGCTTCACAGGCGGTGATCTCCGGCGCATTCTCACTAACATGGCAGGCACTCCAGCTTGGATATCTGCCACGACTAAAGGTGCAGCATACCTCAAGCGAGGAACGCGGCCAGATCTACATTCCAACCGTCAACTGGGTGTTGTTCATATCGTGTGTTGTATTGGTGCTCTCCTTTAAGACTTCAGGTGCATTGGCAGCAGCTTACGGCATAGCCGTAACATCTACGATGGTGATCACCACAGTTCTTGCGTGGATAGCCATGCGCAAACTGCTTAAGTGGAGTGAGGCAACCGCTGCGATCGTCTGCCTTGGTTTCCTCGTAATGGATGCGTCGTTCTTTATCGCCAATACGCTTAAGTTTTTCCAAGGGGGCTATGTTCCTGTGGTAATGGCCTACGGAACATTTCTCGTGATGCTTACCTGGCACAAAGGACGCGAACTTCTGCGCGAAGCCATCAGCAGACGGGGACGTCCACTTATGGATGTTCTGCACGAAGAGAACAAGTGGCATGAGCGCGTTGCAGGCTCGGCGATCTACATGAGTCAAACTATCGGCAACGCACCACAGGCGCTAGTGAGCAATCTTGCCTTTAACCGTGCACGGCACGAGGCGCTTGTCTTCCTTACCGTGGATGTAACCAACAAGGCACGCGTTGTTGGAAAGGGCAAGCCCGAAGATCGGTACGTTGTTGAAGGAGTTGAGCACGAGGAGAACGTCTACTTCGTGACGATTAAGTATGGCTTTATGGATCAGCTTGATCTCATGAAAGATATCCTCTATCTGCCAGACGTGGGCGTGATGGTCGATGTCACTGAGGCAATCTTTGTGCTCGGACACGAGACCATTACTGTTCGCGACAGCAAGGGCATGGCACGGTGGCGCAAAGAGCTCTTTGTGTTTCTGCACCGCAACTCTCGTACGCCAGCTTCATACTTTGGCATTCCGAATAAGCGGACGCTCGAAGTGGGCGCTCACGTAGCGATCTAACCAAAGCCCCCTTACATCTTGAACTGATACGAGGCACCAAGGCGTATACCGCGCCCAAGGAGCCAGCCGATATTCTGTTCTGCGCCTGAGCTTGCCGTACCTGCCGGGAAAGCAATCGTAAGGGGCTGCCGAACATTGTATACCAGCTCGATCAGGAAGCGTCCGTCTCCAGCCGGTGCCGAAACTGCAAGGCCGAACTGTCCACCAAACCCCGTCTGTCCGTCAAACATGATGGTAGACCGCATAGGAATGTTCCCGCGCTCCCCTTCGGGTATGCGGGAGAAGTCCGATACCTGCGTCATTGAAAGCACACGATCGATGTTCACACCAAACTGAAACAGCAATCGAGTGCCGATTGTATCGAGCGAAAGAATCGGCAGACGTATTGCGGCTCCTGCTTCGATTGCCGTTGCGTCAAGCGTTGTGACGATAACCGGCGCACCCGGCGGTACGTCAACAACGTTCAGCTTCCCGATGATCCCTCCCGATGGCTTCACAAAGTCTGTGAGATAGCCGCCGTTTTCCATGCGATGATGGAGGGTGAAGGTATACTCAGATGCCGATGCCGACCTCCGAGAGAACTGCACACCAACGGAATACCTCGTGGGCGTGCCGTAGGATGCAACATCAACCCCGACAGAGGTACTGAGTGAGGTGGTAACCATCGGTCCAAAAAACATGGACTGACTATAACAAACAAGCGTCGTTACCATGGTTATGATAACGACGCTTAGTGGTTTCATGACGTTGTTCATACGCCGAATTTACGTCGACTTACGATTCCGGCATCTGCACAGAGATAGCCTGCTTTGAACCATCGCTGTTTTTGATCACAAACATCACACCATCGCCTGGGCTCTTGGCCGTGATGATTTTCTTGAGCTGGCTTGGCGAGGCTACCTCCTTGCCATCAGCCTTGAGTATTACGGTGTTCGAACGCAACCCGCGATAAGACATGCGGCCAGTGCGCTCTACCTTCGTTACGAACGCTCCCTGACTTACGCCAAAGGTTGACTTCTGTTCGCCGGTAAGGGGCGAGACAGAGAACCCAAGGTCTTTAAAGGACACCGGCTCGTTAACGTCAAACGCATCACCACCACCATCGTCGTTGCGCGCGTTTGCTACATCAGATTCATTTGGTGCTTTCAGGCGTACGCTCTTCGTGATCTCGCGTCCGTCGCGCCAGATCTTTAGGTTTACTTTGTCACCAGCCCGACGCAGTACGATCTCGTTCTGTAGCTCGTTTGAACTCTTCACGGTACGTCCGTCAACATCAAGAATTACGTCTCCAGCTTCGATACCTGCGGCTTCAGCAGCCCCGCCCTTGACAACCTTGTTCACATTTACGCCGGCAACCTTCGGCAGTCCAACCGCTTTTGCGGAAGCTTCATCCACACTCGTGATCTCCACGCCGATATAACCGCGCTCGATCTTACCATCATCGATGATGTCGAGAACAACACTCTTCATCATGTCAACTGGAATCGCAAAACCGTATCCAGCATTCACACCCGTTCGGGAAGCAATTGCCGTGTTGATACCGATGAGGCTTCCATTAAGATTAAACAAGCCCCCACCCGAGTTTCCAGGATTGATAGCGGCATCTGTCTGAATGAAGTTTTCAATCGCATAGCGATTGCGCTCGTTCGTTAACTCATTTGTTCCAACGATTCCAATGCCGCGGCCCATGGCCGATATGATGCCTGTTGTAACCGTTGACTGCAGTCCGAGCGGACTGCCGACGGCAACCACCCATTCACCGATGCGAACATCCGAGCGCTGCGCAAGATGCGCAGGAGCAAAGCGTCCGTCGATTTTAAGTACTGCCAGATCCGTCAGTGGATCCCGACCAACCAATCGCGCCTTGTACTGCTTGTTATCTGTTGTTGTTACAGTGATTCCGCCTTCTTTAGCAGACTCAACAACATGGTTGTTGGTAACTACATACCCGTCTGCTGTAAGAATCACGCCTGAACCAGCAGCATCACGCTCTGGTGCTGGAGACTGCTCTTCATCTCCATTTCCGTCTGGAGAAAAGAACGGTCCAAAACGGCGGAACAATTCTTCCATGCCGTCCAATGCCTGTGCTGATTTCTTTGCATCGATCTTTACTGCGATCGATACAACTGACTGTGTTACGGCTCCTGCAACATTTGCGAACTGGTCATTGAGAAGCTTCACAGCAGGAGGCGCTGGAGCAGGTGGGTTTCCAGCACCCAAGGTTACGTCGCTTGCGAAAAGCTGCTCGATGGCATTGGAAGAAAACGAGGTCATCAGGATGACCCCCACAACCACCCCGATACCAATCAGGGAGATCGCTGTGAATAGAGATCGTCGTGACATGTACATGTACTCCGGTATGAGAAAATCGTCGTTGTGGCAATAAGTGACGAAGAGATTTTCCGTCTATTGCGTAGGACGCCCTACTGCAGGAAAAACCGCAGCTTCCGTCCAAATGTCTCTTCCATGAGTTCTTTTCTGCGCTCTGCGCCCCACAACTCTATGTCGGGCACAATCGTTGCAGGCTGCAGGCCAACAATGATTTCTGCTTCGCGAATCGTAACGTGAATATCTCGCACAACCGACTGCAGGCGTCTGTCAAGACCCTCTGCTATCCTGAGAATAGAGGAAAGCACCTGCACCACATGCTGTTCATCGCTGCTCATGGCAGCAAAGCCGGTGTGTTTTTTCTTGGGATGACTCTTACGATGATACCTGGCAATGCTGGCAATAAGGTTTGTTTCATTGCTGGTAAACCCCGGCATAGCAGAGTTACGGATAATGTATTCGCTATGCTTGTGATGCTGATCTGCCGATATGTGATATCCAACATCATGAAGTAAGGCTGCGGCCTCGAGAAGCTCGCGCTCCCTATCACCCATGTTATGGAGCGGTATAAGCTGATCGAACAATCGCACGCTAAGCGTTTTTACGTGATCGGCGTGACGTCTGCGCACACGGTACAAATCCGACACATGCTGCACGCTCTGATACCGAAGGGGCGTAAGGTGATGCCGCAGGTCCATCTCCCGCTGCTGCTGAACCGTATCAAAGACGATACCTTCCCGCAGCGCATAACCTGAGACGGTGATCTCGTCAATATCAAGACCGAGTATAGCCTGCTCTAGGATGAGTCCGCCGGCAACGATCACGTCGGCCCGCTTAGGATCCATACCGGCAAGCTTGAGACGGTCCTGCAGCGTGGAAGCATTAACGAGCTGGTCTACAATACCCAGCACCTCTTCAGAGGTCATTACGAATCCGTTATAGCTCTCCGGAATTCGACCCCGCCTAGCGGCCACCATAGACGCAATAGCTGTAACTGTTCCGCTGCATCCAATGGCTCGTTGAAATCCCAGCTGCCTGTGCGACTGAAACACGGTAGCCCATTCACCGCGGATCATGTCTCGACATTCACGAACCTGACTCGACGTAATCGACTGATCTGGGAAGAAGCGTTTCGTAAGCCGCAGATGACCAAGCTTGGTTGAATCAATGAACAGCGGCTCCCCCGACTGACCGATCACGGTTTCAGTGGAGCCCCCTCCGATATCGATCACAAACACGCGTTCATTGCGCACCGGCAGGGCATGGATAACGCCGGTATAAATCAGACGTCCTTCTTCAATGCCAGGGATAACATCAACATGTATTCCTGCAACGTCATAGACTCTGCGAACAAACTCTTCCTTGTTGAGTGCTTCTCGTACGGCACTTGTAGCGATGGCGCGAATGGATGCATTATGACGTCGTGCCTCTGCTGCAAATCGGGCGAGTGCCTGCACACCGCGGTCCATCGCATCATCAGACAAGCGCTTCATGTCTGTGGCAGAGGAACCAAGACGAACCATGTCTTTATCACGAGCATGGATCTGCATCACGCCATGTTCACTAACGCTCGCAACTACCATGTGAAACGAATTTGTTCCAATGTCGATCGCCGCAATGCGTGCGTCTTTCGATGTGATGTCTGGTAGTGCCATGCTCACGCCAAAGATACCATGTGTATCTTACTCGCGTATGAGAAGAGTTCTGATGATCATTGCGATAGCTGTTGTTGGCTTTATCGTGTTTTCCCCATTCTTCATGGGGCTGATACGGCGTGCTACCGGACGTTCTCCCAAAGAATAGGCCTAAACCAACAACGGCCACCCATGTTATGGGTGGCCGTCGTGGCGTTCTGTTCACGATCGGTGTTTAGTGCGCTACGGATATTGGGAGGATTACCGTACCGCGAACACCTGTGATCGTCAAATAGTAGAATCCAGAAGCAAGGTCTGCCGTAATGAGCTTAAACTCATATGTGCCGGCACGCTGTGCTTCATTGGAGATATAGGTAGAAACCACAGACCCTGTAGCATCGCTCAGACGAACTGCTACCACATCATCTGTGCCGAGGACATATCGTACAGTTGCATGCGTCATCGTTGGGTTCGGATATGCTGATGCAGTGATCGTTTCCGATGGCAATTCTTCGTGTACGCTTACAGGCGACTTGGCCTTGTATTCCTTATTGATTGGGTCGTACTCAGTCCACTCAGCATCCCAGCGCTCGAGTCCGAACGCACCGCGGAATGCAACACGCTCGAAGAACGTATCTGATGCCGTGCCCGCAAACGCGGCACCCGCAGCAAGTGGAGAACCTGTCTTGATCGCAGGGTTGAATTCAGCGCCTGTTGCGAATGCGTTTTCCAGCATTGCCGGACTTGGCGATGATTTGTCAACAACGTTGCCGTATTCGGCCTTTGCAAGCCAGTTCGCGTCGATTCCTGCTGGTGGCGCACCACCTGCTAGCGTGAGAACTGCTCCCTTTACACCATACCATGCGTTGTTGCGAATCTCGATTGAATCACCTGCGGCCGCAACCATCGTTGGCACCTGAGCGAACTCAAAGCCACGTGGCCATCCAAGAAATACCGAGTTGTGAATCGACTGACGTGAGTTTCGACGGATCTGTGCTGCTGCACCAAAACGTGAGCTGTACTGATTAGCACCCGAGCCAGGCGTCCAGCTTGTGTCCTGGAGAGGTCCGATACCCGTTACGTTTGAGAACACAGCAGAGGTAAACGGCTTGTTGTATGAGGCCTGCGCATCGTTATCGGATTCGAATACCTGTGATGTTGATACATCAGCCACCGTGCGGAAGCGCTGTGCTACTGCAAACTGGATCTTTCCACTGAAGCCGTTATCTGTATCAAAGTCATCATCTAGAATACCTGTCGATACAAGACGCTTTGCGTTTACTGTACCGCCGAACCATTCAAAGCCGTCATCATTGCCATACGACACCTGTACGTTTTCGATCGTCGTGCCTCGACCAACGCCACCCATCGTAAGAGAGTTTAGCTCTGAGTTTGGCTGCGTTGCGATACCGGCGAATTCGATGCGGACGTACTTCAAAACACCACTGTTGTCTTCGTCATCTGTGCCACCGTACCAACCCTTGCCGCCTGGTGTCTGATCTGCAACGCCCCCTTCAAGAGCTGCCTGACCTGCTGGCTGATTTACTCTTGCCTTACCGCAGATAAGGATGCCGCCCCAGTCTCCACGAGCACGCTGTCCTGGAACTGCCCGGCTCGTAAAGATGATCGGATCTTTTGCTGTTCCCTGTGCAATGATCTTCGCACCGCGGTTGATGACAAGCGCCGAGTTGTTTCCTGGCTCGTCACCTACAATGATTGTACCTTCTTCAACTTCCAGCGTAGCGCCGTCGTTAACGTACACATAGCCCTTCAGACCGTAAATCTTTGTGTTGCGGAGCTTGAGATTCTTTGTGATTTCGCCTTCAAGGATAGAGTCTACTACGATCGGTGCTGGCGCTGTGATAGCGAATGGCGCATCGTTGATGTCTGTCTTTGTTGTGTCGCTGAGCAGAACCATGCGAATGTATCCGGTTTGCGTTTGATCTGCTGGACGGAAAACAACTGCCCCTGCGATGCGGCCACGACGTGCAGCACTGTCGAGAACATTGCCAAGTCCAGAGATCGTTGTCCATGGTCCGGTCTGACTCTTACCAAATTCAAAGCGCCAACGCTGACGGAATGTGTTTGTAGTGTCCCATGAGATGTCTACCGACTGACCTACACGGAATGTCCTGTTTGCCGTTCCAGGTTCAATGAGACGAACGGCTGGATCCTTTGGTACCGGTGCAGAAATTTCAATTGGATTGTCCGAGATGTCGAACGTTGCAGGATCGTTAACCAACGACATGCGTACATAACCTGTCTTCGTTACAACTGCAGGCGCTGCAAATCCACCTGCGAGTGTTCCGCGTCCAGCTCCGGCATCAAGAACACTAGAGGCATTCGGGATTGCTTGCCACGGTCCGTCCTGCGACGTACCAAACTCAAAGCGATATGAATTACCTGATGCACCGGTTGTATCCCATGTAATCTGGATCTTATCGCCCTGTACAAACTTCTCCCCGGCTTTCGAGCCTGGTGATGTCAGACGAACAAGCGGCTGTGCTTTGTATTCTTTGTTGATTGGATCGTATTCGGCCCACTGAGCATCCCACTGTGGACCTTCAGCAGGGAATGCACCACGGTATGATACCTTCTCGAAGTATGGATCGTTCATTGATACCACTGGCGATCCATTTTCAAAGCTACCGGTAGACAGGTACGGGGCTACAACAAGCGGCTTAGCACTGAACGAACCGTCTGTGACGAATGCATTTGCAAGGAATGCATTGTTAGGATTGCCCTTATCAACTTCATTACCGAAACCGGCCTTTGCAAGCCAGTTAGCATCCATACCTGCTGGCGGCGTACCGCTGGCAAGCGTAAGGGTTGCCCCTTTCACACCAAACCAGCTGTTGTTGCGAACCAGAAGTGAATCGCCATTTGCAGCTACCATGGTTGGTGCCTGGGCAATCTCAAAGCCGCGTGGCCATCCCACGAAAATCGTATTGACGATGCTTGCACGTGCAGCGCGTCGAATCTGAGCTGCTGCGCCGTAGCGTGAGCTGTATTGATTAGCTCCTGACCCAGGCGTCCATGATGTATCCTGAAGCGGGCCAACAACTGTGAAGTTAGAGAACAACGGTTGCGTACGTGGTGCATTGAATGAGCCAGTTGCATCGTTGTCGATTTCAAATGCCTGCGATGTAGACACATCGGCAACCGTACGGAAGCGCTTTACGAGACCAAACTGCACACGACCGGAAAATCCGTTGTCACAGTCGAAGTCGTCATCTAGGATACCATAGGAAATCAGATACCGGCCGTTAACGGTGCCACCAAACCATTCAAATCCATCGTCGTTTCCGTACGACACCTGAACGTGTTCGATTGTAGTACCGCGACCAACACCGCCCATTGTGAGCGAGTTAAGCTCGGAGTTTGGCTGTGTAGCGATACCGGCAAACTCGATACGGACATACTTGAGAATGCCGCTGTTGTCATCATCATCTGTTCCACCGTACCAGCCCCTGCCACCAGCTGTGAGATCTGCCACGCCACCTTCAAGTGCCGCCTGACCTGCTGGCTGATTAACACGAGCCTTACCGCAGATAAGGATACCACCCCAGTCGCCACGTGCGCGCTGTCCGGCAGCGGCGCGGGAAGTAAACACGATTGGATTGCTCGCTGTACCCTGCGCGATGATCTTTGCTCCGCGGTTGATTACGAGAGCAGAGTTGTTACCTGGGATATCACCTACGATGATCGTACCAGGGTCGATAGTAAGTGTTACTCCAGCGTTAACAAACACATAGCCCTGAAGACCATAGATCTTGGTTGCACGCAGATGGATGCTGCGCGTGATCTCTCCCGTGAGGATTGAGTCTGGAACGATTGTTTCAGGAGCTGCGATCGTGAAGGGATTGTCGTTGATATCAAAAACGGTTGTGTCGGCGATCAGCTCCATCTTGATATAGCCACTCGACGTAGGCACATTCGGTACGCGCCAGCCGCCTGATGTTGGAACCGACTGTCCGCGTGTTGCTCCCGAATCGAGAACGTTTGATGGACCTGTAAGTGTTGTCCATGGACCCGTCATCGATGTTGCGAATCTGAAACGCCAACGGGCACGGAATGTACCTGCTGTATCCCAGCGCAGCTCCTGTGTAGAGCCCGGACGAAATGTTTCGCCACCGTTGGGGAAACGGAGTGTTACTGACGATGGGTTCTGTGCCGAAGCAATCAACACCATCGTGAGCAGGGAAAGTACTATTGTAGTAATTCGACGCATGGGATTCTCCATGTGAGAGGAACAATACTTGTTTACTAGAATCTGTACCCAAGGCCAAGCGACATGCTCATGCCACGGATGTTTGATTGAATGAGAGCACCATTTTGCTCCCACTTGAGTGCTTGATTGAGAAGATCACGTACGCTAACCTTTAGCTCCAGCGACTCGCCAACTGTCTGTTGGATCGAGAAGTCAATCACATCCCGTGGCAGCTCGTAGACGTGCGGATTGCCCTGGAACACACCAACGAGATTTACCTGAATGATTCTGCGTCCGTAGGTGTTATACGCGAGACTAACGTTGGTACCTGTTTCTACATTGCTGTAGTAAACAGAGCCGTTAACCGAGTATGGGCTCTGTCCCCACATCGATCTTGTATCCTTTACTCCCGCCTGTTCCACAACAATGCGTGAATCAACGATCGATGCGTTGATGGATACCGTGAACGGCATAAGCCAGTCGGCAATGCTTCCAAGGTTTTTGCGGGCTTCTATCTCTACGCCGATATTATCGGCTGGACCTGTCGCATTAGCAAAGGAGCGAACAAGCTCTGACTGCTGAGGGAACAGTGTTTCCTCGATCGCATTTTCAAATCGCTTGTAGAAACCGCTCACTGAGAGAACTTCTCCACCACCCGTGAAGTATTCAAGACGGAGATCGTAATTCTGAATGAGTGAGCGTACCAGGTTTGGATTTCCTGCAACCGTAGCCTGCTGCTGGAAGTCATAGAATTGGAAAGGGGCAAACTCACGTAGTGATGGTCGTGCAAGGGTCTGCGAAGCTGAAGCACGGATGTTGAAGTCCTTCATCGGACGTAGAATCAGGTTAAACGCAGGAAGAATGTCTACGAGATCCTGATTCACATTCACACGATTGTCTGTTACATCGTATGAATTCAGCTTCTGAATGTTCTTCTCGATACGTGCACCCGTGATAATGCGCGTCTCCATGCCTCCAAGGGTAAACGGCAAGTCGATCATCGCATACCCAGCAAGAAGATGTTCCTGAGCATCATACTGATCGCTGAGTTTTGAGTCTTCTGAGTAGCTCAACCGACCTTTTTCAACACTGTAGTTGGAATCGGCAAAGAATACGCCAAGGTTAGGCAGACTGTTGTTGTCAGGTATGAATAGTCTGTCTGTGATGTCGTTTTCAAGACCCTGTACAATCGTCAGCGAGCGAGCGTTGAACCTGCGTGAGCGGTTTTCGAGCAAGCCCCCTACCTTCACCTTGATATCGGTGGTGACAGGGATAGTGAGATTGAGCCCGGATGTAACAGCATTGTCGACAAGATTTGAGAAGAACCGTCCAGCACGCGAGCCAGCGCCCTGCGGAGAGAGATCGAATGCTGCGAAGTATGGCTGGCCTACATCAGATGCATTCCGCAGGAACTGCAGACGTTTAAAGTCTGGCTCTTCACGAGTCGAGCGTGAATACCCTACTCGCCAGTCGATAAGTGCATTGGCAAGATCTGTAAGTGTATGCTCACCATTAACCGTTCCGCTGTACAGCGACTTTTCTACATACTGGAACGAGAAGAGTTTCTGTGCCTGTGACTGGGCGAAGTTTTCACCCGTGAGGTAGACGTTTTCGAAATCGGCTGTGCGGTTGTAGGTATTCTTGAAACCGATACGCGAAGTAGAACCGAGTCGGTACGCTACGTTGAACAATCCGCCAAACGACGTGCTGCGGGAAGACTGCTGTCCTGTGTAGCGAAACAGATAGTCGTTCGGATTAGATAGGATACCACTCCGGACAATCTCATTGTTCTGCCATGAGTTGCCGTAATTACCAGAGGCAACGATGCCGATTTCATCTTCGTTTTCAAGAGTAACTACATCTGAGTATGTCACAGACATGCTACCGTTTGGCGTTACGGTCTCGGCAGATGTATTCCATAGATTGTTGTTAAACGAGCGTCCAATTCCATCAAGGCGCGCAATTGCGTCTGCGTTGCCCGAGCGCACGTCGCGCAGAAGCTGATTCATACCTAACCGGTCCGAAGGCACTGCCGCTGGCATATTGCGAGAGGAAGCTCCCATCGCAAGCGCATCACCGCTGGCACCTGCAGATGTATAGTAGCCGCCGTTCTTAAATGTGACGTAGTTGTTGTATCCCTGTGATGCAGATACCTTTACACCGCGCTTGCTTGGAAAGTCGATCGTGTTGAGTTGGACCAGTCCGCCGGCAAAGTTTCCTGGGAGATCAGGTGTAAACGACTTTAGAATGTTGGCGTTCTCGAGCAGGTCGCTCGGAAACATGTCAAAGGCAAATGCCTTCTTGTCTGGTTCGGTTGATGTAAGCGCAGCACCGTTCAGCGTGGTATTGCTGTAGCGGTCACTCACACCACGCACATAGATGAACTTGCCTTCTACAAGTGTAACGCCCGATACGCGCTTTAGCGACTGACCAGCGTCACTGTCTGGCATCTTCGAAATCTCTTCGCGTCCGATACCATCACTTACCTGCGCTGCATTCTTACGCTGCGTCAGCAGAGCACCTGCATTATCAGTGACCTTTGCTGCTTCTACCACAACTTCTGTTCCGAGCTCCTTTGATGCGCTCAGCACAATGTTGAAAGTTGTTGGAGTATTATCAGAAACAACGATGCCGTCAAAGGTTGTAGTCTGGTACCCAACGTAGGACACCTTTATCGAGTATGTTCCGGCAGGAACTTTCTTGATGCGGTACGTTCCCTTGGTATCGGAATACGCCCCCTTTTTCAAGGCCGTAAGGCTTATCGTTGCACCGCGCAGGAGATCTCCCGACTCCGCGGATGTAACTTTGCCTTCGATAGAGCCAGTCTGTGCGAGCGCAACCGTTGCACTCAGGCAGATGGCAAGTGAGAACAAGATGTATTTCATAGGCTTTTGGACGAACACAGTGAACGAGAACAGAACGAACGTGCGCGAAACTATCTGGGGGCTGTTAGGTGGGTGTAAACAGCACGTTACCAACAGGAAACACTGGCTAACGCTATGTTTCCTTCTCGTAACATTGATATCTGTACAGGCCCAGACCCGCATTCAGAAGGTGATGATAGGGGGCATGCAGTACGATTCTTCGGATGCATCGATCTCTCCGGGTAAGATCGAGACGGGGCTTACGATTGCCCTGGAAGCCACGAAGAAGTACAAGCTTATCCCGAACGATGTACGCGACTCACTGCTTCGGCTTCGGCCCGATACACTGTCGGTGCTTATGGCGGCCGACTACATAAAGGCAGAGTTGATTGTGTTCTGCAATGTTGGACGTATCGGCAACCTCGTCCGCTCGGAGGTTATCGTTCTTGGCGGAGACGGATTCATCATCAATCTTCGAGGCGTTGGCTACGGAGTAACATCGATCGAGCGCGACAGCACACATGAGATCATTACCGATCCTGCAGTTCTTAGTTCGCTGCAGCGCGCACTCTGTGTGGCATTTAATGATTCAGCCCTGTATGCAAATGCTGATTCCGTTTTGCAGGTTCGGCCAACGGTGCTCGCGGCAGTTGGCGGCATCGAGTTCAAAGAGCCTTCGAAAGATCTGGGTGTATGGTCGCTGTTCAAAGAAAAGGTGCCGGCTTCCTACGATGCCGCACAGCACATCGCGGAGGCTTTGCGTGGACGCGACGATATCACGCTGATTGATCTTGATACGCGCGACTCTATCCTGGCAAAGGCCCGATTGTTTATGGTGGAGAACTACAATGCAAGTACAGCAACAGAACTGAACGTTCTCTCAGCTTTTGAAGTAACGCATCTTATCACCGGCTCCATAGAGCGTATCCGCGGTGGTGCAATCTGCACGATTGCCTATGAGGAAATCACAGCTCAGAAAACACTCAAGAGAATCAAACGCGCTGAAAGCGTAATCAATGTTGATTCAAAGGCAGCGTTGAAAGATGGTATGCGCGATGCACTGAAGAAGATCTTCGGAGAGATCAACGACTCAGTGGAACCGTCGCGGTAAGAACACCGCCAGACTGTGATACAAGCCGGATAACATAAACGCCGTCGGCTAGATCAGTCATGTCCACCCGTATCGTGCTTGCCCCTTGCTGAATGTTTCCAACCGTTACCGAGCGAACGATCTGCCCAAGGCTGTTAACAATGTCAATGATGGCCACATCAAGGCTCTGGCTCTGCGAATGGATGCTAAGTGCGTCCCGCACCGGCAGAGGTGGGTTTAGTCTAAAAATGGTCCGCTGTGAGTAATTGATCCAGAACCTCGGGCCGCATGCATCGATGATCACATACCCGTCATCATCGGTAAAGGTAAGGGGCTCATAGGCCGTGGCAAACATGCCCTTGATATCAAGCGGAGTGCTATCGGGAATTGCTGCATGAGCTGTAGCAAACATCACAGCCAAGACACCTGGCTTACCAAATTGTGCGCCCGTTGGATATGCCGTAAATGAGACCTGCGTAGGCTGAATCTTCGCTACGACCCGTGCATCTGGCGCACTGCCCGAAAAGACAGAGTCAACAGTGAGGTTGAGCTGCGAGAACCCTACAGACCACATGATACTGTCGGGCTGAGCATCCTTGATGTCGCTGTCGAGATGTACCGGAATCTCGACAATTGCCTCGGGACCCACCTTGTACTCGTCAACACGAAGTTTCACATCATACGTCACCGGCACGCGCGGTGATTTTGCAGAGCCCACCAATGAGGTGGTTGTTGTGCTGGTGCATGTAGGACCACTCACTACCTGCGCCTCGATGAACACCTGCGCAGAGTCCTGCCCAGGCACGATCGGTGCATACTCGGCATCAACGGTTATAGACTCTCCACTAGCGAGTGTACGTCCCATCAGCGGCGTAAGAAGCGTCCAATGCGGCCGCACCTGCTGTACGCGTACGTTGCGAATAAACAGGTCGTACATCGATGGATTACTTACGGTGATCGTACCCGAAGAAACTTCTCCCTTTAGAATCTCCGGCAGAACTAGTGGATCTGGATTGACAACGATCTTTGGTACATCTCCGATGTCGATCATTGCCGTCACAGTATCTACATCATTACAGAGGCGGTCCTGCAAGTAGAACTGTCCGTAACTCACCTTGTTTACAGGCAACAGCGACGGTTGAATATCAACGAAGATCGTTGCCTTTCCGCCCGGTCCAAGATTTACGGTCTTTGGCGTAACGGTAAATCCTAACGGCGCCCGTGTGTCGCTGATATCAACAACTGTAGATACCGACCCATTGTTCTGAATTGTAAACTCTTTGCGAATGAGTGGACTGCACGGTAATGCAGAAGCAGCATCGAGCAGTTTGGGCGTAACAACCAGCTGGACATTATCAACAACGCCCTCTAAGTTCACCGTTGCATCTCCACCATCTACATCTGTATCGACCTGCATTGTTGCAGTAGATCTACCAAACGCTGAAGGTGTAAATGCCACATCGATCGCTATTGGCTTACCCGGATCAACCACAAATGGTGTTGGCGGACCCACGATCCTGAACGGGGCTCCCTGCTCCACGATCGACGCCGAGAATACCCGAACTGGACGGTTGCCTCGTACTTCTACGAGCACCTGCTTTGTAGACTCGGTCGGCTTGCATTCTACAAGCCAGTTTAGCGCTCCCGGACCGATACCGACATCTGCGTTCAAGGCACGGAAGTATATCTGCGATGATTCACGCGCAACACACGTAGTAGAAGCCGTTACTTCGATGCTGCCACTGTAGGTTGCCGGAGTAGGAGAACTCCAATTGAGATCAACAACGATGCTGTCTCCTTTACGAAGCTTTACAGGCAACGATGGTAGTAAATAGGTAAGATTCTGTGGTAGCGGAGAAATTCGAATCGATGTGATCATTGCACTGTCGCCAGTGCGGAGCTTGATAACGCAACGGCCGGACAACGGAACGCTAACATCGGCAGAGTCGGCAATACGACTCGGCGTGATTGTTACCTCGATGTTCTCCACTGTACCCTTCACAATAACGAGGTGTGTAGAGTCGCACGGAGAAATGCGCACATAGATTGTATCAACAAAAGCCCCTTGCTTGCTCGCTGTAAATGTCATTGGGATCTGGCGGACCTGTCCGGCAGATAGAGAGATTTTACCCTGCGGTATTCCAGTGATGTTCGCACTGGTTGTCCAAGCATTTACATCAACTACGTTTGTACCGATGTTGGTGATGTTAATGTTTCGCTCCACCACTGCTCCAACGCACACAGACCCGATATCGATCGTGCGTGGACTGATGGTAACCGACGGTTGATCGGTTACTCCGCGAAGTGTGATAGTCCAAGGATTCTTGGAGCCCCGTGCTTTCGTTAGGTCATTGTGCTGAATCGTCAATGATGAATTGTCCTTGCCCGTTCCGCTTCTGTATAGCACTAGCAGCGTGTCACGTCCGCCTATCGGAACAACCCACGGTATTCCCGTACGGCCGCTCTTCATTCCCATGAACGTAAACGCCGTCGATGCATTCATGTCAATGGAAATAGCACCGATGTTTAGCGGCGCATTGCCAGTGTTTAACACTGGTATCTCTATCGTATCGGCGCCACCGCAACCTGTCTGAGTGTATGCGTTGGGAATCGATGTAAAAATCGGAGACACTCCATAGACGCGAACAGTGATCACTGTGTCGCGCTGACATGGTCCCAGGCGGACTCGAAACTTTGCCTGAGTCCAACCTGTATCTCGTGGATTTGCAGTGATGTAGGTGAGTGTACCGTCTGTTCTCACGACTGCAGGCATCTGTGCAACAGTCAGTGATATTGTTGTATCGCCGCTTATGCGTGTGATACTGACGATTGACTCTAGTGCAGTGGATGCCGAAGACCGCCACACGGATGATCTTGATGTTGGGACTCCAACAGGTGCATTGAAGGCAATGAGTGTATCCACAGGGTTAGCTGTGCGTTGACGTCCACTACCTTCGAGTTCTACTACAAGTACTGTGTCTGGCTGCTGAAATGATGCAACGATAGTGGCAGAGTGCGGACCCTGAGAATTCGGACGGTACTCAACGATCACGCCTATTGAATCACACGAGGATATCGTAGCACCTATTGGCGCGTTAACGATTCTGAACTGGGCAGCATCGACGCCATTGAGAACAACAGACCATGGCGATGAAAACCAGTTGCGGTTTCGAAACCGTACGGTATCGCGTACAACACTGTCCGGACATACTCCTGTGAACTTCACCAGTGTTTTATTCTGGGTGCGCAGCGCCGGTGCTGTTCTGAAGATTCCATCACCAACTACCCAGCCATTGTTGTCATCGATAAAGAAGATGTCATCTGTGCCAGCCCCGTCAAGTCCGCATATTCTTGGCTGCCACGTCTGCCCTGCATTCGATGTGTAATAGACAGCTGCTGCCCATCCGGCGGCCCAGCCACGCTGAGTATCGTGCAGGAATGTTCCAAACATATCCTCGCCGGTCTGAAAGTCTCGCCAGGTTGCTCCCAAGTCCGTACTAAACCGCATTCCGTCTGTTGGGCCTGCCAATGAGCCGCATCTTCTACCAGAATTGGGAACAAGAACTGAATTGTTGAACATGGCAAGCTCTTCGTGCCATGGGGCATTGGTGCCAGTGTAGTTCAGAATATCCCACGTGGTACCGTTATCCTGAGATCGGAATAGCGTTCCGCTGCCAATAGCATATAGCGTGTTGGCAGGCATGGAAGCATCCCAGTAGGGATCTGACATTACGGAACGGGGCTCGGGGTGCACAAAGGTTGTAAACGTAGCGCCACCGTCTACGGTGCGGAGAAACGTGCTTGTTCCGCAGCCCCCTCCCACAAACCAACCTTCAGCTGCGTTTTTGAACCAGCCGCCCCATACCACGGGCGATCCCGGAGGCTTGATATTGGTCCACGTCTTGCCGCCGTCTACGGACTTGTACATGCCGCCCGGACCCGAGCAGTATCCAACATTCTGATCAAGAAACTGGATGTACTCTAAGTGACAAGCACCGAGTGCAGGATCAACCTTGGTTCCTTGCCACGTGGCACCGCCATCGGTAGTGCGTACAACGTATCCACCGTTTTGATCGCACGCCCAGCCATAGTTTGAATTTCCGGGCAAAAAGAAGATATCGAGGTAATAGCCGGTGTTGTACGGGCTAGGAAGCGCCACTTTCTGCCAACGCTGCGCAGTTTGCCCATAGGCACATGCCACAACAAAAAGAAAGGCAATAATGGTTGATAGCCGCTTCATGAACGCATGGGGCTAACATAGGAAATATGCCGAGAAGTTCTGGCGCTTTATCGAAGAAACGTGTCTTCCCGAGCAGGACTCGTAGAAACCCAGCGAATCTGTGTTTCAAGAAGTCGCTCGAGCTCTTCAACATAGTGTTGAGCGGCAGGGGGCAGGTTGCCAAACGAGTGAATGCCATCCAGGGAGCACTTCCAACCCGGATATGTTTGATAGACACATTCTACACGAGATAGCGTTGCCACATCTGCCGGGAAGGACTTTACGGGTTTACCGTCCACGAGATACCCAGTGCAAACACTAATCTCATCAAGAACACCAAGCACATCAAGCTTCGTGAGTGCAATCTCGGAGATGCCGTTTATCATGATCGAGTACCGAAGCGCTGGAATATCCAGCCAGCCGCATCTGCGCTTACGTCCAGTTGTGGCACCAAACTCATGACCCTCCGTGCGAAGCAGCTCACCAATCTCATCATTGAGTTCTGTTGGGAACGGACCATTTCCAACACGGGTGCTATATGCTTTTACCACGCCCATAACGGACGTAATCGCCGTTGGTGGTATTCCCAGCCCCGTGCAGGCCCCGCCTGATGTTGGATTTGAGCTTGTAACAAACGGATATGTACCATGATCAAGGTCAAGGAGAGCCCCTTGAGCTCCTTCAGCTAGAATGCGCTTTCCGTCCTTCAATGCCGCATTGAGCAGCGTCGTGGTATCGGTGATATACGGATCGATGCGTGTATCGAATTCGACGTACTCGTCGATCATTGCATCTACATCGATCGGCTCAGCGCCGTACAATGCTCGAAGCAGCTGGTTCTTTTCTTCAAGGTTGTGTCGGATCTTCTCGCGCAGAATATCGCGGTCGAGCAGGTCTACGATGCGGATACCGGTACGTAGTGCTTTGTCGTAATACGCAGGACCAATTCCACGACCTGTGGTGCCAATCGACCCCGCCTGCTTTTCACGAGCAGCGTCTAGCTGCTTGTGATACGGCATAATCAAATGGGCTTTGTGCGAGATATGTAGACGTCCCTCAACAGAGATACCCATGCGCTCAAGCATTTCGATCTCTTCCATGAGTGCAGCTGGATCGATAACAACGCCGTTACCGATCACGCACGTGGTGTCGGGGTGAAGAATACCAGATGGGATAAGGTGCAGAACATACTTCTTACCATCGAACACGATGGTGTGGCCGGCATTGGCACCGCCTTGATAGCGCGCAACAATGTCTGCCTCTTCCGAGAGCATGTCTACAATTTTGCCCTTCCCCTCATCGCCCCATTGAGCGCCGACAATGATGGAAACACTCATGGAGGGGGCTTAGGCTTGCGTAGAGGCTACCGAGCCTACGTTCTTATGCTTTACGCGTTCTGTGTACCAGATCAGGAAGGCAGACGCAACGTAGATCGATGAGTATGTACCAACAACGATACCCACGAACATCGTAAAGGCGAAACCTTCGAGAACATCTCCGCCCAGGAACACCATAACAAGAAGAGCTGCAAGAACAGAAACACCCGTGATGATGGTACGGCTGAGTGTTTCATTCAACGAATGATTTACGAGCTCTGCCAACGGCATTCCACGGAACTTCTCGCGATTTTCGCGGATACGGTCGAACACAACAACCTTATCGTTGATAGAGTATCCTAGGATTGTCAAATACGCAGCGATGGAGTTGATCGATATCTCGAGGTTCAAAATTCCAAGCTTGTTGAAGAACACCGAAATGATGAAGGCCATCGTTACGTCGTGCGCGAGTGCAACAATAGCTGAAACACCGTATGCCCACTCAAAGCGGAATGCGATGTAGAGCAAGATGATCAGCGTTGCCGCGATCAGCGAGATTGCCGCGTCTTCTGCCAATTCAGAGGAGATCTTCGCACCAACGTTATCAGCACCAAGCAACGTCACTGCGTCCTTGCCATCGTTGGCTGCAAACTTGGCATTAAGCTCATCGATCATGTCCGAGGATACCTTTGAGGCGTTATCCTGTGTTTCATTGATACGGATCAGGAAGTCGCCTGGCTGTCCATAGCTCTTGATTTCTGGGGTGCCGAACTTTGAAGCAGAGAGTGCCTGACGGACCTCTTCTGCCTGGATGTTCTTGTTCGTGAACGAAACCTTTGTTTCAGTACCACCCGTGAAATCGATACCGAACTCCATAAGCTTCGGCATGCCGAGCCCAGGAATCTGTGGCAGCAGGATCACGATCAGGCCAATGACGCTGGCAAGAATCGAGGCACGGAGAAACGTTCTGCGTTTCGTAACGAAATCGATATTGGTCTTTTTGATCAAATCCATTTTACACCGTCCTCTTTTGTCCAATGTTGAGTGTTGTGGCGCCGCTCATGATGAGAATCTGGAACATCGCTCGCGTTACAACCACCGCTGTAAACAGCGTGATCACGGCACCAACAAGCAATGTGATAGCAAAGCCCTTGATCGGACCCGAGCCCCAAATCATAAGAGGGATAGCGCCGATGATGTTCGTAAGGTTGGAGTCCAAAATGGCGCTCCAAGCGCGGTTAAAGCCTTGTTCTACGGCTGTCTTGAGCGTCTTGCCAGCATACATTTCTTCGCGCATACGCTCGAAGATGAGGATGTTCGCATCAACGGCCATGGCCGTTGAGAGGATAAGAGCAGCAATACCAGGAAGCGTAAGAGTTCCGCCGAATGCAGCAAGACCTGCTACCACAAGCAGACCGTTCATCACGAGCGCTACGTCTGCGATGGCACCGCCAACTGCGTAGTATGCAAGCATGAAGACGATAATCAAAGCGAAGGAGATTGCAGAGCTCGTAAGACCACGGCGAATCGAATCTTCGCCAAGTGACGGACCTACAACGCGCTCTTCGATGATCTTTACAGGAGCCTTCAGAGCACCAGCCTTGAGAACAACTGCGAGGCGGTTAGCATCTTCTGGTGCAAATGCACCGGAGATCTGTGAAGATCCGTTCGAAATCTTGTTCTGAACTGTTGGCGCCGACCATACACGATCGTCAAGGACAACGGCTACGCGCTTGCCAATGTTAGCTCCGGTGATCTTTGACCACTCTTCAGAGCCTTCATCGTTCATCGACATCATCACAACAGGCTTGTTTGTGTTATCAAAGCTCGGATACGCATCCTGGATAACGTCGCCAACAAGGTCTGCTTCGCGAGACACACCATACACTTCGTAATAGTCAGGCTTTACACCCTTCTTTGTTACGTTGCCCGTAGCAGAGAGAAGAATGTCAAGATTGCCAGGAATCGAAGTGCGAACGCGTGGGTCGTTGAGAATCGATGAAAACTCATCAACTTTTTCTGCTGGAATGCGGAAGCTGAAGATGCCGTTCTTCGGCAGATCTTCCGGCTTGACGTTGTTCAGCTTGAGGCCTACGAGATCAAAGCTCTGTGGCTGTGATTCTTCGTTGGCAGCAACACTGCCGAAGATCATGTACGTAAATGGGAAGTCAGCCTTGATACGGCGAACCTTTTCGTCGTCGCTAAGCCCCTTGTACGGATCCTGCGGACCCTTCTTTGCTGTATCTGCAGCGGCAACCTTGGATGTGTCTGCTTTCGCAGTATCAGCCTTTGCTGTTTGCGCTATGGAATCCGTCGCTGTTGTATCGGCTGTAGAATCTGCTGGAGCAGCAACGATGCCAAGACGCAGATTTTTCACCGCCTGATCGATACCATACATGGCCTTGATCATGCCGCCGTCCATCATCACGCGCTTGAATTCTAGACGAGCAGTCTGAGAGAGAAGCTTGCGCATTTGAAGCGTGTCCTGCTCATCCGGCATTTCGATCACCAGGCGGCGAGTTCCCTGCTTCTGAATGTTTACTTCAGAAACATTGAACTTGTTGATACGCTGTGAAAGAACGATCTGTGCCTGCTCCACAGCTTCGTCTGCGTCGCGACGGAGCTTGTTTTGAACCGCTTCTTCCGTAAGAGGGTTCGCCGGGAAATAGTTGATCAGGCTTTTACCCTTTGCACGGAAGTTCTCAAGGAAGACCGTGAGAACATCAAGATCCGTGTTGTCGGTCTGCTGACGTGTCTTCTCGATGATGGCTTTGAAGTCATCGTCGATCGCCTGTGCGTCTGCCGAAGACTCAATAAGCTTGAGTACATCAACCTCCAGCGTGAGGTACGTACCGCCACGCAGGTCAAGTCCCAGCTTCAGGCGTCCGGCACGGGCGCTGGCCATTGCCTCAGCATTGGCGCTATCCCATTTTGCCAGCGCGATACGACCCGCCAACGTTGTGTCGGCAGCAAGTTCACCACGCTCTGATGTTAGCAGAGAATAATTGATCGTTGGCCACAGCAGAATAGCTGCCGCAACGATCGGAGCCAGGATGAGCAACCATTTGCTCAGATTTTTCGAACGCAAGAGTCCTCCAAGACATTCAATCGGCAAAGTCATTCCACCACCACGGAATACGGGCAGAAGAACGGCGAATATACGTAATGCTAACTTTGTAGACTCTATGGATAGAAGAACTGCCGAAACTCCGGAAATCGACTGGGCCAAATACCCGATACCTCGGGTGAGGCATCACGTAAACTCACAGGCCTATCTGCCGGCCCATCAGCACCGGTTTATGCACCACCAGTACCCGCCCCTTCGCGAGCAGCCGGAATGGGGCTCGTGGTTCGCAGACGGCGGCCCGGGAACGGTGCTGGACCTTGGCTGCGGGCGTGGTGCATTCCTTATTCGGCATGCGCTTACGCATCCGGAGATCAACATTCTGGGAATCGAGGTACGCGAATCCCTGGCCGAGTACATAAACGGGGTTATCGCCGGCGAGAAGATCCCTAACGCCCATGCAGAGTGGTATACCCTGGCAAATGGACTTGACTGGCTACTGCCGGAATCGATCACCTATGCGGTGTATCTGTTTCCCGACCCCTGGCCAAAGAAACGTCACCACAAGCGCAGAGCCTTTGGCAGCGGCTTTCTGGAAATGGTGCACAGGCTCCTGGTACCTGGCGGACGTCTCTACCTGGCTACCGACCGGGAAGACGTTGATGCATACCAGAGAGAGGTCTTGGCCGAATCCGAGCTGTTCACCGTAGGCCCCCTGCTTGACGACGAAACCTGGCCGTTCAGGTTTACGACAGATCAGCAGATGTTCTGCGATGCCAAGGGAATACCGTACGTGCGGTATTATGCGGAGAAGCGCTAAGTGCTTTTACCAGAAGTAGTTGTGATGGGTTACCGCCAGGGGTTTTTCCCCATGGGAGATCCCGATTCGGGCCAGATCTTCTGGCACAGACCCGATCCACGGGCCGTGATTCCCCTGGATGCCGTACGAATTTCGCGTTCGCTACGTCAAACACTACGAAAAGACACCTACAGAACCACAATTAATGCGAGTTTTGATA
Organism: Patescibacteria group bacterium; assembly: GCA_044238605.1. Taxonomy (GTDB): domain Bacteria; phylum Bacteroidota; class Ignavibacteria; order Kapaibacteriales; family Kapaibacteriaceae; genus UBA10438. Next base: position 501,180 of record JBIICY010000001.1, read on the forward strand.
CGGTAATTCTTCGCTGTTCCGAGCGGTCGGACACCTGGATAACCGACGACATCTTGAGTACCTATTCTCAACTTCATTACATGGGATATGCACACAGCATCGAAACGTGGCATGGATCAGAGTTGGCAGGGGGCTTGTATGGTGTGGCCATCAACGGCGCATTCTTCGGCGAGTCGATGTTCTCTAGCCGACCAGATGCGTCCAAAGTGGCCTTCGTTCGGCTTATTCAGCACCTTTCGGCACGGGGTTTTACGCTTCTCGACACTCAGTACATCAACGAGTTTACAGCCTCGCTCGGGGCAATCGAAATTCCAGACTCACTCTACCAACAACAGCTTACCGTTGCGCTTGCATCCACCACATCGTTCTAGACCGGCAGGTATCACGCTGATACTTACGGTGGCTGTTATCCTTCAGAGCTGCATCAGCGGCTACTACAAGCGTCACGCAGACCCTCCGCCGCCCCCTCCCCCACCACCCACATGCACGGCGTTACCGATCAGCGATTCGGCCGGGCTCTTCAAATTGAATACCAACAAACCAGCTGTACCAAATGTGCTGTATTACGTGTTTGAGCGTGTCCAAGGGGCCTCGGGCGTTCTGCAGGAGTTTGGTCTGGTGTCGGTTGATAAGAACGATGAGCACTGCCTGCTGATTCGCGGGACGGATCTTAAGTCCGCCCGATACGTTGCCTCAACAAAGACGGGTCCGTCATCAGTATCATCAGCCCCATGGGAGGGCCATGCCGCCCAGGCGATGATCTCGAGCGTGATTCGGCAGGACAACATCCCGAATGGAACAATCGTACCCTGCACCATAGCAGACGGCGAGATCATGGCAGACACTGTGCCTGTTTCGTTTGATGATCCATTAGCATGGGATGGCCATCCTGCTGTCTCTGCCAACGGCACGTGGTTGGTCTTTGCATCAAACAGAGCGGGCTCGTTCAACAGTACAGACCTGTGGTATGCCAGAAGGAATGCCGATGGAACCTACAGCACCCCTCGCCCCCTGTATGGTGCTAATACCTATTGCGATGAGATCTCTCCCTCGTTTTTACCGCAGAAAGAGATGACGCTGATGTTTAGCTCGGCCGGACACAGTTCGTTCGGGGGCTACGATGCCTTTGCAGCAGAACTGCAGCAAGTGGCAGACTCACTCGTTGTGCGCAGTGTTGCAAACCTGGGCTCGCCGATCAACTCATCGTACGACGATATCTTTCCGGCGATGTCGCCCAATGGCGTAGACATGTATATCGCATCCAACCGTCCAGACGGACGAGATCAGCAGCGAAGAGATTTTGACGTATTCGTTGCCTTCCAGCAGATGTCGGGAGATATGCCCCTTGCCAGACTCACAGGTCGCGTTGTGAACTCACAGACACAGCAGCCCGTGGCCGACGCAGAAGTGGTTGCACGCGAATCTGCAACACGTCACATATACTCAACAGCACGAACCGACACCAATGGCCAGTACACGTTGTCGGTTCCTGTGAGTACGCCTGTTCAGGTAACTGCGCAGTCCGACACGCTCTTCTACGACTCCTACACCGTGGTTGTGCCGGAGACGGCTAAAAACGAAACTGTTGAACGCACAGAACCCATTGCCTTATCGCGGTCGTTTGTTCTGCGGGTTAACTTCCCCACGTCTGAATGGGGCAATCCGTACGGCACAACGCTAGATTCCAACGGTATGGAAACCGATCGTGCGTGGCAGACAGAGCTCGATGAGCTTGCCGAAAACGTTACGTCGGCAGCTTCTACCGTCCGCAAGATCGTGCTGGTTGGCCACACCGATGATGTAGACACCGACGAATCAAATCTTGTACTAGGGTCGCAACGTGTAAACTTTGTAATTGATAAACTTGTTGAGCGTGGCGTTCCTCGTACAATCCTTGAAGGTAGGAGCGAAGGCGAGATCAAGCTGCTAGAACGTCGCAAGGGAGAGAGTATCGAAACGTGGCGCAAACGCTGCCGTCGCGTGGAACTGATGAAGGTTAGCTCATGAAACTCACACGCACGGTAACACCAGACAGAATAGCCAAATGGGCTATCGGATTGTTCGTTGCGTTCACACTTGTTGTTGCGGGCTTGATCGTGTATTCGCTCAGCAGCGGACTTCCCACGCTGGAGCAGCTTGAAAACCCTCCGCAGGAGCTCGCAACAAGAGTATACAGCGCAGATGGTGTTATGCTGGAGTTGTATGCAACAACCCGCCGCACAAACCTGGAATTTGATTCTATCCCCCGCGGATTCATCAGTGCACTTGTTGCTACCGAGGATCGCGCTTTCTACGATCACTGGGGTGTTCATCTGATGCGTATTGCGAAAGCGGCCGTCAAGAACGTTTTTGCACTTCGAGCTAAAGAAGGTGCATCTACCATCACACAACAGCTTGCACGCAACCTCTACTTTACTCAAGAGCAAACGATCTGGAGAAAGATCCGGGAGGCTTGGACTGCGCTGCAGATCGAGCGAGCGTATACGAAGAACGAGATTCTTGAAATGTATGCCAATACGGTATACTACGGACGTGGAGCGTACGGACTCCGCGTTGCCGCACTTACGTACTTTAATGAAGAACCGATGAAGCTCAGCGTAGCTGAGTGTGCTTATCTGGTTGGTTTGTTTAAAGCTCCAGAACGCTACGGTTCTGATGATTCCCTTGGCGTTGTTCGTCGTAATCTGATCCTAGGCATGATGCGGGATGCAGAGTATCTCACAGAAGATGAATTTTATAAAGAAGTTGCTGAGCCCCTTCGCAAAGCTCCGCCAAGCCGGACATACCGTGGCATAGCGCCTCATTTTGTTGAGATGGTGCGCCAGACGCTCACCAACGACAATGTCTGGAAAGAACGACTTACAGGACACGACCTTTATCGCGATGGTCTTGTTATCTACACAACGCTTGATTCGCGAGTTCAGAAGTACGCCAATGAAGCACTTGACGAACATCTGAGAGATTACCAGAGATTGTTCGACAATGCGTTCTCGTGGAGGTCCCGCCAGGAACTGCTCCAGGAACTCCTTGCGCGCGCAATCCGCCGTCATCCAGATTACCTGACCACCCTCGAGAGAGACCGTGAATCCGCAAAGCGCAGGCTGCTCTCAAACCGGTCGTTCGTAGACAGTGTTAAGCGCATGGCAACGATCATCCAGTCTGGACTTGTTGTGATCGAACCATCTACAGGCAACATCGTAGGGATGGTTGGTACTTCGCCTCTAAACATGCAGCTTCAGTCTGCCGCACGCTACTCGCTAAACCATGCAACCCAGATTCGACGTCAGCCCGGATCATCATTCAAACCGTTTGTCTATGCAAGCGCCCTCGAATCATCAGAAAGCGTTACTCCCGAAACCACGGTGGAGAGCGGTCCATTTAGCTATCCATTAGACGACGGCACGGTGTGGTCTCCGCAAGGATCGCGCGAAGGGGGCGGCCCAATTGCGCTCCGAAGTGCGCTGAAGATTTCACTAAACAGCGTTGCCGCACGCCTCGTTACTGAAACCGGCTTTACAACTCCGGGTCAGGTCGTTGAACTGTGCCGCAAACTTGGCATCTCCTCGCCGCTGTCGGCCGTACCGTCGATCGCACTTGGTACGGGTGAAGTTTCGCCCTTGGAAATAACGTCTGCCTATGCCGCATTTGCGAATCAGGGTGTTCATACCAGCTCGGGGTACATCACCCGCATTGAGGACCGCATGGGCAACGTCCTTTACGAGGCCAAACCGTTTGAGCGCATAACCAACGAGGCATGTTCTCAGCGAACAGCAGAGTACATGATCTCGATGATGCGCGGCGTGGTAGATGGGGGCACTGCTTCGAGTATTCGGAAGTTCTATCGGTATGATGCAGCCGGCAAGACAGGCACAACAAACGATTTTGCCGACGCATGGTTTGTTGGGGTAACTCCCCAGCTTGCATGTGGCATTTGGGTTGGCTTCGATGATATGCGTATTCGATTTACCGGTGACTATGGACAAGGTGGACGCGCAGCTGCGCCGATATGGGGCAGACTAATGCAGAAGGTGTACAACGACCCAACGGTGCGCTGGCGAAGACGCTCGTTTGCAATTTTGCGCGACTCCACAGAGGTTGCAACAGATGTAGACATTGCAAATCCTGTTCAAGAAGTAGCCCCATTCCGTCAACCAGACACCACAAAACAACGATGAATTCACACTGGCTGTTCACCGATGGATCAACGCTACCAGTAGGTACGATGTACTGCATTGGTCGCAACTATGCAGCCCATGCCAAAGAAATGGGGGCAGAGATCGTTCCCGACCCAATCGTCTTTATCAAGCCACCAGCAGCCTTCCGTGGTGACCACAGCGAGGTTTCTTTGCCGTCATTTTCATCAGACGTTCATCACGAAGTTGAACTTGTTGTGATCATCGGCTCAGAAACCAACGGCTGTAATCCAAATGATGCATGGCAGCACATCGCCGGTGTAACCATCGGCATAGATCTTACAGCAAGAGATGTGCAGGCAGCTGCCAAAGCAAACGGACATCCATGGGCCGTTGCAAAATCATGGGCTGGGTCTGCGCCTTGCGGTCACGTAATCCCTGCTCGCGATTGCGGCACAGGGCCGTGGGCAATCTCGCTGGCTATTGACGGCGTGATACGTCAACAAGGATCTACTGCGAACATGGAGCGTTCAGTTGAAGAGCTCGTCTCCTATCTCTCACATGTGTTTACACTCCGTGCCGGCGACTGCATCTTTACCGGCACACCGGAAGGTGTGGGTCCTGTACGTTCAGGACAGATCGCCACGGCGATGCTCAATGATGCATTACTGCTCACAACAACGTTTGCATGACACTCTACATCCGATCACTCACTCTTGTCTCAACACTTGCTGCAATCCTCATTCTGCAGGGATGCGGAAGCATCACTCGTGTTGAACGAGACACGTACACGAAGGTCAACCTCGACACCGTTGTTACAACCCGTGTGCAGAATGCACCAGGAGAGCGAGACAACGGCATCATATTCCCCTCAACAACTACACAGCGAACCGACCGCGATGTGCAGCGATACGACAGCGTGGCCGTTCGCGAATACCCTGCCTTTATCCGATTGGGATTGTTTGAGGGCATCGGCACGATAGGTTCTGCCATCGGCGATGCTGCAAGCGCAAAGCGTGGAACATTCGGCCTGTTCTATCCTATCAACGACCTGTTGTTCGGCAGAAGCGACGATTCTTCAACGCAGGTCTTCGACGGCTACATATACCGCATTGGCATAGCCGAGTGGAAGCTTCCGATCTTTGGCAGTTCGCCAGACTGGACATGGGGTGTTACAGCATATGAGAGCATTCATGCCGATGCCGATAACTCGCTTTCTGGAATTGGCGTACTTACCGTATCTAAACGTTTTTACTACCGTTCTAAGATTCCTTACCTATCCCTGCGGCCATCGATATCGCTGGCTGCCTTTCCCTCTCAGTATGTTAACACCAGCGTATCGGCAGACCTCGGAAGTATTGGCGGAATGAATCTGCGGGCTTATGTAGGGTATGCATTCGGCGGTTCGTTTGGCGTTAGTGGGCGCGGACGTGGACAAGTCTCGACGTATGAGACGATAGATTTCCCGTATTTCGGCCTGGGCATCTCAACATTGGATTTCGTAAACCGCGAAGAGGAAACGAATACTGAATGGAAGTACCACGAGCATTCTGCATGGGAGATTGGAGCTCTGGATTTTACGTTTCTTGGAAGCAACGCAGACAGATCCTTCTTCTCGCCACTACAGTCTGGCGCAGATGCCCCAATCATAAAGGGGCTTACTGGTCGTTTCGCGATTGCAGACCTTGCTCTGCCGGTGTTTAACTATCACCTCTCTGTTGGAACCTCGCTCTTTGAGGCACTCATGCTTGGTCCGTCAGAATATGGGATAGGCGTTCTCCCAATTCGCTTTACCTATCACTGGTTTCCCTTTAAGACTGATCTACGGGTTGAGCCATTCTTTGAAGTCTCGTACGCCCCCTCAACATTTGCACATCTTGGCGTTCGAACTGCCATCCCGATTGGTGAACAGTCGAGTATTCAACTTGTCGCTGGATATGTGCAGGGTAACACGGGGTCTTCTATTCCCGGACTCGACGGCAAGGGATATTCCTTCATTACCGATCGAGTTGGGAACGTAACTGCAGCAGATCCAAACTTCAAAGCAGTCTACATTGGAATTGGGGCAAGTCTGTACGACAGGTTGTTTCAACGCAAGGAGCTACGCTACGGCAAGGGTTACCCGCATGAGTAAGGCTTTGGCAGCCATCTTCATGAGTATGGCGCTGGCCTCGTGCACTACGTCTAAGTTCACGATGCACGATTATGCCATTACGCCTACGCATGTAGCCAAGCTCTTCAATGCAGATAGTATCGAGCGCACTGCACTGAACGCTGTGCGTCTCAAAGGTCCATCAAAGATGGGCATGCGCTCACCACGCTTCACAGAGCTGCTCTTCTCAACGGAGATCATACGATACACTGCCGGCACTGTAGTGATACAAGTTCGCACAACGCCCTATGATGATTCACTGATGGCACAGCGGGGCATTGTGTTTAGGATCGATGGCGACACAACAACAATGATCAATGGTGCTGACACCTCGGTGCACTATACGCCCCTTCCCACTGGCAAACCGTTTCTCGTTGAACTTCGCAATGACGGTTCGTGGTTTGATGTACGGATTGGCCATACATCACTCGGTCTTCAGCGCACGGCACTGCCAGCTACGGAATGGGTGCTCATCGGCCTACCGAACAAGGGGTCAATTCTTGTTGGTGACCCGCAGTTTAATTTTGTCTACTGACACCACATTTTACACGGAAACTCCCCGATGTCTAGACGCATCACGATCGTTGGCGCAGGACTTGTTGGCTCACTCCTCGGAACAGTCCTTGCGAAACGGGGCTATCAGGTCCGCATCTTCGAACGCAGACCCGACATGCGCACCGCTGCCGGCTATGCAGGCCGGTCGATCAACCTTGCTATGTCGGACCGCGGTCTGCGTGCACTCGAGACCGCAGGTCTTGCAGATGATATTCGCGCTATCGCCATTCCCATGCACGGACGCATGATGCACGACAAACAAGGTGTGCAGACATATCAGCCATATGGCAAGGAAGGTCAGTTTATCAACAGTGTTTCACGGGGCGATCTCAATAAGGTGCTGATGACAGCTGCCGAGCGTCACGGTGTTGAAATTGTGTTCAATGCACGCTGCACGGATCTTGACGTAGAAACAGCAACTGCTACCTTTGAGCTTACCTCTGGCGAGCAGATCTCTGCCGAGGCTGACGTGCTCTTTGGTGCAGACGGTGCATTCAGTGCCGTACGCGGAAAGCTCCAAACACGCGATCGTTTCAATTATTCGCAGCACTACATCGAACACGGATATAAGGAACTCCACATTCCGCCTGATGCCGCTGGTGCTTTTCAGCTAGAAAAGAACGTTCTGCACATTTGGCCTCGTCATAGCTTCATGATGATTGGTCTCCCGAACCCCGATGGTTCGTTTACGTTGACATTGTTTTTCGCACACAACGGTTCTCCATCATTCGAGGAGCTCACTACTCGTGAGGCAGTTACGAACTTCTTTGCCGAACAGTTTCCGAATGCTGTGCCCCTGATGCCAACGCTTCTCGACGACTACTTCACGAATCCGGAATCTTCACTGGTAACAGTGCGCTGCAGTCCCTGGGTGATAAACAGCAAGATCGCCCTGATTGGCGATGCTGCACATGCCATCGTTCCATTCTATGGTCAAGGCATGAACTGCGGCTTCGAAGACTGCAGCATCCTAATCGAGTGCCTTGATCATCACAACGGAAACTGGTCTGAAACACTCTCTACCTACGCACGTTTGCGAAAGCCGGCCGGTGATGCCATCGCTGATTTGGCACTTGAGAATTTTATCGAGATGCGCGACAAGGTGGCTGATCCCCGCTTTCTATGGCGTAAGAAGATCGAGGCATGGATCCACACCGAATATCCCAGCAAGCTTATCCCGCTGTATACGATGGTTACGTTTTCGGCGCACATCCCGTACAACGAGGCACTCCGTATTGGCCGTGAACAGGATGTACTGATGGAAGAGATCATGTCTATTCCGGCTGTGATCAGCGAGTGGACCTCTGACGAAGGGATAACGGCAATACGCAGCGTGATGGAACGCAGAGCCGATATCGCCATAGCGTCGGGATCGCCGAGTTAATTCTGGTCTGCTCTGATAACTAATGGGCCGATCCATTGTCCGGCAGTTGTTTCTGCAACGATCGTGTACACACCATCTGGTAGCATGCGGATATCTATCGCAGAGCCTTCGCGTGATTTAACGATCATGCGTCCATGCACATCGTAGATGAAAACCGACTCGAGAACTCCAGCGCTTGAATCTACTTCGATCGTGACATCTGTTGACGCCGGCATGGGGCGCACGCGCACGATTGGACCGTCTATGAGCATGATAGGACGCGACCCCGGATAGCATATCGCCTGAACCACCAACGTACCAGGGATGCGTGTGATCCTTGGAGTACGGCTGATCTGTATCCATTCAACACTATCAATGATCACAGCGGTAGTGTCAAATGGTGCAAGCATCGTTGAACCGAGAATATTGGTACACACCGATGGCTGTCGCGTGATATTGATTCCGTCAACATCAAGAACAATCGCGCGCATCTTCGTCGAGGGGTCAACACTCTGCGAGACGATAGCCCCCTTCGAACATCCAGTTGGTACGTACAAGCGGGAGTCGATACGAACATGAATCAGTGCGCGAGCTCCCATGATCTCTGGTGTTGGCGAGTCGTGCTGGAAGCTAATCGGGATTGCTACATCTGCCTTACCTGCTTTGTCCGACACAACACCACCAATCACGAATGCATGCTCTGCATTGATGGTTGCGCGCACCGGCACATATCGTGTTCCTGGACATGGCTGAAGCACCATTACCTCGAGTGAGTCATTGATCGTTGCATCGGCTGCACCTGTTATCTCGAGCTCAATCTCTACACTGTCGCGAGCGATGGCGAATGGAAACACTGTTGGCCTGATCAGTCGCACTCCAGGCGGCGGTACGATATCGGAAATCGTAACGGAACCTTCTCCTGAATGCTTCATCCACGTCGTTGCTCGCGACGTACTTCCGATTTCGATCACACCAAAGTCAACAGCTGACTTTGAGAACACAGGCCAGCGAGGCAGCTGCCGTACTGTGATTCTAGCCGACTGATCACTACAACCACTGCTGTCTGTTACAGCTACCGTGTATGTATCCGGATTGCGAACAACGATCGATGATGTTGTCTCGCCTGTGCTCCATTGATACCTACGAAAACCTGGCGTAGCAGTAAGCACAACAGAGTCTCCGTAGCAGAATGCTGTCCGGCCCTGCACCTCAAGAACAACGCGTGAATAGGCCTTCCATTGGAATGTGGAGATCACAATTCCTGTGTCTCCAGCTGTTGCACCCCATGGACTCTTGTAGACTGCGCTTCCTGTTTCGGGACTTACGTGAATACCTGGTTGTCCGCCTGCTGTAAGGGGCTTTACACCCGCATGATATTTCGTGAGTACAATAACGCCGCCTGCACCGCCGCCACCCGGACCGTTAGACTGATAGCGAGCACCTTGATTGCCACCATTGCCTCCTTGTACATCGGCAATAAGCTGACCCGTAATCACGCTCGCATCGATCACGATCGTTCCTCCAGCACCTGCACCTCCAGCACCATCGCCAGGCTGCTGAGCCATGCCGTTTTTCCACGCGGACGTATCGGCAACAGATAGCCCCCTGCTCACGATCATACCTTTGTTTACTAGTATCGTCTGAGCACGAAGAAACACGATTCCGCCGCCTGCGCTACCATTCGTACCCTGTTGGTTGTTTTGATGCGCACCACCTCCGCCGCCGCCCATGAAGAAGTGCTGACGTGGCACATACGATGCCAGTGATGCTCCACCGCGTCCACCTGCGTTCTGGTAAGGATTGCACCACGAGTTTGCATCACCACCCTGACCACCGCGTCCACCGTTGCCACCGCCGGCACCTCCAGCGTTAGCGCCGTTGCCACCACCGGCACCGTTGGCAGAGTTAGCGCGTCCAGCCGACACCTCGGCTACGGCATTCCACACACCCTCGCCCTTTTCGCCGCCAGCTCCACTCTGATACGGCGCACTCCATATCGACGTGCCGCAGGTGTCCTTCTGTTGAGAAGCCCTGCCGCCACGGTAACCAGCACCTGTTGCGTCAATATTGGCATCGAACGTTAGCACTCGATCGACATCGATAGCGATCACTCCCCCGGTTGAACCATTCCATGGTTTGGCGTAGACAGTTCCAACGATCTGTGCATCGCCATATCGCTGAACACGCACCAGCTGCACCTTGCCTGTAAGGTTGTACTCATGCACCCAAGGGGCTGTGAACACTACAGTATCGTTATTCACGCGCAGTACCTCAAGGTACTCCGCAGCACCTGCACCCTGAGGAGCAATCAGCTCGCCAAATGTTGAGTCGGTCGTTTCAGCGATGCTCGCCCCCTTCATTTGGATCATCACCACTCTACTGCCGGGCACGAGGGCCGAGGCGTTCATGGTTCGCACTGCACGCAAGCAGGGATTGATCTCGACAACGGACTCGTACGAATTCACGATCCCCGAGACTTGTTCGCAACTGGAAGGGGCTTGCGTCCACACGATCGGCGGACACAGCACAACTAGAACGAGGGTGATGAATGCGAGAATTCTCATTGTATCAGGAGTGCAAATTACCCATCTTGAGTTCCATGAGGAGTATCCGTCCACGTGCCTTATCAAAGAAGGCAACCATCGGCATTATATCGCCGTCGTCTCCACAGCGCGATGAATCTCGACTTCACCGCGGCATCAGCTACCTGGAGTCACTTGGATATCATGTAAAACTCGGAAAACATGTTCTTGCCAGCCACGGAGGGTACCTCGCCGGAACCGATCGAGAACGAGTGCAGGACCTGCATGCCATGTTTCGTGATCCATCTGTGGATGCCATTTTCTGCGCACGTGGAGGGTATGGCTGCGCGCGAATTCTTCCGCTGGTGGATTTTAATCTGATCCGGAAGCATCCGAAGATCTTTGTTGGGTTTAGCGACGTTACGTCTCTCCAGCTAGCTCTATGGAAAAAGTCTCGCCTTGTTACCTTTAGCGGTGCCATGCCGAGTGTAGATATGGCCGATGAGTTCGATAGTGCTTCGGAAGAGCAGTTCTGGCGCGTGATCACATCGCGCAAGCCCCTTGGCAAACTCAAACAGCCCTGGCCAATGCAGGTTCTGCAAGGCGGTCAAGCAGAGGGCGTGCTTCTTGGTGGAAACCTCAGCGTGCTTACCAGCATTCTCGGTACTGACTACATGCCATCGCTGCGCGGCAGCATTCTTGCGCTTGAGGATGTTGGTGAAGCTACCTACAGGATAGACCGTATGCTAACGCATGTGATGCTGGCAACGAAGCGTACACGTCCATCAGGAGTGCTCTATGGGTTCTGGTCGCAGGATGCACGCACGCAGGGTACCACACCGCACCGTGATGTGCAGGAGGTGTTGTTCGAGCGTCTCGATGTTTCCCGCGGCCCTGTGATTTCGGGACTTATGTATGGACATGAACGCACCAAACTTACCTTGCCGTTTGGAGTGCGCGCTGTGGTTTCAGGTACGAAGGGATCGCTGTCTCTTACTGAAGCTGCCGTGGAATAGCCTGCAGAAGGTCGTCAAGAACTGTAAGCTCACGGTTCATTGACTCAGAGATGATCTTCCTATACGACGAATTCAGGAGCAGTGACCCATAGCCCGTTACAGGCATGTCGAGATCAGGCACGAGAGACGTGCACAGCAGCGCTAACTCTTGCGCACCAGCTACACGAATGTCTGCGGCAACAGGATCACCCTCGTCTGCATATGTCAGCACTGCCGCTCCAATTCGGGAAATCCTCTGAATCTGGGCTCCTCGAAGTGCCTGACGCACCTCATCGGGATAGTCGGCATCAACACGCAGGAAGTTGGCTACCGGACGTATCAGCAATGTAGCAGGGCCTCTGCCATCCAGCATACGCGCAACGGCTTTGCATGCTTGCTGTCCGAGCCATGTGCCTGACCCTGCATCATCGATTGAGGAGCCCCAGCCCCCTGACCGCTGAAATGTTCCGGTGTTATTGCGCATGAGTGCGATAGAGCCCGTTCCGGCGATAAGCACAGCGCCTTGAGAAGATCCGTACGAGGCAAAATGTACCAGCTCTACATCGCTCATCACAACGAGCTGCGCATCCACGAGCCCAACATAGACCAACCATGACTCCTTGAACGATGCAGCATAGGCATGACGTTCACGAGGCGTCCACACGCCGGCCATCCCGACAATCACAACATCCAGTCCGCCGTCGTGACCCTCGTTGATCACCGTGGTCGCAAGAAAAGAGCCGATCATCCGGCAGAGCTCATCTGTCTGTTGATCGGCTCGCGTAGGGCGTGCACTCGGTAGCAGTGTGCGCGCAGCAATCTGACCATTGATCGCAACACCTACCTCGGTAGATGTGCCGCCACCGTCAATGATCAACGCGCGCATTTAGCCTGCCTTAGGGGGCTGCCAGTTACCACGTTTCCATGACTGGAGCTCGAGGGTAACAGAGCCGATATAGACCTTCATCTTGGCCTTGATCGGGACTCGCGCAGCGTCGTCACTAAACCATCCTTCAAAGCTTCCTGTTAGGCCATAGACACCGGTCCAGTTTGCCGTTCCATCAAAATGGGTCGTCATGATCGGGTAGTTCACAGCATCAATGTCTGTGGTTTGCTTAGTACCCCGAAAGTTGATCACCGTTGTGGCTGTATCGCCCATGATCACTGTAGGCAGTTTGATCGTCTTCTTGGAATTGCAAAGCGTTCTAGCCGCATATAGTAGCGAACTGCCATCATTGCAGTACTTCTTGATACCGATCTCTTTCTTCTTGAGAAGCTTCTTGTCGCGATATGTCTCCAAGGTCAGATTCATATTCGAATAGTCGAAGAGATACTGGTCGAACTCCCATAGATTATCTTCGATCTGCGTGGAAGCATTGAAGTTGTAACTGTATGTTGCTGTTGAGTCCATCCATGACTGATAGATGGAGTGCAGCGACACAAAGGGAATGTTGGGATTCGAATTAATAAATACTTTTACCTTGATCGCTTTACGTCCTTCGTGAGTTGTGTATGGCTCTGTGAGAGAGCGCACTGTGCCAAGTGTAATTCCCGCATACGACACACGATACGTAAGGTCTTCGCCTGGATAGATAAAACTCTGAGCGTTTGCGCTCGCAACTATGAACATGCCCACGAGAGCGCATGCGATCGTTCGTAGAATTGACATTCTCTGCTACGTGATAATGAGTAATCTGTCGGTTGAATTCTTTGTATTACCGAAGCTTCGAGATCTTCGCCGCTTCAGGGAATAACGTGAGGGCCTTTTTCACCTGCTTGTCTTTGCCAAGCATTACTGCGGTGTACCCGTTGTTGTTAAACACGGAACGGCCAATGTATGCCTTAACGATGAGCTTGATGTACTCTGCGTCCTGCGCGTACTCATTGTCCTTCCACTCTACATTCTTTGCTTTAGCAAGCGTCTGCATGATCTCAATATCAGCCTGACTGATCGAGAAATCACGTAAAAACTTGGTGATATCCGATCCGTACTGCGCACGGAGGTCCTTACCTCTTGCACGCATAACATTGTCTGCTGTTTCCCAGAAGAGGTTCTTTGCACGAAGATTACGCGCAAGGAAACCAATCGTGTCCTGCTTAACGATGTAATCAGGCGTTATACCGCCGCCGCCGTAAACGGTGCGTCCGCCCGCTGTTTTATACTTTGGACGCTTGTTCGTTGAGTCGTCTGTGTTATGGTCGATGTTGTCGCCCTCTTCGCCCTCTTCGCGACCTTCGCCACCGTAGTACTTTGCTTTGTCGTCATAAGGACGCTGGATGAGACGTCCGCTTGGTGTGTAGTATCTCGAGATCGTCAAACGAAACGCCGAACCGTCTCCGAGAGGGTACTGACGCTGTACAAGCCCCTTACCAAAGGATGTTTCACCAACAACAAGACCTCTGTCGAGATCCTGTACGGCACCAGAAACAATTTCACTGGCTGATGCAGATCCGCCGTTGATAAGAACGATCAGCGGAATGTTTTCGAGGGCGCCACCTTCGGTAGACCAGAAGTCTTCATCAAACTCTGGACGACGTCCCTTTGTGTACACGAGCTTCTTTCCAGCAGGAATGATCTCATCGGCAATCCTGAAGGCCTGATCGAGATAGCCACCCGGGTTGTAGCGCAGGTCAAGAAGAAGTTTCTTCATACCCTGTGAACGCAGGTTCTCGACTGCTCGCATCAGTTCATCATACGTTGTTGCGCTGAAACGGTTGGCTGTTACATATCCAACGTCTGTACCATCGATCATAAACGACGCATCAACCGAGTTCATCGGAATCTTATCACGTGTTACGTCAAACACGAGCAGGTCTTTTTCACCAAATCGTTTGATGTGCAGCCTCACGACCGTACCCTTTGGGCCCCGAAGTTTTTTCGGCACCTGCTCGCGTGTGAGCTTTACAGCTGTTGTGTCGTTGATCTTTACAATCTTATCGCCGGCAAGAATTCCGAGGGATTCGCTCGGACCGCCAATGATCGGCGATACTACCGTGATTGTATCGTTAACTACATCGAACTCAACGCCGATTCCATCGAAGGAGCCACGAAACTCTTCCTCGACCTTTTGCATGTCCTTGGCGGTGATGTAGACCGAGTGGGGGTCCAGCTCATCGAGCATACCCTTGATCGCTGCCTCGGTAAGCTTTTGTGTGTCTACGTCTTCCACGTAGTTCTTCACGGCCATCGATAGCACATCAGAGAACTTCCGCGTCTGGTCCATCACGGAGTCGCCAGAGATAACCGGCTGGGCAAAAAAGCCAATTCCTACCCCCACACCAACGAGAATGGTGGCAAGGATATAGAAGCGATACGGTGTAGTGTTCATGTGTTTTTACGGATTAACGAGGCCAAAACTACGCAATCGGCGCACGGATAATGACGAATTGGGGTACTGTAGAGTCTACCGAACTACAACGAGCGGCACAATACTGGACGTTGCTGCGGTAACCACACAGGCATATGAGCCAGCCGGCACGCTTGAAAGATCCAGTTGCAAGGCCTGCGTCTTTTCACCTGCCCACTCCTGTCGAAGCACAACGGTGCCGGTAATATCTAGCAGTTGCACGGTGGCCGATGAAAGGGGCTCACCAAAACTGATCACGGCATAGTCTGCAGCTGGCTGAGGTGTAACCACGAGTGCTCCGATCTTCCTCGAAACGGCACTTATTGGAACGTCGCAACGGCTAAGACCGGTGTATTTCTGCCCCTTTCCTCTTCCTTCTAGGATGAGCGTTCGTACAAGGCAGTACTGCTTGAACTCAAGGGTATCGCGCACGAACTTCACCGTGTCCGCCACCGTAGGCGAGAAACAGACGATGAGAGAAGATGTTCCGCTTACCGGGTCAATGGTGATCGTAAACTGTGACTGTGGAAGAGAAAAGATCGTGTTTTGACGGATGAACACAGACGGCAGAACAACACTGCGAATCCCAACGTTATCCAATACCAGTGTGTCGCAGGCAACCTCACCGATTGTACAGATGCCCATGTCGTGCTTCTGCACAACATCATAATTACCGTTGATCGACATCGCAAAGCCGGGGATAGTGTCAATCCTGCGGGTAACGTTGCCGACTGAATCGACCGCCTCAAATCCGACAATAGCATCACGATATGCGTCGATGATCTCTACGGAGTATGTGCGGTCAATGCTCGTTGAATCAACCATCACAACCCTACAGTTAACAAGAACCGAGTCAAGAATGCGGGCATTCTCAAGGCCAAGGTCGGAGCCAACCTCATCTGAGATCAGCACCGAATAGGATGCTTTGCAGGAGTCCCTATCATCAAGCACCTTCGGACCATCACGGTCTAAACGCTCTTCCACGATCAGGTTAAGAACGTTTCTCTCAGTGCAAGAGTCACTAATAACAATGGGTCCTTCAAAGATCTTCTGCTCCGTACCCGTATGGCAGAACTGTATCTTGATACGTTCGCCTGGTTGCAGTGTAAATGGCACTTGAGGCGAACCAATACTCATCGTACCGGGCATCTTGATATTGGTGATGTTCTGCGGGTACCTGCCGTAATTCTCGATCTCGATGGAATCGCACTTTATTCGTCCGATCGGAACAACGTACTTCCGCGTCTGCACCTTCGAGGTATCATCTCGATGTGTAATTGGTGCAACGGTGAATCCCGGAATCTCTACCGTAAACTGTGATTTCTGCTCAACAAAGTCCTTGATCTCCACAATTGCACTTCCATCAAGGAACCGATTCCGTAAGGAGATCTTAATCGGAAGAGTAGGCTGTGGTGGAGTAAATGAGCCCACGGTAAATGTCGTATTCATCGCAGGTGTAGAAATCACTTCATATGTCTGCAGACGGGAGTCGCCAAGCACGGAGTCCGTCATTACACCATCAAACTCGTAACATTTGACGTTGCCAATCAGCTTTGGAGGATATACATCAAGCGGACGGAACGACATGCCCCCTATGTAGCCATAAGAGTTTGCATCTCCGTATCCGTACACATAGATACCAAAGTTTGTATCAGCTTTGATCTCGTGCACACCATCGCGCATTGGGAGTCTAGCCCAGGAGTATGCCGAATTACCAATCGGTAGAAACCTCGTTTGATCAATCGGTACACCGTCCAGCACCAGTGAGCCCAAACTCACAGTAGGTATCACAACGTTGAGCCACTGCTCCAGGTAGACGGAATCAACAGGTTGAATTCTGCCGCCAACAAAATCGTAGATGTATGCCTGGATGCTGATGAATCGGTACTTGTCCATGAACTGCTCTGCAGGGGGCACGAGCATCATTGCTGGATCGCCACGACGTGTAATGTCTGTACCACCGCCTATGCCGGCAGTCTTCTTGTACTGCACAGTGATGGTTGGATTTGATGTTGTGATCACATGTGCCTGCAGGAGCGCACGCTCCATGTACTGACCACGCATAAGCATCTGTACAAGATTGCCGTCTACAAATACTTCTGTCGAGTCAAATGCCGCAACCACACGATAGAGATCCGTACCGATGTTTACTTCATTGCTCGAGCGTGCAAACGGCGTGATGTATGCACTCTTACCCCATGTTCGAATCGGCGTCATCTGCTCAATAAGGCAGTCTCGCGAACCGAGATTATCGACCTGCTGAATTGGAACGATCGCACGCTGCTGTCCACCAAAAACCGCAACAGGCTTCGACGCACGAACGATAGATCCCGTAAGGTCCGTCAGAGATCCAACTCTCGGATCGGCCTGAACAAGGTAACTTTCACCCTGATCAAGACGTATGGATACCGTTGCCCGAGTACGATTCTTTACGGTTGCAACTGACGGAGTAATCTCTACGATTGTGCTGTCTTCCGATGCTACTACCACGAACTGCGACGGTGTAGTGTTTGGTCCTGGAACACTGCCACTCATGCGCACGTCTGAATTGTAGGCAACAACCATGTAGTCATCAGACAGCGCATCTGTTGGCAGCACCATAAAAGCTTCGCTTGTGAGCGTTGCCTGATTCAGTGCATATACGGTCACATCATCTTCTGCCTCAACGTGTACACTCTGCAAGGCAACTGTCTCATTTTGGGAGTTCGTGTAGTTCAGGTTGCCTGTGCCACTCGGCGTGATGCCTCGAAGTTCGATATTCTGATAAAACTTCGAGAGACGCACGATGTTCCGCACGTCTGTGATCTGAAAGGTGTCCACAAGCGTAGAACCGTCATTGCGACGCCATGTTACGCGTCCTTTTGTTGGACGTTCAGCCCCGATATACACGTACAGTTGGTGCTCGCGCTGCATCACAGGGTCGGTAGCAAGTTCATTCTCGTTGTTATGCCAGTTTGGCAAAAAACTCATCCAAAAATCCCTGCCTTTACTGTCAGGAAACTCCTGAGCAAATGCAGCCGTGCCAACAAGCAGCACGAGGATTGTATGAAGAACTCGTATAGCGTGCTTACTCATAGATTACTACTGCCCTTCTGATTACCATCGGCATCATATGTGGTAACTCTAAGTCTTTGTTGAACGACCGTTACAAGGGCAAATCCGCCGCCTGAATGGGCTACAACACTATGCGTACCGTGGGAAGTTTCGCGACTGCCCCCTCCGCCACCTGAAACCAGACACGTAAAACGGTCGTCTGGATTGCGTATCACCTGCAGATCGTGGTCATGTCCGCAGCAGTACATCTGCACGGCATGGCGGTCCAATATGGGTTTGAGGTGCTTGAGCAAATGCGGCTGGTCTTTGTAATGTCCGTAGCTCCTAACTGGATGATGTCCGGCAACAATCCGAATCCCCGAAGCCGACTGTCCAAGAACCTGGTCCAGCCATTGCAGCTGTTCCTTCCATCCATCCTTTGTCTGCATAATCGGCGTAGTATCAATAGCCACAAGCGTGCACTTGGTTACACTGTCAGCGGCAAACTCCTTGTGCCACGTGCGACCAGGCATGTTCCAGAGCGGATTTCGCCCACTATACGCCACCTGCGCATCGATGCTGCCCCGATGATCATGGTTGCCTAAGATAGACCACCACGGAAGGTTAAGCCCCTTGTAAACAGACTCGTACTTCGTCTGCCACTGAACATCCTCTACCGAGCTTACACCATTTGGATAGATATTATCTCCGGTGCTGAGCACAAAGCGCGCCCCTGATGCATTTGCAACAGCAGCCATGCTTTTGGCTACGCGCTTTTGCAGGGGGCCGCCGGTACCCCAATCTCCAACCACGAGGAAGGAAAAGGGCTGCTCGAGCGAATGGGCCAGCATTCCAAGCGGACGCAGCGCAAGCGCACTTGAGAGGGAAATCAGTAATTGTCGCCTGTTCATCGTCTGCCAAAGTACGATATTCGCACCGTGCGCAAACTCACCTACGAAGAACTCGTTACTATCCGTGCCTCTGCTGACGAGGCGGCGGACCTACCACGGCATCCTATTGCTTTGGTTGTACCAGACATACGGAGTCTCTATAACGTGGGTTCGCTGTTTCGCACTTCCGACGCGTTTGCAGTTGCAAAAGTTGTGCTGTGCGGCTTCACCCCTGCACCCCCTAGGCCGGAGATCGCAAAAACTGCCCTTGGTGCTGATAGCACGGTCCCGTTCCTGTGGTTTCCCACAGTAGAAGAGGCCCTTGACCACCTTACAGGGGAAGGCTTCCACCTATGGGCTGCTGAGATAACCACGGATTCTTGTCCGGTCGATAAGCTCACCCTAGAAAACTTCCCCCTGGCGCTCATCCTAGGCAACGAGCTCACTGGTGTGTCCGACGCCGTGCTCCAGCGCTGCGAGGGCTCTCTGGAAATACCCATGTACGGCACCAAGCATTCTCTTAATGTTGCGGTTGCTGCCGGCATTCTGCTTTCATCACTTGTTCATCGATACAGGCAACTCGTATGATTACTGTGGCCGTACCAACCCTCGACATAGCCTCTCCCATCGTGGAACAGGCCACTCAGGCCGCTCAGGCAAGGGGCTGGCATGTCCGCCACGCCACGCTGGACGGGTGCGGAGACCTCCTGAAGTCCAACATGGCTGATATCGCCCTTACCAGCCCGTACGGGTACGGCAAAGGCGTAGCAGCTGTAGACTACCGCATTGTGCCTGGCCCATGCGTTGCTCTCGAAGACTACACCAACAGCTATGGCATTGCCTTTCCGCCGCATAGCAGCGGACTCTCAAGGGCATTTTCTCCCGAACCAACGGCGTTTTCAACAATCATTGGCCGCCTGATCATGGCGGAGAAGTTTGATGTAGCGCTGGAGCTGGTTTCGTCGGCTGAACATGCAGACTGCATTATTGGCCCGGTTACGCCGGGCGAGCCCCCTGCCATGGACCTCGGAGAAGAATGGTTTGACATCGTGGAATCCCCGCTTCCCATAGCACTCTGGGTTGCCCGGGTGGACACCGAAGCTGTCGAGCTTGACACGTTCGTTGCCGAATGTGCTAACCCCCAGCTTTTGCATGCACATGTAAGCGAGCTCGTACCACTTGATGCAGATCACATGCCGCGAGAAGGTAAGATCTTGTACCGTTGGTCATCAGAAGTTGCAGAGGGCCTTTCGGCTGCCCTGCATACAATGTTCTACCATCAGCTGCTGCCCGAAATCCCCGCAATAAAGCTCTACGGCAAAGACTGAGGTAAGACTGGTATCTTTGCATCATCTAATCTCTAGGAGAATGTTCGATGCAGATCTACGTAGACAGTGCCAACATCAAAGAAATCCAGCATGCAGCTTCGATGGGCTTTATCAGCGGCGTTACAACAAACCCGTCACTGCTGGCAAAGGAAGACCCATCAACGGATATTCGTGAGCTTATCAAGAATATCCATGCCTCTGTTGGCGGACACACCAGCGTAGAGGTAATCAGTACTGACACGGATGGCATGCTGCGCGAGGCCGACGAGATCCTGTCGTGGTTTCCGGATGCAACGATTAAGATCCCATTTATCCCAGCGGGGCTTACAGCAGTTCGCAAGCTCTCTGATCAGAACATCCCAACGAACGTAACGCTGCTGTTCACGGCCAACCAAGCGTTGATCGCCGCCAATGCAGGCGCAACGTACGTGAGCTTGTTCATGGGGCGCCTGGATGATATCGGAACGGACAGCCTGATTGCTCTTCAAGACACATGCGAGATCTGGGATGCACAGGGACTCGAGGCGATGATCATCGCTGCTTCTATCCGCACACCGATCCACATGCTCGAGTGCGCCAAAGCAGGAGCCCACATTGCAACTGTACCGTACAAGGTCATCATGCAGTCGATGAAGCATCCACTCACAGATGCTGGACTTGATGCCTTCCTCAAGGATGCAACTAAGATCAAAATGTAGGTGTTTGGGTCAGCATGAAACACCTCCTAGCTATTCTGACTGTATCGTGCGTCATCCTGCTAACAGTTGCCCTGGCAAATGATACTGCCGTTGGAAAGCGCGCAATCGAGTTTGAGCTTACAGACCAGCACGAGAAAGAGTGGTCGTGGAAACAGCACTGGAAAGGCAAAGCCACGATTATTGTTCTCAGCGACTGGAAGGGCAGCGATTATACGCCAACATGGACAACGCCTCTAACAGCTAAGCTCAAAGACCGCGTAAAGTTTGTTGCACTTGCCGATGTTTCGCTGGCACCTGGTTTCTTGAAGGGTTATCTCCGTTCTAGGTTCCGTGATGCGTACTCTACTCCGATTCTTCTGGATTGGGACGGCGATGTGTTTACGCACTATGCATTCGAATCAGGCGTTCCCAACGTGCTCTTTGTGGACGCGCAAGGCATTGTTCGCCTGCACGTATGGGGCAAGGGCTCCACAGAACAGGCCAATGCATTTGCGTCGAACGTAGAAAAATTCTTGTCAGCCCGCTAGTACCATCATTCGTCTATGCCTGCATTCGTAGACAAAGCAGCTAAACAAGCCGAGATCGTGAAGCACGCCGCAGATGTGTTTTCACAAACCGGCTACCATGCATCAAAGATTCAGGATATCGCTACCGCTGCCGGTATCGGCAAGGGCACGGTATACGAGTACTTCCGAACAAAGGAGCAGCTCTTCCTCGCAGTGTATGATGCCTGGATGAGTGAGTTCGAGCAGATCGTACAGACGCGTATCGATGCCGCTGAAGATGCGTTGTCTAAGGTAGACGCGATTCGCGACAGCGCTGTTGAGTTTTACGAGTCACGTGCCGGACAAGCCCCCCTGCTGCTAGAATTTTGGGCTCATGCACTCCGCACCGACAACCCAGCGTTTCTAACACGGATCAACCAAACTCGTGGGTTCCTTCGAAAGGTCGGCACGAAGCTCACGAAGGAACTCGTACATACCGAGTGGTTTCGCGATGTAGACGAGCAGGCCTTTGCAACGCTTGAGTCGGGTATCAGCGATGGGATTTTCTTAGCGTGGGTGCTAGATGGCCGCAGCTTTCCGCTGGACAAAGCCTTTACATTCCGGCAGAGTCTTCTTGGAATTGGCCTGTTGAACGACGACGCGCGGGCGCTGCTTACACCGAAACTTGGATCAAAGCTCAAACGGGGCTTTTAATCACAGCCCAAGCGCAAGCTGAATCATGAGTGCACCCAGAAGCACTCTACGAATGGTCTGACGCGTGCTAACTGAAATCGCTGCCTGTTCATAGCGGTACACCCCGTAGGTGATTGCGAGCGTGCTTCCTAAAACGATGGCTAGTGTTGTAAGCGCAGAGGAGATCGTCATTGACTTAAGCTCTCCGCGTGCTACCCCATCCCACCATGGCGTACCGAACAGAACCACGATGTGCAGAACGTAAATGTAGAGCCCCTTCTTTCCAAAGAGCACATACGTGTTTCGTAGTGGCCACGTTATGCGGAGAAGAAGTACACTTACGCCGATACACACCATTGCAACGGCCGATCGCGCGAGCACCAGAAACTCACTGTTTGATGACGATAGATAGTGCCAATGCACACCGCGAGCCATGAGGTACTGCTGGATGCCATACATCACAAGTGCAATTGGTAGAGCAATCCGGAAACCGCTACGCATCAGCCAGCGGCCTCGTTGCTCTTCTGGGAGCTCTGATAGGTATGTACCAAGTATCGCACCAACAAACAGGTAGGCAGAGATCGGAAACAATGGAAACAGAGATCCGTACTTCATCGTCAGGTAGGGCCGCAGCCACATAGGTAGATGTTCGTGTATCGCCTGCATATGCATCACAGGCGAGAGAGCAAGAATTACGGCTATCATGATTAGTGATCTGCGGCGCATGTCTGCTGTGGACGTGGACTTCTCCATGATCATCACAAAAGCAATCAGCGTTACGCCGATAAGCTGCAGAATGTTCACACCCAACACCTGATACCATCCGTCCGTTGTAACATACGGTAGGTCGATGAGGCGTCTGCCCGGTAGTACGAGCAAATAGCCTATGCCGATCAGCATTACGCCCATACGTATTCGACGCTGGATAATGTCCTGACGAATGAATCCGTCTGCTCCGCGCTTAGCGGCAAACACATGTGATGCGCCTGATACGAGGAGAAAGACCGGCGCGGTAAGCCCCCTGATCCAATTCCATACATCCCAGAACAGCGTGTCGGCATGTGTTACTGTGTCGGGAAGTACAGCATCAAGTACATGACCCTGCACCATGAGCAGCATGGCAATGAACCTGGCAAGGTCAAGAGCGTACATTCGTTGCGACGACATGCGTCAAAGATCGCATAACTCCGCGACACAATGGAACTGCATCAAGCAGCCGTATGTTTGCCGTCTAGGTAACTGCACAACCTGGAAGGTATATCGTGAAAATCGTTGTCATTGGAAGCGGCTTCGGCGGACTCACCGCAGCAATTCGTCTACGCGCAAAGGGATACGACGTTGAGATCGTAGAGAAGCGCGACAAACCAGGCGGGCGAGCCTATGTGTATGAACAGGATGGCTTTGTCTTTGATGGGGGGCCAACAATCATCACAGCTCCGTGGCTGATTCACGATCTGTTTGAGCTCTGCGGCAAGCGCACCGACGATTACGTTAAGATCGTCCCGATTGACCCATTCTATAATGTCCGCTTTCAAGACGGAACCGTCTTTCGCTACAACGGAAAGCGCGAAGAGGTAATCGAGCAGATTCGTTCCTTCAACCCCGATGATGTAAAGGGATACGAACGTTTCTACAGCAAAACAGCAGCAATCTTCAAGGCCGGTTTCAATCTCATCGATCAGCCGTTCACGAAACTCACAGACATGCTTTCTGTGCTGCCTGATCTTATCAGGCTTCGCTCAGACAGAAGTGTTGCTGCTTTCGTGAACTCGCACATCAAAGATCATCGGCTGCGTCAGGTGTTTTCCTTTCACCCCCTTCTTGTAGGGGGCAACCCGTTTCAAACCACAAGCATCTACGCGTTGATCCACAAGCTGGAACAGGAATGGGGCGTTTGGTTTGCAATGGGTGGCACAGGAGCTTTGGTAAAGGCTCTTGTAAAGTTGTTTACTGATATCGGCGGCACGATACGCTATAACAGCGAAGTAGGCAGCATGATGATCGATGACGCAAAGGGCGCCCCACGGGTGCATGGCGTGCGTCTCAAGGATGGAACAACACTTGCCGCCGACAAAGTTGTATGCAATGCAGATGTTGCGCAGGCATACCTCTCGCTTGTCCCAGCCAAGTATCGCAAGAAGAACACCGACAAGAAGATCGCCAAGACCCGATATTCGATGAGCTTATTCGTGATGTACTTCGGCACGAACAAGAAGTACGAAAACATAGCTCACCACGAGATCCTCATGGGCCCACGCTACAAGGAGCTTGTCGAAGACATCTTTACGAAGAAGCACCTTGCAGACGACTTCTCGCTGTATCTGCACCGTCCAACTGCAACTGACCCTTCGCTGGCACCTGATGGCTGCGACTCATGGTATGTGCTTTCGCCTGTGCCGCACCTGGCATCTGGTACAGATTGGTCTACCATGCGCAAGGTCTATAGAGACCGCATCGTAAAGGAATTGGAACAACGATACATGCCGGATCTAAGCAAGCACATCATCTCCGAGCACATCATCGATCCAGTGCATTTCCGCGACGAGCTGAATTCATATCTGGGAAGTGCGTTTTCGGTAGAGCCGATCCTGTTACAAAGTGCTTGGTGGCGTCCGCATAACAAGAGCGAAGACATCGACGGACTCTACTTCGTTGGCGCTGGCACACACCCTGGGGCAGGACTTCCTGGCGTTATGAGCAGCGGCACCATTGCCGCTCGCATGATCTCGCAGTTCTAATCCACTGCTTGCAAGCCCCTTACTCTTCCCAGAGTACACCAAAGACCAGCCACGAGACAACGGCCACGATGCCCGTGTGTGCTATCATGACCGATATGTCTCCCCATGCCTCTGCTATTCCTAGTCCGGCAAGGGCATATAGCGTGGCCTGAATACCAGGCATCACCAGCGGCAGCAGGAGCGGAAAGGAAAGCACGGGAAGCAGTGAATTGCGCGATCCTGCCTTGGCAACGATGGCCGATGTAATCGTTACAATGGTTGCAAGGCCGCAGCTTCCAAGAACAACGGTCAGAAGAAGCAGACCGAATGATCCAACCTGTACAAGAGGCATCAGGATCAAAAACAGGAGGATAAGTGCCAGGTTGGAGAGGAGCGAGAATACCAGGTTTCCGGCAAGCTTCCCCCAATAGACGGAAGACGTTGGAGCACTTAGTCGCAAATACAGGGATGTTCCACGTTCTTCCTCGCTCATGAACCCCCTACCGAGGCCGCTCATAGCTGTAAAGAACATGAGTATCCATATCACTCCGGCAATGATCGGTTTTGCAAGGGGCTCCTCGGCCGTTGCATAGGCAAGCAGCGAGACAACTGTAACAACGAAGAGCGCCAGTGTGGTTATGCCGTAACGGGTCCGGACCTCACTGCGCAGATCCTTATTGAGTACCGCTATCCAACGCTGGGTAGTCATGCGCGTGCGTTACAACCGATAACGGAAGCCTGCACTGGCACCTAGGGTCTTCAGCGTCCATGGTCCGCTTGTTGCAATGTTGCCCAGTGACGTTACATACTGCATCTCTGCAGAGATCGATATTCTGTATGACACCGGATACAAGAAGCCCGTGCTACCGTACCAGGATACAAAGCTGGTGCCGAGCTCGCTCACAACAGATGGGTCGATAGTCTGCGAAGTATTGCCGTCGGGATACGTCCAGCTCGATGGGCGCAGGATCGTGCGCTGCACGGTTGAAGCTGTTGAGAGATTCATCGACATACGAAGTCCGGTTCCCACATAGAAGTACTTCAGCGGAAACCACTCCATACCAACTGCGAGATCCAAGTATGACGCAGAAAGATCTGCCTGTGTAGCCTGCTGGTATGGTGTAAGCCGCGCCGAGGATGTGTCGAACACTGTACCTATTGTGGTGTCCGGAGAGAGGATAGCGCCTCCGATGTTCGATACACCTAGCGAACCGGTGAGGATCAAGCCGCCAAGCGGACGCCAGCCTACCATTGTGCCGGCACCATAGTAACTGCCGTTTGCGGCGGAATTAAAATTCTGCTGCGCCTGAGGAATTGATGCAAGCTTTGCCGACAAGTCATGGGCGGCATAGCCGTAGGATCCATAGCCCCCTACCATCCATGCTCCGCCTTCTTGACATTCCGGATTGTTGCCTTCAGAGAGGATGTACATCACCTTATTCGTCGTGTTATCGTAAAGCTGGCACACCGTGTACTCTTGGGCATTGCCAGCTGCATCCATTGCACGGAAGACAACCTTGGATGACCCAGCACCACCAGAGCGCTTGATTACGATTGTTGCCTGCGGCACACCTTCATCAATTGGTGGAATGTTTACATCTACGCCGGAGGCGGAGACAAGCGTTACACTCTTCAGACCACGGTCGCGCTCTCTGTCATCACGAAATGTAATCGCATACCCTTCACGAACAGTCTTTCCGTCTGCCGTAGGGGGCTCTTCGTCCTTGAACGATGTAGCCTCGTAGAATGACTGTCCTGCCATGTTTCCATAGGCATCGTAGGCCGCCTTATCGAATCCGAATCCGTAGGAATACAAGCCAAACGGTCCATCCCCACGAATCATATGCGAACCGAACGGCACCTGCACCTGAGCAATCGCATACCTGCTCTCTCCAAGCGGTACAAAGAGTGTTGAATCTAGCGGACGGCCATTCAGACGAATCTTGCTTGCCGTGGCCTTGGGAGACACAACATTGATGTAGTGATGCCAATCACCATTGATAGGCGTAGCAAACCTGTACTGATTCATGAACTGCTGTGTAGGGCTTACGAGGATCATCATGGGATCGCCAACACTGTCGCCGTTCTTAAATCCCTGTGCAAACTGCGCCACCAATATCGGACGGTCTGCAGTGATCTGCACATGTCTTGTTGCGTTGAGGTTCTCGAAATGTTCACCGGCACGCAGAATCGCTACAACACGAGAGTCTTCAAAGACCTTTGTGCTGTCGTATGCGGCAATTACCCGGTACGTATACTTCGAACGCTCCTTGAGCATTCCAACATAGTAGTGCTTGCCCCATGCAGCCATAGGAGGGAGCTGCTCAATAAGGTGGTTGCAGGCTTCAACTTTGGGCGGAATGTATGCACAGGCATGACCACTGAACACGGCTATCTTCTTGTTCGCCTTCACATGGGTGCCCGTCATATCACACGTACCCACAGCTTCCCAGCGGGCAGAGACTGAGTAGACATCACCTTTGCGCAGACGAACAGTATACGGCACGCCTGGTGGACGCCCCATGGAGGTTGTTACACGGGGCGTGATGGTAACCTCGGTATCATCTTCGGTTGCCACAACCGATAGACCGGAGAGCATCTCTGGAGATACCTGGATCTTCGAATAGCCAACAGCCCGATACTCCGTACCGAGAACTGTGGTGGGCAATCCAAGAAATGTATCTGTAGTCTGATATCTGCTACTGAGTCCGTAGACACCGATAACGGTATCTGCCGTAATGTGCACAGCAAGTCTCTCTGGAGACTCCGCGCTACGTAGCTGTGCCATGGCAGGAATCTGAACATTGACAACAGTATTCGCCTTGACGGTTATGGTATTATCGTACTCAATACCTTCGATCTGAATACGGACTTTAGCATCGAAGCTGCTGGTAACGAAAAGCTGCAGTCGCAGGCCCCCTTGCCTGCCGGCCTGATCATTCTTTCCTGCTTCGCGAAAGTTCTTCATGAAGCACAGCCAGAACTCTCGGCCTTCCGAATTCATTCCAGTCGGGTACTGCTGACCCCACGACGTAGCGCTGAGTGCTACAAGAACAATGGCAGTGAGTATTAGCTTCATCGCATCACCGCCATTCCATGGTATACGGTGGCTTCCTTAGTGATGAGCTCCACGATGTAGCGTCCGGAACCAA
This sequence comes from Patescibacteria group bacterium, assembly GCA_044238605.1. GTDB lineage: Bacteria > Bacteroidota > Ignavibacteria > Kapaibacteriales > Kapaibacteriaceae > UBA10438. The sequence goes on from JBIICY010000001.1 coordinate 529,243, forward strand.
CCTCCGACTCCATGAATGCCATCGTAAACTCATTCTCTCCAGCGCGAGCCTGTACGTCTGTGAACGATCGCACCAGCTTGCCCTGAATCGTGCGGATGTTGATCACAACGGACTGATCACGCTCGACGCTGTAGGACAATCGTGTAACCGTAGAGAATGGATTTGGGTAGTTGCCACTTATCTGGGTTGGCGTGGTATGCACGCCAGTTACTCCGCCTTCTTTGATGATGACGCATGGCTTTGTCTGAATCGCCAGTTCGGTACTATCAAGCTTCAGCGAAACAACTTCGATTGTGCCAACATATTCTGAGCTGTGTACGCCTTCAAGGATGATGGCGAACAATGTATCGTGATTTCCAGCGCCGCCCGAGCCGCACGAGGCCTCAACGGTCGCCGCTGTGCGCGTTACAGTTGTTTCGCTCATCCCGAACAAGGGGCACGTTGTGGCATAAGATTGATCTCCCGAGATCGCAACGATGCGAGACACTCCAGGAGTAAATCGAATCACCGCCTCGAGTTGTCCAAGTCGCGGGAGTGCACCAGCAACTGGTATTCGAACTCGCTGTTCAGGCTGTATGCGAATCGTGTCGGGCAGTGTTACATCTGCAGCTGCTGCACGTATCACACAGAGCGCAATGGCAAACAACAGGAAGTATGCACGTATCATAGAGGTCCAAATATACCCAAGCTGGTTGTGCTAGAATTCCTGACTAACGATTACCTCGTAGCCTCGTTCCTTGTTCCCGACCACGATCAGTGTAAAGTTATTCCCAAGCGTAGCAAGTTGAACTGGTAGCGTGTAGATCTGTTTACGGGTGTCTGCATCGTAGAAAAAGAACGTGCCCCGTCTGTCCTGCTGCGAGATCACCACATCGGAAGACTTCCCTGCCTGCACCCCAATGGCCAAATGGTCTCCGACTCCTGTGATTTCGGGAATTGAGTCTATACACACCGAAATGCCCGGCACATCCCGCGTAGCGTTGATCACACGGCGCTTTGCGTAACCTACCTGGGGAGTAAGGGGCAGATTGGTAAACTGCAGGATCTGCGGCACGCCACCAACTTCGGCATAGATAGCAAGCGTGCGAAGTCCGAGCTTTACGTCAAGGTTGGCCGATACTCCGTTGATGGACACGGCTGATGCAGTAGGTACTACAGCCGACGTAAGGCTATTTCCGTACACAAGACGTCCGCCCGACAGCACACTCCCCAGAGCAACTATGCCCTGAGACTGCTCGGCCAGACCATGCACCAACGTCACAAGGGATGCTTCCGGTAGAGGTACAATCGGTACTGCTGCGTCTTGCTGCTCCAGCAGAACAAGGTCTACCGCGCCATTTCGCTCGCAGACAACGAGATCATACGAAGCGTCTGCACGAAGCGATGCCGTAGCAACGCGAAGAATGTTGGTTGGTGTAGAAGCCGTTGTAACCGTTAAGGGAACCTCTCCCGGTTCGATTGCCACACTACTGGAAACATGGTCAAACGCAATGTTGCGCCCAAGGGTAATCCCTGAACTAATTCCGCTTGGTGCTTCTAGACTTGTGCGAGCACCACATGAGACCGTTACCGAGCCTACTGAAGATGCGGCGTGTACAACGCGGACAACGGCCTTGCCGGTCGATGCAAAAGGACGCACCAATGTAGGTGCGATCACCAGCGATCCACGGTCTGCAGAATCAACAGCGTACACGGTAAACTTGCCACGAACATCAAGCGACGTGCTGTCGGTATGTCTGGTGCCTCCGGAAAAAGAAGCTTCGATTACGTCTGCACGCTGCTGCTCACATGTTGGAATCTGTGCGCTGGTGCTCAATTGATATGCTGCAAGCCCCTTGGCTAAGCTGATTCCAGCTACGGGAAGTGAAACATCAACAGACTGGGAAGAGAGGTTTGCAACCCGTACGTCGGCTGTTCTGTTAGCAACCTTAGCAAAGGGGCGATCGGCGTTGCGCGAAAGGTCGGTCTCTTCGATCACGGCAAACAGTGGTTCTGCAGAGGCGGCATTACGATAGATCAGAATGCTGTAGGCCCTGCGTTCTCCAAGTTCGCACTCGAAGGTGCCAATCACTCGGGGAACACCCGCCACAGCATCAACGACAGAGAACACGGCAATACCCGGATAGACTTCACGGTATACTGATGCTTGACGGAACGCGATGGCAGCTGGGAACAATGCGTTGCCATTCGGGCATCCCAAGCGCACATCAAACACGCGTCCGGTGTCGGGAATGAGATTGATAACGCGCACCTGTGCAACAGGCAGTGTGGTCAGGGCAGCGTTCGCATTTGTAATCAGGATTGTGTCGAACACGTCTGGTTTGCCAACCTTCGGCACAGCATAGATCGAATACACGGAGTTCTGGATAAACCGGACACGCTGAGCAGACCGGAATTCCTGCACACCGTTAGACATGATCGTAATAAAGCTAGAATCGCCCGGAGACCGCACGGTGTCGCTGAAGGAGAGAGACGGAACATCAGCCGACTCAAACCCTTGCTCCAACACGAGTTTGCGGGGTGCATCGTCGGTTATCACGTTGAACAACCGCGTTAGGATACGCCTGCTTCCAGGGGCAGGGTCTACGATGCTCATATCCTCGCTTGCACAGCCCAGCAGCCCCATACCAAGGGCCAGAATGGCAAGCCATGTACGTAATTGCTGTCTAGATTTCATTTCATCCCATGAACGTACGGCAAGTTGCGATATTTTTGCGTCCCACATACGATGAAAAGCCCCTTCAGTGGAAGAACGCCTACAGTCCATAATCGACAGGTTTGCAGAGGTCGAGCAATCGCTCAACGACCCCTCGGTTGTTAACGACCCAAAGCAGCTGCGCGATGCCTCGCGAGAGTACAAGAGTTTACTACCTGTGGTCAACACAGGCAGGCGCTACCTTGCCCTTCTTTCACAGATCCGTGAGAACCGTGCCATGATCGATGATCCGGCAACGGACCAGGAGCTTCGCGATATGGCATACGAGGACACACATGCTCTTGAAGATCAGCGCGCCGAGCTGGAGCAGGAACTTACTGTTCTGCTCATTCCGCGAGACCCCAACGATTTCAAGAACTGCATCATGGAACTTCGAGCAGGCACCGGGGGCGACGAAGCCGCGTTGTTTGTTGGAGATTTGTACCGAATGTATCAGCGCTACTGCGAACGTCGTGGCTGGACAACCGAGTCCATCGATGTAACCGAAAGTGAGCGGGGCGGATACAAGGAAGTAACGTTTCAAGTCAATGGCGACGAAGCATTCGGCGTTCTGAAATACGAAAGCGGCGTACACCGAGTTCAACGCGTTCCCGAAACAGAGTCGCAGGGCAGAGTGCATACATCAGCAGCAACAGTTGCAGTGCTTCCGGAAGCAGAGGAAGTAGATGTGCAGATCAACGAGACTGATCTACGCGTTGACATCTTTCGATCAGGGGGCAAGGGCGGCCAAAACGTCAATAAAGTTGAGACGGCAGTTCGCCTGGTGCACATTCCAACGGGAATCGTTGTGCAGTGTCAGGACGAACGCTCACAGCTCAAGAACAAAGACAAGGCGATGAAGGTGCTACGCGCCCGTCTCTATGAGTTAGAACTCGAAAAGCAGCAGTCGGCCATTGCCGGGGCACGAAAAGACATGGTGCGAAGCGGTGATCGTTCAGAAAAGATCAGGACATATAACTGGCCTCAGAACCGTGTTACCGACCACCGACTTGAAGGGGATGCAAAAAACCATCCATTGCAGTCGGTTGTTGATGGAGAAATCGACGCGATCATTACGGCCCTTCGGGTTGCCGAACGCGGCAGCACATCGTAAGTGATGGTTAAACCATAATTTCCTGTCATGGCTATCAAGGAACGACTTCAGCAGCGCACATTCACATCGCCCCATCAGGAGGCAATGCTGAGTGTGATGGTATGCTCCGATGTTCTATTGCGCCTGATGGAAGAGCTAACAGAGCCCCATGGCATTACGTCAGCCCAGTACAATGTGCTGCGTATCCTGCGCGGAGTTCATCCGGGCGGACATCCCAGGCGTGAGATCATTCAGCGTATGATCCAGGTTGCGCCCGACGTAACACGGCTTATCGACCGGCTGGAAAAGAACGGCCTGGTTCGCCGCGACAAAAGCACAGAAGACAAGCGCCTATCCATGACCTTCATTACGGAGAAGGGGCTTGCGTTGCTGGAGGGCATTCAACCGCAGTTGGATGAGGTAAACAGGAAGCTATGGGAGAATCTCTCTGATGACGAAGCATTTGCCTTAGCTAAACTTTGTGATAAATTGGTGGCGTCGGCATAATTCTTCTCCAACCTTTCTGAGGTTTCCATGAATCTTCCAGAACGCTTTCTGGGTCGAGTGTTCTTCTCGCTCCCTCTTGTGGTGTTTGGTGCTTTCCACTTCATAGCCGGTGATAAAATGGCCGGAGCGGTTCCTGCATGGGTTCCTGGTGGTGTGATTTGGGTATACATCACTGGACTTGCAATGATCGCTGCACCAATAGCTATGCTCACTGGAAAGAAGGCCAAGCTCGCAGCTCAGCTAACAGCGCTGCTTATGCTTACGTATGCACTCGCTGTGCAGTTGCCGGGAGCCATGGGTGGAGATCAGATGGCAACTGTGAGCTTCTTGAAGGATATCATGCTGTGCGGTGGCGCACTGCTCATGGCACATCTTAGCGAAGACTAATACCATGCATGGGAAACCATGCAATATCTCGTCGATCACACACACTATAAAACAGCCCCGCAGGCTTTTGCTTGCGGGGCTGTTTGTTATTGCGACTTACGTATGGAGTTAGAGCGGAATATTTCCGTGCTTCTTCCAAGGGTTTGAATCTTCCTTGGTACGCAACAGGCGAAGCGCCTTCACGAGTACGCCGCGCGTTTCCTGAGGCTCTATCACATCGTCTATGTAGCCCCGTTCAGCTGCTTCATACGGATTGGCAAACTCAACGTTGTACTGATCCTGAAGTTCCTGCATGCGCTGTTCTTTATTGTCGGCCTTCTCGATGTCTTTGCGGTACAAAATTTCGACTGCACCCTTAGCACCCATCACGGCAATCTCTGCCGAAGGCCATGCAACGTTGAAGTCTCCGCGGATATGCTTCGAACTCATCACATCATAGGCTCCGCCATAGGCCTTGCGGGTAATCACCGTAAGCTTTGGCACAGTGGCCTCGCAGAACGCATACAGCAGCTTGGCACCGTCGCGGATAATACCTCGCCACTCTTGATCTGTTCCAGGCAGGAAGCCAGGAACATCTTCAAAAACAACTAACGGTATCTCGAATGCATCGCAGAACCGCACAAAACGAGCCCCCTTGGCAGAACTGTTGATATCCAATACTCCCGCCAGCGATGCAGGCTGGTTAGCAACAATACCAACTGGCATTCCATCGAGTGTTGCAAAGCCTATCACGATGTTCGTTGCATAGTCGGCATGCACCTCAAAGAAGTCTCCTTCATCGACAACATCGCGTATGACTTCTTTGATGTCGTACGGCTGATTGGGATTGGCTGGGATAATCCTCCGAAGCTTTTCACACTCCCGATGCGGATCGTCGTTTGTAGGCTTGATAGGGGGCTTTTCACGATTGCTCAGAGGCAGGTACGTCATCAGCTTACGCACGCCAAGAAGCGTTTCGATCTCATTGTCAAAGGCAAAGTGAGCAACACCACTGCGAGATGCATGTGTCTCTGCGCCGCCGAGTTCTTCAAAGGTGACTTCTTCATGGGTAACGGTCTTCACCACTTCGGGACCCGTTACGAACATGTAGGATGTGCCCTTTGCCATGAAGATAAAATCCGTGAGAGCTGGCGAATAGACTGCACCTCCAGCACACGGACCAAGGATCACGCTTATCTGCGGAATCACTCCGCTGGCCATTGTGTTACGCACGAAGATATCGGCGTATCCGCCAAGAGCAACCACGCCCTCCTGGATACGAGCTCCGCCAGAGTCGTTGAGCCCGATTACCGGCACGCCAATCTTCATCGCGAGGTCCTGCAGCTTACAGATCTTCTCTGCATGCACCTCTCCAAGAGACCCACCGAATGTTGTGAAGTCCTGCGAGAACACGCAGACTGTCCGTCCGTGAATAGTGCCCGTACCTGTAACGACGCCGTCACCGAGCGGACGCTGATGTTCTAGACCAAACTTGGTGGACCTGTGACGAGCTAGCATGTCCATTTCTGTGAAGGATCCCTCGTCCAGCAGCACTTCTAAACGCTCTCGCGCCGTAAGCTTGCCCTTGGCGTGCTGCGCATCAATGCGGGCTTGTCCGCCGCCGAGTTTGGCCTGTTCTTTTAGACTTCGTAGTTGTTCGATCTTCGCGTCCACGTACTTCTCCTTGTTCGAAGGCTCGAAAATAGGCAGTAATTTGTCGTCCTATGTCACATCGCCTTGTCCTTATGCTCTCGGCCATCTTTATGATGTTTGCCGTTTTCGGTTTTGTTTTTGCCTATGGGGCCTTCGTCGGCGAAAACGACGACATCGGCTGGGGTAATCTGTGGCTGGGCGTCACGATGATTACCACGTCAGCCATTGTATTGGTGGTTGGCCTTCGTATCAAGAAGCGCGAGGATGCGCGCGTAGACAACGTTATCGCAGACCTTCTAGCAAAGAATGCATGTATCGAGGCAATACGATTTGCAGAGCACCTCAGCATCTCGCTAGATGATGCCCGAGACGTCCTCGACAAGCGTGCACGGGCCAACAATTGGAGCCGCCTAGAATTGGAACAGTACAACGCAAAGTACTTTGTAGCATAAGGCAATGATTGCAGGCCAATCCATTGGCGTTGTCATTCCCGCTCTCAACGAAGAAGCGTCCATCGGAGTCGTTATCGCGTCGATATCGCACATGTTCGATCATATCGTTGTCGTCGACAATGGATCTACTGATCGTACCGCCGAGATCGCTCTCGGCAAAGGGGCTCATGTTGTCCATGAAGGCCAACGAGGTTACGGCGCAGCGTGCCTTCGAGGTATTGCGCAGCTGTCGGAGAATCCTCCAGACATAGTGCTGTTTATGGATGCCGATGCAAGCGACCATCCAGAGGATGCATTGCGTGTGGCAACCTTTGTAGCCAACGGATCATGCGATATGTGCCTAGGTAGTCGCGTTCGCGGCGAACATGAACAGGGCTCACTCACCCCTGTTCAGATATTCGGCAATTGGCTTTCAACAACGCTGATATGCCTACTGTGGAAGGTTCGCTACACAGATCTTGGACCGTTGCGCGCTATCAAGTGGGAAGCACTTTCAGATCTCTGCATGGAAGACCGCACGTGGGGGTGGACTATTGAGATGCAGATCAAGGCCGCCAAGACGAATCTCCGTGTGCTCGAGATACCGGTCCGTTATCGCGTCCGTATCGGTACGTCGAAGATCTCTGGAACTATTATGGGGTCGATTCGCGCCGGCACAAAGATCATTGCAACGATCGTACGGTACGCCGTTCGATGATCTTCAATCATGATGCTGAATACATCACATATCGTCATTATCTGGTTTGTGTTAAGTGCGCTATGGGGCTTTCTGATGTGGAAGCTGATACATGGCAACACCACGCACTTTCGTACGTTGCGTCCTGTTCTCATTACAGTCTGGGTAACATGTGCTGCTGTATTGTTCATGCATACAGATCTGCTTTCCGACGATGCACATCGCTACCGCTGGGATGGATGGGTAGCCGCACATGGAATCGACCCCTATTCCGCAGCGCCAACTGATGTATCGCTAGAACATCTCGCGCACGCAAATGCAGGTGTAAGCTATCCTGCAGACATCAACAACAACACCCTAAAGACGATCTACCCGCCGGCCTCGCAATTGGTGTTTCGCATCTGCGTCGCGGCAGGGGGAACATCTCCGCTCGGATTCAAAGCGGCATGGGTTGGCGTGTGCCTTGTTCTTGTTCTGCTAACGCTCTGGCTGATCTGGAACAACGTGGTTCTGTCAACGCTGTATCTGTCCATCATAGCTTCTCCGATTCTCCTGCTGCATGGTTTCATGGATATCCATGTTGACATTCTCATGGCACTCGCAGCGGGACTTGCCATTGCCCTGCTGCACAGGTCAACAATGATCAGTATGGCAGCACAAGGGCTATTGGGAATCGCGATTAGCATGAAGTATCTGCCTGTTGTTCTTGTGCCCCATTTCATCACTTACAACAACGTACGTCTGCGCGCCATCATCCAGCGCCTTGCGATCATCATCGCGGCAGTAGGCGTGATGTATCTACCCTATGTGGGTTCTGACGTTTTGGGAAGTCTTGGCGTCTTTGCTGCAGCATGGCAGGCAAACTCATTTTTGGCATCGATTGGCAACAATGTCATGCAACCTGCCTCCACTCGTCTAGCGCTAATGGCTATAGCAGTGCTTGGACTGATGTTGATCCTCATGCGCTATCGGAGCAAACCTGAGTGGGCGGCGGGACTCATGGTGATGTTGGTATTGTTGTGTTCACCGGTGGTGCACCCCTGGTACCTTGCGCTACCACTTGTGCTTCTGCTGATTGCTCCAATGAGATCTACGATCGTTTGGACAATCACCATGAGCATCTATGGACTTACCTATCAAATGTACAAGGGCAATGGAGTCTGGTTTGACAACCCCATTGCCCTTGCTCTTGAATATGTTCCTGTCTTTATGGCCTTTGCGGCAGATATCTACCGCGGACCCTTACTGCTTGGTGATGAGCAGCGTGCGGGTGTTGCCACCAGCGTTGATGGTTAGCGAATACACGCCAACCGGCCCATCGATCGTGAGCGGCTGGAGATCATGCGCAGATTCAACGCGCGCAACGATGCGTCCAATCATGTCTGTCAGTACAAGTTCGGCACCATAAGCCCCCTGAAGCGTAATGCTACCAGATGTTGGGTTAGGGTACACGCTGATCGTAGTTCCGTCGATAAGATCTGCTACGTCTGTTGTGCCGACTAGGAAGTTGTCGGACCAACGATTACAGCCGGAGGTGTCGCTGATCAATACGCGATAGAATCCATCGCCGGCGATCTTAACTGTGCGCGATGTTGCTCCCTTGATCGGCTGTCCTTCGCGATACCATTGGTAGTTCACTAAATCTACTGAGCATGTGAGCTCGTCTGCGCTGCGTGTGATAAGAGGCAACTGAAGACCTGGCTTTACAGTAATCGTAACGGTATCCGTGTTCTTGATGCAGTCATCAAAACCCTTGATGCGGCAGTATACCGTGTACGTCCCCTGCTTCAATGCTGAGGTATTGTACTTGTATCCAGTAAGTGAAATCTTTTCGTTGTTCTGATACCACTCATACGACGGGTAACCAAAGCGAACCTGGATCAATGTGTCTTGGCCTTCACAGATTTCAATCGCGGCCGCACGTGGATTCAGAAGTGTGCTTGGACCGCAATCGAGAGCAGCTACGAACACATCATCAAAGCGGTCTCCCATGATCTTCTCATCGTCGAAGTAGGCATAGGTATCGAACGTGCCCGTGACATACGGGATGTTCTTTGCGTCAACTGCGATTGAACGTGTTCCATCATCATACGGTCCACCGTATGTGCGCACCCAGTCTACCTCGCCGTTGGAAAGAATACGAGCTACAAATCCATCATTGCCGCCACGTGAATCATCAGCGTATGTTCCGATAACAGTTGTGCTGTCGTACCAGCCCCCTACGAACATGTTGCCCTTGGCATCAGCAGTGATGCATGTTCCGCGCTCGTCAAATGTGCTGCCGTAGTTCTTTAGCAGCTCGAACTCGCCTTCCTTCGACATCCGCGTTACGAAGAAGTCTGTTCCAAACTCACCCGCTGCTTTGAGCGTCTGCGTATCGAAATTCATCGTCTGCTTCATAGAACCAGTGATGAGCAAACGTCCATCCTGAAGTGTATTGCAGGCGATTTGATCGTCGATGCCGCTCCAGCCGAGACGCTTAGCCCAAAGGGGCTGACCCGTCGCGTTCAGAGCACGCACGAAGAAATCGGCCAGGCCGGTGTAGCTGTCAAATGTGGCATTGCCGAATGTGACTTGTCCAATGAATGTACCAACGCTGTATACGCGGTCTCCCGTAGGCGACACGCTGATACCCTTAGCCATGTCGTTGTCGGATGATCCTGCACCAACTACCCACTGGAAATCACCAGCTGAATTAAGCTTAGCAACGAATGCGTCGAGCTTACCTACGGCTTTATACGTCTTTGTGCCGAACTGTCCGGTACCGCCGACGCCACCCGCAACATAGACGTTTCCTGTTGAGTCTACGGCCAGGTAAGGGGCTCCTTCATCGTACGTAGGCGAGCCGAACACCTTTACCCACTGCATCACACCAAACCTGTCGAGCTTTGCAACAAACATGTCCATGCTTGTTGCATCAATGCCCTCAACAAGTTCACCGGCAACCACGGCCTGATCGATGAACGACCCACCGAAGTAATAGTTACCCTTGTTGTCAACAACGATCGACGTTGCTTCGTCTACGTCAAAACTCCCATGGGCATCGGCATTGATAGGCTGGCCCTTTGAGTTGAACCGCGCTGTGAAGATGTCGTAGTTACCGAGCGCCTGTACCGTCATACCGCTCACATTGAGCGAATCAGAGAATACGCCAACAACATGAAGGTCGCCGTTGGGAGCGATAGCCATGGAGAACGACTCATCGAAGCTAGGACCCGTAACTGTCTTGATCCATGTGTATCGCTGAGCCTGCATCGGCACAGCAAGCAGTGCCGAGATGATCATAGCGCACAGCATGAGTGCGCGTGCAGAGAAAATCTTCATACATCTCCCCTCGTCAGGGCTGAAGTCCCCGACCAGTTTTCGAAATGAGGTTGGTTGATTGCAGTTCTTCGATGATCGCATCAAGAATGCCGTTAATAAACGTACCACTTTTATCAGTGGAATACCGCTTGGCAAGCTCAATCACTTCGTTGATCGTTACCTTCACAGGAATCTCGGAGCACGAAACCAGCTCCGCAACGGCAAGCCGCATCAGGATGATGTCAAGCGCGGCGATACGGTCGAAATCCCAATTCTGAGCGTGCTTTTTGATCAGCTCTGTGGTGTTCTCACGCTGGGTGATGCAGGCCGTAACAACATTTCGTGCATAGGCTACTTCATCATCGTTCCAGCGAATCGGCACATCTGCTTCAAGTTCTCGAACCTCGTCCGGATGCAGAATTCTCTCACCGCTCGTGGACTCCTTGGCATCGAAAGTAAACTCACGATAGAACACGTGGTTAAATGCCACGTCGAGAGAAACATCGCCACTATCGGTAGCTGCAAGGATCTGCAGCACCTTTTCACGGGCAAGGTGACGTGTTCCCTTAATCTTCGAGTTGCGGCTGACTGGAAAGTCGTTGTCGGACAAGTTTGTTGACAAAGAAACTCCCTCGCTTATACACCACGGATCGTTGGCGATCCGGTGTATGATCCATGAACGTGGCGAATCTTACGTAGGCGTTCTTCGGCAATGGCATTCGATGCTTCGTACGTAAGGATGTTCTTTTCGCTTGCAACGGCAAAAATGTTCATCGTGATATCGTAGATACCTTCTGCCTGACGCATCACCTTGTTGCGGTCATAGCCTTCAACTTCAGAGGCAACATTCATTAGTCCGCCTGAGTTAACTACGTAGTCTGGTGCATACAGAATGCCGCGAGACTTGAGTGCTTCGCCGTGCTTCTTTTCTTCCTTCAGCTGATTGTTCGCACCACCGCAGATAACTGCGCATGTGAGCTGCGGAATTGTCTCGTCGTTTAGGATCGCTCCCAATGCATTCGGCGAAAAGATATCGCACTCGTGTGTAAACACTGCTTCAGGCGCAATCACTTCTGCACCTGTGCGTGCTGCAAGTGAGGCTGCTTTTTCTGCATAGATATCAGATACAAAAACCTTAGCGCCATCTTTCACAAGATGTTCAACAAGGAAGCTTGCAACATTGCCAGCCCCCTGCACAACAACCTTCTTGCCGGCGAGTGAATCGCTGCCCCAGGTTGTCTTTGCAGATGCACGCATGCCAGAATACACACCAAATGCTGTTACGGGGCTTGGGTCTCCTGATCCGCCAGGACCGCCTACACCAGTAACGTACTTCGTTTCCATGCGAATCCATTCCATGTCGCGAACACTTGTTCCAACATCTTCTGCCGTGATGTACTTTCCGCGAAGAGATTCGACCATGCGGCCGTAAGCGCGGAAGAGCGGCTCGGATTTATCTGTACGGGAGTCGCCAAGGATCACAGCCTTGCCGCCACCGAGGTTAACGCCGCTAACAGCCGCCTTATACGTCATGCCGCGCGACAACCGCAGGGCATCCGTGATTGCCGCTTCATCGGATTCATACTTCCACATACGCGTACCGCCAAGAGCAGGTCCGAGTGATGTGTCGTGCACTGCGATGATGGCGCGAAGACCTGTTACTGGATCAGAGCAAAGCACAACTTCCTCGTGACCCATTGATGCGAGCGTGTCAAAGATTTGCATAGTTCGTTACTATCGTGGTAAATGAGAGGTCAAAAATACGAACGGCCGCCCAATGGGCGGCCGTTCTTGCATGTGATCTCGCGTTCGGATTAATAACGAGGACCACGGTCTTGACGAGGACGCTCTTCGCGAGGGCGAGCCTCGTTGACGACCAATGGTCGTCCGCCCATGTTGCGGCCATTCATTGCTTCAATGGCCTGGTTGCCAGCGGCAGCGTCCGGCATTTCGACAAAGCCGAACCCGCGAGAACGCCCTGTGAACTTATCCTTCACAACTGAAGCGGACTGCACGGCGCCGAATTCAGAGAACGATGCACGAAGTTCGTTATCGTCCATCGAATACGGCAGGTTGCCTACATAGATATTCATACAATCGACCCTTTGCGGAGCTGTGGACATCACTAGTGTTGAACCATTGATTTACTATCGACCTAGTGCCCCGGAACGTAGCTCCGCCAGCGTTCCAGTTCTGCAAGTTACCTCTAAAATCAACCCGTGCAACAAGTTTTCCACAGGGACGTGTTTTTTTCGCTATGACTTTAAAGAGGCTAGGTTGCTATTAACGGCCTTCCAGTTCACTAAGTTCCACCATGCGGCTATGTAATCTGGACGCTTGTTCTGGTACTTCAGGTAGTAGGCATGCTCCCAAACGTCGATGCCCATAATTGGCGTTGCACCCCACGAGGTAAGCTTGTGTTGGTTCTCGGCCTGCAGCACGATAAGCCGCTGGTCGTCTTTGCGATAGTGCAACAACGCCCAGCCACTTCCCTCAACGGCCCCAGCTGCGGCGCTGAACTGTTTCTTAAAGGCGTCGAAAGATCCAAAGCTGTCGTTGATCGCTGCGAGCAGCTCTCCCGACGGCTCCCCACCCCCATCCTTTCCGGGTGCGCCCATGATCTTCCAGAACATTGAGTGTAGCCAATGTCCACCACCGTGAAACGCGGCCTGTTTTGACCAATGCTGCACTAGTGCAAAGTCCCCCGAGGTTCTGGCCTTTGCCAGCTCTTCTTCGGCTTTGTTGAGTCCGTTCACGTACGCCAGATGGTGCTTTCCATGATGCAGCTGCATCGTCTGCGCATCTATATGGGGCTCGAGCGCATCATAGGCGTACGGCAACGGCGGCAGCTCGTGCTTGCCCCCTGCGGCAACCGGCTCAAAGCCAATAGCATGAAGCGTAGAAGGGGCTGCCGTTATCGCCGCGGCTGTTCCCAATGCGGCAGAAGTAAGAAAGGTTCGGCGTGTGGTCATAAGAATCCTTGGGAAGAAGGTACTAGGTACTAGGTACTAGGTACTAGGTACAAAGGTACGAGGGGTACTCGCTGTTCGCTGTTCGCTGTTCGCTGCTCGCTACTCGCTGCTCGCTGCTCTAAGAAACTGCTCGAGCTCCAGCACGTCGTCTTCGCTACCCATGAAACATGGGATGCGTTGGTGCAGCGAGGTGGGTTTTGTATCTAGTACGCGATGTACTCCGTCGCTGGCGCGTCCTCCGGCCTGCTCGATCAAAAAGGCCATGGGGTTAACCTCATATACAAGGCGGAGCTTACCATCGGGCATTGAGGTATCGCCGGGGTACATAAAAATTCCACCGTAGTGAAGTGTGCGGTGCACATCTGCAACCATAGTGCCGACGTATCGAAGGGAGTATGGGCGAATGCCGTCATCGGACGGACGAAGTAGGTGCGTTACATAGTCGCGCACGCCTTGAGGCCATTTATGGGCATTGCCTGAGTTTACCGAGTAGATCTTGCCACGCTTCGGAATCTTGATCTTTTCATACGTCAACAGAAATTCACCGATCGTTGGATCGAATGTGAACACGTCCACGCCGTTGCCAGATGAGTAGACCAACTGTGTGCTTGAACCGTACATCGCATATCCGGCAGCAACCTGCTTCCAGCCATGCTGCAGACAATCTTCAAGTCCACCCGGAGTGGTGAGTGTAGGGTCCACGCGTTTGTAGATCGAAAAGATCGTACCGATGGTTACGTTCACGTCGATATTTGACGAACCGTCCAGAGGGTCAAATACGAGAACGTACTTGCCTTTGCGATACTCGTCTGGAATGGGAATAAGGCCATCTGATTCTTCCGAGGCCATTACACAGAGATGACCGCCATGATCCATGGCACGAAAGATCACATCGTTGGCATGAATATCCAGACGCTTAACGCGCTCTCCGTGGACGTTTGTACCGTCTGTTGATCCGAGTACGTCATTGAGTCCGGCCCGCCGCACATCACGCGCAAGAATGCGCATAGCCAGCGTAAAGTCGCGCAATAGATGGGAAAACTCCCCTGTTGCATCCGGGTGCATAGCACCCTCTTCGGTTATATGTCGCTCTATCGTAATGAGCTTCGACGTTTTAACTATTGGCATCGGCGTTGTTATTGGTCCAATCGAACAGAAAGCACTGGACAAGGGGCTTTACGCAGCACGCGCTCTGTTGTGCTGCCAAACAGGAAGTGCTCTAAGCCGCTTCGACCATGCGTACCGATAGCAATGATACTGATGCCTTCATTTTTGGCGTAATTGCAGATCTCGTCACTTGCACGCCCCTTTACAACCTTAGTTACAACGCTGAACCCTTCAGAAGCAAGTTGCTCTGCGATGCCATCGATCTGTTTTTGTGTGTTCGATTCGAGTTCTTTCTCAATGTCGGCAAAACCAACCTGGGCAAAACTCCAGTCTGCCGGGTACACAACAGGTTCTACCACATGCATGATGTGCAGTACCGCATTGCTCCCGCGTGCGATCTCTTTCGCAACGTTTAACGCCTTTGTGGCGTTTTCGGAAAAATCTGTAGGGACGAGGAGCGAGGAAACGGTAAGCATGGCTTTTGGTAGTTTGTGAATCCTTTGCGCAATGTAGTAAACCCTATGATTGCCTCAACCCATTGAATCACAGAAGCTACTACGATGAATTATCACCACGTACGACGTTTATTGACTGGCTTACTTGTACTGATTTCTTCAGCGGCGTTGTTTTCCGAAGAACCCAACCAGGATGGGACTTTAAACTGGAGAGTGATTGGTCCGCTCGAGAATTACAGCGGCTCTGCATTTGCCCGTAAGCTTCCAGCAGAACGTCCGTTCGATACTCTAACGCACAAGAATGCACGAGGGGGCTCGATAACATGGCGGGAGTGGTCGTCAACACCTACTGGTGGACTTCCCTTGTATGAATTCTCTCCAGAACGACATGGTGCCTATGTAGCCAACACATTTGTTGAGTCTAGCGACCGTCAGAGTGTTACGATGCAAGCTATGATTGCAGGAAGTATCGAGATCTATGTCAACGACTCACTCGCGTTTGGTACAGATTCCGACATCATAACCTTCGGAACAGTGCCCGTATCTGTCGTTACACTCGAAAAGGGTTGGAACAGGATCATGATCAAGGCCGGCAACACCGAGCTACCATTCTGTATGGTTGTACTGTACATGGTCGATGCATCAGGCAAGGTACTTACCGACTTTGCATCCGCGTCGGAACCTCGGCTCTATCCTAAACAGACCCTGCGTCCCGAGCCCCTTACCATCCCAAATTCGAGGTATGACATGGGGTATGAATGGAATGATGCATTTACCGACAGCCTTCTACGAAGCGTAGACGGCAACGGTGCAACTGTGAGCGCTCAGATGCAGCGCGCCGTAGAAAAGAAACAGCAAGGACTCCTCTCAGCAGCAGCACAGATACTGTCAGACGTTGTCTCAAGTTTTCCCGAACGATATGATGCGTGGTTTCTTAAAGGGTATGTGCATCATGAAATGATGCAGCGCGATTCGGCAATCTACTGCCTCGAACAGGGCCTTGCGCGCGATCCCGGTGCGTACGGACCTATATCGCTACTGCGGTATCTGAGAAACCAGCCAGATATGTTTAGCTATTTCAAAGCAGTCGACGTAGACAGTATCCGCAATGATACAGCGAATCGTAAACGCGTGTTTCAACCGGGATTTGAGATCGTCCTGCACGATGAAAAGACAATCGTCCTGTCAGGGGGCTCATCTGTCGTAGAAACAGATCAGTTGTTTCGCCTTACCGATGAGATCGGTGTGGCCATACACTCGCGATATCCAGCTGAGAACTGGCTCAATGCTGTGTCACTGTCTGTAACGGGCTACAAGAGATATGGAGATTCGATTTCCTGTGAACTTGCCGGTGGCTACTACGCATTCGATGAGCTCGAACCAGGCGATTACGTGCGCATCCGTCGCCGATACATTGAACGCGACACCCTGATGATTCCACAATACTATCATCACCGACATGAGTTTCAGCGCAGGATGTATACGCACAGATCCCGCTATCAGATCATCATGCCAAAGGACGATAAATATCAGTGGCGGACCTATTTCACGTTAGCGGAACCGGAGTACACAGAATCACCGCTTGGCTACCTGCTCAGTTGGGATGATCGAGATCTAAAGCCGTTGGATGTGCGAGAAGAAGACATGCCTCGAAGGGACATCACAGGCACCATTGAGACTTCCACAATACCCTCATGGGAGTATCTGGCGCAGCGATACAACGAGGCGTTCGTGCGCTGCGTGCCACAGCAAGGCAATGATGGAACAGCAAATACAGATCTCGTCCAGCTAATGGATGATATCGCACCTGTGAAAGACAGCTTAGGCAAAACTGAGGTAATCCAAAGAGCACGTGTCTTCCTGATGAACCTTAACGCATCCGAACAATCTCAAGCGTATCCTCAATGCAGAAGTATAAACGACATTATGGAGAATGGTCCACGTTCCAACGTGGATCTCGTGACGATGTTCGTTGCTATGCTCTCTCTGCGCAACATCACGGCATATCCAATGCTGGTTGACACAACGACCACTCCGTTTCACGCAAGTCCAACCCCATCACTGCCGTTCAATCACATGATAGCAGTAGTTCCAGGTGATTCGCTCCCTGCATTTTATGATCTTTCTCAGCGACCCATGCAGTCTATGTATTCTCTGGATGACAACGTTCGGGGTGCATTTGGTCTAGTTGTTCGCAAGGGGCTACGAGAGCCAATGTATGTAGCATCACATCCAATCATGACGAGATTTTCTGATGAAGTGTTTCGCATGATGCCAATCGATGATACTCAATCATTGGTCTTTCAATCACGACTGTCAACAGATATGGATTCCTCCTTGGTGCGAATTGCTGTAGAAAATGCTTCTGATCAGCTTAGTCAAGCAAGCAGAAGCGCAGATGGCGGATCTTTGATAGTACCTAGCCCAGCTGTTAAGGATTCAGTATGGTGTGAGCGCAGTCCTGGTAGCTACCTGTTACGATATTGCAGGCAAGGACCAAACAGATCTGTTATAGAGCGTGATTCTGAAGACACCACACGAATTCGCCTCTGGATGCCATGGACGACGGATGTGATGTATCCATCAACACCTTATGATACGTCCATGCGAACAACCCCTCTGCTTCGCAGATACAAGTATGACTCAACAGTTACCACAGTGGTTATTCACGCACCAAATGGCTTTACGTTTGACAAGAAACTTCCCCGAGGGTTGTTTAACGTTGAGAGTATTCGCTACTCTCTCATCAGCATACAGCAGGGTGACTCATTAACAGTCATCCGAAAAGTGGTCAATACGCAGCCCTACGTCTCTCCAGAGGGCTTCTACAGTTTTCAGTCTACCCATGAAGCCATCATCGCACTCGATCAGCAGCCGGTGTTTCTTATTCCCAAGAAGAAGTCTGCACCAAAACGGAGGACCACGAAGTAATGGGAGGTAGATACCCCAAACGTATAGTGTGCCTCACGGAAGAAACCACTGAAGCACTTTATGCAATCGGTGCCGATGATCTGATCGTTGGCATCTCAGGCTTTACGGTGCGGCCACCACAGGCACGCAAGGAAAAGCCAAAGGTCTCTACTTATCTGGATGCAAAGTTCGACGAGATCATCGATCTCAAGCCTGATGTTGTCTTTGCATGGTCCGACCTGCAGGCAGACATCTCGTCGGAACTCATTCGTCGGGGCATCGATGTAGTCTGCTTTAACCATCGTTCGGTAGATGGTATCCTATCAATGATCATTCGTCTTTCGGCATATGTTGGCTATACCGATGCTGGCATGGAATACGTTGCGTCTCTTCAACGCAACGTGGATATCGCGCGCGAACGTGGTCAGCAAAGAGTCGCCAAGCCCCGTGTATACTTTGAGGAGTGGTACGATCCCCTGATGTCGGGTATCTGCTGGGTAAGCGAGATTATTGAGATCTGCGGAGGTATGGATGTATTTGCAGAAAATCGCGTCCACCCAAACGCCAAGGAACGCATCATAGCAGATATGCATGAGCCCCTTCGGAGAGATCCCGATATCATGATTGCCTCGTGGTGCGGCAAAATGCTTAAACCCGAGCGCGTAAAGGCCCGTGAAGGCTGGGATGCTTTTCGTCCACTCACAAGCGGCTTTCTCCGGGAAATCCCATCACCGATTATTCTGCAGCCAGGCCCAGCAGCCCTCACGGACGGCATACATGCAATGATGACCATCTTTGATCAATGGGAAGGGGCAGGCAGACCATGAACCACATCGTTCATTCACCATCCCGCATAGATGCGATCATCTGCCTGAAGGGGGCCCCTCCATCCCTATCAGTACTCGAGCAGTTTGTGGATGTACCGATCATCGCAGCTGACGGCGCAGCTAACCTTCTCTATCACCTTGATGTTCTACCCGAATATGTTATCGGAGACCTTGATTCGGTGCTGCCAGAAGTGCTTGATGCCATGCGCACAACAACCGAAATCATCGTTGAAGTAGATCAGGACATCAACGATTTTGAAAAGGCACTTCGCTTTGCACAGCAGATGCTCTGGAAGCGTGTGCTGATTACGGGCATTCACGGCGGAGATCTTGAGCACACCCTTAACAACTGGTCTGTGCTGGTGCGCTATGGGAAGGACATGGACCTGCTGGCTCATGATGATAACCGCATAGGTATACCGCTTTATTCCAACACCAGTTATCAAGCAGAATTGGACGAACTGATTTCGCTTATCCCTCAGCCTTCTGTAACTCTCACAACTCGAGGCCTGGTATGGGAGCTAACCCGCGAAGAGCTTTCTCTCGGCGTCCGCGAAGGAGCGCGCAACCGCTCATCACAGACACACGTAGAGCTGGAGGTTCATCAGGGAGCTGTTTTCTTGTTTGTCGATGCACGCCTGCCACTTCTGCCGGAGGCTGTGCAAAAACCTATATTGCACGATGAGTCGTAACATCAGTTCGTGGTTCAGCCCACGTCTCAACAAAGACATGGAGATCTGTGTCTACGGCACGTACGGAACACCCATTCTCATGTTCCCGAGTGCTGCGGCAGACTTTTTAGAATACGAGCGTTTTCATTTGATCGATTCGGTACAGCGGTTGATTGACGCAGGAACCGTAAAGCTCTATTCGATCAACAGCATCAACAGCGAATCCTGGCTCAATGACGGCATGTCTGGACGTGACAAAGCGATACGCCATCAGCAATACAACGCTTACATCACGGACGAGGTTGTCCCCTTCATCCATAGTACGTCGGGTGGCCCCCTCCCAATCCTTACCGCAGGCGTTTCTCTCGGTGCATTCCATGCGGCTAATTCACTATTCCGCAGGCCCGACCTCTTCGATGGCACACTGGCAATGAGCGGCGTGTATGATCTACATGCCTATTCAAAAGGCTACTTCGACGAAGACTGTTACTTCAACTCACCAATGGACTACCTGCCAAATCTTTCAGACCAGTCTATTCTTGAACTACTTCGCTCCAAACAGCACATTCACATTGCAACCGGCAGCGGCAACTACGAAGATCCATCAGCCAGCATTGCGCTCGGCAATGTTCTCGGTACAAAAGGCATTCCCCACACCGTAGACGTGTGGACGCAAGACTACACACATGACTGGCCAACGTGGAGAGCAATGCTACCAGTGCTGATTGAGCAGCGAGTAGCGAACAGCGAATAGCGAGCAGCGAACAGCGAGCAGCGAACAGCGAGTACCCTTGTGTACCCTGTCCCTAGTCCCTAGTCCCTAACTCCCTATCCCTCAAACTCATCAAGGTTAATGTCTTCGTCTTCGTTAAGATCGAAGCCGAATTCATCTTCTCCGGAGGCCGCATGAAAGATCTCACGGGCTTCCTCGAGATCGTCCTCGAATACAAAGAGGTTGTATCCATCTGACTTATCGTCTTTGAGCTTATGGTCTATGCCCGAGGCCTTGAGTTTAGATGCCAGAAGCTGTGCTTCCATTTCGTTGGTAAACGATGCAAGTAAGATCATATCACCACCAGCATTAGTTTTTCGGCTGTAAATACTTTTTTGCTTTTTCTGGATTAGCATCCATCCACTTACGTGCTTCTTCGTTGACAATCGCAAACGTACGTTTTTGATGTGCCTGCTTTAGCTCAGAGATTGGGTTTGCAAACGACCAAATGATGCACCATGAGTCCGAAACAAGAAGATCATCCTTCGTGTCTGTACCGGGCTGCTTCTCATCTGCTTTGTACAACAGTTTACAAATCTGTTTTCTGGCATCCTCGGGAAGGGGCTTGCCCCACCGTGCAAAGATGATGGCGCCACCTTCTTTGCCGTCGTATGACTGAATGAGGAGCTCGTCTGGCGTTCCCAGACCTGGAAGCGTCTTCTTCCAATCTTTGAGCAGCTTGGTCACAGCCGGTGTAGCGGGTTTTGGTTTTGCTGCAGGTGCATATCCCGTAGGCTGTTCGTTTGGCTGATACGGGAAACGTGCAAAGGGAAGCTTGATCTCGCGCGGGAGCTTTGAGAAGTCGTAGCGAGACGTTACAGACTTAACCGTAACGTTTTTTCCCATCTGCTTAACGGCTGCATTAATGTCCGGCTGCGCAAGCGCTGCAGCTGGTAGAGCCACCGCCAGAACAAGGGTCCATATTAATGCTGCACGCTTAGTCACGTGTAAGCTTCCTGTATGAAATCCGATGCGGACGTTCGGCGTCGATGCCCAGGCGCTTGCGTTTGTCTTCTTCGTACTGCGAATAGTTTCCATCGAACCACACAACGTTACTGTCTCCTTCGAAGGCCAAAATATGCGTTGCGATGCGATCAAGGAACCAACGGTCGTGAGAGATAACAACAGCACAGCCAGCAAACCCTTGGAGCGCTTCTTCCAATGCTCGCAAGGTGTTCACATCAAGGTCGTTCGTTGGCTCGTCCAACAGGAGAACATTTGCCCCCTCCTTCAACATCTTGGCAAGGTGTACCCGGTTGCGTTCTCCACCAGACAACTGCGTCACAAGCTTTTGTTGGTCGGAACCACTGAAATTAAAGCGGGCAACATATGCCCGCGAGTTTACCTCTCGGTTTCCGAGCATCACCACATCGAGTCCGTCTGTGATTTCCTGCCAGATAGATTTCTTGGGGTCTAGCGGACGGTTCTGATCGATGTATCCAAGCTTTACTGTCTCGCCAACGGAGAATGTTCCTGCATCGGACTGCAGTTCTCCTGTGATCATCTTGAACAGTGTTGTTTTACCTGCACCGTTTGGTCCAATCACCCCGATAATGCCTCCCGGTGGGAGGGAGAAAGTGAGGTTCTCGTAAAGAATTTTATCGCCAAAGGATTTTGCAATACCCTGTGCGTCGATCACTTTATCTCCAAGACGAGGACCAACCGGGATGAAGATTTCCATCTCCTCGTTGCGCTTTACGGTTTCTTCTCCAAGAAGCTTCTCGTAGGCAGAGATACGAGCTTTGCTCTTTGCGTGACGTCCCTTAGGATTCATGCGAACCCATTCGAGCTCTTCCTTTAGGGCTTTCTGACGCTTCGACTCTTGCTTTTCTTCTTGGGCTAGGCGCGCTGATTTTTGTTCCAGCCAGTTGGTGTAGTTGCCTTCGAATGGAATGCCGTGTCCGTTGTCAAGTTCAAGGATCCACCCAGCAACATTGTCAAGGAAGTAACGATCGTGCGTCACGGCGATCACTGTGCCTTCGTAGTCGTGCAGGTGGCGCTCAAGCCATGCGATCGACTCAGCATCAAGGTGGTTCGTTGGCTCGTCCAGCAGAAGCACGTCCGGACGCTTAAGAAGCAGGCGTACGAGGGCCACGCGACGACGCTCACCACCGGAGATCACGTTGATGAGTGTGTCAGGGGGCGGACACCGAAGCGCATCCATAGCCATCTCGAGCTTGGAGTCGATATCCCAGGCTCCAATGGCATCAATGCGTTCCTGCAGCTTTGCCTGTTGGTCCATGAGCTTTTCGAAATCCGCATCTGGGTCAGCAAACTTTTCACTGATTGCGTTGTAATCGCGCAGAAGGGTAACAGCTTCCACAGCCCCTTCTTCAACGATCTCACGTACAGTCTTGTTTGGATCGAGCTCCGGCTCTTGAGACAGGTAGCCAAAGGTGACGTCTTTGTTTTTGGTGATCTGCCCAACGTATTCATCGTCGAGTCCGGCGATGATCTTAAGCAGGGTAGATTTACCCGCGCCGTTTAGACCGAGCACACCGATTTTGGCTCCGTAGAAGAAGCTCAGGTAGATGTCGCGTAATACTTGGCGGTTCGGCTTATAGATTTTGCCGACACCGACCATGCTGAAAATGATCTTTTGGGGTTCTTGTGCTGCCATAGGCTGCAAATTTACGACGTATCCGTGTGCCTTTTACAGACGAGTGGCAAGACCTGTTACAACCTCGTAGGCCATTACCGCCGTCAGCTTTGCCGTGCGGCCGTCTACATCGTACGCAGGGTTAAGCTCTACGATGTCAAATGCACGCAGTTTGCTAGATTCTGACGCATCTCTTAGGATACTTGCAACATCTGCAGGGCTCAACCCATCTGCCGCAGGCGCGCTCACTCCCGGAGCATACGCCGAGGCAAAGGCATCTACATCAAGCGACACATAAACGTTGCCGGCCGCTGCCGCATGAGGCCATGCATTGCCCCACGCACTTAGACAGCCATGACGCCGAATTTCGTCGAGCATCACTGCATGCATTCCTGCATCACGCACAAATGCCAGGTGCGAGGCCGATACACAGGTGTGCTGTAGGCCAAACTCTACAAAGCCCCCTGCCTGCAGGTGTGATGGCTGCTGGGTAAGCATCTGATAGAATGGCGAACCAGAGTGTGCCCTGCCACCATCTTTTAAGGGGCGAACATCGGCGTGAGCGTCGATGTTTACTACCCCGTAGGGACGTGCCTGTGCCTCCAGTGCCCGAATTGTTGGCCAAGCCGTGTCGTGTCCGCCCCCTACAACAATCGGAACAAACCCGCTCGAAAGAACCTGAGCTACTACATCGTACTGCTCATCGTGTATCTGCTCTAGTGTTTTACCTTCCGTATCGATATCACCAGCATCGGCGATTGCCAGTCTGCCACTATCTATGTGTTGCTCGAACGCAGAGATAGCCAGCTTTGTGAAGGCCCTTCGGAAAGACGACGGGCCATCTGCGGCCCCGGGTCTACCTCCATTGCGTTCAACGCCAATGTGCTGCGGAACACCAATCAGCACACACACTACCTCAGCACGTTCGGAAACATCCTTGACGGAAACGATCACGTCGCCGATGCGTTTGTCGTAAACATCATTCGAGCGGTAGACCAGCGAAGGATCTACCGCTCGAAGTGCTCGTTGAAATCGCAGGTTCTGCATGATTAACGTGTAATCACAAGCGGAGTTGTGAAGCGGACATATTCAGACTGGATCGAGATCGTGTACGATCCAGAAGGTAGCGATGCAGGGATGTCGAATCGAACTTCGCCATTAGCAACATCACCCTGGTGGATAATCGAGACCACATTGCCCATGAGATCGCGAACTGCGATGGTCGAGCCTCTCAGCAATTCCGACTGATAGATCTGCATACGCAGCGTTCCGTTGTCTGCAACAGGATGAGGAACAACATCACACGCAAGTATTGAGGAAACGTCGAGCTCATCATCAACACTTGTCGTACCAACGTTGCCGATGAGGCGCACTTGACGTGCCGCATTGCGTTCGTCATTGCAGTACACGCGGATCGAGCCTGATGTTAGGCCGGCGTCTGGGCGCTCGAAGGCAAGCGTTACAACAATAGAATCACCTTCCTGGATGGTGACTGGTAGCGGAACACTCGTGGAAATCACACTGAAATGCTTGCGTACAGAAAAGATTCCAAGACTGTCTACTCGCAGCGGTGCTGCAGAGCCCGAGCGGATCACGAATGAATTTTCGATACGTCCTGGTGAAGCAAGCTGAAACCGCACTGTGTCTGTGCTTACCTGAACCGTTGGCTTTGGTGCAACGACAAACTGTGCCCATGCCTTATTACCAAAATCTGGCTCAAATGTCTTGATCGTCTGTCCGCCAGACTTGAACAACAAGCTACCGGTACCAAGCTGATTTCTATAGAACCAGAAATCAAGACCAAGTCCTTCCTTGTTGATTAGTTCAAAGTCATAACACCCTGGTTCGAGTTTGTAGTCATAGGTAAACGTCTTCTCGCTTTCGAGTGTAGCCCCTTCACCGATGAGTGCTCCGTCGTTCACCCGGCGCAAGCGCCATTCGTATTGGTCTTCTGCCTGCTTATTAGTGCGAAGCACGATCTGAAGATCATCATAGTACACAGCAGGCATGATGAAGTTGGTGGAACGCGTATTGTTGTTAGCGTACCCGTCTTTATCAAACACAACTGAAACAACAAACTTCTGTGGGCCTGTCGTTGTAGGCCATTCAGGTATTGGCAGTGCGATAGTGTCTTTATCGAGGAACTTCAACGTGCCCTTCCACTGATAGCTGGAAAGTTTACTTCCCTGGGCTCCGTAGGTTATGGTGCATGAAGTGAGGTCCTGCGCACCCGTGTTCTGCAGCACCACAATCGGTGTTCCACAGATCGGATTCAACCGGCTATAGTATTCCCAGTTGTTCGGAGAGATCACGTCTGCAATAGCTGCATCATTGGTAAAGTTTGGCGCACCATAGCCAATGAGCTGCGTAGATACTTCCCAGCGTCCCCAGTTTTCTTCGGCAGCCTTCTTCTTTACTCCGTAGTCAACAGTTACTGACTTCTTGCCCTGCATGAACGGTGTTGCTTCGAAGTCATAGAGGTCCACCATGTCGCCCGGACACCAACCTGTGCGGTCAATGAGCCATGTTCCGCCTTGCGGGAAGACAGGATTGTCTCCGCACTCTTTCCATAGGATCCAATTGAAGCGTTCTGTGCCATCGATGCTGAGGAAGTGCTCACGTGGACAGAATTCGGCACAGTTGGTAGCGTTGCTAAATTCATGTCCGCTTGTAACAGCCTTCAATCGAAACGTCTTTGCTTCTGGGTGCAGGGTTACATCAACAGGCACAATTGCCTTGTTTGTGATGACATCAGGATAGTACGCTCCACGCTCATAGATAACCTGATCGATCTGCTTAACTGTACGCGGTGGAGTACCCTTAATGAACATAAACGTGAGATCGATCAGCTCTTGCTGATTACCTGCAGACAATGTGACATTACCACGAAGCAGCGGAGCAAAGTCCGTCACATCATACTCCCAGCGGAAGCCTTGCGGTCCGAGATCCAAACCTATGCCATATGGCGTTATGTAGCGTCCGATTTCATAATCAACCACTGGGCTGAAGTACGGAGACATCTTCTTACGAAGTGTGGTTTCAGGAGCAACCAATGTGGAGTCAACCTTAAAGCCGTTCTCGTCATTGGTAAACAGATATCCTGCTTCCTGAACAAGTATGGTATCTGAGGCAACTGATGGATGGTCAGCTGCATCCACCTTGTAGATACGGGGCTCTACAGGACGATTAAACCGGATGAGCGAGGTGCGACGGGGCTCGGATTCAACGTCCATATCAATGCGTACCGCAGACGATGTAATACCTGTACCTTGCTCAAACGAAAGAGCTGGACGGGACGTGTTCGCTTCTGTTAAGTACCCAAGTTTATCATCGCGCATCGTCCGCAGGGTAGGCACTCCAAACAAACCGGCGTTATATCCGCTGATTGAAGCATCGCGAGCAACAGTTGGATCTGTATCGAGCTCGCCGTTATAGTATGCGATGAGCTTTGTGTACTGAGGATGTACATCTGAGATTGTCTTGTGCATCCATGATTTGATGGTTGCTTCGTCGAGTGCAGTATTCCACACCTGAAACTCATCGAGAAGACCTTCGTATGAGCCTGATCCGCCAGTACCAATAACGAACTTCGAGATCCCCGCCATCTTGCGTGTCTTTCCTGTTCCCTCATGAAACAACGTACCATTGAGGTACATGCGCATGGTACCGGTCTTTGTTTTTACGAACGACCAGTGATTCCAGCGTCCTTCTGTTGATTCGGTAGGAGCTGCCTTCTCAATTCGATCAAATGCTCCACTCTTCGGATCAATCCCTGCATCCCAATACGCTGTCTGATTATCCCAAGGAAGATGCACGTTCAGAACGCGACGTCCTTGCACATCGTATGCCTCGAAGGTATTGTGCGCGCGCGGCATGCGAGCAGGATCGCCCCAGCACCAAAATGCTACAGTAACTTCATCATTGATAGCCGTACCGATCTCTCCCGGAACCACCATGGCATCGCCCGCGGTGAACTGATATGCCTTGCGGGACTTGTCAGAGGCAATTCCAAATCCGCTTGTTCCAGCCTTGATTGCTACAACTGACGGTGAACTGTAACACGAGAACTCAATAACTACATCTGATGTGCCATCCCACATGAATGGTGTTGTAAACGCAACATGATTCTCGCCATTGATAAACGAAACATCTCGGCGTGCAACCGTTGTCATACCCTCGCCATTGATAAGCTTAGGTGCATTTGCACCTACTGATTGGCGCATCCGCACAGTAAACAGCTTTACTCCGGAAGCGGCGGCTGTTGTTGTAAGCTTTATACCATGTATGGCACCAGCTGTTATACCGGCATCCTGCATTTCCTTAGCTGTCCAAACATAGACTGCGCGTCCACCATTTGGCTGCAGAATAGCGGTGTTTGAAAATGTGTTTTGTCCAACCGTATAAAATTCGCCCATGCCCGACGTTCGCTTGGCTGTATCAGCACGGTAGCGTGTCTTTACATTCACAAATGATGTGCGGTACTGAAACGAGTCTGGCGTTGCACCGCGCACACGGTAGTTTGGCTGCTGCAGTCGCGTAGAGTCATACTCACCAGTTGAGTCGCGTAGCATTGTGTAGGTTAAGTAGTCCCACTCACCACACGGATACTGATCCTGCGTTGTAGCTGGATCACACTTGAGTGTGTAAAGCATCACGACCTTTTCGTAGCTATCCTTAGGTGGGAACAGCCATGTCCCTGATCGCTTCGTTGTATCCTTGAATGTAAGCGTCTTTACATAGATGGTATCCCCATCCTTAGCAACGCTGTCAAGAGCTGACATGGTCATCAGCGCACATAACATTGACGTAACAACTGCGTATCGTACGCGCATAATTGCCTCCTAGATTGGGAGGGGAAATTACGAACGACGAATGACGAATCACCAATTACTCGCTGTTCGCTGCTCGCTGCTCTCTGCTCTCTTAATGTCTTGCTACACCACCATCAACATTGATGGTTTGCCCGGTGATGATGCCGGAGGCAGGAAGGGCAAGGAATGCAACCACGTTGGCAATATCCTCGGGTTCATCTGCGCGGTGTACAGCTTGTGCAGGAATGATATGCTCGAGCATGGGGCTTGCGCTTGCTGTAGCGTTGGCGCTCTGGGTTGCAGTTAGCCCCACAGATATCGAGTTGATCGTGATACCGTGCTTACCGATCTCAGCGGCGAGGGAGCGTGTAAACCCAATCACGCCCATTTTTGCAGTAACGTAGTGCACCAGATATGGCGTACCGAGCCATACGGTGTCGCTGCTAAAGGTGATAATGCGTCCGAAGCCTGCCTTTTTCATATGGGGCAAAACGGCACGGACCGTATGGAAGAGCGAATCAAGGGTTATGTCAAGCGTGCGTTTCCATTGATCAAACGCGAGAAGTTCGAAGGGTTCTTCGAAATAGTATCCAACGTTGTGAACCAGGATATCCACCCGCCCAAAATGGCTGATGGCGGCTTCGACAACCTTTGCAACATCAGCTGGGTTGGTCATATCGCCTTGAACGGCAACAACTTCTGCACCGATCTCGCGCACGGCGCGCTCGGTCTCAACTGCAGGCTCAAGGTCTGCAATGACCAGTTTAGCCCCTTCTTCAGCGAGACGTTCACAGAATGCGCGGCCGTTCCCCACGGCAGCACCGGTAACGATTGCTACACGGTCGTGGAGGCCCCGTTCAAAACGAGCTATCTGCATGGAGGATTACTTCTGGATAAGGCCGAGTTCAAGACCAACTTCCTGGAACACATTCAGGATGGCATCGAGATGCTCGTCCTCGTGCGTTGCCATGTAGCTAGTACGCATCATTGACATATTCGGGGGAACGCCAGGCGGAATAAAGGCATTAACGAACACACCCTTGTCGTAGAGTTTACGCCAGAAGATCAATGCCAACTCGGCATCACCAACAACAACTGGAACAATGCCTGTTTCCGAGTCGATGACTTTGAATCCAAGCTCGGCAAATCCCTTACGCATCTTATCGGCATTGCTGATCAGCTTTGTGATGCGTTCCGGTTCGCGCTCCAACACGGTGAGTGCAGCCAGCGCAGATGCAACTGATGCTGGAGTTGGAGAAGCGCTGAAAATTAGGGCCGGGGAATGGTGCTTGATATAGTTCATCACGCGTTCTGGTCCAGCAACGAAACCGCCAAGTGATGCGAACGTTTTTGAGAACGTGCCCATCGTAAGATCCGTTTCGTTCACGAGATCGAAGTACGATGCCGTGCCGCGTCCGCCCTTACCTACAACTCCCGTTGCATGAGCATCATCAACGAGAACACGAGCCCCGTACTTGCGACTAACGGTGATAAGGTCTGGGAGATTCACGATCTCGCCGCTGACAGAGAACACACCGTCGGTTACAACGAGCTTGCCGGCATTTGCAGGAAGCGACGAAAGCACGCGCTCAAGGTCTTCCATGTCGTTGTGCTTGTAGCGCACAAACTCTGCAAAGCTGCCCTTCGCAAGTAGACATCCGTTAATGATACACGCATGATTCTCCTTGTCGGAGACCACGTAATCACCCTTCTGCACAAGTGCAGAGATCACGCCAAGAGCCGTTTGATATCCGGTCGAGAAAAGCAGCACATCTTCGGTACCGAGGTACTGCGCAAGACGCTTTTCGAGCTCTACGTGCAGATTGATCGTACCGGTGAGGTAGCGCGAACCAGAACAGCCCGTACCGTAACGTTCGATAGCATCTTTGGCAGCTGCTTTTACTTCAGGATGAGAGGTAAGCCCAAGGTAATTGTTCGACCCTGCCATGATGACCTTGCGGCCTTCAAGCATTACAACGGGACCTTCGTTTTCTTCTACCGGACGGAAGTATGGATAGAGTCCGGCAGCCTTGATATCATCTACCCGAGTGAAATCACGACATTTCTGAAATAAGTCGACCACAATGGCTCCAAGAATTCGTGCTGTGTTCTACGCGTAACCTTGCAAATATCGTAAAAGTGCCCTGCTAGAGTGCTAGCGGAGATTTTCCACTTGTATGGGAAATCCCAGATCAGCCCCCTGCACAAGCCGTATACAGGCCTGAAGATCATCCTTGCTCTTCCCGGTTACCCGCACCTTATCGTCGATATTTTGGGTTGTTACCTTGACTTTCGAGTCCTTGATCAGGGCGGTTACCTTCTTGGCGTCTTCTCGGGACAGACCGGCCTTGAGTTTTACGGTCTGGCGGACGTTTTTGCCGCCCAGCAGTTCAACCTTTTGCTCGTCGAGAGCCAGAACGCTTATACCGCGTTTGATCAGTTTTGATTTAATGATTTCGAGCGCAGCAGAGACAAAATGCTCTCCTTCTGCCCGGATTTGGAAAGACTTTTCGTTCCGATTAAGGTCTACCTCGCAGTTTGAGCCGCGCAGATCATAGCGGTGCTCGATCTCCTTGCGCGCCTGATTAACAGCATTATCTGCTTCCTGCAGGTCCACTTCACTGATAAAGTCAAAGGAAAATGTCGACATCGTTCGGTATAATTTCTTTGAGAATGGAACAGCCTGTTGGTTTAGCGGTACACAACAATGGTACGTGTCTGTTGTACACCGGCTGGTATACTTTGGTACGTAACGACATACACGCCAGATTGAAGGTTATTGACGATCTGACGTCGGATACCGTTTTCAGACGCCGCAGTAACAGATTTCGATACAAGCGCGCAGCGAGCATCATACACATGCACCAAGCCTTCTCCGGTGCGGGCAAACAGAACACCATCGATGCTTGCAACTTCGAAACTGGACTCGTCGTCTGCATCAACGCTCACAACAACGTTCGTTGCAGAAAGGTCAATCCTGTAGGTAGTAACGCACGAGTCCAGCGAGAACTCTAACGACCCCGTAACTGCTCCTTCCTTTGTGAGTGATGACGGGGCCAGAGATACCGTTATCGGCGTTGGTTTGTTGTGCTGGAGCACCAGTCCCGGCTGCATCGAAGTTGTATATGGTTCAGTGATACGCACATCTGCCACTGTTGTGCGCGATGCGCCTGTAAGGGTTGCAGTCACATTGAATGTCTTGTTGACAAGTTGCTGAGAGGTCTTAACCGTATCGAACGCCACAGACGCTGGATGAGTAAGGTTGAGTGCCGACTCTTTCATCGTGAGGGGCACAGAGAAAGTTCCCTCGCATCCGTCACTGAGATACACGAGAGAGAGTGTGTCAACAGCAGAACCAGTTGTCATCTTCGGCACAAACGAAATCGATACCGTCTTGTCGGATCCCGGTGGTATCGTAACGACATTGTCCAGCACAGCTGTCATTCCAAGTGTACTGGAGTACACCTCGGCAACCTGCATTGGAAAGGCGGTAGGGTTATTGATACCCACAAAGACGGTCCGCACGGTAGGTGTGTCGCATTCGATCTTTGTTCCGAGATCGATTGGCAACTTGGTAAAGACCTTTGCCATGAGTCGCGTTCCAGTAACGGAAGTTCTGAATCGCCAATTACAGCGGCTATCCATGAAAACAACATCATCGCGTATTGTGCCGAGCCCCTTAACGGTTATCGTCACTGGGATTGATGCCTTTGTTCCCGGGGGAAGCAACACGGGAAGCGCAGCCTTGGCCGAGATCGTTGCCCCTGTTACGATGGAATCGATCTGTAATGTATCTGCGCCGATGTTCTGAATCGTATACGTCTTCACGGCTACGTTAGCACACGTTGGCATCGATGGAATAGCAAAGCTTGGTGGGTCAATAGCGGCGCGCAAGTCGTAAGTTTTGATCGTAATGTCTGCAGTATCACTGCAGCCTGAGGAGTCCGACATGATCACCTGATAGGTGGTCTGTTGATCAACCCGCTGTGATACGAATTCGGTTGGATTATTCATCGAAAGCCCATTGCGCAGCCACTGATAGTTGAACGGAGGTGTGCCCTTCACAGGGTTACATGTAAGGTCAACTGTGGTTCCCTGGCATACCTTGAGTGCCGAAGCAGTGATTGTTGCTTCTGGGGCTGCTCGGACGCGAACAACACAACTGTCGCTGATCATGTTACCAACATCATCGGTTACCATAAGCCGCAGCAGATAATTACCGGTTACCACAAACGTGAAATTTCCAGTCGAGGTAACTGTGTCAAACCCTGGACCCTGCCAGCGATACGAATACGGTTCGGCACCGGCAGAAGCAATTGCGGTGACTGACGCCAAAGAATTTCGACACGCACGTGCTGTATCGTTCAGCGTCACAGCAAGTTCATACGTAAGTGGCGTACATGCATCACTTGTAAAACGCGTCTTCATGTACGCTGCAACTCGGGTGTTGAAATTTAGATTCGTTCCCTGTGATGTTAAGTGGCAATAGGACATGATTGTGCCCTTTACCGCCTTGGTACCGGTATAGCAGGTGCCCCCTTCAGCAGCAACGCACGAATCGATTGGCGGAGCCCAACCGCAATTGAACGTATGCGGAGAACCAACGTTGTGTCCGGTCTCGTGCGAGAATACATCCGTATCCCACACATATCCTGTTGCTGGATACGTGATGTTATTGTTGAGTCCGCTTACAGCATACCCAAAACTATTATTGCACATTGTTTCGAGGTACGCTACTCCACCGATACTGTTTACACCAGATAGCAGATGTGCTATCGTTCTGTTGACACCTGCAAAATTTGCGCGCCAACGATCGCGAAACTGCGTTAGTAGATTGGTAGAGTTCGTTCCTGGATATGGGTCTGCTGTCTGCCAAATGTAGAGCTGTCCAATCCGGATTGTTGCTGTGATATCACGCTCATAGATGGCGCTGGATGCGGCAACAACAGCCTCTGCATACTGTGTGGACTTCACAAGGTCTCTGCCATGGTCGATATAGTACGGCTCGTCGCCCTCTAGGGCAATCGTGATGATACGGTAGCGAACCTGTTCCTGTTCTGTTTTCTTGGGCTGTGTGATTCGGATACCCTCGGGCTCTTCTGCATGACACGTCCACTGATTCTTCTGCACGCTGTGAGCACGGTCGTATACGATCATCGTTGATGAGGCAGGCTCGATAGACAAGGGGCTAATCAAAAACTCCTGGTGGTCATGCCGTTCACCAAGGTCGATGTGGCCTGTAGCCCAGTTCGGGTAGACCGCTAGTATCACATACGATCCCGGTATCGATGGTATCGCGCCTCGCAGCAGCACGCTGGTTGGTGGTGCATAGCGCACCGGACCGTTTTCTGTCATTGCTACGAGAACAGATCCCTGATCGAACACTCGATACCTACGTAGTTCAGCAGTAACAGTGCCTATGCCAGGGAGTCGGATTGGCAGCTGAATAGAACCATCCATGGGCAGCTGCAATCCTTCCATAAAGCTCCGTTGGTCCACCTGGACGTATGACGCCTCATGAGCCTCGGTAAAACCCGCCGGACGCTGAACGGAAACAAGAATTGGCACCACTGGTACGTCCGTCGTACGAACGTCTTGAGCGATAGCAGCACAAAACGAAATGGCGAAAACCAACACTGAGTACAACATTCTCATAACGTATCCCTTTCCAGAACCACTTTTGGAACCGTAATACTACGGTTTTTACCGTAGTTTTCTGTCATGAACCACACTACAACACCAAGTGTTCCCGGGTGCTTGCGGGGTATCGCTATCGCAGTCCTGCTGATGACTGGATGTATAACCACTCTGGCCACAGAAGTGGCTCTAACGATCTCTCCTAGAGCCGAGGACCAATCGTTGTTCAAACTCGGCAATCTGTACAAGGGCAGAGCTAAAGGGGGCTTTTATTCCCCTGAGATGCTTCGGTACTACATCTCAGGGATCACGCTGCATCTGCGCAATGGCTCGAATGCGTCATTTCCAGATACGTACATCCTGGTGGATATTCGAGACATACAACGGTTTCCAATCGGAAATGCCGATGTATCATCAGGCATTGATAGCATAACGTTTCACATTGGGGTTGACCAAGCCCGCAACCACCTTGATCCGACGACCTATCCAGACTGGCACCCCTTGGCACTTAAAAAGCCTTCGATGCACTGGGGCTGGGCATCCGGATATCGTTTTGTAACCTACGAAGGCATGGCTGGTACTTCGGCAGGCACACTGAGCGCTGCCTTCCAAATCCATACACTGGACAACAAACTCTACACACGATGCAGCATACCTCTTGGAGGACTTGTTTCCCCGGAAGTTCCGTTGGTTGCCTACTATGAACGACTTCTGAACAACATCGACGTCTCTCGCGGACTGATCAATCATGGCAGCGAGGACGAAGCAGTTACATTAATGCTCAACATGGGTGCGCAGTCCAGCAATTCGCCAGTCTTCACCGCTAACCTTCCAACAAGTGTAGACGAGGTTGAAACACCCGTTGCTCTGCATCCAAATCCGACTCGCGACATCCTTGTGGTTCCTACCGGCGCTTCAGAGGTTCAGGTCTATGACGCCCATGGGTCGCGCGTTTTGTCTTCACAACTCGGTACGATAACAAACATTGTCTCTGTTAGCAGCTTGGCACAAGGCACATATCACGTGGTACTACGTTATGAATCAGGTTCAACGCAACACGGATCATTCTCGATCGTTCGCTAAACGCGCGGTCGCGATATGTCTATTAGCGGCAGCACTGTCTATCAGTGGCTGCACGGTAGATCCTGCAGAACCATCGCCATACATCAATGCCATTGATGTTCCTCCGGGATTCCCCGAGCAGAAGTTTCCGGCTGACAACATCCCGAACGAAGACAGAATTACACTCGGGCGTTTGCTCTTCTATTCTCCGTTGATGTCCCATGACTCAGATGTAGCGTGCGTCTACTGCCACTACCCTGGCTCGTCATTTACCGGACATCAGACAATTAGCCCGGGAACACAGGGCAGAATGGGCACGCGAAATGCCCCCTCACTTGCAAACGTGGGCTATAAACCACACTTCCTGATGGAAGGGGGCGTGCCAACGCTCGAGATGCAGGCACTTGTTCCCATTCAGGAACACAGTGAATTCGGCATGAATATGCTCGACGTGATTCAACGATTCGAGAACAACAAGGTTGTGCAGACACTAAGCCAGCGTGGATACGGACGTCCATTCGATGCCTATGTGCTCACCCGCGCAATAGCATCCTTCGAGCGGACATTTGTCAGTGGACGCTCACGGGCAGATCTCCAGCAGCTCACAACAGCAGAGAAGCGCGGAAAAAATCTCTTCTTCAGCACAAGAACGTCGTGTTCATCCTGTCACGGCGGCTTCTTGTACACAAACCATGAGTTTGCCAACAACGGTGCATATGCATCGTACTCTGATGCTGGTCGTGCACGGTTTACTGGCAAGCAGGAGGATCGGGCAACGTTCGCAATTCCCTCGCTTCGAAACATCGGCGTAACTGCTCCATACATGCATGACGGACGCATGGAGACACTCTCGGAAGTCATCAACCATTACAACCGTGGTGGATACGACCATCCGAACAAGTCACCGCTGATTCGTCCGCTTGGTCTTACAGAGAACGAATGCAGGGACCTGGAGTCATTCCTGCTCGCGCTTACCGATAACACCTTCTTGTACAATCCCCGGTTTGCTCCGTGAAGACACTCCTTTTCACCACCGTCTTCTGCACACTCCTACTGGCCGGCTGTACCGATCCTGAATACGTTGTTACGTACGACGATACTCCTTACGCGTTTACCCATGGTGATCTTCCTGCGCCGGAACTACCAACAGACTATCCTCTAACAGTGCAACGTGTAACGTTGGGTCGTTCGTTGTTTCATGATGGACAGCTTTCTAGAACGGGAACACAAAGCTGCGCATCGTGCCATACGCAGGCAGCCGGTTTTTCCGACAATCGCACCTACAGTATCGGTGTTCGCGGACTGCCAGGAAAGCGCCAGGGTATGGCGCTGATCAATATGGCATGGCATAGTCGTGGATTGTTTTGGGACGGACGCTCTCCATCGCTTCGCGAACAGGCGCTGCATCCTATCATTGACACGCTGGAAATGGATGAGACAATTGACAACGTGATCAAGAAACTACAGGCATCGCAATGGTATCGTGAACAGTTTGTTCGCGCATTCGGGAATGACTCTATCACACCCGAACGTATAGGTATCGCTCTTGAACAATTCATGCTTACGCTTGTATCGGCCGATAGCAAATACGACAGAGCCGTTCAAGGGAGAGTGCTGTTGAGTGAATCGGAAGAGCGCGGACGTCAGCTGTTCTTTCGCGAGTTCGACCCCACATACAAGACCAAGGGTGCAGAGTGCTTTCATTGTCATGCTGCTCCATTCTTTACCAATGATCGCTTTATGAACAATGGTCTTGATGATGACGCATCGTTTGTTGACTTCGGTAGAGAGCTCGTAACCGGGAGGCCCACAGATAGAGCAAGGTTCAAGGTTCCTACACTGCGCAACATTGCCCGTACAGCCCCCTACATGCACGACGGACGCTTTACTACGCTGGAAGAAGTGGTGCATTTCTACAACACCGGTGTAAAGAAGTCGAGCACCGTAGATCCGTTGATGCAGTTCAATCTTAAACCTGGCCTGAACCTGAGCGTCCAAGACGAGCAAGATCTTGTAGCGTACCTCAAAACGCTGTCAGACGAGAACTTCCTCACGAATCCGCTCTTCAGAATGCCATGATGCTTCGAACGTTCGTACTGCTGGGGTTACTACTCAGCGTTACCCTATCGTATTCCCAGCAACTCTACTTCCCAACCACAAACGAAGCGTGGGAGCGCGTATCTCCATCGTCTCTGAACTGGTGCGAGGATCGAATCGACTCGCTCGTTGAGTTTGTGGGCAACACAAATGGTAAGGCGCTGATCATCCTCAAGGACGGACGCATCGCACTTGAGAAGTACTATGGATCGTTCACTCGAGACAGTATCTGGTACTGGGCATCGGCAGGCAAAACAGTAACGGCAGCTCTCGTTGGCATAGCCCAACAACAGGGCCTGATGAACATCGCATCACCGAGTGCACAATACCTTGGCTATGGGTGGTCTTCCTGCACCAAGCAGCAGGAAGATGCCATCACTGTACGTCATCACCTTACAATGACGTCAGGATTAGGGTTTGAGCGCAACAACGATAACTGCACGGAGCCTGCGTGTCTTACCTACCGCGCTGCCCCAGGCACCGTTTGGGACTATCACAATGCTGCATACCTGCTCCTGCAGGACATGGTAGCAAGCGCAGCGGGTGTTACGTACCAGCAATTCTATACACGAAACCTTGCAACAAAACTTGGCATGGGCGGACTCTGGGTTAACGGTACGCTCTTTTCCAAACCACTCGCCATGGCACGGTTTGGTCTAATGCTCCTAGCAGGGGGCACATGGAATGGCGATACCATCTTGAAAGACAGAGCGTATTTCGATGCCATGATCAATACATCTCAAGACCTCAATAAGTCGTACGGATATCTGTTCTGGCTTAATGGCAAAGGCAGCTTTATGCAGCCATCGATACCACTTGTGTATCGCACGGATCTTGTTCCCGAAGCACCAGACGACATGTATGCAGGAATGGGCAAGAACGATCAGCGGGTGTATGTAGTCCCTAGCAAGGGGCTTGTTGTTGTCCGCATGGGCGACAAAGCAACTGAATCGCTCCCAGCCATTAGTGGATTTGACGACGATGTGTGGAAGCGCGTCAACGAACTGGAATGCACAACCGGAATCCCCGACAAGGCAGCAACGCCAGTTCTTGTGTGGCCTAACCCTACGTCGAGTGTAATTCAGTTTAACGGCGAACACATCAAAGTTTACGATATCAACGGAGCCGAAGTTTATGAGGCATCTAGTGGGACTTGTTCGATGGAGCATCTGCCTCGTGGGATGTACCGTGCTGATGTGTACCGTGGCTCTACCATCATCCGGACGTGCATTGTCAAACTCTAGGCAAACGCAGCTTCACGGCATGTCATTTGAACGTGAGCCACGCGACACAGTACTCGTTGCGCTACACTCAGTTGTTCCCGACTTGCTTACTGACGTCCGTTATGCAACTGCAGACAACTTTACCGGAAGAATTCTCTACAGCACAGACACGCTCTATGCCCGTCGAGCTGTTGCAGATGCACTACTGAAGGCTCAAAACATTGCACGTACCCACAGCCTGCAACTAAAGGTCTACGACGCATACCGTCCACTAAGCATTCAGCGCCTTATGTGGAGCATCGTGCCAGATGAACGCTACGTTGCAGATCCTGCCAAGGGGTCGCGTCACAATCGCGGATGTGCGCTCGACCTTACCCTATGCAACGCGCAAGGCAAGGAGCTCGAAATGGGCACAGGATACGATGAGTTCACAGAGAAAGCAGCGTCTACATACACAGACCTGCCAGAGCACATCCTGAATAATCGATGGCTGTTAACCAGCATAATGAAGCAGGCAGGTTTTACCGTGCTTCCTTCGGAGTGGTGGCACTTCGATCTCGATGGCTGGGAACAGTTCGCAATTCTCAACGAATAGAGCACTCATCAGCAACAGCATCCCACAGCGCAATGCGATGCTGCAGAGCTGTTTTGGCCATTACGGAAGCTTCTTCGTACAACGCGGCATCTGATCCGCAGAGAATCTCAACCATACGTTCTGCGAGCGGACCGTGGTGTCCGCCATCGACCTCTACGTGACGCTCCAGATAATACCGCAGATCTTCATAGCTGGCATTGTCCTTCTTTTCCAACGTGTCGAGAATACCCAAGAACATCGTGGGAATAATCTCCTCACGTCCGAACGTAAACACGCTTGCTATCTCA
Source organism: Patescibacteria group bacterium (assembly GCA_044238605.1). Taxonomy (GTDB): domain Bacteria; phylum Bacteroidota; class Ignavibacteria; order Kapaibacteriales; family Kapaibacteriaceae; genus UBA10438. The sequence goes on from JBIICY010000001.1 coordinate 568,013, forward strand.
TGGGGCTTTCCACGCTGGATAACGTCCATCGTGAAGGATACGAACGTGCGGGCTGCCTCTGGCATCTCTGCAGAAGCCAATAACGATGATACAGAAACCCCATTGCGCAACTCTTGGACAAAACTCTCAATAGGAGTAGTTGAGGCACCCATGCCGCGCATAGCTTCGAGGTACATCTCAAAGTGACTGGTTCTGACGTTGTGTCTGTTTACGTCGCTCTCTTCCCCAACAACGATCTCATTGATCAGAAACCGCACCTCTGCGTCGCCTACTGGAACCCAGGGTGTGCGCACGCACGTAAGGTGTTGCTGAAGGGATTTTACCAGCGACATAAAGTCCCACACCGCCCACACATGGTATTCCATAAACCGAGAGATGTTCTCTCGGGAAGTCATCAGCTTGTACAGCCTATGTTCCTGCAGTGCAGATCGCTCTTGGGCGATCATCGAGACAATGTATTCAACGTTCATGTGTGCCACAACGATAATGGAGCTTGCGCGGTTCCGACGTATAAATCATTACTATATTTGGGTCTATACATAGGGTACAACTCACATTAACGGGATCTGCAATGATTCGCTCAATACTCGCTATTGCACTTGCTGCAACTGTGTCACTACCGACTGCACTTTCAGCCGGTGAACTAAGCCTTGGCGCCTCTGTTCTTGGCAAAGCTGGAATCAACGCGACTGAAACTCCGGAGTACACAAAAACGGATTATAACATTAACTCCCTGCCAGACATCGGCATATCGGCACTGTATCTGTTTTCGAGTAACTCAAACACGGGCGTCATGCTTGACATTGGTTATGATTCGTATTCATACCGCATGAAGTATTACGAAGCAAACCCGTTGTTCGACGGTGCGATCATGACTCACAGCCTGCGCAAGATCAGCATTGCACCTAGTCTCTATCTTGGCGGTTTCCAGATTGGTGTTGCCTTTGGACTTAACAGCGGATATTCCCAAACAGACAAGGATGGAAACATTCTCTCAGAGAACGACGCGAATGTTTCTGGTACAACCACAGAGTTGCGCATTGGTGCGATGATTCCAATTGTACGTGGCAAGTCTTCATCGCTGAATCTCAATATCCGTGGTGGGTATATGCTGTCTGAAACATTTACAGCACCGCAGAAGGCGATTAACACCGCATCATTCCCGGGCTTGAATTTACACAACTCCAAGATCGCTTCGCTCGGCCTCGGACTGAGCTACTACTTTACGGTTGCCGACTAACCGTCCACGTGCGCCGCACTTCGGCGCATCGGTTTAACAACCGACCCAAAGGACTATCATTTGTGTAAGGGGCTCGCATACCACGAGCCCCTTCGCCTATCCAGTCAATTGTAACCTTGCCCGCAGCGCCGCCGATCAATGCCGCTGCCTTTCGAGCGCGCTGCTCAGAGATTCGCTCGTTGATGTTGTCTGGGCCTTTTCTGTCTGTGTACCCTGTTACCACACATGTTGCTGTAGATGCTTCATCGGGTTCCACGACAGACCGCACAAGCTGGGACTCCGATGTCATTGATCTCCCTGCTGCACAGAGCCGAACAATACTGGTAACATTTGCCCCTTCAAGCCTGCTACAAGGAATGCTCACCCCAGCAAGTACTGGAGCAAGCAGCATGGATTCATTCGGCGATGTAAGTTCACACCGACTGTTCTCCTCCTCTGCGTCATGCATATCCGATTGATCACGCAGAGCATATGTACAAGCAGTAGGAGACATGCCGTCAGATGATGCTATTGTTACTCTGTGCGGTTCAATCTGCCAGCAATCCTTGAGATATGATGCTACAGATGTTGCTCTGGCAAGCCCGATGCCTGCTACTTCGTCACTGCTTCTGCCGTTAACGTACCCGTTGATTACCAGCCGCGAACGAGGATATAGAACTTGCATTCGGTATCCGATGATGTTCAACAGCTGTTGATTGATTTGATAGTGCTTCTCGGTATATGTGTCAATTGTAAGTGCCGTGTCTATCAAGTCTTCGACTACTGTTCTCTGGTTGTCGCGGCACTGGACGTCATTTACATTGCCCTGTAATGAGCTGTTGCCCGGCGCAAAGAAGACATACGGAATCAACTGGTAAGCTGTTGTTAACGCAACGTCTGGTTCAGGAATAGGTGTCTGTGCCGGCTCTGGTTCCGGCTCCGGTTTGATACGCTGTGCAACAGTAGGCTGCACGATGGGAATGAGTTCGAGGACCTCCTGCTTGACTTCTGCTACAGGTTCAGGTGTAGGTGTAGGTATGGGCTCAGGTGTAGGTTCTACTATTGGCTCAGAAATAGGTTCTGGCTTTTGATCTAATGGTGGTTCTGGTACTGTTGACCTATTCAACACATCGAACATGAGCCCAATTGTTGCGCGCAGGCTATACGACGCAAGACTGCCGCCCCCTGCTGAGAGCACAGGTGAGAGCCCAACGTTTACTGTGAAATCGTAGATGAGCTGTGTTGATGCAGATAACGATCGTTCATAGCGGACTCCACCGATGAATCTTCCAAAGGGGCTTGCACTTGATGACGCATCCCCGGTTGAGGTGTCGCGCTGCGGAAGCCTACTGTCGGCTAGTATTAGCGCAGGATCTGCGTCAAACACTTCGTACTGATCATAGGTAACAGACATCGGAGAAGTAAGTCCTGCACCTGCTGTGATTTGCCATGGGGATGCTTCTCGTGGCCTGATATTGAACAATACGGAAGCATCTACAACAGAGCTAGATAGATCGAGAACATAGGTCGAGTATGCAGGGTAAACTTTATTACCATTTGGTGTCCGCTGCATCGTCCAGCCAATCTGATCCCGCGTCCACAGCACATCTCGCGAGCCCCCTATCATGCCTCGCAGGCTTACAGAAAATGCAGTAGCTGCGTCGGTGAGTACTTCGAGTCCAATAGACCCGGACGCTCCTGCGCCTATTCCAATGTCACTGCAGCACTGTGGGGCATCCGACAACGATGGGAAACCTGCGTACGGTGCATTGACACCTCCCTGGATAATCGGAGCTACCGCCACACGCTGTGCATACAGCGAGTGCGTGGACATCGATGCACAGATGGCGATAAATGCCAGAAACGGGAGTATGCAGACCATAGAAGTGCTCACAAAATACACAGGCCTTACAATAAGACCCTTGAAGCCCGCGTCTGGATAAGGAGAAATCACAATGAAGCGGCTGAATGGACTTTGCTACCTCCTACATAACCACCTGTATCCAACACACACAGAATGGAGGTTGCCATGCGTTACGTCATCACTGGAATCATCGGGCTTGTCCTGAGCTTTAGCACAGCTGGTGCACAGACATCACGCACGCCACTTGAAGCACGCGATAACAACACTTCGCCTGCTGCGACACAACTAGATGCTACAATGCTACGGCGTTCCATTGGCGTGGTGCTCGATTCATCAGAAGGTGGCATCGTCATCACCAATGTGTACGTAAGTATGCCAGCATACAATGCTGGCCTGTGTAAGGGAGACCGGCTGCTCTCGATCAACAGACGTCCGGTTACGTCACTGCGACAGGCCGTTGAGCAGACGCAGAACATTCCGATGAACGTTATCATGCTCGATGTACAGCGCAGAGACATGCGCATCTGCCGTCGTGTAGACGTGAGAGATGGACGTCCACAGCACATCGGATCCTACAAGGACGGTCGCACACTTGCATTGGCAATTACCAGGTTTGCCAACGGCACAGCAGACGAGCTCTTCGACCTCACAAAGAGATTTACACCTGGTGATCTCGACACCGTGATCCTTGACATGCGCAACAATTCAGGGGGCTCTCGGTACGAGGCTCAAAAGATTGCCCGGATGCTAAGTGGCTCGCAGCATAGTGGCAGAAATGACCTCAAGGTGATCATCCTTCGAGAAGGCACATCTTCATCAGCTGTTGATGCTCTGGCCGATATAATGGTCCAACAGCGCGACGCGGAGATATGGGCCTCCGGACTCAACACAACGATGCACAATGATCCAAGCATCAGCGGTATCGCAGACCAGCAGCAACAGAAGATGCGCGAGTTGCCTACGCTCGCATCAGACATGGAAAGCGCACCGGTGCACTGGAACATGGCCGACTTCCGTGAACGTTATCCTGAGCCATCTCCTGCCGCAACTATGCATCCCCTCCTGATGGCGCACACCAATGCACCACCAATTGCATGGGGCATTAACGGCAACGCATGGGCAGCGATGGAGAGAGTTAGAGGGGCTAGGGACTAGGGACTGGGTACTAGTTACTAGGTACTAGTTACTGGGTACTAGTTACTGGGTACTAGTTACTGGGTACTAGGTACTAGGGACTAGGGACTAGGTACTAGGGACTAGGTACTAGGGACTAAATACGAGGGACTAGGGACTGAACAGCAAGTACTTTGTACCTAGTCCCTAGTAACTATCTATTATCCCAGCGCCAATCCTGCATCCAGAAGTTCATTCACCATCTTTAGCGATGGGGCCTCGGCATAGAACCGCACGAGTGGTTCTGTGCCGCTGGCACGAATGAGGAGCCAACCGTTCTTGACATAGAACTTGTATCCATCGGTAGTATCGAGGATCTCTACATCATACTTCCCGATCTTCTTTGGCGATTTGCTGCATGCCTTGAGAATTGCGGTCTTTGTTTCGTTTGTAACGTGCACATCTCTGCGACGATAGCGGTGTGGACCAAACTCTTCGTCGAGTTCGTCGCATAGCTCTTTGAGCGACTTCTTCGTTACAGCCATCATCTCGAGCAGAAGCAGACCATTGAAGATACCGTCGCGCTCTGGAATGTGCAGTGAAGTGCCCAAGCCCCCTGACTCTTCTCCCCCGATAAGGATCTTCTCCTCCGTCATCAGCTTGGCTACATACTTAAAGCCAACCGGCGTTTGATAGATCTTGATCTTGTGCTTTTCGCAGTATGCGCTCACCATCGAGGTAAGCGAAACCGTCTTAACAACTGCGCCCTTCATTCCCTTGTACTCGCGCAAATACTTCATGAGCAGCATGAAGACGCGGTGCGGATCCACGAATGCACCGGTATGGTCAACAGCACCTACGCGATCTGCATCACCGTCTGTGGCAAAGCCCATGTGGGCCTTGTTCTTCTTTACAGCTTTGGAAAGGGGCACAAGGCATTCTGCGATCGGCTCGGGATGATCTACCTCGCCGAATGACGGATTATACTCTCCGTGGATCTCGACGATGTCGGGTAAGATATCCTTCATAAAGTTGATGCCAGCCCCGTGCATCGGATCGTACACGATCTTGAGCTTAGCCTTCTTGATAGCCTTGATGTCGATCTTCTTTACGATATCGGCTATGTACTCTGTCTTTGCATCAAAGAGCTTAATCGTCTTTGCCTTTACATAGGCATCGAGTGTGTCAACCTTCATCTTGGGCGAAGTACCGTTGAGAGCAGCAAGATGTTTTTCAACTTCGGCGATCTGCTCTGGAACTGCCGGACCTCCAAAAGATCCCTTGAGCTTGTACCCGCTGTACTGCGCCGGGTTGTGCGATGCCGTGATAACAACGCCCAGCTGAGCCTTCTTCTTCTTTGTATGAAACGACACTTGCGGCGTGGTGGAGATAGTATCGGTAAGGTGCACCGTGATACCATACGCTGCGAGGATTCGCGATGTCTCGATCGCAAACTCACGCGATAGAAAACGCGTGTCGTGTCCAACTACAACACTTGCCCCCTGCTTCTTTAGCGTCTTTACATACTTCGCAGTAGCATGTGCAACCAGCGAAAGATTTTCAAACGTGTAGTCGCGAGCGATTAGGCCGCGCCAACCATCTGTTCCGAATACAATGCTCATGTGAGAAGTTGATTACTGGTTACGGTATGTGAATAATGTGCGCTTGTGTACCCTATCGGACGAGCCACCGGCTCGCCATTTTTTCTGTACCTCACGGGCGAGCCACCGGCTCGCCCCTACCTACGAAATTGTTGTTTCGCCGGCATACTCTGCTGCATCGCCCAGGATCTGTTCGATGCGTAAGAGTTGGTTGTATTTCGCTACACGATCCGTGCGGCAAGGGGCTCCTGTTTTGATTTGTCCGGCACCCAATGCTACTGCAAGATCTGCAATTGTTGTGTCTTCTGTTTCACCTGAACGGTGCGACAAAATTGCCGAGTATCCAAAACGCTGTGCGAGAGCAACAGCATCGATTGTTTCTGTAAGTGTACCGATCTGGTTAACCTTCACAAGGATCGAATTGGCAACACCTTCTGCAATGCCGCGCGCTAGGAATGAGGAATTCGTCACGAAGAGGTCATCACCTACGAGCTGCACCTTGTCGCCGATTGCATCAGTAAGTGCCTTCCAGCCTTCCCAGTCGTTTTCGCCCATGCCATCTTCGATAGACACGATCGGGTATTGCTCAACTAATTTAGCATACCATTCAACCATTTGGGAAGTTGACTTCGTTTCCTGCGAGCTCTTGTACATTGCGTATGAGCCGTCTTTAACCATTTCGCTCGCAGCAACATCAAGTGCGAGAACGATATCGCTGCCAGCCTTGTAGCCGGCCTTTTCAATCGCTTCAAGAATTACATCAAGTGCCTGTTCGTTGGAGCTGAGAGAAGGGGCAAATCCGCCTTCATCGCCGATACTTGTGCTAAGCCCCTTGCCTTTGAGTACACCCTTAAGAGCGTGATACGTTTCGGTGCCCATGCGGAGTGCTTCGGAGAAACTCTCTGCGCCGATAGGCATGATCATGAACTCTTGGATGTCTACGTTGTTATCTGCGTGACGTCCACCATTGAGGATGTTCATCAGCGGCGTTGGCAGCAGCGATGCGCGCACGCCACCCAGATACTGGAACAACGGCAGTCCATGAAACTCTGCGGCGGCTTTCGCTACGGCCATCGAAGCACCGAGGAGCGCATTAGCACCGAGGTTTGACTTATTCTCTGTGCCGTCGAGCGCGAGGAGAATCATATCGATCTGACGTTGATCACTCGCATCCATGCCAACAAGGGCATCAGCGATAACGCCGTCTACATGCTCTACTGCCTTCTGGACACCCTTGCCCAGGTACCGTCCGGCATCTCCATCACGGAGTTCAACAGCTTCATGTTCTCCCGTGCTAGCCCCCGAAGGCACAGCGGCACGGCCAAACGAACCGTCCTCAAGAAGAACATCTACTTCAACAGTGGGGTTGCCGCGCGAGTCAAGGATTTCACGGGCATATACATCGGTGATTGTGGACATGGGAGACTCCTTAGGGACAGAGGGACTAGGGACAGAGGGACTGGGGACGGATTACGGATTACGCCAAACAATGTACTCAGTAACCAGTACTTAGTAACCAGTAATCAGTAATCGTGTTTGATCGATTTGTTTAGCGAGACGAACATCAAGAATGGTAAGACCACCTTGATCGTGGGTACTGAGGGTGAACCGCACCTTATTCCAACCGAACAGATGAATATCGGGGTGATGGTCCATTTTTTCAGCGAGGAACGCAACGGCATTGATAAGCCCCATAGCAGAGGCAAAGTTTGCCGCCGCCACCTCACGAACAAGTGTGGCGCCATCAAGGCGCCACAGTGGAATATCAAGAAGATGCTGCTGGAGTTCGCTCTCAACGAGAAGTGTTGGGCGTGCCATGCAAAGTAAACTTAGTTAAGGTGTGCGTTGAGTTTCTCGGTGATGTAGGCCTTGGGTACAGCGCCTACGATTGTATCAACAACATTGCCGCCCTTGAAGATCAGCAAAGCTGGAATAGAGCGGATACCGAACTGCATCGCGACGTGTGGGTTGTTGTCCACGTCTACCTTGGCAATCGTTGCCTTGCCTGCATATTCTACTGCAAGCTCATCAACGATAGGAGCAATTGCGCGGCATGGACCGCACCATGCTGCCCAGAAGTCTACGAGAACAACGCGTCCTGAAGAAATCTCTGCGTTGAATGTTGCGTCGGTAAGATGTGTGGCGTTTGCCATGAGAATCAACCTTGTTACGAAAGTGTAAATGATTCGTTGTGTTGTGTGAAGACGAAATTACGACATCTTACGTGTTGTGCGGCGGGCCTTGTGAACCCGTGTACCCTCGTACCCTCTTGTACCCGCGCACCCTCTTGTACCCTCGTACCCTCGTACCCTCGTACCCATGTACCCTCGTACCCATGTACCCTCGTACACCCATGTACCCTCGTACACCCATGTACCCGGGCGAGCCACCGGCTCGCCCCTACCCGGCCATTGCTTCGATGATCATTGCGATTGTTGCCGTGGCCTTTGTGAGATCTTCCGGCGTCTTGGAATTGTCGATGACAAAATCTGCCAAGCCCCGTTTCTGTTCCATGGGCATTTGTTTATCGATGCGGCGCTGCACCTCGTCGCGGCTAAGCCCTGATCGGTGCGTAACCCGGTCGATACACATCTCGGAGGGAGCATCTACGACAACCACATAGTCAAAGCCGTCTTCGAGATCGATTTCGTAGATCAAAGCACTTTCGATGGCAACGATCTTCGTGCCTTTCGCAGCCTCTTCCTCGATGGCTCGCATGTGTATGTCGAGCACCTTTGGGTGAACGATTGCATTGAGGGTGTCGAGGTTGTTCTCATGCTCTTGGAGCGGACCAAACACTAGCGATGAAAGCAACGGGGCATTTACCCCTTCAGGGGTAAGTACGTGCTCTCCGAGCGCTTTTGCCAATTCAGCACGCACCTCGGCATCGGAGGCCATAATTTCTTTTGCGGTAACGTCGGATGAATACACCACCCAGCCCCGTTCCTGTAAGAGTTTGGAAACAGAAGACTTACCGGTCCCGATTCCGCCCGTTATACCTACAAGTGTCATGGAGCAAAACTACAACAAACCACCATCTCGCAATCCTTGCTTCGTAGTTATCAACACTTTCTTATATTTGTGGCTCTGAAAATTCAGACGCACCGTTCGTCTAGGGGTTAGGACACCGCTCTTTCACAGCGGTAACACGGGTTCAATTCCCGTACGGTGTACTAGGAAGAAGGTACTAGGTACTAGGTACATGGGTATCACAAATACCTTTCGCAAAAGAAGATAGAGTCCCATTACACTCGTTGTGATGGGACTTTTTCGTTTCTGACCACTCAACGATTTATAAGGACTTACAGAGACGAATCACAAAAGTTGACACACCTTTTTTGACACACCTTTGAGTGATGACAAAAGTGAACCCTGTGAATCTGTTCAGGTTCTCGTCTGACGTCTTGGCTCCACAGGCACGACCTCAGCGATGACTACAACGTCTTTGATGAACGGCGTATGCGACTCGTCGGACGTAACTCGAAGCGTGTTTTCCGCCAAAGGGCTCGTACGCATCGTGCGTACCGACATTGATAAGCGCATGATCGATTCCGAACTCTCACAAGATCAAACCGGTGCAGATGTTATCATCGACATTACACCCACCGGCGCAACCGCGAAGTATAACCGCGGCGTAAAGCGACGGAGCAGGGAGAGCTAGAGAGGGTCGGTCTACAGCGTCCATCGGAAGGTGGGTACAACGAAAAAGCCCTGCTGATACTCAGTAGCGATGGTGTTTGTTCGAGGATTGTAGCGCTGCAGGAAGATGTTCTGGTTGTTCGTCACGTTCTGTACATCAACGGTGAGCTCCATTGTTGACCATCCGAGTTCCCACCGATATCCAACACGTACATCAGCGCGGAAGTATGGCGTCTGACGCTCCGAGAACGCACGTGACTCGTCAAACATAGCCTGTCCTGCAGCTTGTGATGCTTGCTGATCCAGAGGCGTAAGGTAACGTCCACCCACGAACCCAGTGCGCACGCTCGAGATCAATGTGACGCCTCCACCAACTGGCCATTCCTTGCCGAGTAGCACATTAGCAGCATAGCCAGTGTTAAATGCTGTGTTACGCTCTATGCCGTCGCTGCCTGTATATTTCGAATCAAAGATCGAGACGGTCGCAAGTGCATACCAGTTATCTGCGAAGAAGCGTTCGCCTGTGAACTCAAGGCCGATGTTGCGGCCAGACCCATTATTGACGAGACTGTCTTGGTTATCTGGCGCGAAGTTCGTCCCACCGTTGAGAGCGCTGTAAGACGAGGGCTGGATCGTGACCGGCACGTCGAAGATGCTCTGCTGGTAACCTTCGATCTTGAACCTCAGGTTACTCATCGGAACCCAGTCTGCACCGGCGACAATGTGATGTGCCTTCGTGAATCCGAGATCTGCATTGGTTGCGCGCGTGACACCATTCTCGACTGTAAGCAGACTATACGTTGTAACTGGTTGTGATTGGGCATGAAGACCATACCCGGCACTCAGTGTGAGCTCATCTGTAAGACTGTACTGCAACCCCAGTCGAGGTCCGACCGCAATTGCATCGCCAAGAGTATACTGCTGGAGGTGCACGCCAGCAGTCGCGAGGAATCGCTCTGTGATGCGGTGGCGAAGCGATGCGTACACCTGCGTCAGCAAGGCAGTTGTGTCAAAGCGCCGACGATCGGCCTCGTTGGGTGTACCGATTCTGTCTCGGACGGCAATAGAATGATTCTGATGATCAACGAGGAATCCACCAATCAACGTTGTCGCACTAGAGAATTTGTGTCGAATCTGCCCAACTGCTGATGCAGTGATCACGTCTGCTGCAACATTCG
>JBIICY010000016.1:0-3424 GCA_044238605.1 Patescibacteria group bacterium
CGGCGTACACGTAAAGAACTGTAAACTGTCGAGGATGATATCTGTGGTGTCTGTATCGCCAAGAGCAACGCGCAATGCGAGTATGCCAAGCGTATCACTTGTTGCTGCACGAGTACCCGTAATAGATACGATACGCGATGAATCGTCTGTTACGCCTCGCGTAAGAGGCCTTGCAGGGAAGAATAACCATCTATCAAAGCGCAGAGAAGCACTCCATGTTACCGGTAATGTTGTGATGTCTGTATTGGGAGGTACAACAAGTCGAACAAGCAGCAACAACGTGTCGCTTACGGTAATGCTATCCTTGTTGAGAATCTCAATGCGAACGTTGCCGCCCGGACCAAGCTGCGACGATACAACCGTAACAGCATTTGTTGTTACGGTGCATCCATCTTCCGATGCAATAGTTGCTGTGTACGTACCTGGAGATGTGACGCGTATTGTGGTGTCGTTTACTTTCTCGCCCCCTGACCAAACAACACTATTGATGTACTTGCCAGAGACCCATATCAACGCTGAATCTGTTTCACACAGATCGATCGTATCCGATGGAAAGAGTTTGCCGCTTGGTGTGATTCCACCCTTAATGAACACGCTATCAACAACATCGCATCCACCGGGAAGCCTATACGATACGCGATAGGTGCCAGAGCTTCGCACTACACGTGTTGCAGACGTTGAGCCATCATCCCAGCGAAGATTATCTGGACTTGGTTGAATGCGCAGAGTTACGGTATCACTGGGCGAGCAGATCACTGTATCAGATGCCGATATCGTAGCCTTCAGGCCTTCACAGCCGAGTTTAACGATATAGGCGTCGATGCCTCCCTTGGATGCACGCTGAAAGATCGGGCCGGCGGCCGATGTGCCCGGAAGCACCGTGCTTGAGGTCCGTCCGCAGATGTAGCGAGACTTACGACCAACATCATAACCGCCAAATCCGAATCTGGCTTGATTTTGATCAAGAATAAACTCATCAGCATTACCTCTGTATTCGCGCACATACGAGCGATTAAGATCGCTGGAGTAGATGTAGGCATTGAAGTTCGTCGAGCCCCCTGCACTCGTCACAATTCCATCTGAGAACATCACAATTCGGTCGAGTGTGTCCGGTGTTCGCGCAAACGCGCCGGGGAAATCATCCTCAAATGAAGCAACACCCGAAACCTGAGCAACGAATGCATCGGTGATGTTCTGGGTTGGATTGAACCGCTCCTGGATCTCAAGATAGAAGACATCGCCACCGAGAGCACTTCCTCCTTGATACAGGATAGGTTGTCTTGTCTGATCTCCTGGCCATGGGAAGTTGCTCCCGTTGTTTACGCCACAGACGCGGATACGGTTGCCGGTGGTCGGATTTGCTGTTGGGACTGCTTCGGTTTGTAGTCCATGCACTGCTTGATTGCCCAGTGCACCAAGAAACATCATCCACTTGCCTTCTAACGAAGATGCATCGAGGCACGCTACGAATCCGTCGTCATCAGACGCGGCACCGAGTCTGTCTGGTTGTTGGATTCCTGGAGCGGGCAGTTTGCTGGAGCGGGTGCGCCCTCCGATGTAGATTTTGCTCGCTTTACCATCTTCTTGGCCCACTCGTAGCGCAAGAACCTCGTCCAGACCGGGCCCCCCAAAATATGTTACCACAGCTGCCTCAAGTTGCAGGACGTTGCCCACTGGAACGATTCGCAGACTTGCCACGAAGCCATCACCAGTCCCCTCAGGTCCAGGGCTACCACCCTGATAGGCCGCTTGCGGGGCGTTGGGAGTTACTGGGAAGTCATTTGATTGGGTGATCCCAGCAACGAACACCACCTCCGCACCATTCGTAGGGTCATCTTGCACATCGATACAAGTGACCATATCGTCTTTTGACCCATCGAACGTATAGTCTCGTCCGAGCCTCTCTCCGCTGGTATTGAACAAACTCACTGTTCCGTCCGCGCTACCACCCCCGCACTCATCTGCCGTTTGTCCGGCCATTAGGAGTACGCCATTTCTTGTTATCACTAGCTCGTGTGGCCTAACGCAGCCAAAGTATTGCAGCCAGCGTAGCGTGCCGTCAGGACTAAACGATGCAAGAAAGCCCCCTGGGCCATTATCAAACGACGTGGGAACATTTACAGGCGGTGGAAAGTCGGACCCTTCAACAACACCACAGACATAGACATTGTCGTTAGAATCAACCACAACGGCCCTAGCCTCATCATTGCCCGAGCCACCAAAATATGTTGTCCAGGCAACGTCGAGCTGATCTTGACAGTGCAGCGGAACGCCACCGCACAGTAACAAGGCCGTAACAGCTGTTATGACAAACTTCATGGTAAGTACTCTGCATGATGTATGTTGTTGAATCTAACACCCATATCTGGCGATAATGTCACATTGAAATAGCATGATGTTTTGTGATGTGACGTTTTGTGCAATGATGGGTTTAGTACTCCGGGCCATGCCATTTCATTTCACCATATCGATTGACGAGAAACTGTTAGAACGTCTGAACAACCAAAAGACGCGAGAGGTTGCGTTTGGGGAGTTCTACGATCTACTTAGCAGACATGTCTACATGTATGCACTGCGCATGACGTCCTGTCCAAGCGAAGCATCTGATATCACGCAGGAAACATTCATACGTGTCCACTCGCATCTATGCCGCGAACGATCGTATCGCGTACGATGTGCCGGCCCGAATTACGAAGCTTCCAAGTCGATATCCGATAAGTGCTTCGAGTCTATACTCGGTAAGGGGCAACTCAAGACTATGCTTGATGGTCGCAAGCGTAAAGCTGTTTCCCACGATCACGTTGACCGATTCATCAGCTGATACGGTATGGGAGCGATCATGTACGGACAGGCGCATACTACCAAACAGCGATGATGTAACTGGTATGTCTACACCGAGCCCAAAGCTGCCACCTGTGCCTGTTCCACTCTCAAAGGCAGGACAGCACGATGGGAATCCAGGGAGATCACGAAAGGATGTTGTGGCGGTAGTAAAACCTAGTGATGTTCCTGCGTCGAGGCGGATCTGAGATTGAGCCGACACCAGAGTCATAAGCATGACCGTGCATAGGAGAATAGACTTCATCGGACAACCTCGAAGTTTGCTGTGCTGGTTACTGTTGGAGTCTGAACCATGACGACATATCTACCAGACGGTAGCCACGATGGAAGTAGCCATGCATGTTCTCCATCGATAGGTTCTACTCCAACAAGTTCGATTGACTGACCCAGCAGATCCACAACGCGCGCAGTAACCTGTTGCAGGTCGTCACCCGTTGCAGTGACAGTTGCACCGTTTCCACTAACTGGATTTGGCGCAACGACCACGCGCGCTTGTGATCTTACTGTGGTGACAAAACGCTTTGTGCCGCCTGCCTGACATATCCCCGCTATACGAACTCCGATCTTGATCGGCGAGGACAGC
>JBIICY010000012.1:0-39358 GCA_044238605.1 Patescibacteria group bacterium
CAACGGTGCTGACCTTAGCTGCCATAACACCACAGACGGTGTTATCACGGTAACAGCAGCAGGCGGAACAAGCACGAAGAGCTATTCGAAGGACAACGGTGCAAGCTGGCAGGCCTCGAATGTGTTCTCAGGTCTTGCCGCAGGCACATACAACATCAAGATCAAGGATGCGAACAACTGCGAAACGGCAGCAACGGTGGTTACGATCACAGCGCCTACCGCGATCAACGCAGGACCAGCTGTCACGTCCAACTACAACGGTTCACAGCTAACGTGTCCAAACAGTTCTGATGGTTCGATCGCATCGAATCCTTCAGGCGGCACGGGAGCATATACCTACGTATGGGAAAAGCTAACTGGTGTGATTTGGAATCAAATCGCTACAACCGCGAATATCTCATCGCAAAGTGCAGGTGATTATCGCGTTACGGTTAAGGACGCCAACAACTGTTCGATCACAAAGACAGTCTCGATCATCCCGCCTCCAGGCACGATCATCGTTTCTACATCGAAGCTCAGTTATAATGGGGCTGATCTAAGTTGCCACAATACATCAGACGGACAGATCACTGTAACGGCTGACGGTGGTACAGGTACAAAGACCTACTCAAACAACAATGGTGCGTCATATCAGGCATCGAATGTGTTCTCAGGTCTCGCAGCAGGCACCTATACAATGATCGTTAAGGATCAAAACAACTGTACGTCATCTCCGGTCAGTGTGACGATTACGGCTCCGCTTGCGATCACGGTTTCGTCGTTCACAACGAATGGACCTAAGAACGCTGGACAAGCCATCGAGTATACAGCAGTGATCAGTGGTGGTACGCAATTCGCTTCTGGAGACAAGTACACGTATTCGTGGTCGAAGCCACGCGCTGAGGCACAAACCCCTGTTAAGGGTGCCGAGACGGTTGGTGCTTCTGTAACCCAGAAGTTTAGCATCACCACGACAGCCGCAAATGACAATGGTACCTACACATTGACAGTTACAGATCGTAATGGATGTACGCAAACTGCAAACGTCACAATCATCATCTATCCATCAACACTCTATGTTTCTACATCGGGTAATGATCTAACAGGCGACGGACGTTCATCGAACCCGCTCCGCACGATTCAGAAGGCTAACGACGTTGCACTTTCTGGAAATACGATCGAAGTTCAGTCAGGTACGTTTGATGAGTCGCCAGTATTGAGCAAGGCTCTCACGGTGAACGGTACATCAACCTCTTACCTCGGAACTGGCAAATTCTTCGTACTTGGTACAACATCAACGATCACATGGGGCAACTCATGGAGCTCGAGCGTGTTTAACAACCTTGGTGTAAACGCCAGCGGTTCGTTGAGCACAGGACTTGCAAAGGTTAATGCTGGTGCAAACAACACGCTCTGGGTTGTTGGCGACCATTCGATCAACACTGCATTTACGGTAGACAAGCAGATAACGGTTCGTGGTGCAACTGCAAGCGCAGGTGTGCCTTCTTACACCGGATGTGATATTCTGCCCCCTGCATCTATCACACTTGCTGGTGCAACATCGGCTGACTCGGTGATGATGAAGTTTACAGGATCCTCAGCAAAGTCGGTCCAAGATCTCAAGTTGATCATTGGCTCAACAGGAAAGTTCTTTGAAATCCCGAGTGGTGCTACTGGTGATGTGAACCCAACGACGAATCTTCGTTTTGAATGGGATAACGACGACAACGCAGGTACATCACGACGCAAGCTGTATGGCGTAACAAATGGAATCTTCAGCGGTGCTGAAAAGTACGACGTTGCAAAGTTTGTTTATGACGCTGCAGATAATGGTTATGGATCAGGACGCGTGTACTACGGCAACAACGGTCCGCTGCCATGGAATGATCTCGTAATCGGTTGGAAGGCAGAAGACGGTGGTTCTGCTACGAACCTTGCACGTATCAAGACACTTGAGCCTATGAAGTCTGACACGAAGCTGCAAAGCTTGGTTCTTCAGACACGTCGTCCAACCCTCTACACACCAGCAAACGGCAACTTCAATTCTCAGACCTATATGGGCTTTGATGGTGTAGATGAGTATTTGGAATCAAATACGACTGCCGAAATCAGCGGTGGAAACAACAAGACGTTGTTCCTCGTCTTCGCTCCAGTTGATGGTGCAAACGATCAGGTGATCTACAAGCAGGGCGACAACCAAAAGGGTATCAGCATTGTGCAGTTGGCAGATGGAAAGATCTCTCTGAACATCTACAACGACACCGATGATACACCTGGTGCTGCAACACACGAGTCTTGGATTTACGGGGCTCCTGCAGACAACACCGTATTGATGGCTCAGATCTACTTCAACGGTACAGGTACGAATAACGCAACACGACGTGTAGCAGCATCACTTGATAACTCTGCAGGCCGTATTGCCGACCTCAACCATGCCGGCGCTGACGACTGGGTTGCAGCTGCAGAATTTAACTACACAACGTTGACAACCCCAGCAATTGCAGCGGAGAGTCAGGTAAGCATGGGTTGCGCATCTGGTGCATACTACTTCGGCGGCTGGGACGGCAATAATGTCGTGCATAACTCATCAACAGCAGCAGATCGTACCAAGTGGTTTGGCGGTAAGATCACAGAAGCGGTGATGATTGGCACAGCTGAAGAAGCTACCCGCGACGCTGTATACTGCTACTTGCGCAACAAGTACTTCAACGGCGACCAAACAGTTGCTAACGGCCTTGACAAGATCAGTGGAGATGCAATTGCTGGTGAAGCCCCATTCGAGCCAGACATGGCAGCATGGCCTAATCCAGCAGAGAACGATGTGCAGGTTGAGATCGCGGTTCCAACGGCAAGCTTCGTAACCGTTACGATGCATGATGCTATGGGACGCACGGTCAAGACACTGCATGAAGGCAACGTTTCAGGTAACAGCGTTCTTCCGATCCGTGTAGACGTGCGTAACCTTCCAAACGGCATCTATTTGATCAACGCGGTTGGTGTCTCGGATACACAGCTCACAACGACTGTTGTAGTGCGTCACTAACCCAGCTAGTGCAGACATTTACGAGCCCGATTGGTGTCATACCAATCGGGCTCGTTCTTTTTTCGTATCGATGATAATCAGGGACTTTATTCGTAGTTTTGCTGCGAATTACACTGCACGAGGTATGCATTGAATAGAATTATAGTCACCATCGGAATGATCGTTGCAATTGCGATTACGAATATGTACTCGCAAACCAACACCATCCAGCTCCGCAATGGATCGAACACGACAACGATTCTGCCGTCTGCCAGCTCAACGATTGCTGTGCAGATCCCTGCATTGTCGGCCGGTACGCATTACTTGCTTACCTCGACGACCAATCCAGGATCAAGTGGGGCAGCAGGGTCGTTCATTACGTATGGTGCTACGTCAGCACAGAACACCTTAGATATATCTGCGACCAACTACCTGTTCAATGTTGGATATGCAGCAACTGCTGTTGAGCAAGTTGCCCTTGGTGGTTTGATCACATCAGCAGCCACGGGTACGGACAAAAATGCAACTGCCCTTACGCTCGCTGCTACTGGGACTGGCACTGGAACCTCAACTGCGCTGTACATCACGAACGGACGCCTGACGTTTACAGATAGTGACGACAGTCACATCACCAGCTTTACAACAGGAAATCAAGCAGCTAACATCAACTACACTCTGCCTACGGCCGATGGTACGAACGGTCAGGTTCTTACGACAAACGGCTCCGGTGTTCTATCATGGGCTGCATCAAGCTCTGTATCCGCGATCAACGACCTCTCGGATGCCGTAAAGAACATTGCAAACTTTTCGAACTCGATGATCCTTGGTCACCAGACCACAGGAACGCTGAATGATGCTAGAGATAACACTGCTGTTGGTATGGGGGCTATGCAGTCCATCACATCTGGATACGAAAATACCGCCCTGGGTTCAAATGCATTGCTGAATCTTACGGGTGGCCATTGGAACACAGCCATTGGCAACAGGGCGCTGCGGTGGGGCACTGGTAGTAAGAACACGTATGTCGGAGCTAGCGCCGGTCGCGGTACTTCTCCTGCGTCGTCCGACGATAACGTAGCAGTCGGCTATGATGCCCACGTTCAGCGCAGTACCGGCTCAAGAAATGTCATCATTGGGTCAGCCGCTGGTTGGAGCCTGAACACCGGCTCGGAAAACGTTATCATCGGTCAGAATGCTGGTTTGGACCTAGTTACAGGGAATTTAAATGTGTGGATCGGGTATAATGCAGGACCCTCGACTTCGGCTGCAGGTGTTACCCAAAAATTGTACATTGACAACTCTCGGACTGATTCGCCACTTATCTATGGAGATTTTAGTGGGAACACGCTCACGTTTAATGGCGCAACGACTACAACAGGCGATGTTACACTTGGATCGGGAACCTCGACGACAGGTGGCTCGATCATCATGAACGATAATTCAACTATCGATAGCTTCACAGCAACTATATCGCTTGCCAATCTCAGCGCTTCGCGTGCATACACGATCCCAGAGGTTAGTGCAGATGCATCGTTTGTTATGACGGAAGGTGCTCAAACAGTCAACGGTGCAAAGACATTTGGCTCGGCTGCAGTCTTCAACACGTCTGCAAAACTTAAATCAAACAATGGTTCGGGCGGTGTGATCCTCCAGGCAGGAGCAATGAGTAATACGGATGTGACGTATACGCTTCCTGCGGCAGATGGAACGAGCGGCTATTATTTCTCTACCAACGGCTCTGGCACGCTCTCTTGGGCGCCAAACTCGCTGGATAATTTGAGTGATGCAAAGTCTGGGGGAACGGATTTTTCGAGCTCTATGATTCTTGGTCATCAAACCACGGGTACGTTGAGTGCTGCTGCTGACAACACAGGAGTTGGTTACGGTACACTAGCGTCGATTACCTCGGGTCAAAACAACACGGCTATAGGTAGTCATGCAGGGAATTCGGTTACCTCTGGAGAACGAAATACGTACCTGGGGTCATTTGCAAGCAGAGATGGTTCTGGATCAAACAACACATACATCGGCTCACTGTCAGGGGGGCCATTTGATGGTGCAACCTCTGGTTCTGAAAATACGGGAGTTGGCGCTACTGCTTTAAATAGGATTACTACCGGGCAAACAAATGTTGCTATTGGTAAGGATGCAGGATTTGACCTAACCTCAGGATCCGGTAATGTTCTGATTGGGTATTCAGCAGGATACTCCTTAACCACTCAGTCAAATAGACTCTATATCTCGAACTCAAACGATGCAACACCGCTGATTTACGGCGAGTTCGACACTGATATCCTACGTTTTAATGGACGTGTTGGAATAGGCGGCGCCCCAGGAGCCACATATGAGCTTGATGTAGTTGGCGATATCAATTACAGCGGTGCGTTATCCAATGTTTCTGATGCCCGCCTTAAGAGAAATATCCTGCCTATCAGTAATGCTCTGGATATCGTTCTCAGACTTCGTCCTGTTAGCTATGAGAAGCGCGCGAACCTATTGAGCAATGACTATACCATGAAGCAATTGGGTTTTATCGCTCAAGAAGTTGAAAAAGTGCTGCCGAATTCTGTTAACACAGCTCCAACAGCTGACGCGATCAAGAGTGTAGACTACATCTCGATCATCCCCGTGCTCACCAAGGCGCTTCAGGAACAGCAGGGGCTGATTGCCAAGCAGCAGGAGCTGGTTGCTAAACAGCAACAGGAAATTGATGAGCTCAAGAAGATGGTCAAGCGGATGAGCCTTCGATAGCTTACTACGGCAACTTTCGTAGGTTAGGGGCTTCACTAACGGACCTCGTCATGAAGCACCTGCTACTCGTATTCTCATTAGCCATAAGTAGTCTGAGCACGGTTGCCCAAACTAACTCTATTCAGCTTCGCAATGGATCAAATTCATTGATCCTTGCAGCCCCTTCGGGTGGAGCTGGGGGCAACTATGTCTTGTTGTTGCCTGCAAGTAATGGCACAAACGGACAGGTCCTCTCCACGAATGGCAGTGGTACGCTTAGCTGGACAACTATTACAAGCGGTGCAACAAGTCTGGATGGCCTAAGCGATGCCAAGTCTGGAGGTTCAAGCTTTACCGGTTCGTTAATGCTTGGCCAAGAACCTGCGTCACTAGGAATAAATGCGCTTAACAATACGGCAGTGGGCATCGGTGCTCTAAATGATCTTACCACTGGTGATAACAACGTAGCAATTGGATACAATGCATTAGGTAGTGGTGCAACTTCACGGAAAACGTTGCTATTGGATACAACGCTCTTGCGGCAGGTGCCGATGGGTATGCCGGACGTGTAGTTGCAGTTGGTCCTGAAGCCGGGGCTTCGTGCGCATCATGTGCCTACAGCGTTTTCATTGGGCGTAGAGCAGGTAATGCTACCGATGCATCGGCAGATAACACCGTTGTAGGAAACGACGCGTTTCGAATGAACACATCAGGAGCTGAAAACACCGTTCTCGGCGCCAATGCAATGGAAGGTCAAACAACTGGGAATAAGAACACAGCAATCGGCCGGTTCGCCGGTAACAGCAAGACCACGGGAGATGGGAATGTGTTCCTCGGATACAATACTGGTCCAACGGTTGCCGGAGCTGTCAACAATGCGTTGTACATCGACAACTCGGCCAACAATACTCCGCTCATCTATGGAGATTTCAGCGGAAACACCCTAACGTTCAACGGCGCTATCACAACAACCGGCACATCGGCACTCAACGGACATGTAACCGTTGGAGGTGGCGCTACATCCTCCGAATTACGGTTGCTCGAACCTTCTGCAGATGGCTCTAACTACACTGCATTTAAAGCTCAAGCGCAGGGAACGAATGTCACATACACCTTGCCTGCGGCAGCTGGAACAACTGGACAGGTAGTAAAGATCGCCTCTCTGTCGGGAACGAACGCAACATTTGAATGGACCACTCCGGCCGCGAGTTCAACTGGAACATCCGCACGTTTGGCAGCTGATGCCGTGGACGCAACTTCGTGGTCAACTGGCCCACTCATCGCAGTCGGTAACAGTAAGAAATACAGAGTTGTAGGAGAATTCGCCATCAAGCGTGGCACCAGCGGCAGTGAGGATGATTTCCAGATTCGCATTGCAAGCCCTGATAATGGGACGTACGTGGCGTGCGCCATCGAATGCCTGGACTGTCCAGCGACTACAACAGGCGTTCCGCAATACAAAGAAGATACTGGTACAAATGTGGATTTTACGGTCATAGATCCCGACGGTAATATGGAAGGTAGAGTTTATCACTATCGTATCGAAGGTATCTTCAAAACCGATGCTGATGGTGCAGGAAACGTCCGATTGACGTTTAATAAAAATGGTGGAGCACCCACTACAACCATGATGGCAAACTCACACTGGGCTCTCATTGAGATTAACTAGGCCGCCGGCTCCTACTGGGCCGTGATCGAAATCGAGTAGATAAGCCGTATCTTTCCGACAATTCCCAGAAGGACATTGTCGTGAAAAAGATTCTTGCTCTGGCTTCATTCGCTGTGCTTGCACTGGCATCGTCGTTCGCACAGACAAACACCATTCAGCTCCGCAATGGGGCAAATTCGACTACCATTATTGCACCAACAGGCGGCAACTATACGCTAACGTTGCCCGCAGGTGCGGGCACGAACGGACAAGCACTTACCACCAACGGTAGTGGCACGCTAAGTTGGGGTTCAATAGCTACGAGTATTGATGGATTGAGCGATGCAAAGTCTGCAGGTACAAACTTCACCGGTTCGTTGATGCTGGGTCAAGAACCTGCGTCGCTGGGAGTTAACGCGCAATACAATACTGCGGTAGGTATCGGTGCATTGAGTTCACTTACCACGGGTGACAATAACGTAGCCCTAGGATACAATGCACTCGGCAGCGGTTCAACCTCCATCGAATCGGTTGCTATTGGCTACAGGGCACTTTCTGCAGGCTCAAGTGCTGGACGTGTTGTTGCTGTCGGACCAGATGCTGGATTCTCATGTGCAACATGCGCCTATAGCGTGTTTATTGGGCGTAATGCAGGGTATTCTACCAACGCTGTTGCGGACAACACCGTTGTTGGTAACGACGCATTCCGCATGAATATGTCTGGGTCCGACAACACTGTTGTTGGTGCTAATGCCATGGAGAACCAAACGTCGGGTAATTTCAATACAGCGGTAGGTCGCTTCGCGGGTGTCCGCAACACAACAGGATCAGGAAGCGTGTTTCTTGGTTACTTCGCGGGCCCCACCGCTAATGGCGTGATAACCAACTCCTTGTACATCCATAATGGCTCGTCTGATACACCGCTGATCAAGGGGGATTTTGGTGCAACCACACTTACATTCAATGGGTCGATAACCACAACTGGAACATCAGCACTGAATGGTAATGTGACAGTCGGTGGTGGTGCATCGGCATCTGAACTTCGAATGCTAGAAGCATCTGGCGATGGCTCGAACTACACGGCATTTAAAGCTCAGGCTCAAGCTGCTAATGTGACATACACGCTGCCTGCAGCGGATGGAACAAGTGGTTACCTCCTTAAGACCAATGGTTCTGGGACCCTGGCGTGGACGAATAGTCTTGTTGCGGGGACAACGCTAACAGCAGAGAGTGCCTCTGGAGGTGGACAACTAAATATCGCCGATCCAGGTGGCAATATTACGTGGGTCATTGATCAAGAACAGGCAGGCCCTGGCCTACAAGACCGGTTTAGGATTTGGTACTATGATGGCACTGTTAACGAAACAAGAGGTATCCAAATCGAAGAGGGTGGGGATGTAGGCATTGGAATTGCTAATCCAGCCTACAAGCTCGATGTGGTTGGTGACATTAACGCATCAGCAAACGTTCGCGCAGCAGGTACTGCACTAACGTCCGATGCTCGCCTAAAGCGTAACATTCAGCCCCTTACTAATGCCCTTGATGTTGTGCAGCAACTGCGCCCAGTAAGCTATGAGAAGCGTGCAGACCTCCAGAGCAATGACTACTCCATGAAGCAAATGGGTTTTATCGCTCAGGAGCTGGAATCCGTACTCCCGAATTCGGTACAGACAGACAAGTCTGCCGATGCGATAAAGAGCGTAGACTACATCTCGATTATCCCGGTGCTGACGAAGGCGCTTCAGGAACAGCAGCAGACGATCAACAAGCAACAAGCCGAAATTGATGAGCTCCGTCAGCTGATCAAGCGGATGTCTGTTCGATAAATAATCGCCCATTTCGTACGTTTGAAGCGTCATCTTCAGGACATTTCAATGAAGTACATAGCTCTTGTTGTAGCGCTGTTTACAAGCCTAGGTACCACCTATGCTCAAATCAACATCGGTGGCGATAACGGTGGTGCATCCATGCGCATCGGTGGCGGCATCGGGCTCTCTAATGGGGAGAGTCAGGTAACGATGTTCAACCCAAACCAGAAGGGGAACTTCCTCTTCCTGTTCCCGCAGATGACGCCCCTTGAACAAGGGAAGGGGCTACCCCTCCAACTCTGGGCCGTAGGCGATGCCGACGGTAAAACGGTGTTCGTCTGGAAAGAGGGAACGCACGCACAGCCACAGGTTTCGACAGGCGCAGAACGCAAGGATGCTGACCAATCATCTGCGCGCGCAAGCTTTCACACTGCATCGGTATCCATCCCACCAATGCTCTCCGGCACATCGCAGATTGTCCGCCTAGACATCCCCGGCATCAAAGCCGGCTCTGCCATCTCGATCTCTCCCTCCGAAGAACTCCCCGGCATGCTTGCCATAGCACAAGCCACAAGCCCCATCGATTGCGTCGTCGTAATAAAGTTTATCAACCCCGGCCCGTTTGTTCCCGGCGTAACGATGGATATGAGCGTGGGCGTTGTTAGCAGCGAGCAGCAAGCAGCGAGCAGCGAGTCAAAGTAGCAGTAAAGCAGCGAGCAGCGAGTAGCAAGTAGCGAGGTCCCTCGTCGCTAGCGCTCCTCGGGATGACGCGTCGCGCAGTGTATGTAAAGCAAAAGCGGGAGCGCGCCAAAGGCGCGCTCCCGCTTTCCATGTGTTATGATGGTTAGAGCGTCATCCCGAGCACCGCAGGTGCGAGGGACCTCGCTGCTCGCTGCTCGGGCGAGCCACCGCAGGTGCGAGGGACCTCGCTGCTCGCTGCTCGGGCGAGCCACCGCAGGTGCGAGGGACCTCGCTGCTCGGGCGAGCCACCGGCTCGCCCTTACCAGGTGATCTTTTCTTGTGAGAGCAGGCGCTGCGCATCGGCGTAGCCGAGGCGGGCGGCGGCTTTGAAGGACTCGATGGCCTTCTCGCGCTGGTTGGCTTTGAGATATGTGTGTGCCAGGTTGTTATGTCCGATGGCGTAGTTCGGGTTGAGCTTTACCGCATTTTCGAATGCGAGCAGCGCGCCCCCTACGTTGTTCTGTGTAAGCAGAGCCAGACCCTGGTTATTGAACATTTCGTCGTTCTTGCCAAGCAGGCGGTCGATGTTCGCAAGTTCGACATAGCACTGCGTGAAGCCGCTGTTGAGATTCAATGCGTTCTTGAAGGATACGCGTGCTGCATCGTACTGCTTCATCTTTACATAGACGTTGCCAAGGTTGTAGTGCGCCTGCACGTTCTTGGCATCGAGCTCGATGGCCTTCTTGAATGCTGCAACGGCTGGATCGAACTGACCCTTGCTGGTGAGGATTACGCCTTCGTTGTTGTGCGCAACTGAGGTGTCGGCCTTGACTTCGATAGCATGACGGATGATCTCGAGTGCCTTGTCGTAGTTGCCCTTTGCTGCGTGTGTGTTGGACAACGCATAAAGCGCTGGCAGGTTGTCTGGGCTAGCATCCACGGCCTTCTGGAACATCGCAATTGCACTGTCGGCATTGTTACGACGTATCCACACAGTGCCCTTGGCACGCCATGCATCTGGGTTTGATGCATCGGCTGCTACGGCCTGATTGGCCCACATCTCTGCTTTCTCAACGTTGTTGAGGTCGTTGTAAAGTTCGCTGCGGAATACAAGTTCCTCAGAAGACGGGCCCTTGTTCGAGCAACCAACAGTTAGGAGCATGCCCCCAGCAAGCCCCATCATGAGTAGACGCTTCATCACTTCTCCTTATATGAATAAGCTCCAAATATACGGTCGCTTTTTTGCAGAGTGAATACGTAATAACACGCATTATATTTTCTTTTTTTGTGGAAAAACATGTGTATAATTGGCGTGGTTTTTGCAAGTTGCAAGGTCGAATAGTGTACGTAACTGAGGGTGCAATCGTGAAGAACATTCTATCACGCGTGTGGATCGGTGTGTTGTGCTTGCTCGCAACGCACGCTGTCACGGTGTGGGCTCAACAGCCTGCTACAACCATGTCTTTTCAAGGGCTTCTTACAACGCCGCAGGGGGACGCAGTAGCGGATGCATCGTACTCCGTGCGTATTGCGCTCTACGACGACAGCACTGCTGCTTCTGCAGTCTGGAGCGAAACGCATAATGTTTCCACATCCCTTGGTGTCTTTGAGGTAGTCCTCGGCAAGACTACGCCCCTTTCCTTTAATGCTGCGAAGTCATACTGGGTAGGCGTTACACTTGGGTCCGACCCCGAGTTCTCGCCTCGCGCGCGGGTTACAGGAGCCCCCTTCGCGTTCATTGCAAACTCTGCTGTCTCTGCCGAATCTCTCTCTCCAACTGCCACGGGTGCGGTGCGCTCGCTGAACACGCTCCGCGGCGATATCACGATCGTAGCTGGATCAAACATCAAGGTTTCTGCTCAAGGGGCTGATTCTCTCCGTATTGATTTCGACGCAACAACACTGAACGTTACGCCTAGCGGTCCGGCAGGGGGCGATCTCGACGGCACATATCCTAATCCGTCAATCAAAGACGGCGCAGTAACATCAACAAAGCTCTCAACAACTGGAATTGCTCCTGGCGTCTATGGCTCCGATACAACAATCGCGGTGATCACCGTTGATGCACAAGGACGTCTCACAAGCGCTACGCAGCAGCGTGTGCGCTCTGGCGGCGGCGGAACAACGCCAGCGGGTCCGGCCGGGGGCGACCTCGGAGGCAGTTATCCAAACCCGACAATCGCAACAACTGCAGGGGGCTCGCTGGTCTCTGCCATCAATGCAGCAACAACCACCGGCAAGATCAATGCAGACCGCATCGTTGATATAAACTCTGTTACGAATTCTGATATCACGCTAAGCGGCGCGCTCAACAGCGTGAATGCGCAGATCAAGCCAAACACTGTAGGCGCGCAGGAACTTGTGGATGTGCCAGGACTGCCGTCAGGACCCCAGGGTGGACCCAACGCTATCCCAGTTGTTACGGTAGACAGCGACGGACGTATCTCTGCTCTTAGCACCACAACGTTCGAAGCTCTTCGCACTGGCACCCCTGCAGGTGGCGACCTCACTGGTACGTATCCAAATCCAACAATCAGCAATGGCGCGGTATCTACAACGAAGCTTGCTGATGGCGCAGTAACATCTACAAAGCTCTCGAACACCGGCGTTGCTGCAGGCACGTACGGTTCTGCTACACAGATCGGTGTGATCACCGTTGATGCGCAGGGTCGTGTAACGAATGCAAACAATGTGCCGCTCACAGGCACTCCGCCAACTGGCACGGCAGGGGGCGACCTAACAGGTACGTACCCTGCGCCCCTTATCGCTCCCAATGCGGTAACATCTGCCAAGATCCTTGATGGTGCTGTAGGCACAAACGACATTGCAGACAATGCTGTCAATACCATCAAGGTGCAGGACGGAGCGATAACATCGCAGAAACTTACAGCAACTGGTGTAACGCCAGGCGTGTATGGTACAACAACTAAAGTTGGTGTGTTTACCGTTGATGCACAAGGACGCATCACGGGTGCCTCAAACGTTGATATTCAATCAACAACGCTGGGTGGTCCAGCAGGGGGCGACCTCACAGGCACGTATCCAAACCCAACAATCGCAACGGATGCTGTCACAACTGGCAAGATCCAGAACGCGGCGGTAACAAATGCCAAGCTTGCAAACAACTCTGTTACAACATCGAATATCGTCGATGGTACAATCCTGAATGCAGACCTTGCAGATAACACTGTTACTGGCACAAAGATCCTCGATGGCACGATCACTGGCGTGAAGATTGCCGATAACACAATCACAGCATCTAAGCTGGCCGATGTCAGCGTAACTACCGCTAAACTCGCAGACGGCGCCGTTACAAGCTCAAAGCTCAGCACAACGGGTGTTACCGCTGGTGCCTATGGCAGTGCAACTCAGGTTGCAACGTTTACTGTTGACGCACAAGGCCGCCTCTCTGCAGCTGGTAACGTGACCATTTCAGGTATCGCGCCAACAGGTAATGCAGGGGGCGACCTCACAGGTACGTATCCAAATCCAACAATCGCAAACAGTGCAGTCAACAGCGCCAAGCTTGCCGACGCAGCGGTAACGACGAATAAGCTTGCCGACAATGCAGTGACAAATGCAAAACTTGCTGATGATGCAGTAACAACACTGAAGCTGGCAAACAATGCTGTTACGTCGGCAAAAATCCAAGATGGTACAATCGTATCAGCAGATCTTGCTGACAATGCAGTAACGACAACCAAGGTAACTGACGGAGCAATTACATCGTCGAAGCTCTCCAATACTGGCGTTACGGCTGGCCCGTATGGCAGTGCAACACAGGTTCCGAGCTTTACCGTTGATGCACAAGGACGCATCACAACAGCAGCAAATGTTACGATTACTGGCGCAGCACCAACAGGTGCAGCAGGTGGTGACCTAACGGGCAACTATCCTAATCCTGTTGTGGCAAACAATGCAATCACGACAACAAAGCTTGCAGATGCCGCAGTAACAACACAGAAGATTGCCGATGCAGCTGTCACAACTCCAAAGCTTGCAGATAACTCAGTCACATCTGCTAAACTAGTTGATAACTCAGTTACAACGTCAAAGATTGCTGATGATGCTATCTCAACATCGAAGATCTTTAACGGGTCTGTTACGAGCTCTAAGCTCTCGAGCACGGCTGTAACTGCCGGTTCCTACGGAAGCGCAACACAGGTTGCGCAGTTCACCGTCGATGCACAAGGTCGTCTTACCGCAGCAAGTAACGTCACAATCAGTGGCGCTAACCCCACAGGTACGGCAGGGGGCGACCTTGCCGGCACATATCCGAACCCAACAATCGCTACCGGTGCAGTTAGCACAGCTAAGCTTGCAGATGGCGCAGTTTCCAATGCTAAGATTGCTGACGATGCCGTGACGACTGCCAAGATTGCGCCGGGTGCAGTAGGTACATCCGACATTGCCGACGGTGCAGTAACGCCTGCAAAGCTTGCAAGCACTGCTGTAACAGCCGGCTCGTACGGTACGGCAACAAAGGTTTCAACGTTTACAGTCGATGCGCAGGGACGTCTCACAGCTGCAGGACAAGTAGACATCACCGGCGCTGCGCCTACAGGAGCCGCTGGCGGTGATCTTGCCGGCACCTATCCGAATCCTACGATTGCAACAGGAGCAGTTGGCACAGCAAAGCTTGCCGATGGATCGGTGACAACAACAAAGCTTGCCGATGGTTCGGTAACAACACCGAAGATTGCAGATGCAAATGTGACAACACCGAAGATTGCAGATGGAAACATTACAACAGCGAAACTGGCTGATGCCAGTGTAGTAACTGCCAAGGTTGCCGACGCAGCCATCACGGCATCAAAGCTTGCGAACACAACTGTTGCTCCTGGATCATACGGTACAGCCACAAAGGTTGCAACGTTTACGGTTGATGCGCAGGGACGTCTTACAGCTGCCGCACAGGTAGACATTACAGGTGCTGCCCCAACAGGTGCAGCGGGTGGTGATCTTGCCGGTACGTATCCCAATCCTACGATCAACACTGGTGCAGTTGGAACAACAAAACTTGCAGACGATGCAGTAACAGGTGCGAAGATTGCTGCGGGTGCTGTTGGTACAACAGACATCGCAGATGGTGCAGTAACAGCTGCCAAACTTGCCAACACAGCAGTATCGATTGGGTCGTACGGAAGCGCAACGAAGGTTGCAACGTTTACTGTAGATCAGCAGGGACGTCTCACGGCAGCTGGACAAGTTGACATAACTGGTGCGGCGCCAACAGGTGCAGCTGGTGGTGACCTTGCCGGAACATATCCGAACCCAACCATCGGTACCGGAGCAGTAGGCACAGCAAAGCTCGCTGACGATGCGGTTACAAGCGCAAAGATCGCGGCAGGTGCGGTAGGTACAACGGACATTGCAGACGGGGCAGTTACAGCGGCTAAGCTTGCCAGCACAACTGTAGCGATTGGCTCATACGGATCGGCCTCAAAGGTTGCAACCTTTACAGTAGATGCCCAGGGTAGGCTAACTGCAGCCGGACAAGTGGACATTTCCGGAGTTGCACCAACAGGTGCTGCAGGCGGCGACCTTACGGGTACATACCCTAATCCTGGTATCGCGGCTGGTGCAGTAGGTACAACGAAACTCGCCGATGGAGCTGTTTCAACAGTTAAGCTCGCAGACGGCTCCGTTACTGCAGCAAAGCTTGCTAACACCGCAGTAACACCTGCTTCGTATGGCAGTGCAACGCAGATACCAACGTTTACCGTTGATGCGCAAGGCCGTCTAACTGCTGCATCAAGCGTGGCCATCACTGCTGGTGCAACAGGCGCAGCAGGGGGCGATCTCGCCGGCACATATCCAAACCCAACAATCGCCAACACGGCTGCTGCGGGAGCGAATATCATTAGTGCAGTTAACAGTGCAACAACTGGCTTGATCTCCATTGCGCGTGGTGGTACCAATGCTACAACGGCAAATGCAGCATTGAACAATTTGCTTCCAGCACAGACAGGTAATGCGAGCAAGGCACTTGTAACAGATGGTACAAATACGTCGTGGGTTACAGTGCCAACCGCAGATGGAAGTGTTCTCTACAACAAGGCAACGCAGCAAAGCACAGCTACTGATCTTGCGAATTACCTCTTCTGGGTTGGATATGATGCCAATGCAGCGGGCACAACCGCTACAGGTGCGCGCATTACTGCTACATCAAAGCCGGGCGGTAATTACGACGCTACAGCTCTTACTGTTGAAGCAACATCACAGGGTACTGGGACCGCATGGGGCTTAAAGAGCACGGGTAGTATCCGCATCAACGATGCAAGCTACTACGCGATAGGCACGCAGCCGTTCTTGTGGACGGATACACGCAACGGAACGATTGTTGGTGCAGCTGCGAATAGAACAATGACAGGCGCGGACAATACGCTCGTTGGTTCGGATGCGGGCAAGGTTATGTCATCCGGTAACAAGAACACCATCATCGGACGCAGTGCAGGATCTGCTCTTACGAGCGCTGCAAACAGCGTGATGATCGGCTTTGAATCCGGTAACGCAACAACAGGCGGCGAGAATGTCTTCGTCGGTAGCGGCTCCGGTAAGGCAACAACAACGGCTGCACAGCTAACGTTTGTTGGTACCGGTGCAGGTAACGCAAATACAACAGGCGCGCAAAACACAGCTCTGGGTTATCAAGCGGCATATGTTGCTACAACCGGCACGCGCAATACTGCCGTTGGCTTTAAGGCGGGAAATACAATTAGCACTGGCGCAGACCTTACGGTTGTAGGTAACCTTGCAGGGGGCGGGTTTACCACAGGTATCGCCAATACGGCAGTTGGTTCGCAATCGGGTGGTGCAAACAATGGTGGCACTGCACTCACGGGTAGCTATAACACGATGCTTGGTGCAGAGTCGGGAGCAAAGCTCACAGGTTCTGCCGCCGAGAATACATTCGTTGGAGCTCAGGCAGGATTGAATACAACCAACTCAAATGCGAACGTGTTTGTCGGGGCTTATTCTGGTGCAGCAAATACTACGGGTGCTTCGAACACGTTTGTTGGACATGAGTCGGGCAATGCAGCCACAACATCAAACGATAACACCATGATCGGTACGGCTGCTGGTAAGTCTGCCGGTGGAGGCCAGCATACGTACATCGGACGTGCTGCCGGACAGAACACAACATCAGGAACAGGAAACACGTTTGTTGGACGCTTTGCCGGACAAAGCGTAGCAAGCGCATCTTCAGTTACGCTCATCGGTGAATCTACAAGCGCAGCTACTGGCCTAACCAATGCAACAGCGATAGGTTCAGCCGCGTATGTCAGCGCGTCCGACGCACTCGTGCTTGGCTCTGTATCCGGAACGAATGGGGCTGGCACAACAGTCAAGGTTGGTATCGGAACAACTGCTCCAACACGCAGACTCGATGTAGCTGGAAACGTCCGCTTCGGTAATAATGGAACAACGATAACGAACGTTATCAAAGCAACGGTAAATGCTGACCCTGCGAATTGCGCTGCTAACGCTGGTGTGGACGTAGACCTTGCTGTTGCGAATGCAGCAGAAGGATCGACAGTATCCGTCAGCCCCGGTGCTGATCTCGAAGCAGGTATCATCATTGCATGGTCAAGAGTTACAGCAGCAGGCAACGTCCGCGTGCGCCTGCAAAACGTAACAGCAGGTGCGATTAACCCTGCAGCAGTTGACTTCCACGTAACGGTGATCGAGTAAGACCGATGAGACGCATAGCTATCTACATACTCGTACTTGGGATGCTTGCCCCTTGCCTCGCAGCACAGACGCAGCTGCAGCGACGGGTGCTAAGCAGCGGTGCGGTGCGCGCGCAGAATAGTGCGGGCAAGGTGTACGGCACGCTCGGACAGACAGTAGTAGGGAAGTCACGCACGCAATCCGAACTATCCAAGGGCTTCTGGTATCGGGTGCCAAAGGCATCGGCATCTATTGTAGTGCCGAGCAATGAAGGTGATATTGGAACTGTTGTAACAGTGCCTGTGGTGCTTGCAGCCTCGCGAAATCTTATCCCAGAGGGCACGCGCGACGTTGTAGTTACGCTACGATACAACAAGACCGTACTTGTAAACAAGGGTACATATCCGGTCCGCTTTGATGGAGACGATGCTCTCTTGACAATTGCCGCAACGGTGAAGGACACAATCGGCATTATCGCAGAGATCCCATTTCTGGTTACACTTGGCAACGCCGAAACCTCTCCGCTGCACATAGAATCTGTGGAGTGGCCTGCAAGCCCCTTTATCAAGACGAACAAAACTGATGGTGTCTTCACGATTCTTGGTATTTGCCGAGAGGGAGATTCTGTCCGCCTGATCAAACGCGGCAACGGAGCCGGCATTATCGGTATTGCACCAATGCCAGTACAGACCAATGCAACGGTAACATTCAGTGCAGGGCAAGGGGGCTATTACAAGCTCATCGTTGTTGATGCATTTGGTAGAGAGTATGCTACACTCGCACAGGGTCAGTACACTGCTGGACGTCACGAAGTGCCGCTACCGGTGGGTATGGTACCAAGTGGACAGTACCATGTGGTGCTGATGAGCGAGCGCGAAACACATTCACGTGCCATTGTCATCGAGAAGTGATCACGTGAAGACTACTAGACTCCTCGCTGCTGGCATTCTTTTGATTTCGTCCCTGAGCGCATTGCGCGCGCAGGATGATGAACAGTCGGCTCGATACGGTATCGGCGGTGTTGCATCATTTGGTGCAGACCAGCACATGGCACCAATAAAGGGTCTACCCGGTGTACCCAGCTGCTGTCCGGAGTATTCCTCTGCCCTTGCATTTACACCTTCGATAGACCTGTTGGCGCACCTGCGCTTTTCTCAGACACTACGCGGTGAAACACGAATCGGATTCGATTATCATCCATCAACTCTCTCTGCACAGGCAACCACGGTAATCTCACCGAATGGAATCGAAGAACAGCTGCTCATCGATCATCAGCTCACGACCATGCGCGCCTACCTTAGCGTAACTCCAATGCTGAGCTATGATGTCTCTCGCAGACTCAGCATCCTTGGCGGCGTGCGTGCGGGCTTCTTGGCGGCATCAAGCTTTTCGCAGAAGGAGTCAATCGTTGCTCCGTCTGATGTAACGTACGAGGACGGAAACCGCACACGATTTGTTCTGGATTCTAATGCCGTGCCCGATGCGGCATCTACGCGTCTTGCTGCTGTTGCAGGCATCCGGTACGATATACCTGTAACATCCGACGAACGCTGGCACATTATGCCAGAGCTAGTTGCTGTGTACGGACTCGGCAGTGTTCAGTCATCACAGCAGTGGAACCAGTCCAGCATACGCCTCGGTGTTGGCGTTGTATGGCAGAACTATAAACTTCCAGATCCGCCGCCACCGCCTCCACCACCACCTGTACCGGTGATCGTAGAGAACCAGGACTCCATCGAAGCCGCGAAAAGAGATTCTATAGCAGCAGCCAAGAGAGATTCACTCCTTGCAGCACAGAAAGAAGAAGAAGCACGCAGGGCAAAGCAGAAGAAGACCTATTCGCTTGCTGTGAAGGGGGCTACCTCTGAGCTCCGCGACGAAAACGATAAGCCCCTTGCCGCACAGTCTTTGGTGGTAACCAACGCAGTGTCGCTCAATCTCTATGCGCTGCTGAACTACATCTTCTTTGATTCGGCAAGTGCGGTGATTCCTCAGCGATATCACCGTCTTACGCCCGACGATACGAGATCCTTTAAGCTCGAAATGTTGAATGGTGCGGGCACATTTGCGATCTACCGCGATTTGCTAAACATTGTTGGTTATAAACTTCGATCCAATCCGAGCGAGAAGATCATCATTACGGGTTGTAATTCCGACGAAGGAGCAGAGCGCAATAACGGTGATCTCTCTCGGGCACGGGCCGCCGCTGTAAGAGACTATCTAACATCAATCTGGAGCATTGATCCAGAACGCATGGAATTGCAGGCCCGCGATAAACCAGAGAATCCGTCAAGCGATAACGTAATCGACGGCAACGAAGAAAACCGTCGCGTAGAGATATCCGGACAGAACAGCAGAATTCTCGATCCGATCTTCTTTACGGACACCCTGCGCTCCGTGAACGCGAAGTCGTTAGCTATTACGGCAGACGTCCAGTCGGACACAGCCGTGCGCACCTGGACGCTCGACATTTACCAGGGAACACGTCTTCTCGAAAAAGTTTCTGGCAAGGGGGCTGTTCCAACCCCAATCCGCTGGAACATCTCCAACAAACCCGATGATCTGCCTCATACACGCGAGCCCCTTCGCTTTGACCTCGAAGTTGTAGACGAATCAGGGCAACGTCAGACCATGCAGCCAAAGGGCTACAACGTAGAGCAAGTCTACCGATCCGATAAAAAGACCGAGAAGTTCAACATGATCATCTTTGGCTTTAACGAATCGGAGTTTACGAAGCAGCACGATCGCATCTTGGACATCATCCGTCCGCGCATCACGCCAAAGTCCAAGGTAACCGTCGAAGGCTACACCGACCGCCTCGGCACCGAAGACTACAACCTCCGCCTGTCACAACGTCGCGCCAGCGCCGTTGCCCAGCGCCTTAACCTCAAGCGCGACAGCGCAAAGGGCTATGGCTCAGGCGGTTCCACCTTCGATAACAATACCCCAGAAGGCCGCTTGTATAGCCGCACGGTGATTATTACGATAGAAACGACGGTGGAGTAGGGACCAGGGACTAGGGACCAGGGACTAGGGACCAGGGACTAGGGACCAGGGACTAGGGACCAGGGACCAGGGACTAGGGACCAGGGACTAGGGACCAGGGACTAGGGACCAGGGACAGCCTTCTTGTGTACCTCGTACCTAGTACCTATCTTTATGGCTCTACAAAAACGCCGGTGCTGGGAGTACCCCCATGCCGGACACTCAATAACTAATGTTGCCCCAGATTACTGGGAGCGAGGTACACATGAAGTATAATGGCCCTAAGGTCAAGATCTCGCGCAAGTTAGGCTTTGCGGTTACGCCAAAGTCGCGCAAGTATCTTGATAAGAAGCCGGCCCCTCCAGGCCAACACGGTGCGTCGAAGAAGCGCGCCAAACTCTCTGACTATGCGAAGCAGCTTCTCGAGAAGCAGCGTTTGCGTTTGCAGTACAACCTGCACGAGCGTCAGATGACGAACTACATTGCTAAGGCAGCTCGTATCCAGGGTAACAAGGTAGACATCCTTGTTCAGCTTCTCGAGCAGCGTCTAGACTCTCTGGTATTCCGCTCAGGTCTTGCCCGCTCGATGTACGCAGCGCGTCAGTATGTGCGTCACGGACACGTAACCCTGAACGGCAAGAAGGTAGACATGCCGGCATATGCAGTTCAGCCAAACGACGTTATCGCTATCCGCGAAAAGAGCCGCAAGGTTGAAGCAATCCAGGAAGCTATTCGCTCAGCTGCCCCACCACCATATCTCGATATGAGCAAGGCAGATTACTCAGTGAAGTTCCTCTACCTTCCTCCACGTGAAGAAGTCCCAGTTGTATGCGAAGTACCACTCGTTATCGAGTACTACTCACGTTAATCAACTCAGCATCAACTATCTCGGCGCCTCGGTTCGTATATGCGGATCGAGGCGTTTTGGTTTAATCTTCTCTATATTGAAATGGCCCACAAATTCGGCCCCACTCATATCTAACAGTCTAACAGAAAGAGTTTTTCTATGTCGAGCTCCAGTCCCTATTCGTCAGAGCAGTTTATAGATGACGAAGCAGACAATGAGATCTCAAGATTGGAAGATCAGGCCCGAGTGCGATGGCCTCAGGAAGTAGTTGCTCTGCGTAACGCAGGATTAAAAGCGGGTAACAGTATTGTAGATATAGGATGTGGTCCGGGAGTAATTACAGGGTTTTTGGCCGAGGAAGTCGATGAATCAGGCTTGGTACTTGGCATTGAGAAAAATGAACGGCTTGTTAACGTAGCAAAGACGAGAAATGCCAAGTACAACCAGGTTCAGATAATCAATAGTGACGCCTGCGATCTAACCGAAGTCAAAGACAATTCTTTTGATTTTGCGTACACGAGATTTGTTTTGCAACATCTTCCAGATCCAAGCAAGCTGCTGACTGAAGCGATTAGAATACTAAAACCTGGTGGGAAGTTGATAGTTATGGATGTTGATGATTCTCTTTTCCACATAACGCCATATCATGAAGGCATGACTCAGTTTTTGTTTGAAGCGTCAAAGGGTCAGAACATATACGGTGGAGATAGATACATCGGTCATAAGATACCATGCATGATGTTTGATGCCGGATTTACTGAAATACATGCATCGGTGTACACTTTTACGTCCAAGAATATCACCCCAAATCAGTTTCTAGATATCACAACAAAATTTAAACTTGAGTTATTGGATCCCGCTCTCAAAGACTGGGGTGAAAATATGTTGAATGAAGTTTATCGTAAGTCACAGGAGGGTGCTTTTTTCGGATCGGCAGGTGTGTATTGTGTTGTTGGTGAAAAAGAAATGTAGATAGTAGGGAAGCAAGAGATGGACATTTTCGGCGGTATAGACATCGGCGGTACGGGCATCAAGTATGGCGTTGTAGATGCGCAGGGTGCTACGATGTGGGAAGACAATACGCCTACGCTGGCACATGAGGGGCTGGGGGCGGTTTTGGAGCGCATTAAGAGGGTTGCGCAGGAGATCCAGAAGCGCAGTCCGGAGATCAAGGCACTTGGTGTAGGCGTTCCGGGAATAGTAGACCCCGTTACAAAGCACGTGCAGGCTCCACCGAATCTGCCGGGGTGGGACGATGTAGACCTCCTGGGTGCACTGCGTAGTGTATGCCCCTTACCCATCGATATCGAGAACGATGCTAATGCGGCCGCGCTTGCAGAAGCGCTTATGGGTGCTGGCGTGAATGAGCCCAACTTTCTTTATGCCACGCTTGGGACGGGTATTGGCGGCGGAGTGATCCTCAACGGACGTCTGTACAGGGGTCCGCATGGTGATGCCGGCGAAATCGGACACATCATCATGGATGCATGGGCACGTGAGGGGGCTCGCGATCCGCGGCTGTTTCGCACGGCTGTGTTGGAGGATTACGTAGGGATCCAGGGCATCATAACCATGGCCCACGATCAGGGCGAAATGGTTCGCTCCGTGCGTGATATCACCAACGACCATGTGCTGCGAGAAGCCGGACGCATCATTGGCATTGGCATGTGCTCTGCACTTGCAGTGCTTGGCTTGCGGGTTCTCATAGTAGGGGGCGGCGTATCGCAAGCCCCGTTCATACTTGATACGATTCGCTCTACCATGGCATTGCGTGCAATACCTACGATTGCCCATAACCTGCGTGTGATACCGGCACAGTTTGGCTCGCATGCCGGACTTGTGGGCGCAGCTGCAGTTGGACGGGCGTGTGTCGTGCGATGATATCGTAGATTTGCACCTTGATTAGTCACTAACTCACATTGGTACACTGTGCCCATGCAGAACTCTAACAAAACACTTCACTATGCGTTTGCAAGCATTGCTACCATCGTAGCGCTTGCCACGTATCTCATGACCGTGCAGCCGACGGTTCCGTTCTGGGACTGCGGTGAATTCACGGCAGCTTCTGTTCAGCAGCAAGTGCCGCACCCACCAGGTGCGCCACTATTCCTCATGCTGGGCAAGGTCTTCCACCTGCTGCCGTTTGGCGATCCAGGCTGGCGTGTAAACCTGTTAAGCGTTCTTGCCAGTGCCGCAACGGTTCTGCTGCTGTATCTCATCACGGTTCGTGTGATTCGAAACTTCTTTACAGAAGACCTCAACGAGATCGGCAATGCATTGTTGGTCTATGGAGGGGGCTTTGTAGCTGCACTTACATATGCCTTTACTGATACGTTCTGGTTCAATGCTGTTGAGTCGGAAGTTTACGCCGCATCGTCGCTGTTCGTAGCCATCATTGTGCATCTGATGATGATATGGAATGAAAAGGCCGACGAACCAGGGCATGAGAAGTACCTACTCCTGATCGTCTACTTGATCGGTCTGTCCATCGGTGTGCACCTTCTGTCGATCCTTACACTGTTCTCGATCGTGCTTCTGGTATACCTGCGCAAGTACGAGTACTCAACAAAGACGCTGCTCCTCACAATGGGTATTGGCCTTGGCTTGTTTGTGCTGATCTACAACGTGATCATCATGAAGCTTCCGGCACTCTTTGCTGGTAACCTGCCGTTTAAGAACGATGCTCGTGAGTTTCTCGTAGAAGACAACAACCTGTTTGTGCTAATCGGTATCGGACTCATCATCGGTGCCGGAGTAGCACTCTACATCGGCAACAAGCAGCGTCGCGGAATCTTGTCGCTTGCTGCTTCATCATTCCTTCTGCTCATCCTTGGCTACTCGACGTATGCACACATCCTGATTCGTGCAAACTCGAATCCGCCGATGAACGAGAACAAGCCAGAGAACTTCTCAAAGCTTGTAAGCTACCTTGGTCGTGAACAGTACGGCGAAGCACCAACATGGCCGCGCCGGTATCAGCAAGACCAGCGGTTTGTAAACAATTATCTGAAGTATGGTAAGTGGACAGAGCCTCCTGTGCAGCGTGTTGAGCGCAAGGATGGGGCGGTGTTTGGCAAGCCAGATTTTGGCAAGTGGAAGACTGACGGAAAGTCCAGATTTAATGGGGCTGAATTTGCCTACATGTGGGACTACCAGATCAACCAGATGTACATCCGGTACTTCCTCTGGAACTTCCTGGGAAGAGTAAGCGACGTGCAGGATGCACCAGCTGCAAGCCCCTTAACAAAGCAGTCAGTTATAGAAGCACAGAACTACAAGAACGGCTACGCAAGCCACTTCCCAATCAACTACTTTGCGCTTCCGCTATTGCTGGGTCTTGTTGGACTTGTGTTCCACTTTAAGCGAGATAAAGAAATGGCATGGGTGTATCTCGTGCTGTTCCTCATGACGGGTGTTCTGGCGGCTATTCAGCAGAACCAGCAAAATCCGCAGCCACGTGAGCGTGACTACTTCTATGTTTCGTCGTTCATGGTCTTTGCCATGTGGGTTGGTCTTGGCGCATTCTTCGTAATGGAGAAACTCAAGAACAACACTGCTGCACTTGGTGGTGCTCTCCTTGGCATCATTGCGCTTGTGCCGGTAAACATGGCGGCGCAGAACTGGTTTACGCATTCGCGTGCCGGAAACTACCTTGCGTTTGACTATGCATATAACATTCTGCAGTCGGTTGAAAAGGATGCTATCCTCTTCACGAACGGCGACAACGACACATTCCCCGTATGGTATCTGCAGGATGTAGCAGGTATACGCCGCGACGTACGCGTTGTGAACCTCTCGCTTGGTCAGACCACATGGTACATCGAGCAGCTGAAGAACAGAGACCCATGGGGCGCCAAGAAACTCCCGTTGAGCTTCTCAGACAGTCAGCTTCTTGTTGATGAAGAAGACGCAGGGGCACTGTCGTATGAGTTTGGTGCCGCACAGCAGATCTCATTCCCTGTGTCGAAGGATATTCTGCGTAAGTGGACGTCTGATTCGACCATTATCAATCGCGGAACGTTCACGTGGACCTTTACAGGATCTCCACGGGGTCGTGGCGAAGATGGTAAGGATAGTTACTTCTTTGGCGTACAGCACAAGCTCGTAGCAGACATCATCAAGCAGACCAAGTTTGAGCGTCCGGTGTATTTCTCTACGTCAATGGGCATCGAACCAGGATACGCTGATGAGCATTGCGGTCTGCAGGACTACATGCGCCTCGAAGGTCTTGCCTTCCGCGTGTGTCCAGTGCCGCAAGTATCGATGATTGGATACGGCGTAGATGATAAGCTGATGAATCAGTACTTCATGGTAGACCTGGCAGATGATGAGGTGCACACAGAACCACACGTTGGTTTGAAGTTCCGTAACCTGAACAATCTGAACGTGTACTACGATGATGTGCACCGCGGATACGTCTCCAGCTACCGCTATACGTTCTTTAGCTATGCACGCTTTAAGCTGTACGAGCAAAAGGACAGTGTGGGTGCAGGCAGGGTTCTTAACCGTATGAACCAACTGATCTCGGTGGAGCAGTTCCCGATATCGATGATGTTTGAGATGGAAATCGGACGTCTCTACAATGCCATCGGCATGTATGCAGAATCTGAAAAGGTTGGAATGAATGCCCTAAAGAGCTGCGAGATGATCATCAAGAACCCACGTCTGTACACGCTTGAGCAAGGCTTCCAGGTTCAACCAGGGTCTACAGATGAAGAAGCTCTTAATCAGGCAAGTGCTCTTGCCCGCATGTATGCTGCAGAAGCGGCGAAGATTGCCGGCAAGTGGGACGTAGCGTTGCGCTATCTGAAGGAGTTTGGATCGATGACTGGAAGATCGATGGATCTGGAAGTC
This sequence comes from Patescibacteria group bacterium, assembly GCA_044238605.1. Taxonomy (GTDB): domain Bacteria; phylum Bacteroidota; class Ignavibacteria; order Kapaibacteriales; family Kapaibacteriaceae; genus UBA10438. The sequence continues at coordinate 26,229 of JBIICY010000012.1, forward strand.
AAGATTGACGAGATCGAAGTCCTCAAGAAGCTCCGTGCTAAGGACTTTTACGGTGCGCTTGACGGTGCACTGAGGATGCGCGGAAAGTATGGCAACATTGGCAGCGAAATGCAGCAGCTGATCTTTGAACTGCAGCGCAGGCTCGGACGAGAGCAACAAAAACTGTCGATGGCTGTTACTCCGTGAACATACTCACACTAGCTCCGTTAACACTTACGATCGTGATCGCCACCTGTGCGGTCACGATCGTTTCGTTTAAGAACTTCGGGATCTACAACCGTCTGCTCCTGAACATCGATGCCGTACTTGGTAAACGGGGCGAGTGGTGGCGTATGCTTACATGTGGACTTGTTCACGCAGACTACATGCATTTAGCGTTCAACATGTTCTCACTGTTCATGATCGGTATCTGGTTTGAGCACAACATCGCATCGTGGCGCTTCGGTATGGTCTACACGCTAGGCGTGCTCGCGGGCTCGTTTGCCTCGATCATCGTGCATCGAAACGCCCCCTCCTACATGGCTGTTGGAGCATCAGCTGGAGTCAGTGCCGTAGTCGGTGCTGCAACGGTAATGTTTCCTGATCTGTCGATCCGGCTGTTGATCGTACCATTCCCCATGCCGGCATGGGTGTTTGGGTGCCTCTATATCATGTACTCGGTGGTGTTTGCTTCGCGCGGTATGGATAATGTCGGACATGAAGCCCACCTTGGCGGCATGTTTGGTGGGATGACTCTGATAGCAGCCTTTTATCCTGAAGTTGCACTGGGGAACGCCTTTGCGATCGTTGCCATGTTTGGGGCAGGGGGCTTAGCATATGCATGGCGCAGGCGCCGTCCGATGTAACGATTGAGCTGGCTGCGGTATCTTTGCACACTACACTTACGTTAGGTTACCATCATGATCACACGCATAGTATTTCTGGCGCTTATCCTTCCATGTGTTGTATTTGCCGACCCGAACGGTAAGACGGGCCGTACGTCTACGATGACGCAAGGCTGCGCAGATTGTCACGGATCGAATGCTGGTGCGGCTGTAACCCTCACGTTGGACGGACCTCGCAAGATTGAACCGGGACAACTTGCAACGTTTAAATTCATCGTTGGACATGCATCCAATCCCTCTGCTGGTGTGTCTGTAGCCATCCGGAAGACTCCTACAGGTACTGGCGATGGGGCTGGTACACTTGGTACGGTAACCGGCGCTGGACTGCGCCTTCGTGGAACGGGTGCGGGTGCGGAGTTAACACAGAGTGCTCCAAAGCTCATGTCGAACAAGTCGGCAGAGTTTGCGTTTACGTGGACAGCTCCAACAACTCCTGGCACGTATTATGTGCAGGCCGTTGCGAATGCTGTCAATGGTAATGGTCGTAACGATGCAGGCGATGACTGGACATTTCTGCAGCCGGTGGAGATCATTGTTGAGTCTGCCACCAGTGTGAACGAAGAACTCGCTGCGCTCTCTACGATCTTCCCGAATCCGTGCGCTTCAACAGAGATCCTCAACATCGGTACAGAAATCACAGGTGTGTCTCAGGTGCAGCTTGTGAATGCAAGCGGACAGATCGTGTTGGATGAAATGATGGACATTTCTAATGGGGCGCTGCCTAAGCCCCTTGCCGGACTTCCTCGTGGTGTGTACTTCATCGTTGTTCGCAACGGTTCGATCACTCGTCGTGGTTCTGTGCATCTCTGGTAAAAGCTCCCTGCGGTATATTGCCGCATGCGATTTGTACTTATTCTTCTTGCAGTTGCGTGCACTCTGCACGCACAGACAGATGTCCTCCGAGAACAACGCGAGGGCGAACATCACAAACGTGAAGCCGAAGCATTCTTCGAGCAGCTCCATGCTGTGCCCGAGGGCTTTAATTGGCGCGCTGTAAACGAAGCTGTGCGAGACGCGCGCTTGTCCCGCGTGCAGATGCGCGATGCAATGCGCATGCCTACAGGCGTTGCGGGTACATGGCGTGAGATTGGTTCGTTGAATCAAGCTGGACGTGTAGTCTGCGTTGAGTATGATCACAAAACTGGACGTGTCTGGCTGGCCGGCGCGGGTGGTACGATATGGAGCGGCGACACAACAGGGAAGACATGGAAGTGTCATTCCGATGCGCGCCGCATCGAAGACCCACAGCTCATGAAGCTGATCAAGCGTCCGGATGGCAGCGAGTATCTTATTGTGATATCTGGCTCGCCCCGTGTATGGCTCCTTGATCTAGCTACAAACACATGGTCTCAGGCAACGGGGCTTACGGAGATGCAGCGATGGGGCGGCTTTAGCAACGCAGTTGCCATCAAGCGTGGTGGACGTCTAGAGATCCTTGCCGTTGGCAACGAATGGGACTATGGTCAGGCGTGGAAGGGTCGCAACGTATTGTACCGAAGTATAGATTCTGGAATGTCCTTCCAGCGTCTACGATGGTACGACGGACAGCGTCAGATCTGGAGCGACGGCGAGCAGCAGGCGTGGCTTCTGCATGGCGACACGCTTTCGTCTATCGAGTCGGACGGATCCTTGAAGCTCCTCAAGCTCAACCCGTATGGTTCATCGTCGGGCATCCGCAACGTGCTGTTTGCAGGGGGCGACCCCGGCTCGGTGATCATGGCCGTTGTGAAATCAGATAGTACACGATTTTATCTCTGCAACGACAACGGCGTAACGTGGAAGAAGATGGGCGCGCTCGACTTTGGTCCGTTTGATCTGCAGTCATTCCACTTTGCATTCGAAAACGGCTTCTACCTCTACGGTGGCGTGGATACGTATCGTACCGACGATGACGGTGTTACCTGGACAAAGGTGAACCACTGGGGAGACTACTACGGGAATCCCGAGTTCAAGCTCCATGCAGACATCCCGATGGTAAAGAGTTTTCCGGAAGGGGTAACGTTTATCTGCACCGATGGTGGCGCTTATATATCTCGCAACGGTGGCAAGAGCGTGCGCAACATCACGCTCAAGAACATGAATATCAGTCAGTACTATGGCTCCTACACCAGCCGTAACAATACGCAGGTTGTTAGTGCCGGTTCTCAGGATCAGGGCTTTCAGCGTAGTCTTGTTGATTCAGGGGGCGTGCGTTCCTTCAAGCAGACGATCTCTGGCGACTATGCTCATCTTGTTTCGGGCGATAATGGCAAATCGTTGTTCTGCGTGTATCCGGGTTTTGTGATGTACATCCCTGAGCACGAAACAGGTTGGTCCCCTAAGATGCGCGACTTCGAAATGCGTAATCAGCTATGGCTGCCGCCGCTTACCATGCGCAACTCACAGCCCCTTACTACATACCTTGGTGGTGGCACAAAGCGGGGCACTGGTGCGTATGTCTATACCTACACATTCATGAGCACGGACCTCGTTGTTGACTCATTGAAATTCGACTTCAGTCAAGGGGCTGGTGATGTGCGCATCACGGAGATCGAGTTTGCTCGGAGTAATGATAACCATGGTTACGTTATGACGTCAAACGGCAACGTCTTTGTTACCTTGGACGCCGGTACAACCTGGACCAAGAAGTCACGTCCACAAAAGCTTGGTGGACACTACTTCCACGGCAACGCACTTGCGATTCATTCCACCGATCCAACGCGCATCGTCATCGGCGGCACGGGCTATGATACTCCGGCCGTGTACATCAGTGATGATGCCGGCAGCACCTTCACACCACTTGTTGGTCTTCCTCCATGTCTTGTGCTTACGCTTGCGATGTCAGATGATGGACGCTACATCGCAGCAGCAACAGATGTGGGTGCATTCATCTACGATAAGCAACAGAGCGCATGGACGGACGTCACAGAGCTTGGCGCACCTGACCAAACCTACTGGCACGTAGACCGTGTAGAGCCCCTTGGCCTTTTCCGCTTCAGCACGTATGGACGTGGCATTTGGGACTTCACGATCAATGGTACAACAGACGTCCAAGAGGGCAATGTGGGTCGTCCGCGTGTAACAAGCATTGGCCAGCTCGTCAACGGCGTCTCATCGATTGCCATCACCAGCGACCGCGAAACAGACGCCACGATCGTGTGGTACGATCTTGCCGGACGCCGGTATGCACAGGAGAACATAAGGGTACAGGAGGGTACAAGGGTACTTGGGGTACCGGAAGAGGCCCGCAGGCACGGGGCTCGCACATGCGTTATCACCACTGCCGACGGCACCGTCGCGGCCTGCTTAGCCCCATAAGAGCAGAGTTACTAACTTTGCAGCCTTCAGCGTATAGCGCAGCCCGGTAGCGCGCCACTTTGGGGTAGTGGAGGTCGTGGGTTCAAATCCCGCTACGCTGACATAAGCCCATCTAAATCAATGGTTTAGATGGGTTTCGCATTTTTGCACTGACGTTATACTGACGGTTTGTGAACCATAAACCTCAGTTTCACGAGGAGCTGCCCAATCCTCAGGACAGTGATCAACCATCTTAGCCATTCACAACGGCAGTTGTTTCAAAGACTCAAGATGTGTCAAGGAGTGCGATCTGACATTAGTGTAGGACAGATCACATTATCTGTGACCCATGATTGTCGTCCTGAGTTCACACGCGATTCTGACAGAGTCGCTGTGGGCAGTGATTGCCCTCTAGGGTTATTAGTGTTGTGTGCACCATAGCTCGTGTGAGACAGCGCCGGCTGTCACTAGGACTGCCGATTGCTTGCAGTGCACGCACAGCTAATGAGTATGACGATTGATCACAGCAGTCTCGGGTATCGACCACCAGTACCCGAATCTATTCAACCAACAATATTTAGGTTCGCTGCGAGATGACTATCATTACACGTGGACCAATAAACGGGGGCAGGTCACTGGCGGTGTCGCTGCGATAAGTTTAAGGTATCAGGACAACGTCAATTCAATACCGCAAGGCTAACACCAAACTTTCAGGATTTTAAATTGGGATTGTCAAAGTCAACTCTTAGCAGGAACCTGGTTGCGGCAGCCAAGTCGGGGAGTCTTGTGACGCAAAAGCATGATCCACAGAGTGGAACTGTCGCGTGGCAGGGAGGCCGGAGCATTATCGACCCAGAGGTCTCCTCGAGTATGTGCGAAATGTTTGAGTCGGGTTCTTTCGATGCTGTGGAGTATCGCGACTGCCGTTACAAGAGCCCAACCTTTTTAATTCACCCTCATCAGGCCTATGCAAGTTTGGGGACTCACATTCCATCTGGATCTACGGGGACAACGGGCTCATATGATCGTATCGTTGCGGTAAGTGGTTCCAAACAGGGTTGGCACGTGTTCGCTGAGAACCAGTCCGACTTTGATGACAAATTGGCTACGGGATCGATTGAGCTCATCGGACCTGTCACTTGATAGACTGGCAAGAAAACTGCTGTAGTAGACAAAAGGGTCCTCTGGTGAGGGCAATGAGAACAGATCAGGTCGGGGCACCCGGCGATTATTCGCCGAGTACAAGTTAGCCGGCCGACTACTAGTCATCGAGCACATCTGAAACATGGTATGTCGTGGGTTTAGCCTGTGCGTGAAAGGAGTGTGGGAACAGCGCTCACATAGGTTGCGGCCACCCACCATGCCACAGTGATAGCTCGCACGAATTGAAAGACCATAAATGGATGCTGAACAACTTCTAGCAGAGACGACAGACTTCTATCTTGGCTCAGGGGACTTCAATGGCTATCCGTGCCACCGTATCCGAAGTACAACAGGTATTGCCGCAGATCACTTGCGTCTGCTCTTGGCTCAACTCGTATCAGCTGGCGCAATAGCGGTGATTTTCGGAGATAGACATCCCAACCCTCACATACGGGCATTCAGAGACGAGCCTGTAGATCGCCAGCTCGAGAAGCTTGAGAACAGTGAACTCAGGCACGTCTGCTTGTACCCTACCCGGAATCATCTTGATGAAGTTGTAGACAAGCGCGAATACCATGGCCGCCCGTACACACTCGAGATGGCACTAGGGGCAGGTCAGTTGGAGTATCGAGCTTTTGACCTGTCCGTCCTAGAGATATATCGCAACGATCCAAGGTACTTCTACCAGACTGATGATATCAATGGGCAGATATGTGTCTCAGATGAACACTACCTGTCTCAATCGATGCCTGAACGAGACAAGGTGCTACTCGATACGTTTGGCTTTGCATATGACGATGAGTACAACCGGGCCGCTGCAGTATTCTGCATCTATTTGAGCCGACTAAGCCCGGAGCACCAACAGATTTGGCTCAGTAAGGAAGTGCGCGGTTCTTACAAGCTCCATCCCGACTATTGCCGAAACAACGTACTTGGGGAATGGGGAGAGAAGATGTCGATATTCAGCGCGTTCTATGAGGAGCTACGAGTAATAAACGACATGTGCGATCTAATGGGGAGACCTCACCTGTTCCGAGACATATTCCGAAAGATCAAGCCGAGAAACTTCAGCTTTTTGGTGCGGCCGACGCAAGCTGAGTACTACGACTTCGCTCTAACGCTCGACAAGATGATGTCGGACAATCTCAACAAGGAGTTTTTTATGGGCGCGGTTGATGACGAGGATGAGAACAAGCGCGATGACGGTAAAGTCGAAGTACGGAAACGAGGAACGATCGCGATGCTTGAAGAGTGGATTGCACGCTCATTCAGAACGCGAGACCCTGAGCCTATTTCAGAGATGATCAGTGCATTTAAGAGGGTCAGGCGAATACGACAGAAGCCTGCCCATGCGTTGCACCCAGATGTTTTTGACCAGAAGTATATTCACGAGCAACGCCAGCTGATAGTGGATGCCTATAGTGCATTGCGTGCGATTCGTCTCCTGCTAGCGAACCATCCCAATGTGAAAGAGGCTGGCGACCTTGCGATTCCAGATGCACTTCTCAAAGGGATGATCTGGACATACTAAGATTTAAGCGATTCCATGCTCTCCACCACCTTCAACATGTACACCGATGCCACGGGTCCAGATCCGGATTCGAGCAGCGCTACGCTAACGAGTTATCACAAGCTACTCTGGAGCAAGCCATTGCCGAGTGGTGATGTGTTCGAGCTCCGAGATGACGAGCCGGGGTACTACCTCTACCATAACTCACACGTGGGCGAGTTTTCGTTGGGTAGCGATGCCATTACCCACTCCTACCGGAACCATCACAGAAAGAAGTGGCTCACGGAGCAGATACCGAATGACTTGCAAGAGCTCTTTGACGTTGGCTCTGCCATCGGTGCATACCTCGTCTTTCCCAACCGGCAGATCAACCGTCTGCCGACGATCAACCAATTGAGAGGTAGCCACGCCCCGATCGACGATCGCTTCGACCTCACGCTGGAGTGCATCCGTCGATTCTATGCTTATACCCAAAGCCCCCTCACCGATGTCCTTGAACGGTATGCGTCCTTCTTTCGGCTCTTCGAGAGCTTTGAGGGATACGTGGAATTCTTCCTGCTTGACGACCTGGTTGACAAGCACGGGGGCGTGAACTTCTACTTGCCGTTCGAGGGATTTGCTTCGGCACCGGGGTTTAAGGACGTATGCGACTACCGCTCCTACATAGCGGGAGTGGAAAGGTTCGTGCGAGGGCGGAATGCTCGGACCGAACGGTACGCTGCACGGCTGGGTGGATAGAAAACGTAGGCCGCCAACCAACGACCACATGTGTTGGCCAACGTGGTATCTTCAATCTGGCAGTTGCATCCGTGTGAGTGTTGCAGGGATGGATTAGGCTAGATGACCAAGCTGCATATGATTCCGATCCCATGCTAATCGGGCTGTCAGCAAATCTGCATAGTCCAGAAGCATGTTCTTGGCCCGGAGCGTGATCTATTGAATACGACACTCCTAACTGTTGGCTAACTGTAGGGAAGACCAGTTCGTTTAGTAAACGAGCAGTAGGAACCTATGGCTCATGCCATAAAGCGCAAGATCTCAACCACATTGCCATGGACACGATCGATATCAAGCTCTCCTGAAAGCAGTTTGTTGATGGTGTTGTCTGGAACACCTGCGATCTTTGCAACCCAGATGAGTATGCCGGTATTGACGAGTTTTAGCGTTGCCGTCATCTCTTTGTCGAGAACATCGAATACTGCCGATGCTCGCGTCAGTGGCTCAGGGTGAGTAAGTGATGGTGCATTCTTCGAACATGCAACAACAGCACCAAGTGCAATTACGATCCCCAATTGATCGGAAGCGCCAATTTTCCCATCATAGTGTGCGAGGATCCAGCGGGCGGCTTCGGCGTCGCATCTTGTCTCGATTTCCTTTGATTCCTCTGGAGTAACATCCAGCTTATGAAGATCATCGTTGACGATATGAGAGACCTCATGAAGCATGATGAAGAGAATTGCTGCGATGTAGATTGACTTTATATTCTGCCACTCTACCATACCGGGATTGACTTCGTCAATATTGTCTGGTAAGCCGTCAGGCCACCGAAGAGTGCTTGTATTCACGAATGTTCTGACACTGCTCAAAGACTCATTGATAATCCTTCGGATATTATCATCGATCTCAACATTTCGACTGCCAGAAGCCATTGCCCTGACCATTGGGTCATACATATCGAAGTACGCGGCACTAGTCAAAAGAAAGACAAACGCATACCATTCATCGGGTAAGTGAATCGAGATATCACCACCAACCATTCTAACTTGTGGGGATTGGGTTGTCCGTGCATCACCCACGACGACGAGTCCATTGCATCGGTCTCTCAAATGGCCGTACAGCTCTGGATGGCTCTGCAATATCTGTTCAAACTGCAAGAGAATTTGGAAGTTAAGTCCCTTTGTCGGGTACAGCCCCTGGTTAGCATCATCAGGCGTGGTCATAATGTCATAACTGATTTGTGGTGGATACGTCGGGCAAATGTTGCCTTCTTAGGCCGGGTAAATACATTATGGCGTCTCTATCGAAGAGACGCCACGAATACAATGCTTTAACAGTATCAAGGTAGCCGATCGAAGTGGAGTGGACTAAAAAACAGGACCAGTCGTAAGCTGGGGAATTCACCTCAAGGAGGATGACCTGCCCCGTTTGTTGGTCCACGTGTAATGATAGTCATCACGCAGCGAACCTAAAAATGGTTGGTTGAATAGATTCGGGTGTCGGTGGTCGATACCCGAGACTGCTATGCGGTCGCTTGGTGTTGTAGAATCGCCTCCACTGCTCGATCAAGATTTTAGCTTCAACGAGCGTGTGAAAGACTTCTCCGTTGAGAAATTCGTCTCGCATGCGTCCGTTGAATGATTCGACGTATCCGTTCTCCCATGGACTGCCGGGCGTGATGAACGACGTTTTGACATTCAACTCGTCGAGCCAGTAGACGAGGTGCTTGGCAATGAACTCGGGACCGTTATCGCTTCGGATATGCTCTGGCGTGCCATGCTCAACAAAGAGATCTGTCAGCAGGTCGAGTACATCCGAGGCTCGTATCCTACGTGCTACGTGACATGCCAGTGCTTGGTGTGTATACTCATCGATGACATTGAGCGTCCTGAACTTGCGCCCGTCGCTGGTCTGATCTGTGACGAAGTCATAGCTCCAAACATGGTTCTTGTGTTCGGCACGCAAACGGACGACCGATCCATCTGAGAGGAACAGCCGAGCACGCGTGGGCTGCTTTGATGGCACCTTGAGCCCTTCTTCGCGCCATATACGGTAGACATACTTGTGATTTACCGCCCAGCCCTCCATGCGCATCATGGCACATATCATGCGATAGCCATAGCGACCATACTCCCTGGCAAGAGCAATGATGCGCCTACGAGCCACATCGTCTTCCTTACGCTTGAGCGGCTGATGACGCTGCGATGATCGCACCTGTCCGAGCGCCCTGCATGCCCGCCGCTGGCTTACCTGGAAGACACCCATCACATGATGAACTGCCTCACGGCGCCGTGCCGGGCTCAGAAGTTTCCCCGTGCGACCTCTTTGAGAATCTGATTGTCGACCGTTAGATCAGACACAGCTCTGCGCAAACGTCTGTTCTCCGCCTCGAGCTCTTTGAGTTTTTTTACCTGCTCAAGACCCACTCCGCCATAGATCTTGCGCCAGCGGTAATACGTGGCCTCGGTGATCTTTTGATCACGGCAGAAGGCTTCTATTGTGCCGCCCTTTGAGACTACCACTTCGGCTGCACGCAAGATCCCAATGATCTGCTCTTCCGTATGATGCTTTCGTCCCATGATATGCTCCTTTCAACTACCAAACTATCATTTCAGTTGGTAGCATTTTTGGGGAGCAGGTCACTTGCCCTGATTTTTAGAAGGGATGTAGTACAAAGCCTCAACGTTCACAGGCAGACCTGCTTCGCTGTCGCGTGGTGAAGCGATCATGAACAGTTCGCAGCCGTCAACAAGCGACCATGGCTGGTCTTGAAGCAGGTGAATTCTATAGGGGCCTCTAAAGTCCATGTGCTCGGAAGTTGAGCTCGTTGCCTCTATCAACTTACTTCCGGAGCAGACTAGTGCTCCGTAGTAGTTATCACTTCGATCAAAGTTGCCATCAATATCAAGGCTGAACAGGATGGAAAACTTGGGGCGCTGCTGAGTTAAGCTGACAGCAAAACTAGTTCCCTTTAACTTTGAGAACGTTGGAATACTAGACAGAAGTCGTTTGTACGATTTGTCACTCATAGGAGAGTATTTCCTGTCATATCCTTGCGAAACCTTGAAACTCTCGACGGCATTGACCATGTCAGATGCACTTTCACCAAGAAAGTTTGATTTCGGCCAGTAGGCCCAACGTGTGCTATCCGTACTGAAGGTGATTTGGCTCTCCTCACGAGAGCTCTCTGCTATGTATTTTCTTAATCGATATGCTTCCTTAAGTTCCTGGCGAGACGATAACAATCGATAATGCGCTGCTCTTAGTGTCGAATCGACAATCACGAGAATTGAATCAATCTTGGTCTTAACAGCAGTAATGTTGCTCCGATAGTCTACATCGAACAGGTAGAACGGTGATGAGGACATCTCGGCGATATCAGCGGCAAACGTGCCCGCTTCGAAAGCACTCTGGTATATCTCGACCGAGTCGTCAAAATCTGAATCGTCAGCTTCGTCCGCAAGATTTGCATATCGTTGTGAGTATCGTGCAATCATTGTATCTACCACATCATCTTCGTCCATTTGAAGATACCCTTTGTCATCATTGACCAGCTGGGCAAACATATTAAGCACACGATTGTTGGCGTGCCTGTCCAGCCCGGAAAAAAGCCAAACTTTGCCGATTGGATTGTCAAATTGGGCGTGAAGATCGTTAACAGAAAAATCGAGGTTCTTGTGAATGTTAGCGAGGTTGAAACCTGTTACATTCAAAGAGCTAAGATACTTTATGATGATATCATTGCAGTACCTAGTATCTTTCTTCAATGTATGAATGCAGTCGCCAATCATGTTTCTATCAAATAGATGCTGATAGGGTATGTATTCTCCAATTGATTTGCCCGGACTGCTTCGGATTGCAGTGGACAAGAGTTTAGCGAAGTTGTTCTTTTGGGACTCAGTCAATCCTGGAGAATCGTGAATACCAAAGTATAGACTCGAATCCTTCGAAGGGTTTACGCCGGGTCCTACTTGAGACTTGAGAAGCAAGTGCCCGTCGTATCCATAGCTCCTCGTGTCAAAACTCCCAACAAAATCGCAGAAATGTCCTACTGACCGAGCAAATTGTTTGAGCGTTTGGGAATAAAGTGAAAGCGTATCCTCAATCAACGAATCAAGGATAATGTTACGCTTTAGGACTTCTAACCGGCTGTCGGTTGTTGTTTCTTTGACTAATCTGTTGGCACTGGAGACAATAGACCCAAGCGTGTTGTGAATAAACAATTGTTCGCCGTACCTGTGGAAAGAACTACTTGAAGAATACTTGCCAATAAATCGATCATACAGATTCGACCCCAACTCATTAAAGTAGTATGAGCTTACGAATATGTTGTCAACTAAAAACAATCCATCTGAAAACGACCCGGGCGAAAAAGTACGGAGTGTTTTATGAAATTGTGGCTGAGCAAGCTCTATTGTTGTAACGGATGACGAAGGCCCGCTAACTTGAGTCAAAACTGGGACTGAAAATGATTCCTCTTTTGATCCATCAGACAGTGTTTTTACCATTTCCACATATGCACTTATTCGAGCTTTGAGCATCTGATTAACACTCGGAGTTGAAATGGAAACGGTTTTCAGTAAATCAAGAAATTCTGTGCAATGTAGAATCCGACTCACAGCATGAATAGTGACAGAAGGTTTAGGATAACTCGGATGATGGGCCACATGTGCTTCCGAAGCATACTCCGACGCAATGACTGGTACCTTGACTGGTGTTGGTCTATTTTCGAGATAAAAGCCCCATTCGAGGGGACATTTGACTCTAGAGCTAGGCCAACATCGGTCCCTTTTGATCAGTGACCTATCCGATGTTAAATAGTGACGGCAAGAACCGGCTATCGCAACCGTATCAATTGTGCTGTTCTTATCTGCTTCACTTTCGAGTCGAAACCTTGGAATTTGCTTCTTCCCAAAACTTAAAGTATACAAGTCGACAGAATCAGGTGCTGTCTGATTAAGAAAGACCAACGGCATCTCTTCAAAATTAGGGCTGCGCCGATAACTTGTAAAATCGCCCACGCCCAGATCGCAGCCTCGCATGCGTAGATAAACAATTTCTCCATCCCACCTTCCTGATCTTGTGTTATTCGGCAGTACATTAAACTCCAAAGCAAGCTTAATGGCCTGATCTCCTTGGCCAACTAGATTGTTGACGACATTCTTGGCCAGGGTGTTATCTGGATAGCAGTATCTGTGCCAGAAGCCAACTAGTCGAGTGGTATCACTTCCTGGTTTGCTAAGGAGTGCCGTGCTGGATGTGAAAAGCGCAACCACAACACACAGCATGGTCAACAAAAACCTATTCAGATTTGCGGAGAGATCGTGAGGTACCATTGATTAAGCATCTTTCATTATTGAGTTGCCCAGTTAGTGATCTGCAAGATCACGTTCGCAGCGTTGTTAGGTTCGAGTCATCGGCGAGCGATCTAGATCGCTTGACTCAATATATGAGTAGGGTCGATTATTTAGTCTGATCTTCCCCCCATTTAGTTGACAGTAAGTCGATCTCTAATCACATATTTGGATTGGAGGAAACGATGGGAAATGACAACAGGGGTCGTCGCTATGACGACGAGTTCAGAGCAGCGGCAGTTGCGC